>CBDIHL010000043.1:0-307821 GCA_965279125.1 Dinoroseobacter sp.
CCAAAGGCCTGCCTCAGCCGGATTGCCCAAGGATACGGTGGATCGCCCCAACTCGCCCGTTGCCAGCGGGGCTGCAACTTGCGCCGCCTCCCCCGCGCCCGGACGCGCCACGGGTCGGATCGTATCGTCCCCTGGCGCTTGGACCTCGCCGTCAAAGACCGCCGCGACAGGCTCGGCCTCCCCCCTCGGTCCCAGCAAATCCAGATCAGAGCAGGCGCTCAGGCCCAGGCTCGCGGTGACGATCAAAAATGTAACTCTCATCACATAAATGTCGCCTACCCCGCGCGCCCTTGCAAGCCCCGCAAGGCCCCCCTAGCCTCGCGCCATGGACCAGACCGCCCCTCTCATCGACCCGTTCGCCCGCTCCATCAGCTATCTGCGCGTGTCCGTCACCGACCGCTGCGATTTCCGCTGCGTCTATTGCATGTCCGAGGCGATGCAGTTCTTGCCGAAAAAGGAGCTGCTGACGCTGGAGGAGCTGGATCGCATGTGCTCCACTTTCGTCGGGCTTGGCGTGCGCAAACTGCGGATCACCGGGGGCGAGCCGTTGGTGCGCAAGGGGATCATGACCTTCTTTGATGCGATGACACGACATCTGGAGAGCGGCGCGTTGGAGGAGCTGACGCTTACCACAAACGGCAGCCAGCTTGAGCGGTTCGCGGACGACCTCTATGCCGCCGGGGTGCGCCGGATCAACGTGTCTTTGGACACACTCGATGACGATAAATTCGCGCGCGTGACCCGGTGGGGACGCTTGCCGCAGGTTCTGCGGGGCCTCGATGCGGCTCAGAAGGCCGGGCTGCGCGTTAAGATTAACGCGGTGGCTTTGAAGGGGTTTAACGAAGACGAGCTGGAGAGCCTGACCCGCTGGTGTGCGTCGCGCGATATGGACCTGACATGGATCGAAGTGATGCCCATGGGCGATCTGGGTGGCGAGGACCGGGTGGGTCAGTATTGGTCCTTACGCGATGTGCGCGCGGCCTATGCGGCGCATTACACGGTGCGTGATCTGGCCGAGCGGACAGGCGGCCCCGCGCGCTATGTCCGGCTGGAAGAGACGGGTCAGAAGATCGGGTTCATCACGCCGCTGAGCCATAATTTCTGCGAAAGCTGCAATCGGGTGCGGCTGACCTGCACGGGCGAGCTGTATATGTGCCTTGGCCAAGAAGACATGGCCGATCTGCGCGCACCTTTGCGGGCGAGCGAAGACAACGCGGTGCTCGAGGCCGCGATCCGGGAGGCGATTTCGCGCAAACCCAAGGGCCACGATTTCGACTATTCGCGACAGACGGCGGATGGGCAAGTAAGCCGACATATGAGCCATACGGGGGGGTAATCGCCGCTCCGACCTTTGGTCGACAATTGATCCAGTGGATCAATTGAGGCGATTACGGGCGGAGCCCCGAGGATGGGTTCTCTGAGACGGCAAAAGTGCCACCAACGTGTCCCGCTTCCAGCTGCAAAAAACGCGCTCTCCCTAACAATATTAGGGGTCCCGCGCAAAAACCACCACATATAGCCGGAAAACGGATAACACCCTCTACCAAGGGTATAGGCCCTAACATTATTAGGCGTCTTAACTTTGCGTTAAGGTTTTCGTCCTCCCAAACGCCCCTCTCGCCCCCTGCTCTTGACGCATTGCCGCGAAGCCGTCACACGAGCTATACGGCGCGCCTTTGCCCGATCGGAGCACCCCCATGGACCTTCTGCTCGACTTCCTCGCCCGGTTTGCCAGCCAGCTGCAAAGCCCGACGCTTGGCTTTCTGGTCGGTGGCATGTTGCTCGCAGCGTTCGGCTCCAAACTGCAAATCCCCAACGCGATTTACCAGTTCATCGTCTTCATGCTGCTTTTGCGCATCGGGATCAAAGGCGGCATGGAAATTCGCGAGGCGAACCTTGTGGACATGGCCCTGCCCGCGCTGCTCTCGGTCATCCTCGGCCTCGGGATCGTCGCCTTGGGGCGCTACACGCTGGCCTATCTGCCGGGCGTGAAGACCGAGGATGCGATTGCCACAGCGGGCCTCTTCGGAGCCGTCTCCGCCTCCACCTTCGCCGCCGCGATGGTGGTGCTTGACGAGGCGAATGTCACCTACGAGGCTTGGGTCCCGGCGCTATATCCGTTCATGGACATCCCAGCGCTGTTGCTCGCGATCGTGCTGGCCAACATGCACAAAGCCAAGATGAGCGGCGATAAGGCGGCCAAGGTCAAACTCTGGCCTATCGTCAAGGAAAGCCTGCAAGGCTCCGCCCTCTCAGCCCTCCTGCTCGGCCTTGCCCTTGGCCTTCTGACCCGGCCCGAGCGGGTCTTCGACAGCTTCTACGACCCGCTGTTTCGGGGCTTCCTGTCGGTGCTGATGTTGATCATGGGGATGGAAGCGTATCAGCGCCTGAACGAGATGCGCCGCGTCGCCCATTGGTATGTCGTCTACGGCATCGCAGCGCCCCTGATCCACGGTCTGATGGGGTTCGGGCTCGGCTATATCGCCCATATCGCCACCGGATTCAGCCCCGGCGGTGTGGTGCTGTTGGCGGTCATCGCGGCATCGAGTTCCGACATCTCCGGCCCGCCTACCTTGCGCGCGGCGATCCCGTCGGCCAACCCGTCGAGCTATATCGGATCGTCCACATCCGTGGGCACACCCGTGGCCATCGCCATCGGCATTCCGCTGTTTATCGCAATGGCCGAGGCGCTCTTTTAGCGCCAAGTCCCCGGTTCAGGGTTCCAAAAATACTCAACTCCGCCCTAACCGGCGGGCACAAACTTATGTTGGCGCAGGATTTCCACCGGCTCCAGATACGCGATGCCTGAGAAATTCTCGAAAAACTGCGCGGCCACGGCCTCTGCAATCGCCTCGGCACTCGCATGATCCGGCGTGATCACCTCGATCTTGACGTTGCTCAGCCCATCGACCACCGCCGCGCGGTCCGTGGTCGCGCGCTTGCCGCGACTGCCTTTGCCGCCAGCGGACACAAACGTATAGCCCGTCCCGCCATTGGCCTCGATAATCTCGGCCACCCGGTCGACGAGCAGTTTTTCGGTGATGATAACGGTCTTCCAAGCCTGATGGGTCATGGGCGCATTCCTTCGAGGGTCCCCCACATATGGGGGCAAACGGGCCGCTCTGCCAAGGGGTCACAGATGCGATTGAAGGGCGCTGGCCACGGCATCGGGGGTCGTGACCATCAGCATATGCCCGCCTGTCAGTTGGGCATAGTCCCACGCCGGATCGGCGCGCACGCGATCTGCGAACTGCCCAAATGGACCTTGCGGGAAGTCGCTGGCCCAGACGTAGCTTCGGTGACCTTGGTAGTGACCCTCGAGCGCCAGCGGCTCGGTCAGACACGCGAAGGGATGCGGCCGACTGAGACGGTCCAGCCACGCTTGATCGGCAGGATCACTCACGCCGTAGAACGCCGCAGGATTGTGCGGAAGTCGCCATCCGTCCCCGCCCGCCACGAGGCCCTCGTAATGCGCGACCCGCGCGGGCGGTTGCAACGACATCACCGATTGCCCGTCCTCCAGGATAAACGCGTCGAGATAGATCAGCCGCGAGATCCGCGCCGCCTCCGCCTCCGCCACCCCGGTCACCACCGCGCCGCCATAGGAGTGGCCGACGAGGGTGATATCCTCCAGCTCCTCCCACCGAAGCACATTCGAAACGTCCTCGATATGTGTGCTCAGATTGATATCGCGATGGGCCAGATGCGCGCGCTCGCCCACCCCGGTCAATGTCGGCGCAAACACCCTGTGACCTTGCGCCCGCAACCGCCCGGCCACCCGCGTCCAGCACCAGCCACCGAGGCCGAGCCCGTGGACAAGAACAAAGCACGCCACGGCTAGGCAGGCTTGCGCGCGATCAGATCAATCAAGGCCGAGCGTCCCACATGGGCGCTACCGGATTGAACATCGCGTTCATAGGCAGCCAACCGTTCGATATGCCAGCCTTGGAAGGTATCTCTCAGAAATTCCTGCGTATACATGTTGTCGGCACTAGGCGGGCCACCCGTACCAAGCGCGATTTGCTCAGGGGAATAGCCGTGCAGCACGATCCGACCGCCTGGTTTGACCGCCCTCCTCATCGTCTTGAACTGATGCGCGCGCTCAGTGGGGCCAAAGAACTGGATGAAGATCCCGAACACCGTATCGAACTGCCGAGACCAATCCCAACCTGTCCAATCGCTGACATGTGCCTCGACCTCGACACCTGCCTCAGCCGCCAAGGCTTGCGCGCGGCTGATGGCTGTGGGCGACAGATCAAAGCTGGTGACGATCAAACCACGCTGCGCCAGATGCACCGCATTGCGCCCTTCCCCATCGGCCACGCAGAGCGCTGTCTGAGCGCCCTCTGCCACCCATGGGTTCTCCGTCAGGAACGCGGACGGGGCGCGCCCAAAAAGGTAGTCGCCTTCCGCCGCATAGCGGTCTTCCCACATCAGCTTGCCGGCATCCGCTGCTCAACCACCTCGGCATACCACGAGCATCCCGCCGGGATCGCGTCATCGGTAAAGTTATATTTGGGGTGATGCACAGCAGCTGTGTCGCCGTTGCCCACCAGGATATACGCGCCCGGACGCGCATTTGACAGGAACGCGAAGTCCTCGCCGCCCATCACTTGCGGCGCGTCGGTGTCGCACGCCCCGGCCACGGATTTGGCAACCTCGGCGGCGAACGCGGTTTGCTCATCAGAGTTCACCATCACCGGGTAGTTGCGCAGATAATCGACCGTGGCCGAGCCGCCATAGACTTCCGCCGTGCGCTCCGCGATTTGGGTCAAACGCTCCTGCGCCATGTCCTGCACATCCGCGTCGAGCGTGCGCACAGTCCCTTTCAAGGTCACCGTTTCGGGGATGACGTTATGGGCTTTGCTTTCCGTCTCGAAGCTGGTGATCGAGACGACAAGCTGCTTCATCGGATCGAGATTGCGCGCGGCGATGGATTGCAGCGCGAGCACGATATGGGACGCGATCACGGTGGTATCGATGGTCTCATGCGGCTTTGCTGCGTGTCCGCCTTTCCCGGTGACGGTGATGGTCAGCAGGTCGGCGGCGGCGAAGAAGGGACCCGAGCGGATGGCAAACTCGCCCACCGGTTGGCCGGGCCAGTTGTGCATCCCGTAGACCTCTTGGATACCGAACTTCTCCATCAGGCCATCATCGACCATCTCGCGGCCCCCGCCCCCGCCTTCTTCGGCGGGCTGGAAAATGACGACCGCAGTGCCGTCGAAATTGCGGGTCTCTGCGAGGTATTTGGCAGCGCCCAGAAGCATCGCCGTGTGGCCGTCATGGCCGCAGGCATGCATCGCACCGGGGGTTTTGGAGGCGTAGTCCAGCCCGGTATCCTCAAATATCGGCAGCGCGTCCATGTCCGCGCGCAGCCCGATCACCTTGCCGGAGGTGTTGGTCTTGCCCTTGATGACGCCCACCACGCCGGTGCGGCCCATGCCGGTGACAATCTCGTCGACGCCGAACTCTTTCAGCTTGTCGGCCACGATCCCGGCGGTGCGGTGGACCTCGAACAGGATCTCGGGGTTTTCATGGAAATCGCGGCGCCATTCGGTGATCTCGGGGAGCATCTCGGCGAAACGGTTCTTGATGGGCATTTGGTTTCCTCTTTCGGTGGCCGAGATTTTTCGTCCGAAAAATCTCGGGGCCCAAAACTCTTCGGACGAAGAGTTTTGGGCTACGTCGCGAGCCGTTCGACCAGACGGCGCATGAACGCATGGCCTGCCTCAAACTGACTGATCTCGATAAACTCATCCGGTTGGTGGGCTTGGGCAATGTCGCCCGGCCCGCACACCACGGCAGAATAGCCTTCGCGCTGGAATTGACCAGCCTCGGTGCCGTAGCTGACGACGTGGCTTGCGTTATCACCGGTTAGCGCGCGCGCCAGCGCTTCCGCCGGGCCGTCCACCTCGGGCTCCAAAGGCGGCACATCGAACCGCTCGCGCACCTCGATCCGCGTCTCGGGCACCACGGCCTGCATCCCGGCCTCTACTTCGCGGACCTTCTCGATATAGACTTGCGCCCAATCGCCTAACGCCTCGCCGGGCACACAGCGGAAATCGAAGCCGAAATGGCAGTCCTTGGCGGTGATGTTATGCGCGGTCCCGCCTTGCAGCTGGCCCACATGCGCGGTCGTCCAGGGCGGGTCGAACATTGCGGCCAGCTCCGTGACGGGTTTGGCGCGGTTTTTCTCGTTCAACTGGTTGGCGAAATCGATCAGCTTGGCAGCCTCAAGGATCGCCGACACGCCTGTGTGCATCAGCGACGAGTGCACCTCGAACCCCTGCACATGGGTGTCGATCCCGATCCCGCCTTTGTGGCCTGTCACGACGCGCATGGACGACGGCTCGCCCACGATCACCGCCTCGGCCTTTGGGATCACGCCCAGCATTTCGGGGATCAGGACGGGTGCGCCGAGGCAGCCGATTTCCTCGTCGCGGGTAAGTGCAATCTGCAAGGGGCGCTTGAGGTCAATCTTTGAGGCCTCCACCAGCGCCCAGATCGCCAACGCGTCGAACCCTTTCATGTCGCAGGTGCCGCGCCCGTAAAGCTTGCCGTCTTTTTCCGTCACCGTGAACGGGTCCATCGTCCAGTCCTGCCCATCGACCGGGACCACATCGGTATGTCCCGAGAGCAAAACGCCGCCGTCCTCAGGCGGTCCGACATGGGCGTAGATGGAAGCCTTCTGCCCAGTCTCGTCCAGTTGACGATGGCTTTCGATCCCGTGGGAGGCGAGGTAGTCTTGGACCCAATCTGTCAGCGCGAGGTTGCTGTCGCGGCTGACGGTCGGGAAGCTGACGAGTTTTTCAAGGAGTGCGCGGGGGGTTAAGGTTTGGGTCATCTGATCAGCGCTCAAACCCGCCCCAATTGCCCTTCAGCACCAGATGCCCGTCGCCCATATCGTCATAAAGGCTGGGCCCGGCGGTGTGTTCGACCGAGAAGATCGGCGAGGGAATGGGCTTGAAATTCAACTCCTTACCGATGGTCTTGTTGCGCGGATCGGCGCGCGGGACGGCGGACATCAGTTGTTTGGTATAAGGATGGATCGGGTTTTCGAAGACTTGCTGGCGCGTGCCCGTCTCGACGATGCGCCCGAGGAACATCACGCCGACGCGGTGCGACACACGCTCGACCACCGCCATGTCGTGGGAGATGAACAGCATGGAGATCCCAAGGTCCGCCTGCAGTTCCAACAACAGGTTCAACACCTGCGCCTGGACCGACACGTCGAGTGCGGACACCGCTTCATCGGCGATGATCAGCTTGGGGTTCAGCGCCAGCGCGCGGGCGATGGCGACGCGTTGGCGCTGACCGCCCGACAGCTCATGCGGGTAGCGGTAGAGGAAGCTGCGCGGCAGCTCCACCCGATCGAACAGCATCGCGACCCGGTCTTTGATCTCGGCCTTGGACTTGTGGCCGAAGTTCTTCATCGGCTCGGCCACCTGTTCAACGAGACGCATCATCGGGTTCAGCGAGGCGAACGGATCCTGAAATATCATCTGCATATCGGCGCGCGCCTGGCGCAATTGCTCGGGTGCCATTGCCATCACGTCTTCGCCGTTCAGGCTGATCTCGCCCGATTGCGGCTCGATCAGCCGCAGGATGGACCGGCCCGCCGAGGATTTTCCGCACCCACTCTCGCCCACAAGGCTGAGGGTTTCGCCGCGCGGCAGCTCGAACGACACATCCTCGACCGCATGGACATTGGCGACCGTGCGGCGGAAAAAGCCGCCCTTGACCGGGAAGCGGGTGATCAGGTTCTTGACGCTGAGGATCGGCAATTCGCCGGGTTCGTGCTTGGGCAGGATCGGCTCGGGCGCATCCTGTCCGATCAGGCGCATCGGCTCAGGGGCGGCTTTGCCGGTCATCTCGCCCAGCTTTGGCACGGCGGCCAGAAGCGCTTTGGTGTAGTCCATCTTCGGGTTCTCGAAGACCTCCTCAACCGGGCCTTCTTCGACCTTCTCGCCCCGGTACATCACCACCACGCGGTCGGCCATTTGGGCAACCACCGCCATGTCGTGGGTGATGAACAAAACGGCGGTGCCGGTCTCGCGTTTGAGCCGGTCGATCAGCGCGAGGATCTCGGCCTGGATCGTCACATCCAGCGCCGTTGTCGGCTCGTCGGCGATCAGCAGGCGCGGCTCGCAGGCCAGTGCCATGGCGATGACGACGCGCTGGCGCATCCCACCGGACAGCTCGTGTGGGTATTGGGTCAGGCGGCGCTCAGGCTCGGGGATGCGGACCTGGCGCAGCAGGTCGAGCACCTTCGCTTCGGCCTCTTTGGGCGTCAGACCTTTGTGCAGCATCAGCCCTTCGGCCAATTGCTTGCCCACGGTAAAGACCGGGTTGAGGGCGGTCATCGGTTCCTGGAAGATCATCCCGATCTCGTTGCCGCGAATGGTGCGCGCGAGCTCCGGGTCGGTGTCGGCCATGTCCAGCTTGCCAGCCTCGCCGCGATCAAACAGCAACTGGCCGCCGGAAATGCGCCCGCCGCCGAACTCCACCAACCGCATCAGGCTCAGCGCGCTGACGGATTTGCCGGAGCCACTTTCGCCCACAACGCAGACGGTCTCGCCGGGCGCGATGTCAAAGCTGATATCTTTGACGCCCACCACCGGGCCATCCTTGGTCTGGAACGAGACCTGTAGATTGCGGATGGAGGCGACCGGACCGGTCGGATCATGATCAAGCATGTGCGTTTCCCTGTGAGGCGGCCCTCTGGCGGGGCGTGTCTCTATCTGGAGCGCTGGCAGCGCCTAAGTCAAACCCTGCCCGCGCCGGGGTCGAAAGGTCAAGGCGATGGTCAAAAAAGTGGCGTTTGCCCACGACAAATGCATGTCCTCGGGGCAAAACACCTGATCAAACCTGCAGCAATGCTTGCAATTTGATCATAACTCGGTCTGACTGCGGGTCTGTGATGCGCGTAAAGTCGCATCTTGCTAGGCCGGTACTGACCGGGGGGTGGGCCAGCGTATCCGTGTGTGCACATCCCTTAAGGACAGATCGGACCACCACGACCAGAGGCATTCACATGTCCAACAAGGAGTTGAAAATGAACATGAAATCAGCGCTACTTGGCGCGGCAGCCGCCGTTGCCCTCGCGCCTGCAGCTTTCGCGGAGCGAGGGTCGGATGGCGAAGTCCGCATTATCTATTGGCAGGCGCCATCCACTCTGAACCCGTTCCTGTCGGGCGGCACGAAGGACGTCGAGTCGGCCTCGATGATCGTCGAGCCCCTCGCGCGCTTCAACGAGATGGGCGAGCTGGTCCCGTGGCTGGTCACCGAAATCCCCACCGTGGGCAATGGCGGCGTCTCCGAAGACCTGACCTCCATCACTTGGAACATCACCCCCGGCATTCTGTGGTCCGACGGCACACCGTTTACCTCGGCGGACGTGAAGTTCACCTATGAGTATTGCACCCATCCCGAAGGCGGCTGCGCGCAGCTGACCAAATTCGGCGGCGTTGCATCGGTCGAAACGCCCGATGATCTGACGGTTGTTGTGACCTTCGAAAGCCCAACCCCGAACCCGTATGGCCCATTTGTCGGCGGCGAGAGCCCGATCCTTCAGGCCGCGCAGTTTGCTGATTGCCTTGGCGCTGCGGCCTCGACCTGCACCGACCAGAACTTTGGCCCGATCGGCACCGGCCCGTTCGTGGTGACGGAATTCCGCACCAATGACGTGATCCAGATGGTCGCCAACGAAAACTACCGCGACCCGGCCAAGCCTGCCTTCGCAAGCGTGACCTTCAAAGGCGGCGGCGACGCAACCGCTGCGGGTCGTGCCGTGATGGAAACCGGCGAGTTCGACTACGCTTGGAACCTCCAGCTGGCACCTGACGTGATTGCCGGAATGGCCGAAGGCGGCCTTGGCACGCCTGTGGCAGGCTTTGGCCCGCTGCTTGAGCGGATCATGCTCAACAACACCAACCCCGATCCGGCACGCGGAGAGCTGCGGTCCGTCAAGGACGATCCAAACGGCGGGTCCGAGCATCCTTTCCTGGGCGATCCTGCGGTCTACAAAGCCCTGTCCATGGCGATCGACCGTCCGCTCTTGGTGGAAATCGGGTATGGCTCAGCAGGTAAAGTGGGTTGCTCATGGGTGCCTGCACCTGCGGCATTTGCCTCGACGTTTGAAGGCTGCGACACGCAAGACATCGCCGGTGCGAACGCCATGCTCGACGCGGCAGGTTACATGGACACCGATGGTGACGGTGTGCGTGAAACGCCAGATGGTATGCCGATGAGCATCCTCTATCAGACCTCGACCAACGCTGTGCGTCAGGACTTCCAGGCCCTGATCAAGCAGTGGTGGAGCGAGATCGGCGTTGAAACCGAGCTGCGCAACCTCGACGCATCGGTCTTCTTTGGTGGGGATGCGGGTTCGCCCGACACCTTCCAGAAGTTCTACGCAGACGTGGAAATGTATGCCAACACCTTCAACGGCACCGATCCACAAGCGTATCTGGGCAACGGCCTTTGCGAGAAGGCCCCGCGTCCTGAGACGCAGTGGCAGGGTGAGAACATCAGCCGCTTCTGCATGGCGGAGTATGATGCGCTCTACCAAGAGCTGACCGAAACCGCTGACATTGGCGAGCGCCAGCGCATCGGCCGTGAGCTGAGCGCGATGATGACGGACAACGGCGGCATGATCCCGCTGGTGCACCGTGGTCGTATTTCCGCACATGCCAACAGCCTTGGTGGCGTTGTGCTGAACGTGTGGGACAGCGAGCTGTGGAACGTGGCTGACTGGCACCGCGCCGAGTAATCCAGCCAAGACGATTGGGGCGGTGCATCGCGCGCCGCCCCTTTTTCCTATGGATCGCGGCCCCTTAACGCCGCCCCCAATTCCCAAGGTATGCACTGATGCTCACCTACACGATCCGACGCCTTGTGCTTTCGGTCCCGACACTTCTGTTCATCTCGCTGGTCATCTTCCTGCTGCTGGAACTGGCCCCAGGCGATCCGATGTCCAACGTGCCCCTGACCGTCCCCGACGAGGTGAAGCAAAAGATGCGGGAGGCGCTCGGCCTCGGCGAGCCCGTCCATATCCGCTATATGAAATGGCTCTACCAGTTTTTCTGGATCGAGCCGCTGCATATCATCAACAACATGTTCGGCACCTCGTTTGCCGAAGGCGCACAGCGCGTCATCTCCTGGCAGTCCCGCAGCCCCGTCGCCGACATCATCGCCGAGCGCATCCCACAGACGCTCTGGGTGGTGGGCATGTCCTACCTGCTGGGCGTGCTGATTGCGCTGCCCATCGGGATCATCTCGGCCTATAAGCAGTATTCGTGGTTCGACCAGATCGGCACGTTCATCTCGATGGTGGGCTTCTCAGTCCCCACCTTCTTTACCGGCGTTCTGTTGATCGTGATCTTCTCCGTCCATCTGGGCTGGTTCCCGTCGATCTATGACACAACTCATGTGGTCGAGGATTGGGACAGCTTCGTCTTCCAGATCAAGCAGATCATCATGCCCGTCTTCGTGCTGGCCTTGTTCAACGCGGCACAAATCAGCCGGTTCATGCGGGCCTCGATGCTCGACAACCTCAATCAGGACTATGTGCGCACCGCGCGCGCCAAGGGCCTGAAGGAAAAGACCGTGGTGCTGGTGCATGTGCTGCGCAACTCGATGATCCCGGTGGTCACGGTCATCGCACTGGGTGTCCCGCAGGTCTTCGGCGGCGCGATCATCACCGAGCAGGTCTTCAAGGTAAACGGCCTCGGCCAGATGCTGATCATCGCCATTCAGGGCAACGATCTGCCGATGGTCCAGACGCTGACCTTCATTTTCGCGATCCTGATCGTGCTCTTTAACCTGATTGCCGATATTCTCTACGGCGTGCTCGACCCGAGGATCCGCTATGACTGATGCTGTGAACAAAGAGCCGATCCACTCCTCGAACCAGACCGAAGAGGTGCCGCGCAGCTATTGGAGCGACGTCTGGAGGCAATTCCGATCCCACAAAGGGGCGATGGCGGGCACGGTTGTGTTTCTGGTGATCGTGCTGGCGACCTTGATCGGGCCGTTCATCTACGGCGTAGACCCGACCTTCATCGACATCCGCGCGCGCAATCAGGGGCCAAGCTGGGACTATCCGTTTGGCACCGACCAGCTGGGCCGCGATATTCTGGCGCGGATGATGGCCGGGGGGCAGGTGTCGATGGCGGTGGGGATCACCGCGATGTTTATCTCACTGATCCTAGGGACATTCGTGGGCGTAATGGCCGGATATTTCAAAGCGCTCGACGGACCTTTGATGCGCCTGACAGACTTGTTCCTCGCGCTGCCATTGCTGCCGCTGTTGCTGGTCATCATTCTGCTGTTCCGCGATCCGCTGAACGCAGCCTTCGGGCCGGAGGGGGGCATCTTTATCCTGATGGTGTCGGCGATTGGCATCACCTCATGGATGCAGGCCGCGCGGATCGTGCGTGGTGATGTGCTGGCGTTGAAAGAGCGCGAGTTTGTTCTGGCCGCCCGGTCCATCGGCACATCGCGCACGATGATGATTATGCGCCATGTGCTGCCCAATGTGCTGAGCCCGATCATGGTGTCGGCGACCTTGGGCGTGGCCAATGCGATCATCACCGAAAGCGCGCTCAGCTTCCTCGGCCTCGGCTTCCCGCCGGACTTTCCAACATGGGGGCGGCTGCTGTTTGATGGGGTAGACTACCTGCAACAATACCCCGAGCGGGTGATCTTCCCCGGTGTCGCGATCAGCCTTGTGGTGCTGAGCGTGAACTATATGGGCGACGGTCTGCGCGATGCGCTCGATCCGCGTATTCGCGGGCGGTGAAAAGGGCTTTCGAAAGCCCGTGGCTAAGCTCTTTGAGCGAGCTTAGCCCTCCTCTACCGACCGTCTAATCATACGCACTACGAAGAACACAGCCGCGATCACCGGCATCACCAAGATGAACATGAGCATGTTCTTGGTGATGCCCATAGGCTCGGCCAGCGGATAGGCCAGATACCCGATCAGGTTCACCGCATAGTAACTGATCGCAGCGACCGAGAAGCCTTCAACGGTTTTCTGCAACTTCAACTGTGCATCCGCACGCGCATCCATCGACTCCAAGAGCTTCTGGTTCTGCGCGCTGCGCTCGACATCCACCCGCGTCCTCAGCAAATCCCCTGCCCGCGCGGCGCGCTGCGCCAGTTGATTGAGCCGCCGCTCGGTCGCCTTCACCGTCCGCATCGCCGGATCAAAGCGCCGCATCATGAACTCGCCCATGGTCTGGCGGCCCTCAAACCGCTGCTCTCGCAGGACTTCGATCCGCTGGTTCACCAGCGCCTCATAGGCCCCGGTTGCCCCAAAGCGAAACGCGGTCTGCGCGACGTGCTTTTCCAGCTCCGACGCAATCGACAAGAGCGCCTGCAAGGTGGCATCCGATCCGGTCCCGGTATCGTGGGTCATCGAAGACACGAGCATCGACAGCTCATCATCGAGCGCCCCCATCGGCCCCGACAACTCCCGCACCCGCGCAAGGCCAAGCATGGAGATTGCCTTATAGGTCTCGATTTCGGCCACGCGCTGGACCACCCGGCCAATGCGGCGCGACCCGGTGTCTGGCCGCACAAACAGCGCGAACCGCGTGTGGCCCGCCGCATCAATGCGAAAATCCCCGGCCACAATCGCCGTGTCATCAAGCACGGACGAAACCGCCAGGCTTTCCGGCACGAACCAGTCGTTCAGCTTATCGCCAATCCCTGCATCATCGGCTTGCTCTTCGATCCGTAACAGCGCGGAGGTCATCCGCACGCCCGGTGCCTCGGCCAGCCAATCGGCGGGAAATACGTCGAACGCGTCCGCCTCAAACGGCTTATCGCCCAAGCCTTCGAGGAACACAGTGTAGGTCACAAACTCCGTATGGCTTTCCCATTTCAAGCGATGCTTGCCGATTTGGCCGAAGTAATGCGTGGCCCCCGGCGAGGGATGCGCGGCCCCATAGCGATCTAGCAGCGCCAAAAGATGTGCGCGGTCCGCCGAGCGATCCCGCCCTACCGCATTTCGCGGCTGCTTGATGGCCAGAAAAGCCGCGCGGCATGGGGCGGCGAGGTCCGGGAACGGACGGGCGTGCAGCTCGTTGGAGAGCTGGTAGCGCAGGGGATGATCTTCGAACTGGGACATGGGGTGCACCTTTGCTTCACCCATAGCTAGGACTGCAATCGACCCGAGTAAACAAATAATCCCGCGATTTCAGGAAGTTATGCGTGTGCAATGGTATACCGTTTCGCGCATCGGAAACATCTCGACCCCAGATGTCGCAAATTGGATTGCTCAAGCCTCTGATAACACTCAGGTTGCTGAAAACGAGCGGAGGATCTGGGATGGAAGTTGGCTTTGTGGGCCTGGGAAATGTGGGCGGTAAACTGGCGGGCAGCCTTTTGCGCAACGGCCATAACGTCACGGTGCGGGATCTGGATGCGGATCTCTGCGCCGCTTTTGCGCAGAGGGGCGCAAAGGTCGCAAATAGCGCGGCGGAGCTGGCGCACGACTGCGAGCTGGTCATCACCTGCCTGCCCTCGCCCGCGGCCTGCGCTGCGGTCATGGAAGGCGATGACGGGATCCTTGACGGGCTGACGCCGGACACAATCTGGGCGGAGATGAGCACGACCGAAGCTTCCGAGGTCGCCCGCATGGCGGCGCTGGTCGAGGCCAAAGGTGGGCACGCCATCGAATGCCCGGTCTCAGGCGGGTGTCACCGGGCAGCGACGGGCAATATCTCCATATTCGCAGGCTGTGACCGCGCGACATTTGAGCGGATGTTGCCTGTGCTGACGACCCTCGGGCGGCGCGTGCTGCATACGGGGCCAATTGGGACGGCAAGCATATTGAAGGTGATGACGAACTACCTTGCGACCGTGAACCTGATTTCAGTCGCCGAGGCGTTGACCACAATGAAGGCCGCCGGGATCGATCTGGCGACGACCTATCAGGCGATGGTGATCTCTTCGGGCACCTCCTTCGTGGCCGAGACCGAGGGGCAGGTGATCCTGAACGGCTCGCGCGATATCAGCTTCACGATGGACTTGGTGAACAAGGATATCGGCCTGTTCCAATCCATTGCCGAGGCGCATGGTGTGCCGCTGGAGATGTCGCCGCTGATCAACGCGATTTTCCAAGATGGCGAGGCGCGCTACGGGGCGCGCGAATTGTCGCCGAATATTATCAAGCGGCTGGAGGAAGCTACGGGCCTCGACATCACAGCGCCCGGGTTCCCGGATGCGTTGTTCGATGACGAACCGGAAGAAGCGGGGTATGAGGTGGTGGCGCCTCGGTAGAAAGCGGCTTATCGCGCACAACTCCAGAGTGTATTTCCCATAATGTTAGAGCCGACCCAACATATGGTGGAAATATTGCCACCGTTTTTCCATATCTGGTGGTTTCCCTAACATTATTAGGCGCGTTAACTCTTCATTCACGTTTCGCACCTTTGAGCACCCTTCGAGGCAGCTCAAAACACAAACACAAACCACCCTCGGATCACCCAAAACTCGAGCGCCAATACCGCTGTCCAAAACGCGCGTTGCGGCCAGCTGACAAAGCGCCGCCACAACACGATGACCAAGATCAGACACACCGCGCCCTCTAGTGGTGCGATCCAGCCCGCCCCATGCCGTCGATCCCAATAGCTGAGGGGCGATTCAAACACCCAAGACGAGAGCGGCCAGAAATGTGGTCGCCCGTCATCGTGATGCAACGGAAAATCAAGTGCGACATGCAACAGCGCCGCCCCGGCAAACGCAAGGCCCACCGCCGATTTGCGCCACATGGCCACGGCCAACAACACGCCCCAGAGCACGAAAGAGTTGTCGATGGCAAAGACCGTCTGCCACGTATCGGAAAAATAGAGCTCGTCGAACACAACCTGCGGCGGGATCTGCAAGACCACCAAGGCCACCCCGGCCATCACATAAAGCGACAGATCCGGCACCAGCCCCCCCAAACAGGCCGCCAGCAGCGTCCGCTTAGGCGTTTTGCGACCGAACACCGCCGCACCAAAGATCAAATGGGCCGGGGTGTTCATACTGCAGGCTCCTGTATTCGTCACATCCTGCCCGTCTGCCCTCCCTTGCGCAAAGAAAACCTGCAGCGCCGCAAAACAAACATGACCTCACCACCATTGCGCGCTAAGTCATTGGCACGGTGTCAAAAGCGCCGCTTCACATGATAGGCGAAATGCGCTTGATGCCCGAAAAGACCCAGCCCTTGCCGCAGCCGCTGCCCGATGCCGCCCCCTCCCGCCTGACGGGCATCCTCATTGGCGGGCCGGTCATCGGTGTCACCAGCATCGTGCTGGCTGTGTCTTTCATAGCAATCGTCTATACTGGACCACTGGCCCCCTATCTGAGCGTCGGCATCGCCCACACACTGCTCGGCGCTATCGCAATGTATCTGATCGGGGCGGCGCTGTTTTCATTCAAGGGCGCGATGTCGCCGCCGCAAGACGTCACCGCGATATTGCTCGCGACCGGTGTCTCCGCGCTCTATGGCACGCAAGCCGTGGCCAACCCAGACCAGTTTGCTGCAACCATTGCTGTGCTGGTGCCGCTCGCGGCTTTGGGCGCTGGTGTTGCGGCGCTGGCTCTGGGCTATCTCAGGCTCGGTTCCATCGTGCGTTACGTGCCCTTCCAAGTCATCGCCGGGTTTCTTGCGGCGACGGGCTACCTGCTTGTGCTCGGTGGGATCTCGATGACCGTGGGCGAGAATATTTCACTGACCACCCTGCACACGCTTTTGACGCCTGAGCGGCTGCCCTATTGGGCCCCTTGGGCGGCGCTTGGCTTCGCCCTTGCACTGATCACCCGACGATTTGCGCATGACCTTTTGGTGCCAGGCGCGCTTGTGGCGCTGTTTGCAGGCTTCTACATCGTTCTTGCGATCCTCGGCATCCCTCTGGCGCGCGCGATGGAGCTTGGTCTTCTGCTCGGCCCGTTCGAAGAGGGCAGCTTCCTGCAAAAGATCGATCCTGCAGTCGTGCAGCGCGCCGATTGGGGCCTGATTGCAGCACAAGCCCCCCTGATCTTCGCGGTAATGCTGCTGACCGTGCTCGGCACCGTCCTCAACATCACCGGGCTTGAGAAGATCATCGAGCGGGATCTGGACACCGACAGCGATCTGCGCGCAACCGGTTGGGCCAATCTGGGGGCAGGTCTTTTGGGGGGGATGCCGGGGTTTCAGTCACTGGTTGAGCCGATGTTGGCCAAGAAACTCCAACTCGGCTGGCGCTGGCCATCGCTGTTTGGGGCTGCGTTCTGCACGGCGGCGCTTTTGTTCGGGGCCACGGCTGTCAGTTGGCTGCCCATCGGGGTCTTCGCGGCCGTTGTTGCCTTCCTCGGCTTTGATCTGCTGCTGACATGGCTCAAAGATACCTGGGGCAAAATCTCAGCCGCAGATTACGCGGTCATCGCAGGCATCGTGCTCATCGCAGCGACCGCCGGGTTCCTGTGGTCGCTGCTCGCGGGTCTCGTGGCGGCCATCGCCTTGTTCCTCGTCACCTATGCGCGCATCGACATCGTGCGGGCGCGCAGCACGCTCGCGATGCAGCGCAGCCGGGTGGAGCGCCCGGTGCGCGATCTCAGCTACCTGGCCGCACATGGCAGCGGACAAATCGTCGTGCAATTGTCGGGCTATCTGTTCTTTGGGACGGCCCATGCCCTGCGCGCGCGCATCAAGGCCGAACTGGCCGCCGATCCGCGTCCCGACGGCATCCTCATCGACTTTGCCCAAGCCCAAGGCACCGATATCTCCGCACTCCAAACGCTGGCCCGCATTGCCACGGATGCGCAGATGGCCGAGGTCTCCCTGACCCTGTCGAGCATGGACGCGGGCCGTGCCGCGCAACTGCGCCATGCCTGCGATGCAGGCGCAGTCCCGCATTTCGCGCGCAGCTTTGATGCCGCTTTACAGGGCATGGAAGAGCACCTCCTAAGCCATGCCGTGCCCCTCGAAGATGCGACCCAGGAAGAACCCAACCCCCTGATCGCCGAGTTGACCAAACTCGTCACCACCAGCACTGCCGTCGCCCAGCTTTCGGTTCCCGCCGAAACCGCGTTCATCCGCGCAGGCTCTCAGGACCGCGATCTTTATTTGCTGCAATCGGGCGTGGCGCGCGCTGATATCACACGTCCGGACGGCACCCATCTGCGGGTGGCCCAGTTCCAACCCGGCGCGATGATCGGCGAGCTGGCCCATTACGCGGGCGTCAATCGCACCGCCGATATCGTGGCCGAAACCCCGGTCGAGTTGCTGCGGATCAATGTTACGCAACTGGGCCGCAGCCATCCCAACCTTGCGAGCCACTTGCACAACTACACCGCGCGGGTGCTGGCGCGGCGGGTCATCAGCATGACAGCCCTTCTGCGCAACGCAGGTCTCTGACGCAGACCGCGCTCTTTCAGGGTTCTAAAAATACTCAAAGAAAAAGGGCGCCCAAACAGGACGCCCTTTCCAATCCAGGTGCTGACAAGATCAGTCGATCTTCGGCAACAACTCATCCAGCGACTTCTTCGCGTCCCCATAGAACATCCGCGTGTTCTCTTTATAGAACAGCGGGTTCTCGATCCCCGAATAGCCCGTGCCCTGTCCGCGCTTGGAGACAAACACCTGTTTCGCCTTCCAGCACTCCAGAACCGGCATCCCCGCGATGGGCGAGTTCGGATCATCCTGTGCGGCAGGGTTCACGATGTCATTGGACCCGATCACGATGGCGACGTCCGTATCGGGGAAGTCCTCGTTGATCTCGTCCATTTCCATGACGATGTCGTAGGGCACCTTCGCCTCAGCCAGCAGCACGTTCATATGCCCCGGCAAACGACCCGCAACAGGGTGGATCGCGAAGCGCACGGTTTTGCCCTTGGCGCGCAGCTTGCGGACCAGCTCGGACACGCTTTGCTGCGCCTGAGCGACCGCCATCCCGTAGCCCGGAATAATGATCACACTGTCGGCCTCGTTCAATGCCGTCGCCACACCGTCGCTGTCGATGGCAACCTGCTCGCCCTCGACGGCCATTTGGTCGCCCTTGGCAGCCCCACCGAAGCCCCCGAGGATAACGCTCACAAACGAGCGGTTCATCGCCTTACACATGATGTAGCTGAGGATCGCACCCGACGAGCCGACCAGCGCGCCCACCACGATCAACAGATCGTTGCCCAGCGAGAAGCCAATCGCCGCCGCTGCCCAGCCTGAGTAGGAGTTCAGCATCGACACAACCACTGGCATATCCGCGCCGCCGATCCCCTGGATCAGATGGTAGCCGATAAACAGCGCCAGAAGCGTCAGCATCACCAGCGTCCAGCTGCCCGAGCCGCCCAGATACATCGCGGCAAAGACCAGCGACAGAACCGCAGCCCCGGCGTTCAGCATATGGCCGCCGGGCAATTGGTTCGCACCCGAGTCCACTTTGCCAGCCAGCTTGCCATAGGCGATGACGGAGCCTGTGAAGGTCACCGCACCGATCCAGATGCCGAGGACCAACTCAACCCGCAGAATGCCAATCTCGACACCGCTTTTCTTGGCGATCAGCTGCCCAAACGAGGACAACCCATCGGTGATCTCTTTCGGCAGGCCCACGGCAGTATAGCCATCCGCGCCCACAGCCCCGAGGACCTGACCGTTTTCGACAAAGAGCGCCGACATGGTGTTGATCATGATGTCGGCGTTAAAGCCCACAAACACAGCGGCCAATCCGACGAGCGAGTGCATGATCGCCACCAGCTCCGGCATCTGCGTCATCTGCACTTTGGTCGCCAGTTGGTAGCCCACGGCCGCGCCCAAAGCGATCAGGATGATCGACGCCCCCCACAGGCCCTGGCCGGGTCCGATCAAGGTTGCCAGCACGGCAATCGCCATCCCGACAATGCCATACCACACCGCGCGCTTGGCGCTTTCTTGCCCGCTCAGACCGCCCAGCGACAGGATGAAGAGAACTGCCGCGACCGCATAGGCCGCAATCGTAAATCCGAAGTCCATTACCCTCGTCTCCTTAAGATTTCTGGAACATGGCGAGCATGCGCCGTGTCACGAGGAAGCCACCGAAGATATTGATCGAGGCCATGAAAATACCGACCGCCGCCAGAAGCGTGATCAAGAAGGACGACGACCCGATCTGGATCAACGCACCAAGGATCACGATGCTGGAGATCGCGTTGGTCACCGCCATCAAAGGCGTGTGCAGCGAGTGCGCGACGTTCCAGATCACTTGGAAGCCGATGAACACCGACAAGATGAACACGATGAAGTGCTGCATGAAGCTGGCCGGCGCAATCAAGCCCACCGCCAGAACGAGGGCCGCGCCCACACCCAGCAGGGTCACTTGTTGCTTGGTCTGCGCCTTGAAGGCCGCAACCTCGCCCGCGCGGACCTCTTCCGGGGTCAGCTCCTTGATCTTCTCTTTTTTCTGCACCGCAATCGCGGCCACTTTTGGCGGTGGCGGCGGGAAGGTAATGTCGCCCTCAAACGTGACCGTGGCCCCGCGAATGACGTCATCTTCCATGTTGTGATTGACCTGACCGTCCTTCTCAGGCGTCAGATCCGTCATCATGTGGCGGATGTTCGTGGAATAGAGGGTCGAGCTTTGTGCCGCCATCCGGCTTGGGAAGTCAGTGTAGCCGATGATGGTCACGCCGTTGTCGCTGACAACCTTCTCGTCCATCTTGGTCAGCTCGCAATTGCCGCCCTTCTCAGCCGCAAGGTCCACCACGACCGAGCCCGGCTTCATCATCTCGACCATATCCTTGGTCCACAGGATCGGCGCTGCACGGTTCGGGATCAGCGCGGTGGTGATCACGATATCGATGTCGGCGGCAATCTCGCGGAATTTCGCAAGCTGCTTGGCCTGAAACTCCGGCGAGGACGGCGGGGCATAGCCGCCGGTCTCGGCTCCGTCAGGCAATTCGCTATCGTCGAACTCAAGGAAGACAAACTCGGCACCCATTGACTCGATCTGCTCAGCCACTTCGGGACGCACATCGAACGCATAAGTGATCGCGCCCAGCGAGGTCGCCGTGCCGATGGCGGCAAGACCCGCAACGCCAGCACCCACGACGAGCACCTTTGCAGGCGGCACCTTACCGGCAGCGGTCACCTGACCGGTGAAGAAGCGGCCAAAGTTGTTACCGGCCTCGATCACCGCGCGGTAGCCCGCGATATTGGCCATCGACGACAACGCATCCATCTTCTGCGCGCGACTGATACGCGGCACCATATCCATCGCGATCACATTCGCGCCCTTGGATTTGGTCAGCTCCATCAACTCTTCATTCGCGCCCGGATAGAAGAATGAGATCAAGGTCTTACCCTTGGTCAGACGCTTGGCTTCGGTGTCGGTCGGGGGACGGACCTTCGCGATCACATCGCAGGCCTTCCACAGCGGGGCCGGGGTCTTGTAGACCTGCACGCCAACCGCCTCGTAAGCGGCATCCGAGAAGCCCGCGAGCGCACCTGCCCCAGCCTCGATTGCACATTCATACCCAAGCTTTTGCAAAGCAACCGCGCTGTCGGGCGTCATCGCAACCCGCGCTTCGCCTTCAAACACTTCCTTAGGAGCGCCAATTTTCAACGTCTTGTCCCCTTCATATTATCTTCGCCCGCAGACGGGTCCCGTTTGGGTTCATCTAGGGCATACGCGGCCAGAGACCGCTCTCACGCGACATATTGTTGCGTCCCCTAGCGGCTTTTGTCGAAAACTGGAAGGCCGTGTTACAGCCAACGGCGCGTGCGTGACGCCCAATCCTCATAGTTAGCGCCAAACGTGGCCTTTAAGCGCGCTTCTTCGGGCTCGATGAACCGCTTTGTCAGCACAAAGCCCAAGGCGGGCAGCAGAATCAGCCCCAGCCACGAGCCCCAGACGAACGAAAGACCCGCGAGGATCATCATATCGGCAAAATAGATCGGGTTGCGCGAGTGGGCAAACACCCCATGCGTGATCAAGCGCGCCGGGGCTTGGTGCGGCACGACGGTGGTGCGGGCTTGGCGAAAGGCGCGGAACGCCAGCACCATGAAGGCCACGCCGACGGCGACGAAGCTCCAGCCGGATATCTCCAGCGGTGGCAATCCCGGCAAGACCTGCACCTGCGCCCATGCGAGGATCAGGCAAGCCAGCAGCCAGTTCGGCGGCATATCGAGCATTTGTTTTGGGCTAAGGTTCATGGCGAGAGGCATGCCACCGCTTGCGCCTCCCGTCCAGCCCATGGCAAGCCCCATGCCATGAGCTACACCATCCGCCGCTACCGCCCCGAGGACCTCGACCCGGTCTACGCCATCTACCTCGCTGCCGTGCGCGAGGGGGCTGCAAAGTTCTACACGCAAGCCCAGCGCGCCGCATGGGCGCCCAATGATACGGCCTATCCCGGCTGGCAAGATCGCCTCGGCGACGCGGTGACATACGTGGCCGAAGATGACGGCATCCTTCTGGGCTTTTTCGCCATGACCCACGCGGGCCACCTCGATTTCGCCTATGTGGCCCCGGCGCAAATGGGGCGCGGGGTGGCAAAGGCGCTCTACGACACGATCATGGCCGACCCCGATCTAGCCCGCGTCAAAGAGTTCGACGTCCAAGCCAGCCACTACTCCCGCCGGTTCCTGTTGAAACAAGGCTGGCAAGACGCGCCCGAGGAAACGGTCGAGCGGTTCGACCAACATCTGCCGGTCTTCCGCCTGAGCTTCACACGCCCCTAGTCTTCAGGGTTCCCCAAATACTCAAAGCACCCGCGCATAATCGCTCGCCAACAGATGCATCGGCGCGACATCCTCCTCCACTTCCGCAAACCGCCCAATCGGGTCGCGGAACCAGTTGTCCTTGGCATCGTCATTCACGGTCGAGACCTCACCGATCAGCACATCCCCGCCCTCGCCCCAGAACGCGTGCCAATCGCCGGGCATCAGGGTCACGCTTTCGCCCGGCGCAAAGCGCAAAACCTCACCGGGGCCAAATTCGCGGCGGATCCCGTCGCAGAACACCACCCCGCCTGCGGTCTCGTCAAAGGACCCATCCTCAGCCGCCCCATAAAGCTCAATCGCCAAGGTCGCACCGCCCCGGTTGATGATATCCTCGGCCTTCAGCCAATGGCGGTGCATCGGGCTGATCTGATTGTGCCGTGAAATCATGATCTTCTCAGCGTAGCACATGCCCCCGCCTTTGGTCAGATCCTCCTGCCGCCCATTGCGCACGGTGAACAGGAACAGCCCCAGATCGTCGAATTTGCCCTGGCCGTAATCGGTGATGTCCCAGCCCAGCATCGCATCGACAACGCCGTCAATCTCGGCACGGCGCGCTTTCATCTCGTCGGGCGTCCAATAGGCAAAAGGCGGCAGCACATAGCCGAACGAGCGGATGAACGTATCCGCCTCGGCCATAATCTCGTTGATCTCAGAGCGTTTCATGCCTCACATCTCCTCCACTTGCATACATATGCAATACGCGGGCCAGACATCAGGCTCAAGCCGTCTTGAGCACCGGCGCGGACTTGCCCGTCGCCCAATCGCGACACGCATCGCCAAACGCCTCGAACAGCGGGCGCGACACCGGATCGTTCGCCGCATTCCACTCGGGATGCCACTGCACCGACAGCGTGAAGCCGGGTGCGCCCTCGATATAGATCGCCTCGGGCGTGCCATCGGGCGCATAGCCGTCGATCACCACGCGCGGGCCGGCCACGTCAATGCCTTGTCCGTGCAGCGTGTTGGTCAGCACCTCGGTCGCGCCGAAAACCTGCGCGAAGGGACCGCTATCCGAGACAGACACCACATGTCGCAGCGCGAACTTTTCTTCGAGCGTTCCATCGGGCGGCATCCGGTGATTGTCGCGCCCCGGCAGATCGCGGATTTCGGGATGCAGGGACGAGCCGAATGCCACCGCCACCTCCTGAAACCCCCGGCAAATCCCAAAGACAGGCTGGCCCCGCGCCACGCATTTGCGGATCAGATCGAGCGCAACGCGGTCGCGATCCCGATCAAACGCGCCATGCGCCTCGGTGGGTGCTGCCCCGTATTCTTCCGGATGCACGTTGGGACGCCCGCCGGTGAAGATGAAGCCATCGCAGGTCTCGGTCAATCGGTCCATGCACAGCACACTTGGGTCAGTCGGCACCATCAGGGGCAGCCCATTGCAAACCTCCGAAACCGCTTGCACGGTCATGCCGCCTGCGCCGTAGACCTGATAGGTCTCGTTGATCATGTGGCTATTGCCGATAATGCCGATAACGGGCCGGGTCATGGAGGGGTCCTCTCGCAGCTGATCCGAATGTCATACGACACTCCGTCGCACACGAAAAGCTATGCCAGCGCACATGACGCCCTGCGATTGCGCGCATGCCTAATGATTAGGCATGAGGCCCAAGATTTTTCGTCCGAAAAATCTTGGGCCTCCCCTCAAGCCTCTCCGACCAATCCTGCCGCCGCGATCCCGGCCAGCCCCGCCTCGGCATCGTTGTCCGAGGTATCGCCGGTCACGCCAACCGCCCCGATCACATCGCCCCCGGCGTCCCGCACCAACAGACCGCCCGGCACAGGAATAACCTTGCCGCCATACGCCCCGTTCACCGCTGCCATGAAATAGGCCTGCGCTTCGGCCCGCGCCATCTGCGCGCGCCCGCCCATGCCCAGCATCACCGCGCCATAGGCTTTGCCGCGTGCAATCTCGAACCGTCCGGGGGCCGCACCATCTTCGCGCAGAAAGCCCAGCGGATGCCCGCCTGCGTCGAGCACGACCACAGACAAAGGCTTCAACCCCATCTCCGCGCCCTTAGCCAAGGTCGCGTCGATGATCTGGCGTGTTTGTGCGGTGCTGATCGCGCTCATTCTGCGGGCTCCATCTGTAATCCGAGTTTCACCTCAGCACGATACGCATGAAGCAGCGGCTCGGTATAGCCCGATGGCTGCGTGCGCCCTTCCAGAACCAACGCGCGCGCAGCCAGGAAGGCGGGTCCGTTAAAGCGCGGGGCCATGGGGATGTAGCTTGGGTCGCCCGCATTTTGCGCATCGACCTTCGCGGCCATTTTGCGCAGCGATGCCTCGACCTGCGCTTCGTCAATCACCCCGTGATGCAGCCAGTTTGCCAGGGCCTGGCTGGAAATCCGACAGGTCGCGCGGTCTTCCATCAGGGCCACGTCATGGATGTCCGGCACCTTCGAGCACCCAATCCCGGCATCAACCCAGCGCACCACATATCCAAGGATCCCTTGTGCCGAGTTATCAATCTCGGCCTCAATCTCGGCTTGGGACAAAGCGCGCCCGTCCATCACCGGGATCGTCAGCAAATCGGCCAGCGTGCCGCGCGGACCTGCGGCGGCCAGCTCTGCCTGTCGAGCCTGCACATTGACCTGATGGTAATGCGTGGCATGCAACGTCGCCGCCGTTGGCGAGGGCACCCATGCGCAATTGGCCCCTGCCATCGGATGGCCAATCTTGGCCTCCAGCATCTGCGCCATCGCATCGGGCATCGCCCACATGCCCTTGCCGATCTGCGCTTTACCGACCAGCCCGCAGGCCAGCCCGATATCGACATTGCGATCCTCATAAGCGCTGATCCAAGGCTGCGATTTCATCTCGCCTTTGGGCAACATCGGGCCTGCCTCCATGGAGGTATGGATCTCGTCGCCCGTCCGGTCGAGGAACCCGGTATTGATGAACGCCACGCGGTGCTTGGCCTCGCGGATACACTCGGCGAGGTTGGCGCTTGTGCGGCGCTCTTCGTCCATGATGCCCAGCTTGACGGTGTATTGCGGCAGGCCCAGCACGGCCTCGACCAGCGAGAACAGATCGTTCGAGATCGCCACTTCCGCCGGCCCGTGCATCTTCGGCTTGACCACATAGACGCTGCCAGTGGCCGAGTTCGCCCCCCGCGCGCGGTCATGCATCGCCGCCAGCACCGTGACCAAAGCATCGAGGATCCCCTCGCTGATCTCTGCCCCCGCCTCGGTCAGCACCGCAGGCGTGGTCATCAGATGACCCACATTGCGCACCAGCATCAAAGCGCGGGTTTTGACCTGCAAGCTGGACCCATCAGGCGTGGTAAAGCTGGCATCCTCGCTCAGGCGGCGGGTGATGGTCTGGCCGTTCTTGGTCAGCGTCTCTTCCAGATCACCTTTCATCAGACCCAGCCAATTGGCATAAGCCACGACCTTGTCCTCGGCATCGACGGCGGCAACACTGTCTTCGCAATCCATAATCGCCGAAAGCGCGGATTCCAGCCGCACATCGGCGATCCAGGCCGGATCATCGCGTCCGATCAGATGCGCGGGGTCGATGACAATCTCGATCTTCAGCCCGTTGTTTTCAAACAGCAACCGCAGCACATCGCCGTTGCGCGCATGGCCCTTGAATTGCGAGGGATCGGCAAGGGTCACGGCAAATTCTGCATTCGCCATGGCCAGCTCAGTTCCGGCCAGGCCCAGCTTGCTGATATCGGCCCAACTGCCATGATCCAGCGGCACAGCCTCGTCCAGAAACGCCTTGGCCCGGGCCACAACCCGCGCACCGCGCGCAGGCACATAGCCCTTGCCCTGCGGAAGGTCGCCCAGCACATCGGTGCCATAGATCGCGTCATACAAGCTGCCCCAGCGCGCATTCGCGGCGTTGAGCGCAAAGCGCGCATTCATCACCGGCACCACCAGCTGCGGGCCGGCGATCTGCGCGATCTCAGGGTCCACATTCTCGGTCTCGAGCGCGAAGGCAGGCCCCTCAGCCACCAGATAGCCGATGTCGCGCAGGAACGCTTCATAGGCCGCGGCATCATGCGGCTGACCGCGATGCACGATATGCCAGTCGTCGATCTGGCGCTGCAAGCTGGCCCGCTCGGTCAGGGCCGCATCAATACGCGGTTGGATCTCGGCCACGACCCGCGCGAGGCCCGCCCAAAACGCCGCCTTGGGCATGTCGAGACCGGGCAAAGCCGCCTCTTCGATAAAGCGCACCAAGTCCGGTGAAACCTGCAAACCCGCTTTGTTGATCCGGTCGGTCATTCCCACATCCCCACTCTGGTATACTGTCGTATGCTTTTGTCTGATGTTCGGATGTAGAACGGAAGTTTCCTATAGGCAACATTTCAGATGTATGTTTTTGCGGGCAACACCGCGCGCGTGGGCTCTGTCGCCCCTGCCAGTCCCCAAGCTAGCCCCCCCAGCAAACGCACCCGCTAGGCCGCCGCCGCCCAAGCCTGCATCCGCGCCCGCCGCCCCCGGTGCAAAGCGGGCAACAGGGCCGCTTCGGCCTTGCTCAGGCAGGGCAAGGCGGGGGCCTCGCGCGGGGCCTCTGATCCAAAGCGCGCACCGAACCGTGCCGACAGCTCCGCCTCAACGACCGGTCCAAATCCGGCAGCCGCAACGGGTCCGGCACGCAGGGTCTCGACCTCGGCCCCTTCGGCCCGGATGATCTGGTGACCATCCAGCAACAGGTGCCAATAGGTGACCTGCCCGCAAGGCATCACGCGCACCGTCTCGCCATTGACCAGGTGCTTTGCTGCGACCAACACCTCCGGCGCGCCAAACAAAAGCGGCAAGCACGCATCACGCCGCACCACCCGGTGCAAGGGCGACAGGCGAAAGGCCCGCTCATTGCCCAGAATACCGCGTGCAAACGCAATCGGCGCAAACGCGCCCTGCCCCAGCACCCGCCGCGACCCGATCCAGCGCAGCGGAGCCGCCCCACCGTCCCGGGTCAGCAGCAAATCCCCCTCGCGCAACTCCTCAACCGCACGGGGACCTGCAGCGGTGTCGATCAAGGTGCCCGCCACAAAACAGGCCACATAATCACTGTAGCAATTGCCCTGCTGATACGAGGTGCGGTTGATGTCGAACGCATAGCGCGGACCCACCTCCAGCGGCTCGGACGACACGACCCCGTCGACCGCCCCTTGCTGGTAGCCGTCCCCGCCAAAATGCAGCGAGGTCACTTTGTGCCCCGACGCCGAGTTGATCAGATCATAGGCCGCATGCACTGGCGTTCCGGCCGCGTAGTCCACCCCGCCGATGCTCACGTCCGAGGCCAGGACTTGCCCGCCGTCGATCTCGTCGAGCCCGCCTTCATCGTCGGACACCTCGATCCGGATCGGCTCGGCCCCCACATTGAGCATCAGCCGCACTGTGTCGCTTGCATCCGCGTTGGATCCTGCCTCGTCGGGCAATCCGCGCCGAAACGCGCTATCGGGGTAGAAGAGTAAAAATGCCATGGCGCGACGCTAACCGCCCAAGGTTTGAGATAAGGTTAAGCGCCTCTCGATTTCTCTCGTCGGCACCTATCGGAGCAATACTTCACCTCATCCCACACCTTCGCCCATTTCTTGCGCCACGCAAATGGCAGCCCGCAGGTCGCGCAGGTCTTGGTTGGCAAATCGGCTTTCTTACGCATCTTCGCCATTACAGATCGAAACTCATCTGCCCCGGATCAGCCTTCGCCGCCCGCGGCCTACGCACCCGATCATTCACAAACCGACCCTTCGCGTCCTTCCGGCTGGCATGCTTTGTGACAACAGCAGCCGCCTCCCGCCGAAACCCCGCCTCCGCCCGCACCCCCCAAACAGCCTCCCGCGCAGCCCGCCCAGCGCTCACCAAATCCACGCGCGGCATCGGATAGACCCGCCCCAGCACACGCCCCGCCCCGTCCCATTTCCACGGCTCATGCAGCGCATGATCGGGCACTTCGGCCAGCTCCGGCACCCATTCGCGCACGAACACGCCCGAGGGATCATGCGTCAGCCCCTGCTTGACCGGATTATACATCCGCACCGTGTTGATGCCCGTCGTGCCCGATTGCATCTGCATCTGGCTCCAGTGAATGCCCGGCTCGTAATCGGTGAACAGCCGCGCCAGCACAGGCCCCGTCTCGCGCCAATCGAGCCACAGATGATAGCTCGCAAACGAGACCACCATCGCGCGCATCCGAAACGTCATCCAGCCGGTATGGATCAGCGCGCGCATGCAGGCATCGACAAACGGCACCCCGGTCTGCCCGCGCGCCCAGGCCGCCAAATGCCCCGAGGGATCGCCGGGCGGACGCATCCCCTCATAGGCGCGGTGCAGGCAGCGATGCTCTAGCCCCGGCTCGTCTTCCAGCTTCTGAATGAAGTGATCGCGCCATGCCAGCCGCGCCTCGAAGCTTTTCATCGGTTGCGCCCAGCCGTACTCGCCTTCCGCCTTGCGCGCGGCCCCGGCCTGCGCCGCCTCGCGCACCGAAATCGCGCCGAGCGCCACATATGGGGATATCCGCGAGCACGCCTCAGGCGCGGTCAAAGGCGAGGACATCGCTTTGCGATAGTCCCGCCCCCGGTGGCTGAGGAACCCGCCGAGTGCCGACAGGCCCCGCCCGCGCCCGCCAATCTGGCGCCCGGGACAGGGATCGCAGCGCATCCCCAGATCGAGTGCACTCGGCAACGGATCACTCGCCGCCGAGACCCCGCGCAGCCCACGCGGCACATCCACCTGCGCCTGCCCCACAAACCCATCGCGCTGCCGCGCCCACCCATCACGCCCGCGCAACCGCCGGACCACACCGCATTGAGGCACCTCATCCCACGCCACACCCTGCGCGCGCGCCCACGCGCCCACGCGACGATCGCGCGCAAAGGTCCATGCATTCCCGGTCTCCTCATGGCTGATGACCCGCGAGACATCCTGCGAGACCCGCAACCCCTCCAGCACCTCCACCACATCGCCAACCCGCACGACCAGCGCCACGCCCAGCGCCGCCAAATCCTCACGCAGCCCCAGTACAGATTCGCGCGTAAAGTCCCACTGCCGCCCGCTGGTATCGCTCAGCTGCCAATACTCCGGCTCTACTATGTACAACGCCAGCACAGGCGCGCCGATCCCCGCCGCCCGCACCAAAGCCGGATGATCACTCACCCGCAAATCTCGCTTAAACCAAACGCATGTCACCATCTGTCGCGAGCTAGCCCTTCAACTGCTCAGGTCGAGGGCGCTTATCCTCCCGCCCCGTCCGTTCCTGACGCCGATAAAACGCCTGCAAACTCTTGTCCCGCTCGGCCCGAAATGTCCCCGCCTCGGCCCAATCGGCCATGCGATCGACGCGAAACATCCGAAAATCCTCACGCAGCTCGCACCACGCCACCAGCGTCCAGACCTTGCCCCAGAACCACAGGCCAAGGGGCCGGATCGCGCGGCGCGTCTCCGCCCCGTTCTCGTCGCGATACGCCATCGAGATCCGGGTGCGGTGCTCGGCGGCATGCTCCAGCGCGTCAATCCGCGCGCGCAACTCGGCCGAGATGTCAGCCGACATCGCATGCACCGCCACCATCCCCGCGCGCGACTGCAGCTCCTCCGGCAACACCGCCTCGATCTTCACCAGCGCCTCCTCCGCCGCCCGCGCCGTGCTCGCCCCGCCAAACGCGCGCGCCAGCCGAGCCCCCACCACGAGCGCGGCCACCTCGTCGCGCGTGAACATCAAGGGCGGCATCTCGTAGCCCGAGGCCATGACATAACCCACGCCCGCTTCGCCCTCGACCGGGACGCCCGAGCCTTGCAAGTCAGCAATGTCGCGGTAGATCGTGCGGACGCTGACCTCCAACCGTTCGGCGAGGGTCTGCGCGGTCAGCAGGCGCCCCCCGCGCAAGTGCTGCACGATCTGAAACAAACGATCGGCGCGGCGCATCAGACAGCCCTCCGAGGCGTCAGGCGCAGCGCCATATCGTTGTCAGGCCGCATGGTGATGCGCACATTCGGATAGGGGGGCGGCGCGCCGGGGATCTTCGCGATCTCAAAGCTTTGGACGAGATGGTGCAGCAAAACCGAGGCCTCCATCAGCGCCAGTTTCCAGCCAATGCACATCGTCGCCCCGCCTCCAAACGGCAGGTAGGCAAAGCGGTGCCGCGCCTTGACAGCCGCGGGCAGGAAACGGTCCGGATCGAAACGGTGCGGGTCCGGCCAATGGTCCGGGTTGCGGTGCAGAGCGATGGTGATCAGGTTCACGAAATCGCCCTTGCGCAAGGGATGTCCGCCCACATCCACCGCGCGCGAGGCCTGCCGCAGCACCGAGATCACCGGCGGATAGAGCCGCATCGCCTCTTGGATGACCCGCGTGTGCAGCGCCAGCACCTCGATATCGCGCGCCTCCAACGGGCCGGAGATCGCGGCCCCCTCAGCCCGCAACGCCTCCTGCACCTCGGGCCGCGATGCCAGCAACCACAACGTCCAGCTCAGCGCCACAGACGTCGTCTCATGCCCCGCCCCCACAAAGGTGATGATCGCATCGACAATCTGACGCTCGCTCAGGCCCTGCCCGGTCTCAGGATCGGTCGCGGACAGCAAGTGATCCGTCATCGCCCCGCCGCCCACATTCCGCTTCATCGCAAGCACCTGCGCCGACACCTCCCGCAGCCGCCGCGCCGCCGCATTGGCCGAGGCGCGCCCCGGACGCGGCACCCAGATCGGCACGCCCAGCAGGTCAAACAGATGCGGCGCTCCACCCACATTCAGGAAATGCGCCACATCGCGCGAGACCGCCGCCCGGTCGAGCTCCACATCGCCAAAGAGGCTCTCGATAATGATGTCGAGTGTCGCGTCGGTCAGCGGCCCCAGCACCGCCAGATCGCCGCCCGCGCCGAGCGCCTTGACCAACCGCGCCCCGGCCCGGTCAAAGGTCGGCACCAGTTCTTCCAGCGCGCTATGGCGAAACACCGGGGCGGCAATGCTGCGTTGCATCCGCCAACTCTCGCCATCGGCAATGATCAACCCGTCGCCCATCGCGCGCGCGAGCATCAGCCGCACCATCGGCGAGCGCCGAAAGGCGTCCCGCTCGTCGAGCAAAACCGTCGCCGCATCCTCAGGCCTTGGTGTGTCGAGGCTGCGAATAGGCCCCAGCTTAAAATCGAGCGGCTCGCCTTCAAACAGCGAGGCAGGCCAGCCCGACAGCGGATCTTTCAGCACCGAGCGCAACCCCGCCAGCCCCGTGGCCGAGGTCGCACCCGGCGTGAAGATCAGCGTGTCTTGCGTCATCTGCTGCATCCCTTGCTTGAGGGAGGCGCGGCCCCGCAAAAGGCCGCGCCCGTGACGTGCCGCCTAGGCCGCTTTTGCAGGCTCAAACAGCCCGATTGAGTTGCCATCGGGGTCGATAATATACGCAAACCGCCCGAACGGCATCGGGATCGGCGGGCTGATCACCTCGGCCCCTGCCGCCTGCGCCCGCTCCATCGCGGCCTCGAGCGCGTCTGGCACGCCCAAATGCACGCTCGGCCCGGTGCCGCGCGCGGCAGGTGTGCCGACATAGAGGTGCCCGCCAGAGGTCCCACCGCCCGGCAATCCTGTCACGAGGTTCGGGCCCTGCATCTCCTGTGTCAGGGTGGCGCTCAGCACGGCGCCGTAGAATGTGGTGGCCGCGTCGAGGTCCGTGACGGGGATTTCTGCCCAAACGACAGTGGGTTGTGGTGCTTCAGTCATTGTCTCTCTCCATGTGAAGACTGTATCGATGAAGCCTGCTTACGACACCCCTCCTGACAGCATTATGTCAGCATCAAACGCTATTCATCCACTTGATGCACCTCGATGACATTTCCCTCGGGATCATAGAAGAAAATCTGGCTCCAGCCCGCCACAGCCGTGTTGCCCCAGTCCGAATACTTCACGCCCTGCGCATCCAGATGCGCCTTGAACGCCTCAAGATCATCGGTGCGATACGCGATATGCCCCTTCTCCAGAGGATTGATCACCGAGCCGGTCTTGAACCCAACGCCCAGATCCTTCTGCGCCAAGTGGTGCTGCACCGCCCCGTCACTGACAAAGGCCACATCGCCATCGTAGCCCTTGGTCTTATCCAGCGTCGGCAGGCCCGGAACCTGATCCGATAGGCCCAGCACGTCTTTATAGAACGCATCCATGCGCGGCACATTTTCGGTGGTCAGGTTGATATGGTGCAGGGTCAGTTTCATGGGTGGGTCTCCTTTTGCACCAGCGTTACTTAAGATCGGGTGAATGGCTAGCGTCGAAAGCCATAAGTCCCGTGTGCGACCGCGCCTTTGCAGTGCAAAGACGCTCATCGCACCGAGACGGTTTGAAGGCCGCCTTTCAAGCGACCTTCAACCCATCCCCCACATACCGCCTCGGCGACAACGAAAACGCAATCCGGCTCACCGCCCCCCACCTCTTCCAATCGCCGTCACTGACCAGCCCAATCCCGCGCGACTTCTCGAGCGCCTTCACCAGCCCATGCGCGCGCCGCTCGGCCAAGCGCACCTCGCCGCGCGCCGCCTCGTCGAGCACCCCGGTCACGTCGAGGCCCAGCGCCTTCTGCACCGCCTCGTTCGCGCCCTTCGGCCCGGCCTGCCAGCAAATATCGCGCAAAACAAACTCCACGCCCGGATCGCTTGCGACCCCCGAGACCTTATCCGTATACCGCGCAACAGCCGCCACAGCCGCCGCCTCTGCGCGCCCAAAATCCCCAGCCTCCAACAGCGCCACAACCCGCTTCGCCGCCGCCCCCGACAGCCCCGGCAGCCCGCCCGCGCGATCCGCACACAGCCGCCCCGCCCGGTCCCGGCGCGCCTCAAAATTCAGGATATGCGTCGCCATTATGTGGCGCAGGCCCGCATCACTCATCTCACCCTCCGATTCGATATGTTCCCATATTGTTCTCGCCTCGAACACAAAGCAATCGCCCAACCCTTTTTCTTGCCAAAAATACTCAAATCCCATGGTCCCCACGGGCAAGACCGCTAAAGTGTCTCCCCAACACCGGAGACCACACCATGCGCGACGCCACCCCCCAAGCCATCCAGCTGACCGAGTATGCCGAGCCGCATCACTGGGTCGAGCATGTCCACCTTACCTTTGACCTCTCCGCTGATGCCACCCGCGTCACCTCCAAAATCCAGTTCCGGGCCAACCCAAACAACCCCGGCCCCCTGACCCTCGACGGCGAGATGCTCACCCTGATCAGCGCCAAAATCGACGGCCAACCCGTCACGCCCGAGATCACCACAACCGGCCTCACCCTCGACACCACCGCCGAGACCTTCCTCTGGGAAGCCGAGGTCGAGATAAATCCGCAAGCCAACACCGCCCTAGAAGGCCTCTATATGAGCAAAGGCATGTTCTGCACCCAGTGCGAGGCCGAGGGTTTCCGCAAGATTACCTACTACCCCGACCGCCCCGACGTGATGGCCCCGTTCACCGTCTGGATCAACGGCACCCCGCCCGTCCTGCTGTCGAACGGCAACCTCACCGCGTCGGGCCCCGGTTTCGCCGAATGGCACGACCCGTGGCCCAAGCCCGCCTATCTGTTCGCGCTCGTCGCGGGCGATCTGGTCTCCTTTGACGACGAGTTCACGACCCAGTCAGGCCGCGACGTCGCGCTGAAAATCTGGGTCCGCCCCGGCGATCAGGACAAATGCGCCTACGCCATGGATGCGCTCAAACGCTCGATGCGCTGGGACGAGACGGAGTACGGGCGCGAGTACGATCTCAACCTGTTCCAGATCGTCGCTGTGGACGACTTCAACATGGGCGCGATGGAGAATAAAGGGCTGAACATCTTCAACTCCAAATACGTGCTCGCGTCCCCTGAGACCGCCACCGACCGCGATTTTGCGCTCATCGAGGGCATCATCGCGCACGAGTATTTCCACAACTGGACCGGCAACCGCATCACCTGTCGCGACTGGTTCCAGCTGTGCCTCAAGGAAGGCCTGACCGTCTACCGCGACCAGCAATTCTCAGGCGACGAACGCTCCCACGCGGTCCAACGCATCGAGGACGTATTGCAACTGCGCGCGCGGCAATTCCGCGAAGATGCTGGCCCGCTCGCCCACCCGGTCCGCCCCGCCGAGTATGTCGAGATCAACAATTTCTACACCGCAACCGTCTACGAAAAAGGCGCCGAGGTCATCGGCATGCTCCGCACCCTCATCGGCGCGGAGGCCTACCGCAAAGGCTGCGATCTCTACTTCGCGCGCCACGACGGCCAAGCCTGCACCATCGAGCAATGGTTGCAGGTGTTCGAGGACACGACCGGGCGCGATCTGGCCCAGTTCAAGCGCTGGTACACCCAACCCGGCACGCCGCGCGTCTCGGTGGACGAGACCTATGAGGACGGCACCCTCACCCTGACCTTCACCCAGAGCAATCCCAAAGCCCCCGAGGACAGCCCGCAGGTGATCCCGCTGGCCTTCGGCCTGCTGGCCCAAGACGGAACCGAGACGCATCCGACCCAAGTCGTTGAGATCACGCAAACCACCCAATCCATCAAGATCGACGGCCTCACCGCCAAACCCATCGCGTCCCTCAACCGCGGCTTCTCCGCCCCCATCCTGCTCGACCGTGAGACAGACGCCGCGACCCGCGCAATCCTGCTCGCCCATGACACCGACCCGTTCAACCGCTGGGAAGCCGGGCGCGCGCTCGCCAAAGAGGCCCTGCTCGACACGCTGACCAAAAGCGCGCTAACGCCTCCAGCCCTGCTGGAGGGGCTGCGCGCCGTTGTCACCGACGAGAGGCTAGATCCCGCCTTCCGCGCCCTCGCCCTCGGGCTGCCCAGCGAGGATGATCTGGCCGCAACCCTGCACGAGAGCGGCCATGTGCCCGACCCCTCCGCGATCCACGCCGCGCGCGAGGCCCTCGCAGACGACATCGCCAAGGCGCTCGAAGCCGAGCTCACAACGCTCTACGACACCTATACCACCCCCGGCCCCTACAGCCCCGATGCTGGGGCCGCCGGAAAACGCAGCCTGCGCGCCGCCGCCCTCGGCTACCTGACCAAGCGCGACAAAGGTGCACGCGCTAAAGCCCTGTTCGAGAGCGCGAACAATATGACCGAAAGCCTCGCCGCCCTCGGGACGCTGATCTCTATCGGCGAAGGCAACGATCAGGTCGCAGCCTTCTACGAGCGCTGGCAGGCCGACCCATTGGTGATGGACAAATGGTTCATGCTGCAAATCCTGCGCGCCAAGCCCACCGAGGCGGTTCAGGCCACGCAAACCCTCACCCAGCACGCAGATTTCGACTGGAAGAACCCCAACCGGTTCCGCAGCGTGCTCGGTGCACTCATACAAAGCCCCGCCGGGTTCCACGATCCGTCCGGGGCGGGCTACGCACTTCTGGCCGATTGGCTGCTGAAGCTCGACCCCCTCAACCCTCAAACCGCCGCGCGCATGTCCACCGCGTTCGAGACATGGCGCCGCTACGATGCGGACCGCCAGCAGCTGATGACGGCCCAGCTGGACCGCATGCTCGCGACGCCAAATCTCAGCCGGGACCTCACGGAGATGGCCAGCCGGATGCGCGGCGCATGAGCACGCACAACCCCCTCACCCACAGCCGCTCGGCTCGCACGCGGGGAGCTTACATCGCGCTTGGTCTCTCAATCCTCGTGTGGTTCGCCTTGGGGGCGATCCAGGCGCATTGGATCCTGCTCGCGCTGTTCATCATCCCACCCAGCCTTGTGGCGTGGGATCTGATGAAAAACGACACTGCACATCTTGAGCTGACCGACAGCCACCTGATCTATGGCATCGGGCGCGATCTGGATCGGGTGCCGATCAACCGCATCGAAGTGATCCGGCTTAACCGTCGCCTCGATTTCTCATGGCGGGTGACGATGCGCCTGACCGATGGCACCAAACTGCGCATTCCACCGCCCTGCGTACCGCCGATGCAGGCGTTTGAGACAGCACTCGAGACACGCGAGATCCGCATCGACCGCATCCTGTTTGCCTTCGCGGGCTAGGCGGGAACACGCCCCAAGGCGCGGACTTCAAGCCCTCGAAATCATCCGCCAAACCTTTCCAGAACCTTAACACGCCTAACAATATTAGAGAAAACCGCGCCAAACCACACGATGCAGTAGCGCTGCCTAAAAACAGCCACCAAATCTAGCCCCTTCCCTAACATTATTAGGGACCCCCCAAAATCAGCCCTCTCCCCAACACCAAAACCCACCGCCTCAATCCGCCAACAAACGCCGCGCGCGGCCCCAAAACCCTCCTAATTTCCGCCACACTCCAAGGCCACCTTAAGCGCATCTCAAACGCACATGTCAGGCTGCCACCATGACCGTCCGTCCGTTCAAATATACCCGCGTTGCGCGCAACTCTGCCGCTTGGGGCGCGCTCGCGATCCTGATCTGCCTGCTGGCTGCGGGGGTCCACGGGCTTGGTCCATGGTGGGTGGCCGCAAGCTGGGGGGGCGTTGCGCTGATCACCGCCATTCACCTGCTGCGCAGCCCCGTGACGCGGCTGAAAATCGACCAATCCGGCCTGACCACCCGGCAAGGGCGCCGCAAGGCCCAGCACTTCGCCCATGACGACATCTACTCGCTGGAGCATTTCAGCGAGGGGGCGGGCAAACCCGGCTTCCTGCAAGTGGTGCTGACAAACGGCCAGCGCGAGGCCCTGACCCTGCTCCACCTGCCAAAGGTCGAAGTGCTAGAGCGCGCCGCCAAAGCCCACGGCCTGCCTTTCGCGGTGTACTAGACAGGCGCAAACCGCGCGATAAGCTGCCCGCATGGCGCACCCAATCAAACGTATCCTCTTGGTCCTCGCAGGCCTCACAGCCCTCGCGATCACCATCATGATCGGCCTCGCGATCACCGCCACAACGCTTGCCAGTTGCACAGTCAAAGCCGCCGACCAGCGCGCGCTGCTGCAAGCAGAGCTGCCCGAGGTCTCGCTCGCATCAGCGCAAATTGAGGCCTTCTCCTGCGAGGGATTTCAAGACCTCAGCATCAGCGCCGAGCTGAGCCTGACCAGCGAAGACACCGCCCGGACCATCGCGGCGCTCGATCAGACCTACCGCACACCGCAAGACCACCCCCTCGTCGCCGAGGCGCAAAAGCGGCGCGAACAAACCCGTCTGCCGGATGCCACACGTCTGCGCTACACGCTGCCCGGAACAGGGGTGCTGCACACCCGCACTATCAGGCTCGACGTGCCCGATGATCAAACGCAGCCCACGCATCTCGCGTTCGGAGGCTGGCAGTTCTGACCCTTGAAAAAGCGCTTATAAGATCCCGAACAGCCCACCGCGCTCGGGCACAGCACAATAGCTCTGCTGCGACACCCATTCGATCATATCCGTCCGCTTGGCACGCGAGTGAAACGGCCCCCAGTCAGCCGCCACGCCGCGCATTCCCGCGCTCACGACACCGTCCCGCGCCACCGTATGCGCCATGATCCGCACGCCGCAGCGCAAGTTCGCCACGCCGTCCTTCAACGCAGCCCCACTGCCCACCTCGCACTTATACCCCCGCGCAGTCGCAGGCGCGATCTGCACCAAGCCAAACCACAAGCCCCCGCCGCCGACGGCCTCCTCGTTCCAGGTGCTCTCATGCTTGGCCAGCGCCGAGATCATGCCGGTCCAGAACAACGCGCGCTCTTCAGGATCACTCTCAGGATAGTCCGGGCACCACGTGGCAATATCCCCCGGCACGATGTCGAGCAATGCCGCACCATGGGTGTCCAAAGCCTCCAAGGTCGCTTGCGTCCAAAGTGCCCCGTCATCCACATGGTCCCACCGCATCGCAGGGCCCTCGGATGCCGCATCGCGCGACGACACCGCCCCCGCGCACCCAGCAAGAACACCGACCAACACAAGCGGGGCCACAACCCGCCGGGCCGCCTTCGAAACACCAACAACCATACTTAAAACTCCGGGATCAAAACTGGCGGGCACATGCGCCCAAGCGCGCGCCTTGGCAAGTCAGCCGACGAGCCGAAGCCCCAATCCGGCAAAACCCCGCCGAGAGCTGGCCTAGGGCCAGGACCCATTAACCCTGCCCCCTCGGCGCAAAATCCGCGAAATCTCAGGGGGTGCAGGCGAAACAGGCATCGTCGATGACGATGCCTCGCCGGAACGGGCGCAGCCCATACTTGGTCGATGAAGGTAAGGGTGGTTCCCTTTTCAAATCGGCCAAGCCGCTGAGATGAAGCGGATTTGGCGTCCCGTCGCCCGGCAGTGTATGACCTTGCGCGAGAGGGTCGGATTTGACGGATTTTCCGCCTGACTTCAGAATAATCGCTTGAAATAGAACCACTATTCCTGCGCGCTCATTCCTTGTCAGACAAAAAATCTGTCAAACCGAGGGGGCAAGATGAATGGGTCCTGACCCTAGGGCCAGAACTCTTCATAAAGCAGCACGCCCTGTCGCGGCACCGCCAAGCGCGCCTGCAAAGCCTCAAAATGATCGCCCAGAATCCCCTGCAACCAATGGCGCACTGGCGCGACATCATCCCAGGCCAGCCCCACGGCAAAGTAGCGCCGCCCGCGCCCATCCTGGGTCAGGCACAACACCGCATTGCCCGTAATTCCATCCGAAATCTCGCCCAAATCTTCGTCCCGGCACGTGGCATTGCGCATCGGCTCGGCCCTTTGCGAAGGGGGTAACTCAGCATCCGCGCCAAACACCGCAATCACATCGCCGGTGGCCAGCCCGTCCCAGATCGACTGCGCGGCGGCAATCACATCGCGGCTCTGGCGCTCCAGCGCGCGCTTCTCGACGACCCATGCCAGCGGGACAAGCACCAAAGCCGCCGCAAGAACCGGCGCAAACGCCCGCCAAACACCGCCCGCTATGCGCTTGCGCAAACCCACTCAACACATCCTCCCACGCCCCCATCCTGCAAAGGCCCGCGCGGGGTGCAAGACCTTTCCCTTCAGGGTTCCTTAAATACTCAAAACAGGCGCAACGCTTGCCACGCCCCAAAGCCTCTCCTAGAACGCATCGACCACATTCCGCCGGAGGCCACCGCCATGCTCGATCTGACCTATCCCACCCCCGCCCCCAAACTGATCAACGGGGCGACCGGCGATTGGGAGCTGGTGATCGGGCTAGAGGTCCACGCCCAAGTCTCGACCCGCGCGAAACTGTTCTCGGGTGCCTCAACCCTGTTCGGGGCCGAGCCCAATTCCAACGTCGCCTTCGTAGATGCAGGCATGCCCGGAATGCTGCCGGTGATTAACGAGGAATGCGTGGCCCAAGCCGTGCGCACCGGCCTTGGCCTGAGGGCCGAGATCAACCTGCGCAGTGCGTTTGACCGCAAGAACTACTTCTACCCCGACCTGCCCCAAGGCTACCAGATCAGCCAGCTTTACCACCCCATCGTGGGCGAAGGCGAAGTGCTGGTCGAGCTTGGCGATGGCACAGCAAGAACCGTGCGGATCGAGCGTATTCACCTCGAACAAGACGCCGGCAAAAGCATCCACGACATGGACCCCAACATGTCCTTCGTCGACCTCAACCGCACCGGGGTCGCGCTGATGGAGATCGTCAGCCGCCCCGACATCCGCGGGCCCGAGGAAGCCGCCGCCTACGTCGTCAAGCTGCGCCAGATCATGCGTTACTTGGGCACCTGCGACGGCAACATGCAAAACGGCAACCTGCGCGCCGATGTGAACGTGTCGGTCTGCCGTCCCGGGGATTACGAAAAATACCAGGCGAGCCAGGATTTCAGCCATCTCGGCACCCGCTGCGAGATCAAGAACATGAACTCGATGCGCTTCATCCAGGCCGCGATCGAGATCGAGGCCAAGCGCCAAATCGCCATCCTCGAAGACGGGGGCAGCGTCACCCAGGAAACCCGCCTCTACGATCCCGACCGCAACGAGACCCGCTCGATGCGCTCCAAGGAGGAAGCCCACGACTACCGCTACTTCCCCGATCCCGACCTGCTGCCTTTGGAGATCGAGCAAAGCTTCGTCGACGATCTGGCCAAGGCCCTGCCCGAGCTCCCAGACGCCAAGAAAACCCGCTTCATGACCGAGTTCGGCCTGTCGGACTACGATGCCAGCGTGCTGACCGCCGACACCGCCGATGCCGCGTTCTTCGAGGCCGCAGCCCAAGGGCGCGATGGCAAGCTGGCGGCCAACTGGGTGATCAACGAGCTGTTCGGTCGCCTCAAGAAAGACGACAAAGGGATCGAGGACAGCCCCGTGTCGCCCGCGCAACTGGGCGGGATCGTGGCGCTGATCTCGGCTGAGACCATCTCCGGCAAGATCGCCAAGGACCTGTTCGAGATCGTCTATACCGAAGGCGGCGACCCCGAGGCCATCGTCGAAGCACGCGGGATGAAACAGGTCACCGATACGGGCGCCATCGAGGCCGCGGTCGACGAGATCATCGCGGCCAACCCCGCGCAGGTCGAGAAGGCCAAACAAAACCCCAAGCTTGCAGGCTGGTTCGTGGGCCAAGTGATGAAGGCAACCGGGGGCAAGGCAAACCCGAAAGCAGTCAACGAGATCGTGGCCCAAAAGCTCGCCGAAACGTAGGGCGGGGGCCTCCCCGCCTAACCCAGCAACACCCGTAGGGTGGGTGATCTCGCCCACCCCGCACCGCCCCGTTAACGCTTTGGCAACCAAGCTCGGGGCATCGTCCCGGGTATGGCTCCATCGAATACGATCACGATCCACAATGAACGCCTAAAACTCTTCGCGGGCTTCCTGAATGCGCTCGGCCTGGGCCTGATCGGTTTCGCAATCTTGCGCCCAGCGACCGAGGCAATCACCCTAATCGGACCCTCCGCATGGCTCTGGAGCGTCGCAGGGCTGGCTTTTCACGCCCTCGCCCACTATCTTTTGGGTTATATGAAAGAGGACAAATGACATGACGTTTGAAATCTGGTTTCCCTTCGCAGCCCTCGCCATCGCCGGGCTCGGTGTTCTCTATTTCCGCAACGAGAGCCGCAAGATCGACCGCATGCGCCAAAAAGACGAGCCCGCCGAATAGCCAAGACGCGCACCCGTCGGACGGGGGGTCTCCCCGCCATCGCCACCCCAAAAACCACCGCCAAGACTTGCCCCACCGCCCTGCCTCGCCTACCGTCGCCGCCTAACCCCGAGGGCGGCCCATGAGCGACTTTACAATCTGGCTCTATGACAACGCCCCCCTCTGGGCAGCCCTCCTCGGCATCCTCTGGCTGGCAATGATCCTCCTCGCGGGCCGCTTGACCGAGCGCGAAAAACCGTGGCTCCTCAGCCGGATCGAAGCGCTCCAAAACACCCTGCGCCGCGCACTCGGGCGGCTGCTCATGGCCCTGCCCCATCATCTGGTGCCCCCGTCAGCAGAAGACCTGCCAGCCCCCGAAAAAACCCGCCTCTGGTTCCTGCACGAGTGGTATTTCACCCCCCGCCCCGCCACCAAGGCCGAGCGCGCAACCCTCATGAAGCGCCCCTTCTCTTGGCCCGTGCTCAACCTCGCCATGCGCTTGGCCATCGCCTATCCGCTGCTGATTGCCTTTACCCAATGGGCGATCTGGGGCGGCGCGGTCGATCTGGGCGGCTTTCCATTCTTGCCGGACGAAGGCCCGCAATGGGTGCGAATTGCGCTGTTATGCGCAATTGCACTGTTGGTCCTATCGTATTTCCCCGCGTCAGCCGCTCCAAAAGGTGTCGTTGAAAAGCTTTTGGAGCGACTGAATGCGATGCAAGACCTCCTATTTTATGGGGTGCTCACAGTCGCAGTCGCAGGCGCATTCGCAGGCGCATTCGCAGGCGCAGGCGCAGTCGCAGTCGCAGTCGCAGGCGCAGGCGCATTCGCAGGCGCAGTCGCATTCGCAGTCGCAGGCGCAGGCGCAGGCGCAGTCTCAGTCGCAGTCGCAGTCGCAGGCGCAGTCGCAGGCGCAGGCGCAGTCGTAGTCGCAGGCGCAGTCGCAGGCGCAGTCGCAGGCGCAGTCGCATGGCAAACCCGACAGGGTCGTGGTCTTGCCGCACATCTCGCCTTGATCTTTACCACCTTCATCGCCGGCAGCCTCGCCTTGTCCGCAGGTTTGGACGATGACGCGGCAACTTGGATATTTGGCCTCGTCCTGCTGTCCGCCACCAACGTCCTGTTCGACTATCTGTCCTACGGCGTCACCCTCACCCTGCTGCGCCAAGGCTACACCGCCGGGGCCAACGCCCAAGGCCCGCTCTGGACCCCGCGCGGCCTGCGCCCGCTTTTCTATGGCGCGCTCGATTTCGCCTTCGCTTTCGCCCTCTTCGCCGCCCTCGGCGCGACCCTTGTCACCGTCCTGACCCTGATCAACCACGCGCGCGGCGAGACATTCATCGACGTCATTGCGATCCTGCAAACCCCCGGCGATCACCTGTGGGTCGTCATCATGGTCGCCTCCACCTTGCTGCCCACGCTCGTCCATTTCGCCTTGGGCGGTCTGTCATGGCTGACCTTCGTGCCCCTGAAGACCTGGGACCTTCTGATCGCGCGGTCAGGCCCCGGCGGCGCAGGCGGGATGATCAACAGCGTGCTGCTCGGCACCCTCGGCTGGCTGGTGGTGGTCGCAACCCTCGCCAGCCTCGCGCTTGGCATCACACTCGTCGTCTGGTTCGGGGAGGCTGCGCTGACAGTCATCGCAGCCCATCTGTTAACCTTTGCGCAGGCGCTCGAGGCCGCTTTCCCCGCCCTTTAAGCCGTCCCAAAATGTGTGAACTGGGTTCACAATCTGTCAACATACCCCTCCGGCAGGTTCACAAACTGTCAACATCGGGTTGCGGCCCCTTTTAGGCGGCGCAGCTTCGGCACTCCACATATTGAGACTGACGCACAGACCGCCCCTACATCTAGCGCCCCGTTTCGCATGTGGAAAACTCTGTTGCCATATCCACAACAACTCTAAAAATTGCATAAATTCTTGGACTTGCGCGATAGTATTGTCTATTCTCAACATGTGGATGGTTCATAAAACCGACAGGGTGCGTTAAGATATGCAGTATGAATACAAGGTCGTTCCAGCCCCCAAAAAGGGCCGCTCAGAAAAGGGCGTTAAGGGAACCGAAGCGAAATTTGCCAATCAGATGAGCCACTTAATGAACGAGATGGGCGCTGACGGTTGGGAATATGTGCGCTCGGACACGCTGCCTTGCGAAGAACGCTCCGGCCTGACCTCCAAGGTCACCATTTACCAAAACCTGTTGGTGTTCCGCCGCGCGCAAACCGACATCATGGCCATGGTCGCTTCCGCACCGCGCCCCGTCACCACAGATGCCGAGATCCTCGCCATCCCGGCCCCGACCCAAAACGCAGGGTTGCTGGGCGTGCTGCGCGCGCGCAAGGATGCCAGCCGCGCGGGCACCACGACTTACACAGATATCGCAGCCGAGTAAAACCGCTACAATACCAGCAGCTTAGCCGTTGATGTGCAACGCCAGCGCATGAATGCGGCCTACAAGCTCTTTGCCCAACGCATCATGCACAGCCCGGTGCCGCGCAATCCGCGACATCGGCCCAAACTCCGCCGCTTCAATCTCCACGCGAAAATGGCTCTCGCCACCGCCCGGATTGCCCGCATGACCCGCATGCTGGTCGCTTTCATCCTCGACAACGAGGCGCGTGGGCGCAAAGCGATCCGTTAACTTTTGCTCGATCTCGCTCACAACACCCATTTTTCTGCACCTTCCTCTTTTTCTCGGCTGATTTAGCCTTAAACTGCCCCTTCCGAGTCGGAAAGGACAACAGGCATGGCAAATCGATCCGACCCCTTTGGCTTCGACATCAGTGCGGCCAAGGACAAGAAGAAGCGCACCCGTGGGCGGCGCGGAATGTCCGGCGCGTCCGAGACCTCGACCCGCGTCTGCGAGCATGATGGCTGCGAGCAACCGGGCAAATACCGCGCCCCGCGCGCGCCGGATGTGCTGGATGACTACCTGTGGTTCTGCATGGACCACGTGCGCGAATACAATTTGAAATGGAATTTCTTCAACGGCCAGACCGAAGAAGAACTCAACCGCATGGCCGAGGACGACAAAGTCGGCGGTCGCCCGACAAAGCCGTTCAAAAAATCCACGGAAGAGCGCGCCTGGGCCCGCCTTGGCATCAATGACGCCCATGAAGTGCTCGGCGTGAATGCCACGCGCAACCCGGGCAAAAGCTCAGGCGGCAGCACCCGCAAACTGCCCCCCAGCGAGCGGCGCGCGATTGAGGTTTTGGAGGCCAAAGACAATTGGACCAAGCCCGAAATTCGCAAGCAATACAAAGCCCTGATCAAGATCCTGCACCCTGATATGAATGGCGGCGACCGCTCCGACGAGGAACGCTTGCAGGAGGTCGTCTGGGCTTGGGATCAGATCAAGGAAAGCCGCAATTTTCGGGACTAGGGGCCTGCGCTGGGGCTTGGTGTGCGCGGGGTCTGCGCTCTGGGCCGCAGCGGTCTCAGCGCAGAGCCAGCCGAGCCTGCAGCCGGGCGCACAGGATTTCGTGCTTGCGGACCCGGCCTTGATTGCCTGGGAAATTCCCAACCGCTTTTCCCCATTTGAAGCCCTAAGCGACCCCTCAGCCACCTTCCAAACCTTCGCCTTCGCCCCATCTGAGCCCCCCCCAGCTTGGCATGCCCGCCTCTGGGCCCGCGACGGCGATGGCTTCGTGTCGCCCTACGCGCCTGCCTTGCGCGCGGGCACGCAAACCCCGTGGGACAGCGCCACCCAACTGCCGACCGCCCCGGTCCTGAGGTGGATCACGAACGAGGCTGACCCCAGCGCACGCATCAATATCACGCTCAGCTATCCCCATCCCGGCCCCTGCCGCTGGAAGGCCGGCGAGACGCGCATCCTTGCCCCGAACTGTGCCGAGGCCACCGCCGTCAGCATTCCGCAAGCGGGCCTGCCTGTGACCTTGCGTCTGGGTGCGAGTGCGGCCTCCGTCACGACGCTTATCAAGCCCAAGCACGAGGTCATCCTTGGCCTCGGCGACAGCTATGGCTCGGGCGAGGGCAACCCGGATCAGCCCACCACATGGGAGCCATGGTTCACCCCCGATCAAGGCGACACCCGATGGCTCGTGCGCGAGATCGGCGTCGATCAATCCCCGCGCTGGGTCGATGACCGCTGCCACCGCAGTTTCTATTCCTATCAAAGCCTTGCAGCCCTGCAGCGTGCGTCGGCAGATCCGCATAAGCTGGTCACGTTTGTCCATCTCGCCTGCACCGGGGCCGAGATCTTCAACGGTATTCTCGCTCCCCAGAATGGGCCGGGCACCACCGAGGACCTGAACCGCTTCTCGCAGATCAACGCCGCGCAACACGCGCTGTGCCGCACACCGCTCGGCCTCGACTACGGACCGCTGTCGCCCTCGGTTGCCACCGAAGCCGACATCGCCCGCTTTGCGCGCCGTAACGGTGCCCTTCTGCGGCTGCTTGATCCGTTTGACGTGTCCACCCGCGCGCAGCGTGACGCCACCCGCGGCCCGGAGCCGCGCAGTGGGATGCTCGATTGCCCACCGGGGCAGTTGCGCGCGCCCGATCTCGTGTTCCTGTCCATCGGCGGCAATGACATCGGCTTCGGCGATCTGGCACAGTACTTCCTGGTGCCCGTCACGGACACGCTCGCACTTCTGAACCGCCTCGTGCTGCCCGACCTGTGCCCTGATCCGAAATATCGCTACGGCGATCCCACGCTCGCGGTCTCGTCCCATTGCGAGGCGCGCGACCGGATCAATGGCTACCACACCGGCAGCTTGATCGGTGAACCGGGCGCACGGGACGGGTTTCAGGCGCGCTATGCGCTGCTCGTCAATGTTTTGCGCGCCTATCTTGAGGTGTCGGCCTCTGACATCGCGGTCGTGCAATACCCCGATCCCTTGCGGCGTGGCATCCGCCTGCCACCGAGCTTGCCGAACCGCGCGCAACCGGGGGCTGAGGCCGAACTGGCCGCCGAGCAGACCTTGGGCGCGGGCGAAGCCGCCCTACCCGCCCCCCGCGTGGTCCGCGATCCCGCCTGCACGCGCCTTCTGATCCAGCCCGAGCTCGTTCATGGTAGCCCGGCGGGCCTTGATCCGCTCAGCCCTTGGGCCGCGTTCAGCGCCCGTGACCCGCTGGAGATCACCGCCAACTGGGCCTTTAATCTGCGCCCGAACGAGGCCGTGAATCTGCTGCGCCAGATCGAAGACTTGCGCATCGCCTTGACCAATGTGGCGCTGGACGAGGGGCTGACCTTCGCCTGCGCAGGCCGAGATGCCTTTGTCGGGCGCGGCTGGTGGGAAGGGGATCGGCTGAACCTGCCGTCCCATGGCAGCCCGGTCCAACGCTGGTCAGCCTCGGGCTGGCAGCCATATGCGTTCACGCCCTCGGGCCGCGCGATCCGCACGGGCAACGATAGCTACCTGACGCAGAAAAACCAGTATGGCGCAGTGCATCCGAACCTTGCAGGTCACACGCTTTTGGCGGAAATCCTACTCGCCCGTTTGGCGCAGCAATGAGCGTGGCGCTCCATTTGCACTGCGTGATCCTCGGGGCGGGGGCGGCTGGTTTGATGTGCGGCGCACATGCAGGCCCCGGTGCTGTGGTGCTCGATCACGCCAAGACACCCGGCGAGAAGATCCGTATCTCGGGCGGCGGGCGCTGCAATTTCATTAACCTGCATTCCGGCCCCCACGCGTTTCTCAGCCAGAACCCGCATTTCGCCAAATCCGCGCTCAGCCGGTATACGCAGTGGGATTTCATTGACCTCGTGGATCGCCACAAGATCGCATGGCACGAGAAAACCCTGGGTCAGCTCTTTTGCGATGACAGTGCCCAGCAGATCATCGACATGCTGCTGGACGAGGTCGCGAAGGCGGGCACCTCCGTCTGGCTGAACACGTCCGTGGACGAGATCAGCCATGACGGCACCCACTTCACCCTGCGCCTCACCCGGGCCGGAAAGCCGTTAACCTTAACCACCGACGCACTGGTCGTGGCCACGGGCGGCAAGTCGATCCCCAAGATCGGGGCCACGGATTTCGGCTACCGCGTCGCGCGCCAGTTCGGCCACGACATCGTCGACACGCGCCCCGCCCTCGTGCCGCTCACCTTCCAGGGCAGCTTTTCCGAGCTTTCGGGCCTGTCCCTGCCCGCCCGCATTTCGTGCAACGGCACCGCGTTCGAGGAGGGGCTTCTGTTCACCCATCGCGGCCTCTCAGGCCCCTCGATCCTGCAAGTCAGCAGCTACTGGGCCGAGGGCGACGAGATCGAGGTCTGCCTGATGCCCGGCGAAGATCTGGGTGCGGCGCTCAGATCCGAGCGCGCCCGCGCAGGCCGCAAGGATGTGGGCACGGCGCTCGCCGCGCATATGCCCAAGCGTCTCGCGGCTGAGCGGGTCGCCGCGGCTGGCCTCAAAGGCAATCTGGCCGATCAGTCAGACGCCAAAATCGCCCATCTTAACAATGCCCTGACCCACTGGACCCTGACGCCCACCGGCAGCGAAGGGTATCGCAAGGCCGAAGTCACCCTCGGCGGGGTTGATACCGATCAGATCCACGCCAAGACGTTGGAAAGCCGCCAACAAAAGGGCCTCTACTTCATTGGCGAGGTGGTCGATGTGACCGGCTGGCTCGGCGGCTACAACTTTCATTGGGCCTGGGCCAGCGGTGTGGCGGCGGGCCAAGCCATCCAAGCCACGCGAAAAAACTGAACCTGCGTCTTCGGCGCGGGCCTTCCCCTTGCCCCTTCCCGCAATATGTTGCATCCCGACCGGAGCCTCCGCGCGGGGCCGGATACGCAAGATAAGGACGGGATCGAGCATGGATATTGGCACCAAACCAACCGAGGTGATCTCGGTCCGCGACACCTTCGGGATCGACACGGATATGACCGTGCACGGGTTCGCAGAAGGCAGCGACCGGGTGCCGACCCTCGATCCGACCTACAAATTCGACCCCGACACAACGCTGGCGATCCTTGCAGGCTTTGACCGCAACCGCCGCGTCATGGTCCAAGGCTATCACGGCACGGGCAAGTCGACCCATATCGAACAGGTCGCCGCGCGCCTGAACTGGCCCGCCGTGCGTGTGAACCTCGACAGCCACATCTCGCGCATCGACCTGATCGGCAAGGACGCGATCAAGCTGAAAGACGGCGTGCAGGTCACGGAATTCCACGAAGGCATCCTGCCATGGGCCTTGCGTAACCCGACCGCCATCGTCTTTGACGAGTATGACGCGGGCCGCGCCGACGTGATGTTCGTGATCCAGCGCGTGCTGGAAACCGACGGCAAGCTGACCCTTCTGGACCAAAACGAGGTGATCGAGCCGCACCCCTATTTCCGCATCTTCGCGACCGCCAACACGGTTGGCCTCGGCGATACGACGGGTCTTTACCACGGCACGCAGCAGATTAACCAAGGTCAGATGGACCGTTGGAGCCTTGTTGCGACGCTGAATTACCTGTCTCACGACGCCGAGACCAACATCGTGCTGGCCAAGAACCCGAACTACAATACCGAGCAAGGTCGCCGCCAAGTCAGCCAGATGGTCACCGTCGCCGACCTGACGCGCCGCGCGTTCATGTCGGGCGATCTGTCCACCGTGATGTCGCCGCGTACCGTGATTGCGTGGGCCCAGAACGCCGAGATTTTCCGCAATATCGGCTACGCGTTCCGCCTGACCTTCCTCAACAAATGCGACGAGCTGGAGCGCCAAACCGTGGCCGAATTCTACCAGCGCTGCTTTGACGAGGAACTGCCCGAGAGCGCGGTCAGCGCGTCGATCGGCTAGGGGCGGCTGATGCATATCGGTCTGATCGGCGGCATCGGCCCAGCTGCGACGCTGGTCTATTACGAAGCCCTCGTGGCCCAGATGCGCACGCGCGGCGTGCCGCTGGAGATGACCCTCGTGCAGGCGCAAGCCTCTGATCTTGTGCGCAATAATGTGGAAGGCCATGTCAACGCGCAGGCCGCGATCTATGCGGATCTGATTGACCGTCTCAAGGCCGCGGGGTGCGATTGCGCTGCGATCACCTCTATCGGGGGGCACTTTTGCTTTGCCGAGACACGCGCGCGCGCGAACCTGCCCTTGATCAGCGCCATTGCACCGCTTGATGCCTATTTCGCGTCCCAAGGCCTTAAGAAAGTCGGCCTCCTGGGCACGGTGCGGGTGATGGAAACCAAGCTTTACGGCGCGCTCGCGCAAACCGAGGCCGTGGTGCCCGAGGCCAACCTCGCCGAAATAGGGAAAACCTACACCGACACCGCCGTGTCCGGGGTCTGCACTGACGCCCAACGCGCCCTGTTCTTCGAGGCTGGCGCTCGTATGGTCGAGGATCAAGGGGCCGAGGCCATCGTGCTCGCCGGCACCGATCTGGGTCTCGCGTTCCACGGCCAAGACCCCGGCTACCGGGTGATTGACGCGCTAGATGTGCATGTGGATGTGTTGGCGAAACTGGCCGCGGACGAGGTCACGCTGGCCGAGGTCGCGGCCTAGTCTGTCTTGCTAAGCGCCTTCACCTGAGCTTCGAGCGCATCCAGCCGCTCAGTATGCCCACCCATATTGCCCGCAAGCATCGTGACGATATAGGTCAGCCCGTCGATGCGCAGATCAACTTCGTCGAAACGCTCATTCACGCTTTGAAAACTGTCATTAATCTCGCGCCGCATCTCCTGCAGCAGCTTGATTGTGTGGTTCTCGGTATCGTCGGCCATGGCTGCCTCCTCCCTCCATAAGTAGTCATCTCGCACCTTCATTGCAAACGAACCTTGAGACTAGAGCGTTTCGCCTTAAACTTGAGGAACTCACTTAAGGCGAAGCGCCCGCAACGCCTCTATGTCGTGGGCGTTTCGCGAACATGCTGTAGGGCAGGTTGTTCGCGAAACGCTTTTGGTTAACCCCTAGACTTCCCCCTCTTCCCAGCCCAATTTGCCCCCATGACCCACACCATCCCCACCCGCGCCGATATCGCCGAGGCCCATGCCCGCATCGCCCCCCATATCCGGCGCACGCCCGTTCTGACGGTCGAGGAAAACGCGCTTGGCCTCCCGTTCCCCGTCGCGTTCAAGCTCGAACACACCCAGATCACCGGCAGCTTCAAACTGCGCGGCGCGCTCAACAATATGCTCAGCCGCGAGGTCCCCGAGGCCGGGATCGTCGCAGCCTCTGGCGGCAATCACGGCGCAGGCGTGGCGTATGCCGCAACCAAACTCGGCCACAAATCCATCATCTTCGTCCCAAAACTGATCGCCAAGGAGGTCAAACTCCAACGGATGCGCGATTTCGGGGGCGAGGTGATCGTAGCCGAAGGCTCGGTCGCGCAGGTCATGCAGGACTATATCGACTACGCTGAGAAAACCGGCGCGATGGTCGTCCACCCCTACGACACCGCGCCCACGCTGACCGGCCAAGGCACCGCAGCGCTGGAAATAGAAGACCAGCTCGACCTCGACACGCTCCTCGTCTCCGTCGGCGGGGGCGGCCTGATCGGCGGGATCACCGCGTGGTGCGCGGGCCACACGAAGGTCGTGGCAGTGGAAACGCACGACACCAACACGCTGAGCAAATCCCTCGTGGAAGGCCCCGACATCACCGTCAAACCCAGCGGCATCGCAGCAGGCAGCCTCGGCGGGCCATCGCTGGGCCAGCTGCCCTACCAGATCGCAAAGGCCCATATCGACACCGCCGTTTTGGTCAGCGACGAAGATGTTTTTAACGCCCAACGCCGCCTCTGGGACGCCGCGCGCCTTGTCACCGAGCCCGGTGCTGCAACAGCCCTGGCCGCGCTGACCTCGGGGGCCTATATCCCTGAAAAGGACGAGCGCGTTGGCGTTCTGCTGTGCGGCGGCAACGACGCGCCCGACTGGTTTATGGAGACCGCGACATGAGCACCAAAGCCCCCGAGAACCCGTCCGAGCCGTTCAAAAAGGCGCTCGCCGAGGCAACGCGCGTGCTGGCCGATGATCCCGAGGTGGGCGTCACCTACTCAGTCGACCCTCCGGGCATGAATGCGGACGGCATTCGCTTGCCGCAGGTCTCGCGCCGGATGACAAAAGACGAAGTCCTGCTCGCGCGCGGCACGGCAGATGCCTATGCGCTGCGCCGCAAATACCACGACGCCTCCACCCATGCGCGGTACGAGCCGCAAGGCCAGATGGCGCGTGACCTCTACGAGGCGATGGAAACCGCGCGTTGCGAGGCCGTGGGCGCACGCACCATGCCCGGCACCGCGGGCAATATCGACGCCAAGATCGGGTCGGAAGCGGCGCGCAAAGGCTACGGACAAATCGACAAAGAGACCGAGGCGCCCTTGGCCGTGGCGGCGGGCTACTTGGTGCGGTCCTTGGCCACCGGGCGCGAGTTGCCGCACGGCGCGCAAAACGTGCTCGACTTGTGGCGTGAGCATATCGAGGGGCAAGGGTTTGATACCCTCAAAGGCCTCGACGGCTCGCTGGCCGATCAGGCGCAATTTGCCAAACTTGCGCGCCAGTTGATCGATGATCTGGGCTATGGCGACCAGCTCGGGGACGACCCCGATGACATGGACGACGAGACCGAGGATGAAAGCCAGCAGGAGGAAGAACAACCTCAGCAGGACGATCAGAACGAGGACAAGCAGGAGGCGGGCGACGAGCAAGACGACGCCTCTGACGAAAGCGATAGCGAGCAGTCCGAGGCCGCTCAGGCGGAACTGAGCGCCGAGGATAGCGAAGAAATGGAGGACGCCGAGGAGCAGGACATGCCCGAAGGCGAGGCCCCGCTGGAGCCGCCGCCCCCCGCGCCCCATTCGGCGGCTGACCCGGACTATGTGGTCTGGAATACCGTGTATGATGAAGAGGTTAAGGCGGAAGAGCTGGCCGAGGATGCCGAGCTGGAACGCCTGCGCGCCTATCTCGACAAACAGCTAGAGCCGCTCAAGGGGGCCGTGTCGCGTCTGGCCAACAAGCTGCAACGGCGGTTGCAGGCGCAGCAGAACCGTTCGTGGTCGTTTGACCAGGAGGAAGGGATCCTCGATGCGGGGCGTCTTGCGCGCGTGGTGGCGAACCCGACAACGCCGCTCAGCTTCAAGGTCGAGAAAGACACCGAGTTCCGCGATACCGTGGTGACCTTGCTGCTGGACAATTCCGGGTCCATGCGCGGGCGTCCGATCTCGATTGCCGCTATTTGCGCGGACGTGCTTGCGCGGACGCTGGAACGTTGCTCGGTCAAGGTTGAAATCCTCGGCTTCACCACCCGCGCCTGGAAGGGCGGGCAAAGCCGGGAGGAGTGGTTAAAAGCGGGCCGTCCGCAGCAACCCGGACGCCTGAATGATCTGCGCCACATCATCTACAAACAGGCCGACGCGCCCATGCGCCGGACCCGCAACAATCTGGGTCTGATGATGAAAGAGGGGCTGCTGAAAGAAAACATCGACGGCGAGGCGCTGGAATGGGCGCATCGCCGGATGCTGGCGCGGCCCGAGGCCCGTAAGGTGCTGATGGTCATCTCCGACGGGGCGCCCGTGGATGACAGCACGCTGTCGGTGAACCCCGCGAATTACTTGGAGAAACACCTGCGCGACGTGATCGCCATGGTCGAGAAACGCCGCGCGGTCGAGCTGATCGCCATCGGGATCGGGCACGACGTGACGCGCTACTATGACCGCGCCGTGACGATCACGGATGTGGAGCAGTTGGCGGGTGCTATGACCGAGCAGCTCGCCGGGCTGTTCGACACCGATCCGCGTGGGCGGGCGAAGTTGATGGGGATGAAGCGGGCGGGGTGAGTGAGGGAATAATAGGATAAATGTCGCGAACGAACTTGAACCGCAGCTTGCTATTCGGCACCTTCATTTCTGCTCACGAAGACTAGCACCGGCCATTAATTTTGATTGTCTGACTACCACACCGCAAAACCAATTATATCGAATAAAATAACTATCTGAACTGTTTTGGCCATTGAAATTATCCATAGCCGCTTCTCCCTATCAGAAATTCGTAAAACTCTTGAGAGCAACTCAATACGTTTGAATCTCTATCAAGAAATTCGTATCGTACAGCCTCAATCGTCTCAACCCCAGCTTGATACACCGTGAAAGCGAGTCCACAATACGGAAAAGGGTCATCATCTTTCAATTGAGATGGATCGAAATCCGCAAATAATGGATCATTGAGATTGTAAATAAGTGATAATGACTCACTTGGTCTAGGCGTGCAAATTTCACAGTCCAAGTCCCACTCAAGGTTTAGTATTCTTTCCGTATTTCCAAGTATGATATAATCATCATCAACAGACTTGAGAATGCCAGCTCCATTGGGATAGTAAACAGTCACTTGGCTTACCAACAATGGTCGCTTCCCATTATTATTGAATAAAACGTGCACACTGCGAAAACTGGCCGACACATTAGTGACCGAATATCCAACTTCGGGCAGAGTTAAATAACTCAACTGCGGCAATACAAGAGATGTTACGGCTGCAAGCCCCAAGAATAGACTAACTAACGGCCCCCATGCACCAACGTATCGACGCCAGTTCTGATGGGTCTCGCAATGCAAACATTTGCTTGCTTCAATATTAATCTGACTATAGCAGGCAATACATTTCTTTGTATCATAATCACCCATACGAAAGCCAGATCTTTCAATTTATACTTGAGTTACACTCGCTTAAAGTGACATGCAGTTAGCAGAGCATTTAGTGCGATAAAAATATCAACTCAGCTAAACAATTCCTACAAGGTCTTGCAATGCTAGACTAGCCTTTTCTAAACTTGCATAATTCAATCTCGGGGAAACCAAATTTCTGGAGCTATGATAAATATGAAACCGAAACATGCAATAAGTTTTTCCCGTAGCCAATGTCATATGCAGCTTCGCGTCGCTTGATGAGCGAACGTTTGTCATTCCTCCCTCTGGCACGATGGAAGCTAAGCATTGAGAGAAGGTATTGCCACCAAGCCCCCTAGCCCCTCCTCACGTTTTCCGCTTTCATGCGCCCACCACCTCCGCACCGAAAGCACCCCCTCATGTTCCAATCCTTCGAGGTCACCTCCAGCCCCGACCAAGGCCCCCCGCGCCTCGCCGCCCTACGCGCGGAAATTGCGGCTGAGGGCCTGCACGGCGTCCTCGTCCCGCGCGCCGACATGCATATGGGGGAATACGTCGCCCCCCGCGATGACCGCCTGCAATGGCTCACGGGCTTCACCGGCTCGGCGGGATTTTGCGCGGTTCTTCAAGACGTTGCGGGCGTTTTCATCGACGGGCGCTACCGCGTGCAGATCAAGGATCAGGTGGCGCTTGAGGCGTTCACCCCCGTCCATTGGCCGGAAACGAGCCTCGGCGACTGGCTGATCGAACACGCACCCGAGACCGCGATCATCGGCTTTGACCCATGGCTCCATTCCCAGCGCGAGATCGAAAAGCTCAAGGCAGCCCTCGCCTCCAGCGGCATCACCTTGCAGCCTTGCGAGAATCTCATCGACCGCATCTGGGCCGACCAGCCCAGCCCCCCCCAAGGCGCAGTGCGTGTCCAACCAGAAAGCCTCGCCGGGTATTCTGCTGAACAAAAGCGCAGCAAACTCGCGCGTGATCTGCGCAAAGCAGGCCATAAAGCAGCGGTGCTGACGCTGCCGGATTCGATCTCGTGGCTGTTGAACCTGCGCGGCGCGGATATCCCCCGCAATCCGGTCGTCCATGCGCTGGCGATCTTGCACGACACAGGCGCTGTGGATCTGTTCATCGATCCGGTCAAACTCAGCGATGGGGTGCGCAGCCATCTGGGGAGCGATCTAGACCTACATGCCCCCGAGGCGTTTCTAGATGCCCTCAGCAGCGCCGAAGGCCCCTTGCGCGTCGATCCGGACAGCGCGCCCGTCGCGGTGTTCGATGCGCTCGCAGACCGGGCGGTCAAAGGCCCTGACCCGTGCATCCTGCCCAAAGCGGTTAAAACCCCGGCGGAGGTGAACGCCACCCGTGAAGCGCATTTGCGCGACGGCGCAGCGATGGTGCGGTTCCTTGCATGGCTCGATCAAGAGCGCACAGCGCTTCTCGCCGGGACGGGCGCGGCTCTGACCGAGATTGACGTTGTGACCGCCCTTGAAGGGTTCCGGCGCGCGACCAACCATCTGGAAGATATCAGCTTCGAGACCATCGCAGGCACCGGACCACATGGCGCCATCGTGCATTACCGGGTCACGACCGACACCAACCGCGCGGTGGAAAAAGACGATCTGTTGCTCGTCGATTCCGGCGGGCAATATGTGGACGGCACCACCGACATCACCCGCACCATTGCGATGGGCGAACCATCGCTAGAAGCCCAGCAGGCTTTCACCCGCGTGCTGCAAGGCATGATCGCGATCAGCCGGGCGCGCTGGCCCAAAGGCCTTGCCGGGCGCGATCTGGACCCGCTGGCGCGCGCACCTTTGTGGATGGCAGGGCAGGACTATGACCATGGCACAGGCCACGGTGTCGGCGTGTTTCTGTCGGTCCATGAAGGCCCGCAACGCATCAGCCGTGCGGGCGATGTGACCTTGCAAGCGGGCATGATCCTGTCGAACGAGCCGGGCTATTACCGCGAAGGCGCGTTCGGGATCCGGCTGGAAAACCTCGTGGTGGTGCGCGATGCCACGCCGCTGAAAGGGGCCGATGACCGCGCCATGTTGATGTTCGAGACGCTGACTTGGGCCCCCATCGACCGCCGGTTGATCCTGGTCGAGCGGCTTTCGGCCGATGAGCGGCACTGGCTGAACTCGTATCATCAGGACGTGGCGGTGCGGCTTGGCCCGTGGCTCGACGGTGAAACACGCGGTTGGCTGGCCAAGGCGACCGCCCCGCTCTAGATATATTGTCACGCGTCTGTCATCATGCGCGGCCTAGCCTTCGGGCATGTCACGACTTGCCACGAACGGAGGATCCCATGGCCCCACATATTCGCATCACGCGTGCGCAAGGCACCTGGTCGGTCCGGTCCGGTGGCGCGGTTCTGGTCGAGAGCGCCAATGCGCTGGAGCTGGCCGAAGGAGCCCACGCCCCCGCGATCTACTTCCCGCGCGAAGACATTGCGATGAGCTTTCTGGACCCCTCCGACAAGACCTCCGTCTGCCCGCACAAGGGGACGGCGACGTATTTCTCCATCGCAGGGAAAAGCGGCACGATTGAAAATGCCGGCTGGTCCTACGAGGAGCCCAACGAGGACGTTGCCCAGATCAAGGGCCACATCGCGTTCTACACCGACAAGGTCACGGTCGAGCAGCTCTAGCCGTTGCGCATTGCGATGACCCTACGCACGCCGGGTTAACACCGTCCTAACCTCGGCGCGGTATTCCCCCGCTCGAAGCTTCACGCAAGGTTCGGGCTGGCACCCGCGTTTTGCACCCAAACGACCAGGGTTATTGTGATCCGAAGACAGCCCCCTCATTGGGCCAAGGATCACGTCATGGACCCGCGCGAGCAGACGGGCTGGTGTTCCCAGCCCTTACATGATCCGGGGGAGAGCCCCCGGGATGGCCCTTTATGGCGGCCGCCGTGTTTGGATATCGCTAAGATCGGGGCAGCTTCTTTCCCCAACACACATACCCGAGACAGACACCGCAAGACAGCGGCGCGGCAGACCCGGTCAGATCAGGTCTTGTCGCCTTCTGTGCTGTGCTCCTCAAAGAGCTTGCTTTGCAGCATCAGGAAGACAAACAGCGCCGCCGGAAAGCCAAACGTCTCGATCTTCACCCAGGCATCCGTGCTCATGGTGCGCCAGACGATCTCGTTGGTGATCGCCAGCACTGCAAACGCCGCTGTCAGACGCCGGGTCAGGATCATGAACCCCTCTTGCGTCATCGGCAGCATGTCTTCCATGACATAGGCCAGCAGCGACTTGCCGCGCAAAAGCCCAATGCCAAGGATCACGGTGAACAGGCCGTAAACCAAGGTGGTCTTCATCTTGAAGAACCGCTCGTCATTGAACCAGACCGTGAGGCCACCGAAAAAGATCACCATAAAGGCGGTGAAGAGCTGCATGCGACTGATCTTGCCCGTCAGCTTCCAGAGCACCGCCATGGAGGCCAGCAACACCGGAATGAAGGCGACCGTGGCCACGATAAAGCCGGAATACTCCGTGCCCGCGACCTCAAACATGCGGTCGCGCAGACGCATATAGGCGATGAAGAAAATGATCACCGGGCCCAGCTCAAGGGCAAGCTTCAGGCCGGGGGAGATGGGTTTTGAGTTGCTCATACGTTGCTAGATAGGCTGCGCACGCGCCAGAGGCAATCGCGCTTAACCGCCAAGCGTGACCGCGCCGATGAGGACGGAGGCGAGGACGAAGCCGAGCACCTTTTGAATATGGAAATAGGTGCGCACGGCGTAGCTGGAATGCTCGATGCGCGCATGGTCCGCTGAGGGCTCCATCAACGGGATGGCGTTCTCGAGCGAGTAGAACAGCGCGTCCCAAAACCGAGGGCGGGTGCGCTTCGGAGTGTCGACCGGTGCGGGGTCCACATGGTCAGGTTTGCAAAGCTCCTTACAGCGATAGGCGAGCACTGTGCCAATGGCGACGAGGCCGAGGAACCAGTAGAAAGCGCGCTCTGGATAAACGCCAAAGCCAATGGTGTATTGGAGGAAGCGGTCGAAGATTTGGGTAAAGTTTTGGCCAAGCCAAGCGTCAAAATCCTTGTGTGCTTCTGCTGAAATCCGCGTATCGGCGCGATGTTTCAGCCGAGCATAAGCCACCTGTGTTGCGGCCTGTTCCGCACCCATATTGCGCAAGGCGGTCTCCAGCGCACGATAAGGTTGCGGGCGATAGCCTTCATCTCCTTGCATGTCGGGCGGGACAGAAGCTTCCACCCAATCGATCAACGATCCCGCGTCGATCAAGGCCAAATCATGGGTCGCGCCCGATCCCAACCCGCCAAGGCGGTCATATCGAAACCCAGTTAGGTCGGTGGGAACGGGTACATACACAACCTCGGTATTACCATCTTCCTTGGTCCGTATTTGTAGAAACCGCCAACCGCTGTCTGTGCCAACTCCCATCCGCGCTTGAACCGCCTCAGCTTGGGCATTGCGTAGCAAGATTCCAGCGCCCGGTCCCCAAGTCGGGTCCTTCGTACCTTGCCACAAATTCAGGGTCCCCATTGCTGCGTCTGATAGATTCAGCAGACCCTTGAAGCTGCTGCCGTGCAGTTGCAGACTAGCTGAAATTTCGGAACCTACTAGGTTCACATCATTGAAGGCCGAACCTTCACGCAACAACAAATCTTCCCCGACTGACAGTCGATTTGCGACAAAAGGCCCCGTGAAAGTCGACCCGATAGCTTCCAGATTACCCCCTATATTCGCATTGATAAGGCTCACGCCTGCGAATGTCCCTTTCTGCCCAAGAAACACAGTGTCCCCCACGGAGACCCCATCCCCGTTCAAAGGCCCGGTGAACGTTGAATCGGTGGCATAAAGATCACCGCCAACATGCGCGCCCAGTAAATCTACACTGGCGAAAGTAGCGCCATTGAAGAACAGGCTGCCCTCCACCGACAAACCATCGGCATTGAACAGCCCAGCGAAGGTCGACCCAACTGCCTTCAAATCGCCCCCAACTTGCGCACCCAAAAGGTCCACCCCGGTGAAAGTTGCACCGCCGTGTAAAAACAAATTCCCTCCTACATGCACCCCATCGGCGTTGAACTGACCGTTAAAGATCGACCCAACTGCCTCTAGGTTACGTGTTACCCGCGCCGCTTTCAGGCGCACATCAGAGAAGGTCGCTTTGCCGCTTAGAAGCAAATCACCACCGACGGACACCCCATTTGCATTTAGCGTCCCGGCAAATGTGGAACCTATGGCCGAGAGAGATCCCCCAACCCGCGCGTCCTCTAGGTTCACATCTGCGAAGGTCGCCTTTTCGCTCAGCAACAGGCTGCCGTGCACCGACAGTCGATTGGCATTAAACATTCCTGAAAAGGCCGAACCAGTCGTCGAAAGATCGCCCGCAATCTGCGCACCTAAAAGGTCGACGTTACTAAACTGACCGCCGTGTAAAAAAAGGCCACCCGGCCCAATGTGAATACGATGCAGATCCAGACCGATTTGATCGTTATGGTCGTCTGTCGTTTTGGTGTCAGCAGAGAGTATCGTGTTTGTGAATGCCACTGTCCCACCGACTTTAGCATCAATTAGACTTACGGCCCCCTCAAAGCTGGTCTCCGCGAACCGAACGTCTCGGGCGACATCCAAGCCCCGAGCCCAAAAACTGCCACGTATATGGTTGCCGGCGAAATCCAGATGACCGTCTATGCGGGCATCCATCAGGGTCACTTGACCCAAAAGACTGTCATTAATCCAGAGCGTACCGTCAACGGACCGTTCTGAGAGATCAAGTCTTGGTATCCACGCGCAGTTGACCGACGCACTCGGCGTCGGCCGCGCCGCCACATAATCCGGATCGGTCAACACCAGTGTCATGAACCGGGCCGACAGCGCCCAAGGCACTAAGGCCTCCGGCACGTCCTCATCCTCTGGAGCGCAGATTGCGGCGTCGCCCGCGTGGCTGAACAGATCGAACGTCCCTGTCTCGCAAATATCGCCCCAAACCGTGCGCTCGGCATCCGTGGCCCAGTCGGGCAGCTCAACCGGGCACGCCTCATAAGACGTACCGCCCCCAACAGGCGGGGCCGGCAGCACGGACTGACCTAGTCCGGGCAATGCCAGACCGATCCAGATCATAAGGGCAAGAATCACGCGCATTGCGGCCAGCCTCGCGCCCGCAAGCCGCCCCGTCTACCCCCCAACCTCCACAATCACCGCCCCCACCGCGATCAACCCCATAAGCCCCGCGCGCACCGGCCCCACCGTCTCTTTCAGGAACAGCCAGCCAATCAGCGCCGCAAACACGGTTGAGGTCTCGCGCAGCACCGCCGCCTCGCCCACATCGTCGAGCCGTGTCGCCAGCATGATCGACCCGAACGAGCCATAGGCCACCAACGCCCCGACAAATCCGCGCTTCAACAACGGCCGCAGATTGACGTGCGCAAGCCGCGCCCGCATCCGCGTAACCCGCATCATGATCGGGAAATCGAGGCTCGCCAAAAAGAAAAACCACGCCAGAAACGTGAACGGATCCGCCGTCGCCCGGATGCCGTAAGCGTCGTAGGTCGTGTAGAGCGCCACAAAAAGCCCCGTCGCCACCGCGTAGCCCAGCGCCGGGATCAGCGTGTCGCGCGCCACGGTCAGGAACCGCAGGTTATACGCGGCCAGCCCAAATATCCCCGTCAGCAGCACACCCAAGCCCAGCCACTGCACGGCTGAGAACACCTCGCCAAAGATCACCCCTGCCCCGATCACGGCAAAGAGCGGCCCCATCCCGCGCACCACCGGATAAACCACCGTATAGGCCCCACGCATATAGGCGTTCGCCTGTAACACCTTATAAAGAAAGTGAATAACAATCATGCCCGCAAAAATCGGCCACATATGCGGCTCAGGGAAAGGCACCAGAAACAGCATCGGAAAGGTCAGGATCACCAACCACAGATCAATCGCCCAGCGCGAGACCCAAGGATCATGCCGCCCTTTCTGTAACGCCCCGAACGCCGCATGCAACACGGCGGCCAAAAGCGCCAGCACCAAGGCCAGCGTCTCGCCCTCAGCGGTCCCTTCAAGGCTGACCAGCCAGGCGCTCACCTAGAGCCTCTTTGCTTTTTCAAATATCCAAATCCGACGCCAAAACCCTCACGCGCCCGTTAATGCCTGAGCGAATTCTTCCGGGTCAAACGGGGCCAAATCATCAATCTGCTCGCCCACCCCAATCGCATGAATGGGCAGGCCAAACTTATCCGCCAAAGCCACCAAAACCCCGCCCCGCGCGGTCCCATCCAGCTTTGTCATCACCAGTCCCGACACATCCGCAATCTTCTGGAACGTCTCAACCTGGCTCAGCGCATTTTGCCCCGTCGTCGCATCTAGCACCAAAAGCGTGTTATGCGGCGCATCCGGGTCTACCTTGCGAATGACCCGCACGATCTTGGCAAGTTCCTCCATCAGATCGGCCCGGTTCTGCAAGCGTCCGGCGGTGTCGATCATCAACAAATCCGCCCCCTCGGCGCGGGCTTTGGTCAGCGCATCAAACGCCAAGCTCGCAGGATCACTCCCTTCGGGTGCCGTCAAAACCGGCACGCCCGCACGGTCCCCCCAGACCTGCAATTGCTCAACCGCAGCGGCGCGAAACGTATCGCCCGCCGCGATGACCACCGATTTTCCTGCGGCCTTGAACTGGCTGGCGAGCTTGCCAATCGTCGTCGTTTTGCCCGAGCCATTGACCCCCACAACCAACACAACTTGCGGTTTTTGCGGGTAAATTGGCAAGGGCCGCGCAACCGGATCCATAATCCGCGCAATCTCCGCCGTCAGAAGGCCCTTGATCTCGGCGGTCGAAACGCGCCGCCCCATGCGCCCCTCGGCGATATTCGCAGCCACCCGAAGCGCTGTGTCCACCCCCATATCCGAGGCGATCAGCAACTCCTCAAGGCTCTCCAGCATCTCGTCGTCCAGCACCCGGCGCGCGCCCGTCTCGACCGGGATCGGCTCCAAGGCCGCAGCCACACCCGGGGTCGGCGCAGCAGCCACACCCGGGGTCGGCGCAGCAGCCACACCCGGGGTCGGCGCAGCGGAAGGAGCCGCCTCCACGACATCCTCGGCGACCTCCTCAACGAGCGCATCCAACCCCTCGTCGAGCTTCGACGACGACTTGAACATCCGGTCTTTGAGTTTCTTGAAAAAGGACATCAGGGGCGCTTTCTGCTCGGGGTCCCCCCTAGCTAATACGGCTGCTGCCAAAGCGGAAGGGTCAGCCTTGCGCCAAAACGCCCAGCAAGATCATCCCTTGGCCCGCATAGTACAGGCCCCAGATCACCAGACCGAGGTCCGCAAACCGCAAGCCCGCGAATTTCTCATGCCCGATCAGGATGTCCGAGGCCATGAACACCCCCGCGCCAACCACGATGAAACCGCCGCCCGCGCCAAAAGGCACACTCAACGCCGCAAGCCCCATCGCCGCGATCACCCCGATATAGAGGCGCAATGGCACAGCAAAAGCCCCCGCCGTTTTGGCCAACCGCAAGGCCACCAAGACCGCCAATAGAACGACCCCAAACGCCGCAACGACACGCGGCAAGCTCGCCAAAACCGCCAACTCCCCCAACCCGGCGAACAGCACCACATACACCAAATGCGCCGCGCCAAACGCCGCCATGCCCAGCAAGAACGCCCGATCGCCGGGGCGCGACAGCGCGAAATCCCCCAAGGCCGACAGCGCCAATGCAAGGGCCAAGACCCAGGCACCGCTCAGCGCCGCCACACCGGCCAAGCTCGTAATCGCCACGGTTTTCACGAGCGACCGCAGCGCGCCCCACCCGATCGGCAACACCGGGTAGGCCAAACCACAGACCGCGCTCAGGATGGCCAAAGCGCTCAAGACATCACAGCCGAACAGGCGCTACGTCGCATCATATCTGACCCGTCATGCGTCACGCCCCATCAGCAGCTTTCGGTGTAGGGGGGAAGCCTTTCCAAAGTGTTAAGGCCGGCCCAAGACATTCCGCTGCAATTGCTTCAAATTGCAGGCACCCGTTAGACCTCATCCGCAAAATGCTTCATCGTCAGCCTGATCGGGTTCGGTGCCGCTTGCCCCAACCCGCAGATCGACGCATCCGCCATCGCCTGACAGACCTCTTCCAGCAGCGGCTGGTCCCAAGTCTCGGCCTGCATCAGTTTCACCGCTTTCTCGCAACCCACCCGGCAGGGCGTGCATTGGCCGCAGCTTTCATCCTCGAAAAACCGCAGCATATTCAGCACCGCCGCCTTCGCGCTGTCTTGGTCCGACAAGACCACAACTGCGGCCGAGCCAATAAACGTCCCCAAGGGCTGCAACGTATCAAAATCCAGCGGCACATCATTGATGCGCGCAGGCAGCAAGCCCGAGGACGGCCCACCTGGCTGATAGGCCTTGAACACATGCCTCTCCGCCATACCGCCACAGGCTTCGATAATATCCAAAATCGTCGAGCCTGCAGGCAATAAATAAACCCCCGGCTTGGCCACGCGCCCTGAGACCGAATAGGTCCGCAGCCCGACACGCCCGTTCTTTTCGGTCGTGTTCAATATCTCAGGCCCGAACCGCGTAACCCGCGCGATCCAATAGAGCGTCTCAACATTATGCACCAAGGTCGGCCGCCCAAACACGCCCACCTGCGCCACATAAGGCGGGCGGTGACGCGGCAGACCGCGCTTGCCCTCGATCGACTCGATCATCGCACTCTCTTCGCCGCAGATATACGCACCCGCGCCGCGCCGCAGGTCGATATAGCCCGGTGAGACGAGGCCTGCATCTTCCAGCGCCTTGATCTCAGTCGCGAGGATCTCCAGCACCGCCGGGTATTCATCGCGCATATAGATAAAGCACGTCTCCGCCTCGACCGCCCAAGCCGCGATCAACATGCCCTCCAGGAACATATGCGGCTCACGCTCCAGGTGATGCCGATCCTTGAACGTGCCCGGCTCGCCCTCGTCACCGTTCACCGCCAAATAGCGCGGGCCATCAGCCGCTCGCACAAAAGACCATTTGCGCCCCGACGGAAAACCCGCGCCGCCCAAGCCGCGCAGACCGCTTTGCGCAATCGCATCCTGCACCGCGTCCACGTCGCCGCCTGCGCGCAATTCAGCCAAGCGCGCATATCCGCCTTCGGCTCTGTACTCAGCAAAGCGTTGGTAGTCGGGGATCACAGGATGCGTTTCCCCCGCAGCAATTGCCGCCTCAATTTTCTCGACCGTGGCAAAGTCTATATGGTTGTGGCCCAATTCCACCGTCGGGGCCGTATCACAGCGCCCCATGCACGGGGCACGCAGCACGCGAACCTGATCAGGGTCCATGCCATCTTCCAGGGCCGCTTTCAAAGCCTGCGCGCCAGCCAACTCGCAGGACAACGAATCGCAGACCCTTATGGTCAGCGCCGGGGGTGGGGTTTCATCCTCCTTCACCACATCGAAATGGGCGTAAAAGGTTGCGACTTCGTAAACTTCCGCCATCGATAGGCGCATTTCATCCGCCAAAGCCCGCAAATGACCCGCAGAAAGTGCGCCGAATTTATCCTGAATAAGATGCAAATGCTCGATAAGCAGATCGCGACGACGTGGACGCTCACCCAGCAGTGCGCGCACGTCATCCCAAGCGTCATCCTCGACCTGGCGGCCCTTTGGCGTGGCGCGTCCCTTGCCGCGCCCGGATTTCCAGACGCCTTTGCCGGTGTCGTTTTTGGTGTCGAGCGCCATGATGCGATCCTATTGACTAAAGTTGTTGCCATTTTAGGCAGCGCAATGCCCGCGAGCGAGCGGAAATGCGACATCTGAGACCCCGGATACGCGGGGATGGTCACGAAAGATTAAGGATTTCGCCGCAGTCTTGCCGCGATAGGAGCCTACAGTTTCATTTATGAGCCATTTCATACTCGCCTCGCTTTTACCCTTTGCCCTGATCGTGCTCGGCGCGCTCGGGATGGAATGGGCGGTTTGGGCCGCCCTTGGGTGGTTCCTCGCGGTTGTGCCTGTGCTGGATCTGGTGCTGTCGCGCGCGCTTGATGACCGCTTGGTCGATGTGGACAGCAAGGCGCTTCCGATGGTGTTGGGCCTGACCCATTTGGCAGTTTTGCCTCTGGTCATCGTCGCCCTCAGCGGCGCAACGGGGCTGGATCAGACGGCGCAGATTGCTCTGTTTGCCGCAACGGCCATGGTTTTTGGGCAGATCAGTGCATCCAACGCCCATGAGTTGATCCACGCGCCACGCCGCCTGCCCCGCCAGCTTGGTCGCGTGGTCTATGCGACGATGCTGTTCGGCCATCATGCGACGGCGCATCCTGCGATCCATCACCGCTTCGTGGCCACGCCGCGCGATCCCAATTCCGCGCGTCCGGGCGAATCGATTTACGCTTTCCTGCCGCGTGCCTGGATCGGGTCGTTCCATGCCGGCTGGAATGTTGAGATGCGCCGCCTGGCCCAACGCAATCTCGGTCCATGGCACATCTCCAACCCGTATCTTCAGGACGCGGCGGTGGTTATTGTCTCGCTCAGCGTCTCTGCGGTGCTTGGGGGCGTGCCCGGCGTGGCCGCGCATCTGGCGCTTGGGGCACTGGCTGCGATGCAGCTTTTGACCTCGGATTATGTGCAGCATTACGGACTGCACCGCACAAAATGCCCCGATGGGCGCTACGAGCCTTTGACCGCGCGTCACAGTTGGAACGCGCCCAATGCTCTGTCGCGGCTGATGATGCTGAACGCGCCGATGCATTCCGAACACCACCTGCATCCCGCCACGCCCTTTCCCGCGCTGGGTGCCGCCCCCGACGCCCAAGGGCCGACCCTACCGGCAAGCCTTCCGCTGATGGCGGCATTGGCGTTTTGGCCCGTCCGCTGGCATCGCATTATGGGGCGCGAATTAACCAAACTGCATCTGGCCGAAGATGTCCCGCCGATGCCACCAAGCCGCGCGCCAAGCCGTGCCGCGCCGACGGGTATTGCGCAGGGCCAATAAGGCTTGCGCCGCCAGCCATGGCCCGCAATGTTGGGGCCATGAAACATCTCCCCCTTGCCGCCCTTTGCCTGATGGCTCTGCCTGTTTTTGCGACGCCGCTCGCCGCAATGGAGGATCGTCTGACCGAAGACGAGTTTTCAGCCCTCGTCGACGGCAAAACCCTTTTCTTTTCGCAACGCGGCCAGCCTTACGGCGCGGAAGAGTATCGCCGCGACCGCACCGTGATCTGGACGTTTCGGCAAGGCCAGTGCCTGCGCGGGATATGGGAGCCTGGGCCAGACAATACGATCTGCTTTACCTACCAAGACCGCCCCGACGCCCCGATCTGTTGGGCCTTCTTACGCGATGGAGAGGACATTCTGGCGCGCGTTCTAGGAGCGGATCCAGAAAACGACCTAAAGGTCATCGGCCAAACCACCGCGCCGCTCGACTGCCCTGGCCCCGATGTCGGCGTCTAGTCCCCAAGCACCACACCCTAAAACAGCGAACCCTGGCTGGGCGGTTTCGGCTTGGTTTTGCGCGCCGCAACGCCACCGCCCAAGCTGAGGCGGCCATCTCGAAACTCGATCTCCAGACCGCTTGCGGCCTCCGCCTTGGTCTTCGTGGTTAACACCGCACCGCCACCATCGCGCACCACGGCATAGCCACGCGCAAGCGTTTCTTGATATCCAAGTGTTTGCCGCATCCGCTCCAACCCGTCGAGACGCCTGCGCCAATCCCCGACCTGCCGCACGCCTGCTTGTTCTAATCGCGGAGCTAACGTTTTGAAATCGCGCCGTGCCTTTCGCGAGCCGCGCGACAGCATCTCTGGGTGCAGCCGCTCGGAAACCTTCATCAGATCGCGCTGCTTCAAAGCCACAGGAAACCGCAGACCCCGTTCGAGCGACGCGCCAAGATCCGCCATCCGCTCGGCCTTGCGGGCGATCAGGCGGGTCAGAACCGTAGGCCCAACCCGCGCGGCAATCGCGTCAAAACGCTCGCGTCGCCGCTCGATCCGGCTTTGCAAGGCGCGCTCCAGCCGCCCGGACAGATCATCGAGGCGTTGCGCAGGTCGCTCGACCAACTCCTCCACCCGCGGCAAGGCGCGTGACAGATCACGCAGGCGCTGTTGGCGGTATGAGACACCCTGCGCCGCCGCTCGGATCAGACGCGCACCCGACGCCTCTACCGCCCCAAGAAGCTCCAACCGCACCGGCACGGCCAATTCCGCCGCCGCCGTGGGCGTGGGCGCGCGCCGATCACTCGCATAGTCAATCAAGGTCGTATCGGTCTCGTGCCCCACCGCCGAGATCAACGGGACCCTGCTTTCAAACGCCGCGCGCACCACGCTTTCCTCGTTAAACCCCCACAAATCCTCAAGCGAACCGCCGCCCCGCGCCACGATAATCAGGTCAGGGCGGGGCACAGGCCCCCCCGGAGAGATCGCGTTAAACCCGCGGATCGCGCGTGTGACCTGCGGCGCGCAGGCATCGCCCTGCACGGCCACCGGCCAGACCAGAACCTCGCGCGGGAAGCGGTCGCGCAACCGGTGCAGAATATCGCGGATCACGGCCCCTTGGGGCGAGGTCACGACACCGATGACGCACGGCAAGTACGGCAAGGCCTGCTTATGCTCGGGCGCGAAAAGCCCCTCGGCGGCCAGCGCTGCTTTGCGTTTTTCCAGCATCGCCATCAACGCGCCTACGCCTGCGGGCGCGACCTCCTCGACGATCAGCTGGTATTTTGACTGGCCCGGAAAGGTGGTGATGCGGCCCGTGGCGACGACTTCCATCCCCTCCTCGGGCCTTATTATCATACGCGCGACAGAGCCTTTCCAACTGACCGAGGCCAGAACCGAGCGGTCATCTTTCAGGTCAAAATACAGATGCCCCGAGCGCGCCAACATCGTGCGCCCAACCTCGCCGCGCACCCGAACACGGCCAAACTCGCCCTCAAGCGCGCGCTTAACGGCCCCTGAGATTTCCCCCACGGAGTATTCATGCGCATTGCCACGCGGAGCCCCATCATCGTCGTCGAGCAGATCCATCATGTGCCTTGCTTGTGTCAGCGTCTGGCCAAGCCTAGAACGCAGACAACCGAAGGCCAAGAGAGCAGCGTCAAATGAACATCCTAATCCTCGGCGGCGGCGGGCGCGAACACGCCCTCGCGTGGGCCGCCGCGCAGAACCCTAAATGCGATCGCCTGATCGTGGCCCCGGGCAATCCGGGCATGGCGCAAATCGCGGAATGCGCGGCCTTGGACATCGAGGATGGCACGGCGGTGGCCGAGTTTGCCGTCGAGAATGCGGTGGATTTCGTGATTGTCGGACCCGAAGCGCCGCTGGCCTCGGGCGTGTCGGATGCGCTGACGGCGGCAGGCGTGCTGGTCTTCGGCCCGAGTGCGGCGGCGGCGCAGCTTGAGGCCTCCAAAACCTTTACCAAGGAGGTCTGCGATGCGGCCTCTGCCCCCACTGCGGCTTGGGCGCATTTCACCGATGCGGACGCGGCCAAGGCTTATGTGCAGGCCCAAGGCGCGCCGATTGTCGTCAAGGCCGATGGCTTGGCGGCGGGTAAGGGCGTGGTCGTGGCGATGGACGTGGCCGAAGCGCTTGCGGCAATCGACGACATGTTCGGCGGCGCGTTCGGCAGCGCGGGCGCGGAGGTGGTGATTGAGGAATTTATGGACGGCGAAGAGGCGTCGTTTTTCGTTTTGTGCGACGGCCTCGATGCGTTGCCCATCGGCACGGCGCAGGACCACAAGCGCGTGGGCGAAGGCGATACCGGGCCGAATACCGGCGGGATGGGGGCCTACTCGCCCGCCCCGGTGCTGACGGATGCGGTGGCCGCGCGGACGATGGACGAGATCGTTTTGCCCACTTTGCGCGTGATGGCCGAGCGCGACACGCCCTATCGCGGGGTGCTTTATGTGGGGCTGATGATCAAGGACGGCGCGCCGCGGCTCGTGGAGTATAACGTGCGCTTTGGCGACCCGGAGTGTCAGGTCTTGATGATGCGGCTCGGTGCCCAGGCGCTGGATCTGATGCTTGCGGCGGCTGAGGGGCGGCTGGCTGAGGGACAGGTGAACTGGGCCGAGGATCATGCGCTTTGCGTGGTGATGGCGACCTCGGGGTATCCGGGGGCCTATGCGAAAGGCAGTGTGATCAAGAGTTTGGACGCAGTGCTCAGCGATAGCAAGAACATGGTGTTCCATGCGGGCACCGCCCTAACGGACGGCCAGATCACCGCGTCGGGCGGGCGGGTTCTGACGGTGACCGCGCGGGGTGACACGCTGGCAGAGGCGCAGGCGCGGGCTTACGCGATGGTCGATGGGATCGATTGGCCCGAAGGGTTCGTGCGCCGCGATATCGGGTGGCGCGCGCTGTGAGGTGGGGCGGGCGGAGTTTCGAAACTCCGCGCTGAGCTCATTTCGAAATGAGCTCGCCTAGCGGCAGGCGAGTGCGTCTTGAAAACTGCCTTGCCCTGCAAATGCACCCAAGCTGCGCTCGACCAAATCGCCGTCCCGCAACTGCACCGACACGACGCTCACCCAATTCCCAGACGCCACGATCATTTCCGGCCCGTCCCCGCACTCGCGCAGCCCGCCCGAGATGAAATCCTCGCCGATCCGGTGATTGGTCAGGCCGCGCAGGCTGGCGATCTGCGTCAACGCCCCGTCAGCGAACCGCCACACCCGCAAGGTCTTCGCCAAATGCGGACGGTCGATATAGGCGATCTCGACAGCGCCATCCCCGTCCAGATCCGCAATCGCCACAGGCGCCAGCCAGCGAAACCGCGTGCCAATATTTGGCGTCGCCGCGACAAAGCCGGCCTCATCGAAAATCGCCAAACGTGCCCCCAGCGAGGCGTGGCTTTCGACCACCACGACCTCCAGATCACCGTCCAGATCCACATCGTGAAGGCGCGGTTGCAGATCCTCAAAGACCTGCTCCACCGGCAGCACAACGCGCCGCTTCGACCCGTCGGTCAGGGTCATCTCCAGCCCGCCCCACTCGATCTGGTCGCCCAGAACCCCGTGGGCATAGCGGTCGGTGGGGTCCATATAGCGCGCGCTCTCGACGCTTTGGGCGGCCCCGACCATCGGCCAGAGTGCTGCCAAAACCGCAAAAAGCGCGCCCTTCATCAGATCTGCTTTTCGGGCATCTGCACGACAAGACCGTCGAGTGCGTCGGTCACTTTGACCTGACAGGTCAGACGCGAGCGCACCTCGTCCGGCTCGAACGCGAAGTCGAGCATATCGACCTCCATGCTTTCTTTACCGGGCAATTTGCCGACCCAATCGGGATGCACGTAAACGTGGCAGGTGGAGCACGCACAGGCCCCGCCGCAATCGGCCTCGATGCCGGGAATGCCGTTGTCGCGCGCGCCTTCCATGACGGTCAGACCGTTGGCAACCTCGACGACATGCTCGGTGCCGCTGTGTTCAATATAGGTGATTTTGGCCATGGGTTTGGTCCCTTGCGAAAAGTTGGTGTTGACCGCGATGTAGTGCTTATCCGCGACAATGGGAAGTCTGAGATCGGCCTTGGGTTTCGCCAGCTCTGATTTTGCGCTAAACTGTGCGTTAACAGGTTCGGACAACCGGGCCATGCCGTCAAAAAGGCAAGAGCAGTGGCAACAAGATTAACCTTAACCGCCCTTTGCGGTGCCGTCGTTTTGGCCGCGTGCCAAAGCCCGATGGACAGCCCCGCCGTCACCCGGCTGATCGAGCCTGAGCCGCAGATCTTGCGCGCCGCCGATGGCCCCCCCGGTGCCGATCCTGACAGCTGCTGGGGGCGCGATGTCTCGCCTGCAGTGATCGAAACGGTGACCGAGCAAATCATGATCCAGCCTGCGCAGATCAGCAATGACGGCAAGGTTCTGCAAGCGGCGGTGTTCAAAACCGAAACCCAGCAGCGCATCACCCGCGAACGGCGCGAGCAGTGGTTCGAGACCCCCTGCCCCGAAGCCATGACGCGGGAGTTTGTGGCCTCGGTCCAGCGCGCTTTATCGGCGCGTGGGATGTATAGCGGTGCGGCACATGGCGAGATGGATCGCAGCACCCGGCGGGCGGTGCGTCGGTTCCAGATGTCCGAGGGCCTTGATAGCGGGCTTTTGTCGATGGCGGCGGCGCGCAAACTGGGCCTGATCGCTGTGCCGCGCGACGAACTCGAAAACGGCTAGCCCGCCAGTATTCCAGAATGACCCGCTAATGCGGATCGTCCGCCGTTACCTTCACGCTGGGGGCCGAGCGGGTGCTGGGGCCGTGAAATACCGCTTCGATATTGTTGCCATCGGGATCAAACACAAACGCACCGTAATAGCCAGGGTGGTAGTCACGCGGTCCCGGATCGCCGTTGTTCACACCGCCAGCTGCGAGGGCGGCTGTGTGAAACGCCTGCACCATCTCAGGCGACGCGGCTTGCAATGCGAGGTGAATGCGACTGACCGGACCGCCCTCGGCGCCCGAGACAAACAACTCATCGGCGGTAAAGAAATGCTCGGTCTCCCAAACCAAGCTGCGGCCCAACGGGGCGAGGGCCGCGCTGTAGAATGCCTTGCTGCGCGCCAGATCCGCGACACGGATATGAACGTGATCAATCAGACGGCCCAGGTGAAGTTCCATTGTCAGCGCTCCTTTTGCTCCAGCCTAGGCGGAAAAAAAGCACAAAAAAAGGGGCGCGCCGACCACTCGGAACGCCCCGCTTTTCTAGATGCGCTGCTCTACTCTAGACCGAGCGCCACGAACCGCGGATCGCCACCGCGATTGATCAACAGCAAGATCGACTTGCGACCCGCCTCGCGCGCCGCCTCGATCCGCTCGACCAGGTCCGTTGCGGTCTCGACCGGACGCTGGCCCGCTTCGGCGATCACATCGCCTGCGCGCAAACCCTTCTCGAAGGCCTCGCTGGTCCCGTCCACATCGGCCACAACAAGACCCGACACGTCGCGTCCAAGGCCCAGCTCTGTGCGCAGCTCGGGCGTCAGCTCCGACAGGGTCAGGCCCATCATTTCGGACAGATCCGCAGGCGCTTCATCGGCGGGGGCCGAGGCTGGAACCGCGCGTTCGGCATCTTCACGGCGTGCCAAGGTGACACGCAGCGTCTCGGTCTGGCCTTCGCGGAAGACCACCACACGCACAGTCTTGCCGACCTGGGTGTTGCCGACGATGCGCACCAGCTCGCGGGTGTCGGGAACCTCCGTGCCATCAAAGGTCAAAATGACATCGCCGGGCTCCATCCCCGCTTCCATCGCCGGGCCTTCGGGCACATCTGTCACAAGCGCGCCGTCAGTGGAGGCCAAGCCAAGGGCTTCGGACATATCCTCGTTCATGTCCTGGATGCGCACACCGAGCCATCCGCGACGGGTTTCGCCGAATTCCTGCAACTGGCCGATGACATTTTCGGTCACAGCCGAGGACATCGCAAAGCCAATCCCGATGGAGCCGCCATTCGGAGACAAGATCGCGGTGTTCACGCCGATCACGTCGCCGTCCATGTTAAAGAGCGGCCCGCCCGAGTTGCCCCGGTTGATCGCGGCGTCGGTCTGGATGTAGTCATCGTAAGTGCCTGAGAGCGCGCGATTACGCGCCGACACGATGCCTGCGGAAACCGAGAAGCCCTGGCCCAGCGGGTTGCCCACGGCCATGACCCAGTCGCCCACGCGCATCGCATCACTGTCGCCGAAAGTGACGAAGGGCAGCGGTGTGTCGCTTTCGACTTTCAACAGGGCAAGATCGGTATTGGCGTCGGTGCCCACGACCGTCGCTTCTAACTCGTCGCCCGAGAAGAACTCGATCATGATCTCATCGGCCTGCTCGATCACGTGGTTGTTGGTGACGATATAGCCGTCTTCCGAGATCACGAAGCCTGAGCCCAGAGCATTGTTCCGCCGCTGCGGGCGGGTGCCTTGGCCGCCCTCTTGGCGCTCCATGAAGTCTTCGAAGAAATCCTCCAGCGGCGAGCCTTCGGGCACAACAGGGCGCGGGCCGACGGGGCCTGCGACATTGGTGGCCGTGGTGATGTTGACCACCGCCGGGCTAACGGCCTCGGCCAGATCGGCAAAGCTGCCGGGCATGGATTGGGACTGCGCGCTGAGGCTGGAGGCAACCAGCAAGGTAAAGCCGCTCAGCAAAGCGACAGTGCCGCGCCAGAGGGTTGGATTGGTTTCAGTATCTGCTCGCGTTGGGGCGAGTACGCTAACGTCTGAGGTCACGCTCGGGGTCCTCCTTAGGAACGGTTCGTTGCCGAAGTGTAAACAGGATATTCGTGCGATGTCGCGTGGTTTCAAGGTTTGGAGCCTCGCGAGGGTGTCACGTGGGCGTGAAAGCGCCGGGAAACCGAATTCGGCACAGTGCAGCAAAAAGCTGTTGACCTTCCCGTTGGTGGAAGCCCTAGGCCTGCGCCGACCATGCCAGAGCGTGCAATTTCCAACGCCTGAAATACCGAGGACCAGATGCAAATTCCAATCTCAACTCTTGGCCCAGTCCTGATTGCTCTGCTGAGCGCCCCCGCCGCTCATGCGGTCCACCTGCTTGAAGGGCGTGATCTGGCGCAGGGCGAAACCCTCTATCTGGAGCAATGCGCGGCCTGCCATGGGGCCTCGCTTGAGGGGCAAGCAAATTGGCAAACCCAGCAGGCCGACGGCACGATGCCTGCCCCGCCGCATGACGCAACTGGCCATACGTGGCACCATTCCGACGCATTTTTGTTCGCCTACACAAAAGACGGGGGCGCGCGGACATTGTCTCGGCTCGGCGTCGAAGGTGTCAAAAGCGCGATGCCCGCGTTTGGAGGCATCCTATCAGACGAGGATATCGCGGACGTTCTCGGCTACATGCGCTCCACGTGGCCCCGGCAGGTCCAAGACATACAGGCAGACAGAAGCACGCACTAAGCTGTCTCGAAACGACGAAAGGCAAATCGACCATGGCACTTTCCATAGCGTCAAACGCGCGTAACGTCCTCAAAACCGGAGCTTACTACGCCCTTGGGGCGGCGGTGCGCGCACGCGCGCTTGTCGATCGCGAACCCTATCTGTCAGGCGCATTCTCGACGCTGGAAGAGGCCAAGGCAAGTCTGCCCCCTGAGGTGCAACCGGGCTATGACAGCGACGACATGACCGAGGTTGCCAAGGACATGATGCTCAGCATGCTCGGCTGGGACTATCCGGTGGTCTTCTGGATGGACCGGCTATTACGCACGCATGGATCGTTCAGCCTGCTAGATGCGGGCGGCCATATAGGCACAAAGCATCACGCGTTTGGGCCCTATCTGGACCTTGGGCAGATCGACTGGACGGTCTGGGACCTGCCTGCGTTGCTCAGGGCGGGGCGCAAGGCGCAAGCAGACGGTCTGGTCAGCGCGGATATCAAGTTCGCAGATACGGTCGCCGATGCGGGCGAGGTGGATCTGCTGCTTGCCTCGGGCCTGATGCAATATCTCGACATCTCGTTCACGCAACTGATCGACCAGATGGCGCAGCGCCCCCGCTGGGTCTTGCTGAACAAGGTCGCAACGCGCGCTGACGACGATCTGGTGACGTTGCAACTGATCGGCACGACGCGCGTGCCCTACCAGATGCGCCACAGGGGACGCTTTGAGGCCGAATTGAAAGCGGCAGGCTACGTTATACGAGATAGCTGGACGATCGAGGGATTGGCGCACCGCATCGGTACCCATCCATGGCTCGGGACAAGCGAAAGTAAGGGGTATTTTCTGGAGCGCGTTTGAACGTATCGGCCAAATCGCGCTAGGGTGGGTGAGGACATTGAGGACCACCTATGACCCATAAAGTCTTCAAGATGAGCTTTGCGAGCGTCTATCCCCTGCTCGTCGATAAGGTCGAAAAGAAGGGCAAGACCAAGGCTCAGCTGGACGAGATCATCGCGTGGCTCTTGGGCTATGACGCGGACGGGCTCGCGGCGGCGTTGGAGGACAAACGGGACATGGAGGCGTTCTTCAACGAGGCCCCCGCCAAGAACCCGAACCGAACCCTGATCAATGGCGTCGTCTGCGGCGTGCGCGTGGAGGAGATTGAAGACCCGCTGATGCGCGAGATCCGCTACCTCGACAAGATGGTGGACGAGTTGGCGCGCGGGAAGATTTTCGAGAACATCTTGCGCGGTTAGGATCAAGCGCGCCGCTTCGCGCGGATACATTTCAACTTCCTAACAGACCACCAAGCTTCCAAAGGACCGATGATGAGCGCGCAGAACAATCAAAACCCCTTCGACGGCCCGCAACTGCAAGGCACGCAGTATGCCCGCGCCGACATGGCAGGCGCGCAGTTTGATGGCGTCAACCTCGACAGTGCCACGTTTTTTGCGGTGATGACGAAGGCGCGGTTCACCGACACCAACCTTGCGCGCGCGGATTTCGACGACGTGAACCTTGCGGGGGCGAGGTTCAACAACATCAACCTGTCGAGCAGCTCAATCACCAACGCCAACCTCTCGGGGTTGAACATCAGCGGGGTCAATCTGGCCGGGGCCGAGATCGCGCAGGCTGACCTGACCGGCATGCGCATCAACGGCGTGTTGGTCACCGATCTGTTTGCGGCCTACGAGGCGGCGCAGGGCTAGAGCACCCTAGTCGTCGCGTCCGGGTTCGGCAGGATCGCTTGAAAACAGTGCGATTTTGTTGCCTTGGGGATCGCGCAGATAGCCCACATAGAACTGCGGACCATAGGCGGCGCGAAACCCCGGTGCCCCCTCATCCGTGCCCCCGGCCGCGACGGCGGCTGCATGCAGCGCGCGCACCTGAGCTTGGCTGGGGACCTCAAACGCCACCATCGCACCGTTGCCCGCCGAGGCAGGCGCGCCGTTGAAGGTCGGCTTGACGTAGAAATCCGGCAAGACGGGGGACTGACCGGGGGGCACTGGCAAGACATAGCTCAGCCCCTCCGCCCCTTCCGAAAGGCCGTAGCCTAGCGCAGGCAGGAACGCCCCGTAGAACCGCTTGGCAAGGGCAATATCATCCGCGCCGACAGTGACATAGGCGATCATGGGGGTGGTCCTTTCGAGGGGGGATGGTCCGTGCAGACAGACGTCAGGGGCGGTTTATAGGTGCCAGGCGCCTGTTCGCCAAGGTGGGCAGTGCCCCCTCCCCAAAGCAGCCGCCGGGCAGGCGCGGGTCGTGACGGCGTTTGCCTAGGGCGCAGAGGCCCTGCCAAGCGGCACGGTGTCGAGCGCCCGCAATTTGCCGTCCCGCAGCGCAACGACTTCCAATGCGCGGATCGTTCCGGCGATGGGCAGCGGGCCAAGATCGCCCAAATCCAACCGCTCGATAGCGGCGCGATCTGGGTTTGTGGCGACGGTCATGTGCGGCTGATACGGGATGTCAGTGTTGAGCTCGGCCCGGTGCGGTCCGTCGTAGAGCCGGTTGTGCAAATCCGTCAGCGCGTCCTTGCCAAGCGCGCACATGAGGAAGAGTTTGTACGTCTTTTCAAAGGGATCATAGACCACATCGCATCTCGAAAACTCTATCGCGAAGGGGGCAGAGCTGCGGGCCACCTCGTGGCATCTGCGCAAAACAACCGCCTGATGTTGGCCCTGCACGCCGAAAACCAGCGTTATATGCGGTGGCACTAACTTTGCGCGGTCAGGCTCATGCGCGCGTCGAAACTGGTCAATCCGCTGGGCGGGGGCCGGAGCAATGTCGGGATAGGCGAGGACATAAATCATCGCGCGATACTGGGGTCTGAGGCCCCGTGCTTCAATGTCCGACTTCGCCAAGCCGCGACCAGCGCCTGCCCGTGGGGTGGTGCTGCAAGCTGCGTTCGGGGCGGTTTATGGTTGCCTAGAGCCCGCTCAGTCTATTGGACACGATCCCCTTACCAAAGCACCAGCCCGACGAGACGGGCAGGCGCTGGTCGTGGCGGCTTCGCCTTGTTTCACGACTTTACGCTCTCACCCCACCAACACATACAACCACGCAACCCCCACGCACGCCTCGCCCAGCCCCAGCCAGCGCCGCATCTCGTCGGAGATCACGCTGAACAGCTGTTGCAGCACGCTTGGCCCGAATTTCGCGGGCCAGAGCGCAATAAAAAGGCCCTCCCCCACAAGGAGAAGGGCCAATCCCGTAAAGATCGCTGTGAGCATCGCGGCCTAGTTGGCCGGAGCCACCGCACCCAAACCAGCGGAGCCGTCGAGATACTCGAAGAACTCGCTGTCGGGCGTGATCACCATCGTCGAGTTCGATCCCTGCAACGCCCGCTCATAGGCGGTCATCGAGCGGTAGAATTCGAAGAACTCGGGGTTTTGACCAAAGGCCGTCGCGAAGATGTTGTTTCGCTGGGCGTCGGCTTCACCTCGGGTGATCTCGGCTTCGCGCACCGCGTCCGACACCAACTCGACCACGGTCCGGTCGGCTTGCGCGCGCACACGCTGCGCCGCCTCGTTACCGCGTGCGATCTCGTCGGTGGCTTCGCGCTGACGCTCGGCCCGCATCCGTGCGAAGGTCGCCTCCAAGTTCTGCGTCGGCAGGTTGGTCTGCTTGAGACGCACGTCGAGCACTTCAAGACCCAGCGGCAAGGCGCGCTGGCGGGCTTGGGCGGTGATGCGCTGCATCAAGGCGGCCCGGTCTTGCGACAGGATCGTGTTGGAGGTCACACCGTCGGAACCGAGCACGGCCCGGATTTGGGGGTTGAGGATACCTTCAAGGCGGTCCTCAGCGGCGCGAAGCCCGCCCACACCCACGGCCTGGCGAAACTGCACCACATCCGAGATGCGGTAGCGCGCGAACGCGTCCACAACGAGGCGGCGGTCATCCGAAGGCGTAACCTCGATGGCGGCCGTATCCAGCGACAGGATCCGGTCGTCATAGCGCACGACCTCTTGGATGAACGGGATCTTGAAGGCCAGACCCGGCTCTTCCTTGACCGCAGCGATTTGGCCGAATTGCAGCACGAGCGCCTTTTCGCGTTCGTCCACGATATAGATCGAGCTGAGGCCCAGCAGACCCAACACGAACACGATGGGCAGAAGGAAAGTTGCTTTTTTCATCAGTTCGAGCTCCCTGCCTGATTGGCGCCGCGGCGCAGCTCATTGAGTGGCAGATACGGCACGACACCTTGTCCGCCGCCTTCGCCATTGCTGTCGAGGATCACTTTGTCCACGCCGCCCAAGACACGTTCCATCGTCTCGAGGTACAGACGCTTGCGCGTGACCTCCGGCGCTTGTTCGTACTCGGCCAGAACCGCAAGGAAGCGCGAGGCTTCACCTTCGGCCTCGTTGACGACCTGAGCGCGGTAGGCTTCAGATTCCTCCAAAAGCTGCGCACTTTCACCCCGCGCTCCCGCAAGCACTTGGTTGGCATAAGCGTCAGCCGTGCGCTCCAATCGGTCGCGTTCCTGCTCGGCCGCTTGGACCTCGCGGAACGCGTCGATCACCTCGGCGGGCGGGTCGGCGCGGTCGAGGTTCAGGCGGATGACGTTCACGCCTGCATCATAGCTGTCGAGCGTCGTCTGGATCAGCGTCAGCACCGTATCAGCAATCAGATCACGATCCCGGTTGAGGATCGGAGCCAACTCGCTTGCCGCGATCACTTCGCGCATCGCCGCTTCGGACACCGCGCGGATGGTGGATTCCGCATCGCGCAGGTTGAACAGGAACTTGGCTGGGTCGTTGATGTTCCAGACCACTTCAAAGTCGATATCGACGATGTTTTCGTCCGTGGTCAGCATCAAGCCCGCGCCCACACGCCCCACACCGATCTGTTCGGTGTTTTCGCGGGTGACCGGGATCACTTCTGCCGTCACCACAGGCCAGGGCGCGAAGTTCAGACCGGGATTGCCGGTGGCGTAATACTCGCCCAGGAACAGTTCGACCGACTGCTCTTCCGGGCGCACAGTGTAGAAGCTGGTGAAAGCCCAAAGACCGAGCACAGCCACTGCGCCCAGACCCCAAATGCGCGGGGTCATCTTGAAGCCGTCACCGCCTCCGCCGCCACCATTCGCGCCATTGCCGCCGCCGCGACCGCCCATCAGGACTCGCAGCTGCTCTTGGCCTTTTTTCATGATCTCATCGATTTCTGGGATCTGCGGTCCGTCGCCACCATTTGGGGGACGCCGTCCGCCATTGCCGCGATTGTCCCCGCCGCCGGGGCGATTACCGCCACCTCCGCCGCCCCAGGGTCCGCCGTTATTTCCAGCCATCCGGTTTCCTTGTCGTTGTGATCGAGAGTTAGTGGGTCAAATGGGCGTTGCCGCCCCATAATCAAGCGCTCAGCGTCGGAAATCCGCGCAAATCACGCCGTTCTCATCGGTGTTTTCATCGTCACCAGTTCCTCTGACATAGTTGGGTGGACAGCGCAAACCTGGTCAAAGTCCTCTTTGGTCGCGCCCATCTTGATCGCAACGCCTGCCAGCTGGATCATTTCGCCCGCGCCGGGGGCTACAATATGACAGCCCAGCACGACCCGCGTGGCTTTAGACACGACCAGTTTCATCAAAACCCGGTCACTGCGTCCGGCAAACGCCGTCTGCATGGGCCGGAACGAGGTGCAATAAATCTCGACCGGCTCTTGGTCGCGCGCATCCTCTTCTGACAGCCCAATCGTGCCCATTTCTGGTTGGGTGAAGATGGCCGAGGGGATCAGCTCGTGATCCACGGGCGTCGGGTTGCCTTTGAACACCGTCTCGACGAAGGCCATGCCCTCGCGGATCGCAACGGGCGTTAGCTGCACGCGGTTGGTGACATCGCCGATGGCATAGACAGACGACACGCCGGTCTGGCTGAACTGGTCCACGACCACCTCGCCGCGACGCCCAACTTCGACGCCAGCCTCTTGAAGACCAAGATCGCCAGTGTTCGGCGCGCGCCCGGTCGCAAACAGCACCGCATCATAGATCGCCTCGTCGCCGTTGGTGCCCTTGACCCAGACAGGTCCAGAGGTCTGGTCGCTGACTGCCACCGTCTCGCCCATCACCGTACCCATTTCGCCGGGTTTTGGCGCATCCTTGGCGGCGCGCATCTCCACAATGTTGGTGCCCAGATGCAGGTCGATGCCCGACTCGCGCATCATCTCGGCCACAAGCCCGCGCGCTTCGTCATCAAAGCCGCGCAGCACCTGGGCGCCGCGATAATATTGCGTCACCTCCACGCCGAGGCCATTCATTATGCAGGCGAACTCGCACGCGATATAGCCGCCGCCGATGATCAGCAGCTTCTTGGGCAGTTCTTTGAGGTCGAAAATGTCATCCGACACGATGCCCAGATGCGCGTTGGGCATATCAGGACGCACGGGCCGCCCGCCGGTGGCAATCAGGATATGCTTGGCGGTCTTCTCCTCGCCCGTGCTTAGCGTGACCGTGTGCGGATCTTTCAGCTTGGCGCGCGCGTCGTAAATCTCGACATCCGAGTTGCCCAGCATCTTGCGATACACCTCTTCGAGGCGCGATAGCTCGCTATGCAGATGCTTTTGAAACTTCGACCAGTCGAAATCGCCCGCCGTGACATCCCAGCCATAGCTTTGGGCGTCCTTGAACGCCTCGCTATATTCAGACGCGAACACCATCAGTTTTTTGGGCACACAGCCCCGGATCACGCACGTCCCGCCCATGCGGCTGTCTTCGGCAATCGCCACTTTCGCACCTTCGGCAGCCGCCACGCGGGCCGCGCGCACACCGCCCGAACCCCCTCCGATCACGAAGAGATCATAGTCAAAGCTCATGGGCGGGGGCTCCTTAGTCGTCGGTCTCGCGCGGGTCGCGCAGGCTTACATGTCAGTGAAAAGGTTATTGGTGTCGGCGATTTCAATCCGGTCCTGGGTCACAGTTCCGTTGTTGATATCGCGCAGCTCCACCGTGCCATCGCCGTGACCGATGATGACGACGTCACAAATGTCGATGAACAGGCCGTTCTCGACAACGCCGGGGATCTGGTTGAGCACAAGGCTGACCTGACGCGGATTGCCGATGCGGCGCAGGTGCAGGTCGAGAATAAAGTTGCCCTCGTCGGTGCGATACGGCTGGTCGCGGTCGAGGCGCAAAGCCGACGAGCGGCCCATGACATCGAGGTTAATCAGCGTTTCCTCGATCAGCGTCTTCGTCGTCTGCCACCCAAACGGAATGATCTCCACCGGCAGCGGGAAGGCACCCAGCTGTTCGACCTGTTTGGAGACATCCGCAATCACCACCATCTGGTCGCTCGCGGTCGCCACGATCTTCTCTTGCAACAACGCGCCGCCCCCGCCTTTGATCAGGTTGAGGTTGGCGTCGTACTCATCCGTGCCGTCAATGGTCAGGTCGAGCCATTTGGCTTCGTCCAACGTGGACACGCGCAGGCCAACGTCTTGGGCCAGCTTCGCGGTGCGGCTGGAGGTCGGCACGCCGGTGATCTGCAACCCGTCCTCGCGCACCAACTCGCCGAGGCAGCGCACCATCCATGCGGCGGTCGAGCCTGTGCCAAGGCCCACGCGCATCCCGTCCTCGACGAATTGCACGGCGCGCTTGGCGGCGATGAACTTGGCGCGGTCGATGGGGGATAATTCACCCGACATGGTTAATCTCCGGTCTATTCTGGCGGCAAATTAGGCGGTTTCGGGCGCGGGCGCGAGGGCTAAATGCCCCTAAGTCAGATCGGGCGCGGCCATCCCGTGGAACTGGCCTGCAAGCCCTCTCTCAACTGATCCAGCTTATCCACAGGCAAAATCACCAGAAGGCCGGGGACATCCACGCTGAGCTGAACCGGCCCGCCCATCGCGGTGTTCGAGGTGCCAATCCGCCCGCCGGGGGCCATCGCCAGCGCGTCCACGGGCCAGCGCAGGTTGGTGCCATGCGCCACCACGGGGACCAGCGGAAACAGTGACACGCGCGTCTGCGTCGGCAGATCAAGTGTCATCTGCGGCGGGCACAGCGCGATCACATCCTCCTCGGCAATCAAAATGCAGCGCTTATCGGCAAAGCGCAAAAGTGCGTGATATGCAGCCAACTCATGGTCGCGCCGCCTGCCCGTCAGGCCCACGCCAAGGATCAAGGGCGCGTCCACTGCCATTAACCCTTTCTCGAAATCGGTGGTTTCTTGGTCGTCGCTTACGTGCAGATGGTCCGGGCCAAGAGCGTCGCGCGCCCTGTCAGAGACTGAGTCGAAATCGCCGATCACCGCTTGGGGGGTAATTCCATGCGCCAGCGCAATATCCGCCCCGCCATCCAACGCCACCAGAATCGGAGCAATTTGCACTGCATCCGCCAGCGCCTCAGAAGTCACTGATCCGCCTCCCAAAAGTGTCAAAAAAGTGGTGCTGTGAACAATGGCATCATGCATCGAATATTGACCTCCTGAGGCGAAACAAAGCGCACCTAAACCGGCGGAAAATCAATGCCGAAATTGCGTTTTTGTTTGTGATTGGGAAATCATAGGGGGTAATCTGTCCTCAGCTGGGGCTCGGGGGAGAAAGGCAGCTGACAATGGTTGGTGCGAGTAAAATTCTCACCGTCTCATACGGGACATTCTCCTGCACGTTGGAGGGTTTTGATGACCCGTTCAATACGATGCGCTCGATTGCGGAGTATTTTCGCGATCTTGCCGCGGAGGACCGGTATTTCGGTGCGGAACCGCCCACCCCGGATGTCAGCCATCTGCACGCGCTTGCGCAACACGATAACCCTCGCCCTGTAGCTGCCCATGTGCAGGAAAACGGGTTGCGGTTGACGCAAGGCGATGCTGCCCTTGCGGATGCTGATGATGCGGCCACCTCCCCCGCTGCCGCCCCAGTGGTTGCCGCCGCTGCCGCCACGGCGGCTGCCGTCGCCGCAACGCCGGACGAAGACAATGACGATCTGGCGATGCTGCTGGATGGCATTGACGATGACACTCCGCTGGAGTTGGACGATGAAGACGATGCCGAAGGCAACCTCTTTGATGTCGACGCCGCCACGCCCGAGCCGACACCCGCTTATGACCCGCGCGCCGCGATAGCTGCCAAACTCGCCGCGGCGCGCGAGACCGTGGATGCCGAAGCGCCGACCGACCGCCGCGTTCGCGCGCCCAAGGTCAGCGACGAAGACCTTGCCGCCGCCGCCGCGCAATCGCCAAGCCGCGCAATGAAGCGCCCCGATGCGTTTCGCGAGGACCTCGACAGCCTGAACGAAGGCAAGTCCGACCTGTCGGACGAAGACGAAGCCGCCTTGATGGCCGAGCTGGACGCGCTGCAAGACGACCCGCCCAAGGGCAAGGACGGCAAAGCCTTGCTGGAATCGGACCTGATCGAGCGGGAAGAAGCCGCACTTGAGCGCCTCTTGGCCAAGACCAACAGCAAGCTGACCGATGACGATGTGCAACAAAAACGCGCTTCGCTATCGCATCTGAAAGCCGCCGTGGCCGCGACCATGGCCGACCGCAATGCCGGGGCCGCGCATGACGCCGACACCTCTGACCCCGACAGCGCCTACCGCGCCGATCTGGCCAAGGCGGTGCATCCCAAAGCGGCCGCCCTCGCACCGGAGCCCGCGCCGAAAGTCGCCGCAAAGCCCGCGCCCCTGGTGCTGGTCGCCGATCGCGACGCCAAGCCCGCAAGTGAGCCGCAGCAGGCCAAATCCAACGGACCCGTGCGCCCGCGCCGCGTCGATACCGCCAAGCAGCCGCGCTCGCGTCAGGACTCGGATGAGGGCTTTGCCGTCTATGCCGACAAGGTGGGGGCGACGGAGTTGAGCGAAATGATGGAAGCCGCCGCCGCCTATCTGAACCTTGTGGAAGGCGCGGAGTCCTTCACCCGACCACAGGTCATGCATATGGTCTTGCGTCAGGAGCGCGGCAAAAACTTCACCCGCGAAGACAGCCTGCGCAGCTTTGACAGTCTGGTGCGCAAAGGTGCGATCCACAAAGTGGATCATGGCCAGTTCGCGATCCATGAAGACTCGCGCTACGTTTCATAACACGTCCCTCGTGTGTTACGGGCATTGGGCAGGCCTCGCGCCTGCCCTTTGCTGTTTTGGGGTCGGGCCGCAAGCGCGATTTCGAAATCGCGCAAGCACGGCTCTTCGAAGAGCCGTTCCCTCCTAGCCCTCGTCGCGTGGCTTGGCACCTGCATCAACCTGCCCTTTGCTGTTTTGGGGTCATGATCCTATGGCGCGCTATCGCTCCATCGCTCCTTTTCCGGCGATTATCTTGTCGCGCGCCTTGGCGATCCGGTTGTTCTGGGTGGCCTCGGTCTTGGCCGAGCCAAGATGGATCACATAGCTGCGCTGCCGCCCCGGCGTCAGGCGCGCGAAGGCTTCCGCAAGCTCCGGGTCGTCATCCAGTGCGGTGACCAGTGTCTCGGGCAAGTCCAGCGCTGGGGTGGTTTTGACAGGCTTGCCCCCCGCCTCGGCATAGCCGAGCGCCTCGGCCAGATAGCCAGTGATGATCTGCGCCTTTGCGGCCACCTCATCCGCGTGACGAAACCGCATGGTGCCGGGATGGGCGGTGTTTGGTCCATCCTTTTCCAGCACGCCCTCGGGGTCTTTCATCAAGGCCGCATCCAAGAAGCTGAGCCTGAACTCCGCCCGATGCGCCCCGATGATCGCGACGTTGCGCCTGGCTTGGGTATAGCAGGGATGCCCCCATTTCACCGTCTCGGTTAGCCCAGCGCCCACGCAGAGAGCGCGCAACTGGGCCAACCCATCCGCCCAAATCCGGGTCGCGCAATCGAGGGTCGCGAAACGCGGGCAGCGCCCACAGCCTTGGGTGAAATAGTCTTCGATATCCTGGATCATGCGCGCCAGATTATATGGGGCGCACTGAGAAGCTATCCCTTGTCGCTTGGCTTGGCGTCGGGATCAGCCTGCCCGACCCCGAGGAACACAAACTTGAACGGCAGCACCCAAATCACGCCCAGCGCGATATAGGCCAATAGCTCCAGCACAAACGGCAGCCGCCCGATGGAGGTCATCAGGTTCAGCACGATCACCACATAGACGGGCAAGCCCACCAGCAGGATAAACAGCGACCAGCGCCGCCGGGCTTTGTAACTAAGCGCCATCAAGAGCCTCCCTCAAGAGTTAATCCGCGAACGGGTCGGTCACGAGGATCGTGTCTTCCCGTTCGGGCGAGGTGGAAAGTAGGGCGACCGGGCACTGGATCAACTCCTCGATCCGGCGCACGTATTTCACCGCAGCCCCCGGCAGGTCATTCCACGAGCGCGCACCTTCGGTGCTGCCGCTCCAGCCTTCCATTTCCTCATAGACGGGCACGCAACGCGCCTGTTGATCCGCCGCCGTCGGCAGGTAATCGAGGCGCGTGCCGTCCAGATCGTAGCCCACGCAAATCTTCAACGTCTCGAACCCATCGAGCACATCGAGCTTGGTCAACGAGATCCCATGCACCCCCGAGGTCGCACAGGTCTGGCGCACGAGGGCCGCATCAAACCAGCCACAGCGCCGCTTGCGCCCTGTCGTGGTGCCGAACTCGTGACCACGCTCGCCAAGGCGCTGGCCGTCGTCATCGTCAAGCTCGGTCGGGAACGGGCCTTCACCGACGCGGGTGGTGTAGGCCTTCACAATGCCCAGAACATAATCAATCGAGCCGGGGCCGATACCCACCCCCGTCGCCGCCTGACCTGCGATCACATTCGACGAGGTCACAAACGGATAGGTGCCAAAGTCGATATCCAGCAGTGCGCCTTGCGCCCCTTCAAAGAGGATGCGCTTGCCCGCTTTGCGCTTCTCGTTCAGCACTTTCCAAACCGGGGCGGCGTAGTGGAGGATCGCAGGTGCGACCTCCAACAGCTTGGCCACAAGCGCGTCGCGGTCAATCGCTTCGACGCCCAGCCCTTTGCGCAACGGATCATGGTGCTGCAAGGCGCGGTCGACGCGGGCCTCCAAAGTGGCCCTATCCGCCAAGTCCGCCACGCGCACGGAACGACGCCCGACTTTATCTTCATAGGCCGGACCAATGCCGCGCCCGGTGGTGCCGATCTTGGTGCCCTTCGAGGCCGCCTCTTCGCGCGCGCGGTCCAGCTCGCCATGAATGGGAAGGATCAGCGGCGTGTTTTCGGCAATCATCAAGGTCTCGGGCGTGATCTCGACGCCTTGGGCGCGCACGGTCTCGATCTCGGCCAGCAGGTGCCAGGGGTCGAGGACAACACCATTGCCGATGACCGAAAGCTTGCCGCCGCGCACCACGCCCGAGGGCAGAGCGTGCAGCTTATAGACCTTGCCATCCACGACCAAAGTGTGCCCGGCATTGTGACCGCCTTGAAAGCGCGCGATAATATCTGCGCGCTCAGACAGCCAATCGACGATCTTGCCTTTGCCCTCGTCGCCCCACTGGGCCCCGACCACCACCACATTCGCCATGTCTTATCCCGCCTTTGGCTGCAAACAGCGCCCCCTATAGCGTTGCATGATGCGCGCGCAAACCAACTTTTCGCCGCAGCGTCACGCGCTGAGCACTGGACAGGGCGCTCGGGCTTTGGCACTCCGGCGCCAGAACAAGAAGCAGAAGGTCTTCGAGCTATGGTCGATTTCGGGTTACGTTGGGCATTTGCGTTTATTCTGCTGGTGGCGACCTATAATCCCACCAATTGGAACTACAGTCGCTGGGCGCTGGATGCTTGGGCCGATGGCAGCAAGCCGCTAGTCGTGTTCTTCGGGCTGGTGCTGCTTGTCGGCTACATCATCTATTTCCGCGCAACATTGCGGTCCATCGGGCCGTTCGGGATGCTTCTTGTAGCCGCCCTTGTAGGCAGCCTGATCTGGGTGCTTTACGATTTTGGTCTGCTGAACCTCGAAAATCGGTCGGCCAATGTGTGGTTGGGGATCTTCGCCTTGTCCGTCGTGCTGGGTATCGGTCTGAGTTGGTCCATCGTGCGCCGCAAGCTGTCTGGGCAGTACGACATGGACGATGTGGACGAATAAGCCACGTCAACGCGGCGGGGGGCGGGTTGCGCCCGTCCTGCCGAGCGCATAGATACCGCCGCAACCACCAATAGGACGCCTGCCCGTATGGAAAATGTTATCCTCGTCGTTCATCTGATCTTGGCGCTGTCGCTGATCGGGATCGTGCTTTTGCAACGCTCCGAAGGGGGCGGTCTTGGCATGGGAGGCGGCGGGGGCGGCACCGGCGGGGGCCGCGCTGCGACATCGCCAATGGCGAAACTGACCTGGGGCCTGGCGATTGCGTTCATCGCAACTTCGATCACACTGACGATTGTGGCGGCGCAAAACTCGGCCGACACTTCGGTTCTGGACCGGATCGTCGACGCACCGGCCCCATCGGCAGCGCCAGAGCTTCCTGCGGCGGACAGCCTGCTGCCCCCGGCCAGCAGCGACGCGCCTCTGACGCCACCACGCGCAGATTAAACGCCACAGTTAGTTGGGCTTACATAAATTACCGCAATACCTAGCGGCGTTCGGTTGCCAAAAGCCGCCGAATCCTCTATCGCTTTAATCCCGTGATGATGCGGTTTTGCGCGCCTTGATCGGCGGCGACGGCCACGGAACCTCACACCTGTTTTGACTGATCTATGGGGGGCCTTGGCCCAATGGCACGCTTTGTTTTCATCACCGGTGGCGTTGTCTCGTCGCTGGGCAAGGGCCTCGCATCCGCGGCGCTCGGCGCACTGTTACAGGCGCGTGGCTTCTCGGTGCGCTTGCGCAAACTGGACCCCTATCTGAACGTTGATCCCGGCACGATGAGCCCGTTTGAACACGGCGAGGTTTTCGTCACTGATGACGGGGCCGAGACGGACCTCGACCTGGGTCACTACGAGCGGTTCACCGGCGTGGCCGCGCGCAAGACCGATTCCGTGTCCTCGGGCCGGGTCTATTCGGACGTTTTGGAAAAAGAGCGGCGCGGCGATTATCTGGGCAAGACCATTCAGGTCATCCCCCATGTGACCAACGAAATCAAAGACTTCATCAAGATCGGCGAGGACGAGGTCGATTTCATGCTCTGCGAAATCGGCGGCACAGTCGGCGATATCGAGGGCCTGCCCTTCTTCGAGGCGATCCGCCAGTTCAGCCAAGACAAGCCGCGCGGCGACTGCATCTTCATGCACCTGACGCTGCTGCCATGGATGAAGGCGGCGGGCGAGTTGAAGACGAAGCCGACGCAGCACTCGGTCAAGGAACTGCGCTCCATCGGGATCGCGCCGGATGTGCTGGTGTGTCGCTCCGAAGGGCCTATCCCGGTGAAGGAGCGTGAAAAACTGGCGCTCTTTTGCAATGTGCGCCCGGACTCGGTCATTGCCGCGCAGGACATGAGCTCGATCTACGACGCGCCTTTGGCCTATCACCGCGAGGGCCTCGATCAAGCCGTGCTTGATGCGTTCCAGATCAGCCCCGCGCCCAAGCCCGATCTCAGCCGCTGGGAAGACGTCAGCGACCGCGTGCATAACCCCGAGGGCGAGGTGCGCGTCGCGATTGTTGGCAAATATACCCAGCTTGAGGACGCCTATAAGTCGATTGCCGAGGCGCTGACCCATGGCGGCATGGCCAACCGCGTTAAGGTTAAGATCGAGTGGGTCGATGCCGAGTTATTCGACCGCGAAGATTCTGCGCCCTATCTGTCCGGCTACCACGCGATCCTTGTGCCCGGTGGGTTTGGCGAGCGCGGGACCGAGGGCAAGATCAAGGCCGCCGAGTTCGCCCGGACCCGCAAGATCCCGTATCTGGGGATCTGTCTGGGGATGCAAATGGCCGTGATCGAGGCCGCGCGCAATCTGGCGGGCATGGACAATGCAGGGTCCGAGGAGTTTGACCACGAGGCCGGGAAAAAGCGTTTCACGCCCGTGGTGTATCACCTGAAGGAATGGGTGCAGGGCAACCACAAGGTGGAGCGCAAAGTGGGCGACGACAAAGGCGGCACGATGCGCTTGGGCTCCTATGATGCGGTGCTGGCCGAGGGGTCGAAAGTGGCCGAGGTTTATGGGACGACCAACATCGAGGAACGCCACCGCCACCGCTACGAGGTGGACATGAAGTTCCGCGAGGCGCTGGAGGAAAAAGGGTTAATATTTTCGGGCCTGTCGCCCGATGGCCGCCTGCCCGAGATCGTGGAAGTTAAGGATCACCCGTGGTTCATCGGGGTCCAGTTCCACCCCGAGCTAAAAAGCAAACCCTTCGCGCCGCATCCGCTGTTCAAGGACTTCGTAAGGGCGGCGAAAGAGGTGTCGCGGTTGGTCTAGTGATCCGCTCGTCGGTACAGCCGTCGAGCCGCGCTGATCCGTCCCCACGGGGCGGCGCAAATCGACTTTGGGATCGGATTTGCACCAGCTTAGGTGCTGGACGACCTACCTCTCGCCTGTGCATTGACGAAACGTCCCGCGCCTGAAACGGTCTCGCAATGACCCTTCTCGACACTCTCTCCGCACGCCTGCGCCCGGATAAGCCCGCAGCCCCCGCTGAGCTCCCTGCCCCCGACGCCCGCCTTGCGATGGCGGCGCTGCTCGTGCGCATGGCCAAGGCCGACCGCGCTTATCTCTTTGCGGAGCTTCAACAAATCGACCGCGTCCTTGCCGCCCAAAACGACCTTAACCCGGTCGAGGCCGCCCGCATGCGCGCCAGTGCCGAGCGGCTTGAGGCGGCCCTTCCGAACGCGCCCACATTCGCCCGCGTCATCCGCGACGCCTGCCCCTACGCCGAACGCCTGCGCTTGATCGAGGCGCTCTGGTCCGTGATCCTCGCCGACGGCCTCAAGCAATCCCAGGAACTCGACGCGATCACCTTGATGGAGCGGGACCTCGAAATCTCCCCCGAGGATGCCGCCCGCTTGCGCTTCCGCCCGGACACCCACGGCGACGAAACCACCTGATGCTGTCCTACCAACACCTCTACCACGCCGGAAATGCCGCCGATGTGCACAAGCACGCGCTGCTGGCGCGGACGCTCAACTACCTGACAAAAAAAGACAAACCGCTCAGCTATCTGGAGACGCATTCCGGGCGCGGTCTTTACGATCTGGGTGCTGAAGAAGCGGTCAAGACAGGCGAGGCCGCGCGTGGCATTCACCGTCTTGCCAGCGGTTTCGCCCCCGACCATCCCTATACCCGCGCGCTGACCGAGACCCGCACCCGCTTCGGCCCAAGCGCCTATCCCGGCTCGCCCCTGATCGCCGCGACCTTGCTGCGCGCATCGGACAAGCTCCATCTTGCCGAGCTGCATCCGGGCGAGCATGCCCATCTCGACGCCACGCTCTCGCCGTTCGGGGCCAAGACCCTCAAGGAAGACGGCTGGGCCATGGCGATGTCGCGCACCCCGCCGACCCCGCGCCGGGGCCTGATGCTGATCGACCCCTCATGGGAGGTCAAAGACGATTACACCAACGCCCCCAAACGCTTGTCGGACCTGCATAAGCGCTGGAATGTCGGCATCTTGATGCTGTGGTATCCCATCCTCGTCGATGCGCGCCACACCCCCATGATCCGCGAGATCAAACATGCGCTGCCCGACGCCCTGATCCACGAGGTCGCCTTCCCGCCCGCGCGTCCCGGCCATGGCATGATCGGCAGCGGTCTGATCGTGGTTAACCCGCCCTATGGGTTCGCCGAAGAAGCCGCACACGTCAAAGCCCTGTTCGACGCCGACGCCGCGCGCTAGCCTGCCCCAAAGAAGGAGGCGCATATCATGCCCAAAGGCTACTGGATCGCACACGGGATCGTTCACGACGCGGAGGCTTACGACAAATACCGCGCCGCCAACGGGCCGGTTTTCGCGGAATACGGCGCGAAGTTCCTCGTGCGCGGAGGGGCGCAGGTGGTGGCCGAGGGCGAGGCGAAACCTAGGACCGTCATCATCGAGTTCCCTACGATTGAAGCGGCCCATGCGTGTTACGCGAGCGCGGGCTACAAGGCCGCGAAATCCTTGCGAGCTGATCCCGCGATTGCGGTGTCAGACCTGGTGATCGTCGAAGGCTACGATCCCTAAAGCCCGCAACACTTTCTGACCTGCGGATCGCCCGCGCAGCAATCCTCCAGCAAGAACTGCACGAGGCCGCCCAAAGTCTCGAACCGGGCGCGGTAGGTGATCGTGCGTGAACGGCGCTCGGCGGACACCAAACCCGCCTCGCTCAGCGTCGCCAAGTGAAACGAAGCGCGCGAGGGGCTGGCACCGACCGACCGCGCCACTTCGCCTGCCGACAGGCCCGAGGGCCCCGACGGCCCCTTCGGCGACAGCCCCCACCTGACCGAGGTGACCGTGGCGGATGTGACGGGCTTCGACTGCGCGACGACCCTGCGCCACTGGCGCGAGGTCGGCCTGCATCTGCGGGACGCCAGCGGGGGGGCCGCAGATGACAGTTGGCAAGCTGCGGAGCATCCTCGCCAAAGCCATCGAGGCCCTCGACGACATAAGCACCCTGCCCCTGCACATCGCGGGCGCGCCCGGCAACACCCGCATTGCGCGCTACGACATCGCTGGCGTAACCCAACGCGATGGGGCCCTCACTATCACGCTCGCCCCGACGCAGACGGTTTGCAAAGCCCTCATGCCCGCCGAGACCGCCCAATCAATCAAGCGCCCCACCTGTTGCGCATGAATTTCACCCCAAGCGCTTTTCCTTCCGTCCCCCTCGCCATATATGCCTGTCCATGTTTGGTGATCTTCTCAAAAGCCTGATGGCCCCCGAAACGCCCCGCCTGCCGGAACCTGATGCCCGCCTCGCGCTTGCAGCGCTGCTTGTGCGGATCGCGCGCTCGGATGGCGATTACGCCGAAAGCGAAGTCGCCCGGATCGACAAAGTGCTGGGCGCGCGCCACGGGCTATCGCCGTTCGAGGCGACCGCCCTGCGCAAGGAAGCCGAAGCCTTGGAGGCGCAAGCCCCCGACACGGTGCGCTTCACCCGCGCCATCAAGGACGGGGTGGAGTATGAAGACCGCGCGGGCGTGATCGAAGCACTCTGGGATGTGGTGCTGGCCGATGGCGTGCGCGATGAAGAAGAAAACAGCCTGATGCGCTTGGCCGCCAACCTGCTGGGCGTGTCGGATCGCGATTCAGCGCTCGCGCGCCAGCGTATCGAAGCGCGCGGCTAGCGGCATGATCGCCAGCCTTCCCATGTATGCGCGCCCCGAGTTGCGCGCCGCCCATGACGCGTTTTGGGGGTTGATCCGCGATGAGTTGCGCGCGCGCGGGGTGTTGGCACCCTACGCACTCGACCATACCAGCGGTGTTTGGGAGGCGTGGCAAAGCCCGCAGCTCTGCCTCAGCCAGACCTGCAACTTTCCCTATCGCGCGCGCCTGCACGGCAGCGTGACCTTGATCGGGGCGGCAGATTACGGCCTCGAAGGCGCATCGCCGGGCCATTACTACAGTCAATTCGTCGTCCGCCACGAGGATACGGCCAAACGCCCTGAGGACTTCGCGACCACGCGATTTGCCTATAACGAAGGCCTCAGCCAGTCGGGCTGGGCGAGCCCGCAAAACTGGGCCGCCGCGCACGATTTCGAGTTTCCTGCCAGCTTCGCCTCCGGCGCGCATCTGGAAAGCGCGCGCGCCGTGGCCGAGGGGCGTGCCGATATTGCCGCGATTGATGCGGTGACCTGGCGGCTGATCCAGCGCTATGAGGCATTCGCCGACGCGCTCACCACGATCGGGCGCACGGATGAAAGCCCCGGCCTCAGCTTCATCACGCGGCCCGACCAGAACCCCGCGCCCTATTTCGATGCCCTGAACGCGGCGCTCGCGGCCCTGCCAGACCCGCACAAATCGGCCCTCGGCATTCAGGCGGTCGTGGCGATCCCGGCCAGCACCTATCTGGCCATTCCAACGCCGCCCGCGCCCAAAATCTCGGCAAGCGCCTCGTGATCGCGCAACTTCCCTAGCGTCAACCCTTGTAAACACGCCGATTCTGCGCCCTATTGGCCCGCAGTTTAACGTCAAAGCCGGGAAACCCGTGACCGACACAGCCGCTCCCGTCATCGAAATCCGCGATCTTCACAAAGCCTATGGCGCGCTGGAGGTCCTCAAGGGCGTCAGCATTTCCGCCAAGCAGGGCGATGTGGTCGCCCTGATCGGCTCGTCCGGGTCCGGCAAATCCACGCTTTTGCGCTGCGCGAACCTGCTTGAGGACAGCCAGCAAGGTGAGGTCCTCTTTTGTGGCGAGCCTGTCACCTGGAAAAGGCAAGGGCCTCGCGCGCCGTCCCGCCGACAAACACCAGATCACCCGCATCCGCACGAACCTGTCGATGGTGTTCCAGCAGTTCAACCTGTGGGCGCATATGTCGATCCTGCAAAACGTGATGGAAGCACCCGTGACCGTGCTGAAAGAAGCCGCGAGCGAGGTCGAAACCCGCGCCCGCGCGCTTCTGGAAAAGGTCGGGATCGGCGACAAATGCGACGTCTACCCCGCACAATTATCAGGGGGCCAGCAGCAACGCGCAGCCATCGCCCGCGCGCTCGCCATGCAGCCCAAAGCGCTGCTGTTCGACGAGCCGACAAGCGCGCTGGATCCCGAGCTAGAACAAGAGGTGGTCAAGGTCATCAAGGACCTCGCCGCCGAAGGGCGCACGATGCTGATCGTGACCCATGATATGCGGCTGGCAGCAGATGTCGCCAGCCACGTGGTCTTTCTTCATCAAGGATTGATCGAGGAAGAAGGCCCTCCGAAAGAGCTGTTTGGCGCGCCAAAATCGACGCGCTTGCAACAGTTCCTAAGCCACAGCCTGCATTAACGTCAGGCCGGTCAACGACACCAAAAATTGGGAGCTTTAACTATGAAATCACTTATCCTGGGCACCGCCGCCCTTGCCTTCACCGCCTCTTTCGCGGTCGCCGACACCGTGCGGATGGGCACCGAGGGCGCTTACCCTCCGTATAACTTTCTCAACGATGCAGGCGAGATCGACGGGTTCGAGCGCGAAGTGGGCGACGAGCTGTGCGCGCGCGCCGAGCTGACCTGCGAGTGGGTCACCAACGATTGGGACAGCATCATCCCGAACCTGACCTCCGGCAACTACGACACCATCATCGCCGGCATGAGCATCACCGACGAGCGTGACGAGGTCATCGACTTCACCCAGAACTATTTCCCACCAGCGGCTTCCGCCTATGCGGCGATGTCCGGCGATGTGGACCTGATGGGCGGCGTGATCGCGGCACAGACCAACACCATTCAGGCGGGCTATGTGGCAGAATCCGGCGCGACCTTGCTGGAATTCGCAACCCCTGACGAGACCATCGCCGCTGTGCGCAACGGCGAGGCCGATGCGGTGTTCGCCGACAAGGACTTCCTTGCACCAATCGTTGCGGCTGAAGCCGAGATGATGTGGGCAGGCGACGATGTGGCCCTTGGTGGCGGGATCGGTGTCGGTGTGCGCGAAAGCGATACGGAGCTGAAAGCCAAGCTCGACGCAGCGATCACCTCGATGAAAGAGGACGGCTCGTTGAACGCGCTGATCATCAAGTGGTTCGGTGAAGACGCCGCAACCTACTAAGTGACTTGATCGGGGCGGGCTTCGCGCCTGCCCCGGCTTACTCTGGCCCGGCTCACTCTGCCTCAGCAAGAAGCTCGTAGAGTGTCGAGTGTAACAGCTGCATCTGCCCCCCGAACCGCACGACCACCGCGTCTTGGTCCGGCAAAAGATACAGCAACTGCCCCCCATGCCCGAAAAAATACGCAAACGGTCCCGCGGCCGCAGCCCCCGCGCGGTCGAGCACATCATGGCGCAGATGCGCGCCGTAAGCGCCAGCGCTGCGTATCTCAGGCGCAAGATCGGGGTTCACAAAACCCTGCCATAGCTCGTCCGGTAACAACGGCGCGGCCTCCGTGCCGTTGTCCAGAATAAACCGCCCCACCTTTTGCCAATCCCGCGCCGTCGCATAGAGGCAGCAATAGGGCGACACGCCCTCCCCCAGTGAATACGTCCGCCAACTTGCGGTCGCCGCGCCCGCAGGCTTCCAGATCACCTCCGACAGAAGGTCGTGCAAAGGCTGGCCGTAAGCCACCTCTACCACCCGGCCCAGAAGGGCGGTGTTCGCGCTTTGATAATGGAACACACCCTGTTTGGAGGGCTCAATCCAGAGCGCCTCATAGGTCGGCTCCAGCCCGTAGACATGCAGGCCCCCCAGCGCCGAGAAAGGCGAAAACTGCTCGTCACGGTTCGACTTGGCGGGCTCGGCCCCATAGATTTCCACCTCCACGGCACCGCCGCGATCTAGGATCAAGGCCCGCCCGTCCGCTTGGGTGAACCGCGTCAGCACCGCGTTCGATGCGCCGCCGATTGGCGTAGCTCCCACCGGGTCCACGCCGACAACATCCACAAACACCCCGCGCGCAGGCCATGTCGGCGCGGGAAATCCCTCGGCCACGAGGACCGGGACTTGCGGCGCGAACACCGCGACGCCCCCAGCGCCTGCGCCCAAAGCCGCCCCGAGCCCGATCAAACCTGCCCAAATCCGTCGCATTCGTGTCCTCGCCCCGCACTTTCTGGCCCGCCAAGACTAGCATCCCACACCCGTTCCGCTAGTCTCGCCAAAGGCTAGACCTCGGAGGGCACGTCATTTTCGCTTACTGCACAGACCCTTCGGTCTTGGATGGCCTCACATGGCTCAGCTGCTATCTGACCACCGGCATCCACATGAATTTCTATTGGTCCTTCGTGACCGTGCTGGGCCTGCTGGCCGTCACCGCCCCTTGCGCGCTGGCGTTCGGGTTCATCGGGGCGACGGCGTCAAGGTCCGAGTTCTTCCTCGCGCGTCTGTTGGGCAAGACCTACACCTCCATGGTGCGGGGCATTCCCGACATCGCGTTCTTTTTGTTCTTCGTCATCGCGCTCGACCAAGGCTTGGAGTGGTTGCGCCACCAAGCCTTCTGCCCCGACTGGACCGATCCGATCCGCCAGGGCGCGGACTTCCTTGTGTGCGCCGAGGCCAAGCTGCCGCAATCCAGTTCCGCCCAGATCTGGCATGAGGCCTATAACTTCTCGCTCGCCGTCTTCACCTTCGCCATTGTGTTCGGGGCCTTCGCGGCCAACGTCCTCTATGGCGGGATGCAAGCCGTGCCGCGCGCGCAGCTGGAAACGGCCGAGGCGTATGGCATGACGACCCGCCAAACATTCTGGCGCGTGCTGGTCCCGCAGATGTGGGTCTATGCGCTGCCGGGGTTGTCGAACCTGTGGATGATCCTGATCAAAGCGACGCCGTTGCTGTTCCTGCTGGGCGTCGAGGACATCGTCTATTGGGCGCGCGAGTTGGGCGGATCGAAAACCCCACAGTTTACCGCCTATCCGCATGGCGATTGGCGTATCTGGTATTTCACGTTCCTGTTGGTGTTTTATCTGGCCATGACAAAAGTGTCCGAGGTGTTTCTGGGCCGCCTGACAACGCGCCTCAGCCGAGGCCAAGCCACGATGGGTGGGGAGGCGTTGCGTAAAGCATGACCGATGATCTGGGTGCGAGAATGGGCTTTCGAAAGCCCATGGACATGGAGCGTCGACGCTCCATCCTTCCGCAATTTCGAAATTGCGGGGGCCCAACCGTGAGCTGCACACAAACCATCCAAGACTACGCGCTGCGCTCCCTCGGCTATGGCGAGCGCCTCCTGCCGCGCGGCGACATCACGCTGTGCGAACAGGTGGTCCTGATCGGCTCGGGCATGATCTGGAACGTCTATTTCGGCGTCTTCGCCCTGATCTCAGGCTTCTTCCTTGCCACAGCCCTCGCGCTCGGCAAGAACGCCGCGACCCCGCTGCTGCGCAAACCGTCCGAGTGGTTCATCTTCATCTTCCGCGGCTCGCCGTTGTTTATCCAGTTCTTCCTCGCCTACTTCATCTTCCTGTCGCTCAAGCAACAATCGGGCGTGTTCGACATCTTCACCTCCGCCGCCGCGGGCGCACTTGTGGTCCTCTTCCTCAACACCGCCGCCTATACGGCCGAGATCTTCTATGGCGCGCTCCGCTCCGTCCCCAAGGGCGATCTGGAGGCCGCTGATGCGTATGGCCTCACAGGCTGGGACAAGTTTCGACGCGTGACGTGGCCCACGATGCTACGGCTGGCCTGGCCGAGCTACACGAACGAGGCGATTTTCCTCTTTCACGCCACCACGCTCGTCTTCTTCTCGGGCTTTCCGGCCTTCCAGCAACGGGGAGACGCACTCTATTACGCGCAGTATTTCGCCGACCGCACCTTCAACCCATTCATCCCCTACCCCATCGTCGCCGCCTATTTCGTGGCCCTGACGCTGTGCCTGATCCTGCTGTTCGGCTGGGCAAACCGGCGCCTCAACCGCCATATTGCCCCCGCACAGCGATCGCGCCTCAAAATGCGGATGCAGATGATCCGATGAGGCGGCTGGGCATTTTGACCTGCGGGCCTGCGCCCGACATCGTGGCCGCGACACATGGCGAATATATCAACTGGTTCACCGCCCTTCTGGGACCGCACGGGTTCGAGTTGGTCAATTGGGACGTTGAGAACCTCGCCTTGCCCAGCGGCCCGAGCGAGGCCGATGCCTGGCTCGTCACCGGCTCAAAGCATGGGGTCTACGAGGATCACGCGTTTATTCCGCCGCTTGAGGCGTTCATTCGCGATCTCGTGGCCGCGAAGGCGCCGCTGGTGGGGATTTGCTTTGGCCACCAGATCATTGCGCAGGCCCTCGGGGGACGGTGCGAGAAATTCGCGGGCGGTTGGACATTCGGGCGGCGCGCTTATGCGGTGGAGGGCTTGGGCGAGGTGCACCTGAATGCGTGCCACCAAGATCAGGTGCTCGCCCTGCCCGACGGGGCCGCGCTTATCGCGTCCAACGAAAGTTGTCAGTTTGCGGGGTTTCGCATTGGCAGCCACTGCGTGACCTTGCAACCGCATCCCGAAATCACGCCGCAGATGATGCCATATTACATGACGCATTTTCGCGGGCTGAACGCCGTGCCCCATGCCATGATCGACGACGCCGAGGCCACCCTTGCCCTGCCAACCAGCGAGCCTGCGGTCGGGGCTTGGCTGGCGGAGACGCTCAGGCGCACCGCCACGCCGTAGCGCTTAGCTTTTGGCGCTGAGCTGCTGTTGCAGTGCAGCGAGCTGGCGCTTGATTTCTTCGATTTCGCTGTCTTGAGCGGGGGCTTGCTCGTCAGGCTTCGGCTCCGGCGCGGCCTCGGGTGCGGTTGATGTAGCACCGCCTTTCCATCCGCCCATCATGGTGCTCAGAAACGCCTCTTGCTGTTTGCGCCACTGATCCATCCCCGGCATTGTTGGCATTGGGTTGGGCATCATGTTCTCGACCATCTTGGTCTGGCTTTCGCGCAGCATCTCAAACGACGAGGCCAGAAACTGCGGCACCATGGAGGCGGCTGCCGTGGGCGCATAGCTGCGCACCAGATCGGTTAGCACGTTGATCGGAAGGACGTTTTCGCCACGGCTTTCATGCTCGGCAATGATTTGCAGCATGTATTGGCGGGTCAGGTCATCGCCGGTTTTCAGATCGACGATCTGCACATCGCGTCCGTCGCGGATGAACTGGGCAATGGTTTCCAGCGTCACGTAATCGCTGGTTTCGGTGTTATAGAGCCTGCGTGATGCGTAGCGCTTGATCAGCAATTTGTCGCCAGATGTCTCGGCCATATGCTCGCCCTTCCCCACTGCGTGCGCGCCCGTTTGATACGGTCTGAAAAAAGCCTATTGCAGTGCAGCACAAAAGGAAAGGGCAGGCCCATCTGGACCTGCCCTTCAATCTTTCGCTGGCCAGGGAGGAGGCCCGCGTCAGATATTTCCCGTCAACCGAAGCTTACTTAGCAGCAGTTGCTTTCTTGGCAGCAGTCGTCACGTCTGCGGTCGCTTTTTTGACAGCAGCAGTGGTCTCTTCCTGCATGTCTTTGCCAGCTGCTAGCATCAGCTCAACAGTTTCCATCTGAACTTTTTTCGCGATCTCAGCGAAAGCAGCCATGTTCTCAGCGGCCAGCTCAGCGGAAGCCGAAGCGAAGTCGGTCATCGACTTGGAATAGGCAGCTGGCTCGTCCTTGACGGTCGCAACTTCGGAGATCTTCGCGAGGGTCTCTTTGGTCCACTTTGCGGACAGCTCGGAGGACTTCTCAGCGGCTTCCAGAGCAACCTTGGACATTTTCTCGCCCATTGCGGCCTGGCCTTTGAAGGCGTCCTGCATCGCAGCTGTGTCGAGCGGCATGGACTGCATCATTTCGGTCATGTACTTGGTGAAATCATCGGCTTTTGCCATGGGTCTTCTCCTTGGTTGCCTCCGCGGAGGCTGTCTCGCGCTAACCCGACCATCGGGTGTTTGCTGCGTCTGCAAAAAGATATACGTGCTGCGCTGCGGCATTTCAAGAAAATTGTGCTGCACCGCAGCATAAAATCGCAACCCCCTGTAAACGCAGCGCTTTAAACTGCCTTCTCCGCCACCACATAGGTCCCCGGCGCGGCACAGAGCACCTTATGGGTCGAATCGCCCGGCTTTCGCGCCTTGATTTTCGCACCCGAGCGCTTGCCCAGCCATGCACTCCACCGTGGCCACCACGACCCTTCGTTGAACTCAGCCTCTTCCATCCACGCATCCGGCGTCGCGGGCACACCGTCCTCGACAGTATAATGTCCGTACTTCTTCTTCGACGGCGGATTGATGATCCCCGCGATATGGCCCGACTGCGACACGATGAAATGCTTGTCGCGGCTGCCATACTGCTGAAAGCCCACATAAGCCTGCTTCCATGCCGCGATATGGTCCGTCTCAGCCGCAATCGAATAAAGCGGCGTCTTGACGTCCTTCAATGACAGCGTTTCACCGCACATCTGCAAGGTCCCGCCAGCAAGCTCGTTGCCCTGACACAGGTGGCGCAAATACTGCACGACCATCGGGCCGGGCAGGTTCGTGCTGTCCCCATTCCAGTGCAGCAAATCAAACGCACGCGGACGCTCGCCCATCATGTAGCTGCGGATCGCGGGGCCGTAGACCAGATCATTGGCCCGCAGGAACGAGAAGGTGCGCGCCATGAAGAAGGACCCCAAGAACCCCTTCTCAGCGACCTCGCGCTCGATCCCGTCAACGAAATCATCATCCAGAAACACCTGCATCTCGCCCGGATCGCTGAAATCGGTCAGCGTGGTAAAGAACGTGGCCGAGCGCACCGACTTGTCCTTGCGCTTCGTCATCAAAGCCAGCGTGGCCGATAGCGTGGTGCCGCCAATGCAGTAGCCCACAGCATTCACCTGCGGCTCGCCGGTGATCTTCTTCACCTCTTCAATCGCGGTCAGGTAGCCTTCTTCGACATAGGTATCGAGGCTGACATCAGAATGGCTCGCATCCGGGTTCACCCATGAGACGACGAACAGCGTAAATCCCTGCTCGACGATCCAGTTGATCAGCGAGTTCTTCTCCGTCAGGTCCATAATGTAGAACTTGTTGATCCAGGGCGGGAAGATCACCAGCGGCGTCTTATAGACCTTCTCGGTCTTGGGGGCGTACTGGATCAGCTCGAACATACGGTTGCGGAACACGACCGATCCTTCGGTCGTCGCAAGGTTCTTGCCCACGACAAAGGCATCGGGGTCGGACAGAGTGACCAGCAGATCGCCCTGGTTCTTCTCGATATCGTTGACGAGGTTCTCAAGACCCACAACGAGCGACTCGCCTTCGGTCTCGACCGCGCGGCGCAGGGCCTCGGGGTTGGTGTTCAGAAAATTGGCGGGGGAGAAGAGGTCGACGATCTGATGGGTAAAGAACTCCACCCGCCGTTTGTCTTTCTCATCGAGGCCCTCTAGCCCGCTGAGCGCTTCGTTGATTGTTTCCGCGCTGATCAAATACTGTTGCTTGACGAAGTTGAAATAGGGGTGCGTTTCCCACAACGGATCCTTGAAGCGCTTGTCGCCGGTATGGGGATCGGCGGGGGCCTGCATCTTGCCTTGGGCGAGCACCTGCTGCGCTTCCATCAGATGCTTGAGCGTTTTGCCCCAGTAATTCACCTGCGTTTCCACGATTTTCGCAGGGTTTGCGACCATTTCGGCGACATAGGCATTCGCGGCCTTCATGTAGACATCCGTGCCCGGACCCTGCAAACCCTCGTCATGGCTGCCCTTATTGGCCAGCGCGGCGACAAGCCGCTGCGAGAGGCTTTCCATCTTTGCCACATTGGCGTTCAACCGCTCTAGTTCTTCGCCCATTGGTTCGGATTCCTGTCCAGTCTGATTGTCTTTGGTTGTCATGAACTCGAAACCCTCTTAACGTTTGCAGGTGCAGAATACAGTCGCCGACGCGGGGAGGCAAAGCGACCAATTGAACCGGGGGTTTCCTTCGGTCCGTTAAGGAGCAGCAATGCGATACCTCGTGATGTACGACATGATGGAGAGTTTGCGGAACACCAACCAGTGGTTGGGTGCTTCGGCCCAAGCCATGGGGTCCTATCCGCAACTTGGCCTCGTCCCGAACCCGTTTTTCAAGACCCTCGCCGCATGGGGCGAAGTGACCGAGCGCAGTTTTGCGCGCATGGTCGCCAAGCCGGACTGGAACCTGAACCCCGTTGTCGGCAAGGACGGACGCGATCATCAGGTCACCATTGAGAAGACCGTCGAGCGCCCGTTTGGCGATCTGATCCGCTTCAACGTCCAAGGCCGCGAGCCTATGAAGCGTCGCGTCCTGCTCGTCGCACCGATGTCGGGTCACTACGCGACCTTGCTGCGCTCGACCGTGCAGTCCTTGTTGCCCGATTGCGAATTGTGGATCACCGATTGGCACAATGCGCGCGATATCCCCGTCTCCGTCGGCAAGTTCGACGTCGAGGATTACACCGACTACCTCGTTGATTTCATGAAAGAGGTCGGCCCCGATATCCACGTCATCGCCGTGTGCCAGCCCGCGCCCCTGACCCTCGCCGCAACGGCCTATCTGGCTGGCGAAGAGCCTGAAGCCCAACCGCGCAGCCTGACCCTTGTCGGCGGCCCGATTGATCCCGATGCCAACCCCACCGAGGTGACGGATTTCGGCAACCGCGTCACCATGGGCCAGTTGGAGCAGATGGTCCTGCAACGCGTCGGCTTCAATCACGCAGGCGTGGGCCGCAAGGTCTATCCCGGTCTGCAACAGCTCAGCTCGTTCATGGCGATGAACGGCGAAAAGCACGCCAAGGCGTTCACCGATCAAGTGATGCGCGTGGCCAAGGGCGAGGCCTCCGATCACGATGGCCACAACCGCTTTTACGACGAATACCTCGCCGTGATGGACATGACGGCGGAGTTTTACCTCTCCACCGTCGACCGCATTTTCAAGCAGCGCGAGATTGCCCAGAACATCTTCACCGTGCGCGGCAAGCCGTGTGACGCCAGCAAGATCACCACCGTGGCCGTGAAAATTGTCGAGGGCGAGAAGGACGATATCTCCGCGCCCGGTCAATGCCTCGCAGCCCTCGATCTGCTGACAGGTCTGCCCGACGACAAGAAAGCCGCGCATCTGGAGCCCGGTGCCGGTCACTACGGCATCTTCGCGGGCAAGTCCTGGCGCAACAACATCCGGCCTTTGGTGCTGGAGTTCATCGATGCCAATAGCGAGGCCCCCGGCAAGCTGCACACCGCCGCTGAGTAATCCGCATGAGCCCAGACCTTCCCTTCGCCTGTGCCTGCGGGAAGGTCACCGGGACGCTGGACCGCTCTGCCCTGAAAACCGGAACGCGCCTGACCTGCGGTTGCGCCAGTTGCCGCGCGTCGGTCAAGCACCTGACGGGTCAAACCGTGGGCGAGGTCGATGTCTATCTCACCTCCGCCCACCTGATCCGCTACCAGACCGGGTTCGCGCATCTCGCCGCGCTCAACCTCAGCCCCAAGGGCAGCAACCGCATCTATGCGACCTGCTGCAACTCCGCGATTTCCGTGGTGCCGCAGACGCCGCGCATCGGGTTCGCGAGCCTCTATCTGAACCGCTTGGAAACCCCTGACCTGCTTGGCCCCGTCAAAGCCCAAGTTTACCGCACCGAAGCCGACGGCAAGCGCCATATCGGCATGGGAAAAATGCTGCACGGGGCGGCGCGGCGCGCCTTGGCAGACCGGGTGTCCGGGAACTGGCGCAAGTCGCCCTATTTCAAAGGGGCAGGCGCGCTCGCCGTGCCCAAGGTGCTGATCGACAAACAGGCCAAAGCCGCCGCCTTCGAGGCCTAGCGCCTAGACCTCCCACCCCTCCGGCACCTTCGCCGATCCACGCACGACCAACCTGCCGCCAATCTCCAGCTTCTCGGGCAGCCGCGCAGGATCGCTGATCAACCCCAATAACAGCTCCACCGTCGCCTCCACCATCTGGTTGCTCGGCTGGCGCCAGGTGGTCAGATCATACGCCCCCCACGCCGCCAGCGGCACGTCATCATAGCCCACGACCGACACATCCTGCGGCACCCGCAAGCCCAGATCGCCCCGCAAGGCATCCATCACAGCACAGGCCATATGGTCATTGCCCACGAAAATCGCGTCCGGGTGATGGCCGTCTTCGAACATCTGCACGGCCGCTTCCGCCGCTTCCTTACGCCGGTAATGGCCATCAAGGATCGAGACGGGCGCAAGCCCCGCCGCCGCCAGCCCTTCGATAAACCCGTCATGGCGGTCGCGCCCGGTCGAGGCCCCGGTCCAGCCGGTGATATGGGCAATCCGCTGATGCCCGCCCGCGACCAGAAACTCCGCAATGCGCCGCCCGCCTTCGACATTGGCCGAGGTCACGCTGGACAGGCGCGCATCGTCCTGGCCCCGGTTGAATAGCACAATCGGAATGCCCGCATCGCCGCAGCGCTTGGCAATCTCGTCGGACATGCCGACGCTGGCGGTGATGATGCCGTCGACGCGGTAATCCATCAACTCGTCCACCACCTTATCCACATCCGCGCCAGTGCCCGAGGCGATGAACACCAGCAGGTGATAGCCCTTGGCTTGCAGGGCTTTGGACAGCCGCTCCAGCGCATCGGGATAGAACTGGTTGTCCAGATAGGCCACGATCAGCCCGATGATCTTCGACTCTCCGGTGATCAAGGATCGCGCCAGCACATTAGGCCGATAGCCCAGCTCGTCCGCCGCATCGCGCACCTTTTGCGCGGTCTTTTCACTGACCGAAGCGCCCGGCGTGAACACGCGGCTGACCGCAGATTGGCTGACGCCCGCATGGCGCGCCACATCCGTGGAGGTGATCTTCGCGCGCGCCATCTATCCGGCCGTCCAGCCGCCATCGATCAACAGGCTGGTGCCCGTGACCATGGCCGACGCGTCTGAGGCAAGGAACAAGACCGCGCCCATGATATCTTCGACCTCGGCAATGCGGGGCAGCTTGATCTTGCTTTCGATCCAGGCGCGCTTTTCGGGGTCCGCAAAGGTCGGGGCGGTCAGGGGCGTGCGGATGAAGGTCGGGCAGATGGTGTTGACGCGGATCGAGCGCGGCCCGAACTCCATCGCCATCGCTTTGGTCATGCCTTCCACGGCATGTTTCGTGGCACAATAAACGCCGCGATCAATGCCACCGACATGCCCCATCTGGCTGGAGATATGCTGGATACTCCCCCCGTTTTGCATCCCCTTGGCCGCGTTCACCGCCAAGAAGTAGGCCGCCTTCACATTGACCGCCATCACCGCATCGTAATCGGCTTCCTTCGTTTGCATCGCGGGCGAATGGCGCGCCAGACCTGCTGAGTTGCACAAGATATCAAACGGGCCATGGGCGGCAAAGAACGCCTCCTGCGCGGCCAGATCGGTCACGTCGAGGCGGTGCCCCTCAGCGCTGTGGCCCGCGTCGCGCAACTCGGCCACCGCAGCGTCCAGCTCGCCCTGCCCCCGCGCGGCCAGCACCACATGCGCGCCCGCCTCCGCAAGTGCTGCCGCACAGGCCAGCCCAATGCCGCGCGAGCCACCGGGAACCAGCGCGCGTTTGCCATTGAGGCGGAACGAGGGGGTCTTGGGAAGGGTCATGAGGCGGCCTTTGCATATTTATGCAAAATGCCTAACCCTCCGCGCCCTGCATGTCGAGGGGGATCGCCGGATACACAATGCCGCGAAAGGGCGGGAAATCGCGGTAGCGTGCGTGGCGGTTGGGATCGGGCGTATCGCCCCGCCGGAAAAGCGCGCCTTTGGGCGCGGCATAGGACAAGATCCGATGCTCGGGCTCTTCGCGCCATGTGATGTTGAAGGCGGCGTCTTTGGGGAAGACATAAATCTCGTGGAAATCGAGGTGGTCAAACAGCCACCACGCCAAATCGCGCCAGTCGCGGCCTCGGTTGTATTGGGCCGAGAACCACGGAATGCCAATGGAAACACACGCGCCTTTGCGCCCCTTCGCATCGCGCTCGTCCCATATATGGGCGGCGAAGTTCTTTGGTGTCCCCGCCATCTTCTGGGGCTTCACCTGGGTCGAGCCGAAGTCATTGAGCGGGACCGAGCGATAGCCCGAGCGGATATCGATGGGGCCGAACGTCTCGACCAACGGATCGAGCAGGTCTGTGGCCAGCTTGCGCCCGACCTCGATGGCGAGGTCCGGGTCGGCGGGAAGATTCGGCTGGCCGTAGAAATTGGAAATTTCCGAATAGAGAAAATTCCGCATCTGGAAATGACGCGAGAGGCGGACCCGGCCAAACTCTTCAAGTGAAAGGTAGGATTTGGGACTACGCATCGCCGACCAACATAGGACAGCCCCCGAGCTCGGGTGGGTGGCGAAGCCCCCTCCCGGGGGGAGGGAGGGGGCTGTCCGGCGATGCCGGACACAACATCTTAGTCCTCAACCGTCACCCCATTCCACTGAAACTCGCCCTTAGGCCCCAAGGGCGAGAACGGGTTATGCGCCACCTCCCAGATATTCCCATCGGGATCGCGGAAATGCCCATGGTGACCGCCCCAGAAGACATCTTGCGCCGGGTTCAGGATCGTCCCGCCCGCCGCTTCCGCGCGCGCCAGCAAGGGGGCCACGTCCGCCTTCTCGCGCACATTGTAGCTCAGCACCATGCCGCCATGCCCAAGGCTGTCCTCGGGCAAGCCCAGCTCTTTGGCGAGTGCATAGCGCGGATACAGCCCCAAAGTCTGGCCGATCAGATCAAAGGCAATGACACCGTCTTGGGTCTCGACCCGGCGCCACCCGAGCGCTTCATAGAAAGAGGCGGCCCGGTCCATGTCCGAGACGCCCAGCGTGATAAGGGAGATGCGTTGGTCCATGCGCCAACGCTAGCGAGGTCGCACGGCTTTCGAAAGCCGTGGCATGCGGATTTTCGAAAATCCGCACGCCGCACAGCCCAAACCGAGGTTCACAAACTGTCAACAGTCCCGAAAAAAGGTTCACAACCTGTCAACATGTCTATCAACAAGGCGGATTTGGCCTATTCGGCGGCCTCGCGATACGGCGCGCCCTCACCGTAAGGCACATTGATCCCACCATACCGACGCACCCGCACATTGCACTGCTCGGCATGGCCCACGAAGCCTTCCAGCATACACAACCGCGAGCCATATTCACCGACAAGCGTCGCTGCCTCATCCGTCGTAACACGCTGATACGAATGGGTTTTGATAAACTTTCCGACCCAAAGACCGCCCGTATAGCGCCCCGCCTTCTTCGTCGGAAGCGTGTGGTTCGTCCCGATCACCTTGTCGCCATTGGCCACGTTGGTGCGCGGCCCGAGGAACAAGGCCCCGTAATTGGTCATATTCTCGAGGAACCAATCATCCCGGACGGTCATCACCTGAATATGCTCGGAGGCGATGTCCTCGGACACGGCCAGCATCTCGTCATAGCTGTCGCATAGGATAATCTCGCCATACTCGTCCCACGACACCCGCGCGGTCTCGGCGGTGGGCAGGATTTTCAGGATGCGGTCGATCTCGGCCATCGTGTCTTCGGCCAGCTTACGGGAGTTGGTGATCAAGACGGCCGGAGAGTTATAGCCGTGCTCGGCCTGCCCCAGCAAATCCGTCGCGCACATCTCGCCATCGACGGTCTCGTCGGCAATCAGGCAAGTCTCGGTCGGGCCTGCAAACAGATCGATCCCGACGCGGCCAAAGAGCTGGCGTTTGGCCTCTGCAACAAAGGCATTTCCCGGCCCCACGAGCATATCGACAGGCTTGATGCTCTCGGTCCCGATGGCCATTGCGCCCACGGCCTGAACCCCGCCGAGCACGAGGATTTCATCCGCCCCGCCCATCTGCATCGCCGCCACAATCGCCGGATGCGGCTTGCCGTTCACCGGTGGAGCACTCGCCACGATGCGTTTGCAGCCTGCGACTTTGGCGGTCAGCACGCTCATATGCGCACTCGCCACCATCGGGAATTTTCCGCCCGGCACGTAGCAACCCACGGAATTCACTGGGATATTCTTGTGGCCAAGGAACACACCCGGCATCGTCTCGACTTCCACATCGGTCATCGAGGCGCGTTGGGCTTCGGCAAAGCGGCGGATCTGGGTCTGGGCGAACTTGATATCGTCCATCTCGCGCGTCGTGACCTGCTGCATCGCCGCCTCGATCTCGGACGCGCTCAGCACGAAGGCTTGCGGCTCATACTTATCGAACTTGGCGCTCAGATCGCGCACAGCCGCGTCGCCGCGCGCTTCGATATCGCCCAAGATGCCTTCGACGATGCCGCGAACCTTCGCGTCGTCTTCGGCACGCTCGTCCGCTGGTTTACCGCGCTTGAGATACTCGGCCATGCCGCTCCCTCCCCAGGAATTGAATACGTATGCAATCTCTAGCATAGCAAATTTGCCGCCTGCCTCAACGGTTTTTTGCAATCGATTGCAACACGGCCGCTAGGGCAGATCGGTGATCCACGCGACAATAGCATCGCTTGCGGGCCCGGTATTTGCGGGGCTGAGGATGTCGCCTGCCAGAACGTGATTGAAGCTGTCGATCCCGTCGCCCGGCTGCTGCATCTCTATCGTCACCGGTGCCCCCCATTGCGCGGCGACCTCGCGCGTCGCCTCGGCCTTCACCACCAGGTCTTGCTCGGCGAACATGAACAGTGCGGGCGCATCCACATTGCGCAAATCCAGCGCGCGCGTTTCGCGCAAAAGCGTGCCCATCGTGACGGCGGCCACGGTGGGATAGGCGGTTGTCCACTGCGCCCCATGCGCGGGGGTCTGCGGCTTGAAACTGCGCTCGGCCCCGGCAACGAGCGGCACCCATGCGCGCGCGAAGGGCCATTCCAGAAGTGCTCCCGCCGCATTCACCACCTCGAAATTGGGCGAGATCAGCACCACGCCCGCAAGCTGCTCGGCCATGCCCGGATCGGTCGCGGCCCAGACCGCCAGGGTGCCCCCGGTCGACACACCGATCACGATCACCTCGTTCCCAATCGCGCGACCAATCGCCATCGCCTCGGCGGTATCATCCAGCCAGGCTTCCGCGCGCGGCTCGGCCATCGCATCGCCGTCCCGGCCATGGCCTGCAAGACGGGTCTCGAACAGATTGGCCCCAAGGGCGGCGGCCACATTGGCGGGTACTGGCGCGATTTCGTTGTTGCTGGCGGAAAAGCCGTGCAGATAGACGATGGATGTCTCGGTCACCGCGCCCACATCGCCAGCCCATGTGATGCGCTTGGCAGTGTCGGGGCGCAGGTTCGGCACGCTTGCTTCCCGCTCGGCCAACCACGCATCCAGCTGCGCAGGTGCCGGCAAAGCGGGTGCGCGCGCCACGCCGGTGATGCTTTCGCGCGGGGCCAGCCAAAAGATCAGCACAAGCCCGAGGATCAAGACCAGCAGGCGGCCCAACCATTTACCCAGTGTTTGCATCCTCTGCGATCCCTCCGCGCACCAAAACCTCTGTCACGCTTGTCTCTATCAGACGCAGGCAGGCAGGGGTGGAAAATCTGTGATCCGCACCATCCACAAGGGTCAGGTGCATATCCGGGCAATCGGCGTTTTCCATCAGGCGCAACGCGGTGCTGAGGCCCACATCTTCATCCGCCGTGCCTTGCAGGAACCTAACCGGGAACGGCAAAGGCAATGCATCGCGCAGCACAAGCCGCTTGCGCCCTTCGACGATCAGCTTCCATGTAATGGGATAGGGATCGCCATACTCTGAGGGCAAATGCACGACACCTTTATCGGCCATCTCATCGATCTGGGCCTCGGTGAAGCTGGCCCACATGCTGTCTTCGGTAAAATCGGGTGCTGCGGCGATGGTCACGAGACCCCAGATCCGTTTCGGCAGCGCTTTCGAGATCAACAAAGAGATCCACCCGCCCATGGACGAGCCGACCAACACTTGCGGCCCGCGCGTCAGGGTCTGGATCGCCTGGCCCGCATCTTCGGCCCAGTCGCCAATACACCCATCGAGGAAATCCCCCCCCGATTTGCCATGCCCGGAATAATCAAAGCGCAAAAACGCGCGGCCCGTGCGCTTGGCCCAGTCTTCCAGATGCACCGCCTTGGTGCCGTCCATATCCGAGCGAAACCCGCCCAGAAACACAACGCCCGGGGCGGCCCCTTCGGTCAGGTGATACGCGATGTCCCGCCCTTGCGGTGTTTTCAGAACCTGCGGCTCGGCCATCGTTTCAAATTCCCCAAAGTTTACCCGCGCGTAACTTAGCGAGGCAGCGGACGGGTGAAAAGCGGAGTCACCCCAAATATGCCGCTGGATCGCGCAAGGATTGCAACCGCAGCGCCGCCGCGCGCGCATATCCTTGTGTTAAGGCCTTTCGGCGGGCGGGGGCGAGCTTGCTCTCCGGGCTGTCGCGCAAAATTTCAGCGCCGTAGCCATCCGCAAGAATCAGCCCCGTCCCCTCGGGCAGCAGATCAAGCGGGAAGCCCGCATCGACCGCCCAGAAGAACCGGTCGCAATAGGGCAGATAGCCCTGCCACTTGTGATCGCTTTGAAAATCGGCGCGGCTGGATTTGCATTCGACCACCCAGATCTCGCCCTTTGGCCCCAGCGCCATGACATCAACGCGCAGACCGCGGGCGGGGGTGAATTCCTCAATGCAGGCAAAGCCAAGCTGCACCAGATGGCGGCTGACCCCGCGCGCGAGCACTTGGCCGGGCATGAGGCCCGCAGAGGGGGTGGCAAGTTCCATAGGCTTAACCTGAACGAAACGGCAACACCTGACAAGACCACCCTTGTCGTATGCGCCAATCAAACCTATCTCTTGTCACAGGCGGGCTCTGCCCTTTTTGTCCCCGTTAGCATTCCAGTGGCCTTAAGCATCTCCGAGGGAGCTGGCTCTGTCCGGGCCCTGGTCCGGTTACCTGGCGCCCACCTGTATATACAGGTCCTCGGGAATCAAGAACGAACGCTTGGGTGGTCCCGCCGCTTACACCCGTCCCCGTCCCGGCCTATATTGGGGCCAATCAAGGGGGCCGCATGACCGACTCAGACGACGATTACGATATCGACACCAGCGGCCCGAACGCCGCCTATGCGCGCGAGTTGGAGCGGCATCTGGCGTGGCTCGACAGCTTTACCGGGGCGGCTTTGGGCGTCCTTGCCGTGGCCTCGGGCATCTATACCTATCTCGGCGTCAGCTCGCTTCTCGATGATGTCGGCGCGCTGAGCTTTTTCGCGGCCATTGCCTATTCGGTCGCCGTCTCCGTCGCCATTTTCGTGTTCTGGTCGTATCTGATGCGCCTGCTCCCTGCGATGCGCAGCGCGGGCGGACGGCTTGGTCTGGCGCTGTCCATGGCATTGGGATCGCTGGCGATTATCGCGATGAGTTCATGGTTGAACGCCGCCGCCCTCGCCGGTGCTGCGGCGGTCGAACAGCACTTGGCCGTGACCGTGCAAGACTACCAGGAAAGCCTCGAGCAGGCTCATGAGATCGCGATCACCGCCCAAGCGCTCGGCCGCGATGTCGCGCGCGTGCGCCAAAGCTTCGAGGATTTGTCCGAACAGGAGGCCACCGGCAACCTGTCGGGCCTTGCCGGGCGCGGCGCGGTCTTCAGGGTGCTGCGGCAGAAATCGGAAGAACTGGCGGTGCTGGAAGGCCAGATCAACGATCAAGATCAATTGGTCGAAGAGGCCTTTGCCCAAGGCAATGCGATCCTCAGCCGAATGCGGGCGCTGACGGTCGAACAAGGCCCGGTCTCGGCCCGCTCTGTCGCGTTTTCCGAAGAATCCGTGCGGCTTGCAGGGCTGATCGCCGAGTTGCGTCAGCTATCGGTGGCCCCCTTGGTCAAGCGTGCGGCGCAGGATCTGGAAGCCTCGGTCGTATTGCCGGATCTGGATGGGCGCACCTCGCAAGGCCGCTCGGATCAGCAAAGCACCATCACCTCGGTCTTGGGCGTTCTGGGCCAGCGCGCCGAAACGCTGGAGCGCGCCGCCGATGAGGTCATCGCCATGCCACCCCCGCTGGAGACGACCTATACCCCGATCTCCTCCGCCGATGCAGTGATCAAATACGCGGGCAACTTCGTGCCCAGCTGGGCCGGGGCCATCGCGATTGACCTGCTGCCTGCGGTGCTGGTCCTGATCGTCGCCGTCACGCAACACGCCATTCGCGGCGGACGCACGGGCCTGAGCATCGAGCATACCATGACCGTGGCAGAGATGCGCGCCGCCGTCGTCGCCGCGCGCGAGCTGGATGAAGAATTCGACGCCGCCCACCGCCCGGCCCTGCTGACCGACCCGGTCAAAAAGCGTGGGGGCGATCCATGACTTGGACCGCTCAAAGCGCCGTCAAAGGCGTTCTGATCGTCCAATTGGTGCTGGCCGGGTTGTTGCTGATCGGCGAGGCGGGCGGCTCGTTCACCGGATCAAACGCGCCGCGCGCGCCGGGATTTGACGCGCCCGTGCGCCCCGGCGACCAGACCCGGCGGTATACTCAGGATGCGCCGAGCGCCCCGAACCGCCCCTACGAGATGCCTGCGGGCCTGCCCTCGCGCCTGTCGCTGGAGCGGGTGCAAGACGATGACACCGCGCGCGCCCTGATCGGCACGATCAGCCCCGGTGATGCGGATCGGATCGTCGAAGAGCTGGGCCGGGTGCAGCCGGAATTGCTCTACCTGAACTCGCCCGGAGGCTCGGTCATGGATGCGCTGATCCTCGGGCGGTATCTGCGCGAGGCGGGCATCGACACGCAGGTCACCCAAGGAGATATCTGCCTGTCAGCCTGCCCCTATATCTTCGCAGGCGGGGTCGTGCGCGCGGTCTCGGATGGCGCAGCACTTGGGGTGCATCAGCATTATTTCGGGGAAAACACGTTCCTTCCGGCCTTCCTCGCCGTCGAGGATGTGCAGCGCGGTCAGGCCGAGGTCATGACCCATCTGGACCTGATGGGCCTCGATGTGCGGCTGATGCGGCACGCGCTGGCAACCGGGCCGGATGACATCTACGTCTTTGTGGCCGAAGAGTTGACCGAGTATCGCATCGTCACCGATTAGCGCGCGTCGGATTTCACCGGGATCGGGGTCAGCTCGCGGATCGGCTCGGGTGCGCGGGGACCACCTTTGGGCGTCTCCGGCTCTTCCATGCGCAGGATCGTGAAGGCGAATTGCGCACCTGCGAAAATGATGCCGTTGAACATGAACAGCATTGCCGCCGCGATCCAACCCACCGGGCTGGTCGAGACGAGGTGCCAGAGGTTGGCCACATTGAACCAGAACAAAAGCCCCACGAAGATCGCCGACAGCACGAAGCCAAAGGCAACGTTGTTGATATAGAGACGCACGAGTTTGGGCATGGGCTGTCCTTTCGTTAAGCGGAGTTTACCAAATGGCAGCACCGCATGCAAAGGCAAGCCTAGCCAGCCACCTCTTTCATCGCCGCGAGGAACTGGCGCACTTCGTCGAGCGTGTTGTAATGGCTGACCGACACGCGCACGCAATCATCCATGCCCAAAGGCCCAAGCACATTGCCGCAATAATGGTCGTTGTTGCGGATATGAACCCGAATGCCGTGGCGGCGCAGGTGCTGGACCAGATCAGCGGAAGGCAAGGTTTCCAGACGCAGTGACACAACCCCCTCGCGCCCCGCAACCGCATCGCCGCCAATCAAGGTGACGTTTGGCATATCGGTCAGGCCCGCAAGATTACCAATGCCGTTCAGCATCGCGTCGATCAACGAGGCCTCCTGATCGCCGATGGCTTTGGCAGCCGCCTCGATCCGCGCGCGGGGGGCTGTCTGGTCGCTGACGCTGCCGCCGAGCCAATCGAGGTAAGCCACCACATCCGAGAAGGTCGCATAGGAGCCACTGTCGCGCGTCCCCAGCTCCCAGTTTGCCTCCGCCCCGCCGATGATCTGCTCTTTGGTGGCCGCCGTCAGCCGATCCGACGCCCAGCCGACCCCGTAGCCGTGGCGCGCGAACATCTTATAGGGCGAGACGGCATAGCCATCGGCGTGGCACGCCATCACATCGACTGCGCCGTGGCTTGCGTGCTGGATGCCATCGACGATGATGAAGGCCTCGGGCGCGATTTCGCGCACGGCCTTGGCAATCGCAGGCACGTCCACCGCCATCCCGGTGACGGGCGAGGTGTGCACGATGCTGACGACGCGCATATCGGGCGTCATCGCGGCGCGGTAGGCATCGACGCCGATGCAGCCGGTTGCGTCGTCATGGGCCACGCGCACCAAGGGGCGCCCGGTGACATCAGCCCAGCGCGACATGGCACTGAACGAGGCCGGGTGCTCCAGCGTCGAGCCGAGCATCACCCCGCCCTCTTCCGCCGCCAGAGCCGCCGTGCGGATCAGCCGGAACAGCACATCCGTCCCGCTTTCGCCGACAAACACCTGACCGGCATCGCCTGCATTGAAGAAGAGCCGCATATCGGCTTTGCCGCGCGCAATCATTCCCATCAACGCCTCAGACGCCCCATTGGCGCGCCCTTGATTGTCGGGATAGCTGGCATGAAGCGCGCTGGTCTCGACCACGGATTTCAGGCGCAGCGCCCCGCCGGCATTCTCGAAAAACACGCGCGGGCCCTCGAAGGGGCAGGCATCGATATGGGCAAACTTGTCCCGGACGGAGGCCAGAAGGCCGGGGGTGTCAGCGATCATGGGGCAGTCTCCTGAGATAAGGGGGCGGGCTAGAAGGCGTCGGGCTTGGCCTCGCGCGCCATATGGTCGAGCACGGCATTGACGAATTTCGGCTCTTTGCCATCCGGGAAGAAGGCACGCGCCACATCGACGAATTCACTGATCACAACCTTTGGCGGGGCATCGCCTTCGGTCAACTCCGCCCCGGCGGCCCGAAAGAGCGCCCGCAAGGTGGGATCAATCCGCGCGATGGGCCATTTGGCCACCAAGGCGCGGTCGGTCATCTGGTCGATCCTGGCCTGCCAGTTCACCGCGTCGCGCACCAGCTTGCGGAACAGATCGATATTGCCCTCGGCCAGCTCGGCAGCGTCTTCCAGCTGCGGCAAGCCGAAGCGAAAATCCTCGAACTCGCGCAGGACCTTGTCGACCGCTGTCTCGCCTGCCTCCATCTGGAACAAGGCCTGCACAGCATAAAGGCGGGCTGCGGACTTCATCTGCCGCTTTTCGTCAAGGGTTGGCTTGCTCATGCCCGGTCGGTCTCCGCCATCAGGATCGTGTCGGCAGGCTTGAAGCCCACCCCTTTGGTCACAGCCCCCCAACGCCGTTGCAGCGCGATCAGATGCAATGCCGCCGCTGCCGCCCCGCCGCCTTTGTTCTGGCCATCCGGGTCAGCGCGCGCCCAGGCCTGATCATGGTTTTCGACGGTCAGGATACCATTGCCGAGCGCCACCCCCTGCAACCCCAGCAGCGTCAGCCCGCGCGAGCTGTCGTTGCACACCGTGTCGTAATGCGTGGTCTCGCCCCGGATCACGCAGCCCAAAGCGACGAAGCCGTCATAGTTGCTCATCCGGTAGGCAGTGGCGATGGCGGCCGGGATTTCCAGCGCGCCGGGCACCTCGATCACTTCACTGGTCGCCCCAGCATCTGCGATGACCTTCTCGGCCCCGGCCACAAGACCATCGGCGATGTCCTTGTAATAGGGCGCCACCACGATCAACAGCTTGGTGGGTTTGTCCATCTTCGGAGTCTCAAGGACGTGATGCGCGGGGCCTGCCATGGGTCAGCCTTTCGAGGTCGGAATTTTGCGGGTGCCGGAGATATTCAGGCCATAGGCCTCAAGACCGATCACCTTGGGGGTGGGCGAGTTGGTCAGCAAGATCAACTCGGATAACTCTAGCGAGGACAGGATCTGCGCGCCCAAACCATACTGCCGAAGCGTCTGCGGCGAGACCGCATCCTCGGCCACAATCTTCATGGTGGTGTCACGCAGCAGCACAACAACGCCGCGCCCCTCTTCCGCCACCAGCCGCATCGCATCACCAAACTCATCCGCGCGCCCCGGCCCGCCCGTGCCGATCACATCGAGCATCGGGTCCATCGCATGCATCCGCACAAGCACCGGCTCCGGCCCTGAGATGTCGCCCTTGATCAAGGCAATATGCTCGGCCCCTTGGGTCTCGTCGGCATAGATGCGCATGGTCCATTCGCCGCCATATTCGGACTGCACGACGGTTTCCTGCGCGACCTTCACCAGATTATCATGGCGACGGCGATAGGCGATCAAGTCGCTGATCGTGCCGATCTTCAGTCCATGCTTTTGCGCAAAGGCCACCAGATCCGGCAGGCGCGCCATCGACCCGTCTTCATTCATGATCTCGCAAATCACGCCCGAGGGGTTCAGTCCCGCAAGCCGCGAGATATCCACCGCAGCCTCCGTATGCCCGGCCCGCACCAGCACGCCGCCATCGCGTGCGCGCAAGGGAAAGACATGACCCGGTGTGGCGATATCCGCCGCCGTTTTGCCTGCATCGATGGCCACAGCCACGGTGCGCGCGCGGTCATGGGCGGAAATCCCGGTGGACACGCCCTCGCGCGCCTCAATCGAAATGGTAAACGCCGTCTCGTGGCGCGAGGAATTATACGACGCCATCAAGGGCAACCCCAACGCATCAATCCGCTCACCGGGCAAAGACAGACAAATCAGCCCGCGCCCGTGCATCGCCATGAAGTTGATCGCCTCGGGCGTCGCCATCTGCGCCGGGATCACCAGATCGCCCTCGTTCTCGCGGTCCTCGTGATCGACCAGCACGAACATCCGCCCATTGCGCGCATCCTCAAGGATTTCCTCGATGGACGAGACAGCATCATGCCAGTCGGTTTCCACCTGTCCGGGGGTCTCAAACGTCATCGGGGCATCCTCTTGAGGGCAGCTGAGCACATCGCGAACCACCTAGCTCAGCCCAGCCGAAATGACCAGACGGTGCCGCATGGGCAAACCCGCTATTTCAGGGTTTTTAAAATACTCTCAACCAGCCTCAGCCAAGCGCGCGACGTAGCGGGCGAGTGTGTCGATTTCCAAATTCACCAGATCGCCCTCGACAACATCTCCCCAGTTCGTCACCTGACGCGTATGGGGGATCATGTTCACGCCAAAGGTGCGGCCTTCGACCTCGTTCACCGTCAAGGAGGTCCCGTTCAAAGCCACCGAGCCCTTGGAGGCGATGAACTTCGCCAACCCCTCCGGCGCTTCAAAAGACACCCGCGTGCTGTCGCCCTCGCTCGTCAGGCTCAGAACCTTCGCCACCCCGTCCACATGGCCCGACACGATATGGCCGCCCAGCTCGTCGCCGACCTTCAAGGCCCGCTCAAGGTTCACGCGGCCCCCCAAAACCCAGGCAGGCAGGTTGGTCTTGGACACCGTCTCGGCCGAGACCTCCACATCGAACCACGCGCCCCGGTCCGAGACCCCACGCGCAATCACCGTCAGGCACACGCCATCGCAGGCAATCGAGGCCCCGATATCAATCCCGTCCGCCGCGTAGCCGCTGTCGATGCGCGCGCGCAGATCGCCGCGCTGCTCAAGCTCGATAAGGGTGCCGATATCGGTGATGATGCCAGTGAACATAGGGGCCTCGCGTTGTCAGACACCGCGCAATCTAGCCCCCAGCCCCGGCACCACAAGCGCCAAATTTAGCGCCGCCTTGGCGACAAACCCCGGTAAGCGGCACTCTTTTGTGCCACGCAGGACACAGTTTCGCCCGATCCTGTGGATAACCTTGCAGAATATGAATGACATCCAGACCCTTAACACGGTCTAACCGCAGTCGCCGGGGGGCGTCGTTATGAGTAAGAGAACGAACGCTATGGGTAAGAGTAAAGGTGCAGGCCGCGCTTTCTTGTTTCTACAAGGACCACACGGCCCGTTTTTCGCACAAGTCGCCGGCCAACTTCGCAAGACCGGGGCCGAGACATTTCGCGTAGGCTTCAATGCAGGCGACCGCCTGTTCTGGACCGGCGGAGGGTATTTGCCCTTCAAGGATGGGGCCGAGGATTGGCCGGATGCCTTCGAGGCGATGCTGGACGACCACCACATCACCGACATCGTGCTTTACGGCGACACCCGCCCGGTCCATGCGCGCGCCGTCGAGATTGCCCGCGCGCGCGGCGTGATGGTGCATGTCTATGAGGAAGGCTACCTGCGTCCCCATTGGGTCACGTATGAGCGCGGCGGTGCCAATGGCTTTTCCAAACTGATGGACACCCCGCTAGAGGACATGCAGGCGGCGCTGGCCAAAATCGACCTAGAGCTGCCAGCACCCCCTGCCCGCTGGGGCGATCTGCGCCAGCATGTGTTTTATGGTGCCACGTATCATGCCGCTGTCCTCTTCGCGAACTGGAGCTACCGCAATTTCCGGCCCCATCGCAGCCTGACCGTGGCGCAAGAATTCCGCCTCTATATCCAGCGCCTGTTGTTGATGCCCTTCCAAGCGCTGGAGCGGTTCATCGCGACCCAGCGCATCAAGCATGGGGGCTTTCCCTATCACCTCGTCCTGTTGCAGCTGGAGCATGACGCCTCCTTCCAACAGCACGGCCCGTTCGAGGATATGGCCAGTTTTCTCGAAACCGTCGTGCGCGGCTTTGCCGAGGGTGCGGAAAACCACCACCACCTCGTCTTCAAGGCGCACCCTCTCGAGGATGGCCGCGCGGGCATTCCCGGCACGCTGCGCCGTCTGGCGAGCGAGCTTGGGATCTCCGACCGGGTCCATTACGTGCGCGGCGGCAAGCTGGCCGAACTGCTCGATCACACCCGCAGCGTCGTGACCGTGAACTCCACCGCCGCCCAACAAGCGCTCTGGCGCGGTCTGCCGATCAAGGCGTTCGGCAAGGCGGTCTATTCCAAGCCCGAGTTCGTGTCCGGGCAGACGCTTCCTGCGTTCTTCGAGCATCCTCAACGCCCCGACACCAAGGCGTATCGCGACTACCGGCACTTCCTGATGGAAAGCAGCCAAATCACCGGGGGATTCTATGCCGCCCGCGCGCGCCGCCGCCTGCTGCGCCAAGTGGTCGATATGATGCTGGCACCGGAGGATCCATACGATGCGCTCACCTTGGGCACAGCGCCCCCACGCCACCACTTGAGGGTGGACCAGAAATAGAACCCAGATGTGGTAGCTGGCAGCCAAGATCACCAATGCTGCACAAGCCCACTGGAAATAAGTTCAACAATCCTGTAGGATTAAAAGAAAAACTTAAGGCAGAATTCGAGCAAGGAGCCCGCCTTTGACATCGCGAACCCTATGGACAGGAGCCCGTCTGGGCGTCCTCAGCCTGCTTGTCGTGACGACCGTCGCGGCCTGCGGCTTGCCCCGTTCCGGGCCGAACAAGCGCGAGATTTTCTCCAGCTCCGTGCAGCGCGAGGGCGACGCATTTGTCGTGTCCGTCACCGACCGGGTGGCGCGCGCAACGGCTGTGGCCCCGGCCTTCGGTTTCCCGCAATCCTTGCTCAGCGCAGGCCAAATCGGCAGCGACACGATCCGCCCCGGTGACACGCTGGGCTTGACGATCTGGGAGAACGTTGAAGACGGGCTGCTCGTCGGCACCGGCCAAAACGCGGCTGTGCTCGAAGAGGTCCAGGTGGACGGCGCTGGCTTCATCTTCATCCCGTATGCAGGTCGTATACGCGCCGCTGGCAACACGCCCGAGGCCTTGCGCGGCGTCATCACACGCCAACTCGATACTCAAACGCCCGATCCGCAAGTCCAGGTGCGCCGCCTCGCCGGAGATGGCTCGACCGTCACGCTTGTTGGCGGTGTCGCCCAGCAAGGTGTCTATCCGATCGAGCGTCCAACCCGCACCCTCACGGCCATGCTGGCGCGCGCAGGTGGCATCGTGGGCGAGCAGCAGATCACGACCGTGACCCTGAACCGGGGTGGCTCGCAGGGCAAAGTTTGGCTCTCGGACCTCTATGACAACCCCTCGCTCGACATCGCGCTGCGCCCCGGCGACCGCATTGTGCTGGCCGAAGATACCCGCGCCTTTACCGCGCTCGGCGCGACCGGCACCCAAAACCGCGTGCCGTTCACCGCACAGACCTTGTCCGCGATTGAGGCAATTGCCCAAGTCGGCGGCCTGAACACCAACCTCGCCGACCCAACGGGCGTGTTCGTGTTCCGCAACGAGCCTGAAGAGATTGCCCGCCAAATTCTTGGTCGCAACGACATCACCGGCACCCAACGCTTCGTCTATGTGCTGGACCTGACGCGCCCGATGGGCATGTTCCACGCGCGCGATTTCGTGATCCGCGATCAGGACACCGTCTATGTGACCGAAGCCCCGTTCGCGGTTTGGGACAAGACCCTGACCTCGATCACCGGCTCGCTCAGCACGGCAGGTGCGGCGCAGTCGCTCGCCGGAAACTAATGACCGATCCAGATGTTGGGCAGGGTGCGCGACAGCGCCTCTGCCTGACCTCGCTAAGCCACCTGACCGACCGACGTCTGCGGCGCATTCTCTCGTTGTCCGGCTACGACCTGCGTCTCGGATGGCCCCGCACAGACGACGCCATTGCGGTCTGGGGCCACCGCCCGACCGCCAAACGGGGCGAGGCAATGGCTGCCAGAACAGGCATCCCTCTGATCCGCATCGAGGACGCATTCCTGCGGTCCCTCAACACAGGTCGCGCGGGCGAGCCGCCGATTGGCCTGATCCTTGACAAGCGCGGGATCTACTACGATGCGCGCCAGCCGAGCGATCTGGAAATGCTGCTGGCCGAGCATCCCTTCGATGACACGCACCTGCTAAACCGCGCGCGTGCTGGGATTTATGCGTTACGCAGCGAACATATCAGCAAATACAACGCCTTCGATCCCGCGACCCCTGCCCCCGACCCCGGCTATGTGCTGGTGATCGATCAGGCCCGCGACGATGCCTCGATCCGGCTAGGCGGCGCGAATGCGCTTCATTTCGCCGAGATGCTGACCGAAGCACAGCTCGATCACCCCAAAGCGCGCATCGTCATCAAGGGCCATCCCGAGACACGCGCCGGGTTCCGCAAAGGCTATTTCGGGCCGGAGGATGCGACCGGGCGCATCAGCTATCTGAGCGATCCGGTCTCTCCATGGGCGCTGCTCGAGGGGGCAATTGCGGTCTATGTCGTGACCTCGCAACTGGGCTTTGAGGCGATCCTGACCGGGCACCGGCCACAGGTGTTCGGCCAGCCCTTCTATGCCGGATGGGGCCTGAGCGACGACCGCATTGATGTGCCCCGGCGCGGGCGAGCGCTGACCAAGGCGCAACTGTTTGCGGGCGCTATGCTGCTCTATCCCACATGGTATGATCCCGCGCAGGACCGCTTGGGGCGGTTCGAGGACAGCTTTCGCGCCCTCTCGGCCAGCGCGCGGGCGTGGCGCGAGGACCGAAGCGGGGCGGTTGCAACGGGCATGCGGCTGTGGAAACGCGGCCATCTGCGCCGCGCGTTCGGCGCGATCCAGTTTGAGGACAATGCCGCCCGCGCGGTGGACCGGGCCGCGCAAGAGGGCAAACCGCTCATGGTCTGGGCCGGGAAGGTGACGCCCGAAATAAGCGCATCTGCGAAGGGGCCGCTGCACCGGATCGAGGATGGGTTTCTGCGCTCCAAGGGGTTGGGGGCGGCGTTGATCCCTCCCCTGTCATTGGTGCGCGATGCGACGGGCATCTATTTCGACCCAACCCAGTCCAGCGATCTGGAGGCCCGCATCGCCGAGGCAGCCCGCTTTGCGCCCGAATCCCTGCACCGCGCACGTGATCTGCGCGAGCGGATCGTGACCTTGGGCCTGAGCAAATACAACCTGACCACCGCCGCGCAGATGCCGGCCGTCCCCGACGGCCGGGAGGTGATTTTGGTGCCCGGACAAGTCGAGGACGATGCCTCGATCCGGTTGGGCGCAGGCGCGGTGCGGCGCAATGCGGCCCTGCTGGCCGCTGCGCGCGCCGCCCATCCGAGCGCTTTTGTCATCTACAAGCCGCACCCCGATGTGGAGGCTGGTTTGCGCCCCGGCAAACTGACCGATGACGCGGCAGCACTGGCCGATCATGTCGCGGATCACAGCGACCCAACCGCGCTACTGGCCCTTGCGGATCGGGTATGGACGATGACCTCGGCGCTGGGCTTTGAGGCGCTGTTGCGCGATGTTGCGGTCACCACGCTGGGCACGCCCTTCTATGCCGGATGGGGGCTGACCGAGGACCGCGATCTGCATGCGGGGGCCGCTGCGCGACGCGTGGCGCGCCCGAGCCTTGATGCTTTGGTGCATGCGGCGCTGATCTCATATCCGCGCTACCTCGATCCCGTCGCCAAGACCCCGTGCAGCCCCGAGGTGATCGTAGATCGATTGGCCAGCGGCTCCCTGCCCGCAGCGCCGCCGGGCCATCGCATAGTGTCAAAACTCCAGGGGATTTTTGCGGGCCAAAGCTGGTTGTGGCGCTAAACGTTTTGGGGCTTCAAGCAGACGGCAATCCTTACCAAACCCTTAACACGCCTAATAATGTTAGGGCGCACACACTATGTAGAAGAAAGCCTCCAAGTTTTGCCTCTATGTTGTGGAAACCGAAGGATCTCCTAACATTGTTAGGGAGCTTTACAATTCGGCCCCCTCACACCGCCTCACGCGCGCTGCCAAAAACTCACCGTATCCGCGCCGATCCGCCTTGTGCGCCGCAGCGCAAACCGCTCTGCCTCGGCCAGTTTGGCAATCCCCATCACACCCAAGCCCGGACGCCCCTCGGCCCCCAGCGCCAGGCCCGCCTGAAACAGCACCATGTCATCCACCAGACCGGCCCCGAGCAAAGCCGCGCCCAAACCACCTCCGCCCTCGCAATAGACGCGGGTCAGGCCTTGGCGGCCCAAAGTCTGAAGCAAACCGGCGGGATCGAGATTGCCATCCGCGCCAAGCGGGGTTTCGAACAGATGCACGCCTAAATCGCGCAGGACAGTCCGGCGCGCCTCGGGCGCATTTGGCCCGTGAACCATCCAAACTGCCCCTTGATCGACACTCGCCGTCAATCGCGAGGGCACCGGCAGATCGAGGTTGCGACTGGCCACAACCCGCACGGGCTGGCGCGCAACCCCCAGATCGCGCACGCTCAGCGTCGGGTCGTCGTCGCGCGCGGTCCCGGCCCCGACAAGCACCGCATCATGGGTCGCGCGCAAGGCGTGGCCAAAGCGGCGCGCCTCCGGGCCAGTGATCCACTGACTTTCCCCGCTCGCCGTCGCGATCCGCCCATCGAGCGATGTCGCAAGTTTCAGGGTCAGCGTGGGCCGCCCATGGAGGATACGTGACAAGAACCCGCGTTGGTCGCGCTGCGCTTGCGAACAGCAAACCCCCTCGCGCACCTCCACACCGGCCTCGCGCAGCAGCATCAGGCCTTTCCCGGCCACGCGCGCATCCGGATCGCCCGAAGCGACCACAACCCGCGCTACGCCCGCATTAACCAAGGCCTCCGCACAGGGGGGCGTTTTTCCGTGATGCGCACAGGGCTCCAGCGTCACATAGGCAGTGGCCCCGCGCGCCGCAGATCCCGCCTGTGCCAGCGCAACCGCTTCGGCATGGGGGCGACCACCGGGTTGGGTCCAGCCGCGTCCGACAATGCGGCCCGCTTTCACGATCACGCAGCCAACGGCGGGGTTGGGCCAGACCTGGCCAAGGCCACGTCGCCCTAACGAAAGGGCCAGCGACATAAACCGCAGGTCGCGGTCTTCAGACATCTGATTTAGCTGTCGACGGGCGGCGGGCGCAGTTCCGAGACGAAATCTTCGAAATCGTCAGCCGCCTGGAAGTTCTTGTAAACGCTGGCAAAGCGGACATAGCCAACGGTGTCGATCCGGGCCAGAGCCTCCATCACGATCTCACCGATGGATTTTGACGGGATATCCGTCTCGCCCATACTCTCCAGCCTGCGCACGATGCCCGAGATCATCTGATCCAGCCGTTCCGCTTCGACGGGCCGTTTCTGCATCGCGATCCGGATGGAGCGTTCCAGCTTATCGCGGTCAAAGTCTTCACGTTTGCCGTTGGATTTCACCACTACGAGATCGCGCAATTGCACCCGCTCATAGGTCGTGAAGCGCCCCCCACAGGCCGGGCAAAACCGCCTGCGCCGGATTGCAACGTGGTCCTCGGCGGGACGGGAGTCCTTTACCTGCGTGTCGGTATTTCCACAAAATGGGCAACGCATGGGCTGATCCTCGGGGTGTCTGTGTTTTTATCCACAGGCACTATAGGCCAGCCGCTAGGGATTGGGTAGAGGGGATTTTGCGCCGCGAGGGGTAGCGTGCGACTTCATGGAAGAATGCGGCCTGCGCTAGAAAATCCGGTCGCCCTGCTGGTCGATGAACTGCTTGGCCTTCAGCATCGAGACCTCCTCGGCCTGCTCAAGGCTTCCAAAGCTGTCGGCCCGGATCATCTGATGGGTCTTCGTCTCGCCGTCATAGTCCTTCTCAATCCGCGCGCCGATGCGGTACTGCCCGCCGTCCTTGACGGGGGCGAGGAAGATGCGAAAGCCGTTATAGGTTTCCGGGGTCGGCTCGGATTTGGACGAGCTGCCGAAGAGTTTGGAGAAGATGGACATGGGCTGGCCTTCGTTAAAGGTGGGTTAATAGTGATAGCGGCATTGGATGATGAGCAGCCCCTGATCCGTCACCGCATAGACAAGGCGATGTTCGCGCGTGATGCGCCGGGACCAGTAGCCTCGCAGGTTGGTCTTGAGCGGCTCTGGCTTGCCTGTCCCCTCGAAGGGATGGCGTTGGCATTCTTTGATCAACGCGTTGATATTTTCGAGCGTCTTGCGATCTTGGGACTGCCAATACAGGTAATGCCCCCACCCTTCGTCCGTGAAGGTGAGGTTCATTCCTTGGCCATCGCCTCAAGTTCCTCCATCGTTTTGACGACGAAGTTGCCCTTTTCGGCTTGCTCGATGGAGCGCATTAGGGATTTGCGGTTTGCTTCCGACGACATGAGATACGCGGTCTCGTCCATGGCATCGTAGTCCTCGACCGAGATCATCAGCACGGGCTTGCCATTGGCACGGGTCACCAGGAGCGGCTCGTGGTCGTCGTTGACCTTGTCCATGAGGGCGGACAGGTTCTTGCGCAGGTCGGTGGAGGTTGTGTGTTTCATGGGGGTGAATGTACGGGAATGCGTACACTTGAGCAAGAGGGAACACGCGACAGGCAGAAGCACATCCGTAGGGTGGGTGATTTCACCCTCCAAACCGGCCGCAAATAAAGCGGGCAAAGTGCGCGTGCCAAGTTGCTGCTGGCACAAGACTTACTCAATACTGGAACTCTGCCACTGTTATGCCATCGCGAACCAACAGTGCGCTGTCATAGTAAATTCCAGCCCAATTTCCTCGTCCAACGAGAACAAGTTGGTCTCCATCTCGACCAACTTGCTCAATGCGATGGCCTGCAGCGCGATGGCCAAGAAGACTGAACGGTCTGTCGCCCACACGCAGGGTGGGATATCCTCGAATTTCAAGAAAGCTTATCGTGAATCTGGTCTCAATTGTTTGACGAGTTGTTGATGCGATAAGCGCCGGAAGCAGGATGTTCAGCACCCCCAGAAACATCAGCGCCACAAAACCCGTTCCAACCAACCTGGATAGAAAATACTCCAATGAAAATCTTGGGCGTTGAATTGCCGGAGATGGTCTTGCTCCGTAATCTAAGCGCCCAATATTGAAGTAGTCCGGGCCGACATTCAAAAGCAATGCGAATGCAAGTGCTAGGAGAATGGAATATGGCAAACTCACTGCAGCCCAAGTGGCACTCGCGATGAATTGAAACGGCCAAAAAATATGGAACGCCGACAGCACCATGAAGCTGCCGATCAGCCACTTCCCAACGATGTAGGTTGCACGAAGACGTTTCTCAAGCAGTGTTCTTTTTGCCAAGGGCGGCTGTGGAAGAACCAACCCTACTGATCCAAGAACGACCGCAGCTTCCGGCTTCTGCTCGGATGCTTCAGCTTCCGCAGCGCTTTCGCCTCGATCTGCCGGATCCGCTCGCGTGTCACGCTGAACTGCTGGCCCACCTCTTCCAAGGTATGGTCCGTGTTCATCCCGATCCCGAACCGCATCCGCAGCACGCGCTCTTCGCGGGGCGTCAGCGACGACAGCACGCGGGTCGTGGTCTCTTTCAGGTTCTCTTGGATTGCGCTGTCCAAAGGCAGCACCGCGTTCTTATCCTCGATGAAGTCCCCGAGCTGAGAATCCTCCTCGTCCCCAATCGGCGTCTCCAGCGAGATCGGCTCCTTGGCGATCTTCATCACCTTGCGGACCTTCTCCAGCGGCATTTGCAGCTTCTCGGCCAGCTCTTCCGGCGTCGGCTCGCGCCCGATCTCGTGGAGCATTTGACGCCCGGTGCGCACCAGCTTGTTGATCGTCTCGATCATATGCACGGGGATACGAATGGTCCGAGCCTGATCGGCAATCGAGCGCGTGATCGCCTGTCGGATCCACCATGTCGCATAGGTGGAGAATTTGTAGCCGCGCCGATATTCGAACTTATCGACCGCCTTCATCAGACCGATATTGCCCTCCTGGATCAGGTCCAGGAACTGCAAACCACGGTTGGTGTATTTCTTCGCAATCGAGATCACGAGGCGCAAGTTTGCCTCGACCATTTCCTTCTTGGCCTGACGCGCTTCTTTCTCGCCCTTTTGAACCTGCTGCACGATGCGGCGGAATTCGGGGATGTCGACGCCGACATACTGACCGACCTGCGCCATCTCGGCGCGCAGGTCTTCGACCTTGTCTTTCGAGCGCTCGATCAGGGCCTGCCAACCGCGCCCCGGCTTTTCGGACATCCGGTCAAGCCATGTCGGGTCCAGCTCGAAATTGCGGTAGGCGTCGATGAACTCGCGGCGGTTGATGCGGGCCTGGTCGGCCAGCTTCACCATTGCCGAATCCAGCGACATGATCTTGCGGTTGATCCCATAAAGCTGGTCGATCAGCGCTTCGATCCGGTTGTTATGCAAGTGCAACTCGTTGACCAGCAACACAATTTCCGAGCGCAGTTTTTGGTAGGCCGCCTCTTCTTTCTTGGTGAAGCTGCCGTCCTCATTCAGCGCGGCCGAGATGCGCAAATCCTGCATATCGCTCAGCTCGGCATAGTCATGGGCGATCACTTCCAGCGTCTCAAGCACCTGTGGCTTGAGGGCCGCTTCCATCGCGGCGAGGCTCATATTGGCCTGATCGTCCTCGTCGTCGTCATCCTCTTCCTGGCGGATCGGGTTGCCGTCGGCGTCGAGCTCTTGCTTGGCCTCCTCGCCCGCTTTCGGGGCTTCGGGCGCGTTGGCGGCCACGGGGGCAGCGGGTGTGGCGGTCGCGTCGTCATCGCCTTCTTCCTCGCCCATGGCCCCGCCCATGGTGGCTTCAAGATCGATCACATCGCGCAGCAGGATCTCTTCGGACAAAAGCTCGTCGCGCCAGATCGTGATCGCCTGAAAGGTCAGCGGGCTTTCGCACAGGCCCGCGATCATCGTGTTGCGGCCCGCCTCGATGCGCTTGGCAATCGCGATCTCGCCTTCGCGCGACAACAGCTCGACCGAGCCCATTTCGCGCAGATACATGCGGACCGGATCGTCCGTGCGGTCCAGCTTTTCGGTGGTGGTGGTGGACACGGCCACATCGCGGGTGCCGGCGACTTCGACAAGGTCCGTCGCCCCTTGCGGGCCGTCCTCTTCGTCGTTGTCTTCGGCATCTTCGTTTTCGATAATGTTGATGCCCATCTCAGACAGCATCGACATCACGTCTTCGATTTGTTCCGAGCTGACCTGCTCGGGCGGCAGGGCTTTGTTCAGCTGGTCATAGGTGATGTAGCCTTTGGCCCGCGCATCCGCGATCATCTTCTTGACGGCGGCTTGAGAGAGGTCGAGCGAGATTTCGCCGTCTGCGCCTTCGCTCTTGGTCTCTTCGTTGGTATCTTTAGCGGCCATCTGCATTTCCTTGCGTCCGAGGGGCTTTGGCAAAGCGGGGTCTGTCCAGCTTGCCGCCCCGGTGGGCGATTCGGTGAAACGAATCAGTGATTCGCATCATGAATTGTCTGAGTCGTATCTAGTTTTGAAACCAAGGTCATCCCCTGCCCGGTCTGGTTTTTTTCTCGAAGGTAATCGCGTCAAGCACCTTGCGGGATTGCTCCCGTTCGCGACGATCCAGCTCTAGTCCATTGGGTGCAGTCACCACTTCGATCACAGCTTCCTCGGCGTCGCCTTCGGGCTTTTGCAGTCTTTCAGCGATCTGGCTTAACCGCCATGTAAGCCCCTCATCGGTGGCATCAAGGATTTCGTCTTGCGCGTCCTGCATTTCACGGTCCCATCCCCGGCGCGCCATCCATTTTGCCGCCACCTCATGCAGCGCCATACGCGCGGCCTCGGGATCAGGCCCGCCCCCGCGCCCGGCACCAAAGCACGGGTTGAGGGCGACGTGGCGACGCCCCCGCAGAATTTCAAGAGCCTCGGACGCATGGGCGCCCTCCAGATGGTGTTGAAATGCCACATCATCGAGGCCCTCTGGCGCACTCAGCAGCGCCGACCGGAGCGTGTCGAGCAACCGATCCGACGGCTCCATCCGTTCCAGCAGGTCCAGATGATCCGAAATCAGCCCCGGAAAACTTCCCAAAATGGCAAGGATCACCGCCTCCAGCACCTGCGGCCCATCAATCCCGTCCCGCGCCAGATCAGACGCGCGCAGCTCGGCACTGGGCAAGGGCGTGGGCTGCCAGCGCCCATCTTTGAAACTACCGGGAGGGCGCGACCGAAACCCACCACCGCCTTTGCCGGGGCCTTGCGGCGCGCTGCCAAACCCAAACAGCGCCGCCCGCATCTCTTTGATCGCCGCCCCGTAATGGCTGCGAATAGACCCGTCCCCGATCTGGGCCAGTTGCTTGCGCAGATCGGCATCGAGGCTCGCGCGCCGCTCGGGGGCTGTCGAAGGATTTGCCCTCCACCGCGCGCTCCCACATCAGCGAGATCATCGGACGCGCCGCCGCAATCACCTCGCCCATCGCCTCCGCCCCCTTGGCGCGGATCAGGTCATCAGGGTCCGTGCTCACAGGCAGGCCTGCAAACCGCAAGGACCGCCCCGGTTTCAGAAGCGGCAGCGCCCGCGCGATCGCCCGGTGCGCCGCATTCTGGCCCGCAGTATCGCCATCCATCATCAAGACCGGCTCGCCCGAGGCCGCCCAGATCATCTCCAGCTGCGCATCGGTAATGGCGGTGCCCATGGGTGCGCACGCCGTCTCGAACCCCGCTTCGACCAGCGCGATCACGTCCATATAGCCCTCGGCGAGGATGATCTGCCCGCCTTTGCCCGACGCCGCGCGCGCAGGGCCGAGGTTGTAGACAACCCGGGATTTATCAAAGAGCGGCGTCTCAGGCGAGTTCAGATACTTCGCCGGATCGTTCGCATCCATCGCCCGCCCGCCAAAGCCAATGCAGCGCTTTTGCGCGTCACGGATCGGGAAAATGATCCGGTCCCGAAACACATCATAGGGCTTACCGCCCTTCTGCGACGCCTTCGCCAGCCCCGCCTGCATCAACAGCTCAGGAGAAATCCCCTTGGCGGTCATCGCATCGAACAGCGCCTGAAACCCGCCGGGCGCATAGCCAATCTCGAAGCGGTCTCGCGTGGCAGGTTTCAGCCCGCGCTTGTCCAGATACGCGCGCGAAGCCGCCCCCGCCCCGGTATCGATGCTCCGCCGAAAAAACTGCACCGCCGCTTCGGTCACCTCAAAGAGCTGGCTGCGCAAATCCGCCTTCTCGCGCGCTTTGGGGTCCGGCGAAGGCATCTGCATGCCCGCCTCCGCCGCGAGGATCTCGACCGCCTCCATAAAGGACGCATTCTCGGTTTCCTGCACGAACTTGATCACATCGCCCGAGGCCTGACAGCCAAAGCACTTGTAATACCCCGCCCCGTCAACCGCATGAAAAGACGCACTCTTTTCCTGGTGAAACGGGCATGGCCCCCACATATCGCCCTGATGCGGCTTCGATTTGCGCTGGTCAAACACCACCTTGCGCCCGACCACTTGGGTGATCGGGAGGCGTGATTTCAACTCGTCAAGGAATCCCGGTGGCAACGACATGTCTCTTATATTGACGCTCTGCCGCCAAAAGACGAGTCCCCACCCCGCCTATTTGGCCCGTGTCACGCAGATGCCCGCGCAGGTTAAACACTTCGCCTCATTTCACCGCCACTCCATCCCGAGTTGAGACATAACGAGTATCCATGACATGCGCCTGACCTGCAAAATCCGCCACTTCCTGACCCGCGAAGACGGGGCCGTCACCGTCGATTGGGTCGTGTTGACCGCCGCGACCGTGGGCACCGGGATCGCCGCCTTCACCGCGATCTCGCCGGGCATCAACGATCTAAGCACCGATGTCAGCGGTCAGATGAGCGGCTTTGCCATCCAGACCAGTTTCGCCCCGCCCCCGGTGACGCCGACCACGCAGGTGCTCAACCTCGACAGCGCGACGGGCTACCGCGACATGGAGTTCTACTTCTTCAACGATACGGGCGTGAACCGGTTTGCCGGAAAAATGGCCGGCCTGAGCAATGACGCGCTGATCAAGGAAATCGAAAACCGCGCCCGCTACGTCGAATCCGAAATGGCGATGGGCCCCGATGATGCGCCGAGCTACGGCAAGCCATGGGGCCATACGGATATGTATAACCTCGCCCGTTGGGAGGCCGAGCGGCGCGAATTGGACTACGCCCGCCCGAACCTATAGGCCGCGCCTCTTTCTTGCTCTAAATACTCATCTGCGCACGGGCCGCCACGCTTTCCATCGCGACTTTCAGCTCATGGACAGCCGTTCCCGCCATCGACCGAAACACCATCACCTCGACCCCTTTTGGGGTCCGCGTCACCTGCGCTGCCATATGCCCCACAAGACTGCGCGCCGTGTGCCCGCGCTTGAATTGGCTGTCGCGCAGATCAAGCGGACAGAGCCGCGCAAGCACCTCCGCCGCCCCTTCGCCCTCCAGTCGCAACACGCACCACGCATCGCTTTGATCCGTCAGCGCGGCATGATCCGAAAGCGCTGCATCGGGCGCGTCCGAGCCGATCCAGAACGCCTGCGCCCGTCCCGACCACACCAATCGCGCGCCGTCTTTCCCAGACGTGCGGTTCGGCGCAGGAAAGCCATCCGGTAGCGCGTCATGCACCGCCGCCTCCGATCCGGGATAGGGCTGGATCGACCAGATCTGGCGGCTCGGGGCCTCGGTCAACGTGATCGCGCCGATGCTCAGCGGCAACAGCCCGTCGGCGGCGGTTTTCTCAGACAATTTAGCCACGCACGCGCCCTCCTTCGGGATCAAAGAACACCGGATCGCAGACCTCAGCGAGCGCTTTCACCTCGCGCAAGTGATCCACCACCTCAACCACCTCGCCATGGCGCGCGCGCCCGTCTTTCAAAAAGCCCAGCGCCAGATTGGTCCCAAGCGTCGGCGAGAACCCAGCCGAGGTGATATAGCCCTGATCATTCACCCGCACCGGCTCAGCCCCTTGCGTAAACAAATGCGCCCCCGGCAGCAGCATCTTCACCGCGCCCACTGGTGTCAGTCCCACCAACTGCTCGCGCTCAGGCCCGTGCAGACCGGGCCGCGTGCTCGCCAGTTTGCCGATGCAATCCTTCTTGGCCGACACCATGCGCCCGAACCCGATATCATCCGCCGTCACGCGCCCGTGGATTTCCGAGTGGGTGATAAACCCCTTCTCGATCCTGAGCACATTCAGCGCTTCCATCCCGTAAGCCCCGCCGCCAAGCCCCTCGGCCCGCGCCACCAGATCGCGGAACAAGGCCGCGCCATAGCGCGAGGGCACCGCGATCTCGTAAGCATGCTCGCCCGAAAAGCTGATGCGGAAGAGGCGCCCCGCAATCCCGCCAACGCTGACCGGACCATTGCCCATGAACGGGAAATCGGCATCCGTCACCGGCGCATCGAGCAGCCCGTTCAGCAGCTCCCGCGCCAAGGGCCCCGCCACCGCAAACTGCGCCCAATGCTCGGTCACGGAGGTAAACCGCACCTTCATCTCGCGCGCATGCAGCTGCTGCACATAATCGAGATGCTTCATCACCTGACCCGCCGCCGCGGTCGTGGTGGTCATCAGGTAATGCCCCTCCCCAAGACAGGCCGTCGTGCCGTCATCCATGACAAAGCCGTCTTCGCGCAACATCAGCCCGTAGCGGGTCTTGCCGGGCTTCAAGGTGCTGAAGGTATTTGAATAAACGAAGTCGAGGAACCGCCCCGCATCCGGCCCCTTCAGGTCGATCTTACCAAGGGTCGAGACATCGCACACCCCCACGGCGTTCCTCACATACCCAACCTCGCGGTCGCAGGATTGCCGCCAATGGGTCTCGCCCGCCTTCGGGAAATAGCTGGGCCGATACCACAACCCCGCCTCAATAAACGGCGCGCCCATGTCCTTCGTGGCGCTGTGGGAGGTCGTCAACCGCTCAGGCGCGAAGCCCTTGCCGCGCGCACCCGCGCCCAGCGCGCTCAGCGCCACAGGCACATACGGCGGACGGAAAGTGGTCGTCCCGGTCTCAGGGATCCCGCGCCCGGTCGCATCGGCCAGCACCGCCAGCGCGCCCACATTCGAGTTCTTCCCCTGATCCGTCGCCATCCCTTGCGTCGTGTAGCGCTTCATATGCTCGACGCTGACCATGTTCTCGCGCGCGGCCTGCTTGATGTCCTTGGTGGTCACGTCATTCTGGAAATCGAGCCACGCGCGCCCCTTGCCCGGCACCTGCCAAAGCGGCTCCAGCGCGTAAGGCGCGTCTTCCGCCTCAGGCACGTCCACCTCCGGCGCGGTCATCCGCATCTCGCCCAGCGCCGCCTTTGCAGCCTCGATCCCCGCGCGCAAACAGGCCGCCGTCGAGAAATCGCCAGCACAGGCCCCCGCCGCCGTCATCCCTGGCACCATGCCTTCGCGCGGCACGAAGCTCGCGATATCCGCGCGCCATTCGGGCCGCCCGTTCATGTGGCAGGCCATATGCACCGAGGGGTTCCAGCCGCCTGAGACGGCGAGGCAATCGGCTTGGATCGCTTTGCCGGACGACAAACCAACCTCAAACAGCCCAAGCCGCCCCTTGGTGTCTGTCACCGTCTGGCCCGCATAGGTCGGCACATCGAGGCCCCCGCCCGCGCCCGCCCGGCTGTCGATCAAGGCCACGACCTCGACCCCCGCCGCTTGCAAATCGCGCACCGTCTGGTGGGCGTCGTCATTATTGCCAAATACCGCCACCCGTTGCCCTGGTGCTACCGCATAGCGGTTCACGTAGCTGCGCACAGCGCTCGCCATCATCACACCCGGTCGGTCATTGTTCGGGAAGGCAATCGGGCGCTCGAGCGCGCCTGCTGCCAGCACCGTGCGCTTGGCCGCGATGCGCCAGAAACACTCCAGTGGCAGGCCCTCCGGCGCATCGGCGAGGTGGTGCGACACCTGCTCCAGCGCGCCGTAAGTGCCACCGTCATAGGCCCCGGTGACCGTGGTGCGCGTCATCAGCCGCACGTTGTCCATCGCGCGCAGTTCCGCGACCACGCCATCGACCCAATCCACCCCAGACTTCCCATCCAGCGTCCCGGTCTCACTCAGCAGCCGCCCCCCAAACCGTGCGCCCTCATCGGTGAGGATCACATCCGCCCCGGCCCGCGCCGCCGTCAAAGCGGCCATCAAGCCGGTTGGCCCTGCCCCGATCACCAACAGATCGCATTTGGCAAAGGCCTTCTCGTAAAGGTCCGGATCCGGCTCGCCCGATAGCCCGCCAAGGCCCGCCGCGCGGCGGATAAACGGCTCGTAGACACGCTCCCAAAAGGCGCGGGGCCACATGAAGGTCTTGTAATAAAAGCCCGCGCCGAGGAACGGGGCCAGCGCATTGTTCGCCTCCATCACGTCCCATTTCAGGCTCGGCCACGCGTTTTGCGAGGTCGCATAAAGCCCCTCATAAAGCGCCTGCGTCGTCGCCCGCATGTTCGGCGTTTTGCCCGCACCCTTGCCGATATGGACCAGCGCATTGGGTTCTTCGGATCCGGCGGTCAGAATGCCCCGAGGCCGGTGATACTTAAAACTGCGCCCGACGAGACGCACGTCATTGGCGAGCAAAGCCGAGGCCAGCGTGTCGCCCGGATGGCCGCGATACCATTGGTCATCGAACTGAAAGCTGATCTCGGCGCTGCGGTCGATCAAGCCACCTTTGGACAGCCTCATGCCGAGCCCTCCGCCACCAGCGTGGTCGCATGTATCTCGTGTGTCACGGTGTTGCGCTCGGCCAAGATCCACGCGCCACAGGCATCATGATACCACAGATCGCGCGTGTCCCCGGCGGGGTTCTTGCGCAGGTGCAAGTGCGCATCGAGCGCCTCAATCGTGGCCTCATGGTCAGGCCGTGTCAGGTAATCGTCGGACCCGGTATAGGAAAACTCGCGCAAGTCGCGTTCGCCGCACAGGGGGCAGGTAATACGCATGATCTATCGCCTCAGTGCAGGTTGTGTTGGGAGCCGGTCGACTCCTCATCAATGACATGGCCGGTGCGGAACCGGTCCAGACGGTAGCGCTTGGCCAGATCGTGGCTTTGATCCGTGGCCATCAGGTGCGACATGCACCAGCCCGAGGCCGGGACCGCCTTGAAGCCGCCATAGCACCAGCCCGCATCGACATAGAGGCCGTCAATCGGGCTCTTGTCGATGATGGGACTGCCGTCGGGCGTCATGTCCATGATCCCGCCCCATGAACGCAACATCTTGGCCTTCCCGATCATCGGCATCAGCGTCATGCCCGCTTCAATCACATGCTCAGCCATGGGCAAATTGCCCCGCTGCGCGTAGCTGGCGTAGAAGTCGAGATCGCCGCCAAACACCAGCCCGCCCTTGTCGGATTGGCTGATATAGAAGTGGCCCATGCCATAGGTGACGACATTGTCGATGCAAGGTTTCAGCCCCTCAGTGACGAAGGCCTGCAAAACGTGGCTCTCAATCGGCAGCCGAAAGCCCGCCATCTCGGCAACCTGCCCCGAGCGCCCGGCCACAACCATGCCCACTTTCGGCGCACGAATATCGCCGCGTGTGGTCTGCACGCCTTTGCACACGCCGTTCTCGATCAGGAAGCCCGTAACCTCGCACTGCTGGATAATGTCCACGCCCAACTGGTCCGCGCCGCGCGCATAGCCCCACGCCACCGCGTCATGGCGGGCCGTGCCGCCGCGCTTTTGGTAGAGGCCGCCATAGATCGGAAAGCGGGTTTGCTCGTAATCGAGATAGGGCAGGATCTCGCGCACGCTTTGGCGGTCCAGCAAGATCGCGTCATCGCCCTGGTTGATCATCGCATTGCCGCGCCGCGCATAGGCGTCGCGTTGGCCGTCGGAATGGAACAGATTGATGATGCCGCGCTGCGAATGCATGGCGTTGAAGTTCAGATCGGCCTCCATGCCTTCCCACAGCTTCAGCGAGTGCGAGTAGAACTCCGAGTTGCCCGGAAGCTGGTAATTGGCGCGCACAATCGTGGTGTTGCGCCCGACATTGCCGCCGCCCAGATAGCCCTTCTCGATGACCGCGATATTGGTCATGCCGTGGTTTTTGGCCAAATAGTAGGCGGTCGAAAGCCCATGCCCGCCGCCGCCGATGACGATGGCGTCATAGCTCGGCTTCGGCTCAGGCGTGCGCCACAAAGGGCCCCAGCCTTTATTGCCGGTCAGGCCCTCTTTGAGAATACGAAGTGCGGAAAAGCGCATGGTTGCCCCTTTGTCGGTCAGGCAGACCAAAGCAAGCCTCGCGCCGGACTGCAAGGCAGTTCCCGACATCAGGCCGCATGCCTGCGACGAGCGTCGGGTTTGAGTATTTGTAGAACCCTGAAACACAAGGCGGCGCCTGCATGTTCAGGGTTCTCTAAATACTCATAATCCAGACCTCTCTTACAGGCCCTTCGTTCCGTAGCTGGACGCCACCCGCGAGATCGCGACCAGATAGCCTGCCACGCGCAAATCCTCGACATCCGAGCGGCTGTGCCAGACCTCGCGCATCGATTGATAGGCCGTGCGCATCGTGTCATCGAGGCCCGAGCGCACCAGTTCCAACTCGCCGGCCCCACGCAGGTATTTCTGCTTGAAGTTCGGGCTTAACTGCCAGCCGATCCCGCTATCCGCGCTCAGGCGTTCCAGCTCGTCCACCACCAACTGGTGGCGCGATTCTTCCTGGCGGCGTTGCATCCGGCCAAAGCGGATATGGCTCAGGTTCTTGACCCACTCAAAATAGCTGACCGTCACACCGCCCGCATTGGCATAAAGGTCAGGGATGATCACCACGCCTTTCTTGCGCAGGATCTCGTCGGCTTTCGCGGTCACCGGACCATTGGCGGCCTCGATGATCAGCTTGGCCTGAACCCTGGCCGCGTTCTGGGCATTGACCACGCCCTCAACCGCTGCCGGGATCAGGATATCGCAGTCTTCTTCCACCAACGTCATCGCGTCTTTGACATAAGTGCCCTGGGGATATCCGGTCACGCCGCCATGCTTGAGGATCCATTGGCGCAGGTCTTCAACATCAATGCCGGCCGCATCAAAAATGCCGCCATCCCATTCGGCCACGGCCACGACTTTGCACCCGTCTTCCTCGCTGAGAAACTTTGCGGCGTGATAGCCCACATTGCCGAGGCCTTGCACGATCACCCGCTTGCCATCGAGGCTGCCCGACAGCGACGCCTTCGCCACATCCTCCGGGTAGCGGAAGAACTCCTGCAGCGCGTATTGCACGCCGCGCCCCGTCGCCTCCACCCGGCCTTGAATACCGCCATTGGACACGGGCTTGCCGGTCACGCAGGCCTTGCCGTTGATATCGGTGGTGTTCATGCGCTGATAGGTATCGGCGATCCACGACATCTCGCGCTCGCCGGTGCCCATATCCGGGGCAGGCACGTTCTGGCTGGGGTTGATCAGGTCGCGCTTGACCAACTCGTAGGCAAAGCGCCGCGTGATCTGTTCCAGTTCATGCGCGTCCCATTCGCGCGGATCAATGCACAGCCCCCCCTTTGAGCCGCCAAACGGGGTCTCGACCAAAGCGCATTTGAACGACATCAGCGCGGCAAGCGCTTCGACCTCTTGCTGGTTGACCGACAAGGCATACCGGATGCCGCCTTTGACCGGCTCCATATGTTCCGAATGCACAGAGCGGTATCCGGTGAAGGTGTGGATATCGCCGCGCAGACGCACGCCAAAGCGCACGGTGTAGGTCGAGTTGCAGATGCGGATCTTCTCTTCCAGGCCTTTGGGCAGGTCCAACAGGCCCACCGCGCGGTTGAACATCAGGTTTACCGAGTCGCGAAAGCCGGGCTCATTCAGTGGTTCCATCCCATTTCCTCCCAGGAACTGCCCAACATTCGACGTTTAGGCTTGGTTACTACAGCTGAGTGTAACCAGTTTGCCTAAGTATTGTGCATAAAATGTATCAAGTTTTTCCAACCCGCGCGCATTGTCCTCAGATCGGGCAAAGCGCCACCTATCAACCCCAGCAGTGCCGCATTTTTGCCATGGCAGCTTGGCAAACCTCTCTGTGGAGAACTCCGTCTGCGCGACATACGTTAACGCGGCCCCGCGCAGCACATCGAACCGGTTGGGAAGTATCATGACCACGCGCGCCAGACAGACCGCAAAGCCCAAAGCACCCTCGGTGTTCCATGGCCCGTTTGCACTGGTAAAGTACCACGTCCGCGCGTTCGCACGCGATGAGACGGGCGCGATCCTGCCGTTTTCGCTGATCATGTTCATCCTGATGCTGATGGCAGGCGGCATGGCCATCGATCTGATGCGCCGCGAAAATGCGCGCGTGATCCTGCAAAACACCGTTGACCGCGCGGTGCTGGCCGCCGCTGACCTCGATCAGCTGACCGATGCCGAAGACGTGGTTGAGGGGTATTTCGATGCGGCGGGCCTGCGCCAATATCTGGTCGATGTCGATGTGGATGAGGGTCTGAATTACCGCAGTGTCAGCGCTGAGACCGCGGCGCAGCTGGATATGTATTTCCTCAACATGGTCGGGGTGGAGACGATGACCGCGCCCGGGGCTTCCACCGCCGAAGAGCGTATCCAGAACGTCGAAATCAGCATGGTCGTGGATATCTCGGGATCCATGGGCGGCAGCCGGATGACCAACCTCAAGGCCGCCGCGAACGAGTTTATCGACACCGTGATCTCGGCCACACCTCCGGTCGCAAATCAGGCCACAGGCATCACATCGCTGTCGATCATCCCCTATCAGGCGATGGTCAATATCGGTGACGATCTGGGGGCTGAGTTCAACCTCAGCACCGCGCATAACTTTTCGCAATGCGTGGTCTGGACCTTCAACGACTACCAAACCACCGCGATCACGACGACGCAAACGCTCGACCGCATGGCGCATTTTGAAAACAGCAGCCGGTCCAACAGCCCGATCACGCGGCCCAATTGCGAGACTGGCGATACCGAAGGCATCATCGCCTATTCGGTCAACCGCACCGATCTGCGCAACAAGATCAACGGGCTGTCCGCAGGTGGCAACACCGCGATTGATGTCGGCTTAAAGTGGGGGGTGGGTCTTCTGGACCCCGCCGCGCGTCCGGCGATCAACGGGCTTGAGGATGACGAAATCATCAATGCCGAGCTGCGCGATCGCCCGGCGGATTATTCCGATACCGAGACCCTCAAAGTCGTCGTGTTGATGACGGATGGCCAGAACACCTCGCAGATTGATCTCAAGCCCGAGTTCAAATCCGGCTACTCAAACGTGTGGTGGCACGAGGATGATGATCGCTATTCGGTCTACACGCCCACTTGGGAAGATTACTGGTATCCCCATGATCCGGGCAACTACCACGGCCAGCCTTACAAGGGCTCCAGCCAGTCGCGCCGCCTGACCATGGCCGAGTTGTTCGCGCGCTATTCCGAGATGCACATCGCGACGCATTTCTTCCAGACACCCGACCCGGACAACCAGTATAACGACTACCGTAACGCCGTTACCACCATCGTAAACGGCACCGAAGCCGACCGCCGTGCGCGCGCGCTGTGTACTCAGGCGCGCAATGCCGGGATCGTCGTGTTTGCCATCGGGTTCGAGGCCCCGACGCGCGGGCAAAACCTGATGCGTGACTGCGCGGCGACGCCCTCGCATTACTTCGATGTGGACGGGATCGAGATTTCGGAAGCCTTCAGCGCCATCGCCCGCACGATCAACCAGCTCAGGTTGACGCAATGATCGCACGCCTGCTCAATCGGTTTTTCCGGCGCGAGGACGGCACCGCCACGGTGGAGTTCGTGATCGTGTTCCCGCTGGTGATGATGGTGTTCATGTCGGTCTTCGAGGCCGCTGTGCTAACCACGCGCTACACGATGATGGAACGCGCGCTCGATCTGACCGTGCGCAGCTTGCGCCTGACCACCGGCACCGCGCCCACTCATGCGCAGGTGCGCGATAAGATCTGCGAGTATACCAATATGATCGAGGACTGCTCGACCTCGCTGATCGTCGAGCTGACCCCGCTGCAACGCCCGAACTTCACGCTGCCCGCCACCGATGCGCCCTGCGTGAACCGCGCCGCCGGAACGCCGCCCTTGGTCACGATGACGCACGGGGTGGCCAACCAGTTGGTGCTGGTGCGCGCCTGCGCGGTCGTTGATCCGCTGTTTCCGCTGACGGGCCTCGGGTTGTCGTTGACCAAAGATGCATCCGGTGGGGTGCAGATGATCGCAGTCTCCGCCTATGTCGGAGAGCCATGATGTTGCAGCGATTCTCTAGCCATATGCGCCGGTTTTTGCGCAGCGATGAGGCAGGCTCCGTCTCGGTCGAGACGATCATCATCATGCCGATCCTGCTGTGGGTCTATGTGGCCAGCTTCGTCTTCTTCGACGGCTTTCGCACCCATAATCAGAACGTCAAAGCCGCCTATACCATCGGCGATCTGCTGTCGCGCGAAACCAATACGATCAACAACGCCTATCTGGACGATTTGTCGGATGTCTTCGACTTCCTGACCTTCAACCGCAATCCCAGCTATCTGCGCGTCACCCAGATCCGCTGGCAACAGGCCCATAACCGCTACCGCGTGGATTGGTCCTACGCCACGGACGGCAACAATTCCGAGCGTTTGCGCAACTCCGATATGGCGGGCATCGCGCACCGCCTGCCCCCAATGGTCAATGGCGAGCGTGTACTGCTGGTCGAAAGCTTCACCGACTATACGCCGGCTTTCAATGTGGGGCTCAGCACGACGATCGAGTTTGTGAATTTCGTGCCCACCAGCCCGCGCTTTGCGCCGATGTTGGCCAAGAACTAGGGCGGCTTCGCGATGCTGGACAAAGAGTTTCTGCTGATCGCGGCCGTCCTTGCCATCGGGTTGGGTGTGATCGTGCCGAAACTCGAAGGGCCGCAGGACCGCCAGATCGCTGTGGCGCAGGCGGATTTACCCCGCTTTGCCGCGCGACCGCCCCTGTCGCCGCGCGCCACGCCGGTGCAAACCGATATAGCCCCCTTCGAGGTCAATCTGGGCAACGGGTTTCACGGCACCGTCACCCACCGCTACACCCTCGCGGGCCAGGTTCTGCTGCGCCGCCCGTATGAATGGGACGCAACGGCCCAGATCTCGCCTGTGGACCTCGCGATTGGCTGGGGCGATATGGCCGCGCCTGACGTGTTGGAGCGGTTCATGTTCGCAGGCGGCAAGCGCCTCGTGCATATCCGGGCAACGGAGGCTGCGACTGATCTGAACGCGGTGATGGCGCACTGGTCCAACACCCACATCATCCCGACCACCGACAGCGTGCGCGATGCGGCGCTGGCTTTGCAGCCCGGTCAAAAGGTCCGATTGCACGGCTACCTGATCAAGGTCTCCGGTCCGGGTGGCTTAACATGGGATGGCTCCACCAGTCGCGATGATCGGGGTTATTCGGCCTGCGAAATTATGCTGGTCGAGCGGGTCGAGGTGCTTGAGGATTCCAAGGCCGCAACAGACGCTGAGGCCTAATCGTCGTCGTCTTCAGCTCTGCGCGCCTGTTCCTGCTCGTATTCGCGTTCTTTCAGCAAGGTCGCGACCATCTCACCCATGAATTTCGACGCGCCCGCAGGCGTTGTGCCACCCACGCCAACGCTGCGCCCGATGCGCCACCACAGGCCCGGCACCCAGACGCGGCCCGGGGCATCGGTCAGGCGCAACAAAAACCCGTTGGAGGGTTTGAACGCCAAAGGCCCGCGATCCACGGTTCTGATCTGCTCCAACCGCGCAAGCCACCGCCCCTCGCTATCCCACAGACCCTGACGGCCCAGATAGATCGTGGTCAGCCGCATGCGGCGGCCCCGCTCGGCCAGCAAAAGCGTGGCGGCAGCAATCGCGATCAACACCACCTGAAACACCATATCGCGCGGCGGGAAGGCCAGCGCGATATAAAGCAGCAGCACACCCAGCAAGAACTGAATGCCAATTCCAAACCACCACCGGCCGGGGGCGGGGCTCAGATGGGCCAGAACCTCGGTGTCAGGGTCGGTTTGGTCAGGATCAAATTCATCGGTCATGCGCGTGAGATAGACCAAAACCGAAGCGATGCGCGAGAGACAAAGTGACCTGTGCGCCTGCGCACCAACCCCGTGAGGGGGCAGGGTGATGTGCAAGCGGCCGAAACGCTCTATCTATCGCCCAAGCAACTCAGGAGGTATGCCATGTCCATCCGCCCCATCACCGAGACCCGCGCCGCTCAGCCCACCATGGAGGGCGCAGGCGTCCACCTGCACCGCGCCTTCGGGTTCCAGGATCCAAGCGAGCTGGATCCGTTTCTGCTGTTTGACGATTTCCGCAATGACCATCCGCAAGACTACATGCGCGGGTTCCCATGGCATCCCCATCGCGGCATCGAGACGATCACCTATGTGCTTGCAGGCAGTGTGGAACATTCCGACAGCTTGGGCAATTCCGGCAAGCTTGGCCCCGGCAGCGTGCAGTGGATGACCGCAGGGTCCGGCATCCTTCACCAAGAAATGCCGCTCGGGAACGCCAAGGGCCAGATGCACGGGTTCCAGCTGTGGGGCAACTTGCCCTCGTCGCTGAAGATGACCGCGCCGCGCTATCAGGACGTGGCAGGTCAGGATATCCCCGAGGTCACCGATGATGATGGCACCGTGGTGCGCATCGTTGTCGGGTCGTTCTGGGGCCAGCGCGGACCGGTCGATGGGATTGCCGCTGATCCGCAATATCTCGACATCTCGGTGCCGCCGGGGGTCAAGAAGACCTTCAAGGTCGACACCTACCGCCGCGCCTTCGCCTATGTGTTCGAGGGGGCCGGCATGTTCGCCGATGCGTCCCAGCCCACAGGCGTTCTGCTGGAGAAGGAGGTTGCGGGCCAGGAGGTCAATATCCGTGATCTGTCCGGCGACCGCACTTTGATCAAGTTCGGGACGGGTGACGAGGTCACCGTGCAAGCCGGGCCCGAGGGCATTCGGTTTCTCTTGATCTCAGGCGCACCGATTGACGAGCCGGTCGCGTGGCACGGACCCATCGTGATGAACACGCAAGACGAGCTGCGCACCGCGATGCGCGAGTTAAACAACGGCACGTTCATCAAGCCCGCGCATTGATGCGCCAAGGCCTCAGCGGGGCAGGACCAAAACTCCTCCAGGAGTTTTGCAAATCCTCTCAAGAGGATTTCCCCGCCCAGCCGCCCTTCCCAGCGTTCCACATCACCGGGGGCGCGTATTCCCTCTCCCGATAAGACCCTTGGCGGCCCTCACATGTGATGGGCCACTTTTTTTCTTCCCTCCCCTAGACACGCCAAACTCTCGCCATCATGACCGCCTACCCCAAAGCCCAGTTCCTATGCCGCGCGTGTTCCTATGACCCATCTCGACCGTCTTCTCAGCCTGCTTGCCTTACCAGTCGGCTTCTTCATCGCCGTTACGGGCTACGGGCTCATCCAACTCGCCGCCCTGCCCGGAGGCCCCTGGATCGCTGCAATCCTCGTGATCGGCTTTGGGGGGATATTCCTGCTCGATCGGATCTTGGACAAACCCTTCGATTGGATCTTCAAAGGCGGTGTCTTCGGCCCAGTTGACCCTGAGGCTTTGCGCAAACTGGAGCGTTCCAACCGTCGCATCCAGCGCCAAAGCTGGCGTTACGGGTGTCTCGGGGCCGCGCTGGGCTTTGTCGCCTCGGCGCTCTTCTCGCCCAGCGCAATCATGGAGGCCGCCGCACCGCTGCTTGATCTGCTCTAGGTCGCATTGACCAGGGCTTTCGCCCGCCCCTAGATGGGCGCAACGAAAGGCCCCGTCCCCTTGGAAGTTCTCAGCGTCCTGATCGACCCGATCCTGCCCGTCTTCGCCATCCTCGCGTTCGGCTTCGCGATGGGCCGCGCGGGAAAAATCACCATCGAGGATGCACGCGTCATCAACCGCTTTGCGATGACGGTGCTGCTGCCGCTCTTTATCTTCGACGTCATCGCTCACGCGCCAATCTACCGCTTTTCGCCTTTGCCGGTGCTGGGTTTTGCCTTGGCCGAGTTGGTGCTTTTTGTGGTTGCCTACCTGCTGGCGACCCGCCTCTTTCAGCGCGACCCACGCGAGGCGGTGTTGCTCGGCTGGGGCGCGGTCTTTGCCAATAACGCGCTTTATGTGATGCCGCTGTCGATCCTGCTTTATGGCGAGGGCAATGCCCTGCCTGTGGTCGCCATCGTTACCCTTGATTCCATCGTGCCTTTCGCGCTGGTGATGATCGCGCTGCAAGCCCTCGATGCGAGGCGTGCGAACCCGGTGGCGGTGCTGCGCGGGATGGCGCGCACGCCCATGCAATGGGGGATTTTCGGAGGGCTGGCCTTTGCACTTCTGTCTGTGCCGATCCCAGCCCCCGTGCAGACCTTTCTGGACTTCAACGGTGTGGCCGCAGCCCCGGTCGCCCTGTTTGGCATCGGCGTTGTAATGTCGGGCACCCGCTTCAAGATGGACCGCGTGGTCGCGTGTTTCGCAGCGCTGAAATTGGTGGCGTTCCCCCTCAGCGTGGGCGGGGCGCTGCTGCTGCTGGCCCCCGACACGCCCGACTATCGGCAGTATCTTCTCGCCGCCGCTGGACCTGCGGGCGTGATGACATTTACGCTGGCGATCTTGCACGGGGTGCGGACGGATGCGATTGCGCAGGTGATCGTCTGGACCAGTGTGCTGAGCTTGATCACGCTGGCGCTTCTGGCCTGAAAAGTTAACAAAATCATAATATTAAGGTCAGCATTGTTGTCCTATTGTTTCGCGCGCGAAACAAAGGGTCAGCCCTGTTGACCTATCTCAAGCCCACCGCCCCCGCCGCCATCGCCCAGTAGTGATCCGCAATTTGACCCCGGTCGAGCGTCCCTCCGTCGCGATACCAAACCGTCGGCCCCGTCAGCAGCGCAATCAAGGCGCGCGTCGTCACTTGCGAGGCCTGCGGGCGAAACTCCTGCGCCGCGATCCCGCGCTCCAGCACCGCGCGCAGCACCGCCTCGTAGCGTTTGCGCAAGACTTCGAGGGCAGCGAAGTTATCCTTCGAGAGGTTGCGCAGCTCCATATAGGCGATGAACACCGCGTCCGGTCGGTCGAGATGGAACGCGATATGAAACCGGGTGAAGGCCTCCAGCGCCTCTGGCGCAGGGCCGCTGAGATCAAGCGCTTCAACCGCCGCCAGCAACTCCTCCATATGTCCGCGCATGATATCAAACAGCAGCGTCTGCTTGTCGGGCGTATAGAGGTAGAGCGCCCCGGCCTGCACGCCGACCTCAGCCGCGATCTGGCGCATGGACACCGCCGCAAAGCCATGGCGCGCGATCAGCTTTGTCGCTGCCGCCGTGACCCGAGGGCCGGTGATATCCGAGTGAGAGCCAAGTTTGCGCGCCATGCCCCCTGATACGAAACGCCCCGACCCTTGCCTAGCCCAACCGGGCAAGCCTAAAGTGCGCACAGATTTGGAAGGTCGATTTTATGTCACGAGCGCTGTTTCTTATTCTGCCAGCCTTTGCGCTGCTCGCTGGCTGCGCCGATGTGCCGGAGTTGGATGCACGCATCACGCCCGCCGCGCGCACTGCCCCGTTCCCGCAACTGGCCCCGGTTGCGCCTCTGCTGGAAGCCGGGATGGCAGGCGAAAGCGATGAAATGACCGCCGAGCAATTGCGCGCCCGGGCCGCCCGCCTGCAATCGCGCGCGGCCCGGTTGTAAACACCGTCTCGTAGGCCCAGCGCATTGCACCCTGCCCCGGCATTGGCTAGGGACAGCGCAGTTTTCAACAAAACCTCGGAGATCGCGTTATGACCACCCCCCTTCGCCTCGGCATTGCAGGGCTTGGCACCGTTGGCGCCGAGGTTGTGCGCATCCTCGCCCGCTCGCCCGAGATGATCGCTGCCCGCGCTGGACGGCCCATCGAGGTTGTCGCCGTGTCCGCACGCTCTCGCGACAAGGATCGCGGCGTGGATTTGACCCCGTATGAGTGGGAAGACGATCCGGTGGCCTTGGCCAAACGCGAGGATATCGACGTCTATGTCGAGGTGATGGGCGGGTCCGACGGTCCGGCGAAAGCCTCGACCGAGGCGGCTTTGGCACGCGGTGCGCATGTGGTGACAGCCAATAAGGCAATGCTCGCGCATCATGGCCAAGCACTGGCTTTGGCGGCAGAGGCCAACGGATCGGTCCTGCGCTTTGAGGCAGCGGTTGCGGGCGGCATTCCGGTCGTCAAGGCGCTGACCGAGGGGCTTGCGGGCAACCAGATCACCCGCGTGATGGGCGTGATGAACGGCACCTGCAATTATATCCTGACGCGGATGGAAAATAGCGGGCTGCCCTATGAGGACATCTTCGCCGAGGCCAACGCACTTGGCTTCCTTGAGGCGGACCCGAACCTCGATGTGGGCGGGATCGATGCGGGGCATAAGCTGGCATTGCTGGCCTCGATTGCCTTCGGAACCCGTGTGGCGTTTGACCAGATGCAGTTGGAAGGGATCGAGCGGATCAGCATCGAAGACATCCGCCAGGCCGCCGATATGGGCTACCGGATCAAGCTGCTGGGGGTGGCACAACGCACCGAGCACGGGCTCGAGCAGTCGATGATGCCCTGCCTTGTGCCCGCGTCCTCGCCGCTTGGGCAGCTTGAGGGCGGCACCAATATGGTCGTGCTGGAAGGCGACGCCGTGGGCCAGATCGTGCTGCGCGGCGCGGGCGCGGGGGCTGGTCCAACGGCCAGCGCGGTGCTGTCGGATCTGATCGATGTGGCGCGCAACTTCCGCTTGCCGACGTTTGGTCAAGCCGCCGACACGCTGACGCCCGCGACGGCCAGCCAGTCCGATGCCGAGGCCCCGTTCTATCTGCGCATGGCCCTGCAAGACAAACCCGGAGCCCTGGCAAAAGTCGCCACCGCACTGGGCGAGGCCGGTGTGTCGATCAACCGGATGCGCCAATACAGCCACGAGGACAACGCAGCGCCGGTGTTGATGGTGACACATCCCTGCGCGCGGGCAGCCCTCGATGCGGCCTTGGCGGCTTTGCCGGGAACCGGAGTGGTCGAAGGCGCACCCGTGGCGCTGCGGATCGAGGAAGTTTGAGTATTTAAGGCAAGAAAAAGCAGACCGCCTGTTCTCTTTTTCTTGCTTAAAATACTCATTCTGACATCGCCAAACGCGACACGTCGGCTCTGTTAGCGCAACCTTTGACCTCTCAGCCTTGCCCCTATCACACGCCTGGGGCTAGACGGAGACAACCCGCGCAAAGGAAGCCCCATGTCTAAGCCTGATTTCAACGACCGTATGCTCTCGCTGGGCCTTGCCCGTGTCTCGGAGGCGGCGGCGATTGCCAGTGCCTCGTGGATTGGCCGGGGCGACGAGAAGGCTGCGGATCAGGCGGCAGTGAATGCGATGCGCGAGCAGCTCAACAAGCTCGATATCGCGGGCGTCGTCGTGATCGGCGAGGGCGAGCGCGACGAAGCGCCGATGCTTTACATTGGCGAGGAGGTCGGCAACGGCAACGGGCCTGCCGTGGATATCGCGCTCGACCCGCTGGAAGGCACGACCCTGACGGCGATGGATATGCCCAATGCATTGACCGTCATCGCCATGGGTCCGCGCGGATCGATGCTGCATGCGCCTGACGTCTATATGGACAAGCTCGCTGTTGGTCCGGGCTTTCGCACCGGCGTGGTCACGATGGATATGAGCCCGTCCGAGCGCGTCAGTGCGCTTGCGACGGCCAAGGGTTGTTCGACTCAAGACATTACCGTTTGCGTTCTGGACCGCGGCCGTCACCAGGACATGATCGCAGAGATCCGTACCACAGGCGCTGCGATCCGGCTTATCACCGATGGCGATGTTGCGGGCATCATCCACTGTGCCGAGGCCGAGAAGACCGGGATCGATATGTATATGGGTTCAGGCGGCGCACCGGAGGGCGTTCTGGCCGCAGCCGCGCTGAAATGCATGGGTGGGCAGATGTATGGCAAGCTGACCTTCCGCAATGACGACGAGCGGGGCCGCGCCACCAAGGCGGGCATCACCAATTTCAACCGCGTCTATACCAAGGACGATCTGGTGACGGGCGATGTGATCTTTGCCGCCACCGGTGTCACCGACGGCTCGGTCGTGGCGGGGATCAAGCGCGAAGTCGGGTATCTGACGACCGAGACGATCCTGATGCGCTCAAAAACTGGCTCGGTGCGGCATATGACATATCGCAATCCGACGAGCTGAGGCTTTCCTTGAGGCCGCGCTGCATGTAGGGTTAAGGAATGCTTAATCCCCTATATGTCGTGCTGCCATGCCCAAAGATATGACTGAACACGCTTATCTCGGGGTCGAGACCTCGCTGTCTGGCCGCCGCTGGGAAGGCCCTAGCGCGCCTGTGGACCGGGCCGCGCAAGCCTTGGTGCAGGATACGGACTTGCCGCACCCTGTCGCACAGGTGCTGGCGCGGTTGGGCGTTGGGGCCGACGCGGCCGAGAGTTACCTCGCGCCGACTTTGCGAGATTTGCTGCCTGATCCGAGACACTTGAAGGATATGGAGGCTGCGGCTTCGCGCTTTCTGTCCGCCGTCAAAGCCCACGAGAAGATTGCGATTTTTGCCGATTACGACGTGGATGGCGGCACCTCGGCGGCGCTTCTGATCGACTGGTTGCGGCAGATGGGGCTGAGCGCGACGCTTTATGTCCCGGACCGCATCGACGAGGGCTATGGCCCGAATGACGAGGCGATGGCGGCGCTCGCGAAAGCCCATGACCTGATCGTCTGCGTCGATTGCGGCACCCTCAGCCACGGCCCGATTGCCGCGGCAAAGGGCGCGGATGTGATCGTTCTGGACCACCACCTCGGCGGTGAGACCCTGCCCACAGCACTTGCGGTCGTGAACCCGAACCGCGCGGATGAGGATGGCATCTTGGGCTATCTGTGCGCGGCGGGCGTCGTGTTCTTGATGCTCGTCGAGGCGAACCGCCAGTTGCGCGAGGCCGCGACCAAGGGGCCGGATTTGATCGCGATGCTGGACCTCGTAGCGCTGGCCACGGTCGCCGATGTGGCCCCGCTGATTGGGGCGAACCGGGCTTTGGTGCGCCAAGGTCTTGCGGTGATGGGACGCCGCGCGCGCCCCGGCATGGTGGCCTTGTCGGATGTGGCGGGCCTCGATACCGCGCCGACGCCCTATCATCTGGGCTTCGTACTCGGCCCGCGCGTCAATGCGGGCGGGCGGATCGGGAAGGCGGATCTCGGCGCGCGGTTGCTCGCGTCAGCGGACCCGCAGGAGGCCAGTGCGATGGCCGAACGCCTCGATGTGCTGAACGCCGAGCGACGCGAAGTCGAGGCGAATGTGCGCCGCGCCGCGTTGGAGCAGGCCGAAGCGCGCGGACTGGACGGACCGCTCGTCTGGGCCGCCGGAGAGGGCTGGCATCCGGGCGTTGTGGGCATTGTGGCGTCGCGCCTGAAGGAGGCGACGAACCGGCCTGCGATTGTGATCGGGCTGGAGAACGGGGCGGGCAAAGGCTCGGGGCGTTCTGTGTCGGGCGTGGATCTGGGAGCCTCGATCCAACGCTTGGCCGCCGAGGGGCTGATCGAGAAAGGCGGCGGGCATAAGATGGCCGCAGGGCTGTCGCTGGCCGAAGATCAGCTTGAAGCGGCAATGGCGCGGCTCGGCGAGCTGCTCGGCAAACAAGGATCGGCGGAGGCAGGACCCCGCGCATTGCGCCTCGACGGTATCCTGCACCCCCAAGCGCTGACGGCTGAACTGATCGAGCAGATCGAGGCCGCAGGTCCCTTCGGTGCCGGCGCCCCTGCCCCGCGTTTCGTGTTTCCCGATGTGGCGATTTCCTTTGCCAAGCCCGTGGGCGAGACGCATCTGCGCCTGTCGTTCCATGCGGGCAGCGGCACCAAGATCAACGCCATCGCGTTCGGCGCGTTCGAGAGCGACATTGGCGAGGCGATCATGGGCCATGCCGGGCAGCGCTTCCATTTGGCCGGTCGGTTGGAGATTAACCACTGGGGCGGGCGCTCAACTCCGCAGTTGCGGGTCGAGGATGCGGCATTTGCGTGAGCAATCCGCAATTTAGCCCTTGCGAGTCGGACCGGCTTTTCCTAAATACGCCCTCACGCTGAGTGGTCCCTTCGTCTATCGGTTAGGACGCCAGGTTTTCAACCTGGAAAGAGGGGTTCGATTCCCCTAGGGACTGCCAGCGTTTTCCCTGCCCCTCATTTTAGACGTTCGGCCAGCAAATCGCGGAAGCCCTGTGCTTTGCGGAATGCGTCTTTCACCGCCCCCGTCAGCCCGAATTTGTGCGACCGCCAGCTTGGATCGAGGGGGCCGTTGATAATCAGGCTCTTGCGTTTGAGGTGTTCGGCATGGGGATGGTCTTTGTCGTAAGGCGCAGGCACCCGTTTCAGCGGTGCCGGACCCCAGTCGGATGGGGTGAGGCCCGTGGCTTCGACCACCTCGTCCAGTTGATCCCCCCAATTGTCGATGAAGGCGCGGTATCTGGTCAGCGCCGCGCCCTGTAACCCCATCACCCCGGTACCGATGGTGATGCCTGCGGGGTCCGACCCGACGAAGAACGCAGGCGCGAAGGGGGCGTCTGAGTTTTGCGACCACAGGATATGCAGATGCGCGTTCAGTGGCGTCTTGTCCTTGGAAAAACGCACATCGCGGTAGATGCGGAACAGTTTCGGCGTGTGGCCGATGCCGCTGATCTGGGTGAAATCCTCGGCGAGGATCTGCGCAAACAGCTCGGCAGGTTTCTTGATGTTGGCGGTGTAGTGGTCCTTGCGCGGATTGAACCAATCCTTGGTATTATTCTGTGTAAGCTCGGCAAAGAACACGTTGCTGTCGTCAATCATCTGGGTGAAGCCGTCAGTCATGGTGCCCCCTTGGCTGTTTTGCTTGCCCGACAGCCTAGCACGGGTCAGCATGGGGCCAAGGGGAAGCCGATGCCGACGACGATCCAGACCATGTGCCCGATGAACTGCCACCCGACCTTGTGCGGGATGAAGGTGGAGGTTGAGCGCGAGGCTTTGGTGAACATCGAGGGCGACCCGGACAATCCCGACAGTCAGGGCTATCTGTGTATGCGCGGCAATGCGGCCCACGAGATTGTCGGCAATCCGGCGCGGTTGCTGCATCCGATGGTGCGTGATGTGGCGGGGGTGGGCGATTGGCGACAGGTTGGCTGGGACGCCGTGCTCGACCAGATTGCCGCCAAGATGGACGCGGTTGGGCGCGAAGCGGTTGGCCTGTGGCAGAGCCATGGCAACTGGGCCAATGACTACGCCTTCGGGCTGAAACGCGCGCAGATGGAGCGGTTTGGCAACCTCTATGGCTGCCAGCACTGGAACCCGGCGATGATTTGCTGGGGGCTTGGGGCATTCGGGGCGGGGCTTACCGGCGCGATTGAGGCCTCGACCAAGGAGGATTTGGGCGCGCATTCGCAGATGGTGATTTTGTGGGGCGTCAATAGCGTGTCGCAGGCCAATACCGTGCGCCATATCGAGGCCGCCAAAGCGCGTGGCGCGCGGATTGTGGTGGTGGATGTGCGGCGCACGGAACTCTCGGCGCTGGCGCATGAGGTGATCTTGGTGCGCCCCGGAACGGATGCCGCACTGGCGCTGGCGATGATGCAGGTGATCGTGGCGGAGGGGCTCTGGGACAAGGGGTTCGTCGCGGCGCATTCGGTCGGGTTCGCAGATTTGGCGGGCCATGTGACAGGTTTCACGCCGGACTGGGCGGAGGGGGTGACGGGGGTTGCGGCCTCGGTGATTTCGGCGCTCGCGCGCGCCTATGCGACCACGCGGCCCGCGACGATCGTGATGGGCGGCTCCTCCATGCATAAGGGCGATAACGGCTGGGAAGCGGCGCGCGCGATCTCGTGCATGCCTGCGCTTGTCGGCGATTATGGCGTGCCCGGCGGGGGCCTCGGGCCACGGCACGGGGCGCGCAGTCATGGGGTTGGGTTTGTCGATGTGTCGGCGGCGGATCGGCGGGTGCCGGGTGACTACGTGCCAAACCAGATGGAAGCGATTGTGGAGGCGTTGGAGACGGGGGGCGTCAAGGTGCTGTTCTGTCTGGGGGCCAATATCCTGTCGTCTTTTCCCGATACCGAGCGGATGCGGGCGGCTTTGCTGCGCGCTGAGCTGGTTGTAGGCTACGATATTTTCATGAACCAGACGCTGCGCGAGGTGGCGCATATCGCGTTGCCGGGGACCATTTGGCTGGAGGAGATTGGCGCGAAATCGACCAATACGCATGTTTATCTGTCGGACCGCGCCTTGCCTGCGGCGGGAGAGGCCCGACCGGTTTATACGCTTTATCAAGGGCTTGCGACGCGGCTGGGGGTTGCGGATGTGTATCCGTGGGCGGATCAGGAGGCGGCTGTGGATGCGGTGCTGGACCATCCGGCAACGGGGCATGCGACGGTTGAGGGGATGCGCGCGAGCGGGGGGCGGGCGGCGTTGAAGATCAGTCCGGTCAGTTATCCGACGCGGGAATTTGCGACGCCTTCGGGGAAGATCGAGTTTTATTCCGAGCGTGCGGCGGCGATGGGATTGCCCGCTCTGCCGAGTGCGCCCGAGATGGGGTCGGATGCCTACCCGTTAACCTTAACGCACGGACGGACCTTCGCGCATTTTCATGCGTTTTATGATCATGCGCGGGCGCTTCCCAGCTTGGCGGCGCGCGAGACGGAGCCATTGCTCTGGATTGCCCCGTCGGACGCCGCGGCGCGCGGGATCGAAGACGGGGCGCGGATTGCTATACGCAATGCGCGTGGACGATTTGAGGCGGTCGCGAAGGTGATCAAGCGGATCCCTGAGGGGACGGTTTGGATGCGCGATGGCTGGGCTGGGTATAACGCGCTGACGGATGGGGCGGCGGTGTTGCCGGAGGCCGCTTTGACGGAATTCCCGTTCTCAGTCGGTCAATCGAGGTATGGCGCGCGCGTCGAGGTTGCCGTTTGTGACCAAGGCGTTACTTGATATCCATGGTCTTCATCCTCGCCCCCTCCACCGTGCTGAACAAGGCCGTGTTCGAGCTGCGCCATATCCCGCGCAAGGTGTTCGAGCGCTCATTCCTATGGCCGCGCGGCACGGTCACGCGCAAGGTGTTCTGGCGGTTCGTGTTCGAGCATCAATTGGCGCGCTACCTGATCGCACTCTTGCCGTTTCCGGGGCTTTTGCTGGCCTTTCCAGAGGCGGCCTTGGCGATTGGGCAGGCCCCTTTGGCGATGTTCGCGGCGGTCTATTTTGTCGAAACAAAGGTGCTGGCGATATCCAACAAAGACAAGCGCGAGGCGTTAATTTCCGACGCGGATATGGCGCGCGGCTTGGACGCTTTGGCCGCGCGCGGGCGCAAAGTGTTAACGCGGCTCGCGGCGGAGCATGGCTTGGAAGACGCCGAATTGCATTTGGTGGTGGAGCAGTCAGAGCTGGCCCGGATCGCGCCGATCACCGTCGTCTCGGTGCAGATCGAAGGCGACGACGCGCGGTTTCTGGATGTGGAGGCGGGCCAGCAAGCGATGATGGCCGAGACGCTGTTTGACGAGGCGTTTTCCGAGCGTGATTTGCAGCTGATCAACCAGCGCGCGCAGGTATTTCTGCGCGAGGTGGTGTTCGAGGCGCGGAAGGTCTCGGCCCATGCGCGGTTGGCGGCGATGGCGCGGGGGTGAACGCTCTTCGAAGAGCGTTTCGGACCTGCTTTCGAAAGCAGGTTTTCACCGATCCATCGCGATGACGCGCCCATAGGCAGGCGGGCTGCGCGGCCGCTCCGGGCAGGCCCAGATCACCGACATGCGCGGCTTGGGCGGCAGCTCGGCGTCGAGGTCGGTCAACATCACGATCATCGCGGGCGACAAGGCCTCAGCAGCCTCTAACACCGGCCCGAAATCGGTCCCGCCATCGCGCGCAAACCGCAACGCGCTCAGTTGCTCCGCCCCTTGGCGCGGGTCCAAAAGCACCGGATCGCGCGCGATCTCGTCGAACGGGATCAAGTGCACCTCCGCCCCGCTTTTGCGTGCGATGGCCAGCAGTTCAGACGCAAACCGCCCGAGCAATCCGTCCCCCACAGACGACGACATATCCAGACCAACCGCGAGCCTTGGGCGGTGTTGCTGCGCCTGCGTTCCCGGCTCGAACCCCGGCGGCCTCCCCCCAGATTGGCGCGCATGGGCATCGCGCGCGAGCCATCCGCGCGCGGGCCGTGTGTGCAAACGGCGCGGATATTGGATCAGGGCCTCGGCCAGAAGCGCACGAAACACCCGCTCCCACGGCGTTGTCGCCTCGGGCAAATCCGCCAGCGTGATCCCCAGTGCCCCAATCCCGCGCCCGGCTTGCCGTCCGGCGGCCATGGCGCGGGCGAGGCGGTCTTGCCATTCGGCGGCACTCGGGCTGTCGCTGTCTTCGCCCTGCCCTTCCGGCTTCAAATCGCCCTCGAATCCACGATCCGAGGCATATTGTTTGGCCTTCTCGGTCGGGTGCTCTTCCGGTTTGCGGCCATTACCGGGTTTGGGATCGCTCAGCGCCAAAAACAACCGCTCCGCATCCCAATCGGCCAGAACCTCCGGCACCGATTGCGTCTGTCCCAGCGCTTCGGACACCACCTCGGTGGCCAACACAGCCGGACGCGGCAAGGCGTATCCGGCGGCCTGCAAGGTCTCGTTAATCAAGGCATCGGCGGCCAGCGGGAACAGCGTTTGATCCGCGGTCTCGCCCAACCGATCCGTCATCGCCTGCGCGCGCGCGGAATGGCGGAACGCGACGTGCAGGACATGGTGCGCGGCGAGGCCCACCTGTTCGGCTTGGCTGAGCGCCTCGAACCTTGGCCCGTACCAGATCACCTCGCCGCGCGTCTCGGCCAGCCCCTCGTCCATGTCGCGGTGCTGGCACCACAGCGCCAAAACCGCCAGCGCCGGATCTTCCTCGGCCAACTGGCGCAGCGCGCGGGTGGCGCGGGTTGAGTGCATCTAGTCGAGGCCCATTTCCGCGCGTTCCTCGGCATAGGCCTTGTAGGCGGGCGAGCTGAGGAAGGCGTCGGCGAGGTCCAGATCGAGGCCGCGCCTTATCAGTGTCTCAAACCCGTAAGTGGTTAACTCGGCGAGGGGGAGCGCCTTGAAGGCGGGCTCGGGACGTTTGGCGGCCAGCTCGCGGAGACCTGCGAGGATTTCGATCATGCGGGGCGCGGTGTATTCGTCGAGCACTGAGATCAGCCCGTAAATCAAGGCGTGCAGCCCGTGCAGACTTTCGGGATAAAGCGGCCAGCGATCGGCCTGTTTCAACGCCAGCATCTCGGCGATTTGGACATTGGCGCTGATATCGGCCTCGATCAGCGCGAACTCGGCGGCGACGGCCTCGCCCACGGTTCCGGCGATCATCGGCGCGCGCAGGCGGCGGTCGGGAATGGCCTTGAGGATATCGCTGACCCGTTCCCAACTGCGCGGCGTGGCCATGATCAAGGCCCCGTCATTGAGGCCGCGCGTGGTGGTGTCCAAGAGGTCGGGGCGGGTTTTGATGAAGGCCACTACGGTCGGGTGCAGGCCTTTGGGGACGGCGTAATTGTCCAGCCAATCGCCCGGCTCGGCCTCGACGATCAGGTGAATCAGGCGGTCGCTCAGCCCCGTGCCCATCTGATGCGCAATCGCGCCGTCCTCGACGGTGTTGCCAGCGGCGACGAGGAACACGGTGTTCGGCAAAACGTGCCGCCCAACGCGCCGCTCTTGCAACAGGCCGTAGACGGTGGGTTGCAGCCAGGGGGTGGCGGCGGTCAGCTCATCGAGAAACAGGATCGCGGGGCGGTCGGTGTCGGGCAAATCCTCGGGGCGATACCAGACGGTTTTTTGGGTGTCGTGGTCATAGTATGGGAGGCCGCGCAGATCTTGCGGCTCGATCGTGGTGAGGCGGAGATCGTGCAGGTCGGCCCCGATTTCGCGCGCCAGTTGGGCAACGATCTGGCTTTTGCCGACGCCGGGGCGACCGTGGAGCATGAAGGCGCTCGTGAGGTGGCCTGAGGTTTGGGCGGCGTGCCCCGCGCGGAGGATTTCGAGCGCGCGGCCAGCGGAGACGGTGTGGGCGTTGATGGTCATGGGGCAGGATGTGGCGCAATCGGCGCGCTTGTCTAGGCCGCAAATTGCGGCGTCAACGACAGCAATTCCTGACTGTAAGCCGCTTTCGGCGCGGTGAAGAAGTCCTCGCTCGCCCCGGCCTCGACCACCTGCCCCGATTTCAGCACCGTTATATCGTCGCTCATCTGGCGGACCACGGCGAGGTTGTGGCTGATGAACAGAATCGTCAGGCCGAAGCGCGATTGCAGGTCCTTGAGCAGGTTCAACACCTGCGCTTGGATCGACACGTCGAGGGCACTCGTCGGCTCGTCACAGATCAGCACCCTCGGGCGGGCCAGCAAGGACCGCGCCACGGCGATGCGCTGGCGTTGACCGCCCGAAAACTGGTGCGGGTAGCGGTTGATGGCGTCCGCCGAAAGACCGACCAGATCGAGCATCGCGGCGGCGATATCGCGGCGCTTTCCGGCATCCGCTTCCAGCCCATAAAGCCACAACGGTTCGGCCAGAATTTCGCCGATCCGGTGGCGGCTGTTCAGGCTGCTATAAGGGTCTTGGAACACCATCTGGATCAGGCGGCGCGAGGGGTCTTTGCGACCGCGTTGGCGGGCGATCGGTAGGGCGTCATCACCTAGACTGAGCGTGCCTGAACTGGGCTGCACCAGCCCCGTCAGGACCTTCGCCATCGTCGATTTCCCGGACCCGCTTTCGCCCACAAGGCCCATGACGGTGCCGGGGCGCACCTGCATGGAGACCTCGTCGAGCGCGGTGAATGCGTCGGGTTTCTTGAACAAACTTTCGCGCGGCCCGGTGAAGCGCACCGTGATGTCGTGCATGCCGAGGCCCTCACCGAGCGCCTGCTCGCCCGCGCGCAACCATGTCTCGGCGTCGGTGCCAGAGCGGCCTGCGGGGGCCTCGATTTGCGGTTTGTCGCTGTCGGGCACGAGGAAGCGGTCGAGCTTCTTGTCGAGCCTCGGGACGGCGGCCATGAGGCTTTGCGTGTAGGGATGCTCGGGGGTTTTCAGCACGCGCGCGGTCGGGCCGGTTTCCATGACCTTGCCCCCGCGCAGCACGGTGACGTTGTCGGTGATCTGCGCGATGACGCCGATGTCGTGGGTGATCAGCAGAAAGCCGATGTCGCGGGTGTCGGCAAGGCGGCGGATCAGGTCGAGGACTTGACTTTGCACCGCCACATCGAGCGCGGTGGTCGGCTCGTCCGCAATGATTAACTCGGGGTTGGTGCAGAGTGCCAAGGCGATGACCACGCGCTGCCGCATTCCGCCGGAGAATTGGTGCGGATAGGCCTTGATGCGCTTGGCGGCGTCCTCGATCCCGATCTCTTCCAGCAAGGCGACGGAGCGGTCGCGGGCATCAGTCGCTGAGACGTCTTCATGGGCTTGGATCGTCTCGATCAGCTGATCCTCGATGGTCATGAGGGGGTTCAAGCTGGTCTGCGGGTCCTGGAAAATCATCGAGATGCGTGCGCCGCGCATTTGGTGGGCATCGTAGCTGTTCAGCGCGCGCAGGTCGGTGTCTGCAAGGACTAGATCGCCGTTTGCAACAAATCCCGGCGGTTGTAGTAAACCGATGATGGCCGCGCCGATGGTGGATTTTCCCGCCCCGCTTTCGCCAACCAGCCCGTGAATCTCGCCCGGCGCAATGGTTAACGACACATCCTCGATGGCCGTGAAGGTGCCGAAGCGTCCGGGGAATTGGACGGTGAGGTTTTTGACCGACAGCATCTAGCGGAGCCTCGGGTTGAACACGTCGCGCAGGAAGTCACCGAGCACGTTGATGGAGACGACGAGGCAGACGAGGAAGATGGTCGGCACCCACAGAATCCACCACTCGCCGGACAAAAGGAATTGCATCCCGATCCGGATCAGGGTGCCCAGCGAGGGGCTGTCTGCGGGGAGGCCAATGCCGAGGAAGGACAGGGTTGCCTCGAGTAAGATGGCCGAGGCGAGGTCCACAGTCATGATCACCAGAAGCGGTCCCATGATGTTGGGCAGGATGTGGCGGAGCATCACGCGCAGGGGGTGTTGGCCCATGATCATGGCGGCTTGGACGTAGTCTTTGTTACGCTCGACAAAGACACTGGCGCGCGCGGTGCGGGCGAAATTTACCCATAGGGACAAGGCGATAGCGAGGGTTAGGACCGCGACGCGCAGGTCTTGTTGCATCGCGGCGGGCAGCAGGCCGCGTGAGATGCCGTCGATCAGCAAGGCGGTCAGGATCGCGGGCAAGGCGAGCTGGATATCGGCGATGCGCATGACGATGGCATCGAACCGACCGCCGTAATAGCCCGCAGCCAAGCCGAGGCCGACACCGAGGACTGTGGCGATTGCCATGGCCATGAGGCCGATCAGCAAAGACAGGCGCGCCCCGTATAGGATGGACGAGACCATGTCGCGCCCTTGGTCATCGGTGCCCAGCGGAAAGCGCGGATCGCCGCCCTCCCAGACAGGGGGCAACAGACCGTTCATCAGTGAAAAGCTCGCCAGATCGTAAGGGTTGGAGGTCGCAATCCACGGGGCCAGAAACGCGCCGCCGATGATCAGGATCGCGACAATCGCGGCCACGATGGCCGCCGGAGAGCGTAGGAAATAGTAAACGGCGTCGGATTTGAGGAAGCTGGAAAGCATCTACACCGCCTCCTTCACGCGCAAGCGCGGGTCGATCAGCAGGTAGAGCATATCCACCAGCAAATTAACCAAGACGAAGAAAAACGCGATGACGACGAGGTAGACGCCCATGACCGGAATATCGACGAAGCGGATCGATTCGAGGAAGAGCAGCCCCATGCCGGGCCACTGAAACACGCTCTCGGTCACGATGGAAAACGCGATCACGCCACCGAATTGCAGACCTATGATGGTGATCACCGGGATCATCGTGTTGGCGAGCGCGTGGCGGTAATGGAGGCTGCGATACGGGATCCCACGCGCGGTGGCGAAGCGGATATAGTCCGAGCGCATGACCTCCATCATCTCGGCGCGGACGAGGCGCATCGTCAGGGTTAATTGGTAAACGCCGAGGGTCACAGCGGGCAGGATCAGCGCGCGCCAGCCGTCGAGCGTTAGGAAACTGGTGGTCCAACCGCCGAGCTCGACCGTGCCCCCGCGCCCGAAAGTCGGCAGCCAGCCAAGTTGGACGCCGAACAGGAAAATCAGCACGATCCCGATGACGAAAGTGGGGATGGAAACGCCGACAAGCGTGGTCATCAAGATGGCTTGGGTCGCGATCCCTCGCGGTCGCAGCGCCGTGTAGACGCCCGTCGGAATGCCCACGATCAGCGAGATCAACAGCGCCACAATCCCCAGCTCCAAAGTCGCGGGAATGCGGCTCGCGATCATCTCGTTGACGGGCTGTCTTGTGCGGTAGGAAAAGCCGAAATCGCCTTGCACCATGTCGCTGGTGAAGCGGTAAAACTGCACAATGAACGGGTCGTTCAGCCCCAATTCCTCGCGCAATTCTTCCTGGTCCTGGACGCTGGTTTCAACGCCCGTCATCTGGCTGATCGGGTCGCCGACGAAGCGAAACAGCGAGAAGGCCAGAAAGGCGACGGCGAGCATTACAAAGACGGACTGGAACAGCCGTTTGAGAATGAAATACGCCATCGCCCTGTTTTCTTTACCTAAACGCCGATCAGTTGACCGTCACCCAGCGCAGCAGGAAGAAGTTATCCGCCCGCTGAACCAGATCCACACCGTCCTTGGCAGCCCAGATCAGCGGCTGGGTGTAGAGCGGGATGTAGGCGACCTCATCCTGAGAAATGGCCACAACCTCGTCGATCATCGCCTGACGGGCTTCCAGATCGACCTCCTGCTGGATCATCGGCAACAGCTCGTCGATGCGCGCATTCGAGAAGTTGCCAAAGTTCCACGAGCCAAGGCGCTTTTCGTCGTCCTGGGTGTGCTTGAGGAAGCGAATGGGGTGCTCCATATCAAACGTGCCGGGCGACCAGCCGAGGAGGTACATATCGAAATCGTCCTCGCGCAGCTGTGGCCAGTAATCGCGAACCGGACCGGTGCTGAGTTCTGCGTTCAGACCCACGGCCGCGAACATCGACGCGGCGGCGCGGCAGAGCGCTTCGTCGTTGATGTAGCGGTCGTTGGTGCATTTCAGACCGAACGAGAAGCCATCGGGATAGCCCGCCTCGGCCAGCAAAGCGCGCGCCATGTCGGGGTCATAAGCCGGACGATCCGAATTGGCCTCGGAATAGCCGGAGATGCCTGCGGGCACCAGCTGCGATGCCGCCTCGATCTTGCCCCGGAACAGGACCCGGTCGATTGCGTCGATATCAATCGCATGGGCCGCAGCTTGGCGAACGCGCACGTCTTGGAACGGGTTCGCGTCCTCGACGTCGGTGGAATACAAAAGCGTGTCATGCTCATGGCCGAAGCCGAACATGATGACGCGGGTTTCTTCGCCCTCGAGGACCTGGAAACCGTCACGCTCTTCCACCTGGGCGGCGTCTTGCAGGGGGATCGGCTGGATGAAGTCGATCTCGCCGGACAGAAGTGCAGCCAGACCCGTGGCAGAGTTGCCGATGGGGGTGAAGACGGCCTCGGTCACGTTATGCTCGACCTCGCCCCACCACGCGCCGTTTGGCACGAGCACGGTCTGGACGCCGGGGTCACGGCTTTGCAGCGTGAACGGGCCGGTGCCGTTGACATTCATCGTCGCAAAGTTCTCGGCGTCGCGCGCAGGCAGGGCCGCGTCGTTGGACATGGCCCAGTCTTTGTCGAGGATCATGAAGTTGGCGATGCTGTCGGGAAACAGCGGGTTCGGGGCGGAGGTGATGAAGTCGATGGTGAACGCGTCGACGACACGGACCTCGGTGACGGGCGCGAACCACGAGCGGACATCGGCGGCCTCGTTGGAGGCGCGCTCATACGAGAACATCACGTCGTCGGCGTTGAACGCGGACCCGTCTGCGAAGGTCACGCCTTGGCGCAAGTTGAAGCGCCAGCCGTTTTCGCCTTCCAGCGGCTCCCAGCTTTCCGCGAGCGAGCCTTCGATGCTCATATCGCGGCCCCGGCGCACGAGGCCTTCATAGACGTTGTTGAGGAACGACAGAACCGGCGCGGAGTTTACCGCGTGGGGGTCCATGGTTTGCGGATCGGTGGTCGAGGCCCAGCGGAATGTCTCCGCGTAGGTGGCGCTCGCCCCAAGCACGACGACGCCCGCAAGCGCGCTGGTGCGCATGAGTTGAGAAAAGGTCATGTAAGAGTCCCTGTTGGTTTTCTGACTGATCGTTCTGAAATTCCGTCAGACCAGTGTGGCGGTCGCGCGTCAAGCGGTCACACCTGCGTGATTACGCAAGCGTGATCAGTGCGGCTGTGCGCTGGTGCAGGTCAAACGGACGGTCATTTCGGCGATGGCGCGCAGCTCATTCGCCGGGGTTCCGGCTCGCGCGCTGACGGCAATCCCGCGTGCGGCGGAGGCGATGACACCGGCTTTGGCGCGCAAATCTTGCCGCGATTCCATCGGGTTCGCCGCCAGCAAGCTTGCATAAAGCCGATCTTCTAACCCGGCGGTGCGGCTGGCGAGCGCGGTTTGAAACGTGGGATGGGCGGTCGCGGCCTCGGCCAGAACGCAGGCGATCAGGCAACCGGGCGTCTCAGGATCGGCGGTGACCATGTCGATCATGGTGTTGAGGAACCCGGCAACCTCGGCCTGTGCATCGCCCTGCCCGGTCAGATGCGCGATCACATGGCCTGTGCGGGTCTGGGCGTAGTGATTGATCGCGGCCAAAAACAGCCCGTCCTTGTCGCCGAACTGAGCGTAAAGGCTGGCGCGCGGCATCTGCATCTCGGCGCTCAGCCGCTCGATGGAGGCGCGCGCATAGCCAAGCCCCCAAAAGCAGCGCATCGCAGCGTCCAGGGCCGTGTGCGGGTCAACGGCGCGCGGGCGGCCGGGACCGCGTTTAATCTGAGAGGCGTTCATGCGTGACAGATAGCGCTGCAAGGGGCCTTGCGCAAATGCGCCGTCACCGCAGCGTTTGCAGCCGCTCCAGCACGTCGAGACCTTGCAGCTTCAGGAAGTGCAGCATGTCGATGAAGATCCAGTTCTCGGCCAGTTTATCCTCGCCGCGCCGGTAGATATCGACCACGCGCATCTCGGAAGGCGCACCCGCAGGCAAGCCCATGAAGCCGCCTGCATTGCGCAGTTTCAGGTTCGGCCACCCAAAGAAGCCGCCATATTTGCCCTCGGCCATGCGGCACAGATGGCCGTTGAAGGCGTAGTCGGTCAGGTGGGTGCGGAAGGGGCTTTGATGCTGCTCGATATAGCGCTCGATCGTGTAGCTGGCCCCGATCCCGGCAGGCCCCCACCAGATCATGTCGTCCTGCCACGAGCGGGCAAGCTCGTCCTTGGGCGACAGGTTCTCGACGCGGGACGCGCGCAGATCGTTGATCATGAAATTGATCAGATTGAGGGTCGCCTTGCCCGCCGCTTCGTCCTGCGGACCGAGCAGCAGCCCGTCATGGGTCATCGGCCCCGGCTGCACCAGATGCGCGCCGGTTTGGGGCGGCAGAGGGTAGACGCCCGCTTGGTCCATCAGGTGCAAGAGGTCTACGAACAAAGCCGTCTCGGTGACCTTGTCGCCCTCGACCTTGTTGAACTCGGCGTAGCGCAGGAAGGCCATCTTGCCGGTCCCGGGGATACCAAGGAACGGCGCGTCGAAATTGCCCATCAGGTGGCCCATGGAGGCGACCCAAGTGCCTGAAAACCCGTCGATTTCATTGAGACCTGCGAAGAAGATATCCTCGCGGCGGGTCAATGACGGGAAGGCGGTCAGAAGGGGCGACCAGAAGCTTTGGGCAATGGCGCGAGGTCCGCTTTGGACGTTGAACGGATGCATCCCGCGCCATGTGCAATCGGGCGTAGTATGTTGGGAAAGAGCGTCCTCAACGGTGTCTGCGGTGGCTTTGGCGAGGGCATCGTGTTGCGCGCGCACGAGGGCTTTGGCGCTTTGGAGATCGGTCATGGAGGCCTGTTTGCATGTGTATTCAACGCTGCAATTTGTGCGCGCCCCGGCGGCGATGCGCAAGGTCGATCGCGCGTGTCCCGGCCATTATTTGCGCAAGGTCCGGTTTCTGTCCTGCACCCCTCGCCTGCGTGCCGTATACTCGGGAAACCCCCATGATAGAATCGAGCCGATGACCGACGCTCCGCCCAAAAAAGACATCGCCTTTGCCGACTTGCAGGCCCGTATCCTTAAACTCGATCTGGCCCCCGGATCGGGGTTGGAGGAGGCCCCGCTTTGCGCGCTCTATGGCTTGTCGCGCACCCCGCTTCGTGAGGTTTTACAACGGCTTGCGGGGCTTGGCTTTGTCACGCTGGAGGCCGGGCGCGGCGCGGAAGTGGCCCCGTTGGATTTGACGCGCATCCGGATGTTTTTCAAAAGCGGGCCCTTGTTGCACAGTGTGGTGGCGCGACAGGCTGCGGAGAATGCCAGCCAAGAAGACCTGATTACCTTGCGCACCGCCCAAGCCAACGTCCTGCGCGCACGGGTGGCGCGGAATGCGGCCTCGATGGCGCTGGCGGATTACCAATTTCACCGGGCTATGTGCTTGATTTCACGCAATCCTTACATCGCGCCGTCGCTGGAGCGGTTGCTGGTCGATCAAACGAGGATGAGCCAGAAATTCTGGACCTCAAACGTGGGCGGCGGCACCGCCCGGATCGAGAAGGCCGTGGCCGAGCATGAAGCGCTGATCGAGGCGATTACCGCCCGCAATGCAGGCCGTGCGGTGACGATTGCGCTGGATCACTGGGAGGACATGCGCGCCCATATCGAGGCGCATGTGCAGCCTGCACCGCTGGCAGATGAGGGCGGATTGCTGGACGGGTTGTGATCGCCCAAGCTGGGATGAAGCGCGACCGAGGTGCAGGCCCCTAAAGGCCCCCGAGGACTAAGACGACAATCGGCACCGGCGACACCGCGATCAGGATCGCCAGCACCGTCGGCAAGGGGTGGAACAGACCGCTGAGACCTGCCAGCAGCATGATGCCACCGCCCCCGCCGATGATGGAATTGCCGGGCGTGTTCACCGCCAAGGCCAGCGCGATGTAGCGGCGCCTGAGCGCCAGCGCCATCAGCTTGGGCGGGGCGCCGTCCAGCAGCATCGCCACCCGGTCATCGCAGGACAACGGGATGGCGCGTTCGATCAGCGCTGCGGCGCGGTGAAGGCGCAGACCGCGCAAAAGGCTGGCCAGGAAGCGGTCGGGCAGAAGCCGTCCCGCCAGATAGGCCAGCATCATCGCAACCACGGTCGCAGCATAGATCAAGGGCGCAATCGCTGCCCCGAAGACCGTCAGAAGGGCGATGCCGATCTCGGCCCCCGGCACGAAAGGCAGCGCCAACAGGGCCACATAGGCCACCATCCCGATCATGATGGCGCGGTGCACCATCTGCTCGTTTTCTGGCAGGATGGTCAGATCGAGGGAGGATTGGACCTCCTTGGCGAGCCAGGTTGAACCCGCAATCACGAGGATCAGCACGCAGATCCGGATCGCGATCCCGAGCGGTGTTAGCGGGGCGGTTGGGGTCAGGCTCACCCGGTGGGGGCCTCATCCGGGCGACCATGGACGGAGCCCTCACCGATCGCATTCAACTGGCGCGTCCAATACCAGCGTCGCGTGGTCCAGGTGCCTTTGAAGGTGACCTCGTCCCCCGTGACGGTGCCATACCACACGATGGTGTGGGGCGCGTCGGGACAGACGGTTGTGGTCGTGAAATGGATCGTCTCGCCGTCCACATAGGTCTGGTAGTCGGACCAGCCAAAATCGCAATACACCTGGCACATCGCCGACTGAAACGTGCCGTCTACGAAGTGCAGCTCGTCCTCAAGCGCCTCGCCGGTTTCCAGCAACCGATCGGCGGTGTAGAACACTTTGCCATCAAGCTCGGTCCCCTCTGACCATGCCATTTCAGGCACGGCCAGATCGGGGATATCCTCGTTCAGCACCGTGACCGCCGTGGCCCCGGTGCCGAGGGTAATCGCTGCAACCGCAGCGGCTTGGACAATGGGGGTCATGGGACGGCCTTTCGGTCAAGCGGACCCTCGGAGTATGGCAAGCAAGGCGCGTTGCGACAATGCGAATTTGATCACAGAGCTGCCAGCGTTCCCAAACCTTGCTTGCGCGCCTCTTTGGCGGCGACGGAGGCGACGGCGAGGTCTTGCAGGCCAACCCCGGTGCCGTCGAAGAGGGTGATCTCGTCGTCGGAGCTGCGTCCCGGATGATCCCCGTTAAGGACTTTGCCGACGGGGATGATGGCAGCTTCCTCGATCAGGCCCTCTTTGATGGCGTGCTGGGCTTCACCGAGGGTGATGGACTGAGCGACCTCGTCGGTGAAGACGGTGGCCTTGGCGACGAGCGCGCTGGCGACCTCCTGCTTGCCTACGGTGTCGGTGCCCATGCAGGCAATATGCGTGCCGGGTTTGATCCAGTCGGCTTCCATCAGCGGCTGGAAGGCGGAGGTGATGGTGATGATGACGTCGGCTGACGCGCCGAGTTCCTCGCGGGTGACGGACTCGAATTCTAGGCCGAGGTCCTTGGCGACGGCCTCAAGACGCGGCAGCATCTCGGGGTGATGGTTCCACGCGACGACCTTCTCGAAATCGCGCTGACGCACGGCGGCGCGCAGCTGGAAGGTGGATTGGTGGCCTGCCCCGACCATGCCGAGAACCTTGGAGTCCTTGCGCGACAGCGCCGCAATGGACACGGCGGAGGAGGCTGCGGTGCGCACGGCTGTCAGGTAGTTGCCCGCAACGAGGCCTTCGAGGCGGCCTGTATCGGGATCGAACAGGAACACGGTGGATTGGTGGTTGGTCAGGCCCTTGTCCATATTGCCGGGCCAGTAGCCGCCTGCTTTGACGCCGAGGCTTTTGCCCGCCTTGTCGAAGCCCGATTTGAAGCCATAGAGCGCGTCTGCGTAGCCGATGGCCTCGCGGATCACCGGGAAGTTGTAAGCGTCGCCCTTGGCCATCGCGGCGAAGATGTCGTGGACCGCATCAAAGGCGATTGCCTCAGAGACCACCTGCTGGGCGATGTCTTCGTTGACGATGATGAGGGAGTTGGCATCGGACATGGGGGCACCTTTCGGCCAGTGGCGGAGCCTCCGGCGGGGATATTTAAAAAAGCAAAGAATAGAGGGCGGCGCGCTGTTGGGGCGCGCCGCTCGGTGTTGGTTTAGTAGGCGTAGCCGCGCGCGGTGACGGGCCAGACAGTTTCGACCTTGCCGCCCCGCACACCGACATACCAGTCATGGACGTTGCAAGTTGGATCGCAGTGGCCGGGCACCAGCTTGAGCTTGTCATTCACGCTGAGCACGCCGTCCGGGTCCGCGATCACGCCATGCTCGTCGGAGCATTTGACGTATTCCACGTCCTTGCGCCCGAAGATAAACGGCAGGCCAGAGTCTACGGATTGCGCTTTGAGGCCCGCATCGCAGATCGCCTTGTCGGCTTTGGCGTGGCTCATGATCGAGGTGAGGATGAAGAGCGCGTTTTCCCACTCGCCCTGGTCGATGCGCTTGCCCTCTTTGTCGAGGATACGCCCGTAATCGGCGTCCATGAAGGCGTAGGAGCCGCATTGCAGCTCGTTATAGACGCCTGAGGTGCCCTCAAAATAGTAGGACCCGGTGCCGCCGCCGCCGACGATATCGCACTCGAGGCCTTCTTCTTTGAGCGTGTCGACCGCGTCTTTGACCATCGCAACGGCAACCGCGATTTTCGCCTCGCGGTCCTCGTAGCTGTCCATGTGCTGCATCGCGCCCTGATAGGCTTGGATGCCGCCGAACTTGAGGCCGGGGGCCGCGTCAACAGCCTTGGCAATCTCGACCACGGCTGGCGTCGTGGTCACACCGCAGCGGCCTGCGCCGCAGTCGATTTCCACGAGGCACTCGATTTCCGTGCCGTGCTTTTGGGCGGCGGCAGACAGGTCGGCCACATTGGACACGTCATCGACACAGCACAGCGTGCGCGCACCGTGCAGCGGGATGCGGGCGAGGCGGTCGATTTTTTGGGGGTCGCGCACTTGGTTGGACACCAGCACGTCCTTGATGCCGCCGCGGGCGAAGGCTTCGGCCTCGGACACTTTTTGGCAGCACACACCGCAAGCGCCGCCGAGGGTCATCTGCAAATGCGCCACATCGACGGATTTGTGCATCTTGCCGTGGACGCGGTGGCGCATGCCGTGGTCCTTGGCCCAGTCGCCCATTTTCTTGACGTTCCGCTCCAGCGCGTCGAGGTCGATCACGAGCGCGGGCGTTTGGATGTCAGCCTCGTCCATGCCAACGGCGGCGGGGACGTTGTAGCCAACCTCGAGGGTTTCGAATTTGGTAGGTGCGTTCATTGGAATATCTCCCTTAACCCATGATCCACGGCAATTTGTCGAGATCGACATTGCCGCCTGTTACGATGACACCGACGCGCTTGCCGGCGAATTTTTCCTTATTGCGCAGGATGGTCGCGAGGGGGACCGCGCAGGACGGTTCCATCACGATTTTCATGCGCTGCCATGTCAGTTTCATCGCGTCGATGATTTCTTGTTCCGAACATGTCAGGATGTCCGAAACGTGGTTCGACACGAAGTGCCACGTTAGCTCCTTCAGCGGCACCTTGAGGCCATCGGCGATGGTCACGGGCGCGTCGTCGGCGATGATATGGCCCGCCTTGAACGAGCGGTAGGCGTCATCGGCCTGCTCGGGCTCGGCTGCGATGATCTTCACCTCGGGCGCGATATTGCTAAGCGTCAGGCACGTGCCAGAGATCATGCCGCCGCCACCGATGGGCGCGACCATGATGTCGAGGCCGTCGGTTTGCTCCATAAACTCGCGCGAGCAGGTGCCCTGCCCTGCGATCACGCGCGGATCGTTATAGGGGTGCACGAAGTTGCCGCCGGTGGCGGCTTGGACCTCGGCAAACACCGCCTCGCGCGAGGTTGTGGACGGCTCGCATTCGGTGATGATGCCGCCATATCCGCGCACGGCAGCTTTCTTGGCATCGGGCGCGGTGCGCGGCATGACCACGTTGCACGGGATGCCACGACGGCCTGCGGCATAAGACAGGGACAGCGCGTGGTTGCCCGACGAGTGGGTGCACACGCCTTTCGCGGCGTCTTCCTCGGACAGCCCGAACACCGCGTTCGAGGCACCGCGCACTTTGAACGCACCGGCTTTCTGGAAATTCTCGCACTTGAAGAAAATCTCAGCGCCCACGAGGTCGTTGAAATAGCTCGAGGTCAGCACGGGCGTGCGGTGGATATGCGGTTTGATCCGCTCATGCGCCACCTTCACGTCGTCGAACGTTGGGATATACATATCGTCCAGGTCTTTCATCTTAAGCGGCCTTCGCAATCGGGGCGGATTTGGCGCGGAAATGCTCCTGCGCTGCGGCCACGCCCGAGCCAAGCTTGATGGGATATCCTAGGTCGGCCATGGCCATTTCAATGGTCGCCAAGCCCGAAAGCACCATCACATCCGTCAGCATGCCCAGATGGCCGATGCGGAAGGCTTTGCCGTTCATCTCGCCCAAGCCCACGCCGAAGGACACCTCGTAGGCATCAAACGCGTGGTTCACCAATTCGTTGCTGTCAAAGCCCTCGGGCACATAGATCGCCGAGACGGTGTCGGAATAGAGGTCGGGCGATTGCGCCACCATCTTGAGGCCCCATGCGGCAACGGCGGCGCGCACACCCTCGGCCAGACGGGTGTGGCGGGCATAGACGTGTCCGAGGCCCTCTTCGGCGATCATGTCGAGGCTTTCGCGCAACCCGTAGATCAGTTGCAGCGGCGGCGTATAGGGGAAGCCGCCCTTGGCGTTGGCCCCCATCATGTCGCGGAAATCAAAGAAGGTGCGCGGCAATTGGGCGGTGTCCATCGCGGCGAGCGCTTTGGGCGACACGCCGAGGATCGCCATGCCGGTGTAAAGCATAAAGCCCTTCTGGCTTCCGGAGATCGCGATATCGACGCCCCAGGCATCCATCTCGAACGGCATAGAACCAAGGGACGAGACGCAATCGACGAACAACATCGCGTCGTGATTGGCACTGCTCATGGCGCCGCGCACGGCCTCGATGTCGGATTTCACGCCGGTGGCGGTCTCGTTATGCGTGACCAGAACGGCCTTGATGGAGCCGAGCGTGTCGGCCTTCAGCGCCTCTTCAAACTTGTCAGCAGGCGCACCCGAGCCCCATGGGCATTCAATGATGCGCACGTCGAGGCCGTGACGCTGGCACATGTCGATCCAGCGGTGCGAGAACATGCCGTAGCGCGCGATTAGGACCGCGTCGCCGGGGGAGAGCGTGTTGGTGATCGCCGCTTCCCAACCACCCGTTCCGGAGGCGGGGAAGGTGATGATCTCGCCCGTCGTCGTGCCGAAGATCGCTTTGGTGTCTTCGAGGACGGGCTTGAGGAGGTCGACGAAATCCGGCGCACGGTGATCGCGGGTTTGCGCGTTCATGGCATGGCGCAGGCGGTCAGGGATATTCGTTGGGCCGGGAATAAAGACGGGGTTCTGGGTAGACATGGGGGCTTCCTCCTCAGGGCGGTGTTGAGGAGAGGTTTAGAGCGGGATTCGTATTTTTGCAATTTTTTCGGAAATTATTTCTGTAAATGCTAAAATCACGCCAAGCCTCTGTTATAAAGCTACTTTATGTTTTCCGGAAAATATTTCCGATTTATTATTGGAAATATTTTCCAAAACTGTATGCTAATCTCGACCTTTAGACCGGGACCGCATCTTATGAACGACCAAACCCCTGCCAAGCGCCCGCGCGGACGTCCGCGCTCGGCCTTTACCGACACCAGCGGGACGACCGTTCAGGCGCTCGACCGCGGGCTGCAAGTCTTGGGCACGCTTGCGCGGCTCGAGCAGGCGACCCTGTCGGATCTGGCGCTCGCCGTTGGCATGCCTGCCTCGACCCTGCACCGTATCCTCGCCACGCTGGAAGGGCATGATTTCGTCGAGATTGATGCGACCAGCCAACACTGGCGCATAGGCATTGGCGCATTTCGCGTCGGCACGATGTTTCTGACCCGCACCAATGTCGTGGAGGCCGCCCGCGCCCCGATGCGGGCCTTGATGCAGGACACCGGCGAGACCGCCAATCTGGGCCTGACCGATGGCGACGAGGTGGTGTTTGTCGCCCAAGTGGAAAGCCACGCCCCGATCCGCGCGTTCTTCCGGCCCGGCACGCGGGGGGTGATGTACTCGTCTGGGATCGGCAAAGCCTTGATGGCCACAATGCGCCGCGATCAGGTGGAAGCCGCACTCGGGCGCACCGGGCTGTCGCCCTTCACGCCCAAAACGCTGGACACCCCGGACCGCCTATTCGCGGATCTGGAGGCGACTGCCGCGCGCGGCTGGAGCTTCGACGACCAGGAACGCCACGAGGGCATGTCCTGCATCGCCGCCGTCATCCATGACAATTTCGGCTCGGCTGTGGCGGGCGTGTCGGTCTCCGGCCCCTCGGCCCGGTTCACCCCGGATCGGCTGAGCGCAATCGGCACACGGGTGCGGCAGGCGGCGGACGAGATCAGTCAGGCAATTGGGGGGGCGGCGGCGTGATCTGTGCCGGGCCGAGCGCCCATCGTCGCGGAGATCTCTGCCGCCGCCTCTAGAATGGCGGGCACATAATCCATCATTTCATCGCTGGGCCGGTCGGTGATCTTCTCGGATGGACGCCATAGATTGATGGCCCCTATCGCCTCGCCACTGGCCGAAAACACGGGCGCGCAGATCGCCTCGACATGTCCGAGCCTGTCGGCGGTGGTCATCCCGAAGCCTCGCTTTCGCGTCTCCTCAACGGGGCGGATGACTTTCTCGGCGATCCAGTCGGCCGGTTCATCCGACAGAAATTCCGCAATATAGTCTTGCACGTAAGCGTCTGAATAGCTCCCCAAGATGCAGCGCCCATTGGCCATTGTATGCGCCTCGTAAGGTGTTCCAATTGCTGGGGCATTGGGGTGACTGGTGAAGCCGACTTTCTTCACGAAGACGATGGAGGGCGCTGTGAAAATGCACAACCCGACATCGAGTTTTGTTGCTTCAAACAGGTTGGTCATGATCGGCTCGGCCCGCTGCGGAAGGTTATCGAGAGACAAGACCGCCAGTCCCAAATCTCGCAGCACGGGACCGATTGAGATCGTCTCGTGTGTCTTTATGACCCAGCCGTGATATTCCAGCATTGCGATCAGCTTTTCGAGCGAGTTGCGCCGCAGCCGCGCCTCGGACGCGATATCTTCGACATGCATCGGAGTGCCCGCCTTGACGAGCACGGTGATGATCTGATTGGCCTTTGAAAACGCAAGATTCGACACAACTACAACCTCCTGTATTGGGAGTGAAGTCCTCGGTTGGTCGGACGCGACCAACCCGTCATGAAATAATCTTAGGTTGAAACGTGCCGATTGTAAGGCTGCGAACTTGAAAGGCGTAGCATTTCACGCTGCGGTGCATCAGTTTCACGAAAGCCGAGCGATTGTTCGCGTCTTGGCCCTTATCCGAGGCCAAAAGCGCTAAGTCATCACCGACCCGCCATCGACCACCAGAGTTTGCCCGGTCACGAACGCGCTGTCGTCGCTCGCAAGGAAGATCAGTGCGCCCAGCAAGTCTTGCGGATGACCATCGCGCGGAATGGCGCGCGACGCGATGACCTTGGCGCGGGTCTCGGCGACGTGATCGGTGTTCTCGACGATGCTGTCGGACAGGGTCAGTCCGGGCGCGAGCGCGTTGACGGTGATGCCTTTGGGGCCAAGCTCGCGGCTCAGCGCCTTGGTCATCGCCGATAGCCCGCCCTTGGACGTGATGTAATGCAGCATGTTCGGCAGGCCTTTGTAGACCGTGCCCGAGGTGATCTGGATAATGCGGCCCTTGCCGCGCGCCTCCATCCCCGGCCCGACCGCTTGGATCATCTGGAACGCCCCGCGCAGATTGACGGCCATGACCTGATCCCAGAGCACCGGGTCGATCTGGTCGTAGTGCTGCATGGGCAGGCTCGCGTAGAGGGCGGCGTTGTTGACGAGGATATCGGGGGGGCCGAGCGTGTTGGTGACTTGCGTGACGGCTTGGCGGCAGGCTTGCGCATCGGTGACGTCGCAGGTGAGGGCGAGGTGGTCCGAGGTGGCGGTCTCGGCGATGTCGAGGGTGGCGACCTGTGCGCCCTCCCCCGCCAAGGCTTGCGCGAACGCGGCCCCGAGGCCCTTGGCCCCGCCCGTCACGATTGCGGTTTTGCCTTGCAATCGCATCTACTTAACCTGTCGGCAATTGGCCGTATTCGGCGTAGATATGTTTGGTTTCCATGAAGTCCGCCAAGCCTTCCAGCCCGTGCAGACGCCCCAACCCACTTTCGCGGTAGCCCCCGGTTTCGGCTTCGGCAAAGAGGCGATTGTGGCAGTTGATCCAGACCGTGCCGGATTTGAGCGCACGGGAGACGCGGCGCGCGCGGCTGTGGTTTTGACTGTGCACCGAGGCCGCGAGGCCGTAGCGGGTGGCGTTGGCGGAAATGACGGCGTCTTCTTCGCTGCTGAACCGCTCGAGGATACCGATGGGGGCGAAAAGTTCTTCTTGCACGAGGCGATGTTGGCGGTCTTCGACCGCATAGAGCGCCGGGGTGACGACATTGCCTTGGGGGTGACCGTCGAGGATTTTGCCCTCGAGGATGGTTTCCCCGGCTTGGCGCGCGCTGGCGGTGTCACGCGCGTATCGGGTGACGGAGCCTGCGTCGAACAGCGGCCCCATGCGGATGGAGGCCTCCAGCGGATCACCGCAGGTCACCGCGCCCAAAGCCTCCGCCAGTTTCGGCACGAACGCGTCCCATGCGCTGTCTTGCACGAGGATGCGCGCGATGGCGGTACACATCTGGCCCGTATGCGGGATGACGCCGTTGGTGATTTCGCGCACGGCGGCGTCCATATCGGCGTCTTCGAACACCAGCGCCGGGGCCTTGCCGCCAAGCTCCAGCGACAGGCGTTTCAGCGTCGGCGCGCCTGCGGCCATGATGGCTTTGCCGGTGGCGGACGATCCGGTGAACGACACCACATCGACCTCCGGATGCTGGCACAGGGTTTGCGACATCTCCAAATCGCCGTGGATAACGTTAACCACGCCTGCGGGCAGCGAGGGGCAATCGGCGAGGGCCTCGGCGTAGAGGCGGTTCACGCTTGAGGTCTGGTGCGCCCCTTTCAGCACGACCGTGCAACCCGCCGCCAGCGCGGGGCCGAGCGAGCGCAGAAGCAAGGTCGAAGGCGCATTCCACGGCACGACGATGGCGGCGACGCCGATGGCTTCATGGGCGAAGATCGACTGCTTGCCGGCGTCGATTTCCGTCACCCGCCCGAAGATCGCGCGGGCAAGGCCTGCGTAGTAGCGCGCCTCGGACACGGCGGCGTTGGTCTCGTGCACGCAGTGGGGCAGGACCTTGCCGTTCTCGATGGCAATCTGTCTTGCGATTTCGTCACGTCGGGCCTCAATCGCATCGGCCAGTTCCAGCAGAACGGCGGCGCGCAGGCGGGGTTGGTGGGCCCAAGGCGAGCGCTCGAAGGTGCGGCGCGCGACGGCGATGGCTTCCTCGGTGAGGGCGGATCCGGCGCTTGCATAGGTCGCGTTCGTCTCGCCCGTGTAGACAGAAACGGTCTGCGCCTCGTCGCCATCTTTGCGCCACGCGCCGTCGATCCAGTGCTGTGCTATCGTCATGTCTGGTCCTATTCCGCCGCTTGGGCGACGCCGCCCAATGGCCCCTCTTGCACGAACAACTGCTCGTAATTCAACGTCGCGTGGCTGTGTTCGATCATCATCCGCTCGGCCCGTTGGGCTTGGCGTTTGGTCAGCGCATCGTGAATAATAACGTGCTGCGAATGGCCCACCGTGAGACGCATCCGCTCGCGTTTCAGGGTGGTGCGGTCGAAGGCGAGCGTACCCAGCGCGGTCAGGGGCAGACGGGCAATCCGCTCGAACGCGTGGGCGATCAGGTCGTTGCCGCAATCGTGCATGATCGTCTCATGGAAGATGCGATTGGCCTCTTGGTATTGCCCGATATAGTCGATCTTCGGCGCGTCGGTCTCCAGGATTTCTTGCGACAGCGCAATCGAATGGCGCAGCTTGGCATCCGTCTCGGCGGACATGCCGTTTTCGGCCATCGTGCGCGCGGCGAGGCCTTCGAGCACGGCGCGCACATTGATGGATTTGGTCACGTCATCGACGGAGATCGACTTGATGGTAAAGCCGCGCCCATCGCGTTTTTCGATCAGACCTTCGGCCTCAAGTGCTGCCAAGGCCGTGCGCGCAGGCGTGCGTGAGACTTGCAGGTCCGCGGCCACGCCAACCTCGTTGATCTTGTCGCCCGGCGCGCGATCCCCCGTCAGGATTTGACGGCGCACGACCGCGAGAACATGCTCGGCACTGGATCCCATAACCACTCCTCCAGCGGCAAACATCGGATACAATAATCCGTGTGTCGAGGCAAATTTCTGCATTTTCGCAAATAAATGGCTTAACTTTGTATCCAAAATAGGGATGATGATCCTAGGAGGACCGCAAGACTTGCGACGAATCATCGCGCACTTGCGATCAGTGGGGGAGGATGCATGACCGTTCATGCCGAGCTTGAGCCTGTCACAACGGAGCTCTTTATCAATGGGTCCGCACGCGCCGCTGAGGGCGCTGCCACCTATGATCTGTTCAACCCTGCCCGCCCGTCCGAACTTGTCGGTCATGCGTCCCGCGCCAGTGTCGGCGATGTGGATCAGGCCGTGCAAGCCGCCCATGCCGCGTTTCCCGCTTGGTCGGCCCTAAGCTATCACGAGCGCGCCGCGATGTTGTTGAAGGTCGCCGATGCGATGGCCGCCGATGCCGCGGATGTGGAACAGCGCGCGCGTCTATTTACCCGCGAGCATGGCAAGATCCTGAAGGAAACGCATCTTGAGCTGTCGCGCCTTGGCGACCGCTTCCGGCAAGTGGCGGCCTATGCGGATCGGCTGAGCGCGGACGAGCATTTGCAAGGACCACCGTTTGATCTGATCATCACCCACCAACCGCGCGGCGTGGCCACCTTGGTGGTGCCATGGAACTGGCCCCTGTCGATCCTGGGCGCGAAGCTGCCGCAGGCCTTGATGTCGGGCACGACTGTGGTGGTGAAGCCCAGCCAATCCTCGGCCCTTGCCCCGTCGCAAACCTTGAAAATCATCGCCGAGATGTTGCCGCCGGGTGTGGTGAATGTCGTGACCGGCAAGGCGTCGGAAATCGGCGATGCGCTGCTGGCGCATCCGCTGGTCAAGACGATCAACTTCACCGGCTCGGTCGAAGTGGGCAAGCATGTGATGGCTGTGGCCTCGCGCAACCTGACGCCCGTGACGCTGGAGCTTGGCGGCAATGACGCGGCGATTGTGTGCCAAGACGCGCTGCTCGATCACGGCGCGTTTATTCGGATGTATCTCGCCGCTTTCATGTCCACCGGGCAGATCTGCATGGCGATGAAGCGCCTCTATGTGCACCGCTCGCGCTATGATCATGTGGTCGAGGGGCTTGGCGCCGTGTGCCGCGAGATGGTCGTAGGCGATGGCTTGCTGGCCGAGACCAATATGGGACCGCTCAACAACGCGGGCCAGTTGCGCATCGTCCAAGACATGATCGCGCAGGCCCGTGCCGCAGGTGCCGAGGTGCGGGAATATGGACAGGTTCCCGATGCCGAGATGTATGACGAGGGGTATTTCCAGCGCCCGACGCTGATCCACAACCCCGACCCGAGCCTCAACATCGTGCGCGAAGAGCAATTCGGCCCAGCGCTGCCGATCATTCCGTTCGACACGGAGGACGAGGCGATTGCGATGGCCAATGACAGCCGCTTTGGCCTCTGCTCGTCGATCTGGACGGAAGACAAGGACCGCGCCGTCGCGCTCTCGCGTCGGTTGGAAGCGGGTTACACATATCTGAACGCCCACGGGCCAACCGCGCAAGACGGGCGCGGACCGTTTGGGGGTTTCAAAGACAGCGGAATAGGCCGGAACCTCGGGTTTGAAGGGGTGATGGGCTTTATGGGACCACACAGCATCTCGGGACCGCCGGGATGGCTGCACGGGTAAATCATTTCGACCAGGGAGGAAGATAATGAAATTCACGACACTTATGACGGTGGCAGCCCTTGCGGCAGGCACCATGGCCACCACGGCCCAGGCGCGCGATCTGTCGCTGGCCTATTTCATGGGGCCGAACCACCCGATGAACGCCGCCGTGTTCACGCCCTTTGCCGAGAAGCTGGCGGAAGTTTCCGGCGGTGAGCTGACGGTTTCGCAGTTTCCCGGAGGGGCTTTGAACGGGGCGCCGCCCAAGCAGTACTCGATCCTTCTGGACGGCGTCGCGGATATCGTGTTCCACCTGCCGGGCTACACCCAGCCCCTGTTCCCGATCACCACGAGTGTGACGACACCGGGCATGTGCGACAGCGCGATCACCTGCACCGAAGCGATGTGGCGCGCCTATGAGCCGATCAGCAACGAGTTCAACGCCAAGATCCTGGCGCTTTGGGCGAACGAGCTGCCGGTGTTGTTCTCTAAGGACGCCCCGATCCAGACGATGGAAGATATCGAAGGCAAGATCGTGCGCGTGACCTCTGCGCAAGACATCCCGTTCGTCGAAGCGCTGGGGGCCTCGGCCGTGTCGCAGCCAGTCAGCGTGATCAACCAGAACCTGACCAATGGCGTGGTTGACGTGATCTCCATCGGCTCGTCGGGGGCTTTGTCATTCCGCCTCTATGAGCCTGCGAACTACATCACCACCAACGTCCCCGGTGCGGGCTCGGCCTTTGTGATGCTGCTGTCCAACGATGTGTGGAACAGCATGAGCGATCAGGAGAAAGCCTGGATCGAGGAGGCCTCCGGCGAGTGGCTGTCGATGTCCGGGGCCGAGATGTACAACAACATCGGCTCGCGCGGCATTGCTGTGTCGGCTGAGAACGGCGTCGAGGTCTATGAGCTGCCCGCCGAAGAGCGCGCCCGTTGGGACGCCACCATCCAGCCTGCAATGGACGCATGGTTGGCCTCCGAAGTGGGTCAGGGCATGACCGGGCAGCAGGTTATGGACCTGATGCAAGGCAAGGGGATGTAAGCCAAGTGGCTGAAACTCCACCCATCCTTGTGAAAACGGAGAAGGGGCTGCGCAAAATTGCGGGCCTCTTCGCCATCCTCGGCGGCGCGGCCTTGTTCGCGCTGGCGGGGATCACCATTGTGTCGGTCTTTTACCGCTACGTGCTGCGCGACCCGATCTTTGGCATCGAAGATTTCTCGACCATGAGCATGACGATAGTGGTCGCAGGCTCCATCGTGTGGGCGGCGGCCAATCAGGGTCAGGTGGCGGTGAACGTGCTGCCGATGGCCTTTGGACGCAACGTCTCGCGCTTTACCGATCTGGTCGGACGGCTGATCGCGTTTGGCATTCTCGCGGTGGCGAGCTACGCGCTCGCCTCGAAGGGAAGCTGCGGTTTGCCCTGCGGTGCGATCACCTCGAACCTGTCGATCCCGCACCCACCCTTCTACTTTGTTTTATCCGCCGCCATGGGCTTTGCCGCCCTTTGGGTGTTGATGCAGATCCTGATCGGACTTGTGCATTTCAACGGCGAAGACCCCAATGAGGTTACCGATTAATGGATCGTGAAACGATTGCAGCCCTCGGCTTTGCGGGCCTCTTTTTGCTGTTGTTTATCCGGGTGCCCGTTGGCCTTGCGATGATGGCCATTGGCGGGCTTGGCATCTTCATGATCCGCCCACCCGCAGCCCTGCCCGTCATCGCGGGCGAGATTTTTGGCGAGGCGGCGAATTATCCGCTGACCATCCTGCCGCTGTTCATCCTGATGGGGAACCTTGCGGGCGTGTCGGGGATGAGCCGCGACCTCTATGACGCCGCCCATAGCTGGTTTGGGCATATGAAAGGCGGCTTGGCCTCGGCCACCATCGTCGGGTGCGCGGGCTTTTCGGCTTTATCCGGGTCGAGCCTTGCCGCCGCCCTGACCATGGGCCGGGTGAGCCTGCCGCAGATGCAGCGTTACAACTACGACAACGGCCTCGCGACCGGGGCGATTGCTGCGGGTGGAACGCTGGGCATCCTGATCCCCCCCTCGGCTGGCTTTGTGGTCTACGCCATCCTGACCGAGGAAAGCATTGGACGGCTCTTTATGGCAGGCGTGTTGCCGGGTCTGTTGCTGACCACGCTGTTCATCGTCGCCATCTATATCGTCGTGTTCCGCAAGCCGGAATATGCCCCGCAATCCGCCGAGCGTGTCGAGATGCCCGAGCGCGTGCGCGCGCTGGGTCGGGCCAGCTGGATCGTGGGCATCATCGTGCTGACCATCGGCGGGATCTACACGGGCGTGTTCTCGGCGGTCGAGGCCGCTGGCGTTGGTGCATTTCTAGCGCTTCTGGTCACGATGATCCGCCGCGCGTTCACCTTCGACAACATGCGTGAGGTCACGCTGAGCACCCTCAAATCCACCGGCACGGTCTTTCTGATCCTGTTCGGCGCGTTTGTCTTCAAGACCTTCGTCGGCTTCACCGGGATCACCTTCGCGCTGACCCAGTGGGTCGAGGTGCAGGGCTTCACCGCCAACCAAGTCGTCATCGCCATCCTCGTGGGCTTCATCATCCTCGGCATGTTCATGGACGGGTTCGCGATCCTCGTGCTGACCGTGCCGCTTGCGCAACCGATCCTGCAAACGCTAGGCGTCGATCTGATCTGGTTCGGCGTGATGATGGTGATCGCACTGGAAATGGGCCTGATCAGCCCGCCTGTGGGCATCAACGTCTTCGTGGTGAAGGGCATCGCGCCCAATGTCTCGCTCAACACGATTTTCCGAGGCATCTGGCCGTTCTGGTTTGCCATGTTGGCGGCGCTGATCTTCGTGTTCTTTATCCCTCAAATCGCATTGCTGCTGCCCGACACGATGTTCGGCTGACGCGGCTTCTATCTATGGAGAGCCCCTATGAAACTTGGTGAAGACATCATCGGCACCTCTGGCGTGGCCCCGTTCTTTCAAGTGGCCAATGCGGGCGAGCTGGGCCTCAGCGCACCCGAGAACCGCAAGGGCGACGCGGTGCGCACGGTGGTCCGCTCGCTATCGGGCTTCCAGAAAGAGGCGCTTGTGACCTCGGCGCGCACCGGGCTGACATGGCGGCTGGTCTCCGATGAAGGGGCCTATCTGGCGGGCCATGATGCGGCCCCCTGCCCGCTCGCGTTTCTGACCACGGGCATGGTGAGCGCCTATATGAACGAGATCACCGCCTTGGCCGCACAGCAGGGTGTGGCGTTGCGTAAGCTGCGGATTATCCAGAACAATTACTACACGATGTTCGGCTCCATGCGTGCGCGCACGATGGTCGGCGGCGCGCTTCCGGTGGAGTTGGAGGTGGAGGTCGATTGCGATCTGGACGACGCGGCGTTGCAGGAGCTGTTGATGAACGCAGTCCATGCCTCGCCCCTGAACGGGTTGATGCGAGGCAAGCTGCCATCGCTGTTTACCCTGACCAAGAACGGCGCGCAGATCGAGACAGGCGAGGCCGAAGCGCTGGAGGCCCCGATCATCGAAGCGCCCGCCGCCGGGGCCAGCCAAGCGATGCAAAGCGATCTGACCCTGATCGAGCGCTTTGGCATGTCGCCCGAAAAGGCGGTGGCGAAGGGCACAAAGGCAGCGGCCTCGAGCTTGAGCGATCATCAGGACCGCACGCTCAATCCGGCGGGGATTTGCACGCTGCGCGCGGACGGCACCAAGGAGATCGAACAGCATCTCTATTCGCCCCATGGCAGCATCTTCAAGTTTATCTCCGACGAGAATGGCCGCGCCCCGGACGCGGTCAGCTATATCTCGGCGGGCATTGCGTTTTGCTTCATGACCCAGTTCGGGCGCATGGCCTCGATGGAAAAGCTAGACCTGCCGGAATACGCGATTGTGCAGGACACGCATTTCTCACTGGGTGGCGCGTCTGGCGGGACCGGCAAGGCAGGCGAGGCTGATCCGGTGGAGACGCATGTGCATTTGCAGACCTCGGAGGGCGACGATGTGGCGCGCGATATGCTGGATGTGTCGGAGAAGACCTGTTTCCTGCACGCCTTTTGTCGGACGGATTTGAAGACCAAACTGAAGGTGACGCGGGTTTAGGCTTGAGTGGCGCTTCAGATGTGTTCCGCCCGGCTGATAGGCCGGGCAGCGCCCGACCTGCCCCCGGGAGGGCGCTTCGCTTCCACCCGAGGTCGAGCGCAGCCCTGAGCACATTGTCTCGGGTTGGGGGTCAGCCCATCACCAACTGCGACGCCAACCGGATCGCGAGCACCGTCAGGAACACCAGGATCACCCGATCAAACACCTCCGGCGAGGCGCGCTGGCCCAGCCAGTTGCCCAACGGCATGAAGGCGATGACGGGCACGATGGCCAGAAGGCTTAGCCCGAAGATCGGCCCCGTCATCAGCCCCGACAGCAACAGGGCGGGAAGCTGCACGAACCCCATGCTGACAAAGAACACCGAGATGGTGAAAATGAACACAGGCCGCTCCAGCCGCATCGCGTTCAGAAAGCTGACCGACACGGGTGCGGAAATCCCGGCGGCCCCTTGGCACACGCCTCCGATCGCGCCCACAGGCAGGACGAAGCGGCGCGCGACCTCCAAGGGCAGTTGGAAATCGGGGCGCAGCAAGCGCAGCGCGATATACCCAAAGACAATCGTCGCGAGGATCGCCGACAAGACCGCCTCGGGCAGCCAGACCAGCAATCCCGTCCCAACAAGCGCGCCCATTGCACTGGCGAGCCCAAAGCGCAGCGCAAAGCCTCCGCTCAGCCGGGTCGCGCGATATGTCCAGATCTGGCGCGAATTGGTCATGATGTTCACCATCACCATGATCATCACCGCAAAGCGCACATCCACGAAGGCCGCGATCACCGGCACGGCGATCACCGGCACCCCTGCCCCGGTTGCGCCTTTCAGCACCCCGCCCAGGGCCAGCGCTGCAAAAATCGCCACATATGACAGGGGGTCGAGGTCAATCATGCCCCGTGCCTGCGCCCCCAAACCAGGACTGTCAAGACGAGGAGAGCGCCCATGTATGACGTTGTAATCTCAGGCGGCGGGCCGGTTGGTCTGGGCCTCGCCATCGAGCTGGGCCAGCGCGGCCGCAAGGTCGCCGTGATCGAGCGCAACGAGACCCCGCCCCTGATCCCCAAGGGCCAGAACCTGACGCAACGCACGATGGAACACATGGCCGCCTGGGGGGTGGAGGAGGACATTCGCGACGCCAAGACCATCCCGAAGGGCGTGGGGCTTGGGGGGCTGACAGCGTATGGCTCGCTGACCTCGGGCTATCATTACGACTGGTATAAGCGGGCGTCGGTGGCCCCGTTCTACTCGGCTGAGAACGAGCGTTTGCCGCAATACGCGACCGAAGCGGTGTTGCGCGCGCGGCTGGAGGCTTTGCCGGGGGTCGATACCTTCTACGGCTGGAAAACCGAGAGCCATGCGCAGGATGATGCGGGCGTGACCTTGAAGATATCGCGCGGGGCTGAGCTGCATGATGTGCGCGCCTCGTATGCGGTGGCCTGCGAGGGCAGTCGCTCGCGGCTCAGGGACGCGGCGGGCATTACCGAGACGCGGCAGGATCATGACAAGCTGATGGTGCTGGTGGTGTTCCGCTCGCCTGCGTTTTTCGAGCTGCTGCAAGAGCGGTTCCCCGACAAGCAGTTCTACAACGTCATTCACCCCGATCTCGACGGCTATTGGCAGTTTTTCGGGATGGTCGATTGGGGCCAGACCTTCTTCTTCCACGCGCCGATCCCGAGCGATACCGATCGCGAGAGCTTTGATTTCGCAGGCTATATCCAAAGTGCGATTGGCGAGGATGTGGCGCTCGAGACCGAATATGTCGGCTTCTGGGACCTGCGCATCACCTTGGCGGATCAATACCGCAAGGGCCGCGTGTTTATCGCCGGAGACGCCGCCCACTCGCACCCGCCCTATGGCGGCTACGGGATCAATACGGGGTTCGAGGATGCGCGCAATCTCGGCTGGAAACTGGCCGCGATGCTGGAAGGATGGGGGTCGGAGGCGCTGCTCGACAGCTATCAGGCCGAGCGGCATCCGGTCTTCGCCTCCACCGCGCGGGACTTTATCGAGAAATTCATCCGCGATGACCGGGCGTTTATTGAGGCGCATGATCCCAAGCGCGACAAAGCAGATTTCGAGGCCGCTTGGGCGGCGCGCGCCAAGGGCAGTGCAGATGCCGGGATCGGCGGGTTTCGCCCGCATTACGGGGATACGCCGTCGGCGGTCGGGACGCATTCGATGCGGGCGAAGGCAGGGCAACACTTGCCGCCGCAGGTGTTGCCGAGCGGGCGGTGCGTGCCCGGGGAGTTGTCGGGCGCTGGGTTTACATGGGTGTCGCTCGACGGGAGTGCGCCGGATGTGGCGGGGGTTGGCGTGCCTGTGGAGATTGTGTGCGAGGATGCGCCGGAGGTGGCTGAGACTTACGGGGCCTCGCAGATTTTGCTGAGGCCGGATGGGTTTGTGGCTTGGGTTGGCGAGAATTCTACCGACGTCAACGCCGCCATGAACGCTGCCTTTAATCGCTGAGGGCAGCCCCCTCCCGGGGGGAGGGTGGAGACTGACAAGAAAAGGTCCAGTGGACCTTTTCCAGTCGGAACGCGTCCGGCAGGACGCAGGACAGGGGCTGCCCGGCGGCGCCGGGCAAGTGCCTAGTCGATCCTACTCGCATCCTTATACATCACCCGATGCCGCCGCGTCTTGATCCACTCGGCCAGCTCGTCATCCTCCATGAACTTACTCATGTCGTAGCCATCGAAATGCGCGATTTCCTCAAGCGGCTTGCGGTAGCGCTTGTAAGGCTCATCCGCGGGCGGGCCGAACAGCATGATGTCGAGCACGGAAATCTCGTCGGGAATGCCCAGAAGCGGGCGGATCGCCTGTTGCGCCTCCTCCTGCCCGATGGCCGTGACCCACCAAACCGTGTAGCCCAAAGCCGCAGCCGCCAAATGCGCCGACATGGTCGAGGCGGCGACGGATTGCAGCAAGATCCGCTCGGCATTCTCCTTGTACATCCGGTCCAGATCCGAGCCGTCATTGAACACCGGAAACGCATTCACCCAGCGCATGTCCGAGCACACCACAACAAAACCCGGCGCACTCGCCAGCCCGCGATAATCAGGCGTCGGGAACTTCATCTTGGCCTTGGCGCGAAAGCGCTGCTCGGCCACGAAATATTCGGTGATCTTGTCCTTAAGGGCTTGATCACGCACGACGATATACTGCCACGGCTGCGCGTTGGCGCCCGAGGGTCCGTGGCGCGCGGCCTCGAGGATCATGTTGAAATGCTCGGTCGGGACCTCGTAGTCGCGATCGAACTTGCGGACCGTGACGCGGTTGCGGATCACCTCCATCAGCGCGTCATAGCGGGTGGTGTCGCCGATCTGCGGCAGGTCCACCTGCGATTGGGCCTCTGCCATATCGACGGCTGGGGTTGTCTCGTCACTCATCGCACTCTCCTTAACGAAGTGTTCACGAAATCCTAGCATGTGAAGGCAGGAGTTGATTCAGAAATGTCACGCTTCCTGTCTAGGTGTAGGGGTGGGCTTGCCCCCCTGCCCCCTCATCGGGTTTTATCCTCAAAACCCTGTGAATAAAGTTGCCAAAGGGGCGAGCCGTATGATGAACCGTCGCGATTTCTTAACGACCACCGGGGCCGCTGCGGGCCTGATGTTGGCCTCCACCAGCTTTGTGGAAGCGCAAAACACCCGCCGCCGCGTACTGACGCCGGAGGATATGGTGCCCACCGAGATCCGGGTGCGCCGCGGGTTCGAGCCTGGCGAAATCCATGTCGATCCTGGTCAATTCGCGCTCTACTGGATTACCGCCCCGCGCAAGGCAATCCGCTATCGCGTCGGGATCGGACGTCCGGGTCTGTACGAGAGTGGCGAGTTTACGGTTGGGCGCAAAGCCGAATGGCCGCGCTGGACACCAACTGCGGCGATGATCAAACGCAATGCGAGCTATGCGCGGTTCGCCGACGGGATGCCCGGAGGGCCGAACAACCCACTGGGCGCGCGTGCGCTTTACCTCTATGACGCGCGGGGCCGCGATACGATGCTGCGCATCCACGGCACCAACCAGCCTCGGACCATCGGGCACGCGGTCTCGAACGGCTGCGCGCGAATGCTGAACGAATACATCATCGACCTTTATGCGCGGGTGCCGGTTGGGACACGGGTTGTGCTTTATCCAGTTCGCACGAGCTAACACCGGTTGAAAAGGCATGCGAACTTCAGGAGAGGATGACAGACGGTCGAAGTTCTCAGTGTCTCGTTGTTGAGGCGAATTAAGCTGACAGAAAACGGGTCTGATCGCGAACACATAGCTGTCAGGATCTCGGGCAGTTGGAGGCCTTAACCGTGTCACCTCCGAGCGCGGTTTGCCAAAGTAGATTGGCTCGGGCAACTGCACAGTGTTCACCGGCCTGGCGATCCTCAAATGGGTTCAAGAGACGGAAATCTATTGGCGCGATGGCGACGTGATCAAGTGAGGGACTGAAACTAGGCGCTTTCCACTCCTTATTGCGGCTGCCTCACGTGAACGGGTGGTACTGCCGCAAAGTTGACTTCCAAATCTTGTTCCGCAAGGAGGGCGACGCAAACTGCGAGGTCCGCTTCGGCGGGAACATGCGACGCAGAGAATTGCAGCCACACGGTGAATGCTAACGACAAAACAGCAACAGCGGTATTGGTTGCGTTCAAAAAAAGCGTGACGCGGTCATTGGTACTGGGCATATTGCTCTCCAAGTTTGTCCTTTGAGGCAAATCTAAACGAGCAAAAAAATACTGTTAACTCACTGTAGTGAAACAGAAAAATTAAGGGCAACTTGCAGGTGTTCCATCCTATCCAATAACTTTTGCAACATAATTGAGCGTGCACGCAAAAGATGCAGAGTTCAGTCCCAAGTGAACAGATTCATGTGGCCACTCTGGGAGTGTTACTGACTGCAAGTTAAGCAGCGAGACGGAACGACTTGAGCGATACGAATACATGCCTGTGATTCGTTTGGGTCGATAAAACGCGCCTACGTTTTGCTCTACGCAAATATCACCTGAATCCACAAAACAACAAATGTTCCATAAATGTTCCGTTTTGAAACGTGATTATTTGTGACTTTGCATGATTCACGTGTTTATTCGTGCAGACACGAGCGTTTTTTTGTCTGTAAAGTTACATATCTGTTCGAAAGCTGCAAAATTGCATTTGTCATGGCCTCAAAAGATGTACGCGATGGGACGCCACCTACAGCTGGTGAAGCGAAAGCTACCAGACGTTGCACGGCATGAAGCGTCACACTTTGGCCTCGAGCATTCTAAAATAATCGCTTCAAAGGACTACGGAGACTTAAATCGCCAACTGGCATTTGAAGCAGCAGAACTACGTGACAAAGTTGGCGGACCAGAGTACCCGATAAAGCACCACACCAACCTAGCGGTAATTAAGACTGGCAAAGTCGAAAAGAATTCTGGCTTCACCTTCACAGAGACGGGGAGCGGGTGGCAATGCAAGCTGCCAGACCGTGCAGTTTTTCACAAGTGGGGCAAAGGTGAGACGCATAAAGCAAATAGGACAACGCAAAAGTTTGTTGCCCTGATGATAGCCAAGCACGGTGCGGAGCGGGAAAACTTTGATACATTTCCGTTTGACCGAATAGTAATGGCTGAAGCGGCTCAGGAACTAGCTGAACTGCTGAATGAGTTGCTCGCTTAGGATTAATCCAAATCAGTTCAGCACTCTAGCTCCACAACATCACGTCCAACGCACTATAAGAACGGCGAGAAGCGTTGCTAGGCCCGTGTTTCTAGAACTGTGCTGGTTCACGGCGCGGCGCTCACAACACAGTGTGCTAGTGTGTTCTTGGGTTTTCGACGAGTTCCGATGCAACCCAGAAATTCTGTAACCTACTGCTTTAACTTTGTTTAAATGGTGCCCGGGGGCGGAATCGAACCACCGACACGAGGATTTTCAATCCACTGCTCTACCCCTGAGCTACCCGGGCACGGGTGACGCGGCGTTTGCCTTGTCTGGGTTGCGCGGTTCTAGACCTCGCACTCGGCCAAGTCCATAGGGCGCGGGCAAAAAATCGAAGCCTCCCGCACCTTATTTGACGCAAGCCTCACAACTCGCGCAGGAACGTCCCGCCATCGCGGCTCGACACGTAAAGCTTGCCGTCCTGAACCGTCAAAATCGCATGGGCGAACTTGTCTTTGTTGATCTGGGCACCGCCAGCAGATCCGATCGCATTGCGCACGCTTGGCCCGTATTTCAGGATCTCTTCGCCCGTAAAGCCCGCCTGGATCATGACCTCTGCCAGATCGCGCGCACTGATCGCCTGCGGCTCCCCGACGGAGATGCTTTGCACATCCGCCTCAAGCCGCGCCACATTGCTGTCCATGCTCGCGCATCCGATCAGCGCAAGTGCGGCACCAGCCCAAAGGCCCGCGCGCAAGGTTCGGTGATACGGTGTCATTCCACGGCCACTCCCATCTCGGTGAGGGCAAAGCGCAGCTCTGCCCGGAATTGGTCTTCATTGACAGCCGTCGCGCGCTGCCCCCGGCCCTGACGCCCATCGAGGCGGTTGCCATCGGCATCCACCAGCGTCGCGGTCACGAAGATCGCCACCTGACGCGCGTTGTGTTTCAGGCTGTCGGTGCGCACGGCGCGCCCCAACAAAGGCAAGCGCTGCGAGCCGGGCAAACCAGCCGAGCCGGTTTGCGTGCGTGTGTCCACAAGCCCCGCCACAGCCGCTGTGCCGCCGCTTTGCAGCTGCACTGTGCTCTTGGCGGTGCGGCGACTGACGACCGGCAGGCCTTGCGCCCTGCGCGAGATCACATCGCTGACCTCAAGGTTCATATCCAGCGTCATGACCCCGTTCACTCCCACTTGCGGCGTGATGCTCAGGATCGTGCCCGTCTCGATCTGCTCAAGCTGGCCGCGCGCGACGCCGTTGGTCTCGGAGGTGATCTGGATGTATTCCTCGGTCGTGACCTTGATCTCGGCGGGGATGCCATCTTGCGCCAACACCTTGGGGCTGGCCACAATCGTCGCCTCATCGTTTTGCGACAATAGGTTCAGCGTCAGGTTCAGCGCGTTGGTGAAGGTGCGCGTCTGCAGATAGCCGACGCTGATATCGTATTGCGCGCCAGCATTACTGGACGTGTTCCACCCGGCCGAGACTGTCGGAGCCTGCAATGCCCCCCCGAAATTCAACACATCCGAGCGGTCGAGCACCACGATGCGCGCCTCCAGCATGATATGGCGGCGCGGCACATCGACGGTGCGCACGTTCGACAGGATGCGGCGGGCGATATGCTCGGGCGCGCTGATCGAGATGGAGTTCGACACCGCATCCGCGCGCACAAACTCCGTCACCGTGTTCGGGAGCAGGTTCAACATGCTCTCGGCGGTGACATGGTTCAGCTTGATGATCTGGGTCTGGTGGACATTGGCGGTGTTCAGCGCGAGGGCGGGACCCGGTTCGTCCACGCGGGTCAGGTGACTGACAATGACCGACGAGGCGCGCTCGGGTGCTGTGATGGCGATGATGTTGCGACCGGGATCGACGCGGGTGAAAACCTGTAGGTTTTCGGGCAGCAAGCCACGGGCCTGCTCGGCCTCGATATGCTGCAACGTGATGAAGATCGTCTCGCCATTGCCTTGGTCGATCTGCTCCAGATCGGCGAGGATGCGCGTCAGGATGTTGCGCGGGGCGGTGACGGCGAGGCGCGTGCTCGATCCGGTCTCGAAGCGCACATATTGCTGCAAAGGCCCCGGCAGAAGCGAGCGCGCGGCCTCGGGCGAGACATGCTGCAACTTCACCACGCGGGTCTCGGAGACCTCGGTCAGCAAGTCAGATGACGCATCGGCGCTGTAGACGAGGTAATAATCGGGGGTGCGTTGGACCTGAAACTCGGTGCCCGCCAGAAGAAGATCAAGCGCACGCTCGACGCTGGAGTTCTCGATCGTGACCGACACCACGCCCTGAACCGTCGGATCGGCGATAATATTCACCCCCGCCTGCCCTGCCACATCTTCAATGGCCTGCCGCAAGTCCGACTGGAAGAAGACGTTATCCACAACCTGTTCGTCCTGTGCAGACGCCATCGGCGCACACAGGATCGCTGCGCACACAATAAGTGTACGTAAACCGCTCGTTTTCATGTAGGCAACCTGCTCTCTGCCCTTATTTTTTTCTCATTCTAGCCTTAACGTTCGAAAATTGAAAGTGCGATTGATGCCGTGTAGGTGCCCGGTGCGGCAAAAATGTCGGCTGAAGTGCTTTCAAACAAAGGCTGAATGTAGATGCGGCCGATTTTTGGGCCGCGGCGCAGGTTGGATCGGATCCGCCAGTCATGTCGGTTTTGTGTATAGTCCCAAAGCGTCAGGCTGCCCGGCGCGATGACGTTGGGCTGGCTAAATCCGTCCGGCCCGAGCGACGCATCAATCACCTCTATGCGCACGTCATAGTAGATTTCAGGGACATCTGCGCCCGGATCAGTGGCATATTCAAACACACCCAAGCGGCGCTTGTTGATCATTTGGCGGTCATCGGGACGCACGCGCAGCTCCACACGGGCGTCGCCCCACATCGCGAACTCGATATAGCCCTGCCCCGACACGCAAAGCCCCAGCGCCGAGCCGCAGCCCCCGCTTAATTCCATCGACACGTCCGCGCTGCCGCTCTGCGGAAAGTCGATCCATATGTTCCGGCGCGTTTGCGACAGCACGCTGGTATTGGTGATAACGGTTGCAGGCTCGGACTTGCCTGAGGACACGCTCTGCGCCTGCACGGGCAGCGCCCATACAATCAGTACCGCAAGGAGGTGGATCAATCGTGTCATTGCTCTCCGCATGTGCGGCCCTCGACCGGGGCCTGCGCCTGGCAAGACTAACAGCAGATCAGCGCGTCGTCACCAGCAGCTCCAGCGAGGCCGTATAGACGCCCGGCACCGCGATGTTCAGATCCTCAAGCGAGGAGCCGCCATCAAAGAGCGGCTGGATATAGATCCGCCCGATCTTGTTGCCGTTGCGCAGGTTTGTGCCTCGGGTCCAGCGTTGCTTGGTCTGGGTGATATCGTCGAGCATGATCAGATCGGGGTTTTCCACCTCGTCCATACCAAACCCGTCTTCGCCCAAAGCGGCATCAATGATCTCGAAGCGCACATCGTAATAAAGCGGCGGGACATCCGCATCGGGGTCAGTGGCATAGGTGAACCGGCCCAGGCGACGCTCGTTGATGCGCACGCGGGTGCCGCGTTCCGGGCGGGCGCGCACCTGTACGCGCGAATTGCCGATCAACTCGAAATCAATCGTGGCCACACCCAGCATACAGATGCCGGTATCGGTGTCACAATCGCCGGAAATCTCCAGCTCGATATCGGTGGCGCCGCCATCGGGGAAGTCGATCAAGACCACCTCCGGCACGCTCAGCGAAACGGACAATTGGTTGGACAACAGATCAACCGCCGACGCCATCGGCGCAGACAGGCCCAGAATAAGGGCAGATACCAAGGATACTTTTCTATACCACATACGCATTTGTCCGAGTCCCCAAAGGAGGTTTACCTTACGACGACTCGCTACTCCTCACTAGCTGTAATTGTTTTTGCCCCATTGTCGTCCGTCGTAATCGCAACATTCAGATCCTGAGTGGCGCGATTGTTGCCGGAATAATCGAAACTGGCGCGCAGGATGTAGGCACCATCCTCGACCGCTGCGATGTCAAATACACCGGCATAGTCCCAGACGGAAAAGGGCAGCATCAGATCGCTCCCGCCATCAAGGGTGATTGTCCGAACCGTATCATCCGCGACCGAGATCAACTGCGCGGTCGGCTCCAGGACGGTATGTGCATTGCCTGCATTCACCACCCGGGCGCGCAACACATGCTCGCCCTCGCCGCCCACCGCGGCATAGCTCAGCCGTTCCAGCACCACATTCGGCGCGGAGGTCGCCCCATCGCGGTCCAGCACGACCTTTGCGCGCGAAGTGCCTGCGGTCTGGCCATCGGGATAGGTCGATGAGACCACGACATTGGCATAATAAAACGGATGCACCGGCACGTCTTCGGGCAACCGCGCGCTCAGGCGTACATTGCGCGACGAGTTCGGGCGCATGGTCACCGTGCTGGGCGAGATTTGCACCCAATTGGCCGCCGACAGGTCCGATCCCATCATGTCGCCAATCGCGACATTCTCCAGCTCAGTCGGCACTTCCGGTGTCAGCACGACCTCGACGGTGGCATCGCTTGGATTGCTCAGCTTGATCGCCTGCGTGCGCGAGGCTCCGGGGCGCACGGCCACCTCGATCACCTCAGGGTCGATCAGAATGGCGGTGTCATAGGCAATCGAGTCCAATTCCGGGTCGCCCTCAAAAGCAATCTCGGAGGTGATGCGCGGCAATTGACGGCCATCTACTGTCAGATTGCCGGTCAAACGGTAATTGCCGGACGGCAGGCTGCGGCCCATCTCGGCGGCAAGGTTCAGATCGCTGCCGGGAATGATGCCGCGCTCTTCGATCTCGGCATTGGTGACGAGGCGCCAATTGCCCGCCTCTTCACGCTCGACCCGGACGGTGCCGTTCAGGCGCGAATAGGTCTCGCCCTGATTGACGATATTCATCAAGGCCTGCGCCCGCGCCGTCCCCCCCGCGCCAAAGGCGGCGTTGGGCTGCAACAGGCGCATGTCGAGGCCCAGCAGATCAATATTCTGGCGCGCCGGGCGCCCCGAGATCGTCAGAATGATCGGAACCAGAAACTGAAAGCGCAGGCGCACGGCATCATCCGTGTCACCTTGCGCATCCGAGGTGACCAGCAACGCAGATAGGCTCGTGCCTCGGGCGTTGCGGGGAATCGCAGCGGACAGAACCACATCGACTGATTGCTGCGGACCGACGGTGACAGTCTGGTTGGAATTGGAAAACCATTCACGGTTGGACTGGTGCCGCTCGGGGTCAAACACCTCTTCGGTGTCTTCAAACAGCCAGCTGCCATCTTGGCTTTGCAGCAGATCGACATGGCGAATGGTCATCTCGAAGGCTTGCAGATCGGTGCTGTTTGACAGCTCGAACGGAATATCAATATTGCGGCCGCTGGGCACATCCGCCTCGACCCGGATCGGGGAGACCGAAAACCCCTGCGCCTGCGCGGGACCGGTCGGCGCAAAAAGCAGCGTTGCCAAAGCGACAGTGGCGAAAGCCATGACCTTGGACACTGCCCGGAATGAAGAACCTGTAAAGCGCATGCTCGTGCCTTTGTTTTTTAGTTTTTGATGTGCGCATTTTTTAGCAAAAAAGGGGGAACCGGTCCAGTTCCCCCCATTTCAACTCAGCGCTTCATCAAGCGATTAGATGTTGCTGACCGTGACAGTCACAGTCGACGAATAGACATCTGGTGGGGCGATCGACAGAGCACCGGCTGGCGCGCCTGCAAGATCGTCATCGGCATTGCCGCTCCAGTCCTGTGGATCAAAGATCGCGCCAACGCCGTAGCGACGCACGCCGCGGTTCGGGTTGGAATGGGCGACATGACCCTCGGTCGCGTCCCAGCCAACGATGTCACTGTCGCCATCGGTGCGGTCATCGGACGAGATGTCGGTGTCCAGGAACAAGGTCCCTGCAATGTAGTTGTCGCTGTCATCGGTGCCGACGAATTTCACCTTCTCAGCGTCTTCTGCGCCCCAAGTCTCGTCAGGGGCGACGTTGATCGAGTAGCCGGTGTTGGCCGCAACGAAGAACTGGGCACGACCTTCGGCGCGGGTCTTGCCCGTGCTGTCGAGGTTGTCGACGGTGATGTCGTTGGCGGTCATCTCCATGGTGTTGTCGGTGACAAACAACAGGATGATCGGGTTTACCGTCAGGCGAACAGTCAAAGTGCTGTCCTTGCTTGCGGCAGATGCGGCACCTGGAACCAGCATGGCGGCAGTCAGGGCGGCGGCGGTAAATTTCTTATTCAACATGTGTAGCCTCGTTTTCTAAACTTGGAACGCATTGGCAGCGCGTTGGTTGGTGTGATCCATCTCTGGGATGACACTGGTATCCCCCTCAATCAGGGCCAAATTTCCGAAAGACTGAGGCAAGTTCGTGTTAAATTGAGGAAAGATTGCGGCACGCGGACGGGTCCGCAGCCCGGCGGCGTTAACGATTTATCAATGAAATAAAGAGGAAGCGGCCAGTCTAGCGCGGCTTACGTATCTTACGTATCGTCGTCTCGCGTCGGATCCGGCACCACGGCGTCCGGATCATCTTCCACCGACGCCCCTGCGGGAATCGCATACGCCCCCGTCACCCAGCGCCCCAGATCCACATCCGCACAGCGTGCCGAGCAAAACGGCTTGGGCGATCCCTCAACCAAGGCGCGTTTGCAGATCGGGCATGGGGGCAGTTTGCTGGCCATCTCTACATAACATCCGTCAAGGGCACGCGGTCGCGCTTGCGCTGCAGCTCGAAATTGCCCAGCGGCGTCCACCCCGCTAACGCGGTCTCGGCCCCATCCCGGCGAAACGCAGCTTTCAGCGCGTCCTCCAGGCGGCGGCGATCATTCTTCGGCATCGGCGCGAAATCCACGATGATCTGCCCGCCTAAACCCGCAAGCCTAAGCGCACGGGGCAAGGCCTTGGCCGCTGCCAGATTGGCTTTGAGGCCCGCCGCAGGCGACGTATCGCCCCCGGTATTCACATCAACCGCAATCAAAGCGCGGGTCGGCTCGATCACCATCGAGGCCCCAGCGCCCAAGCTCCAGTCCCCGCTCAGCGCAGGCTCCAGCGCGTCGAGCACCCCGTGATGGGCAAACGCCTCCGGGTCGTCCTCCAGCGCATCCGGCGCAGGCGAGGCCCAATCGCGCCATGCGGTTTCATGCGCGTCGGGGGCATCCACCAGCACTTCCGGCTCGCCCGAGGCATCTGCCAGAACCGCCTCGCACAGCTGACGCATCGCGGTGATGTCCTCGATCAAGACATCCTCATCCACCTCAGCCGAGGCCGAGCGCAGGATCAAACCAACGCCCTCAGCCACACCCGCCATCGCCTCTTCCGCCAAAATCCGCAGCGCACCGCGCAATTCCTCATCGCGGATGGAGCGCGCGATATTCAGACCCGGCGCGCCCGGCGTGACAATCGCATAGCGGCTCTTGAACAGCAGACGCGTATTCACAGGCACCGCCTTACCCGGCTCGGCCACGCCCGAGACTTGCACGAGCACAGCAGCCCCATCCGCAATCCCCTTGGCCCCGCGCAAGAACCCTGTCTGGCCGTCGGGCAAGCGGAGCATCGCCCCACCTTGCCCCTTCATGGGCCGATCAAGGCGTCCGCGCAGGATCGTGCCGGGTTGAAAGCCGAACCGCTCGGGCGGATCAATCATGATATCCTCAAGCCGCCCATCCACGACCAAGGCCGCGCCCGCGCGATCCTCGATCCGGTCAAGGACAATCATCCGACCCTTCATGCGATCACTCCTACATGGCGCAGCAAACCTGCGGTTTCGGCCAATGGCAGTCCCACGACCGCCGAGTACGACCCCTGAAGCCACGGAATGAACGCAGCCGCTGGTCCTTGGATGCCGTAGCCACCGGCTTTGCCCTGCCAATCGTTCGTGTCGAGATAGGCCGCGATCTCAGCGTCACTCAGGCGCTTCATCTTCAGGGCAGTCTCGACATCGCGTTCCCACAGCTTATCCGCAGTGCGCATGGCCACAGCCGTCACGACACGGTGACGCCGCCCACTCATCAACCGCAAGAACGCCTCCGCCTCGGCGCGATCCGCAGGCTTGCCCAGAATGCGCCGCCCCACAGCCACGGTGGTATCGGCGCTCAGCACAACCTCGCCCGGACCGACCTCCAACGCCTGCGCCTTCTCGCGCGCCATCCGCGCGCAATAGGGACGCGGCAGCTCAGCTTTCCAGGGGGTCTCGTCGATATCGGCGGCCCGGATTTCGTCCGGGACCACGCCGATTTGAGCCAGAAGCTCCCGCCTGCGCGGGCTGGCTGAACCGAGGATCAAGCGCATCGCAGCGCTATTTGAAACGGTAGTTAATCCGACCTTTAGTCAGATCATACGGGGTCATCTCGACCTGAACTTTGTCGCCAGCCAGAACACGGATGCGGTTCTTGCGCATCTTGCCTGCCGTATGTGCGATGATCTCATGGCCGTTTTCCAGCTCGACCCGAAATGTCGCATTGGGCAGGAGTTCCTTCACGACGCCGGGGAATTCGAGCAGTTCTTCCTTGGCCATGGTATCTCCATTGTAAAATCACCCCCTAGTGGGGCGCGGGCACTTGATGCGCCTGTTTGCGATGGTTTTCAAGGCTGCATTGCAGCATCGGGCGTCACAGGCGCTTTATCCAAAATTGCAGCGGCTTTTGGGTGTCACTGGTCTGGTCCAGATCACGCCAGCCAAACTGCGCAATGATACCTGGCATCGGCGCGTAGCCCCGTCCGCGCCAAAACGGCTCAAGCGAGCGCGCATCATCTGGCCGCAGCGGATGGTCCTGAGGCCGCACCACCGCACAAAACGCCACATAGGCGCGCCCCAAAGCCCGCGCCTTGCCCTCACGCGCGTCAAAGAACCGATGCCCGACACCCAAACCACGGTACTCAGGCAACAAAACCGATTCCGCACAATAGAACACATCCTCAAGCGCAATCTCCGCGCCCTCAAACGCCGCCCCGAAATCAGCAGCGTGATCTTCCAGCGGCGTGCCCGTCGCCGCCCCCACAAGACGCGCCCCGTCAAAGGCGCCCACCAACACGGCGTCTTCTTTCTTGCTGTAAATACTCAAATACCCCCGCTCATACGCGAGATCACCGTCATACAGATACGGCCACGCCCGAAACACGCTAATCCGCAAGCGCGCCACATCTGGCAAGGCCGCATCCAGCGCAGCCCCGCTCAAGATACGAACGTCGAGTGTCATACCGTGGGCGGGCCAAATCGCGCCAGCAGCCGATCTTGGATCTGATCGCGAGCTTGACGATACGCGTCGAGCTTGGCCTCACGGCCCTCGCCAAGGCCAGAGGGGTCCATGATCGGCCAATATTCCACCTCAAGGTGGTACAGACGCGTCAGATCGAGCGCATGGCGTTGACTGGCAGGCGACAGCGAGACGATCAGGTCAAAGCCTGACAGGTCATCGCCCCAGGCCTCCATCTCTTCAAAGCTGCGGGTGCGGTGGCGCGACAGCTCGATGCCCAGTTCGGCGCAGACGGCGATCGCAAATCCATCAATATCCGCGTCGCTCTTGACGCCTGCCGACTGCACATAGGCTGCATGGCCGTAGTGCCGTTTCATCATCGCCTCGGCCATCGGCGAGCGGATGGAGTTGTGATCGCAGCAAAACAGCACCGATCCGGGGAAGTCGGAGGACACCAACCTAGCCTCCGAAATGCAGGACGCAGATCAGGGTGAAGAGGCGGCGCGCGGTGTCAATATCCACGTCTGCCTTGCCCTCAAGACGCTCCTGCAACACGCGTGCGCCCTCATTGTGGATACCGCGCCGGGCCATATCAATCGCCTCGATCTTCGAGGGGGGCATGGTCTTCACGGCGTCATAATAGCTGGCACAGATCTGCCAATAATCCTTCACCACCTGCCGAAACGGGCCCAGCGACATGAGGAACTGCCCCGCCGGATCACCGGTTTCCGTCGCGATATCAAAGACCAGCCGCTTGTCGCGAATGGCCAGCGTCAACGCATAAGGACTGTCGGGCACCGCGCGCCCTTCGCGGGCGGGCAGCACGAAGGTGTTGTCCTCCAGCAGATCGAAAATCGCGACCTTGCGCTCTTGCTCAATCTCCGCGGTGGGGCGCGCGAGGGCGCTGTCGTCGATATTGATACGGGTGATATGCTTGGTCATGGGCAGTCCGGGCGCAGGGAATCGAAGGGCTTAGCCGTACAAGTACCCTGTCACGAGCAAAAGCGCACCGCCCATCAGGACACAATTGCTTTTGGGCTCTTTTCATTTAGCCGCTCTGCTTCCCAATCCTCATAGGTCTTGCCCGTAACCGCATGTTTCCATTCAATACGTCCATTTGCTGGATGACCATTGGCAACAGCCGCTGCCGCCGAAGGGCTCTTGAAGGCGTAGTTATGCTTCATGCGTCCCGTTGTGGGGTCGAGAACCTCTTTTTCCACCAAGTCATTATGAAGATTTCGGTAGCTGCGATGGGTCTTCCCCTGTCCCTCCCAACTTGGACGCATCATCGAGCCTTCTTGAACGATGAACTCTGATCCTTCCAAGACAGCGACTGCATCCACGCCGTTGCGTTTTGTGACCAACCTGAATTTCACCTGAGCACTACTTACTGATGAAACCTCGTCTTGAGATCGCACGCCAATTTGAAAAAAATCTATTCCAAGTGCGGGCAACACCAAAAAAAGTGTTTCCAGAAACTCTTCCATATTCGCGCGCCCAGCCTCGGAAAGGCTGTTGCGCGGAGGTGTCGTTGCGTTTTCCAGGTCGCGCGTTCTTGCTTGGCGCGCAACTTCGATCAAACGGGCCTCAAGATACTTTGCATGGGCCTTGTTCAACGCGTCCGCTGCCGTTGTGATAACGATCAAATCGGACCACCAATCTCGTTTCGCATCATGGTCTTTGATCCGCTTCGCGATGTTTTCGGCCTCCCCGATATAGGCCAATGGTGTGTCATCTCGCTCGCCGAAAAGGATATATACACCTGTGTGGCTGGCAGCATCGCGCTTCAGCGTCTCGCTAAGCCTTGTCCGCGGGCTTTTCAATAGGTGGCCCGTCCAGTTGAATACCTCAGCTGTCAGTATGCCGTCAGGTGTTCCGTCTACGAAGAAAAGCTCTAGCGAGCGACCATGCGCCATTACAGCTCTCCCTCGTTCAACCGATCCAGCCGCGCGCGCACGCTGAGGCCATGCGCCTCGAGGCTTTCCGAAATCGCTAGGGTCTCGGCACTCGGGCCAATGGCCGACAGCGCACCGGGGCTCATCTTCGCCATGGTCGTGCGCTTCATGAAGTCGAGCACCGACAGACCCGACGAGAACCGTGCCGAGCGCGCCGTGGGCAGCACGTGGTTCGGCCCGCCCACATAGTCGCCAATGGCCTCGGGCGTCCAAGGGCCAAGAAAGATCGCGCCCGCATGGGGGATTTTCGCGGCCAGCGCCTCGGGATCGGCCACGCAGAGCTCGAGGTGTTCGGGGGCCACGCGGTTGGTCAGCGCAGCCGCCTCGTCCAGATCGCGCACGGTGACAACAGCGCCGAAATCGCGCCAGCTGGGGCCTGCGATGGCGCGGCGCTCTAGCGTCTCCAGCCGTTTGTCGACCGCGGCGGCGACGGCCTTGCCGAACCCCGCGTCGGTGGTGATCAGGATCGATTGCGCGCTCTCGTCATGCTCGGCTTGGCTCAGCAGATCGAGCGCGATCCAGTCGGGATCGTTGTCCTTGTCGGCCACCACGAGGATCTCCGACGGCCCGGCAATCATATCGATGCCCACCTGCCCAAAGACCCGTCGCTTGGCGGCGGCGACAAAGGCATTGCCCGGCCCGGTGATCTTGTCGACAGGCGCGATGGTTTCGGTCCCATAGGCAAGTGCTGCGACAGCCTGCGCCCCGCCGATGCGGTAAATTTCCGTCACGCCCGAGATTTGCGCGGCCAGCAAGACCAGCGGATTGAGCACGCCGTCCGGGGTTGGAACGGTGATGACAAGACGATCGACCCCCGCGACGGCAGCCGGGATCGCGTTCATCAGGACTGAGGACGGGTACGACGCCAGCCCCCCCGGCACATAGAGCCCAGCGGCTGAGACAGGTGTCCAACGCCAGCCAAGCTGCGCGCCCGTCTCGTCGGTCCAGGACGCATCCTCGGGACGTTGGCGTTCGTGATAGGCGCGGATGCGGGTGGCGGCGTGCTCGAGGGCGGCGCGCTCGGTGGTGGGGACGCGTGCGACCTCGGCGGCGACCTCTTCGGGCGAGATCGCGAGGGTGTCTGGCGTCAGATCGAGGCGGTCGAACTTCGCTGTCAGCTCTAGAACGGCGGTATCCCCGCGCTTGCGCACATCGGCGATGATGCCTGCGACCACGTCATCGACATCGGGGCTGTCCTCGCGTTTGGCGCTGAGGAGCGCGCTGAATGCGGCCTCGAAATCGGGATCGGTTGAGGTGAGAAACTGCGGCATGTCCGGGCGCTCCGTGAGTTGAAAAGGGACATAGCGGGGAGGGGGCAGGGCCTCAAGAGCGGGCGGCAAACCTTACCAAAGGGTTACGACGCCTAATAATGTTAGGGGAGGGGTCGGAAAACCACATTATGTGGGGTTAGGGTCGAGAGGGCCTTCGAGATGTAGGGGTGACCCTAACAATGTTAGGGAACGTGGGTAACCGGGCTTAGACTAAAGGCCAAGCTTGCCAACAAACGCGGCGCGGAAACGCTCTTTCGAAAGAGCGTAAACTGGCTCTTCGAAGAGCCAGCTTAAATCCTCTTGAGAGGATTTCTACCAAGCCTAAAAAGTTAACAAAATCATAATATTAAGGTCAGCATGGTTGCCCTATTGTTTCGCATGCGAAACAATGCGTCAGCACTATTGACCTATTCTCAAGCCTCGTGATGCGGTGTTTTCTTCGAGGGCGCGACATAGGGCTTCGTCACATCCGTCAGCGTCATCTCCAACGCCTCGACCTGCAACCGCAGCGCGCCGTCGCCGGCCAAGGTCACCAGCACCGTGCCCGCTCCATCCTCGCCCGCTTCGAACGACACAGACAACACGCTCAGCACCGTATCCGCATCCCCGCGCGGCACGCCTTGGCTCGCCACGCTCAGCACATCCTCAACCGCGAGGACCGCCTGCACCCGCTCCACCGGGCGGCGTTGCTGCTTTGCGGCGTCTACATCCTCCCAGCGAAACCGGTTCACCAGGATCGCAAACCGCCGCTTGGCGCGCACAAAGCGCATCTCGCTGGACGGAAACACCGCGTCCTGCACCAGCGACGCAATCACCGGCACCTCGTCGGCCTCAAGCGCCCGCAACCGCAGCGGCTTCTCTCCCCCATCCTCGAACCGCGCATCAGCCATCAGGCGTTCACCCGCTCGATCTGCGCGCCACATGCGCCCAGCTTTTCTTCGACCTTCTCGTAGCCGCGATCGAGGTGATAGACCCGGCTCACCACCGTCTCGCCCTCGGCAGCCAGACCCGCCAAGATCAGCGACACACTGGCGCGCAAATCTGTCGCCATCACGGGCGCCCCCTTCAACCGCTCGACCCCATGCACCGTCGCCGTCCCGCCTTGCACGTCAATCGACGCGCCCATGCGGATCAGCTCGGGCGCATGCATAAAGCGGTTCTCGAAAATCTTTTCTTCCAAAACGCTGGTCCCGTCAGCCGTGCACAAAAGCGCCATCATCTGTGCCTGTAGGTCCGTCGGAAAGCCCGGAAACGGTTCGGTCACCACATTGACCGCCTTCACCCGCCCATTCTTGCGCGCGACCTTCAGGCCCTTCTTGGTTTCCGTCACCGACACTCCCGCCGCATCCAGCTTCTGGGCAAAAGCCGCGACCAGATCCATGCGGCCCCCCAGCAGCTCCACCTCGCCACCCGTGAAGGCAGGGGCCAGCATATAGGTGCCGAGCTCGATCCGATCCGTCACCACCGGATGCGTGGCCCCTCCCAGACGTTCGACGCCTTGGATGGTGATCGTCGAGGTGCCTTCGCCCTCGATCTGCGCGCCCATTTTCTGCAAGCAATGCGCCAGATCGACGATCTCAGGCTCCCTCGCGGCGTTCTTCAACACGGTCGTGCCCTTCGCAAGGGTCGCCGCCATCAGCGCATTTTCCGTCGCCCCGACCGACACAAACGGGAACTCAAAGACCGCGCCCTTCAGCCCGCCAGACGCGGTTTTCGCGTGTACATAGCCATCGCGCAAATCAAGCTCCGCCCCCATCGCCTCTAGCGCCTTGAGGTGCAAATCAACCGGGCGCGCGCCAATCGCGCATCCCCCGGGCAGCGACACAATCGCATGGCCATCGCGCGCCAGCATCGGTCCCAGCACGAGGATCGAGGCCCTCATTTTGCGCACGATGTCATAATCCGCGGTGTGGTTGTTGATGTCATGCGACGACAGCGCCAGTACCTTGCCGTCCTGCAAGCTGGACACCTCAGCGCCGAGCGAGCCGAGCAAATCCGTCATCGTGCGAATGTCGCTCAGGCGCGGGGCGTTGGTCAGCGTCAAGGGCTCCTCGCTGAGCAGGGTCGCGGGCATCAAGGTCAGACAGGCGTTCTTCGCCCCCGCAATCGGGATTTGCCCCGACAGTTCCTGACCACCACGAACGAGTATCTGATCCATACCTTCTACGCCTTTACCTGCTCTGCTCGGTGTCAGAAGGGCCCTCAGACCCCGCCGCCCGCGCTTTTGTTTGTGCTTTGCGCCGCCCCAAATTGGCCTTGAGCGCCGCCTTCAACCGTGCCGACTTTGCGTCTTGCGGTTTGCGGGGCGGTTTGGGCGCCTTGGGGGGGATCGCAGTGCTCATGCGCCCGTCCTTAGCCCACGCTGTGCGAGGCGTCCAGATTTACGCTTGCACCCCCGCGCGAATGATCGTAATCCCGCCGCCACCGGCGCGTTACGCCCGAGAATGCTGTGGTAGCTCAGTGGTAGAGCACACCCTTGGTAAGGGTGAGGTCGAGAGTTCAATCCTCTCTCACAGCACCATCTCCCACCTTCTGCATCCCAACCACGCCTCCGGCCCGCCCGTTTTTTCAGCGCTTGCCTGTCTTTGCGGCCTTCCCAAGACGCAGCGCTCTGGACAAATCCGCCGCCTGCCTCAAACCTAGGGCGCAATCACACCAACACCTGAGGAGTCGTTTGTTATGAAACTGCTGACCACATCTGCCGTGGCCCTGATCCTGTCTGCCAGCACCGCATTGGCGGCGGGCCATGCCACCTGCGCCGCCGACAAGACCCTGACCGAAGGCACGCTGACCATCGCCACCGGCAACCCGGCTTACTACCCGTGGGTGCTCAACGATGCGCCGGAATCGGGCGAGGGCTTTGAGGCGGCGGTTGCCTATGCCATTGCCGCCGAAATGGGGTTTGACGCGGACGCCGTGACCTGGGTGCGCACCTCGTTCGATGAGGCGATCCAGCCGGGTGCGAAGAACTTCGATTTCAACATGCAGCAATACTCCATCACGCCCGAGCGCGAGGCGATGGTCGATTTCTCGCTGCCCTACTACACCTCCGCCATGGCCGTGCTGACCAAGCAATCGGTGATGGAGGGCGGCGCAACCGCTGATATGGACGGTCTGAAAGGCCTTCTGTGGGGCGTGCAGGCCGGCACGACGAACCAGCGCCTGCTGGAAGACACGATCCAGCCCGACCAGTCGATCAAGCTTTACAACGACAATGCCGATGTGACCGCAGCCCTTCAGGCCAATCAGATCGATGCGGCCCTGTTTGACCTGCCAACGGCGCTCTACCTGTCGGCGGTTGTCGTCTCGGACGGCGCGCTTTTGGGCCAGTTTCCCGCCGACCGCTCGGCCACGCCGGACAATTTCGGTCTGCTGATGGAAGAGGGCAACCCGTTGAAAGACTGCGTCAATGCCGCGATCAGCGCGTTGACCGAAAGCGGCGAGTTGGCCGCGATCGAGGCGCAGTGGCTCCAGCAGGCAACTGGCGTCCCGGTCATCCAGTAAATGACCGACAGCCTGTCCCAAACCGGTGCGGCGGGATCTGATCCTGCCGCGCCCACCCGTCGCGAGGTCTATGAGGCGTCCGTGCGCCGCAGGTCCAACAAGATTGCGCTGGCCTCCACCCTTGGCGTCGTGCTCGCGATCATCGTGCTGGTCCCGCTGGCCCCCGGCTGGGAGGGGGTCAAACGCTCGTTCTTCAATGGCGAGGTGTTCGCGGCGACCTTCCCGGGCCTGCTCAGCGCCTTCGTCCTCGACGTAATGATCTTTTTGTGGTGCGCGCCGCTGATCGCCCTGCTGGGTCTGGCCATAGCGCTGTGCCGTGACGTGCGCACGCCCGCGCTGTTCCCGCTGCGCCTGTTTGGAGCGGTCTATACGGATGTGTTTCGCGGCCTTCCGGTCGTGCTGGTCATCTACCTCATCGGCTTTGGCATTCCCGGCCTCGGCCTGCCGCGCCCGTGGAACTCGCCCTATATCTGGGGCTCGCTCGCGCTGATCCTCGTTTACTCGGCTTACGTGGCCGAAGTGATCCGGTCGGGCATAGACTCCATTCATCAAAGCCAACGCTCCGCCGCCGCCTCGCTGGGTCTGTCGGACGCAGATTCGATGCGTTTTGTTGTGCTGCCCCAGGCCATTCGCAACGTGGTTCCGGCCAATATGAACTTGTTCATCGCCCTGCAAAAAGACGTGGCTTTGCTGTCGTTCATCGGCCCGGTCGAGATCTTTCGCCAAGCGGGTGTCTACAAGTCGCTCTATGCCAATTTCACGCCCTATGTGGGGGCTGCGATCATTTTCCTCGCGCTGACCATCCCGGCCACGCGCTATGCGGATTACCTGATGAACAAGCAAAATCGGCGGCGCTCGTGAGGGCGAAGTTAAGCCTGCAAGGCGTGCGCAAACGCTTTGGCACCCATGAGGTCTGCAAGGGCATTGATCTGGATATTGCCGAGGGCGAGATGGTCTGCCTGATCGGCGCGTCCGGCTCTGGCAAATCGACGCTTTTGCGCTGCATGAACCTGCTGGAGCCCATCGATGATGGCGCGATCTGGTTTGACGGGGCCGATATCTCCGAGCCCGGCCTTGATCCGCAGCCCGTGCGCCAGCGCATCGGCATCGTGTTCCAATCCTACAACCTGTTCCCGCATATGACGGCCGAGCAAAACGTCATGCTGGCCCCGCGCCGGGTCAAGGGCCTGAGCCGTGACGCCCAGCGCCCCAAAGTGACGGAGCTGTTTGCCCGCTTCGGGCTGGCCGACCGGATGGCCCATTTCCCCGATCAGCTGTCAGGCGGGCAACAACAGCGCGTCGCGATCATCCGGGCCTTGGCGATGGAGCCTGAGATCATGCTGTTTGACGAGATCACAAGCGCGCTCGACCCCGAGCTGGTGGGCGAAGTGCTAGACGTGCTGCGCGATCTGCGCAGCCAAGGCATGACGATGGTGCTGGCCACCCACGAGATGGGCTTTGCGCGCGAGTTGGCCGACAAGGTCTGTTTCCTCGACGATGGCCGCATCCTGGAACAAGGCCCGCCTGCCACCCTGTTTGCCAACCCGGCGCAGGCGCGCACCAAAGCCTTTCTCGCGCGGGTTCTCTAGATGCTCGCCTTCGCCGCTGCGGTGTTTTTCCTGATTGTCACGCCGGGTCCGGGTGTTCTGTCGACCGCAGGCATCGGCGCGGGCTTTGGCTTTCGCGCGGGTCTGGCCTACGTGACGGGCCTGTGCATCGGCACCAATATTGTCGCCCTCGCCGTGGTCACCGGTGTTGCGGCCCTGATCCTCGCCGACCCGCGCTTGGGCAGCGCGCTGTTGATCGCATCGGTGTGCTACTTGCTCTACCTCGCCTTCCGCATCGCCACCGCAGGCGCCAGGATCGCGTTTATCGAGAAAGCATCCGCCCCCGGCATTGGCGGCGGTCTGGCGTTGCAGGCGATCAATCCCAAAGCCTATGCGGTCAACACCACGCTGTTTGCAGGCTTCAACTTCATGCCCGACGCGCCCTTGATCGAATTGGCGCTGAAATTCGCGATCATGAACGCGATCTGGATCCCGCTGCATTTGGGCTGGCTCTGGGCCGGGGTGGCGTTGCACCGCCTCGATCTGGCACCGGAGCGGCAACGCGCGATCAATGTCGGGATGGCACTGTCGATGCTGGCGGTTGTGGCCCTCGCACTTCTGGCCCCGCGCTAACGCGCCAGCGCAAGCAGGCCGGGCACGTCCAAATGCGCTTCCATATGATCGGCCAGCGCATCCAGCGTCGCCTCTACCTCTGCGGCATAGCTCGTCTGCCCCACCACCCCGAAGCCCGCCAGCCACGCCTTGCGGAACCTGTCCTCGGTGAACATGCCATGCAGGTAGCTGCCGGTGATGCGCCCATCTTGCGACACGGCCCCCTCCGCCGTCCCGTCGATATGCGCGAAAGGTCGCGCGCGGTCCGGGCCGTCGGTGGTGCCGATATGGATTTCATAGGCCTCGAACGGCACACCAGAGGCCGCGTGAACCGCACTTGGCCGCGTCAGCGCCTTGTCGGGCGTCATGACCGTTTCGACCTCCAGCAGAGCCAAGCCAGCTTGGGTGCCCGCAGCCCCCTCCAGCCCCTGCGGATCGCTGACATGGCGACCGAGCATCTGGTAGCCACCGCAAATGCCCAGCACATGCCCCCCACGCCGCACATGGCCCGCCAGATCAACGTCCCAGCCTTGCGCGCGCAAGAACGCCAGATCCCCCAGCGTCGATTTGCTGCCGGGAATGATCACCAGATCGGTGTCGCCGGGAAGCGCGCGACCGGGGCCGAGGATATCGAGCGTGACACCCGGCTCTTGTGCCAGCGGGTCAAGATCATCGAAATTCGCGATCCGGCTGAGGCCAAGACAGACGATCTTGAAGCCCCCCTGCCCCGGCGCGCGCGTCAGGTCGAGCGCATCTTCCGCAGGCAATTTCCACGCCTCCGAGAACCACGGCAGCACCCCAAAGCCGGGCCAGCCGGTGCGCGTGGCAATCTCGGCATAGCCGTCGTCAAACAGGCTGGGATCGCCGCGAAACGCGTTGACCAGAAAGCCTGCGATCATCTCCAGATCACCCGCCTCAAGCACCGCATGAGTGCCCACGATCTGCGCGATCACGCCGCCTCGGTTGATGTCACCGGCCAGCACGACGGGCACATCGGCAGCGCGCGCAAAGCCCATATTAGCGATGTCGCCCGCGCGCAGGTTGATCTCGGCGGGACTGCCCGCGCCTTCGACAAGGACCAGATCAGCCTCCGCTTTGAGGCGCGCGAAACTGTCCAGCACGGCCTCCATCAGCTGCGGTTTCAAGTGCCGGTAGGCCTTGGCTTCCGAGTTCACCAGCGCCTTGCCCTGCACCACCACCTGCGCACCCGTATCGGTCTGCGGCTTCAGCAATACCGGGTTCATATGAACCCTCGACGGCACCCCACACGCCAAAGCCTGAACCGCCTGGGCGCGCCCAATCTCGCCGCCATCTGCGGTCACGGCGGCATTGTTGGACATGTTCTGCGGCTTGAACGGCAACACCCGCAGCCCCCGCCCCGCGGCGGCCCGGCACAGGCCCGCCACAAGCATCGACTTGCCGACATTCGAGCCGGTGCCCTGGATCATCAAACTGCGCGCCATCGCCTGCCCTTCAGGGTTCCAGAAATACTCCCGCCGGAGGCTCCGACGCTGACCCCAAAAGCCGCATGTGGATCAGGGCGTCAAGCCGTCCAGCGCCATGGCCGGGTGAAGTTGCCCAGCAGCGTCTCTACCTCCGCGTCCGGCACAACCCCGGTCTTGCGCACTTCCGCCACCAGACCCAGCTTCTTATCCTCGATCACAGCAACAACTTCGGCGGCCAAATTGGCCTCGGCCAACGCGGCATTGTAGATCCGGGTGATCGCGCGTTTGCGCAGATCGGGCTTGAAGACCTTGCCCACGGCGGTCTTTGGCAACTCGTCCAGCACCTCGATATATTTCGGCTGTGCGGCGCGTTCCTGCACATGCGCTTTGCAATGCGCCATCAGCGCCTCGATCGTCACCTGAGCGCCCTCGACCAGCTCCACATAGGCGCAGGGCAACTCCCCGGCCACCGCATCGGGTTGGCCGATCGCGCCGACAAAGGCGACGGCTTCGTGCCCTGCAAGCGCCTCTTCAATCTCGGCGGGGTCAATGTTGTGACCCCCGCGAATGATCAGATCCTTCGCGCGCCCGGTGATCCACAGATAGCCATCGCCGTCAATCCGGCCCAGATCGCCGGTGCGCAGGAAGATATCGTCGTGAAACAGATCGATATTCTTATCGCTCTCGGTATAGGTCGAGCCCTCGTAAACGCCCGGACTATCGATGCAAATTTCGCCCACCTCGTCGACCGCGCATTCGATATAGCTGTCGCCATGGGCACGCAGAATGCGCACTTCGGTATGCGGGAACGGCACCCCGATGGACCCGATTTTCTTAAGCCCATCGACCGGATTGCACGACACCAAACAGGTCGCCTCGGTCAAACCATAGCCTTCGACCAGTGAGATCCCCGTGGCCTTCTCGAACCGCTTGAACAGCTCCACCGGCAGCGGGGCCGAGCCGGAAAATGCGGTCTTCACGCTCGAGATATCCGCATCGACCGGACGCTGCATCTTGGCGGCAATCGCCGTCGGCACGGTGATGATGAAGGTGATCTTATAGCGCTCGATCAGCTTCCAGAAATTGTCGAACACGCCATCGCCCCGGTAGCCCTGAGGCGTCGGGAACACAACTTGCCCGCCCGAGGTCACCATCGCCATCAAGATCACATGGCAGGCAAACACGTGAAACAGCGGCAGCGGGCAGATCACCTTGTCTTTCTCCGAAAACAACAGCGTATCGCCCAGCCAGCCGTTATAGATCATGCCCGAGACTTTGTGCTGGGCCACTTTCGGCATCCCCGTCGTCCCGCCGGTGTGGAAATAGGCGGCCACGCGGTCGTCGGTCACATCCTCAAAGGTCAGCTTGGTCGATTGCTGGCTGGCGAGTGCTTTGCGGAAGTCGCGCACCTTTGCGTCATGGGTGATCGAGACTTTGGGCCGGATCAACGGCACGATGAATTTCTTCAGCCCCGTCAGGTAGTGCAGCAAGTCGACCTCAAGCACATGCTTGACGTTCGGGGCCATCGCCACCGCGTCATGCGCCTTTTGCGGCACATCCGTCTTGGGAAAGCCTTTGAGCGTCACAACGACCTTGGCATTGGTCTCGCGCAGGATGGAGGCGATCTGATCGGCCTCCAGCAGCGGATTGATCGGGTTGACGATGCCCGCCACCATCCCGCCGAGGAAGGTCACAACCGTCTCGGTGGCATTGGGCAGGATATAGGCAACCACATCCGTAGGCCCCACGCCCATGGACCGGAACAGATTGGCCGCTTGGGTCACTTGATGATGCAAGTCGGTCCAGCTCAGCGTCTCGTCCGGGTCCGTCGGGCCGGATTGCAACTGGAAGGTCGTCGCCTTGCGCGTGGGGAATTTCCTAGTGGTCTGGCTGAGCAGCTCATAAATCGTCTTGGCCGGTTTCGCCTTTGGCCAAGGCAATTCGCCCTCGATCCGGCCTTTATCGGCCACGGTTGTCCACGTCATCTTTCGTCCTCCCATCGGCCTCTTTGTGCCAAGAGGTCCGTTCCCCTGAAAACCTACCCGACAGGACCCGCTGGGCAAAGGGGGCGCATCCGCTGCAACGCAGCGTCAGAGCTCACGAAAAAGGGGCCTGCGCGTGGCAGACCCCTTCCTCATGCACTGTAATCAGAGATGCCCTAGTCTTGCGGAATCCGCAGAACCTGACCCGGATAGATCAGATCGGGGTCTTTCAGCATCGGCTTGTTGGCCTCGAAAATCTCGGTGTAGCGCGACCCGTTGCCGAGCGCCTTTTCCGAAATCTTCCACAGGTTGTCGCCCTTTTCCACGGTGTGGAACTTCGGATCCGCGCCGCTGACCTCGTCGGCCACAGCGGCGATGCCTTCGACATTGCCCACGGCGGTGATGATCTTTTCCTTGATCTCCTGGCTGACAGCAGCACCGGACAGCTTGACCGTGTCGCCATCGACTTCGATCTCGACGCCGGTCGCATCCAAGCCCAGATCAGCCAGCTCTGCCTTCAACGCGTCGGCCTGCGGTGCCTCGGAGGCTTCCGCCGCCCCGAAAACCGACTTGCCCGCGTTCTTTACAAAATTCCAAAGCCCCATCGTCATTCTCCCAGTGTGTTTTGACTGGCTACACCAATCACATCAGGTCGCTGCAACGCCAGTGGGAAAAAGTTTCGATTTGCAGCAGGGCCAAGAATTTCTCAAACGAAAATTCTTGGCCGTCACTCCGCCGCCATACCAGCGGTAAACTGCAACCGGGCAAGCCGTGCATAGAGACCACCCTCGGCCACCAGCGCATCATGGGTGCCCTCGGCCACGATCTTGCCGCCCTCGAACACCAAAATCCGGTCAGCTTGCTTCACTGTCGCCAAGCGGTGCGCCACGATGATCGTCGTGCGATCCTGGCTCATCTCTTCGACCGCCACCTGCACCGCACGCTCGGATTCCGCGTCGAGCGCACTTGTCGCCTCGTCCAGCAGCAAGATCGGCGCATCGCGCAGGATCGCGCGCGCGATGGCGATGCGTTGCTTCTGGCCACCCGACAACATCACGCCGCGCTCGCCCACGTAAGTCTCATAGCCGTCGGGCAACGCGCTGAGAAAGTCATGCGCGGCGGCGGCCTTCGCGGCCTCTTCAACCTCGGCATCGCTCGCCTCGGGCCGCCCGAACCGGATGTTTTCGCGCGCGGAGGCGGCAAAGATCACCGGGTCTTGCGGCACAAAAGCGATCTGCTTGCGGGCCTCGTCGCGCATCACGTCGCGCAGATCCAAGCCGTCCAGCTCGATCTTGCCGGAGACCGGATCAAAGAAGCGCAGCATCAGTTGCAGGATCGTCGACTTGCCCGCGCCCGAGGGCCCGACGAGCGCGATGGTCTCGCCCGGTTTGACCTCGAACGAGATGTCATGCAGCACCTCGACCCCCGGCCTTGCGGGATAGGTGAAGCCGACATCGCGGAACGCCACATGCCCGTGCCCGCGCGCAGGCATCGGCAGCGGATTGGCCGGATCATCGACGCTGTCATCGGCGGTCAGCAATTCCACCAGCCGCTCGGTCGCGCCGGCGGCCCGTTGCAACTCGCCCCAAATCTCGGACATGGCTGCGACACCGCCTGCGACCATCACCGCGTAGATGACAAACTGCACCAACTCGCCCGTGCTCATGACATCGGCGCGCACATCCCGCGCGCCGACCCACAGCACCCCGACAATGCCGGTGAAGATCAGGAAAATCACGATCATCGTCATGATCGCGCGCACGCCCACGCGGGTTTTGGCACTTACAAAGGACCGCTCGGTCATCGTGCCAAAATCCAGACGGCTTTCGCGCTCATGGGTGAAGGCCTGCACGGTTTGCACACTCAGAAGCGCCTCGGACGCATTGCCCGAGCTCGCCGCAATCCAGTCCTGGTTCTCGCGGCTCAGCACCCGCAAGCGGCGGCCCAGCACGATGATTGGGATCAGCACGGCAGGCACCAGCAGCAGCACGAGGCCCGTCAGCTTGGCCGAGGTCAGCAGCATGAAAATCAAGCCGCCCACAAGGATCAGCGCGTTGCGCAGCGCGATGGACACGGACGAGCCGATCACCGACAGGATCAAGGTCGTGTCGGTGGTGATCCGGCTGAGCACCTCGCCGGTCATGATCTTCTCGAAAAACGAGGGCGACATGCCGATGGTGCGGTCAAACACGGCCTTGCGGATATCGGCCACGACACGCTCGCCCAGAAGGGTCACAAGGTAGTAGCGCAAACCCGTCCCGAAGGCGAGCAAGGCCGCGATGACGATGGCCGCGAGGAAATACTGATCGAGGATCTCGGAGGCTTCCATATCGAACGCATCGATCACCCGGCGCACGGCCAGAGGCAGTGTCAGCGACAAGGTGGCGGTGAGCACGAGTGCGATCACAGCGGAGACCGCCAGCGCGCGATAGGGCAAGATGAACGGCCAAAGCGTTTTCAACGCGCCGATATTCTTGGACTTCGCGCGTTCCTCTTCCGCCTTATGGACGGGCGCGGGTGCGTCGTTGGAATTGGCCGCCATGCGGTCAAACACTCCACGTCTTACCCAAGGGTCTGTCTCGGGCCGAACCTCGGGAATGCGGGGTCCGTAGGAAATCTGGAGCGGGTACACGGAATCGAACCGAGCTAGCCTGCTTGGAAGGCAGGTGCATTACCACTATGCTATACCCGCATCTGGTCCCCCTCTATATCTGGCAAAAGCGCTGGCGTGCAAGATGGGTCACGCAGGGTCAAAGCGGGGCGCAAAGCCGCAGTCTGCCCCCCCGGCGAAGACGTGGACCTGTGGCCAGTCTTGCCGCCTGCCCCAGGACTGTTTCGAGTTTTTTGAAATGCGCCCAATTGCTGCCCCATTTGATTGTTACCCCTTTGGCAACACTCAAGACAGCAAAGGCAGGATTAGACCATGAACAAACTCGCAGCCGCCATTGGCATCCTCATGGGCCTGACCGCAGGCGTGACCCTTGCAACCGCTGGCACTGACACGGGCCTGCCCTTCGGACTTTACGCCGAACTGTAGCCCAGACCGATTTCTCCCGAAGACTGTACCCCCGCCTCTGGTCCTCCCCCAGAGGCGGTTTTTTCTGATCACTCCACCGAGGTCGCATCCTCATAAGGCTCGATCAATTCCGGCCCCTGCGCTTTGTTGGAGTTCACAGCCCGCGCCACCCGGTGCCGAGCGATCCGCGCCTCGGGCGCTTGGGTCATCAGCCGCGCGGCCCCTTTGCCTTCTTCGCCCAACCACAGGCTCCACTGTTCGGGCGCGAGCGTCACAGGCTCGCGGTGATGCACCTCAGCCATCGTCGGGCCTGCCTGCGTCGAGACAATCGCGCAACTTGTGAAGGCCTGCCCATCTTTTTCCCAATCCTGCCAGATACCTGCAAAGACCAGCGGCGCGCCGGAGAGATCATAGAAATACCACGGCAAACGGTTTCCTTCCGCGTCCTTGGTCCATTCGTAGAAGCCTGAGGCGGGCACGAGGCAGCGCCGCGCCCGACACGCCGCGCGGAACGCAGGCTTCTCGGCAATCGTCTCGGCGCGGGCATTGATCAAGAGCGGCCCGTCCGTCGGGGTGGCGTACCAATGCGGCAGGAATCCCCACCGCATGGGGCGCAAATGGCGCGTGCCCTCAAAGCTGGTCACGACGGGCACGGATTGTGTGGGGCAGATGTTGTAGCGCGGGGAGGCGTCCGGCAGATCATTGGCCGGGCTTGCCTTGAAAAGCCGGGTCATCGCCTCATGCGGCAGAGTCAGGGCGTAGCGTCCACACATGCGCCAAAGCTACCGTGCCGCGTAACCCGCGCCAAGGGCGGCCCCGCGATTTCGAAATCGCGGGTTACGCCGCGTCTCACACCCGCACCACCACTGTCCCCAATTTATCGCCTGACGCCACCAGATCATGCGCCGCCCGCATCTGGTCCATCCCCTCCATCACCACCGCCGCATGGGACAACGCGCCCGCCTCCAGCCACGTTGTCAGTTGCGCGGCTCCGCGTTCATGCGTCGCGCGCGCGATCTGGTAGACGATCAGCATCCGCAGGGTCACGTCCCGAAACATCAGCGGATAGAATTGCAAGCCGGGCACCATCTCGCTGGCCGAGGCATAGGCCGAGATCGTCCCGCCGGGTCTGAGCATTTGAACCGCCGCAGACTGGTTGGACGCGAAATCCACATCCACGATCAGGTCCACGCCCGCGCCACCCGTCAAATCCAACACCGCACCTGCAACATCCCCCTCGCGGTAGTTCACCCATTCATCCGCCGTCGAATGCACCGCCTTCTCAGCGCTCGACACCGTCGTAATCACCCGCGCCCCGCCCAGCTTTGCCATCTGGCATGCATAGCGCCCCACGGTGCCTGCGCCGCCTGTGACCAGCACCGTCTTGCCCGCAATCGCGCCGCCCGCAAACAGCGCGTACCACGCCGTCATCGCCGGAATGCCAAAGCAGGCGGCATCCTCAAACGCGACCCCATCCGGCAAATCGACCGCCTGATGCGACGGCAAGGCGACCAACTCTGCCGCTGTGCCGAACGCGCGCTGCCACGCCGCATTCCACAGCCAGACCCGCGCGCCCACACGCGCAGGATCGACGTCCTCGCCCACAGCCTCGATCACGCCGGCCGCGTCTGAATGCGGCACAACCTGCGGATAGGCCATCACCGCGCCGGGCCGCGCGCCCGCGCGCAGTTTCACATCCGAGGGGTTCACGCCCGTCGCTTTCACGCGCACCAAGACCTCGCCCGGCCCCGCCACCGGATCCGGCATCTCGCCGATCTGCAAGACATCCGACCCGCCAAATTTCTCGTACCAAACCGCTTTCATGACCCTGCCTTCCTCATCAAAAAGGGCGCGCCCGCAAAGGCACGCCCCCTGTTTTTCATACCCAGCGAAGATTACTCAACGCGGGTGATACGGCCATCGGTATAGGGCGTGTAGTCGCCGCCCTTGCCCGCGATGTAGTCGATCACGACCTGCTCAAGACCCGGACCGAAGTCATAGGCGTTGGCTGCGGAGGCGAACATCGAGAAGCCGTCGCCGCCCTTGCGCATGAAGTTGTTGGTCACGGCCAAGTAGGTCGCTTCCAGATCAACCGGCTTGAAGCCGCCCATGCCATCGGCGACCATCACGTCGCTGACGCGGCTGCCGGCTTCGGCATTCACGTCGAAGGTGTACTTGATGCCCGCAACTTGCGAGAACCGGCCAGCCCCATCTTCCAGACGCGACACGCCATTCTCGAGGGCAGCCACAACACCGGCGCCGTCAATCTCGAACGTCGCGAGGGTGTTCTGGAACGGCAGGACCGTCAGGACCTCGCCTTTGGTGATTTCGCCCGTATCGATGGAGGCCCGCAGACCGCCGCCGTTCTGGAACGCAATCGTCACGCCTTGATCCGCAACGCGGTCAAGAATGGCATCGGCCACAAGGTTGCCCATCGCGCATTCCATCTGACGGCAGACATCACGGCTGCCTTCGATGATGTCGGTGGAGTTGCCGACAACTTCCGCCTTCATCTCTTCGATCGGGCCTGCAAGCTCGGCCACGCGCGCAGCGATCTCGGCATCTGGCTCGACGCTTGCATCCAGCAAGATGGTGTCGCCGCCTGCATGAAGCAGGTTGCCAGCATCGTCGAAGGTCAACTCAAGATGGCCGACATACTTTGAGTAGGCGTAGGCCTGTACAACCGGGACCAGCGTGCCGTCGGGCTGGCTGGCATAGGTTGGGTAAGCGCCAGCGCGGTCAGGGTCAGACGCCGACAGGTAGGTGTGCGAGTGACCGCCCACAACCGCGTCCAGTCCGGGCACGGACGCTGCAATCTCAAGGTCCTTGTTCAGGCCCACATGGTTCAACGCGATGATCTTGGTCACGCCATCAGCGGTCAAGGCTGCGACGTCGGCGGCCAGACTGGCGATCTCGTCTTGGAACTCGACATTCGGGCCGGGCGAAGAGGTCTCGACCGTGTCGACGGCAAGTGCCGAGATGATGCCGATACGCTCGCCACCCACTTCAAGCACAACATGGTTGCCGACTTTGTCATTCAACAGGTTGGACGCAGACAGATCGAGGTTGCCCGAGATCACCGGGAAGGACACGGCGTCCACGAACTCAGCCAATTTCTCGGGGCCATCGTCGAACTCGTGGTTACCGACGGCCATAACGTCAAAGCCGATCTTCTCCATCATTTCGGCCTCAACAGCACCCTTGAAGGTGGTGTACATCAGCGAGCCTTGGAATTGGTCGCCTGCATCGAGCACGATAACGTTCTCGCCCGCAGCGGTCAGCTCGTCGCGCAGCTCGTTGATCTTGGTGGCAACGCGTGCGACGCCGCCGAAGCATTTGCCCTCGGTCTCGTCCTCGGCGTTGCAGGTCGAATCGAAGCGGTTGATCGACTCGATCCGGCTGTGCAGATCGTTGATGTGAAGAACATGGATCGTATACTCGGCCTGGGCCATGCCAGCGGAAAACCCGGTGGCAATGGCAAGCGCGGTCGAAGACGCCAGCAAACGTGACAGCATTTTTGTTATCTCCCAGATGTTGGATGCCGTGCAGCTTAGGCATAGCACCGTCCTTGTCAAAGCGGATTCGACCCGTCTTTCCCCTACGTTTGAAACACCCGTGTGACGCCCGCATTTTGGACAGGCGTCTTGACCTTCACGCGGCGCGTCGCCATCCCTGCCCCATGTTGATTTACAAGATATTGCGCAGCCCCGAATGGGAGGCCCTGCAAGCCGACGGCCAAACCCTCGGCGCGCCGATTGATCTGGCCGACGGCTATATTCACTTCTCGACCGCCACCCAGGCTGCCGAGACCGCCGCCAAGCACTTTGCCGGGGTCGAGGGCTTATGGCTTGCTGCGGTGGAGGCCGCACCCTTGGGCGACGCGCTGAAATGGGAAGTCTCGCGCGGGGGGGCGGAGTTCCCGCATCTCTACCGCGCACTCGAGCTGACCGATATCGCGTGGTGCCAGCCCTTGCCTTTGGTCGACGGCGCGCACCAATTCCCCGCCGGACTTGCATGAGCGGCCTCGAACACATCGGCCTGCGCGCCCTATACCAACTGGACCCCGAGCGCGCGCATGGGATAGCACTTCTGGGCCTGCGCTACGGCCTGACGCCCAAGCCCGGTCCAGTGACAAGCGACCGCCTGGCCTGCAAGCTCGCGGGCCTGAACCTGCCCAACCCCGTCGGCCTCGCCGCAGGGTTCGACAAAAACGCCGAGGCCGTAGCCCCCCTGATGCAATCGGGCTTCGGGTTTCTGGAGGTTGGTGCCGCCACCCCCCGCGCTCAAGGCGGCAACCCCAAACCGCGCCTGTTCCGGCTGACTGAGGACCGTGCGGCGATCAATCGGTTCGGGTTCAACAACCAAGGCGCCGAGGCGATTGCGGCGCGTCTGGCGACCAAGCCTGCCGGCATTCCGGTGGGCCTGAACCTCGGGGCCAACAAAGACAGCGCTGACAAGGCCGCCGATTTCGCCAGTGTGCTCACCACCTGCGGCCCGCATATCGACTTTGCCACCGTCAATGTGTCCAGTCCCAACACCGAAAAGCTGCGGGATTTGCAAGGGCCCGAAGCGCTCGCAGCGCTGCTGGATGGGGTGATGCAGGCGCGCGCGGGTCTTGGCAGGCGGGTGCCGGTCTTCCTGAAAATCGCGCCGGATCTGACAGATGCCGAGATCGCAGATATCGCCGCCGTGGCGCGCGGCGCGCAGGTCGATGCGATGATCGCCACCAACACGACGCTTTCCCGCGATGGCCTGCGCAGCGCGCATCACGCCGAAAAGGGCGGGCTCTCCGGCCAGCCGCTGTTCGAGCCGTCTACCCGCGTTCTCGCCAAACTGTCCCAGCACCTAGGCGGCGACATCCCCCTCATCGGGGTGGGCGGTGTCAGCACGGTCGATCAGGCCTTCGAGAAAATCCGCGCCGGGGCAAGCGCCGTGCAACTTTATACCGCGATGGTCTATGAAGGCATGTCGCTGGCCGCACGATTGGCGCAGGGTCTGGACGCGAAACTAAAGGCCGAAGGTTTTGCGACCGTCGCCGAAGCCGTCGGCACCGGAACGAAAGACTGGCTATGAGCGATCTGACCATCTGGCACAATCCGCGGTGCTCCAAATCGCGCCAAACGCTCGCGTTGATCGAGGGGGCGGGTCAGACGCCCACCATCCGCCTCTATCTCAAAGACCCGCCAAGCATCCCCGAAATCACCGAGGTGGCCGCCAAGCTGGGCCTGCCGCTGATCGAGATGATGCGCACCGGCGAGGCCGCGTTCAAGGACGCAGGCCTTAGCAAATCCAGTTCCGACGCCGATCTGCTGGCCGCCATGGGCACCTATCCGATCCTGATCGAACGCCCCATCGTGATCTCAGGGCCTCGCGCGCTCATTGGACGCCCGCCCGAGGCCGTTCAGGCGTTGCTTTAGCACATCAATTTCCGCACAGTGTCGGCATCGACGGTAGCCAATTCGCTGCAATGACAGCACAGTCGCGCGAAAGCGACACACCCGAAGGACAGTCCATGGCCAAAGCCGACAAAGCCAACGCAAAGACCGCCGAAGCCGGAAAAAAGGGTCCACGCGCCGTCAAAATGGACCGCAAAGATGGCATCCGAAAGCGCGTGCTGGCGCGGCTGGGCGGGGTGGAGACGATTGTCGAGATCGGTGTCTGGCGCGGGCGGTTTTCCAATGTGCTTTTGAACACGATGAAGCCCAAAAAGCTGTATCTGGTCGATCCATGGGCCGCCACGACCGAAGACGAGGCCGAAGATGCGCTGACCACCGCCAAGAACGCCGCCCAGATGGAGCAGATTTTCAACGCCGTCAAAAACCGTTTTTCCGACCAAATCTCATCAGGTCAGGTCGAGATCCGGCGCGATTACTCCGGCAATGCGCTCAAGGCCTTCGACGATGCCTCTATTGATCTGGTCTATATCGACGGCGACCACACCTATGAAGGGGTCAAAACCGACCTCGATCTGGCATGGCAGAAGATCAAGCCAAGCGGCTATATCATGCTCGACGACTACCACCGGCGCGGCTGGTGGGGCGATGGGGTGTTGCGCGCGGTGCACGAGTTTATCGGCAAGCAAAGCGCCAGCTTGCGCATTCAGGACGTGCTGGGCGCGCAGATCGCGTTGCAAAAGCTCGATCTTGAGGCAGAGGTCGCAAAACAGGCCGATAAGAAAAAGAGCTAGGCCGAGGCCAGCGCCTTGACCGCCTCGAAATCAAACGCGCTGGGTCCGGTCAGATCGCGCGCCACCTCCGCCCGACCGATCCCGTTGAAGAAGCGGTAAATCTGCACATGGGTGAATTCGGTGTCGATGCCCCAGGCCACCATCCTAGCATAGATCTCTTGCGCCTCGTCCACCCGGTCCAATTGCAACAGCAACCGCGCATGCGCCTGCATCAGGCGCGGTGAGCCATGGATCAGCCCGGTCGCGCGCTCCAACTGGCCCAGCGCCTGGGGGCGTGTGTCGGGATGACGGCGCAGCACTTCGGCGTTCAGGACATGAATTTCCACAAAGTCATGCTCCAGCCCGATCAGCTGATCGAGCAGCGCCATCCCCTCTGCCTTGTCGCCGCTTTGGATCAGGTAATGCGCCAGCTCGGCCAGATAGCAGGGGTGCGGACCGGCCAGCTCAAGCGCGATGCGCAACTGGCGCAGGCCCGCGACCGTGTTCTTGCGTGCGAAAAACACATCCGCCAGCCGCTTACGATAGAGCGGGTTTTGCGGCTCGGCATCCTTGGCGGCGCGTTGGGCCTCAAGCGCGCGCGGCAAGGCCCCGAGCGCGCGCGCATAGACCCCGAGCGCGCTGCTATAGGCGGGCGTGCCTTTCAGCTTGCCATAGGTATGGGCCATATGCGCCTCGGCCTTGCGGATTTTCGACAGGTTGGAAAACGCGCGCCCCAGCCGCTTGCCCATCAGGCCTTGCCAATCCCGCACGGTGATATCCCATGGATAGCCCAGCTTTGCGGTGTCATCTCCCAGGGCGGCCTCGGTCAGACCGTTCAGGTCATTCAGCACCCGGTTTTGGTTTGGAAACAACACCAGCAAACTGCGGAACAAGCCCGGATCAAACGGATAATAGCTCTGCGGTGTGACGATCCCCTGGCTGCGCCCAAGGTTCAGCGCGCCCATGACCACCGGGTCCAGCGGACGGGTCCAGAGTGCGGCCTGCAAGCGGGTTAGCGCGGGGTTTGCCTGCCTGTCCACAAGATGCGCCATGGCGGCGTAGCTGTTTACGCTTTGCACGGCATCCTCGACATAAGCCGGGCGCTGATAGGCAAGGTCGCGGATATCGGGACAGGCCGCGACATTGCCCGAGGCCACGGCCAGCTCGCACATCAGGCGGTAGACGTAGCCTTTGTCGAGGCCGTCTTCGACATATGCGCTCAGGATCGCTTGCGCGCGCGCGGGCTGTCCGGTCGCGGTCAAATGCTCAATCATGAAATGCAGGCTTTGGCCAACATCGCCGTCGCTGAGAAACAGATCAGATCTGGCCTCAAGACGCTGTGCCAGCACCTCCATCGCGGCGGCGCGGTCTTCGGGCGACAACGCGTCCTGAACCGCTTGCACAGCGCCCCCCCCGATCAAGGCGGCGGTCTGCGAAAAGGCGCTGGACGGTGGGCCGAAAATATCGCGACACCGCGACATAGCATAGAGCTCCAGAAAATCGCGCGCGGTCATCGTCAGATCTGTCTCGCCCAAAAGATCATCGAAGCTTGATACATGCGGGCTGAGCGCTTTGAGGCGCGCGACCTCTTCGGGGGTGTCGGAAAACACCAAAACCCGCGCGCTGGGGTCTTCGAGGGTGCGCGCCAGATGCGCCTCGTAATACTCGCGCGGGATATATTTGCTGGGCCACAGCTTGTTGGAGGCCACCGGGTGATGAATGATGTCGCCGCGCCGGATGTGATAGGCGGTCAGGGTCGCGCCCGCGACTGCGTCGTCAATCCGCGCCATCATCGCTTGCACAGAGGCGGAAAACGCAAACGCCGACAGACAGCCGGGCAAGGCAAGTCGCGCGGCTTCGGGATCTTCCCACGGCAAGGCCACAACCCCCATCGGCAGGGCAGACAAGAACTGCTGCCCTTTGGCGGCGCGGGCCAAAAACGCCTCGCGGGTCAATCCCGGCTCAAGCGCTGTCAGGTCCACCACACGGTCATGGATATGCTGCATCAACTCCACATCCGACAGATACTCGGCAACAAATGCGTCTGAGAATAAGTCCGTCGGCGTGCGCAATTCGGGCCGCGTCAGACCATGGGTGGTCCAGCAGATATGCCACGGCAGATCGTGATCGCGCGCAATCCGCACCGCATTGAGCGCCGCGATCAACCGCGCGCCCATCCCATCATTGCGATGCGATACAATCGTTCCAGCCGCTAAGCGCGTCACAGGTCGTCCCTATCATTGCCTGCGCCCATCATACCCATCAGATTGTGTCGAGAAACGGCAAAATCTTGGACCAAGCCGGGGAATTGTTGCCTATTTGGCATCAATTAGCCCGCCGCTCGTTCCAGCGCCGGATACCGCAAGCCCAGCGTGATCCCGCGTGCGACGAAAAACAGGATCAGGCTCGCCCAAAGGCCGTGATTGCCGAAGGCCGGCAACAGCAGCGCGAGGCACGCGAGGTACACAAGAAACGACACCGCCATCATGTTGCGCATATCCGCGCTGCGCGTTGCCCCGATGAAGATCCCGTCGAGCATCCACGCGGCCACGCCCAGCAAGGGTGTTACGATCATCCACGGCAGGTAGATCGCGGCCTCCGCACGGACCTCTTCGGAGGTGGCCATCAAGTCCACCAGCGCTTGTCCCCCGGCCCAGAACGCGACCGTCAGAATGGCGACGATGATGACACCCCAGAGGCTTGCGAGGAAGGCGGCCCGCCTGAGCCGCGCACGCTCTTTCGCGCCCATGGCTTGACCCACCAAAGTCTCAGCCGCGAAGGCGAACCCGTCGAGCGCGTAGGACGTGATATAGAGGAACTGCAAGAGGATCTGGTTGGCCGCCAGCGGCACATCCCCCAGATCACCCCCGAGGAATAGGAACGACACGAAGGCCGCCTGCAACAGGACCGAGCGGATCAGGATATCGGTGTTCACCATCGCCATGCGGATCAGCCGCGCGCGGTCAAACACCCGTGCCCAGACCCGCCACGCGCCTGAGGCGAACCCGTCGCGGCATAGCCACAGAGCAATAGCAAAGCCGGTCCATTCTGCGATGAAGCTGGCAATCGCCACGCCTTCGATGCCCCAGCCGAAGCTGAGCACGAATAAGAAGTTGAGACCGATATTGAGGCCGTTCATCACCAGCTGGATGATGAGGACACCCGCCGTGCGCTCCTGCGCGATCAGCCAGCCTGTCAGACCGTAGAGCGAGATCATCGCGGGCGCGGAAAAGACCCGGATCGACATGTAGTCATGGGCGAGGCTCTCGACCTCGGCACTGGCGGGCGAGACCTGGAAGGCCAGCCAGAAGATCGGGATTTGCAACACGATCAGGCCGAGACCCGCACTGATCCCGATCATCAAGACCCGCGATAAAAGCGCGTCCATTTCGTCACGGTCCTTCGCGCCCAAGGCTTGCGACACAAGGCCGACGGTCCCCATCCGCAAGAACCCGAAGATCCAGTAAATCGCCGTCAGGATGATCGCGCCGATGCCGACAGCACCAATCGGGGCGGCCTCGCCCAGCTGGCCGATGACGCCCGTATCCACGGCCCCGAGGATCGGCACCGTCGCGTTCGACAGCACAATCGGCAGCGCGATCCACAGGACCCGGCGGTGGGTCAGCTGGGCGTCGGGCGCGCTAGGCGTCGTCACGAGATGGCATCAGGAAATGGCAGCTGGCCTCGGCAATCGGGCGGTCGCGGTTGTCCTGCCAGGCCTCCACATGGACGGAGGCATAGCGCCGCCCGGCCCGCACAACCCGCGCGCGGGCATAGGCGTCACGCGGCAGGCCGGTGCGCAGGTAATCGACGGTGAAATCAATCGTCTTGGGCAACCGCGGCAAAGTCTCGGGCGTCAGGGTATCCACCTCCAGCCGCCCGCTTTCCAGATCATCCCACAACATCGCCCAACTGATCTCGACAATGGCCGTCACCTCAAGGAACGAGGCGGTCACGCCGCCGTGGATTGCGGGCAAAAGCGGGTTGCCGATCAGGTGGTCCGAATAGGGCAGGATGGCGGTCAACTCGTCGCCGTGACGCTCCACCTCGATGCCGAGAAAGCCGATATAGGGCACGCCTTCGACAAGCGCGCGCAAGGCGGTGTCGCGGCGGCGCTTGATGATCTGGACGGGTTCGGGGGCGGGTCTTGGCATGATCTAGCCCTCCTGCGCGCCGCGCGGCGCATCCACGGTAAACGCGCCATTGGCCGTCGCAATCGGCGCCTCATCGCCTTCGTTCAAAGCCACAGCGCGCACAAACGCGACCGAGCGGGTGATGTGGTAGCACTCGGCCCGCGCCACAATCCGCGCGCCCGGTGTCGCCCCGCGCATGTAATCGATGCGCAGGTCCATCGTCGCCGTGGCCCCCGGATTGGCCGGATGGCTGACCACCGCAGCACCCCCACAGGTATCCATCAGGGCCGAGACAGCACCACCATGGATCACCCCGCGCGTCGGATCGCCGATCAGCCGCGCGTCATAGGGCATGGAGATCACCGCCAGACCATTGCCGATCTCGTCGAGTTTCATGTTCAGCGCACGCGAAAACGGGATCGCCTCGATGAACTGTCGGGCAATCTTGGCTTTCGCCTCTGGGTCCATACTGGGGCTCATCCGGGGCATCCTTTTCAGGGCGGCGAGAGGCAGGCCTTGCATCCTAGACGCGAACGCGGTTGTCTGAGGGCTAAGAATTCGTGGCCTACGGGAGGAAACCATGGCCGAGAAGCACCTCAGCTTCAAGGAGATGTGCGCGCGCTTCGATGTCACGCCACGCACCTTGCGCTACTACGAATACATCGAATTGCTCCAGCCGATCCGCGAGGGTCGGTCGCGCTTCTACACGCCCCGAGAGACAGCGCGCATGACGCTGATCCTGCGCGGGCGACGGTTCGGGTTCTCGCTCGAGGACATCCGGCAATGGCTTCTGATCTATGATCACGAGGGGTCTGACGCGCAAAACAAGGCCTGGGTAGAGCTTGCGGATCGCCAGCTGAAAGACCTCGCCGCTCAGAAGGAGGAACTCGAGGCGACCGTGGCCGAACTCGAGCGATTGCGTGAGGATGTTGCGGGTCAGTTGTCAGATGACTGAGCTGCCGCTTGTGGTAGCGATAACTGGGCCAGAAGCCCAAAATGGTTCGACCCAAGCCCGTCGTCTCCCCATGCCTGCAGGCTGACCATCTGCGCGCCATTGCCAACCATCACGTGATCAATCGGAATGCCAAAGGCACCTGCTCGCGTCGGCCAAGTGGCAGGCGGCACCTGTGCAAACTTTAGCTTCGTATCGCGCTGCATATGGACCATGCGCCGCGCCCAGGGGGCGGCATTCATATCCCCCACAAGCACGACGGGGCCTTCAGTCACTTCGATATGATACGACAGCTCATGCACCTCGTCATAGGCAAGGTGGTCGAACCATGGCTTGACCAGATGCGCCCCGACCAAGGTGATCGGCCCGGCGGGTGTCACCACATCCGCCTTCACAAACCGCCCCGGCGAAACAATCGACAGACGGTCCCGAATGGCGTTCTCAAGCGGGAATTTCGATAGAACGATCACTTGGCACCACGGCTCGCAAACCATCTGGTGCGGAAAGACCTCGCGCAGGACCTGGGTCTGGTTTTGCATCCGGTTTGCTTCGCCCAACACGACCACATCCGCACCTGACGCGATCAGGGCTGCGGAGATATCCCCCGGCGGCATCCAGTTCTCATTCAACATGTTGAACCACAAGACACTCAAATCAACGCGCGCCTCTGGCGCAAACGGCAGCGTGCGTTGGTAATGGTTCCAGCCGTGCAGCCCCCCCGTTGCAAGCGCACCGAAAAGGATCAGCAGCGCAATGCGCCACGCGCCCAGAGCCGCGATCACCAGTGACAGAACCAGAACCGCGACCAACAGATGCGGGATCATGCTGTCCGCCACCCGCCCGACAACCTGAAAGAACGACCGATCCGGCAGATAGCGCGCGATCAAGGCCAACCCCAGCAAGGCCAAAGTCGGTGCTGCGACAAAGCCCGACAGGAACGACAAACGGGGCGAGCGGGGCTTTGCAGAGGCGGTCATCGAGGGGACTCACAGTCAAACAGAGGGGAACAGTTTGCGCGTCTGTCCCCTGTGGCGCGTGCAAAGGCAAGCACGGATACGTGACGCAACGTCTCTTGACGTAAACGTAAAGCAACGGTTGATTGGAGGCAGAGCAAGGGGCATTTATCCTTACAGGCGCTCAATACCGCCCTGCCCGCCGTAACCTTTGGACGCGCTATGACCGACCAGACGACCGACACCCTGACGATCCGCGAGATGTGCGATGCCTTCGACGTCACGCCCCGCACGCTGCGGTTCTACGAGGCCAAAGAGCTGCTGTTTCCCCAGCGCCTTGGCACAAAACGCCTGTTTACAAAGCGCGATCGCGCCCGTCTGAAGCTGATCTTGCGCGGGAAACGCTTCGGGTTTCAGCTCGAAGAAATCCGCCAGCTTCTGGACATGTACAACCGCGATGCCAGCCAGATCCCGCAGCTGTCCAAGACCTACGAGATCGCCAAAGCAAGGCTCGCCGATATGGAACGCCAGCGCGAAGAGCTGGACGAGGCCATTACTGAGCTTCGCGAACAATTGAACTGGGGGGCCCGCGTGTTGGGTGCCCAGACGCAAAACAAAGCGGCTGAATAAGCCGGATTATCCACACGCTCTTAACGGAGAACGAAACATATGCCACGCTACACCGCCCCCACCAAAGACATGCAGTTCATCCTCCAAGAAGTGCTCGCCGCCGCAACCAGCGACGTGCCCGGCTACGAGGACATGGACGCCGACACCACCGCCGCGATCCTCGAGGAGGCCGGCAAGGTCGCCTCCGAGGTGCTGCAACCGCTCAACAGCGTCGGCGACACCGAAGGCTGCACTCTCGAGAACGGCGTTGTGCGCACGCCCAAAGGCTTCAAAGACGCGTTTGAGGCGATGAAAGAGGGCGGCTGGACCGGCCTCGATTGCGACCCCGAATATGGTGGCCAAGGCATGCCCTATCTGATGGGCACCGCGGTGGGCGAGACCTTCGTGTCCGCAAACATGGCCTTCAACATGTATCAGGGCCTGACACACGGGGCCTACTCGGCAATCCATGCGCACGGGACCGACCAGCAAAAGGCGACCTTCCTGCCCAAGATGGTGTCCTGCGACTGGACCGGCACCATGAACCTGACGGAGCCGCATGCAGGGACTGATCTGGGCATGATGCGCACGAAAGCCGAGCCTCAGGGCGACGGCAGCTACGCCATTACCGGCCAAAAGATCTTCATCTCGGCGGGCGAACATGACCTAGCCGACAACATTATCCATCTGGTGCTCGCCAAGATCCCCGGCAGCCCCGAGGGCGTGAAAGGGATCTCGCTCTTCATCGTGCCAAAGTTCATCGTCAACGAAGACGGCTCGCTTGGCGCACGCAACGGCGTCGCGGTCGGCAAGATCGAAGAGAAGATGGGCATCCACGGCAACGCCACCTGCGTGATGAACTTCGACGGGGCGACCGGCTATCTACTGGGCGCGGCCAACAAGGGCATGCGCGCGATGTTCACGATGATGAACGAGGCGCGCTTGGGTGTGGGCCTGCAAGGCTACGCCCAAGCCGAGGTCGCGTATCAAAACGCGCTCGACTACGCCAATGACCGTTTGCAAGGGCGCGACATCACAGGTGTCAAGAATCCAGACGGTCCGGCGGACCCGATCATCGTGCATCCCGATGTGCGCCGAAACCTGATGGACCAGAAAAGCTTCACCGAGGGCGCGCGCGCGTTCACCTTCTGGTGCGCGCATCTGATCGACCGCCATGTGAAAGCCGGAGACCACGATGCCGAGGGCCTCGTGTCGCTAATGATCCCCGTGCTGAAGGGGTTCTGCACCGACAAGGGGTTTGATAGCGCGATTGGCGCGCAGCAGGTCTATGGCGGGCACGGCTATATCGAAGAATGGGGCATGTCCCAGTTCGCGCGCGATGCCCGGATCGCGATGATCTACGAGGGGGCCAACGGGGTCCAGGCGCTCGATCTGGTGGGGCGCAAGCTGGCGCAAGACGGCGGCAAGCATGTGATGGCGTTCTTCGAGATGATCAAGGCGTTCTGCAAAGAGCACGGTGATGATACCGCGATGGTAGAATTTGTGGGGCCGCTGAAAGACGGCTCCAAGGATCTGCAAGCCGCATCGATGTATTTCATGCAGACGGGCATGAAGAACCCCAATGATGCCTTGGCCGGCAGCTACGACTTCATGCACCTAATGGGCCATGTCTGCTTGGCTCTGATGTGGGCGCGGATGGCGAAGGCCGCGCAAACAGCATTGGCCAACGGCGCGTCGGACACGGCGTTCTACGAGACCAAACTGGCGACGGCGCGCTACTACATGGCACGCCAGCTGCCCGCCACGAAAATGCACCTCGCGCGCATTCAAAGCGGGTCCGAGCCGGTGATGGCGCTGGAAGCGGCCAACTTCTGATGGCCAAAAGGCTGCGCCTGACACGTCGGTTTCCGGCGGCGATGACCGAGGACGGGTATCGCCGCCTGCGCCGCTTCGCCGAAGAGGCGGGGCTAGAGCAAGGCGAGGCGCTGTCGTTCATCTTCGAGAACCTCGACAGCATCATGGACGACGAGACATTCCCGCATCGGCTGAGGCTCTTTCAGGCCGAGTTGGGCGATAGACTGAAATGACGGGATTTTGAGTATTTAGAGCAAGAAAAAGCCAAGGGGCGCGTCCCCTGTTTTTCTTGCCAAAAATACTCAATTCAACAGCGCCACGGGGAGGGGCGTTTGAGATGATGAAACTCTATTGCTTCGGCGAAAGCGGGAACTGCTACAAGGCAGCCCTCGCACTCGAACTCTCTGGCCTGGACTGGCAAGCCGTGCCAGTTGATTTCTTCGGCGGCGAGGCGCGCTCTGAGACCTACAAGCGCGACATCAACCCCATGGGCGAGGCCCCGGTTCTGATCGACACCGATCACGACTACCGTCTGACCCAATCGGGCGCGATCCAGGATTATATCGTGCATCTGACGGGCAAGCTGACCGGCGACACCCCCGAGGCGCGCCGCGAGGTTCTGCGTTGGGTGCTCTGGGACAACCACAAGCTTTCCTCGCAAGCCGGGATGCTGCGGTTCCTGATGAACTTCCTGCCCGAGGAAAAGCGCCCGCAAGAAGTCATCGCCTTCACCAAAGGCCGCCTGCACGCCGCCTATTCCGTGCTCAACGATCACCTCAAGGACCGCGACTGGATCGTCGGCGAGGCCGTCACCATCGCCGACCTCTCCTGCGCCGGATACCTCTACTACCCCGAGCCCTTCGGGTTCGACCGCACCCAATTCCCCGCCATCGACGCCTGGATGACCCGCCTCAGCGAGACCCCCGGCTGGAAACACCCTTATGACCTGCTGCCCGCGCCAACCGTGGGCAAAGACAATCGGAGCTAACATGACCGACGCCTATATCTACGACACCGTCCGCACCCCTCGGGGCAAGGGCCGCAAGGATGGCAGCTTGCATGAGGTGACCTCCGCGCGCCTCTCCGCCGTGGTGCTGAACGCCCTCAAGGAACGCAACGGTCTGGAAGGCCACGCGGTCGAGGACGTCATCTGGGGCAACGCCACCCAAGTGGCCGAACAGGGCGGGTGCCTCGCGCGGACGGCAGTGCTGGCCTCGGACCTCGACCAATCCATCCCCGGCCTGTCGATCAACCGCTTCTGTGCCTCCGGGCTTGAGGCCGTGAACCTCGCCGCGAACCAAGTCAAAGGCGGCGCAGGCCAAGCCTATATCGCAGGCGGGGTCGAGATGATGGGCCGTGTCGCCATGGGCAGTGACGGAGCGGCGATTGCCGTGGACCCGTCGATTGCGATGAAGACCTACTTCGTGCCGCAGGGCATCTCCGCTGACATTATCGCAACCGAGTACGGGTTCAGCCGTGATGACGCCGACGCGCTCGCCGTCGAGTCCCAAAACCGCGCCGCCGCCGCTTGGGCCGACAACCGCTTCGCCAAATCCGTCGTCACCGTGCGCGACCAGAACGGCCTGCCGATCCTCGACCATGACGAATACATGCGCCCCGGCACCGATATGCAAAGCCTCGGCGCGCTCAAGGCCTCCTTCAAGGACATGGGCGAGAGCATGCCCGGTTTCGACAAGATCGCCCTCATGCGCTACCCGCATCTGGAGCGGATCAACCACATCCACCACGCGGGCAACTCGTCGGGCATCGTGGACGGGTCCGCCGGAATTCTCATTGGCAATAAAGAGTTCGGCGAGGCGCACGGCCTCAAGCCCCGCGCCATCATCCGCGCGACCTGCAAGATCGGCACCGATCCGACGATCATGCTGACCGGGCCGGTGCCCGCGACGCAAAAGATCCTCGCGGACAGTGGCATGAGCATCAACGACATCGACCTGTTCGAGGTGAACGAGGCGTTCTCCTCCGTCGTGTTGCGCTTCATGCAGGCCTTCGATGTGGACCACGGACGCGTCAATCCAAATGGCGGCTCCATCGCGATGGGCCATCCGTTGGGGGCCACCGGCGCGATCATCCTCGGCACGCTTCTGGACGAGCTCGAGCGGACCGGCAAAGGCACCGGGCTTGCGACGCTCTGCGTGGCGTCCGGGATGGGTGCCGCCACGATTATCGAGCGCGTCTGATGCCTGTCGTTCGGTCAGACTATCAAGCGGGCGATGACGAAGGGCATCCCATCCTCGGAAACGAGGCTGGACCCTATCGCTATCGCCTGCTGTCTGATCCGGGCGGGCTGTCTCAGTTCGGCGCGTTCATCGAGGAACTGCCTCCGGGCTCCTCCTCGAGCGAGCGCCACTGGCACGAGACCGAAGACGAGATGATCTACGTCCTCGATGGGCACCCCACCCTGATCGAGGATACCGAGACCGAGCTAAAACCGGGCGACGCTGTCTGCTGGCCCGCCCTGTCTGGGGTCGGTCACAAGCTGACAAACCGCACCGACCAGACCGTCCGATATCTGGTCATCGGCACGCGACATGACACCGACGTGATCCACTACAGCGATCACGACCTCATCACACACAAAGACGGAGACACCCGCCGATACTTGCGGCGCGACGGCTCTGAATATCCTCGAAAGGACGTCTGACACATGACTGATTTCACACTCGAAAAACACGCCGATGGCGCCGCCATCATCACCTGGGACTGCCCCGACCGCCCCATGAACGTGCTGACGCGCGAGGCGTTTTCGCTCGTCGAGGACATGCTCGACGATTGCCTCGCCGATGACGCGGTCAAAGGCATCGTCATCACCTCCGGCAAGCCCGATTTCGCGGCTGGCATGGACCTCAACGTCCTCGCTGCCGTCGCTGCCGAAGGCGGCGAGCACCCCGAGCAGGCCACGTTTGACTTCATCATGAACGGCCACCGCATCCTGCGTAAGATCGAGCGTGCCGGGATGGACCCAAAGACCCTCAAAGGCGGCAAGCCGATTGCCTGCGCCATGCCCGGCACCGGTCTTGGCATCGGGTTCGAGATCCCGCTGGCCACGCACCGCATCTTTGCGGCCAACAACCCCAAGGCCAAGATCGGCCTGCCTGAAATCCTCGTCGGTATCTTCCCCGGCGCGGGTGGCACGACACGCCTCGTGCGCAAGATGGGCGCAATGGCCGCCAGCCCCTACCTGCTGGAAGGCAAGACCCTCGCGCCTGAGAAAGCCAAAGCCGCGGGCCTGATCGACGAGGTTGCCGAAGACCCCCTGGCCGCCGCGCGCGCTTGGGTGTTGCAGGCGACTGATGCGGATATCGTCAAGCCGTGGGACCAGAAGGGCTACAAAATGCCCGGCGGCGCGCCCTACCACCCCGCTGGCTTCATGACCTATGTGGGCGCATCGGCAATGGTCCACGCCAACACATGGGGCGTCTATCCGGCGGCCAAGGCGTTGCTGAGTGCAGCTTACGAAGGTGCGCTCGTGCCCTTCGACACGGCCCTCAAGATCGAGGCACGGCACTTCACCTCTGTCCTCATCAACCCCTCGTCCAGCGCCATGATCCGGTCGCTGTTCATCAACAAGGGCGCCTTGGAAAAAGGCGCCGTCCGCCCCGCAGATGTCCCCAGCCAAGCCGTCAAGAAAGTCGGCATCCTCGGGGCTGGCATGATGGGCGCGGGCATTGCTTACGTGTCGGCCAAGGCGGGCATCGAGGTTGTGCTGCTCGACCAGAAGCAGGAGGCCGCGGATAAAGGCAAAGCCTATTCCGAGGCGCTGCTGGACAAAGCGATCAGCCGCCGCCGCTCGACGCCTGAGAAGAAAGAGGCGCTGCTTTCGCTGATCGAGGCCACCACTGACTATCAGGCGCTCAAAGACTGCGACCTGATCGTGGAGGCTGTCTTCGAGGACCCCACCATCAAGGCCACCGTCACCAAGGCGGTCGAGGCGGTCGTCTCCGAGGACTGCATCTTCGCCACCAACACCTCCACCCTGCCGATCAGCGAGCTTGCCAAGGCCAGCGCGCGGCCTGAGCAATTCATCGGCATCCACTTCTTCAGCCCCGTGGACAAGATGCTGCTGGTCGAGATCATCAAGGGCAAGCAAACCGGGGATCGGGCGACGGCCAAAGCGCTCGACTTCGTGCGCCAGATCCGCAAGACGCCGATCGTGGTTAATGATGCGCGCTTCTTCTACGCCAACCGCTGCATCATCCCCTATATCAACGAGGGGATCCGCATGGTCGCCGAGGGTGTGTCGCCGTCGCTGATCGAGAATGCGGCCAAGCTGGTCGGTATGCCGCTGGGGCCGTTGCAGCTGGTGGACGAGACCTCGATTGATCTGGGCGTCAAGATCGCCAAGGCCACCAAAGCCGCGATGGGCGATGCCTATCCGGACGGGGCGGTGGACGAGGTGATCTTCTGGATGGCCGACGAGAACCGTCTGGGCAAAAAGGTCGGCGCCGGGTTCTACGAGTATGACGAGAAGGGAAAACGCCAAGGCCTCTGGTCCGGCCTCGCAGCGCAATACCCCGTCGCAGACGAGCAGCCCGAGTTGATCGAGGTGCAACATCGCCTGCTGTTTGCCCAAGTCCTAGAGGCCGTGCGCGCGCTCGAAGACGGTGTTCTCATGGACATCCGCGAAGGCGATGTGGGGGCCATCCTCGGCTGGGGGTTTGCGCCATGGAGCGGGGGTCCGCTGAGCTGGCTCGACATGCTCGGCACGCCTTACGCCGCCGAGCGCTGCGATGCGCTGACCGAAGCCTATGGCGACCGCTTCGCTTGCCCAGACCTCCTGCGCGAAATGGCGGGCAAGTCGCAACGGTTCTACAAACGCTTCGCGCCGGAGGCGAAGGCGGCGTAATCGAGGCGCATTGGTACATATGAAAAAGGCCCCCGCTTTGGGGGCCTTTTTTGTATCCGCTGAGCGAGGCCGTTAGATCCGCTCGAGCAACTCGACTTTCTTGGCCGCAAACTCGTCCTCGGACAGCGCCCCCGCATCGCGCAGCTTGGCCAGCCGTTCGATCGTGGCGATGATGTCATCGATGCCGCTTGGCGCGGTGCCAGATTGGGCCTCAGTCTGGGCAGTTGGCTGGGCAGCTGGCTGGACCGGCACAATCGGCTCAGGCACCTGCTCCACCTGTGGCGCGGGCGCAGTCTGCTGGACAGGTTGCGGCGCAGCGCCGGCCGCATCGACACGTGGGAACGACGACAGCGCGTATTGGCCGAACTGGCTGGACACCGACACGCCCATGAACGGATCGCCCGGACCCGATTGTTGCTGGCTGAACCCACCGATCTGGTGATCGCCGGTATCCAGCACAACAACCGGGCGGCCATCGCCAAAGTCAAAGGCCAAGCGCCGGGCTTGCGGGAAATACGCGTAGCGCGCCTGGTTCTGACCACCGGTGGAGGCGGGCTGGCCCAACTCGGCTGGCCATCCAGACGACCCGCCCATCGGCGCCTTCGGCTGCTCAAAGAACAAAGCGCCCGCCATGGCGTTCGACAACTCGCCGCACAGGTTCGAGACGGTGTTCTGTAGCCCCATGTTGAACATATCGCCCACCATGGTCATGCCGCCCGACATCCACTGGCCATTGCCGCCCAACTCGGGAATGTTGAACTGCGCCATGCCCCCGCCGCCATTGGCAACGGCACGGGCCATCGCCTCGACAGCGTCATGGGAGAGGCCGTAGCGCCGCGCAATATCATCGATTGCGGCGCGCCCGGCGGCGGTCAGGTTAGACATCGGAAAAATCCAGTTCGGGTATAGGGGAGCAGATCTGCTATTGCGCCTCCATCTGCTTGCACATCAGACGAGTCAACTGCCCAAGGTGCCGCGCGTCCGGAAAGGCGCGCGCGCGTGTCTTATCAGGGCAAGGACCGCATATCCGCTGTGCATACGCCCAAAAACGCGCCGACCTCTCGGGTATGCCAGCCCTGATCCTAAGCCCCGGACCGTTCGCTGCGCAGCACGATCACCGTCCCGGCCCCGATGATCAGCGCCAGCCCCGCAAAGCCCAGCACGCCCGGCAAGTCGCCCCACAGCACATAGCCCCAGAACACCGCGAACAGCAGGAACAGGTATTCGAACACCGCGACATAGCTCGGCTCGGCAATCTGGTAGCTGCGCACGATGCAGGCCACCGCCACAAGCGAGCCCACGGCCTGCATCAACGTCACCCACAAGAACTGCGCGGTCAGCGGTTGCCAGCCCATCGACATGAAGCCTTCGCCGTTCACAGCCAGGCTCGTGACGGCCAAACCGACCACACCGACCACTCCCATGGTCGCGAACATATTGACCAACAGCGCCGTTGTCGTTTCCTCCGCGCAATACCGCCGGGTCATGACCGCGCCTGCGGCATAGAACGCCCCGGCAATCACCGGCATGAAGACCTCAAGGCCCACGCCGTCGCCGGGCCGCAGGATCATCAGAACACCGATGAAACCGACGCCCACAGCGGCAATGCGAAACACCCCGACGCGCAGGCGGAACACCAGGACGGTGATCACCAGAACCCAGATCGGCGAGGTGAACAGCCCGGCACCTGCAAGCGCTGCGGGCATCACGCCAAGGGCCCCGAAATAGAGGTACATCGAAACCGCGATAAGGCAGGACCGCACCGTCACCGGCAATATCCGCTTGGGACGCCAATCCAGTTTCCACAGCGCCAGGATCGGGATCAGGATCACCGCCACCATAAGCGCGCGGATCAGGTGGAACTGCCAAAGCCCTGCATCCTCGGCCAGCACGCGCACGAAATTGTCGATATAGCCGATGACCACCATGGCAATGGTGATCAGGCCCAGGGCGGTGAGGATGGGGTTTTTCGCGGTCATAAACCCCTCTACGCCCAGATTGGCTGCCCCGACAAGCCTTGTGCGCAAGACCCCAGTTGATCGCGCCCCCCTCCCTGGCGTAGCTTAGCCCAACAAAAAGACCCGAGCAGAAAAGACGTGTCCAAACGTGACCGCGCTGAACGCCTATATCAGACTGGAAAGCACCGGGCTTTGGCGCGCGGGCCCCGGCGTGCAACGGCGCGATGTCTACGTGTTTCTGGGCGATGCCTCGCTTGTTGTGGCCGACAAGTCAGAGACCGCGCTCAGCCATTGGTCCCTGCCCGCGATCGAGCGTCAGAACCCCGGCGCGCGCCCTGCCCTCTTCACCCCCGGTCCGGATGCAGGCGAGACGCTTGAGATCGACGATGACGACATGATCGCCGCGATCGAGCAGGTCCGCAGCGCCGTCCATGCCAAGGACCCCAAACCCGGACGCCTGCGCCTGTGGGCGGGTCTGACGATGGGGGCGGCCTTTCTGGGGCTCGCTGTGTTCTGGCTGCCGGGCGCCGTCGTCACCCATGCCGAGCGCGTGGTCCCGCAGCCCAAACGCGTGGAGCTGGGTTTGCGCGCCTTGGGCTTTGTCGAGCAGCTGTCCGGCACCGCCTGCCGCGAGCGCGCGGGCGTGGCCGAGCTGCGCCGACTTGCACGCCGGGTAGCCCCCGCAACGCCGCCGCGCCTGGTCGTGCTGGATCGCTGGAGCAGCGCGAGCGGACATCTGCTGGGCGGGATCATCCTGCTCGACCGGATGCTGATCGACGCCTATGACACGCCCGAGGTTCTGGCCGGGTATGTCGTGGCAGAACGCGCGCGCGCGGCAGAGGCCGCACCGCTGTCAGAGCTGTTGCGCGATGCTGGCACCTTCGACACCCTGCGGTTCCTCGCCACCGGCGAGATGAGCGATGCCGCCCTCAGACGCCATGCCGAGCGGATGATCTCGCGCGCACCGCTTCAGCCCTCCGCCGCCACGCTGATCGCCAGCTTCGACACAGCCCGCATTCCAACGACGCCCTATGCACAGACGCTGATGGGCACTCCCGACATTCAGGCGGCGCTGATTTCAGGGGATCCCTATGTACCGGGGGCCTCGCCCAGCGTACTGCCGGACAATTCCTGGGTCACATTGCAGTCGGTCTGCGAAGACCTCTAGCGGCGGGTGATCGCGTCGTGGAAGCCCGCTTGGCGCGCTTTGTGCAGCGCGTTGCCGAGGCTTTGTGCGCTGGAATACGGGCCTGCCAGAACAACCTGATACTCTTGACCCCGGCTGGTGATGACACTGCGCGCGGCGGGCAGGCCCAGCTGCTGCAAAGCGCGGATGGCACGCTGCGCGTTGTTCATCTCGCGGTAAGTGCCGACCTGCACGAAGCGGTGGCCCACACCAACCGAAACCGAAACGCGGCCTTGCGGCGCGGGTGCTGCCGCAGCGCGCGTCGCAGCGGGTGCGTTGCGGGTCGACACGGTGGTGGCCGTGCGGTTCACATGGGGTGCCGTGGCCACTTGGGTTGCGGCGCGGTTGCCCCGGTTCGGGTTCAGCCGCCCGTCATCCCAGGCCACGCGGTAGCCCGCAGGGGTGCGCGGCTGGGCATTCACCGCCTCAAACGGGGGTCGGCCCAAGGTCGCCGCAATCACGCCGCCGGTCGTCGCGGTCGGGCGCGCCCCGTTCGGGCGATGCACATCCATGGGATGCACCGGCTGTGGGCCGCAGCGCACCGGGCCGTGCTGGCCGTGGTTGATATACTGACGGCTGAGCGCCGAGGCACCGGTGCACGAGCTGGCTTGCTGATGCTGGGTCGAAGCGCGCGGCGTTGTCCTCGTCGTGGTCAAGGGCACGCGGTTGGTGGCCACGGTCGTCGTCGTTGTGCGCGTGCTCCGTGTGCTGCCGATCAACAGGTTCGTTGTCGTCGGCGTGGTCACCGCAATCGTGGTCGGCAAGCGGGTCTGGCTGCTGCGCAAAATGGTGCGCGCCGGGGCTGCGGGTGCGGGTGCTGCCGCCGAAGCCGCGGTGCGCACGCCTTGCGTGGTGGCTTGCGGAGCGCGGGCCACGGCACTGGGGCGCGCGTTGCAGATATGGCTGCGGGCCCGGTCCATGCGGGGGATCCAAGTCACATTGCCCGCAGCCCCGGCGCGCACGAACACGCAGCCCTTGCTGTCAACATATTGCGAGGCCGCATAATTCGCGGGCGGCATTTCGGCAGGGGTCACGGTGTTGGCCAGGGCCGGGCTAGCAAACAGGCCCGCGCTTAGGATGACTACTGAAACTGTCGACTTACCAAACATGACTATCCCCCGAGAATCGTTACCCCACAGGATGCCTTGCCGAAATCTGTCTGTAAAGGCTGTGGATACCTTATTTGGTGCCATAGAGGCGGTCGCCCGCATCCCCTAGTCCTGGCACAATATATCCATGGTCATTCAGGTGACTATCCACTGATCCTGTCACAATTGGAACATCCGGGTGTGCCTCTTTCATCCGCGCCACGCCCTCGGGCGCCGCCAAAAGGCACAAGAACCGGATATTCGTCGCCCCGGCCTCTTTCAGCTTGGTGATCGCGGCCGCACTTGAATTGCCGGTTGCCAACATCGGGTCGACCGCGATGACCAGCCGCTGATCCAGTGCGTCGGGCACTTTGAAGTAATACTCCACCGGTTGCAGGGTCTCAGGATCGCGGTAGAGGCCCACGAAGCCGACCCGCGCGCTCGGGATCAACTCCATCACCCCGTCCAGCAACCCGTTGCCCGCCCGCAGGATCGAGATCAGCGCCATCTTCTTGCCGTCGAGCTTGGGGGCGGTCGTCATCTGCACGGGTGTTTCGATCTCGACCTGCTTCATCGCCAACTCGCGCGTGACCTCATAGGCCAGCAGCGCTGCGATCTCTTTCAGCAGGCGACGAAACTCGGATGTGGGCGTGGCTTTGTCGCGCATCAGGGTCAGCTTGTGCTGCACCAGCGGGTGATCGACGACGGTGCAATGGGGCATGGTCATGGCTTAGGTCTCCAGTTTCTTCAGCACCCGCGCGCGGGTCTTATCATCACAAAAGGCGGCCTCGGCAGCGGTCCGGTTTACTTCCGCAAACCGCGCCTCGTCCCAGCCGAAGGTCTCGGCCAGCATGTCATATTCATAGCTCATGGTGGTGTGGAAGAACGGCGGATCATCCGTCGAGACGGTGACTTTGACGCCCTCGCTGCGCAACCGCTCGATCGGGTGGTCGGCCCAGCGCTTGACCACGCCCAGCACCACATTTGATCCCGGACAGACCTCCAGCACGATCTCTTTCTCGGCCAGCTCTTCGACCAGCCCCATATCCTGGATCGCATGAACGCCGTGGCCAATCCGCTCGACGCCCAGATGCTCCACCGCGTCGCGCACTTCTTTTGGGCCGCCCCATTCGCCCGCATGGCTGGTCAGGCGCAAGCCCGCCTCACGCGCCATCTCGAAGGCGTATTTGAAATCGGCCTGCTCGAACTGGTTCTCGTCGCCGCCCATCCCAAAACCCACCAGCCAGTCTCCGGCTGTTTCCTGCGCGCATTTCGCGGCCAGCTTGGCGGTCTCAGGCCCTTCGTGGCGAATGCAGGTCAGCACCCCGCGCAGGATGATGCCGTCGCTCGCTTCCGCCTCGGCGGCGGCTTCCTGCATCGCGGCCATATAGTCTTTCCACGCCTCCACATCATTGCCGCCGCAGAAATCGGGGCTGATGAAGGCCTCAGAATAGATCACACCATGGGAGGCGGATTGCTCCAGCACGGCCTTGGTCAGGCGGTAGAAATCGCGCGGGGTTTGCAGGACGGTGCACGCGGCCTCGTAGGTGCGCAGGAACGGGACGAAGCCTTCGAACTTGTAGCCGCCACGTTCGTTGAAGATGCCGGAGATATCGATGTGCTTCTCTTTGGCGAGGCTACGGATGAACGCCGGGGGCGCGGCCCCTTCGAGGTGAAGATGCAACTCTACCTTCGGAATATCTGCCGTGGCTGTCATAAAAAACTGCTCCCCTGCCCTTGCGCGTCCAGCCCCAGATGGGCCGCGATGCTATGGGCAATATCGGCGAACCCCACAAGCCCGATCTCGCGCGGCCCTGCGCCATAAGCCACCACAGGCACCCGCTCGCGGGTGTGATCGGTGCCGACCCATGTGGGATCGTTGCCATGGTCTGCGGTGAAGATCACCAGATCATCAGGGCGCAGATGGGCGAAGACCTCGGGCAAGCGGCTGTCGAACCATTCGAGTGCGCGTGCATAGCCCGACACATCGCGCTGGTGACCATAGAGCGTGTCGAACTCGACGAAATTGGCGAAGGTCAAACTGCCCTCGGGCATATCGCGCGCCGCCTCGACCAGATGATCGAACAGCACCGCATCCTTGCCCTTGACCGCGCGGGTGATGCCTTGGCCCGAGAAGATGTCCTTGATCTTGCCGATCCCCAGAACCTCGCGCCCGGCATCCTTGGCCCAGTCGGTCAAGCAGGGCGAGGGGAGTGCAATGGCGTAGTCATGGCGGTTCGCGGTGCGCTGGAACCCGTCTTGCAGGGTGCCCACGAAAGGTCGTGCGATGACCCTGCCGACCTTCATGGCATGTAGATGCGGGGCAATGTCGGCGCAGAGTTTCAGAAGGCGCTCGAGGCCAAAGGCCTCCTCATGCGCCGCGATTTGGAACACGCTATCCGCGCTCGTATAACAGATCGGCCAGCCGGTGCGCAGGTGCTCCTCGGCAAATTTCTCGATCACCGGGATGCCGCTGGCATGGGTGTTGGCAAGCGTGCCTTCGGTGCCAGCGGCTTGCGCAACATAGGCCATAAGATCGGGCGGAAACGCGGGCGAGGTATCGGGGAAATAGGTCCAGTCCCACGGCACCGGCACGCCCGCAATCTCCCAATGGCCCGAGGGCGTATCCTTGCCGCGCGAGACCTCCGTCGCCGCGCCCCAAAGACCCGTCGGCACCGCGTCCAACCCCGGCGCATCCGTCCCGCTCGCCGCCTTCACCGCAGCCCCCAGCCCCAACCCCGCAAGGTTCGGCATCCGCAACGGGCCTGAGCGCCCGTCCTCCGCGCGCCCTTCCGCACAGGCCTGCGCGATATGGCCCAGCGTGTTGGCCCCGGTATCCGGCACGGTCCCATTGAAGAACTGATCCGCGTCCGGCGCGCCACCGCAGCCAACCGAGTCCATGACGATCAAGAAGGCTCTGCTCATCCAATCCGCTCCAATATCAAAGGCGGCGCATCTGCGTCCTCGCCAATCGCGTAGGCCGTCCGCAGGGCTTTCGCCGCCGCCTCCGCCGCGTTTTCCGAGGACGCATGAATGCGCGCGAGCGGCGATTGCGCCTCGACCTCATCGCCCACGCCCAGCAGGTCCGACAGCCCCACCGACAGGTCCAACTTGTCGTCCTCGCGCAACCGTCCGCCGCCCAGATGCACCACGATCTGGCCCAGCGCCTCGGTGTCAATCCGCTGCACCACGCCCGTCATCCCGGCGGTCACCTCGACCACAACGGGCGCTTCGGGCAAACGCGCCAAGCCGTTCTCGATGATATCCGACGGCCCGCCCATCGCGGCGACCATCTTGCCAAACCGCTCGGCGGCAAAGCCCCGGTCCATCGCGGCACGTATCCAGTCGCGCCCCTCAGCCTCGGTCGAGGCCGCGCCAATGGACGCCAGCAGCGCCCCGCCCAGATCGCAGGTCACGTCCACCATCCGGTCGGCATTGCCCTCGCCGCGCAGGCAGTAAAGCACCTCCGCCACCTCAAGCGCATTGCCCGCCACCGGGGCCAGCGGTTGGGACATATCGGTGATCAAAGCGCAGGTCTTGCAGCCCGCGCCATTGCCGGTGCTGACCAGCGCTTGCGCCAAGGCCCGCGCATCCTCGGGCGTTTTCATGAACGCGCCCGACCCGCATTTGACGTCCATCACCAAGGCATCGAGGCCCGCACTTAGCTTCTTCGACAAGATCGAGGCGGTGATCAGATCGACGCTTTCCACGGTCGAGGTCACATCCCGCACCAAGTAGAGCCGCTTATCCGCAGGCGCGATCTTGCCCGTGGCCCCGGCAATACAAGCCCCCGTTTCCTTGACCACCCGCCGAAAGGTCGAGGCGCTGACTTCCGAGCGATACCCATCAATCGCATCGAGCTTATCGAGCGTCCCGCCGGTATGCCCAAGCCCCCTGCCTGACACCATCGGCACGAACACATCGCAAGCCGCCAGCGCCGGGGCCAGCAACAGCGATACCGTATCGCCCACGCCGCCGGTGGAGTGCTTGTCGACCACAGGCCCCGGCAGATCCCACGCCATAATATCGCCGCTGTCGCGCATCCCTTCGGTCAGCGCCACGCGCCCCGCCTCGCCCAACCCGTTCAGCACGACGGCCATGGCAAAGGCCCCGGCCTGGGCATCGGTCACCTCGCCCGTGGCAAGGCCGGAGGCGAACCACAGCAACTCGTCCCGGCTGGGCGGATCGCGGTCGCGCACCTTTGCAATGATCGCGCGGGCGTCCATCAGTCCATATGGGCTTGGGTGAAGGCTCCGGGCAGCAGGTCGGCCACGGTGGTGACCGTCTCGGCCCCGCCCATCGTCGCCATGGTGACCTTCACATCGCCCTTGGCAAATTCGGCCAGCTTCTGACGGCATCCCCCACAAGGCGGCACCGGCGCGGGGCTGCCTGCGATCACATAGACCTCGACAATCTCGCGCGCGCCCGCCGCCGCCATCGCCGCAATCGCACCCGCTTCCGCGCAGGTGCCTTCGGGATAGGCGACATTCTCGACATTGCATCCGGCATAAACCTCGCCGGAGGATGTGCGGATCGCGGCCCCCACCTGAAAGTTCGAGTATGGCGCATACGCGTTTTCACGCACGGCACGGGCAGCATCTTTTAAGGACATGGGGCAGCTCTCCATTTCGGGGCAGAGTGCCGCTAAACGCCCCCCTCGCGCAAGGGCGCGCGGCTTGGCTCTTTCTTGCCCTAAATACTCACCTTCGGCGCATCCACCACATGCGTGACGACAGGGGCGGGCAACGCCACCTCCAACAGCTCCAAATCCGCGCTTGGGTCTGCATACCGCGTCGCAAATCCAGGCGGGATCACAAAGGCATCGCCGGCGCTCAGCGCGAAGGGCGCTTTGCCCGCGCCATGCAATGTCATCGTGCCCGAGATCACGAAGGTGAACAGAATGTCGCCGTCATGCAGCGTCCACGGGGCCTTGCTTTCGGGGCGCACCACTTCAACCCCGGCCACCCCCTTCGTGTTCTGCGCAATCGTCGTATCCCGGCAGGCAAACCCCGGAATGCGAAACGGTCGCCACGCAGCCCCCCCGCCCACATTATGCACAAAGCGCTGGCCGTCCCATTCCCGCCCGGGCCGCAGATCGGGCGTCGGCAAGGTCATCTCGTGGTCAATCTCGGTCACATGCTCGGCGGGCACACCGATCTCGATCACCTCGATGCCATCGCTGGCCTCCAGCACCCGGTGGCGGATTTCGGGCGGTTGGATGAAGCAATCGCCAGCCTTCAGGCGGATTTTCGGACCCTGATCCTCGTAGACCACATCGACCCAGCCGCGCAGGCAGAAGATCAACTGGAACCCCACTTTGTGAAAATGCACCATGTCCGGGACCGGACCGCCATCCGGGATGCGAATGTGGCTCGCGATGATCGACCCGCCGAGACGCGAGGGGATCAGATCGCGGTACTCCATCCCCGCGCGTCCAATCACCCAAGGCGCCTGATCAGCAAGGCGGCGCACCACGAAGGCATGATCCGTGTCAGGCAGCACCATCGGCGGGTTCAACGCGTCGATCTCGATCCGCGTGCCATTGGGCGCGACCAGATCCCGCGCACCGCCTGCAACCGCATCGAGGTCGTCGCATAAAAGCCGGAGCGTCCCCGGCGCTTCGGAGGCCCCCTTTTCGATACGCAAGCGCAGGCCGTGGCCTGATAGAACGGCAACCTGAGGATCATCGGCGGGGGAGATCATGTCCAATCGAAAGCCCAAGGTCTTGGTGTAGAACGGTAAATCATCGCGCAGCTCTGACGTCGGTAGACGGATCTCAGCGCGGATTTCAGAGCCAGACATCGGGCACCCCCCCTGTTTTCAAACCACAGTGCGAGGGCTTGCGACAATATGCAAGCGGGCTGTCAGACGCTAACGTTTTGCACACTCTTTCACCCGCCCGATGGGTCGTTTAAGGTTAAACCAATACCCGAGGGAGGGGTTTTCCATGTCCGACGACAAGACAAGCAACGCGCGCCAAGCCGCACTTTATTACCACTCGCACCCGCGCCCCGGCAAACTGGAGGTCCGTGCGACCAAGCCGCTCGCGAACCAAGTCGATCTTGCGCGCGCCTACTCGCCGGGTGTGGCCGAAGCCTGTCTTGAGATCAAAGCCGACCCCGCCACCGCCGCTCAGTATACCGGGCGCGGCAACCTCGTGGCGGTCGTCACCAACGGCACGGCGGTGCTGGGTCTGGGCAATATCGGCGGACTTGCGTCAAAGCCCGTGATGGAAGGCAAGGCGGTTCTGTTCAAGAAATTCGCCAATATCGACTGCTTCGATATCGAGCTGAACGAGAGCGATCCCGAGAAACTCGCCGATATCGTCTGCGCGATGGAGCCGACCTTTGGCGCCATCAACCTCGAAGACATCAAGGCCCCCGACTGCTTCATCGTCGAGAAGATCTGCCGCGAGCGGATGGGCATCCCAGTTTTCCACGACGACCAACACGGCACGGCCATCGTTGTGGGCGCTGCGGCCACAAATGCGCTGCGCGTGCAAGGCAAGAAGTTCGAGGACATCAAGATCGTCTCGACCGGTGGCGGCGCGGCCGGGATTGCCTGTCTGAACATGCTCCTGAAACTTGGGGTGAAGCGTGAAAACGTGTGGCTCTGCGATATTCACGGGCTGGTCTATGAGGGCCGGACCGAGGATATGAACCCCCAGAAAGCCGCCTATGCCCAGAACAGCGATCTGCGCAGCCTTGATGACGTGATCGACGGCGCGGACTTGTTTCTTGGCCTCTCGGGCCCCGGCGTTCTGACCCAGGACATGGTGCGCAAAATGGCCGACGCGCCCGTGGTCTTCGCGCTCGCCAACCCAACGCCTGAAATCCTGCCGGAACTGGTCAAAGAGGTCGCGCCCAACGCCATCGTCGCCACGGGCCGCACCGATTATCCCAATCAGGTCAACAACGTACTGTGCTTCCCGTTCATCTTCCGCGGTGCGCTCGACGTAGGCGCAACCGAGATCAACGACCAGATGCAGCTGGCCTGCATCGACGGGATCGCTGAGTTGGCGCGCGCCACCTCCTCAGCCGAAGCCGCCGCCGCCTATCAGGGCGAGCAGATGACCTTCGGCCCTGAATACCTGATCCCAAAGCCCTTCGATCCGCGCCTGATGGGCGTGGTCGCCAGCGCCGTCGCCAAGGCCGCGATGGAGACCGGCGTTGCCACGCGCCCGCTGGACGATTTGGCCGCCTATAAAGACAGCCTCGACGGGTCGGTCTTCAAATCCGCGCTGATCATGCGCCCCGTGTTCGACGCCGCCGCGAGTGCCGAGCGCCGCATCGTGTTTGCCGAGGGCGAGGATGAGCGCGTGCTGCGCGCCGCCATGACCATGCTGGAAGAAACCACCGATATTCCGATCCTGATCGGCCGTCCCGACGTGATCGAAGCGCGGGCCGAGCGTGCGGGCCTGCCCGTTCGCCCCGGCCGAGACTTCCAACTGGTGAACCCCGAAAACGATCCGCGCTACCGCGATTACGTCGACACCTACCATTCCATCATGTCCCGGCGCGGCGTCGCCCCCGATCTGGCCCGCGCGATCATGCGCACCAACACCACCGCGATTGCGTCGATCATGGTCCAGCGCGGCGAGGCCGACAGCCTGATCTGCGGCACCTTCGGGCAGTACCTGTGGCACCTGAACTACGTCCAACAGGTGCTCGGATCACGCAAACTGCACCCCGTGGGCGCGATGTCCCTGATGGTGCTGGAACAAGGCCCGCTGTTCATCGCCGACACGCATATTCACGCCCAACCCACGCCGACCCAAGTGATGGAAACCGCCATCGCAGCCGCGCGCCACGTGCGCCGCTTCGGGTTGGAGCCGAAGGTCGCCACTTTGCTCCGGCTCGCAATTCGGGAACCTCCGACAGCCCGTCGGGTCGCACCGCGCGGGATGCGTTGGAGCTGCTGGATCAAGCCGGTGTGGATTTCGTCTATGAGGGCGAGATGCATGTGGACAGTGCGCTCGACCCCGAGCTGCGCGAGCGCTACTTGCCCTGCTCGCGCCTCAAAGGGGCGGCCAATGTGCTGATCTTCGCCAACACGGACGCCGCCGGGGCCACGCGCAATATCCTGAAAATGCGCGGAAACGGTCTAGAGGTCGGTCCGATCTTGATGGGGATGGGCAACAAGGCGCATATCGTGACGCCGTCGATCACCGCGCGGGGCTTGCTGAACATCAGCGCGCTGGCCGGAACACCGGTGTCGCATTACGGGTAACTTCAAGGCGCGGGGACCAGCTCCTCGCGCCGCACCTCCCGCGTCCAGCACGCGGCCCCACCCTCGCACCCCGCCTTGCGCATCGACAGCATCGGCGCGCACGCCTCGCCCGCACACACAGCGGCCCCCTTGCAGGTCATCTGCGCGGGGTCGAGCACCCAGACCTCCGCCCGCAGTCCCACCCAAGCCGTCCCCGCCGTGACCGCGAATTCTTCGATATGCAGCCCCTCCGGGCAGATCGCCTCGAACGGGGCCAGCAGGCCGGCGTCAACGGGCTGGGACACCGCGCAGGCGTCAAGCTCGATGGGCGAGCAGGCGTAACCCGCGCCCCCCGTCAGCATCCACAGACCAATACCCAAACCTACACGCACCGACATCTCCCAAGCTGCGACCCCAACAGCATATTGCCCAAGCCCCCGACAAAGCGATAGGAAATTACCCAAGGGGAACCAGGGAGGACATACCGTGAGCTACGCCAAGATTTACGAAGGCTGGAAAGCAGACCCAGAGGCATTCTGGATGCAGCAGGCCGAGACCATCGACTGGGACCGCCCCCCCTCCAAAGCGCTCAGCGACGAGAATGCCCCGCTGTATGAGTGGTTCGCCGATGGCATGGTCAATGGCTGCTACAACGCCGTGGACCGCCACGTCGAGGCGGGCAATGGCGACCGTGTCGCAATCATCCATGACAGCCCCGTCACCAACTCCGTCCACAAGATCACCTACGCCGAGCTGCAAACGCGCGTGGCCAGCCTCGCCGGAGCCTTGCGCGCCAAGGGCGTCGAGAAGGGCGACCGCGTCATCATCTATATGCCCATGGTGCCCGAAGCGCTGGAAGCGATGCTGGCCTGCGCGCGCCTCGGGGCGATCCACTCGGTCGTGTTCGGCGGCTTTGCGGCACACGAGCTGGCCGTGCGGATCGACGATGCCGCCCCCAAATGCATCATCGCAGCCTCCTGCGGGATCGAGCCCGGGCGCGTGGTGCATTACAAGCCGCTGCTGGATGATGCGATTGAACAAGCGACGCATAAGATCGACTTCACGGTCATCTTCCAGCGCGAGCAGGAAGTCGCCCATCTCGACGAGGGTCGCGATTACGATTGGCACGCCGTCCAATATGGCGTGACCCCGGCCGAGTGCGTGCCCGTCGAGGGCAATCATCCGGCCTATATCCTATACACCTCCGGCACCACCGGCGCGCCCAAGGGCGTTGTGCGGCACACGGGCGGGCACCTGGTGGCGCTCAACTGGACGATGAAAGCGATCTACGACGTGGATCCCGGCGAGGTGTTCTGGGCGGCGTCCGATGTGGGCTGGGTCGTGGGCCACAGCTATATTTGCTACGCGCCGCTGATCCACGGCAACACCACGATTGTGTTCGAAGGCAAGCCCGTCGGCACGCCTGATGCGGGCACCTTCTGGCGGGTGATCCAGGATCACAACGTCAAATGCCTGTTCACAGCACCCACCGCGTTCCGCGCCATCAAGCGCGACGATCCCGAGGGCGAGTTGATCGGGGACTACGACATGTCCTCGCTGCAATCGCTGTTCCTCGCAGGCGAGCGCGCAGATCCCGACACGATCAAATGGGCGCAAGCCAAGCTGGGCGTGCCGGTGATCGACCATTGGTGGCAGACGGAAACCGCTTGGGCCATCGCCGCGAACCCGCTTGGGATCGAGCAGTTGCCGGTCAAGATCGGATCGCCCTCCGTGCCGATGCCCGGCTACGATGTGCAAATCCTCGACGAGGGCGGGCACGAGATGCCTGCGGGCGAGCTCGGCGCGATTGCGGTCAAACTGCCCTTGCCGCCCTCGACCCTGCCGACGCTGTGGAATGCCGAAGACCGGTTCCGCAAATCTTACCTGAACACCTTCCCCGGCTATTACGAGACCGGCGATGCGGGCTACAAAGACGAGGACGGCTACCTCTACATCATGGCGCGCACCGATGACGTGATCAACGTCGCGGGCCACCGCCTGTCCACGGGGGCGATGGAGGAGGTGCTGGCAGGCCATCCGGACGTCGCCGAATGCGCGGTGATCGGGGCGGCGGATGATCTGAAAGGTCAGCTGCCGATGGGGTTCTTGTGCCTGAACAAAGGATCGAAAAAGACCGAGGCCGAGGTCGTCAAAGAGTGCGTGGCCTTGGTGCGCGACCAGATCGGCCCCGTCGCCGCGTTCAAACTGGCGGTGGTCGTGGACCGCTTGCCCAAGACGCGGTCTGGCAAGATCTTGCGCGGAATCATGGCCAAGATCGCAGATGGCTTGGACTACAAGATGCCTGCGACTATTGATGATCCTGCTATCTTGGGCGAAATCCAGACAGCACTCGCAACCCTAGGGTATCCAAAATCCTGATAGACCTAACCTTTTAGCTAGGTTTTCTCGGTAAAGTTGTTCGGATAGACAGGGCTCGCTCAACCTTTGCGCGAAGCTGATACGCCTTACGCAACGTCAAATAATGCCACATGGGGCGCTCTGCGCATGTGTGGCTTCAGTTCAGGGTGCATCCACGATGGCACACCGCACGCCCGGCACGCATGATGCACGCGTCTCGATGCTGACCCACGATGTGCGGGCTGCCATGTCGGACGTGTTGGGCGGGCTGCGTCTGCTGGATGGCGCTGATCTTGACCCTGAATTGCGCGCCCAGATCGACCGGGTGCGCAGCTCCGGCGAGGGGTTGGCACGGCTGCTCGAAGAGGCCCTGACCGGCATGTATGACGTGCCGGTGGCCACGGCCAAGCCGTTGTCAAACCTGAACTTAGAGCGCTTTATCCACGATCTGGAAATGCGCTGGTCCGGGCGGGCGAGCGCCAGTGGTATGGCCCTCAAAATAGATGCTGCGAAGGACCTGCCGCGCATCATTTGCGTAGATCGCATGGCGGTCGACCGTATCTTATCAAACTTGCTGAGCAACGCCGTGAAATATGCGGGCCAAGAAGGGGTCACCCTGAGCGTGGACCGCTTGGAGCACGATGAGTTGCGCTTGCGCATCAGTGACGACGGGCCCGGCTTTTCGGATGCGGCCCTAGGGCACCTGTTCCAATATGCGGGCCGGCCGGAAGGATCGTTGCATCCCGGTACGGGACTGGGGTTGCATATTGCGAAGGACTTGGCTGACCGCATGGGCGGGCAACTCAGCGTCAGCAATGGCGAGAACGGTGGGGCTGAAGTCACATTGATCTTGCCGCGTGCCGCATGGATGCCACCGCACTTGTCTGAAAGCGACGACACCGGCCTGCCCGATCTCAAGGGCGTGAAAATCCTTGTGGCCGAGGATAACGAGACCAACCAGTTGCTGACGGCCCAAATGCTGGAAACGCTCGGCGCTGAATACGAGATCGCGCCCGATGGCGTTGTGGCGCTGAACTGGATCGAGCGCGAGCATTTCGACCTTGCCCTCATAGACATCGAAATGCCTCTCCTGAACGGCATCGATGTGATCCGGGCCGTGCGCGCTGGCCCCGATGGTGCACGTCGCCTGCCTTTGATCGCGCTCACGGCTTATGTGCTTAAAACCGACCGAGATGCGATCTACGCCGCCGGGGCCGACGGCATCATCGCCAAACCCATCATGAGCGTCGAAACCTTCGGACGCGCGCTCGTCGATCACGTCGAGCGCATTCCGCTATCGGATCCGAACCAAATGGCGCTCCCCACGATCGATTTGAGCACGCCGATCCTAGACTGCAATCGCATGACCGAGCTTTTGAGCATCGCAGGCCCTGACACCGCACGCGAGCTGTTAACCCGCCTCAAGGCCGATCTCGACCGTGTCCGCAATCACCTTGCCGTTGCCTGCCCTGCCAGCGACAAAGATACAATTCGCGCCGAGACACATGTTTTGATCTCGCTTGCGGGGGCAATCGGGGCACATCCTTTGCATCGCCTTGCCGTTGCCCTCAACAGTTCCGCACATCGCAGCGATGCGCCTCATCTGCGCGCGCTGTGCCGCGAAACGACAGAAATGACCCAGGCCGTTCTGCTGCGCCTCACCGATAAGCTCAAGTCGATGGACGATCCTGAATGACCGCGCCCGAAATCCTGTTGATCGAAGACACCGCCAGCTTGCAGCTGGTCTATGCCTCTGTGCTGCGCAATGGTGGCCACCGGGTGCAAAGCGCATCCGACGCCGCGGAGGGCGCAGAAAAGTTTCGCCAAATGCAGCCGCCTGTCGTGATCCTTGATCTGATGTTGCCGGACCGCGACGGGCTGGACCTGATGTCCGAAATTCTGTCCAAGCGGCCTGAGACGCGCGTTGTGGTTGTGACGGCCAACGGGTCCATCAACAAAGCGGTCGAGGCGATGCGCCTTGGAGCCTACGAGTTTCTGGTCAAACCTTTTGACGAGACCCGCTTTTTGTCTGCCGTTGACAACGCCCTGAGTGATTATGCGCCCGGCACGACTTCAGCCGCCGTCCCCCCAAGCAGCCCTGCGCTCAACGGGTTCATCGGCATGTCAGGCCCAATGCAAGACATATACCAGCGGATCGTGTCGGTCAGCCGGTCTATGGCAACGGTCTTCATTACGGGCGAATCCGGCACCGGCAAGGAGGTCTGCGCCCAAGCTGTGCACGACACCTCGAACCGCGCTGATAAACCGTTTGTGCCGTTAAATTGCGGGGCAATCCCAACCGACTTGCTGGAATCGGAGGTGTTTGGTCACCTCAAGGGCTCGTTCACCGGCGCGATCCAAGACAAACCGGGGGCAGCGGCGGCCGCGGATGGTGGCACACTGTTTTTGGACGAGATCTGCGAGATGGATCTGAACTTGCAGACCAAGCTGCTCAGGTTTCTTCAGACGTCCACGATCCAGCCTGTCGGCGCACCCCGCCCCCGCAAAGTTAATGTTCGGATCATCTGCGCGACCAACCGCAACCCGCTGGAGGAGGTCCGCAAAGGTCGCTTCCGCGAAGACCTCTATTTCCGCCTGCAAGTCGTGCCCATTCATTTGCCGCCCTTGCGCGAGCGCGGTGAGGACGCGATCTTGATCGCTCGCGACGCGCTTGCCCGGTTCAGCGCTGAGGAAGGTCGCAGCTTCGTGGATCTCGCGCCAGAAGTTCAAGACTTGTTCCGCACGTTGCCATGGCCCGGAAATGTGCGCCAATTGCTCAATGTGTTACGCAACATTGTTGTGCTGAACGACGGTCCCGTTGTGACCGGGGCCATGTTGCCGCTTGAGATCATGCACCACGGCGAAACCACCCGCCAAGATATACGGCCTGACGCCGTCATCGCGCCAAAACCAAATGTCACCCTCAACGGCCTGATCGGGCGCACCATGGCCGAGATCGAACAGTTGGTCATCGAAGAAACCATCGCGCAGCATGGCGGTTCGATACCGAAGGCCGCGCGTGTGCTCGATCTGTCGCCCTCGACGATCTACCGTAAGCGCGAGAACTGGACAAAGCCCTGAGCGCTGCGCATCGTGGGCCCATGGACTTGCCTTCCTCCCTTCCTGAACAATTTGACGGACCCGCCGCGTGGACCGGGGACGAAATGCGCTGTGCACCGGAACGGTGGCTCTATCACCTGACACAAGCCGATATCGCGGATCTTGAAGCCGCTGCTGTTCATTTTGCGTCGCTCGGCAAAGACATAGGCGAGATCACCCGTGCCGATTTTCCACTCGCCCATTTCGACGCCCATCTCGCGCATCTGAGCGACACGCTGCTACACGGGGTCGGGGTCGAGGTGATCCGGGGGCTTCCCACCAAGGCATACGACACCAAAACCGCCGCCACGATCTTCTGCGGAATAGGGGCACATCTAGGCCGTGCGCGCAGTCAGAACGCAGCGGGGCATATTCTTGGCCATGTGCGCGATACCGGGGCGCGTGCCGACGATCCCAAGACCCGCATTTACCAGACCAGCGCACGCCAGACCTTTCACACCGACAGCGCCGATGTTGTCGGGCTGTTGTGCTTGCAAGATGCGCAGCAAGGCGGGCAATCGTTGCTCGTCTCGGCCCTGTCGATCTACAACCGGATGCGGGCCGAGCGTCCAGATCTGCTATCCCTGCTCTTCGACCCCATCGCCACAGATCGGCGTGGCGAGGTGCCCGTGGGCGCAAAACCGTTCATGCAAATCCCGCCGCTCAGTTGGCACGCGGGCCATCTGACGGTGTTCTATCAGCGCCAATATATCGACAGTGCTCAACGTTTTGCAGAAGCGATGCGGCTCAGCCCCGAACATATCGAGGCGCTCGACCTGTTCGACACCCTCGCCAATAATCCAGCCTTGCACTTCGAAATGCAGCTTCAGCCCGGCGACATGCAGTTCGTCTACAACCACACCCAGCTTCACGACCGGACCGGCTTTACCGACTGGCCAGACCCGGACAAGCAGCGACACCTGCTCCGGCTGTGGCTGTCTATGCCGGGCGACCGCCCGCTGCCCCCAGAATTTGCCGAGCGTTATGGCAGCCTCGAGATCGGCAATCGCGGTGGGATCATCACCGCCAAAACAAAACTGCACGCACCGCTTACGTGAACTGCTCGTTGATCAGCCGCTCCTCAAGCCCGTGGCCCGGATCGAAGAGAATACGGTGCGCAATGCCCGGCTCGCTCTCGATCTCGACCGACACGACATTGGGCACCGACACCGAATCCGCTTCCGCCATGACGGGACGCTTGCCCGGTTGCAGCACGTCAAAGCGCACCTTCGCGGCTTTGGGCAACAGGGCCCCACGCCAGCGCCGGGGCCTAAACGCCGCCATTGCCGTCAGGGCCAGCACATCCGATCCAATCGGCAGGATGGGGCCGTGGGCGGAATAGTTGTAAGCCGTTGATCCCGCAGGCGTCGCCACCAACGCCCCGTCGCACACAAGCTCCGGCATCCGCTCGCGCCCATCGACGCTGATGCGCAACTTGGCCGCCTGAGGTCCAGCGCGTAGCAAGGACACCTCGTTGATCGCGAGACCCTCATGGCGGGTGCCATCGGCGGTGATCGCGAGCATCCGCAGGGGGTTGATCACCTCCTCCTGCGCCGCATCCAAACGCGCAGTCAAACCCGTCTCGGCGTATTCGTTCATCAAAAAGCCGATGGTGCCGCAATTCATCCCATAGACTGGCGCGGGCATCGCTTGGGTCGCGTGCAAGGTCTGCAACATGAAGCCATCCCCGCCCAGCGCAACAATCACGTTGGCCGCTTCCGGCGCACACTGGCCGTAGCGCCCCGTCAGGGCACGCAAGGCATCCTGCGCAATCGGCGCGGGCGAGGCGAGAAAAGCAATTTGGTCACGTATGGGCATAGCGGCCTTGGGGCGAGGGGCGGGTCCAGTTCACCCTGCACCGCCGCACAAACGAAACACAAGCCGCTGAAAGAACGCTGCGATGCCTCTGCTCATGATCATTATGCCGCTTTGAGGACTTTTGAGATTGCGCGAATTGCTCTACATCCCCCAGCAACCTTGCACGCCTTGCCCATAGGAGGCCCCTACGATGAATGCGCCCAAAGCCAAATTTTCCGGTTTCTTCACCGACAAGCTCGCCGAGAGCGATCCGGAAATCTTCGGCTCCATCACGTCCGAGCTGGGTCGCCAGCGTGACGAGATCGAGTTGATCGCGTCCGAGAACATCGTCTCCGCCGCCGTCATGGAAGCCCAAGGCAGCGTCATGACCAACAAATATGCCGAGGGCTATCCGGGTCGTCGCTACTATGGCGGGTGCCAGTATGTGGACGTGGCGGAAAACCTCGCCATCGACCGCGCCAAGCAACTGTTTGGGTGCGGGTTCGCGAATGTGCAGCCGAACTCCGGCAGCCAAGCCAACCAAGGCGTGTTCCAGGCGCTTTTGCAGCCCGGCGACACCATTCTGGGCATGAGCCTCGATGCAGGCGGTCACCTGACCCATGGCGCGAAGCCCAACCAGTCGGGCAAGTGGTTCAATGCCGTCCAATACGGGGTGCGCCGCGATACGCTCGATCTGGACTATGACCAGTTGTCTGCGCTCGCCGACGAGCATCAGCCCAAGATGATCATCGCAGGTGGCTCGGCCATCCCGCGCATCATCGATTTCGCCAAGATGCGCGAAATCGCAGATCGCGTTGGCGCGTATCTGCTTGTGGACATGGCGCATTTTGCGGGCCTCGTGGCCACGGGCGCCTACCCCTCGCCCTTCCCGCATGCGCATGTCGCGACCACCACGACCCACAAGACCCTGCGCGGCCCGCGCGGCGGCATGATCCTGACGGATGACGAGGCGCTGGCGAAGAAGTTCAATTCCGCCATCTTCCCCGGCATCCAAGGCGGACCTCTGATGCATGTCATCGCCGGCAAAGCAGTGGCGTTCGGCGAAGCCCTACGCCCTGAGTTCACCGACTACATCGCGCAGGTCATCGAGAACGCCCAAGCACTCGGTGATCAGTTGGTCAAAGGCGGTTTGGACATCGTGACCGGCGGCACCGACACGCATCTGGTGCTGGTCGATCTGCGCCCCAAAGGCGTCAAAGGCAACGACACCGAAAAGGCCCTTGGCCGCGCGCATATCACCACGAACAAGAACGGCATCCCGTTTGACGACGAGAAGCCAACGATCACCAGCGGGATCCGGCTCGGCTCGCCTGCGGGGACCACACGCGGGTTTGGCACGGCAGAGTTCCGTCAGATCGCAGACTGGATCGTCGAGGTTGTCGATGGTCTTGCCGCAAACGGTCCCGAGGGCAATGCGGCGGTCGAGGCGAAGGTGAAAGCCGAGGTCGAAGCGCTGTGCGCGAAATTTCCGATCTATCCAGACCTCTAGAGATTAGGCGGCGCGCGCCTGATGTGGTGCGCGCCTGCCCCAACTGCGGTTGAAATTCAGGTATAATGCGGCAAGACGGTTTTCTTAATTGGCGTGACACCGCTGTCTAGCGCACGCTGAGCCATGATCATTGAAGTGAACACCTGTCAGACTGAATGGCCCACGCAAGAGGCAACCCCATGAGCCATGGCGACTTCGTGTGGTGCGATCTCTCCACGCTCAATCCCCAGAATGCCCGTGGTTTCTATTGCGCCGTGCTCGGCTGGCGTCTTGACGAGATGAATGCCCCGGATGGGTCTCCCTACATTCTGGCCAGTTCAGGAAGCAATGCGCTTGCGGGGCTGCTTGAAATGTCCGCGCGCTTCCAAGACATGGACCTGCCAAGCTTCTGGATGCCCTATATCGAGGTCGAAGGCATCGATGCCGTCACCGCCCAAGCCACCGATCTCGGCGGCACGGTTGAGCTGGGTCCGATGGAATACGGTCCCGACACCCGGATTGCGCTGATCCGCGATCCATTGGGTGCGGGGTTCACGGTGATCGAAGGACCGGCCCTTACCAAGCGCGGCACAGCCGGCCCCAAGGGCGCGCCGATCTGGCATGGGCTTTACGTGTCAGACGCCAAAGCGGTGATCCCGTTCTACGAGGCGATTTTTGGCTGGCACATCAAACGCAATCTGAGCGTTCAGAAAACCTACCAGATCCGCGCGCCCGAAGGCGAGGCCATTGCCGAGTTGCTGGCCCTGCCCGAACGCAAGCGCGGCAAGGCCCAGTTCTGGGCGGTCCATTTCGCAGTGCCCACGCTTGGCAAAGCGCGCAAGGCCATCAAGGCCGAGGGCGGCAAGGTTCTTTATGAAGACCGCGAAGGCGCGCCCCCGCTGCTTCTGGCCACCGATCCCGACGGTGCCGCGTTCTTTGCGCGCGAACACGCTGTTGGGCTGACCGCAATCACCAATAAGTGGAAGACCTTGCTGGGGCTATTCGCAATCGTGCTCGCCGTGCTCTTTGACTGGGGCTGGGCATGGGGGGTGTTGTTCCTGGCATGGACCATCACGGGGATCAAATCGCGCGAGACCTTCTTTGTCGAGCGGATCACCCGCGCCGACAATCCGGGCCTCTATTGGACACTGATTGCCAGTTGGATCCTGCTGAGCCTCTTGCTGATTGGCAGCGATCTGGTGTTTCCTTCCGGCTGAAAAGGAGAGTGCCCATGGCAGGCGACAAGATCGAGGTTCAAAATATCAACGCGCCGCACCACGTCACTCGCGTGAACCGTACCAAATATGAGGCCATGCGCGACGCGCTGCTGGCAACCCTCACGACCGAGGCCCCCGGTATGACGGTGGCCGAGTCCAAAGAGGCTCTGAAACCGCACCTACCCGAGGATCTGTTTCCCGGTGGCGCGACTTCTGGGTGGTGGCAAAAATGCGTGCAGTTGGACCTAGAGGCCAAAGGCCGCGTCGCCCGCTCGCCCACAAAGCCGATGCGGATCTACAAGACCGAAGCTTAGCCCCAGATATCGCCCACCGTGAAGCCCGCCGGAAACGGATCGCTGGGATCGAGCATGTGTTGCGACACGCCACTGATCCAGGCCTGCCCCGACAGCGTCGGCACAATCGCCTCGTAATCGCCGACGCGGGTGGTCTCAACGATGCGTCCGGTAAACGTCGTGCCCATCGGGCCTGCATTCACATAGTCCTGACCCAGCCCCAGCAGCCCCTTGGCATGTAGCACCGCCATCTTCGCGCAAGTGCCCGTCCCGCAGGGCGAGCGGTCGAGCGCGCCGGACAACGCCCCCACCTTGTCCCCATCGAATGCGCCCGAGGACACCGTGATCGCCCCGCGCCCGTGGGTCCCCGGCGCGTTCGGCGGTGCGGTCAGACCTGCAATGGTCGGCCCCTCCATCGCGGGGTTCAGCGGATGGCGCACGGGGTAGGTGTGCGCTGCCGCCGCGCGCATCGCCTCGCTCGCGCGCACAATCGCGGCCCCGTTCTCGGCCACCGGATCGATCCCGAACTGCGCGGCCTCCGCCAGAACGAACCACATCCCGCCCCACGCGATATCGACGCGCACCTCGCCAAAGCCGGGCACGTCGAGCGGCACATCGATATGCACGGCAAAGGCCGGGACGTTGCGAAACTCCACCCGCGTGACCTTGCCCGCCGCGCAAGTCGCCGTCACCTCGATCAGCCCCGCAGGCGCTTCAAGCACCAGTTTCGTCACCGGCTCGACCATCGGCACGATGCCCGTCTCCAGCAACACGGTCGTCACGCACATGGTGTTGGAGCCCGACATTGGCGGGTATTCCGTCTGCTCCATAATGATGAACCCGGCATCTGCGCGCGGGTCGCAAGGCGGCACCAAAGCGTTACAGCAGAGCGCCGGATTGCCGCGCGGCTCTTGCAGCATCAGGGTACGGATATCGTCATGATGGGCCTGCATATAGCGCATCTTCTCGAACACCGACGCGCCTTTCAGATGCGGCATCCCCCCGGTGATCACGCGCCCGCCCTCGCCCTCGGCATGGGCCTCGACGGCGGTGATCATCCGTGATGCGCGCACCTAGAGCAGACCTTTCCACACGATAAACACCGCCAGCAACACGCCCACCCCGGCGAGGTTGAGCATCACGGTCAGCGCAATATCAAAGACGCGCCGCTCGCGGTCACGCCCGATATTGACGGTCTTGAGATGCTCCATGATGTCCTTGGCCGCGCGCTCGATCCGGGGCTGGTCGATCTGGCGCGACAGCTTGGGATGGGTCGCCATCTGCAGCGCCTGCAACATGTGATCGACCTCGGCGCGGTGGCGCTTGGGCAAATCCATCCGCGCCTTTTGCAAGGTTGCCGTCACGGTTTTGCCGCCCACGCGCAGCTTGGCACGCATGCGCTCGGCCAGCTTTTCCAGCGTCTTCTCAAGGGATTTGTCGAGGATCATCGGCGTCATCCCTCTTGTCTAATGCGGCAGGGGCGCGACCACAATCACTCTGGTGCGCGCGGGCGTGTCGCGCTAGGCCAGCCCCATGTTGAACACCGTCTCCTATCCCGGCCCCGAGGGCCAAGCCCCCGCTCTCATCGTCCATGGCCTCTTCGGGTCGGCCCGTAATTGGGGTGCAATTGCGAAGAAGCTTTCAGCCTCACGCCCGGTTCTGGCGGTCGATATGCGCAACCACGGCGACAGTTTCCGTGCCGAGACGCACAGCTACGAAGACATGGCGCAGGACTTGGCCGAGGTGATCGAGGCGCATGGCGGGCGCGCCGATGTCATCGGCCATTCGATGGGCGGCAAGGCGTCGATGCAACTGGCGCTGACCCGGCCTGATCTGGTGCGCAAGCTGGTCGTCGCCGACATCGCCCCCGTCGCCTATGCCCACACGCAAACGCATCTGATCGACGCGATGGAGGGGCTTGATGTGATGACCCTCACCTCCCGCCGCGACGCGGATGAGGCGCTAGCAACATCCATCAAGGAACCCGGCGTCCGCGCCTTTCTGCTGCAATCTCTCGACATGCGCGCCGACCCGCCTGCGTGGAAGCTGAACCACGCGACATTGCGCGCCGACATGCCGAAAATCCTGTCATGGCCGGGCACCGAGGGGCAATTCGCAGGCGACACCCTGATCATTTCCGGCGGCGCGTCGGATTACGTCACACCTGAGCATCGCCCGCTCTTTGATGCGCTCTTCCCGCGCGCCCAGCACCAGAGCATCCCTGGCGTCGGTCACTGGCTCCATGCCGAAGCGCCCGGTCCGTTCCTCAGCGCCCTCACCGCGTTCCTCGACGGCTAACACAATGATCCCCCTCTGGATCCCGATCACCATCGGCGCGGCCTTCGCGCAAAACCTGCGCTTCATGCTGCAACGCCACCTGAAAGCGACCGAGCTTTCCACGGGCGGCGCGACCCTCTCTCGGTTCTTGTTCTCGTTCCCGCTCGTCGCCCTGATCGTGCTGATCTACACCAGCCTGCGCGACCTCCCGCTACCGCCCACCAACGCCACCTTCTGGATTGCCGCCCTGACCGGCGGCCTCGCGCAGATCCTCGCGACCATGTGCGTTGTGGCGCTGTTCGCCCATCGCAGCTTCGCCATCGGCATCACCTTCAAGAAAACCGAGGTGATGCTAACCGCACTGATCGGCCTCGTCGTGCTGGGCGAGGCGGTCAGCCCGCTGGGCATCCTCGCCATCGCCATCGGGTTCGCGGGCGTGCTTTTGCTATCCGACCCACCCAAAACCGACACCACGCCCAAAGGCTGGACGCGCTTTTTCAACAAGGCCGCTGGCCTCGGCATCGCGTCGGGCGCGCTGTTCGGCGTGTCGGCGGTCGGCTACCGCGCCGCCTCGCTCAGCCTGCCTGCCGAGGACGTCTTTCTGCGCGCCTCCATGACCCTCGCCGTCGTCACCGCTGCCCAAACCCTCGCTTTGTCGGCATGGCTGCTCGCACGGGAAAAGGGCGAGGTTACACGCGTCCTCAAATCATGGCGCGTCTCGTCGCTCGTCGGTGTGACCTCCATGCTCGGCTCGCTCGGCTGGTTCACCGCCTTCACCTTGCAAACCGCCGCCTATGTCAAAGCCTTGGGCCAGATCGAGCTGGTCTTTTCCTTCCTCGCCTCGTGGCTGATCTTCAACGAGCGCACCACCAAGCGCGAGGGCTTTGGCGTCGCCTTATTGGTCGTTTCTGTCTTGTTGATCGTGCTCGCCTTCGCCTAGCGTCCCCCGGAACAGGAGGACTCACTTATGCCGCTTACCCCCACCCGCGAGGTCTTCATCACCTGCGCTGTCACCGGCTCCGGCGGCACCCAGGATCGCAGCCCGCATGTGCCGCGCTCGCCCGCGCAAATCGCAGATAGCGCCATTGCCGCCGCCCATGCCGGGGCCGCCATCGCCCATTGCCATGTGCGCGATCCCGAAACCGGTGCGCCCTCGCGTGACCCCGCGCTCTACCGCGAAGTGACCGAGCGCATCCGTGCGGCGGACATAGACATCGTGCTGAACCTGACCGCCGGGATGGGGGGCGATCTGGTGTTCGGCCCACCCAACGCGCCCCTGCCTTTGACCGAGGGCACCGACTTCATCAGCGCCGAAGAACGCCTTGTGCATATCCGCGACTGCCGCCCTGAGATTTGCACCCTCGATTGCGGCACGATGAACTTTGCCGAAGCCGATTATGTCATGACCAACACCCCCGGCATGCTGCGCGCGATGGGCGCGGCGATGACCGAGATGGGGGTGCAGCCCGAGATCGAGGCGTTTGACACAGGCCATCTCTGGTTTGCCAAGGAGCTTGTGAAGGAGGGCGTTCTGACCTCCCCCGCCCTCGTGCAACTCTGCATGGGCGTGCCGTGGGGCGCACCAAATGACCTGAACACCTTCATGGCAATGGTCAACAACGTGCCGGAGGACTGGAATTTCTCCGCCTTCTCGCTGGGCCGCGATCAGATGGCTTATGTCGCCGCCGCCGTGCTCGCGGGCGGGCATATCCGTGTGGGGCTGGAGGACAACCTGTGGCTCGGCAAAGGTCAGCTTGCGACCAATGCGCAACTGGTAGAGCGTGCCGTGACCATTGCGACAAACATGGGCGCAAAGATCATGACCGCCGAGGATGTGCGCGCCAAACTGAACTTGACGAAGAGAGACCCCGCATGATGCGTTTTGCTGCCCTTTTCGCCCTCGTCCTGCTGACCGCCTGCGGCACCGTCCAGCGCGACAAGGCCGTGCCAATCCAAGCCGTCGCACAACTCGACGTCGACCGCTACCTCGGCAAATGGTACGAGATCGCGCGCTACCCCAACTGGTTCGAGCGCGGTTGCGTCGGTGTCACCGCAGAATATGCCCTGCGCGAAGACGGCCAGATCGCGGTCAAAAACACCTGCCGCGAAGACACCCTCGATGGCGAGGTCTCCATTGCCAACGGCGTTGCGCGGATCGAGGCCCCCGGCGAGCTGAGCGTCACCTTCACCCCGTGGCTGCCCTTCGCGCGCGGCGATTACTGGGTGCTCTACGTCACCCCCGATTACGACATGGCCGTGATCGGCAACCCGGCGGGGCGCACCGGCTGGATCCTCGCGCGCACGCCCACCATCGACGTGACCACCCGTGCGCAGGCAGAGGCCGCGTTGCGCGCCAATGGCTACGATATCGCAGGCCTCGAAGAGGTGCCGCAGGTGCCTGAGTGAGCGCGCAAAGGGTCTTCATAACCGCGGGGGCAACCGGGATCGGTGCAGCCCTCGTGCGCCGGTTCAAAGCGTCTGGCGCACAGGTCGCCTTCTGCGATGTGGACGCCGAGGCGGTCGCGGCTCAGCCGCATGGGACGGGCTACGTGGCCGATGTGACCGACGAGGCCGCGATGACGCAGGTTTTCGCACAGGTGGAGGCCGATTTCGGCGGCATCGACGTGGTCTGCGCCAATGCCGGGATCGGCGGGCCTGCTGGCCGGATCGAGGATATCAGCCTCGCCGATTGGCAAGCGACGTTGAATGTGAACCTCACCGGCGCCTTCCTGACATGCCGCTGGGCGGCGTCAAAAATGCGCGCCCAGCAAAGCGGGCTGATCCTGCTGACCTCGTCCACCGCAGGCCTCTTCGGCTATCCGCTACGCTCGCCCTATGCGACCGCGAAATGGGGCATCATCGGCCTGATGAAGACCCTCGCGATGGAGCTTGGTCCAGACGGCATCCGCGTCAACGCGCTCTGCCCCGGCAGTGTCGAGGGCGACCGCATGGACCGCGTCGTCGCGAACGAGGCCCGCGCGCGCGGCATATCCGAGGCCGAGGTCCGCGCGGCCTACGTCCAAGGCGTCTCCCTCAAAACATGGGTCAGCGCCGATGACATCGCCGACACCGCCCTCTTCCTCGCCTCCCCTGCGGGCGCGAAAATCTCCGGCCAAGCCATGGCCATCGACGGCCACACCGAAACCCTGAATTGAGAGCACATATGAACACAGCAGCAATCCTCGGCGGCGGCGTCATTGGCGGCGGATGGGCCGCGCGGTTCCTCTTGATGGGGTGGGATGTGCGGGTGTTCGACCCCGATCCGGAGGCGAGCCGCAAGATCGACGCGGTGCTCGCCAATGCGCGCGCGTCCTTGCCGGGGCTCTACGATGCGGCGCTGCCATCCGAGGGCAAGCTGACCTACCACGAGACAATCTCCGATGCCGTCGCCGGGGCCGCCTGGGTCCAGGAAAGCGTGCCCGAGCGGCTGGAGCTGAAGCAAAAGCTCTACCAGACCGCCCAAGCCGCGATGGACGAGGACGCAATCCTCGCCTCGTCAACCTCCGGCTTCACGCCCAGCCAGTTGCAAAACTGCGCCACACGGCCCGAGCAAATCCTCGTCGCCCACCCGTTCAATCCGGTCTACCTGCTGCCACTGGTCGAGCTGGTCGCCAGCGATAAAAGCCGCCCCCTCGCCGACAAGGCCGCACACATCCTGCAACGCTTGGGCATGTTCCCCCTCAAGGTCCGCGGCGAGATCGACGCCCATATCGCCGACCGCTTGCTGGAGGCCGTTTGGCGCGAGGCCCTCTGGCTGGTCAAAGACGGCATCGCCACGACCGAGGAGATCGACGAGGCGATCCGCATGGGCTTTGGCCTCAGATGGGCGCAAATGGGCCTGTTCGAGACCTACCGCATCGCAGGCGGCGAGGCCGGCATGGCGCATTTCCTCGCCCAGTTCGGGCCTGCGCTCAAGTGGCCATGGACCAAACTGATGGATGTGCCCGAGTTGACCGACGCGCTCGTGCAGCAAATCGCCGACCAATCCGACGCCCAGTCCGGCGCGCTGAGCATTCGCCAACTGGAGGCCAAGCGCGACACCAATCTGGTCGCCATGATGCGCGCGCTCAAGACCAAGGACGCAGGCGCGGGCGCGGTCCTGAACCAGATCGACGCGACGCTGACCCCCGATCCCGGCTCTGAGACCGCCCCGATGGTGACCGCGCGCCGCACCGTGCCGCTGGATTGGACCGACTATAACGGCCACATGAACGAGGCGCGGTATCTGCAAGCCTTCAGCGAGGCCACCGACCGGTTCATGGAGATTATCGGCGCCGACGCCGCCTATATCGAGACCGGCGGCAGCTACTTCACGGTCGAGACGCATATCCGCCATCTGGATGAGGCCAATACGGGCGAGACGATCGAGGTCACGACCCAATGCCTGAACGGCGCGGGCAAGAAGTTGCATGTCTTCCACGAAATGCGCCGGGGCGAGACGCTGCTGGCCACGGGCGAGCATATGCTCTTGCATGTCAGCCTCGAGACCCGCCGCACATCGCCACCGCAAAGCCCCGTGGCCGAAACCCTCGCCCGCATCGCCGAGGCCCATGCCGCGCTTCCCGCCCCCGAGGGCAGCGGCAAGCTCGGCTAGTTTCAGGGTTCCAAAAATACTCAAATCCAACAGCAAAAATCGACACCACCGGTCGGTTAAGGCTCGACCCCTCCCCCAGACAGGCGCATGCTCAAGGCGAACCAACCCCGCTGGTCCCATGCGCCTTCTGATCTCCTTCGCTGCCCTGTTCCTGTCGGTCATCCTGCTGCAAGTCTCGTCGGGTGCGACTGGCCCGCTCGACGCGCTCTCCGGTATCTCGCTGGGCTTTGCGACCGAAGAAATCGGCCTGCTCGGCTCCGCCCATTTCGCGGGATTCTTCATTGGCTGCTGGTGGGCCCCGCGGCTGATTGGCGAGGTCGGGCATTCCCGCGCCTTCGCCGCCTTCACCGCCACCGGGGCCATTGGCCTGATCGCACATATGCTGGTCGTGGACCCTTACGCGTGGGCGCTGTTTCGCGTCATGTCGGGCCTGTGCATCGCGGGCTGCTACACCGTCATCGAGGCGTGGTTGAACGCCAAGATCACCAACAAGACGCGCGGGCGCACGATGGGCACCTACCGCCTTGTGGATCTGGGCGCGTCCGTCGTCGCCCAGCTGATGATCGGGTTTCTGGAGCCTGCCAGCTATGTCTCCTACAACCTTCTGGCGATCCTGTGCTGTGCCGCGCTGTTCCCGCTGGCCCTGACCCGGATGGAGCAACCGCCAACCCCCGACGCCCCTCGCCTACGCCCGCGCCTTGCGCTGACCAGATCGCCGCTGGCCGTTGCAGGCGTGATGGTGGCAGGCCTCAGCTCAGCCTCGTTCCGGATGGTGGGGCCTGTTTATGGCCAAGAGGTTGGCCTGCGCCCGGATCAGATCGGCTACTTCCTCGCGGCTTTCGTCCTTGGCGGCGCACTGGCGCAGTTCCCGGTTGGGTGGCTGGCGGACAAATACGACCGCCGCTACGTGCTGATCGGTCTGTCTGTGGCCGCGATCTTCAGTTGCGCCATCACCGTTCTCGCCGCCGACCTCGGCACCACCGCGATCTTCCTGACGGCACTCGCCTTCGGGCTGACGACCTTCCCGATCTTTTCGGTCTCGTCGGCCCACGCCTTCGATTTCGCCGAGGATAAAGAGCAAGTCGAGCTCGCCGCCGCCCTCATGCTGTTCTTCGCCATCGGCGCGATTTTCAGTCCGCTGATCTCGTCCGCCCTGATCGCGCGCATCGGGCCAGAGGCGCTGTTCGCCTTCGTCGCCCTTGGTCACGCGGCGCTCATCGTCTTCGGCCTCGCGCGAACCCGCGTGCGCCCGACGAGCACCGAGAAGACACCGTATACGTACGTCCCGCGCACCTCGTTCACCATTGGGCGCATCCTCAAATTGGGCCGCAAACGCGACTGACTTGTGCCGACACGCACACTGGCCTAATTCTGCGCAGCACCTCGCCAGAAAGCCAAGCCGATGTCCGATTTCCCGCCCCGCGTCCTGATCACCAGCGCCATCCCGTATATCAACGGGATCAAGCATCTGGGGAACCTGATCGGCAGCCAATTGCCCGCCGATCTTTACGCCCGCTATGCCCGTGCGCGCGGGGCCGAGGTGATGTTTATCTGTGCGACCGACGAGCATGGCACCCCCGCCGAGCTGGCCGCCGCCAAAGCGGGCAAGCCCGTGGACGTCTATTGCGCCGAGATGTGGGAGGTCCAAAACGACATTCGCGAACGCTTCGGCCTCAGCTTCGATCATTTCGGGCGCTCATCCTCGCAGCGCAACCACACCCTGACCCAGCATTTCGCGGGCAAGCTGGCCGAGGCCGGCCTGATCGCGGAAGTGAGCGAGCAACAGGTCTATTCCCACGCCGATGGCCGCTTCCTGCCGGACCGCTATATCGAAGGCACCTGTCCCAATTGCGGCTATGATCGCGCGCGCGGGGACCAGTGCGAAAACTGCACCAAGCAGCTTGACCCGACCGATCTGATCGAGCCGCGTTCAGCCATTTCCGGGTCCACCGATCTGGAAGTGCGCGACACCAAGCACCTCTATCTGCGGCAATCCGCGATGAAGGATAAGCTGGACGCTTGGATCGACAGCAAAACCGACTGGCCCGTGCTGACGACCTCCATTGCGAAGAAGTGGCTCCATGATGGCGACGGCTTGCAGGATCGGGGCATTACCCGTGACCTCGATTGGGGTGTGCCCGTCAAGAAGGGCGATCAGGATTGGCCCGGCATGGAAGGCAAGGTCTTCTATGTCTGGTTCGACGCGCCGATTGAATACATCGCGGGCACCGCCGAATGGGCCGATGCGCAAGGTCTGGACGAGGCCGCTTGGCGGCGCTGGTGGCGCACGGATGAAGGTGCCGACGATGTGCGCTACGTCCAGTTCATGGGCAAAGACAACGTGCCGTTCCACACGCTGGGGTTCCCGACCACGATCATGGGCTCGGGCGAGCCGTGGAAGCTGGTCGATTACATCAAGTCGTTCAACTACCTCAACTACGATGGCGGCCAGTTCTCGACCTCCCAAGGGCGCGGCGTGTTCATGGATCAAGCGCTTGAGGTGCTGCCAGCCGATTACTGGCGCTGGTGGCTGCTGAGCCACGCGCCCGAGACCTCCGATGCGGAGTTCACGTGGGAGGCGTTCCAGACGGATGTGAACAAGGACCTCGCGGATGTGCTGGGCAATTTCATCAGCCGCGTCACCAAGTTCTGCCGGTCGAAATTCGGCGAGGAAATCCCCTCGGGCGGCACATATGGCCCCGACGAGGAGGCGCTTATCGCCCGCTTGCAAGCCAACTTCGACGCCTATCAGAGCCACATGACCGCCATGGACGTGCGCAAATCCGCGGCCGAGCTGCGCGCCATGTGGGTTGCGGGCAACGAGTACCTGCAAGAAACAGCGCCGTGGTCCGCGTTCAAAACTGATCCCGATCGGGCGGCGGCGATCATCCGGTTGTCGCTGAACCTGATCCGGGTCTATGCGGTTCTGTCAGCGCCGTTCATCCCGCAGGCGAGCGCCTCGATGCTGCGCGATATGGGCGATGCGCCGGACACGTGGCCCGACACCATGGAGGCCGCGCTCTCGGTGCTGCCCGCAGGTCACGCGTTCACCGTTCCAGAGGTTCTTTTTGCCAAGATCAGCGACGAGGATCGGACGGCCTGGGCAGAGCGGTTTGCCGGTCAGCGCGATTAGGATAGCACCGAAACACCAATTACGGGCACATCGATACGACTAATAACCCAAGGTTGTTCAATACCGACTGTAGTCTGCTCACTTTTAGCTAAGTATCTTTTACAGGCGAATTGAGCTATTAAACATCTATAGAAAATACTGGTTTCATTAGAGTATTCCTGTCCGGGCTGGTCGTTGTGCCCCAATCGAAAAGAGCCCCATCTTATGTCGCCGTTTTCAGGTCCGACAGCTACCAGCCCGGAATTGAAGCCGTTCCGCATCTTGTTGGAACGCTCTCCGACGCTGAATTTGCTGCATGACAATCAAGGGCGTCTGCTGGGCGTCTCTCAGCCGCTTGCCGATCTTCTGGGCACCGAGGCCGAGGCGCTGATCGGGGCGTCTGTTGAGAACTACCTGCCCCTCGATGTGCTGCATCCCGGCGAAGGCGACTGGTCCGAAGGCGGGATGATCGCGCCGTTGCATGCTCGCACCGCTGATCTGATCCGCGAAGACGGTGTGCGCGTGCCCACGATCATGTCCGCGACACCCATCCCGGATGGCTCCGGCTCTGTCGTCGCGCGGCTATGCACGCTGTTTGACGCAACCGAGTTTCGCCAGACCGAGACGCAGCTGAAAGACGCCGTTCACAAAGCCACCCAAGCCAGCAGTGCCAAGTCACGCTTCCTCGCCGCGATGAGCCACGAGATCCGCACCCCGATGAATGCGATCCTTGGCTTTGCGCAGTTGCTGAAGCTGTCGAACCTCGACGACAAGCGCCAAAACCACGTCAATGCGATCATCAGTGCGGGCGGGACCTTGATGAACCTGCTGACCGACCTGTTGGACCTCAGCCAGGTCGAGGCGGGCCGCATGCGCATTGAGCCGCGCGCCTTTGAGCTGCAACCGATGCTCGATCAGGTGGCCGATTGGTGGCATTCCAGCGCCAATGAAAAGGGCTTGCGGCTGAATGTGTCGCTGGATCGCAGCTTGCCGGGATGTGTGATCACCGATCCAGTGCGCCTCCAGCAAATCCTCAACAACTTCCTGTCCAACGCGCTGAAATACACCGAGACGGGCCGCGTCGTGCTGAGCGTCGAGCAGGTGTCAAGCACCGACACAACCGCGCGCCTGCGCTTTAGCGTGACCGATACGGGCCTTGGCATGACCGACGCGCAGCTGGCCAACCTGTTCAAACCCTTCGTCCAGATCGAAAGCGACTTTGGCAAAGAGCGCGGCGGCTGGGGCCTTGGTCTGTCGATCTGCCGCAATATCGCGGATATGATGGGTGCGGAAATCGGCGTGCAAAGTGCGCCCGGCAAGGGCAGCACCTTCCATTTCGAGATGGATATGGACGTGGCCGAGCTCGACGCCCCCGCCCCTGAGCTGCATCCCGAGCTGAAAGTCGTCCCGGCCTCGGGCCTGCGCATCCTGATCGCCGAAGACAATGCGATGAACCAGGACATGATGCGCACGATGCTGCGCGACTTCGGGCATGAGGTCATCACCGTGTCCAACGGGTTCGAGGCGGTCGAGGCCCTGATCAAGGATCATTTCGACATGGTCTTGATGGATATCACCATGCCCGGCCTCGACGGGCTGGGCGCGACCGAGCAAATCCGCAATGCCGATGGCAAAATGCGCGCCGTGCCGATTGTGGCCTGCTCGGCCCATGTGGGTGATGATGTGCAGGCGCGCTACCGAAGGGTCGGGATCGACGATTTCCTGCCCAAGCCCGTGGACCGCGACGCGCTTGCGGATGTGATCCTGCGGGTTGTGGGCAAAGACGGCTAGAGAAACCTCACCAGATTTCGCGGTAGAGTGCGATGATCTCGTCCGCCCTGGGCACCTTTGGGTTGTTCTGCGGCGACCCGGACGCCAGCGCTTGATCGGCCATCAACGCCAAGACCTCTGATCCCGCGACATGGCCCAGCGCGCTGGGGCTTGGCACCGACAGATCCGCATTGAGGCGGCGCAATTCCTCGACCAGCTTGCCGCAGGCCACCGCGTCGGTATCCCCATCCTGCGCCCAGCCCATCACCCGTGCGCATGTCGCATAGCGCGCCTGCGCCGCACCGACTGAGAAGGCCGTGACCGCAGGCAGCAACATCGCATTCGACAGCCCGTGGGCCACGTGGAAATGCGCCCCGATGGGACGGCTCATCCCGTGCACAAGGGCGACCGACGCATTGGAGAACGCCATTCCGGCCTGAGATGCTGCCAGCATCAACGCCTCGCGCGCCTCTGCGTGGTCGGGCTGCGCGCAGGCGGTGCGCACATGGGTCGCAATCGCGGGCATCGCCGACAGCGCGAAAGCATCGGTATAGGCAAAGGCCTTGCGGCTGACATAGGCCTCGATCGCATGGGTCAGACTGTCGATCGCGGTATCTGCGGTGATGCGCAGCGGTTTGGTGACCGTGAAGGTCCAGTCGATCAGGGCGGCGGTGGCCACGCAGGCCAGACCTGACAAATTGTATTTCTCGGTCCGCTGGGTGTCGGTGATCACGCACCACCGGGTCAGCTCGGACCCGGTGCCCCCCGTGGTCGGGATCAAGATCACCGGCGGGCCGCACCGATCAATCTGGCGCGGGGCTTTGTACTCGCGCACATGGCCGGGATTGACGCTGAGAAAGCTGATCGCCTTGGCCGCATCCATCGGACTGCCGCCACCAAAGCCGATGATGCAATCGTAATCGCCCGCCTGTAAAGCCGCGCAGCCAGCCTCCACGCAGGTATCGGTCGGATCCTCGACAACCCCGTCAAAAACGCTCCAGCTGATCTGCGCGTGATCCAGCACATCGGTAAGGGTCGCGACATGTCCAAGCGCCACCAGCGGTTTGTCGGTGACAATCAGGGGGCGCTTCAGGCCAAGCTGGCCCAGCACATCGGCCAGTTCCCTGGCCACGCCACCGCCGATCCGAATAATGCGGGGCGATTGAACCCGTCCGATCATGCCCATGGTCATATGCGGCCTCCCAACCTTGATCCGCATCTAGGCTACGGCGCGGGCGGGGTGAGGGGAAGGTGCGATTTCTGCGCGCTCAGCTCAGCCGCGCAGCACAGCGGCCTCGACCGCGTCGTCCCATCCCACATGCCACGTATCGCCCGTATGAATGACCGGGCGCGCCATGACCTTGGGCTGGGCCGCGATCTGCGCCTCGGCCTCCGAGTTCTTCAGCCACGCACTGAGCGCGCGGTAATCATTGGTCCCGCGATCGACGAGGCGGTCGCCAAACTCGGTGATCAAATCAGTCAACTCAACCTCCGAGAGCGGCTCCGCCCGGACATCGCGGAACGACACCGCGTGCCCTGCACCCTCCAACGCTTTGCGCGCGCGTTGACACAACGCACAGGTGCTCAGGCCATAGATCATCATCAGCGGGGTCTCCCTTGGCAGTTGACCCGCAGCTTCATCCATCGCAAAGCCCGGCGCAACCAAATCGCGGTTGCCATGGTGGGATCGGGGGGCATAGGCTTGCGACATGAAACAAGTTCCCAAAGCCACCACCGACGACGCGCTCATTCAGGAGTTTCTGAACAAGGGCGGCAATATCAAGATCGGCAAGACCAAACCGCTCCCGCGGGAGTTGGGGCTGAGCAAGAATGCGTGGAACAACAAGCTGACCAAGGAAGAAAAAGCCGCGCGCGATAAGGAGTGAGGCGGTTGCAGGACAGTGAGCCGGCGCAACAGGCCGGCGCGCCAGACTTAGTGAAGACCCTCCAAAAATCGGTCCCCGCGCACATATTTCCAGTTTTCAGGGACAGACGATCCACTCTTCCAAGCGACGTCATCGGTGCCCCCATAGCGTGGCCTAGATCATCCCCTCACGACATGGACAGCACAATGCGCGTGGCGCACGACCCGCGCCGCAGTCGAGCCTAACAAATAATCGATAAGACCAGGCTTATGAGATCCGATCACGATGCAATCGGCCCCCTATCTCGGCGGCGACATCGACAATACCTCGCCCGCTATGCCCTTTCGAGATGATCGCTTTCACGCCGGGCAAGTCACGGACACGTGCCTCAAGATCCGCTTTGGTCCTCTCGAACGCCTCTTGGACAAAGTCTTCGTCCAAATACGCGCTGACCGTGCCTTGGGGCTGCTCGTAAATATGCACTGCCGAGATGGTGCCTCCATCGGCCAGCAAGGCGCGGGCAACCGCAAGCGATTGCGCACCGATGCCGTGATCAAGTGCCATGGGCACGAGGATGTTCCTGTACATAGATCGGGCCTCCTCAGACGGCGCTTACTTATAGATATCTGGCAGCATCGTCGTTGAAATTGCGGGAATATATGCGATCAACAAAACGACGATCAGCATGAAGAACACGAAGGGCACCGCGCGCCACGCGATCTTGAGGATCGACTCGCCCGTTATCCCCGACACCACGAACAGGTTGAGGCCAAGCGGTGGCGTGATGAAGCCCACGCCCAGCGCCGTGATCATCATGATACAGAACTGGATCTCGTTCATGCCGATGCTGTCGGCCAGCGGCTTGAGGATCGGTGCGAGGATCACGATGTTCGGGGTCGTCTCCATCACACAGCCCGCCGCCACGAGGATGCCGATCATCAAGAGGATCAGGAGCCACGGCTCGTCCGTCAGTTGGGTGATCGCGGCGACAAAACCTTGCGGCACGCCCATGATGGCCAGCGCTTGGGCCAGCGGCAGCGAGAACGCGATGATGGGCAGGATGATGCCGTTCACCTTGGCCGACGAGATCAGCATCTTCGGGAAATCGGCCAGTTTCAGCGTGCCAAGGATGAACCCGATGATGATGGTCACGATCACGGCGGTCGCGCCCGCTTCGGTCGGCGTCAAGCGGCCCGAGAAGATGCCATAAAAGATGATGCCGGGCACGATGAACGCATACCAGCCCGAGGCGAGTGCGCGCTTGAGATTGCCGAAATACTCGGACGCCGACATGTTGCCGCCCCCCTCGTAGCCATAAACCGCGTTCACCACGATGTTGGTGATCAGGATCGAGGTGAGGATCAGCAAACCGGGGATCAAAGCGGCCAGAAAAAGGGTCGAGGCGGATATACCGAGCACCAAGCCGATAATGATGTAGGCAATCGACGGTGGGATCAGGATGCCCGTACAAGCCCCTGCCGCGACCAGCGCACACGCATAGGGACGCGGATATCCGGCCTCGACCAGCCGGGAGATCGTCATGCGCCCCACCGCAGCAGCCCCCGCCGCGTCGGAGCCGGAAATGGCGGCAAACATACCGCATACAAGAACCGTGGCCGAGCCAAAGCCGCCCTTGGCAAACTGCGTCAGCGCCTCGGCCACATCCAGAAACTTGCGCGACAGACCCGTGCGCACCAGCACGTCGCCGGTCAGAATAAACAGCGGCACCGCGGTCAGCGCAAAGTGGTCGATGCCGTGAAACAGGCTCTCGCCGACAAGCGACAAGGGCAGATCGCCGGACATCAGAAGCATCGTGATCGCCGACAGACCAATTGCGGCCCAAACAGGCACGGCAAGGGCCGCGAGCACCACGAACATGATCACGGGCAGATAGAAGTCCCAGCCGAGCTCGACCGTTTGATTAAGGGTGTTCCAGAGCATGATTTATTCCCTCAATCGAACAGCTTGTCGCCTTCGTAGACGGGGGTGCCGTCCCGAAAGCTGCGCAGGTCGCGCAACAAAGATTGGGTGAGGCGCAACATCATCAGGCCAAAGCCGATGGGCACCGCGAGCAGGAACCAAACCATCGAGATCCGCAGACCGTGGCTGACCGAGCCAAATTTCCACGACACATGGACGGCTTCCCAGGACCAATAGAGCGCGACGAAGGCCACCCCGAACATGATCAGATCGCCAAAAATATAGAGCGCCGCTTTGGGGCGTGGGCTGAGATAATGCATGATCACATCGATGCGGATATGCGCGCGGTCTTTCACGGCCGCCGCCGCCCCAACCCATGCGAGATAGATGAACGAGTAACGCACGATCTCCTCGCCCCAGATCGACGAATAGGCGAAAATCTCGCGGCGCAGCACTTCGACGGCCATTGTGATCACGAGCATCACGTAAAAGACCAAAAGCGCCCAGCGCTCGCCGTCTTCGTTTATCTTGCGCAGAATGTTCATTCGCAGACCTCCGGCGGGTGTCATGCATGGGCCGCGACGATCCCGGCGCGGCAGAAAACGAATAGATGCTGGGCGCCCCCCAGGGAGAGTAGCGCCCAGCAACGTGCCTTTAGGCGTCGTGGACGTAGTAACGACCCATCGTGCCTGCGGCCTCTTCGAGCTTGGCGAAGGTGTCCATGGACCCGGCGAGCTCTGTCTTGAAGCTGTCCCATTCGGAGCGCTGATAGCCACCGGCGGCCTGCCACTCGGCCAGCTGGTCCTCGGAGAGCGAGTGGAATTCCACATTCGCTTTGCGCAGCTCTGCCATCGCGTAGTTGCGGGCCGATGGCACCTTGGCGAGGTTCTGGTGACGGGTGATCTCCGCCGCTTCCATGATGCCGTCTTGCACGTCGGCAGGCATGGAATTGAACCACTCGAGATTACAGGAATAGACTTGGCTGTCTGGCACGGCTTGCGTGAAGGTCACGTGGGACAGGATGTCCTTAAAGCCAAAGACGAACAGCGCGCCCACGGACGGGTCAAGCGCGTCTGCAACGCCCTGCTTGATCGCCGAAGGTGTCTCGCCCCATGCCACAGGCGTCGGGTTCGCGCCGACCATGCGGTAGTACTGCTGCAACATCGCCGAGCCGGGCACGCGGAACTTCACGCCGTCCAGATCGCCTGGGGTCAGAACCGGGCCAGAGCCGCCTGCGCGCACAGCGACAACGCGTGGGTCGATATTGACGTAGAACAGCGCCTTGAAGCCTGCCGCTTCGACCTTCGGGTTCACTTCCTGCGCCCAGATGTCGGAATGCACGAGGTTGGTGAAGCGCTGGTTGGAACCACACAAGTAAGGCATGTTGATCAGGTCAACGACCGAGGCAAACGGCGCGAAGTTCGCGAGCGAGTGCTGAGCCGCCTGAATGGTCCCACCCTGAACGGATTGCGCCAGCGCGCCACCTGCGCCGAGCTGACCACCGGGGGCGAGCTTGACATAGACCTTGCCGCTCGTGGCGTTCTGGATGTTCTCTTTGAGATCCAGCTGCATGATCGGATAGCTGCGCGTTGCACCGAGAACATAGGCCGTGGCAATCGTCATCACGTGATCAGCGGCGTTCTCGCGCTCGCGCTCTTCATTGGCGGTCTGGGCGGCGGCCTCGGTGGACCAAAGCGTGCCAGCGGCACCAGCAACGAGGGCTGCAGTGAAGCCGCCCGTGGCTGCAAGTTTCATGAAATTGCGGCGCTCAGCCGACTTCAGATCGTTATGGTCGTGGGTCAATTGAATGTCCTCCCTGGACGTGTTGGCTGCCTTAGTCTTTGGCAGCCGCTTCTTTTTGAATGATTGCGATGACGAAGAGGATCGTCGTGGCGAGCAGGACGAGCAGCTCGCCGATATCGCCCAGGAACGAGCCTCCGAAGAAGGCCCCCATGGCGACATTTACGGAAAACAGCGCGAAAAGCACTGCGGCTCCAATAAGGGGCATTGGCGTGTCTCCTCCCGTAGCGCGACCGATTCCCATATCCATGTAAGCCTTTACATTTTTCAAATGCAAGCGTTTACATTTTCATCATCATTGTTTTGGCGGGGCCGATCAGACATGCTTGGGACGGTAACTCTTGGACGATTGGCTCCGGCGACAGACATGAACCAACATCGCCGAACCCCTACCGTGCATGACGTTGCTGCCGAGGCGGCGGTGTCGACGGCGACCGTCTCGCGGTGCTTGAACGCGCCCGATCTGGTCAGCGAGCGCACGCGCAAAAAGGTACAAGCTGCAGTGCGGCGCTTGGGCTATTCGCCAAATTTTGGGGCTCGCGCGATGGCATCAAGGCGCACCCACACCGTCGGAGCCATCATTCCGACGATGGAGAACGCGGTGTTCGCGCGTGGCCTTCAGGCCTTTCAGGAGGAGCTGGATCGGCGCGGCTACACCCTGCTCGTAGCCTGTTCATCCTACCGGCAAGACGCCGAAGAAGCGCATATCCGCTCGCTCGTGGCGCGCGGGGCAGATGCGTTGTTGCTGATCGGACATGAACGCGCGTCAGAGATATATGACTTTCTCGCCGCACAAGATGTGCCCGCACTCGTGACCTGGGCCTTTGACAACACGCTGAGCAAACCCTCCGTTGGATTTGACAATGAAACCGCGATGCGCAGCATGGCATCGATCGTCATCGAGATGGGGCACCGCCAGCTTGCGCTGATTTCGGCAAGGACAGAACACAACGACAGAGCCCTCGCCCGTAAGCACGGCATCGAGGCCGCAATGCGCGACTTCGGCCTTCATCCAGACAACCTCTTGGTGATCGAGACTGAGTACAGCATCGACAATGGCGCAGAAACGTTCGAGCGTGTCATGCAACAAACCGTTCGGCCAACTGTTGTGTTTTGCGGCAACGACGTTCTCGCAGTCGGCGCGCTGAACCGTGCCAGAAGGCTTGGGATTGATGTGCCAAAGGATGTCTCGATTATCGGCTTCGATGACATCGAACTGGCGCAGGTCGCATATCCTGCCCTAACGACGGTGCACGTGCCACATCGCGAGATGGGACAAAAGGCAGCTGAAGCGCTGGTCAATTTTGTCGAACATGGAAAACCCTTCGAGCCACAAAATATCCCAGTCCGGATCGTAATGCGCGATACGCTCCAACCTCCCAAACGGGTGGCTCCGTAGACTGCGGTTTCACCCATGTTGCGTGCTCCACAGTGGAAAAGCCCTCAGACGCTGCAACGGCAAACGTCAAAACGTGCGTCAGCTCGTCCACCTGTTAGGCAACCCATCGGAGGGCCTCTAACCCGTTAGATCGTAAGTGGTGCGGGCGGTGGGACTCGAACCCACACGGGCACAAGGCCCAACAGATTTTAAGTCTGGTATGTCTACCATTCCATCACGCCCGCAACATGATCCGTTGTAAGCGAGCCGCGCGCGAAGGAAAAGCCGCTAAAGGTCTTCCCCGGGCGGCGTTACGTCCACGAGATAGACACGCTCGGGTAGCCAAGGGTTCATTTCGAGCGCCTCACGCAGCACATCTTGGGCCATCTCGGCGCGCCCGAGGCCCATCAAGGTCAGCGCCTTACCGGACAGGGCGGCGATATGCTCGGGGTTGCGCGCAAGCGCTTCGTCCAGATCGGCCAGCGCGCGCTCGAAATCGGCCTGCAAGTAATAGGCAAAAGCGCGCTGGTTCCAGCCTTCGGCATAGTCGGGGCAATACGCGATCAGATCGCTGAAGACCCCCACCGCCCCGGCCAGATCAAAGTGCTGGCGCCGCGCCATACCATCGCGCAGTAGGGTCTTGGCCCGTGCATCCGGGGCGTCCAGCCACATCTCCCACAGCATCGCATTGAAGACCTGCGCTTCGCGCTCGGTGGTGGCGGATTTTAATTGCTCCATAGCCTGATAGCTGGCGGCCGTGTGGTCAGGAGCCTCCGGGCAGGTCTGGGAAAAAGCCGCGGGCGCGAGCAAACTGAGGGCGAGGGCAAGGGGGGCAAGACGTGTCATGCCCTTCAACATGCGCGGCTCGGCGCACAAAGCAAGCCATGGCTTGACCGAAGGCCGCACAATCGCCACTGCTTGGCACATGTTTTTTCCGATCCGTGATCATAATCCGTCCCGCAGGGTGCCCTATGTCACCTATGCGCTTTTGGCCGCCAATATCCTTATTTTCATTGGATATTACGGGCTTTTCTCTGACCCACGCGCGCTGAATGCGTTCTTTCTGAGCTGGGGTCTGGTGCCTGCACAATTGTCCTCAGGGCAAGGCTATCACGCTTTGATCACGTCCATGTTCCTGCATGGTGGCATTATGCACCTTATCGGGAACATGGTGTTTCTGTGGATTTTCGGGGATAATCTGGAAGACCAGATGGGCCATTCCAAGTTCCTTGGCTTTTATCTGCTGGGCGGCATCGGCGCATCGCTTCTGCAATATGCCACCGGTCCGCTAAGCCCGGTGCCAGTGATAGGAGCCTCTGGCGCGATTGCGGCTATTCTGGGCGGGTATCTGCTGCTTTTCCCACGTGCCAAGGTCGATATCCTGATGATCCTCGTAGTCTATTTCCGGGTCTTTACGGTGCCCGCCTGGGTCATGCTCGGCCTGTGGTTCGCCATGCAGTTGTTCAACGGCGTCATCAATCTGGGCGCGACGGGCGGGGGCGTGGCCTATTGGGCCCATGCCGGCGGCTTCATCGTGGGGCTGGCATTGGTGGCACCGCTATGGACCCGCAAGGGCGGCACAAAATTCTGGGCGCGCACCGAGGGGCATCCTGACCACCCCGAGGCGCAGTATCGCTACGTTAAATCGAGCGTCCCAAAGGCCGGCCGCAAACGCTAACCGCAGCCCAGATAGCCGCTATAGGGCTTTTCGTTGTTGTGGGTCGTGATGTTGCTGTCGAATGTATAGCTCTCGCCCGGCTCAAGCGGGTTGGAGGCGGTCGTCGCCATCACCGGCCCTTGCCAATGCCCACTGAACGGATCGCCGAAATGCAAGGACGATACCGACAGGCCTGAACTTGGGTCGCTCAGCGTATAGGCGGAACTGACATCAAAGCCTTCCGCAAAGACGTCGCCATTCAGCGTGATGTCGCGCGCGACGATCTGGGTCGTGTCAACCTCGTGAAGCTTGTCGTCATCATCGGCAAGATAGAGCAATGTCGGCTCGGCATCCGGGCTGAGCGACAAGGTTTGCACGCCGCCATTGGCCGCACGCGCGCCCGCTTCATCGGGCAAGCCGCCGATAAAATCACTGGCTTGGTAAATCAACAGCGCATTGACCGGCATACCGCGAAAGGTCTCGCCCGTGGGGCCGGCTGGTGCTGGCCCGGAGCCTGTGCCGCTGGCGAGGCAAACCTGCTCCACAAGCGAGCGGAAGCTATCGCTGATCTGCATCGACGACAGCTCGTTGCTGATATCGCGCGACAGGTTCTCGATGCCGTTGGAGGCAACCATCAAGGCCGCGATCCCAAGGCCTGCCATTGCCCCCGTCAGAACAACATAATCAGCCGTCACCGCCCCACGTTCGGACCGTAAGAACCATGAAGGCGAGAGGGGGTTTTTGAGACGTAACATCCCGTTACCCGCAGCCCAGAAAGTCGCCATAGGGCTTTTCGTTGCGGTGCGAGGTCGTGTTCTGGTCGAACGCATAGGTATTGCCCGGCTCCAGCGGACGCGAGGCGGCGGTTGCAAAGACCGGCCCTTGCATCTGGCCATCCCATTCGGGGCCGAAATGCAGGCCCGACGCCATTAAGCCCGACGCGCTGTCGGAAATCGTGTAGGCCGCGCTGATCTCGTAGCCCGCCTGATAGGTTTGCCCATCAAGCGTGATATCTTCGGCGAGGCGCTGACTGTCGTCGTTTTCGTGCAGATACCCATCGTCATCGGTCAGGCGCATCAGGATCGGGCGCGCATTTGGCGAGACGGTGATCTGGTGCGGGCTGCTGCCGCCTGCTTCCCAGTTGATCTCGGCCGGAAGACCGCCGACGAAATCGCTGGCTTGGTAAATCAGAAGGCCGGTGACCGGATTGCCCTGATAGGTCTCGCCAGTCTCGCCACCGCCCGCAGGCCCCGTGCCGACCCCTTCGGAGATGCACACATCCTCGACAACCGAGCGGAAGCTATCGCTGATCTCGATCCCGGACAGCATGTCGGAAATGCCGTGGGACAGGTCTTCCATCCCACCCGAGACCAAGGCCATGACCGACAGACCAAGGCCAACCGTGGCGCCCATCAGGCCAACCTGGTCGACCGTTACGGCCCCGCTTTCGTCCTTCAAGAACTGTTTCATCTGCCCATCCTCATCGCGCAGGTTCACCCCGCTTTGACGCAGGGCTACGCAAGAAGTTGGGCAAAAATGCGGAGAAACCTTAGCGTTCGCGGATAATTTTCGCGAAACTGCCAAAGATATCGGCATTGGCGGCGATCACATGACCGTCTTCCAGCAGGTTTTGCCCATCGGGACGGATCGCCTCGACCAGCCCGCCGGCCTCGCGCGCAATCACGATACCTGCCGCGATATCCCACGGCTTGAGGCCGCGCTCCCAGAAGCCATCATAGCGCCCGGCGGCGACATAGGCGAGGTCCAGCGACGCCACCCCCCATCTGCGCACACCGGCACAGGTCGGCAGCAGCTGGCCCAAGTCTTGCAGCACCGCGGGCAGATACTTGCCCCCCGCGAAAGGAAGTCCGGTGGCAAACACACTCTCGATCATGCGGTTGCGCGACGACACGCGCAGGCGGCTTTCATTCAGCCACGCGCCCGAGCCCTTTTCGGCCCAAAACATCTCGTCCTTGGCCGGATCATAGACCACGCCCGCAACGATCTCGCCTTTATGCTCAAGCGCTATGGACACCGCCCAATGGGGCATGCCGTGCAGGAAGTTGGTGGTGCCGTCGAGGGGGTCCACGATCCAGCGCCGGGTCGGGTCGGAGCCTGCAATCTCGCTCTTCTCTTCCTCGGCCAGCCAGCCATAGGTGGTGCGCGCGCCCATCAACTCTTCCTTGATGATGGCTTGGGCGGCAATATCAGCCTTGGACACGAAATCCCCCGCACCCTTCATCGAGGCTTGCAGGTTTTCCACCTCGCGGAAGTCCTTCACGAGGCTACGCCCCGCGGCGCGCGCGGCTTTCACCATAATGTTCAGATTTGCGCTGCCTTGGGCCATGATCGACACTCCGAATGATAAGCGCCGTCGCTTAGCGCGGGTGGGGGTGGGTGTCTAGGGGTGGCTGCGTGTTGGGCGCGGTTGCAGGCGGGCGGGGCCAAATTCTCTCGTGAGAATTTGCAAAACTCCACGTGGAGTTTTGGCCCCCGCCCCCACGTCTTGCTCCCTCGCTCAGAGCCGGTCGTCAGACGTGGCCTGGCGCGCACGCACCAACTGCAAAACCGATCTGTGTCGCACACACTCCAAACCTGCCCCCTCTGCCAACCGAATGATGGCCCCGTTCAGGAAGTCGACCTCGGTCTTGCGGCCTGCATTCATGTCTTGCAGCATCGACGACCGATGCCCCTGCGCGCGCGGGAAGATGATCGGGCTGAGAACGTCATCGACATAGTGCTGGCCTGAGTTTGCGGGGCGGTAGTCATAGGCCGCAGCGTAAGCTGCCAGCGTCTCATCGGCGAGCCCGGTGATGAACGCCCGCGCGTCAGGGTCATGGAGCAACGCGCCATATGTCTGGCCTGTCAGCGCGCCTGTGGGGTTCATGCAGCTGTTAAACAGCAACTTAAATGAGATTGTGTCGCGGATCGCCGGATCATGCGCCATCGGGACGAAACCGGCCTGCGCTATGTCCAGCATCTGCTCGAGTGGCCCAAGACCTTCGCCCAAAAGAGGCCCACATAGAATTGGGCTCGACTGCGCCGTGACCTCCACATGCCCCAAGGCGGTGCGGACCATTCCGATCATCATCGCCGTCGAGAAGACAGGCACGCTCAGTCCAAGCACATCGCGCGCAATCTCGGCGGACCCCATGCCGTTTTGCAACAACAAAACAGGTGGGCAATGCGATTGGCCCGCAAAGGGGCCGAGGGCCGATGCGACGTCATAGGCCTTTGTCGTCAGAATCAACATGTCGCTCTTGAGGACAGCATCGCTCGGACGCGCCGCATCGCACAGCTGAATGACACCGGGCGGCACAACATGGTCGCCAAGAAGTCCGGAGACAGTGATCGGCTGGCCTTCGAGGGCCTCCAAGGACGCCTGCCGCACCAAGAGCGTCACCTCAGCACCCGCCTTCACGAAATGCGCGGCCAAGCAAAGCCCCACCGAACCACCCCCAAAAATACTAACGTGATACTGCGGCATAATCAGGTTGTCCTACGCGTTGGCTCGGCCGAAATCATCGCGCGCTCAAACGCTGTTGGCAAGCCTTCTGCATCCCCCACCGCACGCCCCGTTTCCAATTCGTTAACGCCTGCGCGCTATACCCCGTCCCCGGTACCGCGCGGCGCTTTGGGCTGACACCCAGAAGCCTCGCATCCAGGAAAATTGCTTTTCACATCCGCCCCAGCGGCAGATGGCCTGACAAAGCGCGCGACGGATTGGGGTAGCGCCTGATCTATAGGCCCCTCCCAAGACGGAGGGTACGCAAGCATATTCCGCCCGAGGCGGGCCCGCTTCTTTTCCTATCTTCCACGACCGAGCCACCGCAGCGACCTGACCGCACCCTAGGGTCAGCCCTCGCGCCGTTGCAGCTTCACCGGCTCCGTGCGCATCAACTTTAGCACATGCGCCATGAACGGCTTGTCGGCATCCTCCGCGCGCACCGCCGCATAAAGCCGCTTGGTCTTGCCCTGCGCCGTGAGGGGCCGTGTGACGTAATCGGCGTTGGAGCGTACCTCGCGCAGCACCCAATCGGGCAGCACCGCCACCCCGCGATTGGCCGCGACCAGCATCAGGATCACCGCCGTCAATTCCACTTGGCGGATGGAGCGCGGCTCCACCCGTGCCGGCCCCAAGAGTTCGGTGAACACATCAAGGCGCGTACGGTCCACCGGATATGTCAGCAAGGTCTGGTCCTTGAAATCTTCCGCCTCGATATAGTCCTTTTGCGCCAAAGGGTTGTTCGCGGCAGCCAGGAATACCGGCTCGTAATCAAACAGCGGGATGAACACGACGCCGGGGATGTCTTCGGGGTCCGAGGACACAACCAGATCCACCTCCTCGCGCCCCAAGGCAGGCAGCGCCTCGAACGACAGGCCGGGGCGGATATCCACGTCCACATCGCCCCAGTTTTGACGGAAGGCCTCCAGCACCGGAAAGAGCCATTCGAAACAGGCATGACACTCAATCGCGATGTGCAGGCGTCCGGTTTTGCCCGCGCGCAGCCCGTTGAATTCCTCCTCCAGCGCTGCGACCTGCGGCAACACCTGCTCGGCCAGTCGCAGCAGACGCTTACCCGCCGCCGATAGCTTCAAAGGTTTGGAGCGGCGCACAAACAGCTCGACCCCTGCCTGATCCTCCAACCCCTTGATCTGATGGCTTAAAGCGCTTTGCGTGATGTTCAGTGTCTCGGCCGCGCGGCTCAGGCCCCCGGTATCGTGGATCGCCTTGATCGTGCGCAGGTGGCGGAACTCCAGGTGCATCTTCATGAGCCGACCTCATTAAAATCATTAGAACGTTGAATTGGTCTCATGTCGAACGCCATGCCATAGACGTAAGCGACCTTACAAGGACTGATTCCGCCATGACCACCCCGCCCCGCGTCTCTTTCGAGTTCTTCCCCCCGAAGTCGCTGCCTGCGTCCTTCAAGCTGTGGGAAACCGTGCAGACCCTCGCGCCTTTGTCGCCGGAGTTCGTCTCCGTCACCTACGGCGCGGGCGGCACGACACGCAAGCTGACCCATGAGGCCGTAACCACCATCGGCAAGCAGTTCGCCCTGCGCGTGGCAGCCCATCTGACCTGCGTGGATGCCACAAAGGCGGAAACGCTGGAGATCGCCGAGACCTACGCCAAGGCCGGTGTCACCGACATCGTTGCCCTGCGCGGCGATCCCCCGGCGGGCGCGTCCAATTTCACCGCCCATCCCGAGGGGTTCGCCAGCTCGGTCGAGCTGATCGAGGCGCTTGCCAAGACCGGTAAGTTCACCCTGCGCGTGGGCGCTTATCCTGACCGCCACCCCGAAGCGCCCAGTGCCGTGGCCGATGTGGACTACCTCAAGCGCAAAATCGACGCCGGGGCCGCCGCTGCGATTACGCAGTTTTTCTTTGAGGCCGACACCTTCTTCCGGTTCCGCGATCTGTGCGTAAAGGCCGGGATCGACGCGCCGATCATCCCCGGCATCCTGCCGATCGAGAACTTCCAAAAGACCCGCAACTTCGCCCAGCGCTGCGGAACGCTCGTGCCGGATTGGCTGACCGAGGCCTTCACCAAAGCCGACCGCGATGGGCGCAGTGATCTGCTGTCTACCGCGCTTTGCACTGAGCTTTGCACTGACCTGATCGAGGGCGGGGTCGAGGACTTGCACTTCTACACGCTCAATTCGCCCGAGCTGACCCGCGATGTGTGTGCGGCCCTCGGGGTGAGTCAGAAGCTGGAGCTGGCAGAAGTCGCCTAAGCGTTCGAACGACGTCGAAATCTTGCGAACCGGGGTCGCCGATGGGCGGCCCTTTTTGTGACGCTCGGGTGCAAGCTTTCCGAAGCGTCCTCGCCCACCTTGCGCCTGCGCCGATGGCGAAACAGCCAGCCGAACCCGTGATCCATCCCCACGCTCGGGGCCAGCGGATCGGGCGGATACTCCTCGGCCCAACCGTCGGGCAGACCCAGCCCGTGCCCTTCGGCCTTGCCCAGCATCCAGCCCAGCGCAATATTGGCTAGCCCCCGCGCCGCAGGACGCCGTGCCACCTGACCGCCCACATCGGCATGGGCACCGGGGAACCAGAGCTGCTCCACATGGCCCTTGAACCCCGGCGGGCAGCGCCACAGCACCGGCGAGAACGCGACGCGCCGCTCGTCATGCGCCAGCGCGTGATAGCCCGCGCCCACGATCTCGCTCAGGTCATCGCTGTGAAACTCAGTCTCATTTGGCAGCCAGCTCCAAACGACCGGCGCGCGCAGGCCGAGGGCTTTGACCGTGTCCCACACACCGATCATCTCGATCTTCACCGCGCCCCTCGGCCAGCAATAGCGCTTGGAAAACCGCGCGGCCGAGACCGGATCGCGCCCCTCGCAATAGTAGTGATAGAGGCGCTCCACATTGCCCCGATCCGCCGCCTCAGCACGCATCAGCCCATGCAGATCAATCACGCCCGCAAGACTGCGCACGCCGTAAGCCCCGCGCGAATATCCGAACAAAAACACCCGGTCACCGGGCCGCCAATTGCGCGCGAGCCAGCGGTAAGCCCGCTTGATCCGCCGATTGGTGCCCGTGCCCGCCGCCACATTGCGCAATTTGCGCCAGCCGCGCCACTGGATGCCCGGAGCGTAATGCAGGCGCACATCCGAGTCCGCTTGCTTGCGCAGCAGCTTGTAGAGGATACCCGCATTGGTCTTCGCCCCCGGGGCCAGCGACGAGAGCGTGCCGTCAAAGATCACGACCAGAGTGCGGGGAGGATGCGTCATGGCCTTGATCCTAATGGCAAAAGCCGGGTCAGCGAAACCCTTGCGGCATCACTCCGGCACACCATTTCGGGAGCCCGTGAAAGAAACTTCAAGAAAAAACGCAGGACGCGGGATTAAACCGCCGCCCCGCGCGTTTGTCTGTGTAAGGCCCCGCGAGACGGGGTCGCCACACACACGAAACGGAGCCTCGATCATGAAAGCCTCAACCCTCGCCCTCATCGCCGCCCTCGCCCTTGGGGTCAGCGCCTGTGACGCCTATGCTGCAGGCCATGGCGGCCCTGCCAAGACCATGGATAGCAGCGTCGGCGAAATCCTCGCCAATGGCGACGGCCTCAGCCTTTATGTGTTCGACGCCGATGCGGACATGACCTCCAACTGCAATGGCGGATGTGCGGCCAGCTGGCCCCCGCATATGGCCGCTGCTGATGCTGAAGCCAGCGCTGACTTTGCGCCGATCACCCGCGCGGATGGGTCGATGCAATGGGCCTATCAGGGGCGTCCGCTTTATACGTGGGTCGGCGACAGCGCGCCGGGCGATGTCACAGGCGACGGCGTCGGTGGCAATTGGCACCTGGCGCGTCCTTAACCGCGACCTATGGCTCGCGCGCGGGCACACAAGGTGCTAGCCTGCGCGCCTATGGACCCGGTGAACCCCTTTTCACCGGGTCCAATTCGAAAGGTGCCCATGGATCCATTCCTGACCGAGATGCAGACCTGCCTGCCTGCGCTGATGCGCACGGCGCGGGCTTTGACGCGCTCGCAGGACCGGGCCGAGGATTTGGTGCAGGATGTGGTCGAACGCGCGATCCGCAAGCGTGCGCTCTGGCAGCCGACCGGATCTTTGCAAGGATGGCTCAGCCGCATGATGGTCAACCTCTACCGGTCGCAACTGCGCAGCCCCGGTCATGCGCGCCACGCGGTCTCGCTTGACGATATGATCACACCGCCAGTGGCCCGCGACGAGCTGACGCCAAAGCTCGATCTGGCCGATACCGCGCGCGCGCTCGATGCGCTGCCCGAGGATCAGCGCGAGGTTTTGATGATCGTCGTGCTGGGCGGGCTGAGCTACGCCGAGGCGGCGCGCGCCCTCGATATTCCCGTGGGAACCCTTATGTCGCGCTTGGGCCGAGGCCGCTCGGCGCTGAGATCCGCCCTGCAAGACACCCCGAAGGAGGCCGCTCTGACATGACCGATGATCCGACCCGCCCCGGCGGTGACATCACAATAGATACGCTGCATGCGTTCCTCGACGGCCAGCTGCCTGAGCCAGAGGCTGAGGTCGTTGGCGCGTGGCTGGAGGCCAATCCGGAGGATGCCGAGGAACTCGCCCATTACGCTGACCAGAACGCGGCGATCGAAGCGCTCTACCCCGCGCCCGCAGCCCAAGACCTCCCCGATCTCGCCCCTCTTTTTCTTGCTGAAAATACTCAAAGCGCGCCGCCTGCCGCAAACACCAACCGCGCGCCTTGGGCGGCTATCGCTGCAAGCCTCGCCGCCCTCGGGGTCGGGATCGGTCTGGGCTGGACAGGCCGCGAGGCCGTGCAGCCCGATGCCACCCAAGTCGCCGCACTCGTCACCGAGGCCGTGCGCGCCCATGTCATCTACGCCGCCGATCCGCATCGCCCTGTCGAGATCGGCGCGGATGAAAGCGAGACAATGGTGCGCTGGCTGTCCAACCGCGTCGGCACGCCTGTGTCCGCGCCCGATCTGAGCGCCAAAGGGTTCGAGCTTGTCGGGGGCCGCCTTCTGTCGGTCGCCGAAGGCCCCGCCGCGCAATTCATGTATGAAGACGCCGAGGGCCGCCGCATTACGCTATTCGCAACCCAAGGCTCTGGCACCGAGGCCAGCTTCAACTACACCCGCCAAGGCGAGACCGGCAGCTTCTACTGGCAAGACGCAGCCCTCAGCTACGCGCTGACCGGGGATGTGACCCGAGCCGAGTTGACGGTACTGGCGACGGCGGTGTTTGACCAGATGACGTGAGGGGGCGCACACCGCCCCCTCACGTCATCCCCGGCTCGACCGGGGATCTCTGTGGGTAGAGGTCCTCGGGTCAAGCCCTAGGATGACGGCCCGTGGATGACGCGCTGCGCCATCTCTCGCTCCTAAAGCCCTATCGCACATCGCCTCCCCTTCCCCTCCCCTCCCCCCTCGGCTATCTCTGCGCCCAAACGCACCCCACATCCCGGAAAGCCGACCCCCATGCCGATGGACAAGAAATTCAACGCCGCCGAGGCCGAAGCCCGCATCACCGCCGCTTGGCAGGACAGCCACGCCTTCGCCGCCGGGGCCAATGCCTCGCGCGACGAGAGCTTCTCGATCATGATCCCGCCCCCCAATGTCACCGGCGCGCTGCATGTCGGCCACGCCTTCAACAACACGCTGCAAGACATCCTCATCCGCTGGCACCGGATGCGCGGGTTCAAGACGCTGTGGCAGCCGGGGCAGGACCATGCCGGGATCGCGACGCAACTCCAGGTGGAGAAAATGCTTGCCGCCCAAGGCAATGAAGGCCGCCGCGATCTGGGGCGCGAGCGGTTCCTTGCGAAAGTGTGGGAGTGGAAAGGCCAATACGGTGGCACGATTGTCGAGCAGCTCAAGCGGCTCGGGTGCTCGTGCGACTGGGACCGCAACGCCCTTTACCATGGCCGGTGCCCCCGGCGATCCGCGCACGGGCCACGAGAACTCGCCCAATTTCCACGATGCCGTCATCAAGGTCTTCGTCGAGATGTACGAGAAGGGCTTTATCTATCGCGGCAAGCGCCTGACCAACTGGGACCCGCATTTCGAGACCGCGATTTCCGATCTCGAGGTCGAGAATATCGAGACCCCCGGCCATATGTGGCACTTCAAATACCCGCTCGCGGGCGGGGCGACCTATGAGTATGTCGAGAAGGACGAGGACGGCAACGAGACCCTGCGCGAGACCCGCGACTACATCTCCATCGCCACCACTCGGCCCGAGACGATGCTGGGCGACGGTGCGGTTGCGGTGAACCCCCGCGACGAGCGCTATGCCCCCCTGATCGGTAAGCTCTGCGAGATCCCCCGTCGGCCCCAAAGAGCACCGCCGCCAGATCCCGATCATCACCGACGACTACCCCGACATGGCCTTCGGATCCGGTGCCGTGAAGATCACCGGCGCGCATGATTTCAACGACTACGGGGTGGCGAAACGCGGGAATATCCCGTGCTACCGCTTGATGGACACGCGGGCGGCGATGCGCGCGGACGGTGCGCCCTATGCGGAGGCCGCGGCGATTGCGATGGCCGTGGCGAAGGGCGAGCGTTCGCTGAGCGAGGCGGAGGTCGATGCAGTGAACTTGGTGCCCGACCACCTGCGCGGCTTGGATCGGTTCGAGGCACGGACGCGCGTGGTTGAGGAGATCACGGCTGAGGGGTTGGCGGTAATGACAAGCGCTGACGATCCGCGTTTGGGCAAAGCGTCATCCTCGGGCTCGACCCGAGGACCTCTATCCGAAGAGATCCCCGGTCAAGCCGGGGATGACGGTGCTGTCGGGGATAACGGCGCTGCCGAAACCACCCCCACCCTCGTCCCCCTCGTCGAATCCAAACCCATCATGCAGCCCTTCGGCGACCGCTCGAAGGTCGTGATCGAGCCGATGCTCACCGACCAATGGTTCGTGGACGCCGAGAAAATCGTCGGACCCGCGCTGGACGCGGTAAAGTCCGGCGAGGTCAAGATCATGCCGGAGAGCGGCGAGAAGGTGTACTACCATTGGCTGGAGAATATCGAGCCTTGGTGCATCTCACGCCAACTGTGGTGGGGCCACCAGATCCCGGTTTGGTATGGCTTCGATCTGGCGAGCCACGGCTTCAAGGACGACGAAGGCGACGGCAGCCTCGACGAGGTTGAAGTGGGCCGCCTGCTGTCTGCGCAAACCCTACTGAAAGGCGACGAGCGTCATCATGCAGCCTCAAACTTCGACGCTGTGACTGCGCAATTTGCCGACGTGCTGGCTGGTCTTCCGACGCCGTTGAACCACGCCCGCGTGGTCGAGGTCGCAGATCGCCATACCGCCGCCCATCTGATCGCCGAAAGCCTGGCTGACTACGCGATGGATCAAGACCCGACCAAACTGGTCTATCCGGTTTGGCGCGATGCGGATGTCCTCGACACCTGGTTCTCCTCCCGGCCTCTGGCCCATCGGCACGCTCGGCTGGCCCGAGCAGACGGAGGAGTTCAAAACCTACTTCCCCACCGACGTCCTGATCACCGGCCAGGACATCCTGTTCTTCTGGGTCGCGCGCATGATGATGATGCAGCTCGCGGTCGTGGACTCCATCCCCTTCCACACCGTCTACCTGCACCAGCTCGTGCGCGACGAGAAGGGCAAGAAAATGTCCAAGACCACCGGCAACGTCATCGACCCGCTTGAGATCGTTGACGAATACGGGGCCGATGCCGCTGCGGTTTACCAACGCCTCCATGGCCTCCATCGGCGGGGTTCTCAAGCTCAGCAAAGACCGCATCGCAGGCTATCGCAACTTCGGCACGAAGCTGTGGAACGCCTGCCGGTTTGCCGAAATGAACGGTGCCTATGAGGGCGCGACCACCAAGCCCGACGCCTGCACCGAGACGGTCAACCGCTGGATCATCGGCGAGACCGCGAAAACGCGCGAGGTCATCGACGAGGCGCTCCACGCCTACCGCTTCAACGACGCCGCCAGCGCGCTTTACAGCTTCGTGTGGGGCACGGTCTGCGATTGGTATGTGGAGCTGTCGAAGCCCCTGCTGCTCGACGGCACCGACGCGCAAAAAGAGGAAACGCGCCAGACCATGGCATGGGTGCTCGACCAGTGCTTGCTGATGGCGCATCCGTTTATGCCGTTCATCACCGAAGAGCTTTGGGGCACCCTTGCGAGCCGCCAGAAAATGCTCGTGCATGGCGATTGGCCGACATATGCCGCCGCCGATCTGACCGACGAGGCCGCGAGCCGCGAGATGAACTGGGTGATCAGCCTGATCGAAAACGTCCGCTCCGCACGCGGAGAAATGCACGTGCCTGTGGGCCTCAAGGTCCATATGCAGTGCCTTGAGCTGAGCGAGGCCGGCCAAACCGCCTGGACCAACAACGAGACGATGATCAAACGCCTCGCGCGCATCGAAAGCCTGACCCCGGTGGACACCCTGCCCAAAGGCAGCGTCACCATCGCAGTCGAGGGCGCCACCTTCTGCTTGCCGCTCGCCGATCTGATCGACGTAGACGAGGAAAAGGCGCGGCTGGAAAAGGCCATGGGCAAGCTCGCCAAGGACCTAGGGGGCCTCAGGGGCCGTCTCAACAACCCCAAATTCGTCGCGAGCGCGCCGGATGAGGTCGTGGCCGAGAACCGCGAGCTGCTGGCCCAGAAAGAGGCCGAGGAGGCCAAACTCAAAGCCGCCCTCGCCCGCTTGGCCGAGATCGGCTAGCCGCTCTTTGCTTTCCTAAATATCCCCGCCGGAGGCATCTTCCTTTCGGCGCGGATCGTGACACGCGCGATCAAGCTCTTTTGAAAGCCCCCCACTTGGCAGCACGTTGGGGGGCTTTTGTCTGTTCTCTCAGCCCCCGCGCGCCATATTGGCCGCGATGATGCCCATCTGCTCGGCCTGCCCGATCAGGGCCTTTTGCTCGGCGCTCTCAGCCAGCAATACCTCCGCGCGCCCCGCCGTCTCGGCCAGTCCGATCAGGCGCTTGGCGGCCTTGATCGCGTTCGGCCCTTTGCCAGCGATCTCTGCCGCCATCTGCGTGGCCGCCGCAACCGATCTTCGGCAAGCTCCGTTACCAGCCCCCAGCGTTCGGCCTGCTCCCCATCAATGGGCCGCGCGGTATAGGTCATGCGCCGAATAACGTCCGACCGCGTCAGGCGTGGCAGCAACCCCATCCCGCCCATATCGGGGATCAGCCCCCATTTCATCTCCATGATCGCCAGCTTCGTGTCCGGGGCCGCGATCCGAATATCCGCGCCCAGCGCCATCTGAAACCCGGCGCCATAGGCCACCCCCTGCAAGGCCGCGATCACCGGCACGTCGAGCCGCTGCCAGATCATCGCGACCTCTTGCATCAGATTACAGTCGTCATGGCTGCGCGCCATGAACCGCGCCAGCATGTCCGGTTGGGCCAGTTGCGCGAAACTCATCACATCGAGGCCCGCACAAAACGCGCCCCCTGCCCCCGACAGCACCACCGCGCGAATATCCGCGTCGCGCAGGCCCTGCCCCGCCGCGACAATCGCTTCGGCCATGGCAATATCCACCGCGTTCTTCTTGTCAGGACGGTTCAGGCGCACTTGCGCGACCCCCGCCTCGATCTCGACCACAACCCGTTCCATCGTCCCCTCCTCATTGCGCCCTCGCACCCTGCCCACCAAGCCCCGGCACAGGCCAGAAAAACGCAACGGCACCCCTCTTTGCTTTTTCAAATATCCAAATCCCGACAGTTGCCCCCCACACCTGCGCTGGCGTATCTAGCCTCATGTCCAAAAATGCCCCCCGCCTGACCCCGCTCGCCGCCTCGCTGCCCTCCTCGGTCCCGTTCGTCGGGCCAGAGGCGCAAGAGCGCAGTCGCGCCGCGCCGTTCACCGCCCGCCTTGGCGCGAATGAGAGCGTCTTTGGCCCCCTCGCCGCTGGCCATCGAGGCAATGAAGAAGGCCGCATCCGAGACGTGGATGTACGGCGACCCAGAAAGCTATGAGCTGAAACAGGCGCTCGCCGCCCACCTCAAAATCGCCCCCGACTGCCTCGCCATTGGCGCAGGGATCGACGGGATGCTCGACAGCCTCGTGCGCCTCACGGTCACCCAAGGCGACGCGGTTGTGACCTCCGCCGGGGCTTATCCCGACGTTCAACTACCATGTGAACGGCTATGGCGGCACGCTGCACACGGTGCCGTTCAAGGGCGACTACGAGGATCCCCACGCGCTGATCGCTAAGGCCCGCGAAGTCGGCGCAAAGCTGATCTACTTCTGCAACCCCGACAATCCGATGGGCACATGGCACAGCGCCAAAACCGTCCAAGCCATGATCGACGCGCTGCCCGAGGGCACGTTGCTGGTCCTTGACGAGGCTTACGTGGACACCGCCCCCGCAGGCACCGCCCCCCCACTGAACACCGAGGCCGCGAACGTCATCCGCATGCGCACCTTCTCCAAGGCCTATGGTCTGGCGGGTGCGCGTGTGGGCTACGGCATCTGCGCCCCGGAATTGGCGAGTGCCTTCAACAAAGTGCGCAACCATTTCGGGATGAGCCGGATCAGCCAAGAGGGCGCGCTGGCGGCGCTGGCCGATCAGGACTACCTCGGCCAGACGCTGACCAACATTGCCGAGGCGCGCGACCGCATCGCCCAGATCGCCCGCGACAACGGCCTGACCCCGATCCCGAGTGCCACGAATTTCGTCACCATGGACGCCGGCAAGGACGGCGATTTCGCCCGCGCGCTGGTCGCCGAGTTGATCGCGCGCGGCATTTTCGTGCGTATGCCGTTCGTGGCACCGCAAGACCGCTGCATACGCGTCTCGACAGGTCGGCCCGAGGATCTGGACGCGTTCGAGCAAGCGCTTCCCAGCGCGCTCACATCCGCTCGCGCAAAAATGGGGTGACAGACGGTCGCAGCTTGCTACCTTGCATCTAGGGAGGCGAGATCATGCGCGATTATGACTACAGCAATATCGGACGGGTCGAGGATTACACCGACGCTTTCCTCGTTTGCGCCTGGATGATCCTGTTCATGGCCCTGACGACCTTCGCGGTGCTGTTTGGGTTCCTGCCCGCCTTGCTGGTCGGATGGCTCGGCGCGAAGGGCCTGAGCAATATCCGCGCCGCTAGGTCGCGCCCGCGATAACCTGAGCCGCCGCCGACACGCCGCCAGACTGATGCGGCAGGCCAATCGCCTGCAACCCGGCCTCCATCCCGCCCAAGACCCCCAGCAGCATATGCGGGTTCACATGCCCCATATGGCCGACGCGGAAATAGCCGTGCCACGCAGGATCATCCGGCCCCGGTGCCATGCCGATCCCGATGCCGAGGGTGACGCCGATCTCGCGCTCCATATACTCCCGCAGTTCCGTCGCTTTCGGGCTGGGCGCGCTGGCCGAGGTCACGGCGTTGCTGCGCTTGGCCGGGTCCTTGATGTTCAACGCCAGCCCCTCCGGATGCGCCCACACATCGAACGCGGCCCAAACGGCGCGGGCGAGGACGGCGTGCCGCGCCCATGCGGCCTCGATCCCTTCCTCATGCACCAGCATGTTGAGCGCCTCGCGCAGCCCGTAGATGTGATGCGTGGGGGCTGTGCCGAAGAAATACTGGAAGAACTCTTGCGGATGGGCGCGCGGGGTCCAGTCCCAATAGCTTGAGACACGCTCCATCTTGCTGCGCACCTCCGCGGCTTTGTCATTGAAGAACACGAAGGCCATGCCGGGCGGAGTCATCAGGCCCTTCTGGCTGCCGGTCACGCAAATATCGACGCCCCACGCATCCATGTGCAGCGCATCCACGCCAAGACACGCAATGGAATCGACCATCAACAGCGCGTCATGGCCGACCGCGTCGAGCACCCCTCGCAACCCCTCAATATCGTTCTTCACCGAGGTCGAGGTATCGACCTGCACCGCCAGCACCGCCTTGATCCGGCCTTCGGTGTCCTTGCGCAGTGCCGCCTCGACAACCTCCAGATCCACATCGGCGTGGTTGCCGAAATCGATCACATCGACCTCGATCCCAATGCGCCGCGCCATCTCGGCCCAGCCATGGCCGAAGCGGCCCGTGGGCAACGCCAGAGCCAGATCACCGGGGGCCAGCACATTGGCGAGCGACGCTTCCCACGCCGCATGGCCGTTGCCGATATACATCGCCACATGGGCTTCGGTCTTGGCCACGGCCTTCAGGTCGGGCACGAGGCTCGCCGTCAGGTCCGGCAGCTCGCCTGCATAGATATTGGGCGACGGACGGTGCATTGCTTGCAACACGCGGTCGGGCGCGACTGAGGGTCCGGGGATGGCAAGATAGGGGCGACCATGGGCGAGGGGCATGTGGGCCTCCGAAACATAAGGGGTTTGATCCGGGGTAGCCCCAGCCTTGGGCTGCGTCAATGCGGGGCCAGCTTGCCTCGCCCTGCCCTTTCGCGCTAGGACGCGCCAGTTGTCCAGCGGAGCCTTCCCCCAGATGAAAACCCTCGTCGCGCGTAAGTTAAAACAGTGGGAAGTTGCGCTGCGGTCCTCGTTCGGCGACGACATCTCGACGCCCGAGATGCGGCGAAGGGCAAACTGGGACTTTCAGATTTTCGATCATGCGTTTTTGCGCAAGTTGTGGACGAACTACGACGAGGTGGCACCGGGGGTGTACCGCTCTAATCAGCCCGATCCTGCGCGCTATGAGGCGCTTGCCAAGCAGGGCATCAAGACGATCTTGAACCTGCGCGGGGTCAGCCCGCATTCGCATTATCTGTTCGCCGAAGATGCAACGCGCCGCAATGGCATGACGATGGTGACAGTGCCCTTGGAGGCACGAAAACCGATTGCACGCGAGCGGCTCTTAGAGTTGATCGCCGCGTTTCGCAGCTTGGACAAACCGTTCCTCATGCACTGCAAATCGGGGGCGGATCGGGCCGGATTGGCCTCGGCGCTCTACCGCGTGGTGATCATGGGCGACACGGTGGAAGAGGCGCTGAAGCACCTGTCGATCCGCTATGTGCATTTGACGGGCTCGAAAACCGGCGTCTGCGATCACTTGTTCGAGGTCTACGCCGCGCGCAATGCCCGCGATCCGATCTCGATGGAGGACTGGATCGGCACCGAGTATGACGCAGATGCGCTGGCCGAAAGCTTCGCCCGCAAACGCGGCAAGGCATGAGCGAGGGCGGCCTATCAGGGCGCGTTCTGGCGCGCAGGGTCTGGCGTGAGGCGTTAAGCCCGCGCAAGACGCTGATCTTCTCAGCCCTGTTCTTGATGGCCATCGAGGGCGGCATGCTGGGCGCTTTGTCCTACCTGCTGCGCCCCATGTTCGATCAGGTCTTCGTCGCCGGTGACATGGACGCGCTCTGGTGGGTCGGCCTCGCGATCCTCGGGCTGTTCGTGATCCGGGGGCTGGCGAGCGTCGGCCAGAAGGTGCTGCTGACCCGCGCGATCGAGACAGGTGCGGGGCGTCTGCAATCGGGCGTTCTGGCACATGTCATGAGCCTTGATGGCAAGTTCCACCAGACCCACCCGCCGGGCCAACTGATCGAGCGGGTTCAGGGCGATGTGATGACGATGAAAGAGGCCGGGGCGGCGATTATCACCGGGCTTGGCCGCGATGTGATTGGGGTTCTGTCGCTTCTAGGCGTGGCGATCTGGATCGATCCGATCTGGACCTTGGTGGCGCTTTTGGGCGTACCGGTGCTGATCGCGCCCTCGGCCTTGGCGCAGCGCTATACCCGCGACCGGGTTCGGACCGCGCGCGAGATTGCCGCCGCCATGAGCACACGTCTGGACGAGATTTTTCACGGCATCGCCCAGATCAAACTGAACCGGCTCGAGCGCGGGCAATCGAAGCGCTATGACGACCTGCTGGGCACCCGGATCGAGACGGAAACACAAGCGGCCTTGGGCAAAGCGCTGATCCCCGGCCTGATCGATGTGATGACGGGGATCGGGTTCTTGGGGGTTTTGTATTTCGGCGGGCGTGAGATTATCGCGGGCGAGAAGACCGTGGGCGAGTTCATGTCGTTCTTCACGGCGATGGCCCTGATGTTCGAGCCGTTGCGGCGCTTGGGCATGATCTCAGGGCTGTGGCAGGCGGTGGCGGCAGCCCTCGACCGGGTGTTTGGCTTGTATGATATGCAGCCCAGCATCACCTCGCCCGCCTTGCCTGCCTCGGTGCCAGACAGCCACCGGATCGTGTTCGACGACGTGCATCTGGCCTATGACGACGCGCCGGTGTTGCGCGGATGCTCGTTCACGGCTGAGCCGGGGCAGACGACCGCGCTGGTCGGGGCGTCGGGCGCGGGCAAGAGCACGATTTTCAATGCGCTGACGCGGTTGGTTGACCCGAGCGCGGGGGCGATCAGCTTGGGCGGTGTGTCGGTTCAGGCCTTGGCGCTCGGCGATTTGCGCGCCCAGTTCTCGGTGGTCACGCAAGACGCGCTGCTGTTCGACGAGACCCTGCGCGACAACATCCTGCTGGGGATGGATGCGCCGGACGAGGCACGGCTGGAAGCGGCCTTGACGGATGCGCATGTGGCGGAGTTTTTGGGCAAACTGCCCAGCGGTCTGGACAGTGCGGCGGGGCCGCGCGGCTCGGCCCTGTCGGGCGGGCAGAGGCAGAGGGTGGCGATTGCGCGGGCCTTGTTGCGCGATGCGCCGGTCTTGCTGCTGGACGAGGCGACAAGCGCGCTGGATGCGGAATCCGAGGCCGTGGTGCAGGCCGCCCTGGACCGGTTGTCAGCCGGGCGCACGACGCTGGTGATTGCGCACAGGCTCTCGACGATTCGCGCGGCGGATAAGATCGTGGTGATGGATCGCGGGGTCGTGGTCGAGCAGGGATCGCATGGCGATTTGATTGCGAAAGGCGGGGCTTATGCGGCGCTGCATGCGTTGCAATTTGCCGGGGATCAGACGGGCTGAATTGGGCCCATCCCTAACAACGTTAGGGCGCATACCAGATATAGACCGACGATTGCGCGAGGCCCCCATGGGTTGCGATTTTTCGCACCTCTCCTAACATTATTAGGCGTGGCAACCCTTTATTAGGCGTGGCAACCCTTTGGTAACGCTTCAAGCGCCCCTCACTTGCGATACGCTGCCGCCAATCGCGCCGGATCGGCCCCCGCAAAATACCGCGCCAGAAGCGTCAAATTCCGCGCCCCGCGCCGCACCCAGCCCTCGCGCTGGAACTTCGCCGCCGAGGTCACGGCCCGCACCTCCAACTGCCGATGCCGCCCTTTCAAGGCCCGCGCCAAGGCGACATCCTCCATCAAGGGCAGCGCAGGCACGCCCCCGACCGCATCGAGCAGATCGCTGTGGATCAGCATCCCCTGATCCCCGTAAGGCAGACCAAACCGCCGCGCCCGCCAATTGGCCCAGCCCGCCACCACGCGCGGCATGATCCCGCGCGCATCGAAGGCCAACTGGAAATGGTGCACCTTATCGGGATGCGCCAAAGCCGCCTTAACCGCCTCCGTCCAGCCCTCCTCCAGCACCGTATCAGCATGCAGGATTAGCACCCATGGCGTTTGCACCCCCGACACCCCTCGCGCGATCTGGCCGCCGCGCCCCGGCGCGCCCTCGATCCACTCCGCCCCAGCCGCCTCGCACAGTCGGAACGTTTCATCCTCGGAGCCACCATCTGACACGATCACTTGCCGCACGACCCCCTCCCACACGCCTTCGAGCAATGCGTTCATCGTCGCAGGCAAAGCCTCGGCCGCATTCAGAGTCGGGATCACGATGGAAAGGGGGGCAAGAACGGGCATCGGCATCGGGGGTGTTGTGTCTGATCCTCACCCCTATATGTGGTCCAGCCAGAATATGGGAGACCTCAATGACCAATCCACTCGACCCCGCCCGCCTTGTGTTCCGCATCAGCGGTGTCGACCGCGTGGATTTCCTGCAAGGGCTGGTCAGCAATGATCTGGCGCGGCTAAACGCGGGGGCCGTCTACACCGCGTTCCTGTCGCCCCAAGGCAAGTATCTCGCGGATTTCTTCTTGGTTGCCGAGGGCGAGGCGATCCTGCTGGACGTGGCCGAACCCCTCGCCGCCCCACTTGTCCAGCGTCTGAGCATGTACAAACTGCGCGCCGATGTGCAGATCGGGCCAACCGAGATCAAAGTGACACGCGGGTTGGGCGAGGCCCCCGCAAATGCTGTTGCTGATCCGCGCGATCCGGCGATGGGCTGGCGCTGTTATGATGGCACCGCCGTCGATCAGGAGGTCGATTGGCCCGCCCTGCGCGTCGCCCACGTCATCCCCGAGAGCGGGATCGAGTTGATCCCCAATGACAGCTATATCCTCGAGATGGATTATGAGCGCCTCAGCGGCGTCGATTTCCGCAAGGGCTGCTATGTGGGCCAAGAGGTGACAGCGCGGATGCACCATAAGACCACTCTGAAAAAGGGGCTCAAGCGCGTGAAGATCGACGGCAGTGCGCCCGTGGGGACCGAGATCACCTCGGGCGGCAAACCGGCGGGCACGCTCTTTACCCAAGCGGATGGCCACGCGCTGGCCTATCTGCGCTTTGATCGCATCGGCCCGGACATGAAAGCGGCGGAGGCCACCCTGACCCCCGCCGACTGATCTTTCTTGCCTTAAATACTCAGGCTCACGCGCGCTCCGAGTATTCCATCGTTTCGGTGTTCACGACGATCTTCTCGTCCTGACCCACAAACGGCGGCACCATCACCTTGACGCCGTTGTCGAGGATGGCAGGCTTGAAGCTGTTGGCGGCGGTCTGACCCTTTACCACTGGCTCGGTCTCAACAATTATGCAGGTGACTTTCTGCGGGACCGTCGCGTTCAGGGCCTCTTCCTCGTGAAACTCGACCACAATTGTCATGCCGTCTTGCAGGAACGGGCGGCGATCGCCGAGCAGTTCGGCAGGCAGTTCGATCTGCTCATAGGTCTCAGTGTCCATGAAAACGAGCATACCGTCGCTCTCATAGAGGAATTGTTGATCCTTTTGCTCGAGGCGCACACGCTCCACCTTGTCGGCGCTGCGGAACCGTTCGTTCAGTTTGGAGCCGTTCCTGAGGTTGCGCAGCTCAACTTGGGCAAACGCGCCCCCTTTGCCGGGTTTCACGTGATCGACCTTCACAGCCGCCCATAAACCCGCGTTATGTTCCAGCACGTTACCGGGACGAATTTCATTTCCGTTAATTTTAGGCATGTGGCAAAACCATGGCAAAGAGGTTGATTTGAGGTTGCCCGCGCCTATATCTCGTAGGGCTGGGCGGGGCAAGACAAACCCCTCGTAGTGCAGTTAGACAGAGCCATGCATGAATTGCATAGGTGGTATTCCGAGATCGCAATATCGAATCGCACGAAAACCGTCATATTGCCCTTCACGCCCGAAACGCAAGAGCAATAAAGCAAGGACGATCCATGTCGGAATTCGTAGACGCATCGGCGTTCAACTTTGAGCAAGGACAGCGCGCGCGCAAACTATTTGCCGCCGTCGTGCTGGCCGCTTTGGATGACGCAATTGCAGACGACAAGAAATTTGGAAATGGCCCCGAGCAGATCGCCCGCTGGGCGCGCTCGCGCGATGGCCGCGAGGTGCTGTCTTGCGCCGGCATCGACCCCAACGAGCGGGTTGTCGGCGGCCTGATGGCCTTTGTCAGCCAAGGGGTGCGCACCTCCGTCGCGCTGTCGCGCGAAGAGAGCGAGCGCCGCAGCCAGCAGGCAGAAGCGGCCTAACCAGCCCGTGCCCTATCAAGATACGAAAAGCGCGTCCTACGGGGCGCGTTTTTTGGTTTATCGGTCAGGTGGGCCGGAAGGGGCCGAAAGGGGTCGGACGGCGACAGACGGATCCGCACACCGGTCGCGCGGACCTAGCCCAGATCGCGGGTTTCCAGCGCGCGGTAAATCTCGCGCCGCACCAGCTTGCGCACATTGCGCGTGATCCGCTCACCCAGCGAGCCTTGAAGCTCGCGCCGCACGATCTCGGACACCATCTCGCGCAGCATCTCTTCATCAAGGACCAATTCCGGCTCCGCTGGCCCCGCAAGATCACCCTGTTCCGCAATCGCGGCAAGACTGGCTTGCACCGCCGCTTCAATCTGATCGACCGTCGCAACAGGAACCGAGGCTTGGTGTTGCGCTTGGTTTTGCACCTCAAGCGCTGCAACGTCCGGCTCAAGGGGCGCTGGCGTCACTTCCGCTGCCGATTCTTGGACCTCAACAGGTGTTTCAGCAACCGGCTGGGAAGACTCATGTGGGCGTTCTGTGGGGGCCTCAGTGGCATTCACTGGCGCGCGCAACGCCGCTGAGGCGCGGGTGGTCTCGGATGTCGCGCGGGCCGAAGCCTCGCGGCGTCGCGCAGCACGATCTTGCGATGCGGTCAGCACCGCGTCGGGAATGTCTTCAAAGCTCATCTCTTGCACAGGGGCCGCCTCGGAAACGTCCTGCCGCGTCGGGTCTTCTTCGAGCGCAGTCCTCTGCGCAACGGCACCTTCCGGCTTCCCCCCGCTCAAAAAGCTGTCGATGTCCTTTGAAATAAGTGCTTGATCTTCATCGTCATAGACCCCGCGCCCATGAACCGTTGGCTCTGGTGCTGTCTCTGCATCAGGCTCACCTTCGGGTTCGGAGTCCCCCTCAGGCAAGGTGTCCACTTCCGCAGCTTCCTCGGCTTCCAACTCTGTCTCGGGAGGCAACGCGATCTCGTCAGTATCGTCTTCCCAACGCTCCAGTTCTTCGACCCGGAAATCATCGGTCAACAGCAACTTGGCCCGTGCCGCGCGGTTGATCGATTGGCGGTCTACAACGGTTCCAGACTCCGGCGCGCGGCGGCGCTGAAGCACACGTCCCTGGCGCGGAGCATCAGGTTGCGGACCCGGATCTGGCGGCACTTGAGCTGTCTCAACCGACTTGGGTTCAGGCGTCGATTGCCCGCGCGCAGACTCTTCGGCCACCAACCGACGAATGGAGGCAAGAACGTCGTCATTTGCAGACGTATCTTTTGCGGCGCTGGACATAGCCGTGACGAATCCTCGTGAAATCACACGCTTTCAATGTAGACGTTGGACAAGTTTCAAACAAGTTGAGCCGATTGCACGGGGCAGAAGAAGTCACAAAACCCAGCGCTGACGCGCTTAATTGTTGCCGATGCGCCCCAGAACCCGGTCCAGAGCGGCCCCGCGCGTAGAGGTCGCAGGCGCGTCTTTGACGGCATTATAGTAAGCAGCCGGATCATAAGTCGGGATACCAAGTCCCAAATGGTCGACCGTCAGAAGCCCCATCGATGACAACAGCGTATAGACTGCGCGCACCGCTTCGGCCTCGGCATTGACGCGTGCCGTGCGGGCATCGAGCAGATCTTGTTCGGCATTCAGCACGTCCAGTGTCGTGCGGGCACCCAAGGTGGCTTCTTCGCGCACCCCACGGAATGCCACGGTTGACGCACGGATCTGGCGATCGCTCGCTTCGATGCGCGCGCGCGCGACCTCGATCCCGAACCAAGCATTGGCCACCTGCTGCTCGACCGCCTGCACAGCGCGACGCAACTGCGCGCGACTGGCTTCAGTCTGTGCGACGGCACGGCGGAAGCCAGAGCTGATCTGACCGCCGGAGTAGATTGGCCCGCTCAGGGTGATCGACAAAGTGGAAGAGTTGGATTGATTAAAGATATCGCGGTTCACCGATGCGCTGCCATTGAGGCGCGGCATGATCCCACGCTCGGCGGCCTCGGCGGCAAGCTCGTTGGCGCGCACATTATGCTGGGCCTGCTTGACCGCGGGATGCGTGCGCACCGCAATCGCCTTAGCCTCAGCCAAAGAGGACGCCGTACGCGGCGGTGTCGGCGGGGCCGTCAATGTGCCGGGGTAGCGCCCAACGGCAATGTTGTAGCTTTCGCGTGCAATGGCGAAATCCCCTTCAGCGGAGACGAGGTTTGAGCGTGCTTGCGCAAGCCGTGCCTGGGCCAAGGCAACATCTGTGCGAGTCACCTCGCCAACCTCGAAGCGATCATTGGCGGCGCGAAACTGCTCAGTGATCAAACGGACATTGTTGTTGCGCAAGGCGACCAGCTCGGACGCGGTGCGCACTTGGATATAGGCCGCAACGGCACCGCTGAGCACGGATTGCTCGATATCCCGCAAAGCTTCGCGCGTGGCCAGAACGGCCTCCTTCTGCGCCTCGATCCCCAGCTGCGTGCGGCCGAAATCCCAAAGCAGCATATTGGCAGATAGCGATGCTGTTGTCGCATTGGTGACGCCAAGCCCGTTTTGCTGACGAGACTGGGTCAACGCATAGCTTAGAACAGGGCGGAGCTTACCAACTTCAAACGCAACACCCTCATCAGCAGCCCGTAACAAAGCCCGATTTTGCTCCAACAGGGCCGAGTTGCGATAGGCCCCAACCAACGCATCACCAAGGGATTCCGCGACAACGGTTTGCGGTGCCAGCGTCATCAGACCGGCCAGTGCCAGCCCGGTGATGTGTGACAAGGTTTTCAAGCGAATCCCAAACATGCGGCAACCCCAGTTGATTTCGTCTGGCTTAACAGGAAGAGCCTGCACCCCACAAGCTGACCCTTGGGTCAGTAGTGGATTTTTTGGCAAGGTTTCGCCAAGCGCCCTTACAGCGCGAACGCGGACGCCTTTTCAAAGCCCGGCAAGACAGGCGCGCTTGCATTGAAGGCAAAGCGCCAACTGATGCTGCCCCCAGATTTATACCCGATCCGCACCACACCAAGCGCCCCATCTTGGAACAAAGCGGCGATGCGTCCACCGTCTTTGAGCTGCGCCTCGATGGCGGCGGGAAGCACCTCGACAGCCCCTTGCAGCATGATCGCATCGTACGGACCATGCTTTGCAGCACCATCCGCCAACGTCCCTGTCACAAGAGCCACATTGTCCGCGCCTTGAGCAGCAAGCGTCGCTTCGGCCTCAGTCGCCATGCCCGCATCTTCCTCGACCGCAACCACTGCCTCAGCCATACGCCCCAAAACGGCAGAACTGTAACCGTAGCCCACCCCTATATCGAGCACCATTTCCGTATCTCGCACGTTCAAAGCGTCGAGCATCTTAGCCAGAGTGCGCGCTTCAAGCACCACCCTGTTGTTGCCTAGATCAATGTTCTCGCCCGCATAAGCGACCTCACGCGCGCTATCTGGAACGAAAGCTTCACGTTTGACGACAAGCAAAGCATCGATGATCGGATATTTCGTAACATCCGAGGGGCGCACTTGTGTGTCCACCATCATTCTGCGGCGCATCTCAAAATCGGTCATGGGGCCAGCATCCTTCCAAACATGTTAAAGCGGGTGTGCCACAAGGGCGCGTGGCGGGCAACGCGACATCGGGTGCAGGGATGTGGCGATAAATTTGAGCGGCGTTCATGAGATGTTAAGATCCCGAGATGCACGATTTTTCGCAGAAAAATCTGAGACGTTTCTTCTGCGAAGAAACGAATAACTTAAGAGCAGAACAAGAAGAAAGACGCATCATCTGTTGCATGCCCCTGATGTAAGAGCCACATCTGAAGACATCCTTAACGTCACCCGGCCTTCTCGAACCGCCCCGCTCTTACAGTCATCCAGAAAACCGTCCGTTACGCTACGACGGGGCGCAGCCCCAAAAGCGCCCGTGCTTGCGCGGGCGTGGCAACCGGCCGTTCATAGGCCTCACACACATCCGCCGCCCGCTTGATAAGCGCTGCATTCGACGGCGCAAGCCTATCACGATCCAGCCGAACATTGTCTTCCAACCCGGCACGGGTGTGGCCACCCGCAGCGATGGCCCATTCATTGACGACAATCTGAGCAGGCCCGATCCCTGCAGCGCACCAAGCTGCGCCCGGCGCACGGCTGTGCATCGTTTCGACATAGAAATCGAAAACCGCTTTGTCCGCGGGCATCGCATTCTTTACGCCCATCACGAACTGAACATAAAGGCCACGCGCAAGCTCACCCGCCTTATGCATCGCCATGGCGCGCAAGATATGGCTCAGATCAAAGGCCTCTATCTCGGGCATCACGTCATAGATCTTCATCTGAGAGGCCAGCCACGCAACCAAGTCCGGAGGGTTCTCGTAAACACGCGTAGGGAAGTTGTTAGACCCAACCGACAAGGACGCCATATCCGGACGCAAGGACAGCATGCCACCGCGTTCATACCCGGCACCGGACCGGCCGCCAGTCGAGAACTGGATGATGACGCCGGGCACATGCTTTTCCAGCCCCTCTTTCAGGGCGGCGAACTTTTCAGGATCGCTGCTTGGCGTTTGATCGGCGTTGCGCACATGGGCATGAATGATCGAGGCTCCGGCCTCAACCGCTGCATGGCTGCTTTCGATCTGTTCAGTGACCGAGATCGGAACCGCCGGATTGTTGGCTTTGGTCGATACCGATCCTGTTATCGCGCAGCACAAAATGCACGGTTTGCCTGCAACCTCAGATGTCGAAGAGACTGATGTCATGATCACCCTATAAATTAGCGTCAAACGTGAGTGTGTGTGCGTCAAATTGTTCAACGCGCCGAGCGAAGCGATACTCCATCTGGATTTTGTTCAAAACCAGATCGTCTTTTTCAGGCTGCTCCGCTCATAAGTCCTCCGTGTTTGCGATCTTTATGGCATAGTTTCTAGCTGCAACACCTGCATAACTCGCAACCTCAAACAGTTCTGCGCATATCCACTCGGCAGCACACAATAATGGGAGGCGTGAAGATATGCGGCGCGACCTCTTCCAAAGGGTCCAAGGCAGCCAGAAATGTAATGGTGACACTGGAACCTTTATGCGTGTTCGAAAAAACGCGGTCTTGTTCACCGTGGCCCAATGGATCTGCATGACTGGAGACAGATCCATGCATTCAGCAAAGCCCTGGCCAGCCAAACGTGATCCCGGATTTGTAGTGCGCTGCGAAGTTGCTCTTCTCGCTCCGTTTCAAGCCATTCATTTTGAGATCGAGCCAAACATATTATCGCCGTATCGCAGGGCGTGCTTGCCATTATGGGCATTCGACCGATCGAATGTTCGGTCCGAGCGCGAAACTGAATCCGCTAACTCAGCGCCAATTTCTTCACCATCTTCCGGCAGCTTTGAACGCCCCAGTCCATCGGACCAGACGGCCATCAGAGTGACCATGCGCAAAGGGGCACAGAAAGTGTGGGCAAGCGCGTCGATGGCGGAGTTCCCGATCGGCACGTCAACGACGTCGGGCTTGGTGTGGAGTATACGGCTTGAAAAGCTTCCAACCCCAACGCACGAGCGTTTCGTCGTGGCGTTAGGCACCCCATCGGAGGCGACGATGCCCGCTTGACGATACGCGCGCCGCCGCCTAAACCGCAGGTCCATCTTCGGCGAGTTGGCGGAGTGGTTACGCAGCGGATTGCAAATCCGTGTACACCGGTTCGATTCCGGTACTCGCCTCCATTTACTTTCAATAACTTAGACGATTCTTGGGGACCTCTGGTTCGTACGTCTAAACAATTGTCTAAACATTCTGTTTTTGTTCTGTTCGTTCTTGACGAGATCAAGCGGCGTTCGGACGTTGGCTTAGTCCTCAGCCTCCCCCAGCAGCCAAAGCAGTATGATTGCAAGAAACGGACTGCCTAAAATAGAAATGAGGACCCATATCAAAGGCTGCCTGTTTCTCGCCTTTGCCATGTCCCACGGCAGGAAAAAGTAGAGCCAAAGCACTAACACTAGGCTCAAGATAGTCCCTGCGCCGCCTACCATGGAAATGGTTATGTCTTGCACAGGACCACCATTCGAGACCGCTAGCCAACAAGCCACGCGCCCAAAAGCATTGGCGGCTCGTCTCTAATGATTATCGGTCTTCGCGGGCCACGCTGCTAAGCGAATTGTCGCTACGCTTCTGTTGCGCCTGAATGGCCCTGATCTTCTGACGCACCTTTTTGGTGTAATGAAGGACCATTGCAGGACTCTGTCCGGTGACAGAGGCAACGAGATCATCTCCGCAGCCCGCCTCAACGAGCTCACAGGCGGCATTGTAGCGCCAAGAATGGATATCGTAGTCGAGAGCGGCGATACGCTCTCTAACCAGCCTTACAGCCGCAGAGGCCCCCCGATAGGACCATCGGTTTGTCCCCTGCTCGTTCGTAAGGAGAAAAACGGAGTGACGGCTTGCCGCGTCGAGAGCCGCTTGGAGTTCAGACAGGATAGGAACCCAAAGTTCCTTGCCCGTTTTATTCTGACGGACGACGAAGCCGCCATCCTGAATATCAGACCATCGCATTTCCAGCACATCGCCGATCCGTTGGCCCGTCCCCACGCACAGCTCCATAACCAGCCGCTCACGCGTGCCAAGGGCGCAGCTCGCCCTGTATGCGCCAAGAAGATCGCGCGGCCATGGCTCTCGCTCTTTCTTGATCGTCTTAAGTTCAGGCACCCCTCGCACGGGGTTGTTGTCCCGCCAGCCGAGGTCGACGCAGTGCTCCATGAGAACGCGAAGGACACGCAACGAGTAATTTGCGAAGTAAGCTTTTTCAGAGTTGGCATCCCGCAGCCGGATAACGTCTTTGCGTTGCATCTTCGCTGGATTGGTTTCACCCATGATGCTAGCGAAGAAATCGAGATGCTTATCGTAGTCTAGCGCAGTACGCGGCTTCAAGTTTCGATAACGCGGGGACTTTCGATAACTCTGTATCAAAGCCTTAAAATTTCGTGACACGACCACACGAGGCTTATCTTTCAACGATAGAATTCCGGCGTATTCAGCCCAGAATTCAGTTGTCCCAAATTCGTTCTGGAACTTTTGCGACGCCCAACCGCGCCGCTGAAAGTAAATCCCGTTGCGTTGGCGGTAAACATGCTTTGGCAGCTCACGTTTTGTCATAGCGCATATCTACCCTGTCAAAATCATCTCCGTCATTGATCTTGGTGAAAACCAGCTGAATTTTCTGACCTTCGATCATAATGCTACCGACAGGCTTGCCAGCATCTTCAAATGCTTTCAGCATCTCCAAAGCACGTGCCTCAACCTTCAGCTTAGCCATCAGTACAGCCTTCCACCACGAGTAATGTTCTTGGTTTGCGCATCCTATCGGGTGAATGGGCTGGACGCAGCCATGCAAACCTTGTGACTGAAAGATACTCGGGCTGTGATTCGCAGACAAGATTCCGAGGAAATTTGGTTCTGAAAAACCGCAAGTCGTGTCACTAAATGTATACTATGTATGTGCGTGCTTTGTTCACCACATCAAGAAAACAACATGAGGCGCGAAGCGGTACAGATGCACGATTTTTCTTGACGCCAGAAACGGCTCTCCAGCCGCAGTTAAGACGATGTGGCGTGTCACTAAATGTATACTATGGCAAGAAGGAGGGGCGTATTTGCCCGCCTCCCACCCCCTCCGATATTTATTTCTCCGGGGGTGCGAGGCTAATCGTTGCGACCTGACACAACAGACGCTCGCTGTGGCGCGCAGGCAGGCCACGGGTTACCGTTCAGCACCCGGACCTTGGCAAACGGGCAAGTTAGGCGATCTAAACATGTCCCCGTCGCTCTGAGGAGCAATTTCGCTAGTCTTCACCGACCCTAACCGCTTAAGCATCGACTAGATTGGCGGATTCCGGCCATTCGCTGCAGCCGTGAAAGCGCAGAGTGAACACCACGGAAGCGGACTTTCGGATTAGACCCTGGGTTAGATGCGGAACCACCGCCACATCGGGCGGGAAGTGGCCCTTTGCTGCGCTGTAGTCGAATTCGTTGTGCATAGTGAAAGGCGGACATTCACAGCGCAAAGGACCCGTTTATCTCTGCACCACAACAAATCTGCAGCGGACTAGGCTAGCAAAACGAAAGCCCTAAAGTAAGGACTGTTATTGCACCATCCAAAAGTAACGGACATAAGGAAACGAAAGGGAAATTTTCCTTTGCTGCTTGAACACGCTATCGTCCACAAAAAGTTGCGTTATCTTGCGCCTATGCGAGGTTAACAATCGTGAAAAAAACTAACACTTTCTTTCACTCCGCCAACGTTTTGGTTGCCGCCGTCGGCATCGCCAGCGGCACAGGTGGTTTGGCAATTGCGGGAGCCTCAATGACCGGAGCTGGGTCTTTGCTCGAACTCGCAAAGAACTGGCCAAGCAAAAATAGTGATATTGTCGCACGGGTGGAAAGGGATCTTAAAACCGCGCTGGAGCACACGCATCTTACGGAAAGTCAGCGCCTTATCATTCCACAGATGATCGAAAGAGCAAACATATCTGCGGAAACGATCATGACCTGCGCCCGAGATTCTAAACTACTGACGGAATGCCTCATCGACGGTTGCCAGGCGCGCCCAGACTACCGGACTCAGGAATCCAAGGACGGCTTCCGCCGAGTCGTGACACCGATCTTGCGTGGTTTACTACTTGATCCCGTCGTCTGCGACTCCCTTCGCCCAGCTCACGAGCAGGCTGTCGCGCAATCCCTTGCTGGAATTCAGGTTGAACAACATCGCCAGGCAACATTGCTCCAAGACTTGGTTCATATGAAAGATATGCTTTCCGTCGTCTTGACGGAAAAAGACACCACTTCGGATGTTTTGGCAGCTCTTCGTGGTATGGGAAACAGCCTGCCTGCGCTGTCTGATGTTACCAAACGCATTGAGGCGCAGTTAAAGACCGAAGATTCCGAAAAGGTCCGCCTAACGCTTGAGCGGGCTTTAGCTGATGCAGCAGCGAGTCGCGCAAAGACCGCCGCCGAAAAGTATGAGGCAGAGCGCCAATACAGCGACGCTGCAGATGCGGAGGCCCGGCTGATATTGATTGATGCGGAACTAATTTGGAAATCAAGGGAACGGCTGGCCGCAATAAAGCGTTGGGACGACGCACTCCAAGCAGCTGCCAGTTCAGACTTGCGTCTTGAGATAGAGGACCTTCGATCTCGTCGATTTAACCTGACTTTGCATCGTCAGTCAGATTATCAAGAGGCGTGGGAATTAGCCATATTGGATGGCATGCCAAACTGGGATGAGTACACATTCAATATTCTCATCGCCAAAGCCACAGACTTTGACCGTGCCGAGGCCTTGCACGCCGAGATGGTGGCCAAAGGCCTGAAGCCGGACGAAATCACCTATGGTACCCTCATCGCCAAAGCCGCAGACTTTGACCGTGCCGAGGCCTTGCACGCCGAGATGGTGGCCAAAGGCCTGAAGCCGAATGAAATCACCTATGGTACCCTCATCGCCAAAGCCGCAGACTTTGACCGTGCCGAGGCCTTGCACGCCGAGATGGTGGCCAAAGGCCTGAAGCCGAATGAAATCACCTATAATTCCCTCATCGCCAAAGCCACAGACTTTGACCGTGCCGAGGCCTTGCACGCCGAGATGGTGGCCAAAGGCCTGAAGCCGAATGAAATCACCTATAATTCCCTCATCGCCAAAGCCACAGACTTTGACCGTGCCGAGGCCTTGCACGCCGAGATGGTGGCCAAAGGCCTGAAGCCGGACGAAATCACCTATGGTACCCTCATCGCCAAAGCCACAGACTTTGACCGTGCCGAGGCCTTGCACGCCGAGATGGTGGCCAAAGGCCTGAAGCCGAATGAAATCACCTATGGTACCCTCATCGCCAAAGCCACAGACTTTGACCGTGCCGAGGCCTTGCACGCCGAGATGGTGGCCAAAGGCCTGAAGCCGGACGAAATCACCTATAATTCCCTCATCGCCAAAGCCACAGACTTTGACCGTGCGGAGGCCTTGCACGCCGAGATGGTGGCCAAAGGCCTGAAGCCGAATGAAATCACCTATAATTCCCTCATCGCCAAAGCCACAGACTTTGACCGTGCCGAGGCCTTGCACGCCGAGATGGTGGCCAAAGGCCTGAAGCCGGACGAAATCACCTATGGTACCCTCATCGCCAAAGCCACAGACTTTGACCGTGCGGAGGCCTTGCACGCCGAGATGGTGGCCAAAGGCCTGAAGCCGAATGAAATCACCTATAATTCCCTCATCGCCAAAGCCACAGACTTTGACCGTGCCGAGGCCTTGCACGCCGAGATGGTGGCCAAAGGCCTGAAGCCGGACGAAATTACCTATGGCACCCTCATCGCCAAAGCCACAGACTTTGGCCGTGCCGAGGCCTTGCACGCCGAGATGGTGGCCAAAGGCCTGAAGCCGAATGAAATCACCTTCAATAGCCTAATTTCTCTTGCACCGACACATTTAAACGCGATGCGATTGTGGCGCGAAATGGCGCGTGCCGGTGTGCCACCTAATAAACAAGTCGTCACTTCTTTGATGAAAGCCGTTCCATCAATAACTGATGCCGTAAAGCTCTCACGCGACTTTGTTAAGGCAGGTGGAAAAATGGACACTCGAATGTTTGGTAGTATGATGGTCAAGACTAAGGACTTTCGAATCCTCAAGTCGATTTTCGATGGTATGAGGAAAACTGGCCCTCAGCCTGATTCATTTATTTGGCAGCACTTGATTTTGAACGCTCCTAACCGAGAAACGCGCCTGGAACTCGCCCGCGAAATGCGCAGTATCGGGTTAGAATTAGACGACCAAGCTCGGATGCACTTAGCACGTCATAAGATCTTTGAAGAAGATTTTAACGAAAAGTAATGATGACATCACCGACGATATCGGACAATCACTTTGACGCAGCGAAAACTGGAACTGACATAAAACGTCAAAGCAACCAGCCACCGAATTTGCTGGAGCAGCGAAAGTCCGCCATGAAGGCCGCATCCGGGCAAGCTGCAGAGAGGCGTAGTGATACTTGAGCAATGTCTGGATGGGGCCGCACGCGGCCATCGAGGAATTGCCAAGCAATGCCCACTTGGGCGTCAAAAGCGTCTAAACATTCATGTTACGTTCTGCCCATTCTGGCAGACTCTCTAAACACTTTAGTTATATTTTTCATATACATACCCACTCTTGCAAATCCGTGTACACCGGTTCGATTCCGGTACTCGCCTCCACCCCCCGTCATGCCCCGCGCCACCCAAGCCCCATACTCACTGCCACCGCAGCCGCACGCACGGCCTTCACCACATCGCCCGGCACCGCATCGGTCACGTTGGTCGCGCTCATCGCAGCCACGACTTCTCCGGACATGTCCAGTACAGGGGCCGCCACGCTGGAAATCCCGCTCTCGAACCGCCCGATGCTTTCGACATGAGGCGCGTCCACATCCGCCGCCCGCGCCTCTAGCAACCGCAGCAGCGCCCCACGATCCAGGTCGCCGTACAAAACACTCACCTCACGCTCGGTCTTGCGCGCTAGAAATATCCGGCCCATCGCGGTCGTCGCAGCGGGCAATCGGCTGCCCACATGGACCAGCGAGGACAGGCCTTGGGCGGCAGGCATCCGCAACAGATACAGCACATGCCGCCCATCTAGAACACCTAGATGCGTGGACCAATCAATCTGATCGCGGAGCGCCTCGAGCGCGGGCTGGGCCACTTCCAGAAGCTCGCGACTGGCATGATAGCCGTAGCTCAGGCGGAGCACCGATGGGCCGAGGCGGTAGTGATGGCCCTCGCGCGCAGGTAACAAATACCCCTCGCTGACCAGCGTATGCACGCTCCGAAACGCTGCCGATCGGGTGATACCCAGCGCGGCTGCGATGTCGGACAGGGTTAATTCCGGCTTGCTCGGCGTGAAGGCCTGCAACACCGCCAACCCGCGCACGAGGCCCGGCACGATGTAGGGGTCTTTGTTATCCTGCATCCTCGTTTCACCCGCAAAACGTTTCCTTCCCAAACCAACGCTTATCCTTAGTTTGAGGTCAAGGTTTAACGCAGAGGATAGCCAAATGAACATGATGAAGGGCACGCCAGACCCTCTGGCCGACGCACTCACCGCCAGCACCGGGCGTTTTACAGACAAAACGTTTGACTGGGACGCCTTCCCGTCGAACTCCGGCTTTCCGGACCTTGCCCGCGCGCAGATGCGCTATATCGGGGCCGGTGGCTCGCCCAAGGTTGGCGATACCAGCACGCTCAAGCCCGAGAATTTCACCCTGTCGCTGATCTATAAAGAGCCCGGCAAATACGCCGCCTGCCACTCTCATGAGATCGAGGAAAGCTTCCTGATCATCGACGGCGCGCTGATCGTCGGCTGGGAAAAGGACGGCGAGGTGGTCGAGGTCAATCTTGGTCCCAAGGACATGATCCTGAACGCCCGCGAAATCGGTCACGGCTTCCGCGTTGACGGGGTCGAGCCTGTGCTGATGTCAATCAGCGTCGATGTCGGCAAGCCGCTGCCGCCTGTTTACCATTATCACCCGAAAGAGCACCCTGCCGAGCTGGCCCGCACCTTTGGGGCCGAGCCGGGCAAAACGATGAAATTCGACCGAAACGGCGATCACCCGATCCAACAGTTGATGGGTGACTATGTCGTGCGCTATTCTGAGCTACCAACCCTCTGGGAAGACGCCGGGTTCACACGCAAGGTCTATGTCGGCTCCGCGCCCGATGCGATCCAGCACGACACGTGCCGCAAAGAAATGTGGGGCGTGCCGTCGCAGGTCGGCATCAAGGCCTATACGCGCGATGTGGACGAGGCAATCTTGTGCCTTGAAGGCGCGATCGAGGTCGTTTGGGTCGATGCGGACGGCAATGAGGCCGTGACCGAGCTTGGCCCCCGCGATCTGGTGCGCACCCCCGCAGGACAAGCGCACTCCATCCGCAATCCGGGTGCCGGGGCGGCGACGCTCTGGACTGTGATTGGCAGTGCCGAGGATGACGGCATCACCTACGAGGCCGTGTAATGGCCTCTGGATCGGACGCCTTCAAAGATCGGCTCGCCGAAGCACAAGTCGCCACGGGCCGGCCGGAGCTGGCGCATCAAAGCGTCGGACGGGCAATCACGGCGGAGGAACACGCACTCGCCGAGGCGATGATGGAGGCTTACGGTGCAGGGGCCTTGGACCTCGCGCAAGTGGCCACGGCGTTAACCAAGAAGGGCGTCGTCGCACCCGTGTCCGGCAAAACCGCGTGGGATGCCGACCTGCTTGCGACCGAGTTGAAAGCAGCCAACGAGACGCTCGACGCCACCTACCAAACCCACGGCTATGGGGCCTAAATCAGGACGGAGACGGACAATGCCACTCGACAAGACAGCCGAGCGCGCCCGTATTGAAGAGCGCATCAATGAAGGCCTGCGCGGCCACTGGTATCCGGTCGCAAAATCGGTCGAGATCAAGACGACCAAACCTTACGGGACGACGTTGCTGGGCCAGAAAATCGTGCTCTGGCGCGACGGCGCGGGCGACATAAAGTGTATCGAGGACTTCTGTCCGCATCGCGGCGCGCCGCTGAGCTATGGCGAGATCCACGAGGGCAATATCGGCTGTCGCTATCACGGCGTCATCGTCGATGGGACCGGCACCGTGCAGCGCGTTCCGGCCATGCCCGAATGTGCGATGGAAGGCCGCAAAGCGCTCAAGGATTTCCGGGTGGAGGAGCATTCCGATGCCGTCTTCGTCTATATCCCATCGGTCGAGCGGCCCGAGCCGCCTGCCCTGCGCGTCCCGGACGAGTTGAACGATCCCAGCTGGACGGGGTTCCTGTGCACCGCCGTGTGGGACGTTAACTATCGGTATGCACTCGATAATCTCGCCGACCCGATGCATGGCTGCTACCTGCATGCGGAAAGCTTCACGCTCGCGTTCGGGTCCAAACAGGACCTGCTGGAGCTGCAAGATCGCGACGAGGGCTTCCATGTCACCCGCGTCGGCCAAGTGGGATCCAATTTCGATTGGACCGAGTTTGTCGTGACCGAAGGCAGCATGTTCTGCTTTCTGGACATTCCCTACCCGCCCGCCGCTGGACCCGGCGGCAACATGCGTATCCTCGGCTTCGTCAGCCCCATGGGGCCGCGCAAATGCAAGGTCTTTTTCTGGCGCATGCGGCAGGTCGAGGGGGCGGCGCGCGACAGCTGGCGGTTCCTTTACCGCACCATGCTGGAGCCTCGGCATTGGAACGTGCTGGAGCAAGACCGCGTGATGCTGGAGGGCATGGATGACAACGCGCGCACCCGCGAAATGCTCTATCAGCACGACATTGGCGTCGCGCATTTGCGCCGCGCATTGAACAAGGCGGCGAAGGACCAGTTGGCGGCGGAAGATGCCGCAGAGATGGCCGCCGAATGACCCTATCGGGACGCCATATCGTGATCACCGGGGCGGCGCGCGGGCTGGGCGCTGTGCTCGCGAAAGCCGCTGCCGAGGCGGACGCATGCTTAACGCTGGCGGATATCGCTGAGGAGGAAGGCCGTGCGGTTGCCAAGGATTTAAACGCCGCGTTCCATCCGGTCGATCTGGGTGATCCGGCCAGCATCACCGCGTTTGCGGGCGCGATTGCGGGTCCGGTCCACGGCCTCGTCAACAACGGGGCGATTGCCACGGGCATCGGCGGGATTGGCTTCGAGGATGTCGAGATCGAAACGTGGGACCGCGTCATGCGCGTCAACGTGCGCGGGACATGGCTGGCGATCCGGGCGCTGACGCCTGCGTTGCGCGCCTCTGGGTCGGGCCGGATCGTGAATGTCGCATCGGACACGGCGCTTTGGGGCGCGCCGAACCTGATCAGCTACACGGCATCCAAGGGCGCGGTGATCTCGATGACGCGCTCGTTGTCGCGCGAGCTTGGGCCCGACGGGATCGGGGTCACGGCGGTGGCACCGGGGATATTAACCACGGCAAGCACCGAATACGTCCCCGAGGCCCGCCACCAGCACTACGAGACCGGACGCGCCGTCCAAGGCCCGCAACCGCCCGAGGACATAGCCCCGACGGTGATGTTCTTGCTGTCCGAGGGCGCATTAACCTTAACGGGCCAAGTGCTGCCGGTGAACCGAGGGTTCGTATTCACATG
>CBDIHL010000044.1:0-466777 GCA_965279125.1 Dinoroseobacter sp.
GCTGACCGGCCGCCAGCGCTTTGCGGTAAAACGCGTTCGAGGCCTCAGCCGTCGAAAAGCCCGCATACTGCCGGATCGTCCAGGGGCGCCCCGCATACATCGTGGCCTTCACCCCGCGCGTATAGGGCTCGAACCCCGGCGCTTCTTCGAGCGCAGGAAGACCCGCGACGTCTTCAGCGGTATAGAGCGGCTGGATCGAGATCCCTTCGAGCGTCTGCCAGGTCAGATCCTCCAAGGGCCGCCCGCGCAGCTCTTTGGTGGCAAGCTCAGCCCATGCGTTTTTGCCTTTCGTCATTGTATCGTCCTCTTCCTGGTCCGTTCGCGCCCGCTATTGCTTGCGCGCCATCGATATATGTTGCCAATCCGTCCGCGCCGCCACGCAGCCATGCCAGATCCTGGGCATAGGCCGAGCGCATCAGGGCCGTCTGAGCGTTGGTGAAAGGATGCCAGCGTCCCACTGCATTGCCCATGCGGGCAAGGGCCGCGTCGGGGCCCCCCTGGTCGTGGATCAGCTTGCGTAAATCCGGGGTCGACAGGCTGGAATTGTGCCATTCGCGGCGCGCCTGAAACGGGCCTTCGACCGCCTGCCCGAAAAGCGGCGCCCAGTTGCAATTCCGGCAACCCGATCAGCGCCTCGAAAGGCCAAACAACCACCTCGGCATTGGGAAATACCGCTGCAACCTGGCGAATGATCCGTGTCCCAGCGCACGGGCTGTGTGGCAATCGAGGCCAAGCCTTCCGCATCCGGCACGCCGTGGCCGCGTTTGATGCAATGGGCGATTTGTGAGGCCCAGTGCCGGTCGTAGCTGCGAATGGCGATCCCGACCCGCGCCGGATGTGGCGAAAACGCCGTTGCGACACGCGCCAACCGCTCGCCCGCATCCGAATAAAGCCGTGCGGTTTCCAGATTGCCCCACATCCCGCCCAGCATGTTTTCTTCCGACACGATCAGCGTGTGGGTGCCATCGGCCTCCAGATCCGTGGCTTGCAGCGCGATACGCCCACGGGTGCGCGCCGCCAGATGCGCGTCTTCCGGCGTGATCCGGTGTGGCGCGCGCATCAGGCCACGAAACAGCCCCGCGCGCGTCTTGCCCGGCCCCCAATAGCCAATGCCGTGAGCGCGCAGATGCGCCCGATTGGCCTGCATGAACCGCTGGAACGTGGTCGTTCCCGTGCGATGTGCCCCAATATGGAGAATAACGTCCAAACCACACCCCCTCGCCCGGAGGTCGCGTCGCGCGATCCTTTCTTGGGCAGGGTTTCAGCATGCGGGACATCCCTTAAGGTGGGGTTTCGCAGAAGCGGAGTTAAAAAACATGGTTAAGGGCTTCGCTTTGGCCAAAACCACGCCTATATGCCTGAGGACCGGAGGGCGTATGACCAAAGCATTACCATTTGTTATCGCAGCACTTTTTGCATTTTCCACCCCTGCCACCGCGCAGGAAACTGAGGCCGAGCCTGTCCCCGTTTTGCAGGTTTTCGAAGCAGATGCCGTGGATTTGAACGATTTTCTTTGGGTTGCACGGCCCGTGATCGTCTTTGCCGACACGCCCGCAGACCCGCGCCTGGCCGAGCAGCTGGAGTTGCTCGCCGCCCGACCCGACCCGCTTTTGGAGCGCGACGTGGTCGTCATCATCGACGCCGACCGCACGATCCGCACGCCCCTGCGCGACCAGCTGCGCCCGCGCGGGTTCATGCTGGTGATCATGGGCAAAGATGGCGAGGTGGAGCTGCGCAAACCCCGCCCCTGGGACGTACGCGAGATCACCCGGACCATCGACAAGATGCCCCTGCGCCAACAGGAAATCCGGGCGGGCGAGTAGCGCACTATTCGTAAAAGTCTGCGATGTCCGGCACACGCGAAAAGGCAATCTTGGCCCCGGTGAAGGGCACCTGATGCAAGGGCAAGCGACCAAAGCGCACGGTATCCTTGCCAAATCTCCGGTTCAGCCCGTCCACCGCATGGCACAGCCGTTCTTTGGAGGTCGGCCTGCCCGTCAGGTCCGGCGAAAACAGATCCCCCACCTTCAAGTCGGATAGATCGCCAAGCATCACGCTGACGGATGCCATCGGAGGCGCGCAGCTCGAAGCCCGCCCATAATCTGCCACACCCTTCCAGCAACACGAACGTGTCCTGGGTCGAGGGCATTTGCATAACCCCCACCTGCCGCGGGCCGTCCATTGGGCTTGCCGAGACCGTCAGCGCGCGCGTGAAACGGCGCTCGCGGCGCAAACGCGCCGCCGCTTTCACAAGCAGGCGTCGGGCGACCAGCCGCGCGCCCTCGGGGGTTTTGTTCGGCCCGATCAGGCGTTGGCCATGCCCGATGCTCTTGCCGGACGTGCGCGTCCAATCGACAGCCTCTCCATGCAAAGCGCGCAGAACCTTTTCGCCAACGACACTGCCCCAGATCGCGCGCGCCTGCTTCGGCTGCAAAGCGTAAAGGGCCTCGACGTCCCGGACGCCCGACTTTTCCAGACGCGCCAGAATACCCTTCGACACGCCGGGAATATCCGTGATCGGCAGATGCGCGATTTTGCCCGGCAATGCGTCGGGATGTAGCCAATTGATGCCCAAGGGTTTTTTCATCTCGGCCGCAAGCTTCGCCAAGAGGACCGACGGCGCGACCCCGACCGAACATTTCATCGCAGGTCCAACATCCCGTAAAATACGGTGCTGCAACGTTTGTGCGATGAGCAATGCGGTGTCCAAATCCTGCTGTCGCCCGCGCAAAACACAAGAGAACTCGTCCACCGAATGCGCCTGCGCGATTGGCAGCACCGTATCGACCGCCGCGCGGATACGGTGATGATACGCCACGCACACGTCGTGTTGGGCTGCCCGAAATACGATATCGGGACAAAGCGTGCGCGCCTCTCTGGGCCGCGTGCCCATACCAACGCCCTTCGACTTCGCTTCGATACTGGCCGCGATACAGGCTGCATTGGGCGCGTCGGTTGTCAGTATCCCGACAGGCCGCCCGATCAGGTCCGGCTCCTCGTTCTGGGCGACCGACGCGAAATAACTGTTCATATCGAAAAACAGGTATTTTACCCGAATCGCCATCCTGCATCCCCCTTGATATCAGGGGTGAGAGCTTGGAACAAAAAAAGAACATTTGTCCAGACTCAGCTTCTCGTTTTACCCTCGAAGCTGTCATTCAAACTCCATAATCACTTCGTCCACCGCCAAGCTGTCCCCGGCCCCGGCGTTTATCTTTGCGACCGTGCCTTTGCGCTCGGCCCGCAGGATGTTTTCCATCTTCATCGCCTCAATAGTGCACAGCGCTTGGCCCTCCTGGACCTCTTCGCCCTCGCTCACATCCAGCTTCACCACCAGACCCGGCATCGGGCACAAGAGCAGCTTGGAGGTGTCCGGCGGCAGTTTCTCGGGCATCAGTGCCGCCAATTCGGCCTGACGCGGACTGCGCACGCTGACAGCCAGATCGGCCCCGCGCGCCCGCACCCGGAACCCACCGGAGGTTTTGCCGACCTTGAAGATGAACCCCTCGCCACCAATCGTGAACCGCGCGAGGCTGTTGCCCGGCGTCCAATCGCTGGCCACGCGGTGGCTCGTCCCATCGGCAAACGAGACGGTGGACCCGTCTGCATCCGCAGCAATCTTCACCTCATACTGCGCACCCTGAAGCCCAACGACCCAATCAGTCCCGACCACGCGCTCATGATTGCCCATTGTGCCGGAAATACGCGCACGCCGGATTTCGGCCACGCGGTACATCGCCGCCGAGCACGCCGCCAGCTTGCGCAGATCGCCGTCGCCCAGCGAGGCCCCTTCGAACCCTTCGGGGTATTCTTCTTCGATAAAGGCCGTGGTGATGTTGCCCGATACGAACCGCTCGTGATCCATCACAGCACTTAGGAACGGCAGGTTATGGCCGATCCCTTCAACCTCGAACGCATCAAGCGCATGGCGCATCTCGTCAATCGCGGCCCCCCGCGAAGGCGCCCATGTGCACAGCTTCGCGATCATCGGATCGTAATACATCGAAATCTCGCCGCCTTCGAACACACCGGTGTCGTTACGCACGGCATGGGTCTCAAGGGCTACCTCCTCTGGCGGGCGATACTTCACCAAACGGCCAATCGAAGGCAGAAAGTTGCGATACGGGTCTTCCGCATAAAGACGACTCTCGATGGCCCAGCCGTTGATGCCGACGTCTTCTTGCTTGATCTGGAGCGTCTCGCCGTAAGCCACGCGGATCATCTGCTCGACCAGATCGATGCCGGTGATCAACTCGGTCACGGGGTGTTCCACCTGAAGGCGCGTGTTCATCTCCAGAAAGTAGAAATTCTTGTCGCCGTCGACGATGAACTCCACCGTGCCAGCACTCGAATAATCCACGGCGGCGGCCAAGGCACAAGACTGCTCGCCCATGGCCTTGCGCGTGGCCTCGTCGAGGAAGGGCGACGGGGCCTCCTCGATGACCTTCTGGTTCCGGCGCTGGATGGAGCATTCGCGCTCGTTGAGATAGATCGTGTTGCCGTGGCTATCGGCGAGGACCTGAATCTCGATATGGCGCGGTTGGGTGACGAACTTCTCGATGAAGATGCGGTCGTCGCCAAAGCTGCTCGCGGCCTCATTCTTCGAACTCTGAAACCCCTCGCGCGCCTCTGCGTCATTCCACGCGATCCGCATGCCCTTGCCGCCGCCGCCAGCGCTGGCCTTGATCATCACTGGATAGCCAACCTGGTTGGAGATTTTCACCGCCTCTTCGGCATCCTCGATCAGGCCCATATAGCCCGGAACGGTGCTGACCCCGGCCTCAGCGGCGAGTTTCTTCGAGGTGATCTTGTCTCCCATCGCCTCGATCGCCCCAACAGGCGGGCCGATGAAGGCGACACCAGCGGCCTGCAAAGCCTCGGCGAATTTGGGGTTCTCGGACAAGAAGCCATAGCCCGGATGCACCGCCTGCGCGCCGGTCTGTTTGATCGCGTCCATGATCTTGTCGATGATGATATAGGACTGATTGGCGGGGGGCGGGCCGATATGGACGGCCTCATCGGCCATCGACACATGCAGCGCGTTCTTGTCGGCGTCGGAATAGACCGCAACCGTCTTGATGCCCATCTTGCGGGCGGTCTTGATCACGCGGCAGGCAATCTCGCCACGGTTGGCAATCAGGATTTTCTCAAACATGGGCGGCGGTCCTTTGGGATATTTGGCAACAAAAAAGGCCCGCGCAGCACAAATAGCTGGCAGGCAGGCATAACAACGCACCGCGCGAGGCAGGCCCCGTGCGATGCGGTGAATTAGATTTGGCTAGGGTTGTGAGACTAGCGGCAAACGCCGAAGTCGTCGCACAGCGCGCCCGCGGCAGCCCCCGCGGCAGCACCTGTGACGACGTTGCCGCCAAGCGCTGCTGCACCAACTGCACCCACGCCCGCGCCAACGGCAGCGCGCTGTCCGTCAGGCGACATTTGGCACCCGGCAAGGATTGCCAGACTGCTAGCGGCGATAAGAATTTTGATCGATGGCATGTTTGCTCTCCCGATGAACTGCTCTGCGCGTAGCTTGCCCCGGCTGGCGCACACCAAGCAAGGGGAATCGCGCGCGCCCTTGCCCCATAGGCGGGCGCTTGCCGGATCGGGTTGCGCGCGCGGTCCATCACCATGCCTCATCCGCGAAAAGCTGCGGGAAGCTGGCGCGCGCCGCTTTGTAGTCGATGCGCAGCAAAGCCTCGTAGCTGGCCGGGTCAAACGGATCTTCGGCCGGGAAAACCTCTGCCTCGAACAGCCAGCTCAGACGGCCTGCATCGAGGTTGCCGCGCTCGAACGGGTCTTCGCCGAATTGGTGCAGCAGGGCCTCCATGAAGCCCTCATCGGCGCGCCGGTCCGCAGGCTTGCGGTCTGGATGACGTTTGCGCGCAACCAAGGGTGTCGCCCCTTTGGGGTTCGCGCGGCGCAGGGTAAATTGGAAATCGGTGCCGGCAAGCCGTCCGGGGAAGCCCCGATGCTTGGCCATGTAAGGAAGCGCCATCAGATCCCTCCTGCGGCTGGGAGGGGATGGGAGCGGGGCGCGCCGGAACGCGCCCCGTTTGGTTTAGCGGTACTTGCCGGTGAAGACAGGCTGCGCGGGCACTGGGGCCGGGTCGACAAAGACGACCTCTTCCGTGGGTGCCGAGCCGCCGCAAGCGGACAAGAAGCCAACGAGCCCGAGGGCCGCGACGAGTTTAAGGGTGTTCGACATGGTATAGTCCTACCTAAATGACGGCGCGCCTTGAGGCCTCGGTCTAAGTGGGGGGGCCGCGACGCGCTTCTTGACGAGATACAGATCCCCTTGGAGAGATCGACATCAAGAATACCCCATAAATCACAGCAAATAAACGATTTATTGACTTGCCAACAGACTTGCCCACAGGTTTGTCCACATACCGCTATATCTAGAGAGCGCATTAGAAAAACTCCAATATGCAGCGTCCATCCGCAACGCGAAATTCCGAAATATACTGTGTCGCCTGCGTGTCAGGCGTGCCGCGCGGCACCGGGCGGTCCATCATCACCACAAGGATATGGGACGCGTCACTGCCCGCCAAAGCGCGCACCGGAAGGCCCAGGGCCGCGCAGATCACCTCGAAATCGGCCTCTACCGCGTCATAGCTCAGCGCTGCCCCATTGCGGGCAATCTGGGGCGTCAGCGTGCGGATCACGAGGGTGGACTGGCCCGCCTGATCTTCCCAAAGCATGTCCAGCACCCGCAGCGGCTGGCCACTTGGCACCACCAGATCGGCCTGCGCCGGAAAGGCAAAGGAGGTCGCGGCAAGCAGCGCCATCAGGGTCGTTTTGACTTTCGAAGAAACAACGGGTCCGGCCGAAACCGGACCCGTGACCAGCGCCGTACCGCACCCCAAGCCACGCGTGTTCTCGCGTGCTCCTCCCTCGGTCTTGCGGTCGCGCCGTATGCGAATCTCTGTCGTCATGTTCTAATCCACAGGCTCTATGTGACGCAATGCCCTAGCGGCACCTCGCGCACTGGTTGCGCCAACAGGACGGGAATTCCGCATCCAGCGCTGGATATGCGCAGGGTCTTGCAGCAGCGCCTCGACACGCGCGCACAACTCTGGGTTAACCTTTGCGTCAACCTGACCGCCTGCACGCACAGCAACGCCGCCCTCTATCTCGCGCACCTCAACCACAGGCGAGAAACCCCGCTGGCCTTGCAAGGCGCGCCACAGGTCTTGGCGAATTTGATGCGCAAGCCGCCCCCTGCGGGCAGGCGGAAACGCGGCCTCAGCCACCACATCAAAGCGCGGCGGAAGACGGCGGGCGACGGTCAGAGTGTCTCCGTTGCGCAGGATGTGAAAGCCACGGGTTGTCATAGTCGAAGCGGCTCCCCTTCGGCCACGCATGTCCCGCTCGAATAGTCAAAGAACTGGATCATACCCGCACCGTCGAAGCCATCAACGGTGCTTAGGCCGGGTGCCGCTTCACCGGAAAAAATCACACCAATTTTAGTCGTCTCCTCTGGCAGAAAGCCCGTGTAATCAAACAAGTAAGCGCGGCAGCCTGCTTCAAACGGCAATGGTGGCACCACCTTGCCAAAGCGGCTTGCAAAGATGATCGCGGCTTGCGCTTTATCTGCGGGCATTCCAGTCAATTCGTTCATGCCAACAACGGCCCATTGTTCCAACGCGCCCGGATATGTCGAGTAGGTCAGCGTGCCAAAATCTTCTGTTTGCGGGCATGCCCCATTTTCGATCCAGATATCTGACTTGCGCCCGCCTAACATCTCGCCCGTCAAGCGCCCGTTGTCGTCAACCTCCCAGAACCAAAGCGCCAGTCGAAACAGGCCTGCGCGCTCGGTCGGGCGTTCCGGCATCTCGCGCATATTGGTCAGGATGCTGCCACAGGCTGCCCTGAATATCTCCAGCAAGTCGGCATCGCGAAGTCGAGCGCTTGAGCGCGTCATAACCAACCCTCCGGACAGTTCAAACTCTCCGTCAAACTCTCGCCAAGCACGGTCCGTGAACTCGAAGGAAGAGCCAAGTGCCATGACCGACAAGCGGTTCTCAAGCATCGCCAAAGTGCCCGTCTCGGAAACGGTGGGGCGCCAGATCAAGGCAACTGCCAAAGCGATAGCCACCCCCCCAAGCACAGCCAGCCAAATGACCGGTCCCCGAGAGCGAGGCGGCGGACGGCTGGGCGTCAGATCAGGGTTAAAGTCGCTCATGAGCGCTTGGCCACACAGTCGATTTCCACCAGCGCGCCGACGGCAAGGGCTGTGACCCCGATCGTGGTGCGCGCGGGGCGGCGGTCTTGCGGAAAGAAGCTCTGATAAGTGTCGTTGAAGGCGGCATAATCGCGCTCAAATTCGGTGAGGTAAGCGCGCATCTGCACGACATGGGATAGGTCCAAATCCATGCGGTTCAGGATCAACTCAAGGTTCTTCATGACCCGCGTGGTCTGCGCCTCAACGCCCTCCGGCAGCGGTGCGTCCGGGGCAAGCGGGTCCGTGGGCATCTGCCCCGTGAGGATCACCCAGCCATCGGTTTCCACGGCATGAGAGAACGGAGCAACCGGGCGCGGGCCGTCGGAGAAGAGGTGGAAGGTTGGAGAGGTCATCATCAGCTCCAGATTAAACCGATCAAGAGTAGCGCGGCTCCAAAATACCCAGCGATCAAGGACTTCTGAAACAGTGAAAGCGTGCTTTGGCAAAGTTCGACATAACCCTCCTCCGTAAGCTGCTTTGCGTTTTCGCCCCACATCTCAGTTATGTATTTGCGGTAGACCTGACCCTTCTTGGGAGGCAAGCCATCATTGTCGTGGAGCTCCAAAGCGAGAAACGACTGCGCAACCATGTACAAATACCAGCCAATAGCCGTGGCGAGGAATAAGCCCAATACAGTGATGGTCGCGATTAAGGAGATCCACCAAGAGTCAATGGCTGACAGAAACCTGAGCTGCGTCAGCACGATCGCAAGCGGCGCAGCGGCAACGACCACGGCTTGCTTACTGCCTGATACCATTTCCCGTAGCGCTTCAATGTAGGCCTCATGTTGCGACATGACCTTAAGCACCTCTCACAACGGCAAGTTATCGTGCTTCTTCCAAGGCATCTCCGCCTTCTTCCCCCTTAGCGCCGCAAACGCCCGCGCCACCCGACGGCGCGTGGATCTCGGCTGGATCACCTCGTCGATGAACCCGCGCTCGGCGGCGACGAAGGGATTGGCGAAGCGCTCTTCATAGTCGGCCACGCGCCCGGCGACTTTTTCCGCATCGCCCAGCTCGGACCGGTAGAGGATCTCCACCGCCCCTTTCGCGCCCATCACGGCCACCTCGGAGGTCGGCCAAGCGTAGTTAATATCGCCCTGAAGGTGCTTCGAGCTCATCACCACATAGGCCCCGCCATAAGCCTTGCGCGTGATCACCGTGACCTTGGGCACCGTCGCCTCGCCATACGCATAGAGCAATTTCGCCCCGTGTTTGATCACGCCGCCATATTCCTGCGTCACCCCCGGCAGAAAGCCCGGCACGTCGACCAGCGTCAGCAGCGGGATGTCGAAGGCGTCGCAAAAGCGCACAAACCGCGCAGCCTTGCGCGAGCTGTCGATATCCAGACACCCGGCCAGCACCATCGGCTGGTTGGCGACAACGCCCACGGTGGAGCCTTCAAGCCGCACAAACCCGGTGATGATGTTCTTGGCGAAATTCTCCTGAATCTCGAAAAAATCGCCCTCATCGGCCAGCTTCAGGATCAGCTCTTTCATATCATAAGGCGCGTTGGGGTTGTCGGGGACCAGCGTATCAAGGCTCGGCTCGATCCGGTTTGGGTCGTCAAAGAAGGGCCGCACCGGGGGCTTTTCGCGGTTGGATAGCGGCAGGAAATCGATCAGGCGGCGGGTCTCGGCGAGCGTGACAACATCGTTAACGAACGCGCCATCGGCCACGCTGGATTTCTTGGTGTGGGTGGAGGCCCCGCCAAGCTCTTCCGCGGTAACCTGCTCGTTTGTCACGGTTTTCACCACGTCCGGGCCAGTGACGAACATATACGAGCTGTCCTGCACCATGAAGATAAAGTCCGTCATCGCAGGTGAGTAAACCGCGCCCCCGGCGCATGGGCCCATGATCAGGCTGATCTGCGGGACCACGCCCGAGGCCTTGATGTTGCGCTTGAACACTTCACCATAAGCCGCCAGCGACGAGACCCCCTCCTGGATACGCGCGCCGCCGGAATCGTTGATCCCGATGACGGGCGCGCCGTTCTGCATGGCCATGTCCATGATCTTGCAAATCTTCGCGGCGTGGGTTTCCGAGACGGAGCCGCCAAGCACGGTGAAATCCTGGGCGAACACATAGATCAGCCGCCCGTTGACGGTGCCCCACCCGGTCACAACGCCATCACCGCGCGGCTTGCTGTTTTCCATGCCGAAATCGGTGCAGCGGTGGGTGACGAACATGTCGTATTCTTCAAAACTGTCCTCATCGAGCAGCAGATCAATGCGCTCGCGCGCGGTCAGCTTGCCTTTGGCGTGCTGGCTATCGATCCGTTTTTGACCGCCCCCAAGGCGGGCATCGGCGCGGCGCTGTTCAAGCTCCTGAAGAATATCATTCATATCTCATGTCCCCTTCTGCTGCCTTTTCCCGGCAGCGTTATGCGCTTTTACCCTGCGGCAGGGGTAAGGCAAAGGATGTTTCGGAATATTTGCAAACTCCTGCGAAGCTAGAGTAGGAATATTGCAAAACAGCAAACCTTTTCAAACTTCTCGCGCTCAATGGATTATTTCGACGTCACAAGATGGACCTTCCCGTTAGAGCGGCTTACGTCTCGTCCATGCCCCACAGCCAATATCTCGACCGCACCACCCCGCCCCACATCTCCACCTTGATCTTCATCGCTGGCATCTCGGCGCTGACGCTCAACGTATTCCTTCCGTCCTTGCCGGGCATGGCGCTCTATTTCGACACCGAATATCGTATCGTTCAGCTTTCGGTGACGCTTTACCTTTTTGCAACTGCGGTGCTGCAGGTGGTCATCGGGCCCCTGTCAGATCGCTTCGGTCGCCGCATCACGCTGCTTTGGGCCTTGGTGATTTTCCTTGTGATGACAGTCGGTTGCCTTCTCGCCCCCACGATCGAGGTGTTCTTGATCTTCCGCATGGGCCAGACGGTCGTCGCCGCAGGCATCGTGCTCAGCCGCGCGATTGTGCGCGACATGGTTGGCCAAGAACAGTCCGCATCGATGATCGGCTATGTCACGATGGGCATGGCGCTGGTGCCGATGGTCGCGCCGATGATCGGCGGCGCGCTTGAGGCAGCGTTCGATTGGCGCGCCTCGTTCTATCTACTTCTGGTGATCGGCATCGCGCTGACGGTGCTCGTCTGGGCTGATCTGGGCGAGACCGCGACGGCACGCCCCACCAGCTTTCGCGCCCAAGTCGCTGAATATCCCGAGCTTCTGCACTCCCAACGATTTTGGGGCTATGTTGCGTGTTCTGCCTTCTGCGCGGGTGCGTTTTTCGCCTATCTGGGCGGCGCGCCTTTCGTGGGCACGGAGGTCTACGGGCTTGGCCCCGCAGCACTTGGCTTTTGGTTCGGTGCGCCCGCGGTCGGATATGCACTCGGCAACTTTATTGCAGGGCGCTATTCGGTGCGTTTTGGGATCAACCGGATGATCCTGGTGGGCTGCCTGATCTGCACGCTAGGCCTGATCTTCCCGCCCCTTCTTCATGGGATCGGTCTCGTCAGCCCGGTCGCCTTCTTTCCGTTCATGGTCTTTGTCGGCATCGGCAACGGCATGACACTGCCCAACGCGACCGCAGGCCTTCTATCGGTCCGTCCGCATTTGGCCGGAACAGCATCCGGCTTGGGCGGCGCCTTCATGCTGGGCGGAGGGGCGCTGCTGAGCGCGCTCGCCGCATCCCTGCTGGTGCCTGGCGTCGGGGCCTGGCCGCTTATGTGGGTGATGCTGCTCACGTCGGTTCTGTCGGTGGCGTCAATCTTGTTCGTCATCCGGCGGGAACGTCAATTGGCAGCGCAGTAGCTTGCCGGAACGCTTTGCAAACCCCATAATCGGGTTTGCAAAGACCCTGAGGCTCGCCCATGCGCACCCAAAAACTCTATGCAGGCGCGAAGCTGCGTGAGACGCGCCAGCGCCTGAGCCTGACCCAAAAGGCGTTCGCCGAAAAGCTTGGCGTGTCGCTGCCTTATCTCAACCAGATGGAGAACAATAATCGCCCGGTCTCTACAACGGTCGTCCTCGCCCTCGCCCGCGAGTTCGGCTTTGACGTGACCGAGCTGGCCCAGGGCGACAGTGAACGCCTCGTCACGGATTTGCGCGAGGTGCTGGCGGATCCGGTCTTCACCGATGATCCACCAGCGCTCGCCGATCTGCGCCTGACCGCCGCCAACGCGCCCGCGCTTGCGCGCGCTTTCCTCGATCTGCACCGCGCCTACCGCGATAACCAAGAGCGTCTCGCCAGCCTTGATGCCGCCCTCGGACGCACCGGCGAGGGGGCCAGCCCTTGGGAGGAGGTCCGCGATTTCTTCCATTATTGCGATAACTATATTGATCCCGTGGATCGCGCTGCCGAAGCCACCGCCGCCAAGCTGGGCAACAATCCTGAGCGCGGTGCGATACAACTGCTCGCCACTAAAGGCGTCAACGTCCAGATCACTGATAGCCCCGATCCGCGCAACTATGATCACACCACCAAGATTCTGACCTTATCGGCGCGCTCTGCACCCGCAACCCGGCGCTTCCAGCTGGTGATGCAGATCGCGCTGCTGACCCAAGACCCGTTGCTGGAGGTCACACTCGACCTCGCCCGTTTCCAAACGCCGACCGCGCGCGACATCGCGAAAATCGGCCTCGCTAACTATTTTGCGGGCGCGACGCTCATGCCCTACACCGCGTTTCTGGAGGCTGCGCGCGCCACGCGCCACGATCTGGAACGCCTCGCCGACCAGTTCTCTACCTCAATCGAGCAGGTTGCGCACCGCCTCTCGACCCTGCAACGCCCCACCGCCAAGGGCATCCCGTTCTTTTTCGTGCGCGTGGACCAAGCTGGCACGATCACCAAACGCCACTCGGCCACACGGTTGCAATTTGCGCGCTTTGGCGGGGCCTGCCCCTTGTGGAATGTCCACCAAGCCTTCGAGATGCCGGGACGGTTCCTGCGCCAACTGGCCGAAACGCCCGACGGTGTGCAATATTTCTGCCTGGCACGCGATGTCTCCAAGCCCGGCGGTCATTGGGGTGCCCCGACCCGGCGCTATGCAATCGGGCTGGGCTGCGAGGTGCGCCATGCGGGCGCGCTCGTTTATGCAGACGGGTTCGACCTGAAGGACGGCGCGTTTGAGCCCATTGGCATTTCCTGCCGCATCTGCGAGCGCCCCAATTGCCATCAACGCTCAGTCCCACCGCTGGAACACCGCCTGACGGTCGATCCTGCGCGGCGCGGTGTGTTGCCCTACGAAGTGGAGACCGGATCATGAAATATGGGGGCATCGTCATTCTGGCGGTTTGCGCCGGGCTGTTTGGCCTGTTGAAACTCTTTGAAACCGAATTGACCTACCCGCTTGATCCGACGCCGATCACCCCGGCTGAGGCAGGCGTGGCGATGGATCCCGTCATCATGAAGGCCCCGGATGGGGAAGACATCGTGCTGTGGTATGCGCCGCCGCAACAAGAGGCCGCGATTGTGCTCTATTTTCCGGGCAATGCGGGCAATCTCGGCAACCGGGCGGCGCGCTTTAGGCTGCTGACAAGCACCGGCTTGGGCGTCATCGCCATGGCCTATCGCGGCTCAAACGGATCTGGCGGGGCCGCGTCCGAGCAGGCTTTGCGCCGTGATGCGCGCCAGGTGGCGGAGCTGGCCGCCGGTCGCCATCCCGACACCCCGATCAGCTATTACGGCGAAAGCCTCGGGACCGGTGTGGCCGCATGGCTGGCCACGCAAATCGCGCCCGCGCGGATGGTGCTGGAGGCGCCCTATACCTCTATCCCTGATGCCGCTTTGCAGACGCAAGCGCCGGGCTGGGTGCGCGCGGTATTTAGCAATCTATGGGACACGCAGGCCCATATTGCCGAAGTGACCGTGCCCTTGCTGGTGCTGCACGGCATCGACGACCAGGTGATTCCCATCGAGCAGGGCCGCACAGTGTTCGAGGCCGCTGGCAGTGCCGACAAGCGCCTGATGGACTTGCCGGGCGTGGGCCACCATGATGTGTGGCAGCCCGAGGTCCAAGCGACCTTGTTGCGGTTCTTGAAAGGTTAAGCCGGGGCTGCGCTGAGCATGCTCCAGATCTGATCCTTCAGGCTAACCCGCTGACGGCGCAGCGCTTCTTCAGCTGTCTGATCAATCGCCTCGACGCGTGTTTCAGCACGGTGAATCGCGCGGTTCACGTCATGATATTCGTCAAACAAGCGGGCGAAATGCGCATCGTCACCTTTCAGGCGGTGCATCGCATCCACGTGCTGCGGGAATTCTTCGGCCAATTCATGTGGCGTATGAGACATGGTAGATCCTCCTTGCTGTTATCTTGATCCAAGTCTGCGCCACATCTTTGCGGGCCTGCATTGACTCGGATCAAGTGGAGGGGGGATTTCTACCGTCTCGCTGCGCGCCAACCCGCACGCTCGGCCTGTTGCGTGGTGCAGAACCAGTGCTCGCCATGTTCCGTTCTGATCCCCGTGCGGTCATAATGTTGCTGCCCGGGAAGGTGGTATATGCGTTCGCCGCTGCTCGAAATATTGCCCTTTACCACGCAATCCGAATCCGGTGCGGTGCGCCCGACGACCCGTGTCACACGGTGCTGCCAAGGACGCAGCGACGACATCGCCCAAAGACCACGCCCGGCAATAGCGGCCTCTTTCTCAAGGCTCAGATAGGTCTGCTCGAACCGCGGATCGACCCAGGCATAGCCAAGCCCTACCAAATGCGCCGACAGATCCAGATCGCCCCAATAGCAGCGCCCCAGCATCCGCCCGTAACCGCCTTCGCCTTCATCCTCGCAACGCACGTTTGCACCGCGCAGCAACACGCGCAGCTCTTGCGTGACATACCGCCCGCAGTCCCAAGTTACACCATGCTCGGTCAAGCAGGTCTGGTCGTTTTCTGGCGTATCCAGCCCCGCCAGCCGTATGCGCGTGCCAGCAACCTCCAGCGTGTCACCATCAATCACACGCGCCGGACCGGACACATCCGACACCGCTGCAATCGGGCTGAACAGCACCGCAAGGAAAGCCAACGAGGCAAGTAATCTGCGCATTGTGTTAACATGAGGTTAACGCAGCGAAAGAACAAGCCAAGAACGTCTATTTGTTAAGAAAGGGTTAACGCGTTAGCGTCGATAGCTTGGCCCCTGCAACATACCCATCTCGACATAATCGAACCCATCCGGGCCGATATAGGTCAAGATCGCGCAGTTGGACCAACCGCTTTCCGGCTCAGACAGCATAATCGCAGGTCCGGTGGCCGCCGTGCCGTCGCAATTGTCCACGACGCTGAACCGATACCCGTTCACCATGTTGTTGTTATACATCTCAAACATCGAGTTTCCGACCACCTCGGCCCGCGCCGCCGTGTCGTTCGGGTCGGTGAAAAACCCCTGAAGTGCGAAGTAAACCCGGTCGAGATCATTCGCCGTCGTGATCCCCTCGATCTGGCTGACCGCGATCTCCACCGAGGCGTCATTATAGTTAACAATGTCAGCCGCCAAATTGACCCGTTGGCCCGGCGTCAGGAACGAAATGGAGGTAAACGTCTCCGAATAATTCACCTCGGACGGGTAGACGAGCCAGTCCACGCCATCGGCCGCAAAGGTACAAAACTCGGACCCGCCATCATCGAAACAGCCGATGAACCGCGCAATCGTGCGCGACGGCTCGCCCAGACTGCCGGGCGTGAACCCACCGCGATAGTCTATATATTCAAGGGTCGGAACAGGCAGGGACGACACAGATCGTGGCGCAGGTGCGGGCTGCGGGGCAGGCTCTGCGCGCGCGGCAGGCTTTGGGGCCGCTGTCGGCGCGCCGTCCAGCGCGATTGTCCAACGGGTGGCCGTGGGGCCCGTGTCCTCCACCAAAAAGAGCTCGCGTGCAAATCCGCGCGCGACGCAGTCGGTATCGCCAAAGATGGTAAACGGACTATCCCCGGTGCAGAACGCAAAGCTGCCGCCATACTCATGCCCGGTCGCGCGCACCTTGTAGTAGTAGTTCTGCCGCTTCAGAGGCTCCGACATCACGATACCGCATTCGCCGGGCTCGAAATTCCACCACCCTTCCGAGGTCCAAGCCGTGTCGCCCTGATAGCCAATGGCGACACGGTGCAGCACATCGGTGTTGTTGCAGACCTCAAGTTGGGCCAGGGCCGGAAGTGGCAAAATCGCAAGGATCAGGGCGAGCAGAACGCGCATTTTATTAACCTCTGTGACAGTCTGTTAACCAAGACCATAACGGCGGAGCCACCCCAAACCTAGACTTTCGTTTCGGGTGTGGTCGGAGTGACACCGCCCCGGCGCAACTGTGCCTCGCGCCATGTGATAAAACTGACCGAAGCAATGATCAGCGCGCCGCCAAGCACCACAAACGTATCGACCGCCTCGCCAAAAACCAGCGCCCCCAGCAGCGTTGCCCAAACCAATTGCAAGAAGGTCACCGGCTGCGTGACGGTTAGCGGCGCGGCGGCAAAGGCAAGCGTCATAGCGAAGTGGCCCATAGTCGCAAAGCAGGCGACCCCAAACAGGATCACCAGCTCCCAAAAGGTCGGCGTGACCCAGACGACCCATGCGAACGGCGCCAGCCCAATCGTCACCGTGATCGACAACATCGCAACGACAACCGTGGCCGAAACCTCGCCCGAAAACTTTTTTGCCAACAGATAACTGACCGCGAAGAACACGGCTGTGAACAGCATGGCGAAATGGCCGTCATTCAACTCGCGAAAACCGGGGCGCAGGATGATGACCGCGCCCAATAAGGCCATGCTAATCGCGAAGATGCGCCGTCCCGCGAGCTTTTCGCCAAGAAACAGCGCCGCCCCGATCGTGACATAGACCGGGTTGAGGTAGTTCATCGCCGTGACTTCCGCGATGGGGATGCGGGTCATCGCATAGAACCACAAGATCACGCCCAGCGTATGCGCTGCGCCGCGCACGCCGAACCACGTCACGAGCGACTTGGTATATGTCACGCGCCGCATCGCGCCGACCATCGGGATCAGAAACACAAGCCCCAGTAAATACCGAAGAAATGCGGCTTGTGCTGCGGGAACACTATCGCCGAGATATTTCACCAGCGCCGTCACGGCGACGAAACACGCGCCAGTGACAAGCATCCAGAATATTCCGGCAAGGGGGCGAGAGGCAGTCTCCATTCTTTCGACAAACCATGCCCGCTCAGGCGCTGCAAGCCCGCCGGAGCGTCTTGGCATATCCGCCTACAACAGCACCAGTTTGATGGCCAAAATCCACATCACGACCCCGATAATCACGTCCAGGACGCGCCAGGCTACAGGCCGCGCAAAGATCGGCGCAAGCACCCGCGCGCCATATCCCAGCACAAAGAAAAACGCGAAGGACGCGGTGGTCGCTCCGGCCCCGAACCAGGCCGCATCTGCCCCATAATCAGTCGAGACCGAGCCGACAAAGATCACCGTATCGAGGTAGACATGTGGGTTTAGCCAGGTCAATCCAAGGCAGGTCAACACGGCTGCACGCAGCGAACCGCCACCGCTTTCGGCGGCCCCCAACTGCTCTCCCCCGATCCAAGCGGCCCGGAACCGCAGTGCACCATAGACCACCAAAAAGGTGGCTCCGAGCCAGACAAGCACCGGTGCAAAAAGTGGCATACGCGCCGAAATCGCCGCAAAGCTCGTCACGCCCAGCGCGATCAGAAGTGCGTCGGAGACCGCACAGGTCAGCACCACTGCCAAGACATGCGATCTCCGCAAACCTTGCCGAAGTACGAAAGCGTTTTGCGCCCCGATGGCCAAGATCAGCGACAATCCAAGGGATAATCCGGCGAGATATGCGGTCATGATCGGGCTCCGAGGCTGTATCACTCCGGCGCAATAGGACCGAGGATCATAAGAATTCGAGTAAATGTCAGGGCAGTTCGTTAAACTTCGTTAAGGCAACTGTCACAATCTTAAACTTGACCATTTCGGCAGTATCCGCCCTGTCCGAGCCTGATACGCCGCCCAACCGGGATGGCGTGACAGCGATGCCTCTTTGGCGGCGATATTGCTTGCAAACAACGTGCCCCAAATTGTGGCGAGAATGGCCAAAGGAAGCCAATGCCAAACCACCAGCGCGAAACTGCCGTAGATCATCATCTCGCCTAGGTAGTTGGGATGCCGGATACGCGCGAACATTCCGTCCTCAATCAAGCCAGACCGTAGCCTCAGAGTGTAGTATTTTTGAGCATCTGCTCCAATCATAAGCGCAACACCCAAAGCATAAAGCCCAACGGCAAAGGCCAGCGCAGGCAGGCTTTGCAGGCCCTCCGCGCGCCCGGAAAACAATACCCAACCGATGACCCAATAGGGTCCAAGCACCGCGAGAAAAGACACGAACGCTGCACCAAACGTCACCCGTCGTTGCCAGCTGGCATCCGGAAACGCCGCCTCTTTTAACAACCATATCAGGCCATAAGACCCGTGCAGCGCCACCAAGACCCAAACCGCAGGGCCGGTCGCGCCATAGGCCCAGACCATGGCCAGATACATCGCCAAGGTGCCGCCTTTTTGAGCGTTCACCACCCATGCCAACTTGATCAGACGCGGCCCGCCAAGAAAGGCGGTGCTCATATAGAGCACAAATTGATTCAAATTCAGCACGTCAAATCCCTTGCCCTATCGGAAATATGCCGCATATCGACATTCAAGCGTCGTAACAGGAGCACCCCCATAATGCCCAAATATAACCGTACGTTTACGTTGACCCTCAACGATGTTGAAGAAATCGAGACCGCGCTGCGCACCCGCAAGCGCATCTTGTCCGAGCGTCGCCTCGCGCTTCTCAACAGCGAAGCCGTCGAGGAAACATCCAAGATTGACAACGAGTTGGTCGAGATTGCTGACCTGCTTGGCCGCCTGCACAACCAAAAGATTTTCTACCGGCCCGAGACAACTGGCGATGTGCCTTACGTCAGCGGATAAGGCGGCGATGCAGCCCTAAAGCTGCGCCATAACCTCGTCTGAAATCTCGAAATTTGCGGTGACGGTTTGAACGTCGTCATCGTCTTCAAGCGCCTCGATCAGCTTCATCAGCTTTTGCGCGGCCTCCAGGTCCAGTTCGGCCGTGGTGGTCGGACGCCAGATTAGTTTGGTCGACTCGCTTTCGCCCAACGCGCCCTCAAGCGCTGTCGAGACCTCGTTCAAATCGGTATCGCCGCACCAGATCACATGGCCATCTTCGGTGGTCTCGACGTCTTCGGCCCCCGCCTCGATCGCGGCCATCATCACCGTATCGGCGTCGCCCGCGTCCAACGGATAGGACACCTGCCCTTTGCGGTCGAACATAAAGCCGACCGAGCCCGTTTCGCCCAAATTCCCGCCATTCTTGGTAAATGTCGAGCGGACGGTCGAGGCCGTGCGATTGCGGTTGTCGGTCATCGCTTCGACGATCACAGCCACTCCGCTTGGGCCATAGCCTTCGTAGCGGATTTCATCGTAGTTTTCCGCATCCCCGCCGGAGGCTTTGTTGATCGCGCGCTCGATGACGTCCTTTGGCACCGATTGCGATTTGGCTTCCTTGACCGCCAAACGCAGGCGCGGGTTCTTGTCTGGATCCGGATCGCCCATCTTGGCGGCAACGGTGATCTCTTTGGAAAGCTTAGAGAAAAGCTTCGCGCGCAGTTTATCCTGACGCCCTTTACGGTGCTGGATATTTGCCCATTTTGAGTGGCCGGCCATCGGTGCCTCGTCTTTGTTCAGGTCTGAAAAACTTGGCTGTCTATAGGCGAGGGCGCGCGAGGCGGCAAGGTCAGCGCCGTTGAGTATTTAGCGCAAGAAAGAACCAACACACCGCTTTGCGTCAGCGACACCACCTCTCTTACGCCCCCTTTGGACCTGCCGTTGCCCTGCCGCCCCTCGTGTGTATTGGTTAACGCGTCTGCTAGAAGAGGCCCGCACAATGTCCCTGTCCCAGCTTGCCGCCATTGCCGATCTGCTTGCCGCCGCTGGTGTGATCGCCTCGCTGTTGTTCCTGGCTTTTCAAATGCGAGAGGCGAACCGCGAAACCGGGCTGAACAATTGGCGGCAGCTTTTGGAAAGCCTCACCCATTTCAAAGCAACCACCAACGACCCCTATATGGCCGATCTGGTGGTGCGCGGTGATGCCGATTACCGGGCGCTAAGCCCCGCTGAAAAACTGACCTACGGGAATTATCTTGAACAAGGCATTCATATCATTGGGAATTTCGAAAAGTATACGGGCACCGTACCACGGCAGATGAAAGACCTCGATCTGGCCGTTCATAACCTGATGCACGACCTCTTGCGCAGCCCCGGCGCAAAGCAGTGGTGGGCCGAATGGAAGCCGCGCGGGCGCTTTATGCCCGCCACCGTCAAAACGATCGAGCGTATTCAGGCCGAGGGTTCCACCTTCCTTGGACCGCATCGGTAGTTTCCCTCTCGACAGCGCGCGACTACAGTTGGGGCCATGACCACCGATCAAATCATCCTCTTCACCCTGTTTGGTTCCGTCTTCGGGATGCTTTTGTGGGGGCGATTTCGCTATGATTTGGTGGCGTTTACCGCCCTGATGATCGGCGTGGTGCTCGGTGTCGTGCCCACCAAAGACGCCTTTTCAGGGTTCGGTCATCCGGCCACGATTATTGTGGCACTGGTGCTGGTCGTCTCGGCCGGGCTTGTCCGATCCGGCGCGGTTTTGCTGATCACCCGCACGCTTGTCGACAGCACTCGCAGCTTGGGCACGCATATCGCAATCATGGGCGGCATTGGCGGGGTTTTGTCTGCCTTTATGAACAATGTGGCGGCTCTGGCGCTGCTGATGCCCGTCGACATTGCGACCGCCCGCAAGGCAAAACGCGCAGCAGGGTTAACGCTGATGCCGCTCAGCTTTGCGACGATCCTCGGCGGGATGGTCACCTTGATCGGCACACCGCCCAACATCATCATCGCAAGTATTCGCGAAGAAAGCCTTGGCACCCCGTTCACAATGTTCGACTTCGCGCCCGTCGGCGGGGTGGCGGCCATCGCGGGTCTGGCCTTTGTCGCCCTCGTCGGCTGGCGTCTGATCCCCGGCGGCCAGCAAGACGCGGGCACCGATCCCCTCGAGGCGCTTTCTGGCTATCTGTCAGAACTGACCGTACCCGAAGACAGCGCCCTCATCGGTGCGCGCCTGAGCACATTGAACGAGGCGGCGGAGGCGGCGGATGTCACGTTGCTGGGCCTCATCCGGGGCGGCAAGCGGATGCGCGGGCGGGCTTTGCGCCAAACGATCCAAGCCGGTGACGCGGTGGTGCTGGAGGCCGAGCCGAGCGCGCTGGACGAGTTTCGCGTCGCCCAAAAACTGGCAGTGGCCGAGGCCAAGCGCGCCGACCTGCTGAAAGGCGGCGACACCGCTCTCGCGGAAGTGGTTGTGACCGAAGATGCGCGCATCGCCGGAAAAACCTCGCAATCTGTGGGGCTTGGCTGGCGCAAGCGCACCGTCTTGATGGGCATCGCGCGCAAGGGGCGTCGGATCACCAGCCAGTTGCGCAAGACGATCATCAAGCCCGGTGACGTGCTGTTGTTGCAAACTCCGGCCGAGCATAAAGACGAGGTTGTCGATTGGGTCGGCGGTCTACCGCTGGCCGAACGGGGCCTTGCGGTCACTCAAGACACCAAGACCTGGATCGCGATTGGCCTCTTTGCCGCCGCCGTTGCCGCCGCCAGTTTCGGCCTGATCTACCTGCCGATTGCGCTTGGCTTCGTGATCGTCGCCTTCATCCTCGCGGGCATTCTGCCGATCAAGGAAATCTACGACCATATCGAGTGGCCAGTCGTCGTGCTGCTCGGCTCGATGATCCCGCTCGGGGCCGCGCTTGAGACCTCAGGCGGCACGGAGCTTATCGCGGGCGCGCTGCTCAGCCTCACCGACGGCATGCCCGCTTGGGCGATCCTGACGGTGCTGATGGTCGTGACGATGACGTTGTCGGACGTGCTCAACAATACCGCCACCACAATCGTCGCCGCGCCCGTCGGTATCCAGATGGCGCAGACCCTCGGCGTTAACCCTGATCCGTTTTTGATGGCCGTCGCCGTGGCAGCCTCGGCGGCATTCCTCACCCCCATTGGCCACAAGAACAACACACTGATTCTCGGCCCCGGTGGCTACCGGTTCGGGGATTACTGGCGCATGGGCCTGCCGCTGGAAGTCATCATCATCGCCGTCAGCATCCCTACGCTGCTGATCGTGTGGCCGCTCTAGCTCTTTCTTGCCCTAAATACTCAATCCTCAGAAGAGGCAGGCGAAACGAACGTATAGACGTCGCCCGTTCCCGGATCCGTGATCACCACGGTCCCGAGCGCCGCAACCGTCACTGCATCGGTGCGCTCGAACACAGCTTGGACCAGGCGGCGCAGGATATTATTCTTCGGATCCAGCGCCACCTCATAAGGCCAAGCAATCGCGCAGCCTTCCAACGCACCAGACCAGACCTCGCCCTTAGGCCGCGCCATGGTGCAGCGTGATGCATCGGTCAGAACCACAACCAAGGCATCCTCGGTCAATGAGACATCAGCCGGACGGGGCGAGGGGCCAAAAGTGGCGCAGGCCCCAAGGGCAAGACCGGCGGACAAAGCGAGGGTGGAACGCAGCATGAATATACCTCAAAGGGGCCAAAGAAGCGGGATGAGCGCCGATGCGATCAGCCCTATGGACAGGTTAAGCGGAATGCCCACCTTCATAAAGTCGGTAAATTTGTACCCACCCGGGCCATAGACCAGCATGTTCGTCTGATACCCAATCGGGGTCGCAAAACTGGCACTTGCGGCCACCATCACCGCCACCACCAAGGGGCGCGGGTCGATCCCGAGCGCACTCGCGAGCCCAATCGCAATCGGCGTGACCACCACCGCGACCGCATTGTTGGACACCAGTTCCGTCAACACCGAGGTCAGCAAATAGATCGCCCAGACGATCAGGAACGGCGGCAAACCCCCCAGCCAAGGTGCGATGGCTTGCGCGATCAAGGCCACCGCCCCGGTGTGATCCAGCGCCGCCCCGACGGCGAGCATCGAGAAGATCAAGGCCAGCAACCGCCCGTCCACAAAGGCAAAAGCCTCCTCCGCGTCGATACAGCGGGTCAGCAGAACCAAGGCCACCGCCACCAAAGCCAGCGCAAAAATGGGGGCCACGCCAAACCCCGCCAGCGCCACGATCCCCACGAGGGCCGCCAACGCAATCGGGGCATGACCACGCCGATACGCCCGCTCGGTCGGCGCACTGACATCGACCAGCCCCACATCCTCGGCCAGCCGTGCGATATCGTCCGCCGCCCCTTCCAAGAGCAGCGTATCACCGACGCGCACGAGCAGGTTATCGAGCTGACCGCCCAGGTTCTGGTTCCGCCGATGCACCGCCAAGGGATAGACCCCGTAGCGTCTGCGCAGCCGCAATTGGCCCAGCGATTTGCCGATCATCGTGCAGCCCGGCGTGATCAAGACCTCGACCGTGTTCGTCGCGACCGAGCTCAGCTTATCGACCATCCGCACATCTTTGCTGGCTTGCAGGCCCAGCAATTCGGACATCTCGGATCGCAAGACCACCCGATCCCCGGCCTCCAAAACCACCGCGTCCATGGCCCGGCGCAAGGACGCGTCCCCGCGCAGCACGTCGATCAAGCGCACGCCGCCGCGGCGAAATTCGTCCACCTCGCGCGCGCTTTGGCCGATCAGGGCGCTGTCCTCGGGGATCGCGACCTCGGTGAAAAACTTCATCTTGTCTTTGCGCGTCAACAGCCCCGCCATCGAAGCGCGCTTGGGCAGCAGCAGCTTCCCAAAGACCGCCAGATAAATCATCCCCCACGCGACCAATACCAGCGCCAGCGGCGTGACCTCGAACAGGCCAAACGGCTCAAGCCCCTGCTCCCGCGCCACACCGTCGACCAGCAGGTTCGTCGAGGTTCCGATCAGCGTGAGCGTGCCCCCAAGGATGGCCGCATAAGACAAAGGGATCAGCAGGCGAGAGGGAAATTTCCCAATCGATTTCGCCATTTGCACAAAGACCGGGATCATCACAACGACCACGGGCGTGTTCGACACGAAAGCACTGGCGACGATCACGAAGACCAGCAATACACCGATCCCCAGAAGCGGGCGCCCCTTCGATCGCTCCTGCGCGGCGCGCGTGAACCAGTCCAAAGACCCTGTCCGCACCAGCGCGCCCATCACCACAAACATCGCCGCAATCGTCCAAGGGGCCGGGTTCGACAACACGCCAAGGGCGGCTTCATAGGGCAGCAATCCCAGCACCAAAAGCAAGGTTGCGCCGCCCAAGGCGACGACCTCGGTGGGGTAGGTTTCGCGCACAAACAGCGCAAACATCAGCCCGACCACGGCGAGCGACAGGTAAGCTTCGAACTCTGGGGATAGGCCAAGCGAGATCATCGGGGGCAAGCTCGTTAAGGGCGGTCAGCCCGCAGCATGGCCTGTGCCCTTGGTGCTGGCAACCGCCTGCGTGGCGCGCGGTTGCACGAGGAAAACGCCCACCAGCATCAGCGCCATCGCGCCCCAGATCCAGACCGAATAGCTCTCGTCCAGGATCAGTTTCGCCCAAAACACCCCAAAGCCCGTCACCAGATAGCTGACCTGCACCGCAAAGACCGGGCCTGCGCGCGCCACCAGCCAGAAGTAGGTGCTATAGACGAACCCGTGGATCACGCCGGAGGCCACAAGCGCGATATCCGGCGCGCCGTAAGGCGGCAGGGGCGAGATGAACGTGCCGGTGCCCACGGCAATTGGGGCCGCGACAACGCACCCCACCACCGATGCGCCCAGCAGCAATTGCACCGGATCAAGGCCCTTCATGCCGATCTTGGCCAAGAGGTTCCCTTCCATCGCGTAGAACAGCGGCGCGACCAGCGCGAGCGGCACGAAGGCCAGCATCGCGCGCTCGGGCAAGCTGGCCTCGGGTGCCACGATCAAGATCACCCCCGCCAGCCCGCAAGCCAATCCGGCAAGGCGCATCAGGCTAAAGCGGTCCACGCCCAGCGCGAGAGCGATGGGGAAGGCGAGCATCGGCACGGTTGATAACAGGATCGAGATCAGGCCCGAGGGCAAATGCCGGATCGCCTCGTAACTCGCTGAATTTGGAAGGATTGTTCCAATGAAGGCGACCAGCACATACAGGCCCAGCTGCGCGCGCCCGAACGGCAATCGCTTGCCTTGGGCCAGCACAATCGCGCCCAACACAATCACGCCCACACCGAATTGCCAGAACACCAAACCCGGCGCGCGGTAGCCCGTGGACACTGCGATTTTCGCCAAAGGTTGCGTGATCCCCCAGCCAGCGCCTAGGACGATCAGGACCAAGACGAGGCCCCATCGCGCGCTCACATCGGGCCCGATTGCGACAGGCGTCCGCCTTGGCGCACCATCTCGACGCGGGTGGCTTTACCGGTGCGATCATCGGTTTCCACATAGAGGCCGCTCAGGGTCGCCTCGCCCGTAGCGGGCGTAAACCGCCCCTTCGGCATCCCGGTGATGAAGCGGCGCATTGGCTCGGCCTTCTCCATCCCGATCACCGAATTATAGTCGCCGCACATCCCCGCATCGGCCTGAAACGCCGTGCCACCGGGCAGGATTTGCGCGTCAGCCGTCGGCACATGCGTGTGCGTGCCGACAACGACGCTGGCGCGCCCATCGCAATAATGCCCGATACCCATCTTTTCCGAGGTGGCTTCGCAATGGACATCGACCAGCACCGCTTGTGCCAGACCGCCCAAGGGATGCGCCTTCAAAACCGGCTCCAACGAGGAGAACGGATCATCAAAGGGCCGCTTCATAAAGACCTGCCCCAGCACTTGCGTGACCAAGACCTTCTGGCCGCGCTGGGTCGAAAACAAGCGATACCCCTTGCCCGGCGCGTCTTTGGCGAAGTTCAGCGGGCGAATGATGCGCGGCTCGGATGCAATGAAGCTTAGCATGTCCTTCTGGTCGAAGGCGTGATCGCCCAGCGTCAGCACATCCGCGCCCGCCGCCAGCAAGGCCTTCGCGTGCTCGCCGGTCAGGCCCATGCCCGCCGAGGCGTTCTCGCCATTGACCACAACGAAGTCGAGTTTCCAGTCGCTGCGCAGCTTGGGCAGGCGCTCTATGATCGCGGCACGACCCGCGCGCCCGACGACATCACCAAGAAAGAGTATTTTCATGGGAAGCGCCTTACGCCCGCCATTGCAGGCGTGCAAGCCTGTGCGCGCGCAAGCAGCAGGGCTCCGCCGCTTGTCCACACCTTTAAGGTTAACCTTGCATTAACCATTCGAGCAGCACAGTATTGGTGCCATAGAATTGTCACAAAGACAGCAACGACCGGGAGCCCGCTTTGACCGATCTCTTCTCAGAGCAAGACGACGACACCAAAACCTTCCAGCTTCAGCGCAAGCACTGGCTCGCCCTCGTGGCAGTTTTCGCGCTGGTGGAGCTGGTCTGGCTCGTATCGATCCTGAACTGATCTACCCGAACACCAACGTTTCAGCCTCAGTCACCAGCGCATCGAGCGGCTGGTCAGTACGCTCCTGCGGCAAGCGATCGACCTCTTGTGCGGCCCAGGCAAATCCCACCGCAAAGACCGGACCTCGGGCGCGCAAGCCTTCGAGCGTGCGGTCATAGAACCCCCCGCCATAGCCCAAACGCCCCCCGAAACGGTCGAACGCCACCAGCGGAACGATAACAATTTGCGGGATCATTTCGCGGCCCATCGCAGGGACGCGCGCGCCGAACGGGCCGTCCACCATCTTGGCCTGCAAACTCCATGCGTGAAATATCAGCGGCGTGTTCTTGGCCACGATCACCGGCACACCGACCTCAGCCTCCATCCCCAGATCAGCCATCGCCGAAAGCGGATCCAGCTCGGATCGCATCGGCATATAGCCCGCAACGGGTTTGCCACGATGCGGCTCAAGTAACCTCAACAAACGGTGCACCGCAGGGGCCGCATCGCCTGCATCAAACGCCGCTCTGCGCCGCGCCAGCACCTGCTTGCGCATGGCCGCCTTGTCCTCCGTCAGGTTCACAAAAGCACCCAAGCGGCCAGGCCTAGGAACGAGAAAAATCCAACGATATCAGTCACCGTGGTCACAAACGCGCCGGATGCCAGGGCCGGATCGACCTTTAGTTTGTCCAGCACAATCGGGATCAAGAGGCCCGCAAACCCGGCCACAACCATATTGATCACCATCGCCGCCGCAATCACATAGCCCAAGCGGAAATCGCCGAACCAGATCACCCCGACAACGCCAATGACCACGGCGAAGATCGCCCCGTTAATCAATCCCGCCATCACCTCGCGCCGCAAAACCCGCCACATGTTCGCACCTGTCAAGTCACGCGTCGCAATCGCGCGCACGGCCACCGTCAGGGTTTGCGTGCCCGCATTGCCCCCCATGGAGGCCACGATCGGCATCAGCACCGCAAGGGCGACAACCGCCGCCAAAACCGCTTCGAACTGCGCGATCACGAGGCTGGCGAGCACCGCTGTGCCAAGGTTAACCGCAAGCCACGGAAAGCGCCGCTTGGCGATCTCGAAGGTCTGGTCCGACAAGCTTTCATCGCCCACACCGGCAAGGCGCTTGATGTCTTCTTCATGCTCTTCATCCAGCACCGCCATCGCGTCGTCGATGGTGATCACGCCGACCAAACGCTCGTCTTCGTCCACCACGGGGGCCGAGATCAGGTGATATTGGTTAAAGGCGTAGGCCACGTCGTCTTCGGGTTGCAGGACCGAGATCGTGCGAAAGCTGTCCTCGGTCAAATCGGTCAGCTTCACCGCCCGGCGCGCGGCCAGCAACTTGCCCAGCGTCACGTAGCCCACGGGCTTCAGGCGCGGGTCCACAAGGATCACGTGATAGAACTGCTCAGGCAGCAGATTGTCATCTTCGCGGCGCAGAAAATCAATGGCTTGGCCGACGGTCCAATGCTCGGGCGCTTTCACCAATTCGCGCTGCATCAGGCGCCCGGCGGAATACTCCGGGTAGCTTAGCGCCTGTTCGACCGCGACCCGGTCCGTGTCTTCCAGCGCGTCCAGAATGACCTGCTGTTCAGGCGTTTCCAGATCCTCGATCAGGTCAACAACATCGTCGCTGTCCAGATCGCGCACGGCCTCGGCGAGCGCGGCAGGCGACATCTCGGAAATCACCTCGACGCGCAACCCCTCGTCCAATTCGGACAGGACCTCACCGTCCAGCTCCACCCCCCAGAGGGTCAGGAACTTACGCCGTTGCTTGCCGTCGATCTGTTCCAGAAGGTCAGCAATATCAGCGGCATGGAGTGGCTCAAGCAGCTGCTCCAGCGCGCCCGCATCTTGCGCTTCGACCGCACTCAGCACGTCCGTCACGGTGGCCCGCTCCAGCGCGTAATCCTCTTCGGTGCCGTCCTCGATCTCGCGGTTCTCGTCTGCCATGGCCTGCCCCTCGCCTGTCCCCCTTCAAATAGCGAGATTGCGGCTGCGGCAACAGGGGGTGCGCGGGGATTGAGCGATTTACCAAGCCATTTTGCCCCGCTAGGCTTGGTAAATGAACAAAACCTTGCTTCTCGCCCAAACCTTGCGCTTCGCCGCGAACCCCTTTCACGCGGGCCCCGAGGCCGCCATCCACGACAGCGCCGGGGCCGTGCTGATCGAGGCTGGGCTGATCGCGGATATGGGCGATGCGGCGACCTTGCGCGCGGCCAACCCGGACGCGGTGGTCGAGGACCTCGGCGACAAGCTCCTGCTGCCCGGTTTCATCGACGCCCATGTGCATTACCCGCAGACCGCGATGATCGCCTCGTGGGGCAAGCGGCTGATCGATTGGCTGAACACTTACACCTTCCCCGAGGAGGCGCGGTTTTCCGACCCAGCCTATGCCCGCGAGATCGCCGCGCGCTATTTCGATCTGGCGCTGGTGCATGGCACGACCTCGATGTGCAGTTATGCGACGATCCACCCGACCAGCGTGGATGCGTTTTTCGAGCAGGCACAAGCCCGCGGCATGCGCGCGCTGACCGGCAAAACCTGCATGGACCGCAATGCGCCCGACGATCTGCGCGACACGGCGAGGTCCGCCTATGATGACAGCAAGGCGCTTTTGGCGAAGTGGCACGGGGTCGACCGCCTCGGCTACGTGATCACGCCGAGGTTTTCGCCCACGTCGACGGAAGACCAGCTCGACGCGCTCGGCGCCCTCTGGACCGAGCATCCCGACTGCCTGATGCAAACCCATCTGAGCGAGCAGACCGACGAGATTGCATGGGTGCGCGCGCTATACCCCTCGGCCCGAGATTACTTGGATACCTACGAAGCACATGGTCTGCTCGGCGCGCGCGGCCTCTATGGGCACGCCATACATCTGGAGGATCGCGAGAAAGACCGTCTATCAGAGGTCGGTGCCGCCCTGATTCACTGCCCCACCTCCAACACCTTCATCGGGTCCGGGCTGTTCGCATTTGAGATGGCCAAACGCCTGAGGGTCGGGCTGGCGACCGATACCGGGGGTGGCAGCAGCTTCTCGATGCTCCGCACCATGGCCGCCGCCTACGAGGTCGGGCAGTTGGGCGGAACCGTGCTGCACCCCGCGCATCTTCTGTGGTTGGCAACTGCCGGGAGCGCCGAGGCGCTGCATCTGAGCGACAAGATCGGACGCCTAGAGGTCGGGATGGAGGCGGACTTGGTCGCACTAGATCTCGCCAGCACCCCCGCGATTTCCCAGCGTTCCGCCCGGGCCGGGGATATCTGGGAAGCCGTATTCCCCACCATCATGATGGGCGATGATCGGGCCGTGGCCGGAGTGTGGATCGGCGGAGCGCGCGTTTAGGGTCTGTTAGCGTTTCTAGCGAGGTGCATGGCTATGACTGTGACCGCAAGATGTAGCCCCAATTTAGGTCAGCATGATTGACCCATTGTTTCGCATGCGAAACATAAGGTCAGTGCTACTTACCTATTAATTTACAATATGTTAACTATTCCGCCAGCGCCAGCGCCAACCGGTTTTGATGCGCAATAACGCCGCCCATTTCGACCGTTGCAACCCTTCCATCGCGCACCACCTGTCGCCCCTCGACCAGCAGATCGCGCACCTTCATCGGCCCCGCCAGCACCAACGCCGCCACCGGATCCCACGCGCCCGCCGCCTCAAGCCCGCTGACGTCCCAAACGGCCAGATCCGCCCGCTTACCGACCTCAACCGACCCAATATCCTGACGCCCGAGCACCTGCGCGCCCCCAAGCGTCGCGATCTCCAGCGCCTCGCGCGCACTCATCGCATCGGCCCCGTTTTGCACCCGTTGCAGCAGCATCGTCTGGCGCGCCTCGCCGATCAGACTGCCCGCATCGTTGCTCGCCGATCCGTCCACCCCAAGGCCAACGCGCACGCCTGCATCGCGCATCGCGCGCACGGGCGCGATCCCGGATGCAAGCCGGCAATTCGAGCATGGACAATGCGCCACCCCGGTGCCGGACCGCGCGAACAGATCGATCTCGCCCGCATCCAGCTTCACGCAATGGGCGTGCCACACATCCTCGCCGGTCCAGCCCAGATCCTCGGCATACTGCCCCGGACGGCAGCCAAATTTCTCAAGCGAATAGGCGATATCCTCGTCATTTTCGGCCAAATGCGTGTGCAGCCGCACCCCCTTGCCACGTGCCAAAAGCGCCGCATCGCGCATCAAGTCGCGACTGACCGAGAACGGTGAACACGGGGCCAAGCCAACCCGCACCATCGACCCTTCGCGAGGATCATGGAACGCATCGACCACGCGGATCATGTCTTCAAGGATCGCAGCCTCTTTCTCCACCAGGCTGTCGGGCGGCAAACCGCCGTCGCTTTCGCCAATGCTCATCGCGCCGCGCGTCGGATGAAAGCGCAAGCCAATCTCGCGCGCGCGGCCTCAATCGTGTCTTCCAACCGCGCGCCACCGGGATAGAGGTAGAGGTGATCCGAAGATGTGGTGCATCCCGTCAAGGCCAGCTCCGCCAAACCGGTAAGCGCCGAGACGCGCATATGCTCAGGCGTAAACCGCGCCCAGATCGGGTAGAGCGTCTGGAGCCACCCAAACAACAGCGCATCCTGCCCCCGGGCACGGCCCGCGTCAGCGTCTGATACAAGTGATGATGCGTGTTCACGAGGCCCGGCGTCACAACACAGCCCTGAGCCGCGATCACCTCGGCCCCGTCCACCGGCAAGCCCGGCCCGACCGCCGTGATTACGCCGCCTTCGACGCGGATGTCACAGCCCGACCGCTCGGACCGCGCGCCATCCATGGTGACAACCACCTCGGCCCCTTTGATCAGGATCGCCATCGCTAGCCCTCTTTGCTTTTCTAAATATCCAAATCCGACAGCACCGCCAGGGCTTCGGCATGCAAATCACGCGTTGCCGCCGCCACGACCCGGCCCCCGTCATGCACGGCGCCCCCGCGCCAATCCGTGACGATCCCGCCAGCGGCCTCGATCACGCCAATGGGGCCGCAGATGTCGTAGCTGTGCAGCCCCGCTTCAACGACCAGATCAATCTGACCGGCTGCCAGCAACGCGTAGGCGTAGCAATCCATCCCGTAACGCGTCAGCTTGCAGCGCGACGCGATGGCCTCGAACCCCGCGCGCTCGCCGGTGGTTCCGACCTCGGGAAATGTGGTGAAAATCGTGGCGTCGGCCAGCGCTTTGGTCCGCCGCACACCCAGCGTTCCATTGCCATGAGGTCCGGTAAATTCGGCGCGCCCGAACCCGCCTGCAAAGCGCTCGCCGACATAGGGTTGGTCTATGATGCCCAGCTTTGGCCCAGTGGCATCGTTCAGCGCAATCAACACCCCCCAGGTGGGCGTGCCCGACACAAAACCTCGCGTCCCGTCGATGGGGTCCAGCACCCATGTCCAGCCGGAGGTGCCGTCTTTTGCACCCTCTTCCTCGCCCAGAATAGCATCCTCGGGGCGGTGCTTTTCGATCAAGGCCCGCATCGCGCGCTCGCTCGCTCTGTCAGCTTGGGTCACGGGATCAAAACCGCCCGCGAGCTTGTTTTCGGTGCCCAAGCTGTGCCCACGAAAAAGCGCGAGCGTTTCCACCCGCGCCGCATCCGCCATGGCATGGGCCAGTTCCCACACGCTATCTGTATCAATCGACTGCATTCGGATCCTCGGGGCTGCCCACCCCTTAGGTGTCACCCCGCAATCCGATCCCGTCAAGCCTTAGGCCGCGTCCGACAGAACTCGCGCCAAGTCAAACAAGCGGCGCCGCTGATTTTCAGGGATCGCATAGTAGGACCGGATCAATTCGAGCGCTTCTTTATCCGCCAGCAGATCGCCCGGCAAATCGCCCGGTTCCGCCTCAACCGCCTTGGTGCCAAGCCCGTCGAAGAAAAAGCTGACCTGAACCCCGAGGGCCGACGCGATTTCCCAAAGGCGGGAGGCACTGACACGGTTCATACCCGTCTCGTACTTCTGGATTTGCTGAAATTTGATACCTACGCGTTCGGCAAGCTGCTGCTGGGTCATGCCCACCATCCACCTGCGATGGCGCACGCGCTTGCCCACATGGACGTCTACGGGATGCTTCATGAACTTGATCCTTTCACTCTCTATGACTTACTAAGCAAATTTCGTGCCAATTTTTCGATTTGGGAAAATATTTTTCCAAATCTTCCTGGGCCACCCGTAAGTATTGAAATATATAGACTTTATCGCTGTGGTCCGGAGCCTACCTTTTCTACAAATAGGATATTTAGATATAGGTTTACTCATCCTGTGCGTGTGTTGCATTTTTCATTGCATATTGCAACACACGTTAAGGTTTAGTTACCAGAATGCGAGTCCCCCGCTGGGCCAGGTCTGTCCCCTTGCCAGCAAGCCCGCCGCCCCTTTAGGCCTATCGGCACTTTGTCTCCGCGCACGCACCACGCCCGCCCCGGCAGAAAGCATGTCCCATGAAAGCCTTCGTCGCCCGTGACCCGCAGACCGCCCCGGCCCTGATCGACATCGAACCTCCCACCGCGACCCCCGGTGATGTGCCTGTGCAGATCGCCGCCTGCGGCCTGAATTTCGCGGATCTGTTGCTGGCCAAGGGCACGTATCAAGACAAACGCCCCCACCCCGTCACCTTGGGCATGGAGCTTGCCGGCACCGTCGCGTCAGACACCGCAGATTTTGCGGCAGGCACCCGCATCGCGGTGTTTGCAGGTGCGGGCGGTCTGGCCGAGCACGGTGTTTTTCCCGCCAACCGCTGCATCCCGCTGCCCGATGCGATGCCCCTTGAGGTCGCGGCAGGCTTTCAGATCGCCTATGGCAGCAGTCATTTGGCTTTGGTGAAAGCGAGGCTGGCACCCGGCGACACACTTCTGGTGCTTGGGGCCGCAGGCGGCGTAGGGCTGACGGCGGTGGAAATCGGCAAGATGATGGGCGCACATGTCATCGCCTGCGCGCGCGGCACCAAGGGCGAGATCGCGCGGCAGGCGGGTGCGGATATCGTGCTCGACAGTGAGGACCCGGAGCTGAAGATAAAGCTGAAAGCGCTCGGCGGCGTGAATGTGGTCTATGATCCTGTGGGCGGCGCGAGCTACAGAACCGCCCTGAGCGCGCTGAAGCCTGACGGGCGCTACTTGCTGATCGGCTTTGCCAGCGGCGCGTTGCCCGAAATCGCGGCCAATCACCTGCTGGTCAAAAACGTCTCGCTGATCGGGTTCTGGTGGGGCGGATATCTGGCCTCGGACCCGTCCGCCGTCACCGACAGCCTGCGCCAATTGTTCGACTGGTATAATGACGGGCACCTCCAGCCCCATATCAGCCATGTCCTGCCACTTGCACAGGCCGCCGAAGGGTTGGAGTTGATCCGCACCCGCCGCGCCACCGGGAAGGTCGTGATCCGCTGCGATCAATAGACCCGGTAGGCCTCGCGCAACATCTCCGCCAAGCTGTCGCTCAGCACCCCTGACGAGGGCGGCGCGCGGTACATACAGATTTGCTTGCTGGCCAGCGGCGGCAACGTTCCGCCATGCGCGATCGGCGCCCCATACATCTGCGCGGCCCCGCCCAAGGTGGCGTGGATGGCCAGATCCGCCCCCACACTGGCCTCCACCGTACGGGTGCTGTCCGACTCAACCGCCATTTCCCAGGGAATGCCCGCCTCGTCGAGCGCGCGCTGCACCCCGTGGCGGAAAATGCAGCCATATTCGAACGCCAACCGCAGCGGACGACTGCGCCAAGCCTGCCCCTCGGGCGCACCGACCCAGACGAGCGGCACGGTTTTCAACACCTCGCCCCCCGCATCGACGGCATCTTCGGTGGTCAGGATGATGTCGCACTCGCCCCGGTGATGCAGCTGCTTTAGGCGGTTGGTAAACGACGAGATCAACTGAATGCGCACCCGCGGAAAGGCCGCATGGAACTGGTGCAGCACCTTGGGGATCGCGGGATAGACCACATCGCTGGGCACACCGAGGGTCAACTCGCCCTCGAATTCCTGCGCGGTCAGGCGGCTATATACCTCGTCATTGAGCGATAGCATCCGGCGCGCGTAGCTGAGCAATTGCTCGCCGGAGCCAGTAACAACAACCCCGCGCCCCGACCGGTCCAGCAGATCAAGGCCGAGGCTTTCTTCCAACCGCTTCAACTGCATCGACACAGCGCTTTGTGTCAGGTTCAGAAACCCCGCCGCCTTGGTCACACCACCCGTTTCGGCCACAGCAACAAAGCTGCGCAGCGCCGTCATGTCTAAATTTCGCGGCATATCAATTTTCCTGATTAACGAAACCACAACCATTCGTTTGCAGAATGGATCATACTCACCCATATATATCAAGCATTCAGATGAAATTCCCACCATCCATCACAGACATGAAAGAAAGCGCTATGTCCCTCCTCCCGCACGCTCTCGATTGGCCTCACGCCGTCTCGCCCCGCTATCTCTCTGATTTCAATATATTCTTTGTGGCGCTCGCGCCGCGCTTTGGCGCAGGTTGAGGCCACGCGCCTTGCAGATATGGGCCTGACGCCCGAGCAAGCCCGGCTGGAAAGCCAGCGCCCGGTTTGGGATGTTCCCGCCAACTGGCTGCGGTGATCAGGCCCGCCCCGGCGCAAAACCCGACTGTTTAGCTAATGTTTACCCTTGAAAGGGCGCATGGGGCTGACGATATTTGCACAGAGCCCGAGCGCGCTGCGTTCGGAGTGTTGTAACGCTATGGAGGGTTCCAATGGCACAGTATGAAACGATCCGGTCTGCAAGCGTCGGCGCACGCGCGTCCGCTGAGATCGATGCGGGCCTGCGCGCCCATATGAACAAAGTCTACGGCACGATGTCCGTGGGTATGCTGATCACCGCTTTGGCGGCATGGGCAATCGCAGGTCTTGCGGTCACGTCCGACCCAACGGGCGCCACTGTTGCGCTGCGCGAGGGTCAGTTCCTGACGGATCTGGGTGTGCTCTTGTACACCACGCCGCTGCGCTGGGTTGTGATGTTCGCACCGCTTGCCTTTGTTCTTCTGGGCTGGGGCACCGTGATGCGCAAAGCCAATGCCGCAGGCGTGCAGCTGGCCTTCTTTGGCTTTGCAACCCTGATGGGCGTGGCGCTGTCGTCGATCTTTCTGGTCTATACCAGCTTTTCGATCGTGCAGACTTTCCTCGTCACCTCGATCGCCTTCGCGGGTCTGAGCCTTTATGGCTACACCACGAAGAAGGACATGTCCGGTATGGGCACATTCCTGATGATGGGCGTGATTGGTCTGGTCGTTGCGATGGTCATCAATATCTTCCTGCAGTCCCCTGCAATGATGTTCGCCATCTCGATCATCGGCGTGCTGATCTTCGCAGCACTGACTGCCTATGACACGCAGCGCATCAAGACCGAGTATGTGGCCCACGCAGTGCATGGCGGACCAGGACTGGCTCGACAAGTCCGCAAGCGATGGCGCGCTGAGCCTCTACATCAACTTCCTGAACATGTTCCAGTTCCTGTTGATGTTCATGGGGTCGCAAGAGTAACGGCTCAAGCCAGTGAAACGCGGAAAGGGTCGGTCTTCGGATCGGCCCTTTTCATTTGACACTACAGGTATTGCTCCATCGCGATTGCTGGGAACGTTATGCCGGGGCCGAGGGGCACCTCAATCTCGCGCTGCGCCACAAAGCCCATCGCCAGATAAAACGGCAAGGCCGTGCGCGTGGCCTGACACTGCATACGGGTAATCCCTGCGGCGCGCGCCTGCTCCAGACATTGCTGCATCAAGGCGCTGGCAATCCCTTGGCGCGTTTGGCGGTGATCGGTCACAAAATGCCGGACATGCGCCGTGCTCAGCGACGCCGTCGCGCCCTCTGGGGAGGCTTGCGTCCATCCGCCTGCCGCGACCACCTTGGGCCCTTGCAAAGCGACATAATAGGTCCCACAGCTCAGCAATTCAGGCCGTGCCCGGCTGATAATCGGAAGGGCGGTGACGAGCACGGATGGTGGGTAATCCGCCTTCAAAAGCGCGGGATAACTCTCGGCCAGCAGCGCATCCACCGCCGCCATATCGGCGCGTGTCGTGGCGCGCAGGACGAGACTGTCTTTCATTGTTCTTCAAATACTCAAGCTAGGTCTGCCAAACGCGATCAGGCCGCGCGAGGTCTCCCCCGCGCGGCCTGATCCAAATCCCAAGACAGGGCAGATCTACTTGATCTTGCCTTCTTTGTATTCGACGTGCTTGCGCGCAACGGGGTCATATTTCCGAACGACCATTTTCTCGGTCATCGTGCGCGCGTTCTTTTTGGTCACATAGAAGTGGCCGGTGCCCGCGCTGGAGTTCAGGCGGATCTTGATCGTGGTAGGTTTCGCCATCGTTGGCACTCCTCAAACGGGGCTGCGCGGGTCGCGGCCTGCGTGAATTCTAGACTGCGGCTTTTACCGGGGCGGTGGGTGCTGTCAACCTCAAACCGCGTCCGGACCGGGACGGGATGCATGTGGCAACCATTCGGTGCGCGCATGGCGGTGCAACTGGTCCATTTTGCCGGTGATGTCGAGGCTTTGAGCCTTGAGAAACTGCACGGTGTTTCCATCTGCCGTCAGCACCGGCGTCAGATGCACCCGCCACCACCGCAGCGGGCCTGCGAGGTCTGTTTCAGGGGCCATCACTTCGAACATGACCGCATCGCCCGAACGCGCCTGGGCCACGGCCCCGTCGATCAGGGGCTGCGAGCCATCGGGCCAGACGGATTTCCACAGCACGCCTGCGGGACAGTGGCTGTCGAACAGAATCTCGCCCGCCACGCTGAGCAAGGTCAGGAATCGCCCCGGCAATTCCAGCGCCCTGACCAGCATCGCGACCGTTTCGGGGTCCAAGACCAGATCTTGCATACGCGGCAGGCTGAGATCGCCTTCCGCCGGGAAGGGGATTTGCCCGCGAAATGTGTCATCCATTGCCGGCTCCGCCCTTCGCTCGTGCTGAGCCTAGCAGGTGACAAATCATCGTGACATCAAAAACTGTCAACATTTTCTGACACGTTGTCGCGACTTTGTTAACGAAAGAAAAATGCGCGGAGGGCCTGTAAGCCGGATTCTGTCCCCCATTTGCATGAGGGGATGACCATTCCTCTGGGCGGGGCGTTGCCACCCGCGCTCTAGCTGCCAACCCGGGACCCTGGGTGAAAAGCACACCACTGAGGCGGGCCCCCTATTTGGCATTGCTCCCGGTAGGGCTTGCCTAGCCACCCCTGTTGCCAGCGGCGCGGTGGGCTTTTACCCCACCGGTTCGACCTGACCCCGACCTGCGGGGCGGTGTGTTTTCTGTGGCGCTGTCCGTCGGGTTACCCCGCCCGGGCGTTACCCGGTACCGTTGCTTGTTGGAGTCCGGACTTTCCTCGATCTGGCTTGCGCAAGACCGCGGTCATCCAGCCCTCCGCGCATCTCGGACCTAGGCGGTTATGTCAGCAGGGTCAATTTGGATATTTATGGAACAATGAAGCCAGGGCTGTGGCAAGCCCCATATCGGCGGCGTTGAGTGGGCCTGTTGCGCGGGAGGCATGGCGCAGACGGAAGGCGTTGAGGCGTGTCTCGGCTGGGGCCTCGGGGTAGCCAATTTGGGTCAGAGCTTGGCCGAAAGCTTCGGAGTTTGGCGGTTGCGGCATGGCTTGTGGCGTGGCTTGGGCGAGGCCTTGGCGCGCGAGGCGGGTCCAGTCGAACCGGGGGCCGGGGTCGATTTTGCGACCGGGGGCCATGTCAGAATGGGCGATGACGTTCCTGGGCGGTATATCCCAGCGTGACATGATCCCGGCAAGCAGCGTCTCGAGCGTGCGCATCAGCGGCTCAGGGAACGGCTCGGCCCCGGTATTTGCCATCTCGATCCCGATAGAGCGCGAATTCACGTCCCCCTTCCCGCCCCACGCGCCTGCGCCTGCATGCCAAGCTCGCATCGGCTCCTCGACCATCTGGATCAGGCTGCCATCTCGGTCGATCAGGTAATGGGCGGAGACCTCGGAGACCGGATTGCAGAGCCAATCGCGCGCGCCCGCACAGCTGGGCATCGCGGTGTAGTGCAGAACGATCAGCTCAGGTTTCAGCCCATCCCGGCGCGGCCCGAAATTGGGCGACGGATGCCAGATCGCGGTCAGTTGCCTTGCGCCGCGAGCCGGAACGGACGGGGATCCCACCCGCAGGCATAGCCATCGCCATCGGGGTCAAGGCCTTGACGGTCCTGCTCGGGTCCCCCTGCGGCCAAGAACACCTCCTGGGCCTCATTGGCATTGGTATAGCGGTTGCAGTTGCGCCCATCGCGGGTGCCAAAGAAATTCGTCCGGCGATAAACCGACTGGCCGCGAGGATGGCTGGTGCTAAGCGCGAACTGAACGATATTGGGCCCCAAGTCACCAGCGGGCCGATCCGGCACGGCCGTGGGGGCCACGGCTTGGAATTGCTGACGCTGCTGTTCCAATCTCTGGCGGTCGCTTTCGATGGTTTCGCGATTGGCAACGGCATCAAAGTTCTGCTCGTCCGACAGGCGCGGCGTGCCCGGAGGTGGGGCTTGTGTGACGCCCAGAAGCGCGCGGGTATCGGCGGCGATATCACCGCCCGCGCTGCCCGTCGCGGGTGCGGGCGTGCCCGGATCGGTGCGCAGGGCCGACAGCGGGGCTGACGCTTCGCCGGACACCGCACCGCCCAGACCTGCAACGGCTTGACCGGACAGGGCTGCCTCGCGGCGCTCGCGCTCGGCCTGATAGGTCGCACGATCCCCAAAGCCGACGCCCGTCGCCTCGGCCCCGCTATCGGGGATCGGGGTCATGTTACAAGCAGCCAGACCGAGGCTGAGCACCAAGGGAAGCACAATACGCATTTACAAACCTGCCTTCGAGTTTTGCCTCTTCTACCACCAGCGCGTCGGTTTATCCACAAATCCTGCGGCGGTTTCCAGCGCATAGGCGGTGTTCAGCAAATCGCCCTCTTCCCATGGCCGTCCGATCAGTTGCAGACCCAGTGGCAAGCCTTGCGCATCTTTGCCCGTTGGCACGGAAATGCCCGGCAGACCTGCGAGGTTCACGGTCACGGTGAACACGTCGTTGAGATACATTTGCACCGGATCGGCCTCGGCCATCTCGCCAAGCCCGAACGCAGCTGATGGTGTTGCTGGCGTCAGGATCGCATCGACACCAGCCGCGAACACATCATCGAAGTCCTTCTTGATCAGCGCCCGCACCCGACGCGCGCGGTTGTAATAGGCGTCGTAGAAGCCTGCGCTCAGCACATAGGTCCCGATCATCACGCGGCGTTGGACCTCGGGGCCGAAGCCCTCGGCCCGGGTCTTTTCGTACATCTCGGTGATGCCGTCGCCTGCCGCCAGCTTGGCGCGGTGCCCAAAGCGTACTCCGTCATAGCGCGCGAGGTTGCTGGACGCCTCTGCGGGTGCGATCACGTAATACGCGGGCAGCGCGTATTTGGTGTGGGGCAGCGAGATATCGCGCAGCTCGGCCCCTGCGTCTTTGAGCATGGCAGCGCCTTCGGACCAGAGTGCCTCGATCTCGGCGGGCATCCCGTCCATGCGATATTCTTTTGGGATACCAATAACTTTGCCTTTGATGTCGCCGGTCAGCATCGCCTCGAAATCGGGCACGGCCATGTTGGCACTGGTGCTGTCTTTGGGATCATGCCCCATCATGGCCGCACCCATGATCGCCGCGTCACGCACGGTTTTGGTCATGGGACCGGCTTGGTCGAGCGAACTTGCGAAGGCCACAACACCCCAACGCGAGCAGCGCCCGTAGGTGGGTTTCAGGCCGACGATGCCGGTGAACGCAGCCGGTTGGCGGATGGACCCGCCTGTGTCTGTGCCGGTTGCCCCAAGGCAAAGGTCTGCCGCGACGGCGCTGGCCGATCCACCGGAGGAGCCGCCGGGGGTGAGGTTCGTGTCGTCATTGCCGCGCCGCCACGGGTTGACGGCATTGCCATAGGTCGAGGTCTCGTTGCTGGACCCCATCGCGAATTCGTCCATGTTTAGCTTGCCGAGCATGACTGCGCCTGCGTCGAAGAGCTGGGTCGTGATGGTCGACTCGTATTCAGGCTTGAAGCCGCCGAGGATGGCGGAGGCCGCTTGGCTTTCCACGCCCTTGGTGCAGAAGAGGTCCTTGATGCCCAGCGGAATGCCGGTCATCGGGGCGGCGTCGCCTGCTGCAATGCGCGCGTCGGCGGCCTCGGCTTGCGCAAGCGCGATCTCGGGCGTTTTGTGGACGAAGGCACCGAGCGCATCTGCGGCCTCGATTTCCGCGAGGCAGCTTTGGGTCAGCTCGACGCTGGTGATGTCTTTGGCGGCGAGTTTATCGCGCGCCTCGGCGATGGTCAGTTTGCTGAGATCAGACATCTATTCCACCACTTTCGGGACGGCAAAAAAGCCTTCGCGGGCCTCGGGCGCATTGGCCAGAACCGCTGCTTGTTGATCGCCATCGGTCACCACATCCGCGCGGCGCGGCAGGCGCATGGGGGTGACGGAGGTCATCGGCTCGACGCCCTCGACATCGACCTCGTTGAGCTGCTCCATGAAGTCGAGGATCCCGGACAGGTCCTCGGCCAGCTTGGGCAGGTTCTCTTCGGGCACGGCAATGCGGGCCAGTTTGGCCACGCGGCGGGCGGTATCGGTGTCGATGGACATGGGCGGTTCCTGAATAGCGGATCGGGCTCGGGTTTAGCTTTGAGGGCCGGACACCGCAAGCATGTGACGGCGGTAAACCTCGATCATCCAGCCGAGCATGATGGCGTTGAGGATATGCCACATAAAATGCGTGCCGATGGGCAGGAGGCTGCAGAGCGTCTCGTCGATGGACCGGAAGGTCAGCGAGACGGTCAGGATCGCAGCCCCGATCAGCAGACCGCGCCCGGTTTCGGGATGTTTGCGGCTGAGCGCCAAGCCGTATCCGGCGATGAGGATTGGCAGGGGCCAGTATTGCGCGCTGATCTCGAAGAAAGGCACAAGGCCGAGGCCTCCGCCGACAAGCGCGGTGTAGGGGAAGTACGCAACTGTTGCGATTATCGCGAGCAGAAGCGGCAGGTTCCAATAGCGGAAATTCGCGAGGAAAATGTAGAGGAGCACATAAAGCAGGATCGGCACCACATCGAGGATTACGGCCCATACGGTCGCGTGGGTGTGGAAAAGGTAGCTGCCAACGCCGATGCTGAACAGGATGATGCACAGCGCGCGCCCGAACGCATCGGTGACGCGTCGCCACATGAAGACGGCGGCGATGAGGAACGCGAGATTGGTCAGCGCGTTGATCGGCTCTGACCAATAGGTCAGGTCCGTGCGCTCGCAATAGATGTCCATCTGGCGGAACAAGGCGTCCATAAGCTGTCTCCCTGGCTGGGCGAGAGGTAGCAGGGGCGGGCCAAAACTCCACGTGGAGTTTTGCAAATTCTCACGAGAGAATTTGGGCCCTCAGCGTCGGGCAGCGAAAAACTCCCTCAGCAGCGCCTCGGCCTCGGCGGCCCCGATCCCATCGATGACCTCGGGGCTGTGATGGGCCTGGGGGTGACTGAACACCCGCGCCCCATGCAGAACCCCGCCGGATTTGGGATCGCTGGCCGCGAAGACCACACGCGCGATCCGGGCATTTGCGATGGCCGCCGCACACATCGCGCAGGGCTCCAGCGTGACGTAGAGGATGGCGCCGGGCAGACGCTGGGACCGGGTGGCGCGGCAGGCGGTGCGGATCACAGCGATCTCGGCATGGGCGGTGGGGTCATGGCCTTCGCGCGTGCGGTTGCCGTCCTGGAAAACCTTCCCATTGGGCAGCACCAGAACCGCGCCCACAGGCACTTCGCCGCGCGCCGCTGCAAGGCGCGCCTGCGCGAGGGCTTGATCCATATGAGCGGCAAAGGGCGACATGGGGTTCTTATAGGCCGCGTTTCGCGGTAGGGCGAAGGCGAAATGAGTATTTTGGGAACCCTGAAATGACGGATGGTGAGCGAATAGCCAAGCGATTGGCCCGTGCAGGCGTGGCCTCGCGGCGCGGTGCGGAGGCGATTATCGAGGCCGGGCGCGTGTCGGTGAACGGCAAGGTGATCGACAGCCCCGCCCTGAACGTCACGGAAACCGACGAGATCATGGTGGATAACGCGCCGCTGGCCGCGCCCGAGCCCCCGCGTTTGTGGCGCTATTACAAGCCCCTCGGGCTGGTTACGAGTGCCAAGGACGAAAAGGGTCGAGAGACGGTGTTCGAGACGCTGCCCGAAGATATGCCGCGCGTGATCAGCGTGGGGCGGCTTGACCTGAACTCGGAAGGGTTGCTGCTGCTGACCAATGACGGCGACATCAAGCGCAAGTTGGAGTTGCCCTCGACCGGGTGGCTCAGGCGCTACCGCGTGCGCGTCAACGGCGTGCCGAACGAGCCGATGCTGACCCCCTTGCGCCGCGGCCTGACGGTTGACGGCGAGCGCTTTCAGCCGATGGAGGTGACGCTGGACCGCCAGCAAGGGGCCAATGCCTGGCTGACGATTGGGCTGCGCGAAGGCAAGAACCGCGAGATCCGGCGCGCGATGGCAGAGCTTGGCCTGTCGGTCAATCGCCTGATCCGGATCAGCTACGGGCCGTTTCGCCTTGATGACATGAAACCGGGCGATGTCGAAGAGGTCCGCGCGCGGGTCATGCGCGAGCAACTGGGCCTTGAGAGCACGAAAACCGATGCCCTCAAACCCAAACGCCGCCCCGCCCCGCGCCGCGATCGCGCCGGCCCCCCAACCAAGGGGGGAAAACCGCGCCGCAAATAACCCTTGCGACGAGGTGGCGCAGCGGCGAGCGACCCCCTATATTCGGTGCGACGACAAGAAATGGGGCAAATATGTCGAATAAAGGACTGAGCTACACCGCATATGCGCTGCTTTTTGCGCTGATCCTCTATGTCGGCTTCGGCTGGGGGGTCGCATGAGCCAGCGGTTTGGCGGCAAGTATAGCCCAAGCGGCAACACGACCGGCGCGTCCGACGTGCCGCGCGCGGATTCGCCTGCGCTGATGAAAGGGGTGAAAGCCTCTAAGATCGGGATGCGGGTGAATTTCTTGTTCTTCGCGCCCTTGCCCATTGCGATTTTCGCCTTTGGTAAACCGCCCGTGTCTATGGCCATCGCACTCGCAGGCTTTGGTGTCTTAATGGTCGCCGCATGGCTGCTGCGCGAGGGTCTCAAGGCCGAGGAAGCCTATGAGGCTCGCAAAGTCGCCCGCCGCCCTGCCGTGCCGCGCAAAATCATGGCCTCGATTGCCACCGGGCTTGGCCTTGGGCTGGCAGGGTTTGCCGCTGATCCGGGGCTGATCGCGCCTGTGGTCTATGCCGTTCTGGGCGCAGCCTTGCATTTCGTGTCCTTCGGGCCGGACCCTTTGAAAGACAAGGGCATGGAAGGCATTGACCAATTCCAGACCAACCGCGTGGCCGAAGCCGTGGACAAGGCAGAGGCGCATCTGAGCGCCATGACCGATGCGATTGCCCGCGCAGGCGACCGGGAGATTGAGCGCAAAGTCGAGCAATTCCAGCAAGACGCACGCGCCATGTTCCGCAAGATCGAAGATGATCCGCGCGATCTGACAAGTGCGCGCAAATATCTGTCGGTTTACTTAATGGGTGCGCGCGATGCGACGGTGAAATTCGCCGATTACTACGCAAATTCGCGCGACCCGCAGGCGCGCGCAGATTATCTGGCGCTTTTGGCCGATTTAGGTGGACAGTTTCGTAGCAAAACGGATGTGATGCTACTGGATGATCGCACCGATCTGGATGTTGAAATTGAAGTTTTGCGTGACCGCCTTGCCCGAGAGGGCGTCAAAACGCGGTCCTAGAGATTAACGATACTGACCCTGTAGGAGGGAAATCCATGTCTGAAGCTGTGCGCACGAAAGCCACTGAAACTCTGGCCCAGGTCGAAGAGGTCACCAAAACCTTGCTGCCCGAGCCGTCCACCGCGCTGGTGCCCTTGGCGCAAGCCGATGCGCCGGTTGCCGCCGAGATCACCAAGGCGATGGGCGAGATCGACATGAAGGACACCGGGTCCATCGTGCGGTTTGGCTCGGGCGCGCAGGCCGAGTTGCAGGAAATCTCTCAGGCGATGCTTGCGGATGTGCGCAACAAGGATGTGGGCCCGGCGGGCAACTCCTTGCGCGATATCGTCACCACCATTCGCGGCTTTTCGGTGGACGAGCTGGGCGTGGGGCGCAAGCAAAGCTGGTGGGACCGCCTGTTGGGACGCGCCAAGCCGATGGCGATGTTTGCCGCGAAGTTCGAGACCGTTCAGGGCCAAATCGACAAAATCACCGAAGACCTTTTGGGCCACGAGCATATATTGCTGAAAGACATCAAGTCGCTCGACAAGCTCTATGAGAAGACACTGCAATTCTATGACGAGTTGGCGATCTATATCACCGCAGGCGAGGAAAAGCTGCGTGTGCTTGACGAGCAAGACATCCCCGCCAAAGCCGCCGAGGTCGATGCCGCCCCTGAAAACGATCAAGTCATGCGCGCCCAAGAGCTGCGCGATCTGCGCGCCGCACGCGACGATCTGGAGCGCCGCGTCCATGATCTGAAACTGACCCGTCAGGTGACGATGCAATCGCTGCCCTCGATCCGGCTCGTGCAGGAAAACGACAAATCGCTCGTCACCAAGATCAACTCCACCCTCGTGAACACCGTGCCTTTGTGGGAAACGCAGCTGGCGCAAGCGGTCACGATCCAACGCTCGGGCGAGGCGGCCAAGGCCGTGCGCGAAGCCAATGATCTGACCAACGAGTTGCTGACCTCGAACGCCAAGAACCTGCGCGACGCCAACAAGGTCATCCGCGAAGAGATGGAGCGCGGTGTGTTTGACATCGAAGCCGTCAAGCAGGCCAATGCCGATCTGATCGCGACGATCAACGAGTCGCTGCAAATCGCCGATGATGGCAAAGCCAAGCGCGCCGCCGCAGAAGAGGACCTTCAAAAGATGGAGGCCGAGTTGCGCGACACGCTGGCCTCGGCCAAAGCGCGCGGCGACAAGGCGGGCGATACCGCTGGCATGGCCGTGCCGGACGCGTAAGTGTAGCCGACTGATGATGCGACTTCTGACATGCCTTGGCCTTTTGGTTGCCCTTGCGGGCTGCCAGGGCTTGGGCGTGTCCGGCGCAGGCGTCGGCGCGGTCACACCGCCGGTTGCACGCGCCGCCCCAAGTGCGCCCTCCGCCGCCTCGCTGGCCTTGGCAAGCTACTACGAGAGCGTGCAATCACGGATGCTGGCCCAAGGCCTGATGCGCCAAGACGGCGACCGCCCGGATGCAAGCCTGACCGCTGGTCGGCTGGCGACAAACTTCGAGAATATCGCACTCTTTAACGAATATTCCTTGCGCGGTGGGCGTTTTGTGGCCGAACGCGCGCCCTCGCGCCTGCGCCGCTGGGCCGAACCTGTGGTGTTGCAACCCGTTTTCGGGCCGTCGGTGCCCGAGGCGCAAGTCGCGCGCGACACAGCTGCAATGACCCGGTATGCTGCGCGCCTGAGCCGGGTTACGGGCCATTCGGTGCGTGTCGCCACCAGTGGCCCCGCCAATTACCACGTGCTGTTTTTGAACGCGGACGAGCAGCGCCGTGCCGCGCCGTTGTTGCAGCAAATTCTGCCGGGCCTCGGGCGGGCGACGATCCAGTCGATCACGCAAATGCCGCGCTCGACCTTTTGTGGGGTCTACGCGTTTGACGACCGCAATCGGCCGAATACCTACGTGGCCGCAATTGCCGTCATCAAGGCCGAACATCCGACCCTGATGCGCCTGTCGTGCATCCACGAAGAGATCGCGCAAGGCATGGGGCTGGCCAATGACAGCCCTGCTGCGCGCCCCTCGATCTTTAATGACGACGAAGAATTCGCCCTTTTGACCCGGCACGACGAGATCCTCTTGTCGATGCTTTATGATCCCCGCCTGCGCCCCGGCATGACGCCGGAACAGGCCCGCCCCCTCGTCGCGCAGATCGCGCGCGAGAAGGTTGGCGGTTCGAGCTAAGGAGACTGCCCCATGCCTATTTTCGATTTCCTCTCCGGCCAGTTCATCGACGTCATTCACTGGACCGACGACACCCGCGACACGATGGTCTGGCGGTTCGAGCGTCAGGGCCACGAGATCAAATACGGCGCAAAACTGACCGTACGCGAGGGCCAAACGGCTGTTTTCGTGCATGAAGGGCAGTTGGCGGATGTGTTCACGCCGGGCCTCTATATGCTTGAGACGAACAACATGCCGATCATGACGTCGCTCCAGCATTGGGATCACGGCTTCAAATCGCCCTTCATGTCGGAAGTCTATTTCGTCAACACCACGCGCTTTAACGACCTGAAATGGGGCACCAAGAACCCGATCATGATGCGCGACCCTGAATTTGGGCCCGTGCGCATCCGCGCCTTTGGCACCTACTCCGTGCGGGTGAGCGATGCTGCGAAGTTTCTGACCGAAATCGTCGGCACCGACGGCGAATTTACCAGGGACGAGATCAGCTACCAGATCCGCAACATCATCGTGCAGGAGTTCAGCCGCGTGGTCGCCAGCTCGGGCATTCCGGTTTTGGACATGGCGGCAAATACCGCCGACATGGGCAAGCTGGTCGCCACCGCAATTTCCGATACGATCGCGGGCTACGGCCTCAGCCTGCCGGAGCTCTATATCGAGAATATCAGTCTGCCCCCTGCGGTGGAAAAAGCGCTGGACGAGCGGACATCGCGCGGGGTTGCGGGCAATCTCGACGATCACATGAAGTGGAAAGCAGCCGAAGCCATGGCGAACGGCGGGGCTGCGGGCGATGCGATGGGCATGGGGCTGGGCGCAGGTCTGGGCATGCAGATGGGCAACATGATGGGCGGCCAGGTGAACCCCTGGGGGCAACAGCCCGCCCCAGCCGCAGCAGCCCCCGCCCCGCCACCGCCGCCCCCGGTCGAGCATGTCTGGCACATCGCAGAAGGGGGGGCGACGACCGGACCGTTCTCGAAGGCCAAGCTTGGTCGGATGGTCAGCGACGGCAAATTGACGCGCGAAACCTATGTCTGGACCGCGGGCCAGGACGGGTGGCTGAAGGCTGAAGATGTGACGGAACTGGCACAGCTTTTCACCGTGATGCCACCGCCGCCTCCGGGCGCGTGATGCGTTCTTTGTTGCCCTAAATACTCAAAATGCCCGAGAGCGTTGACACATCCGACCCCGTATCCGAGCACCGCTTTCCTTGCGATGCCTGTGGTGCCGATCTGCGCTTTGCGCCGGGCGAGACGGATTTGGTCTGCGATCATTGCGGGGCACGGGCGGAAATCGAAGGCCTCGCCGACGGTCCGGCCGAGATCGCGGAAATCGACTATCACCGTGCGCTACAAGGCTTAAGTGCCGCGGAAACCGAAGTCACGCGCGTGTCCACCTGCCCAAATTGCGCGGCGCGGGTGGAGTTTGACCCCGATATCCACGCCACCCAATGCCCGTTCTGCGCCACCCCCGTGGTCACCGACACCGGCGAGCAACGCCAGATCAAGCCCAAAGGCATGTTGGCCTTTGCGCTGGATGAACGCGACGCCAAAGCGGCGATGACCAAATGGCTGGGTCGGTTGTGGTTCGCGCCGAACGGCTTGCAGGACTACGCGCGCAAGGGTCGAAAAATGCAGGGAATTTACGTGCCCTACTGGACCTATGATGCGCAGACCAAAAGCCAATACAAAGGCCAGCGCGGCACGATCTACTATGTCACGCAAACCGTGATGCGCGATGGCAAACCCGAGCAACGGCAAGTGCAGAAAATCCGCTGGAACCGTACCTCGGGACGTGTCGCGCGCTTCTTTGATGATGTGTTGGTGCTGGCCTCGCGCAGCCTGCCCAAGGAAATGACCGACAAGCTGGAGCCTTGGGATCTGTCGCAGATGGTGCCCTATACGCCCGAAATTCTCGCAGGCTTTCGGGCCGAGGGCTACACGGTCGAGTTGCCCGACGGTCTGAATGAAGCGCGCGCCTATATGGACCGCGTGATCCTGCGCGATATCAAGTTCGACATCGGCGGCGATCGCCAGCGCGTCGATCACGTCGCCACCGATGTCAGCAAGGTCACGTTCAAACACGTGCTGCTGCCGGTGTGGCTTGCGGCGTATAAATACAATGGCCAGACCTACCGCTTCGTGGTGAACGGCCAAACCGGACAGGTCCAGGGCGAGCGCCCCTGGTCCGCCTGGAAAATCGCCGTGGCGGTCGTATTGGGCCTGTTGGTCGCAGGTGCCGTAGGCTTTGCGCTGGCCAACGCGTAGGGTCTGGACCGACCGCGCCGTTACCGCTAACGGTACCCCAAAGAGGAGAGGCCGGATGATCCTATGTGCGGGCGAAGCCCTGATTGACATGTTGCCGCGCAAAACGGCCGGGGGGGAGGACGCATTCGCGCCCTATCCCGGCGGCGCGGTCTTCAACACCAGCATTGCGCTCGGGCGCTTGGGCGAGGCGGCAGGCCTGTTCACCGGCGTGTCGCGCGACCTCTTTGGCCAGCGCCTAGAGGCCGCTTTGGCCGCAAGTCAGGTCGATACCGGCTTTGCAGCGCGCTCGGACCGGCCCACGACATTGGCCTTCGTGACCTTGACCGAGGGTCACGCGCAATACGCATTTTATGACGAGGGGACGGCAGGTCGTTTGCTCTCGCAGGCCGATTTGCCAGGCGACTTAGCGAATGTCTCGGCGCTGTTTTTTGGCGGGATTTCCTTGGCGGTCACCCCTTGTGCCGACACCTATGCAGCGCTTTGCGCGCGCGAGGCGGCCCGTGTGCCGGTGATGCTGGACCCCAATATCCGCCCCTCTTTCATCGGCGACGAGGCGGCTTACCGCGCCCGGATCACCAAGATGGTTGGCCTTGCGGATATCGTGAAAGTCTCGGACGAGGACTTGCATTGGCTGGAAGGTGCCGGCGACAGCGACACGCTTGCCCGCGCGATGTTGGCCCATGGCCCGAAACTGGTCTGCATCACGCGCGGGGCCGAAGGGGTGACGGCCTATACGCGCGAAGGCCAAATCCACGTCCCGGCAGCGCGCGCCGAGGTCGTCGATACGGTCGGTGCGGGCGACACATTCAATGCAGGACTGCTGGCGGGATTGTCCCGCGCGGGCCTTTTGACCAAAGCCGGGGTTGCCGCCCTGCCTCAGGACGGGTTGCGCGCGGCTTTGGCGCTTGGCGCGCAGGCGGCATCGATCACCGTATCGCGCGCGGGCGCAAACCCGCCTTGGGCCGCCGAGCTGTGAGGGCTCTGGTTCAGCGCGTCACTCAGGCCTCGGTCAGCGTAGACGGAGACGTGATCGGGGAGTGCGGCGCAGGCTTGCTGATCCTCGTATGCGCGATGCAGGATGATGCGGATGACCGCGCGGGGGTGCTGGCCGCAAAGATCTCGAAGCTGCGTATTTTCAAGGATGACGCGGGCAAGATGAACCGCTCGCTGGTGGATATGGGCGGCGCAGCACTTGTCGTCAGCCAGTTCACGCTGGCCGCCGATACATCGCGCGGCAATCGTCCGGGCTTTTCGGCCGCCGCAGGGCCTGAGCGGGGCGAAGCACTCTATCTCGCATTTTGCACTGCACTTTCTGAGTTGGGCATTCCCGTGGCCACCGGCCGCTTCGGGGCTGATATGGCGGTATCATTGGTCAATGACGGGCCGGTGACGTTGTGGCTGGACGTCTAGAGATCTGCGAAGGCATGGGGACGCTCGTCCGATTTGACCCATCTGCCGCTACAGCCGATAGCGCTGAGGGCTTCGCACCGTCAAAGCGCGCTAGTTCAGCACCTGCCCCTCAGGCCGGAACACCGTATGGCGCCCACGCCCTTCATGTTTTGACACATATGTGGCTTTGTCCGCGTCCGACAAAATCTGCTCGGGCACCAGCGCATCGTAAAAGGTCGAGATGGTGGTCCCGATACTGGCGGAAATCCGGCACGGCTTGCCTTCGAAATGCATCGGTTCCTCCAGCCGCGAGATAATGCGTTCGGCGACGTGGCTGACGATGTCGAGATCGTTGCAATTGGCCAACAGCACCACAAACTCGTCCCCGCCAACCCGTGCGACAACATCATCGCGCCGTGTTTCTTCGCGCAGCACATGGGCGACTTGCAGCAGCACATGGTCGCCCGCCGCATGGCCGAGCGTGTCATTGACGGCCTTGAAGTAGTCCAGATCAATATGCATCACCCCAAAGCCCAGAGGCGTCGGCGCATCCGACACCCGCGCAAGTGCGCTATCCATGGCCCGGCGGTTGTAAAGCCCGGTCAGCGTATCGGTCATCGCTTGGGATTCCGCGCGATCCTTGCCTGCCTCAAGCTGTGCCGTCAGCGTGTCATAGGCGCTGAACGCAGCGGTCTTCGCTTCGATCAGAAACAGCATTTCCGCCGTCAGGTCCGTCGGGGCAAAATCGGCCAGCGTCAACTCGAACCGCGCGAGGATCGCGATCAGATTGGCCCCCGGCGACAGGTTCAGCAGAAGGCCCGTTCCCGCCGGTAACGCCACCACAAGGCCCGTAAAGGACAGGTCCGGATGGGCCTTCAATGACAGTTTCAGCCGGGTCTGCGCCAAGTCCGCCAACGCAGCACAGCTGGTTGCACAAGTGGGGCGCTTGATGGCGATCAGCGCAAACAGGTCTTGGCCGAGCCAATTCTGCCCCAGCATTTTCGCGGCGCTCGCACCTGCCCCGATAATCTGCCCTTCGGGTCCGACCCAGATATGCATCGGCATCAAGCGGTCCAGGGCACTGCCCGGCAAAGTGATCATTCGGGGCGTGGTTGCAGAGAACATCTAGCCCCCCTCCGCCAGTTGAAACGCCCGACCTTCGGCAAACCGCGCATCATGCACCGTCAGCGAGATGCAGTCTTCGCCGGGACCAATGGCTTCAACCTCCATCATAACGAGGGCTCCGTAATCATCGGCCATCGCCCGCAATATCCCCGCAATCACCGACCCCGCACCGACCTGGGGCGAGCGGACATGCAGCTCGAACCCATGCTCGGACGCGCGCACAAGGTCCAGATCGGGCAGGTCCAAGTCCGGCAAGGCAAGACGCGCACGATCCGGCAAATCTTCGAGCGCCATCAGAAATTCGCTGAAACTGGTGCCAGAGAACCGCAACAAGCGGCGCACCGCGTTCATGTTTGGGCTGGTGACAAGATAGGTGCCCAGATCTTCCAGCATCGTGGCCCGCGACTTGTTCAGCACAGCACTGCCAGACGCGATGATCTTGCCCGTCAACGCGCTGTCATAGGGCCTGAGCGCCACATATTTATCAAAGGGCAGCCCACTATGCGCAACCACCTGCTGCCAAGCCTGCGCGCCATAGGTATCGGCGATAAAGCACTGGATCGAGCGGTTCACCAAGCCATGCATATATCGCCATCCCACATTCCGTTATGGAATGGCTTCTAGGCCCGAGGTCTTAACAAACCCCAAACACCCGCGCCTAAAAGTCGGTCGGAGCACCTCCTTCGGCCTTCCGACGCGCCACAAATGCAGCCAATTCGTCTTTAATTGCGATGTCCAAAGCGGGCGGCTCGAACTCGGCCATGATCTGCTTGAAGATGTTATGGGCGCGCTCGGCGGTCCAGATCGCCCCCCCGGCCTCCCACGCCTCGAAATTGCGCCAATCGCTTGCAATAGGCTGATAAAATGCGGTCGTGTAGCGGTCTTGGGTGTGCTGCGTGCCGAAGAAATGACCGTTGGGACCGACCTCCCGGATCGCCTCCACCGCGATATCATCGGGCGTTGTGGCGTAGGTCGCGGGCTCCATATAGCGCTGGATCATCTGCAAAACCTCGCAATCCATCACGAATTTCTCGGGGCTGGCCACCAAGCCACCTTCAAGCCACCCGGCCGCGTGATAGACCATATTCGTGCCCGACTGGACCGACGCCCAGAGGCTGTTGGAGGTCTCCCACATTGCCTGCCCGTCGGGCACGTTCGCGGCGCAAACCCCGGACGAGCGCATGGGTAGTTTATAGTATCGCGCCATTTGCCCGGTCATCTGCGTCGCGCGCATATATTCGGGCGTGCCGAACGCAGGCGCGCCGGATTTCATGTCGACATTCGAGGTAAACGTCCCGATCGCGCAGGCGCATCCGGGTGCGACGTATTGGAAAAGCGCAATCGCCGACAGGCCTTCGGCCAGCGACAAGGCCACCGCCCCGGACATGGTTACGGGGGCCATCGCACCGGCCAGCGTGAAGGGCGTGACAACCACCGCCTGACCCCGCCGGATCATCCGTAAGCACCCGTCAATCATGGGAATATCGTGCTTCAGAGGCGAGGTGGAGTTGATGTTGGTATACATGCGCGGGGTCGCGGCGAACTCTTCCTCGGTGAGGCCCGAGGCGATCTTAACCATTTCCATCACGTCCTCGACCCGCTCTTTGCCAAGCGAGTAGGCGTGCATGACTTTGTCGGAGATGGTTAACTTGTCGTAGAGCACATCGAGATGCCGCTCGCGCGCGTGGATATCGACAGGCTCCACCGGATAGCCGCCTGCGAAATGGATACAGTTGAAGTATTGCGTTAGCTTCAGAAGGTCCTGGCATTGCTTACGCGTGCCCGGGACTTTCTTGCCGATCTCAAGGTCATAGTAGTTGGGCGGCGAGGAGACGTTGCCAAAGAGGATATGCTTGCCGCCCACGGTGAGCGTGCGCTCGGGATTGCGCGGGGTCAGGGTGAAACTCTCAGGCGCGCGCGCCAGCATTTCCATCACCCAGTCGCGGTCCATTTTGACGTTGGTGCCCTCGACCTTACAGCCGGCCTCGCGGAAGATCTCGATGGATTCCTCGTTCAGAAACTCGATCCCGATCTCTTCGAGGATACGCATCGCGCCGTCATGGATCGCCTCGACGCCTGCCTCATCCAAAGGCTCGGTCGGGCGGTCGGTATTGACCGGAACGCGCCACGGCATTTGATGGACCGCAGCACTGCCCCGACGGGTGGCCCCGCCTGCCCGTCCACCTGCGCGGCGACGTTTTGGTGCTTGCTCATTCATACTGCGCATCCTTCGATTGATTGCGCATAGAATGGCGGCAAGAGCGGCAATAGATGCGCTATCCGCGACGCGGTTTGTCGTTTTTCTGTCAGGCGTCCGTGGGTGGCGTACTCAGCCCATCAAGCCAGCCCGGCAGATGACCGATATGGGGCAGAACGGCGTCGGCAAGCGGAGCCAGGGTTGCGGTATCCGCAGGCCCGGTCAGAACGCCAATGGTGCCCATTCCGGCCGCGCGCCCTGCGGCCAGATCATGGGTGCTGTCACCGACCATCAACAGATGCGCGGGATCAAGGCCAAGCGCCTCGGCACAGGCCAGCAGAGGGCCCGGCGAGGGTTTGGCCCCATATCCGCTATCGAACCCGATCACCTGGTCAAAGGCTTGCTCGATCCCCGCATCGGCCAAATGCGCGCGCGCGGGGGTTTCGGCATCATTGGTGACAACTGCAAGGCGCAGACCGCGCGCTTCGAGCTCGAGGATCAGCGGCACCAGTGGCGTCGCCTCGACCATCTTGGCCTGCTCGGTGGCCGCGGTAATCCGCTCCAGCAGCGCGGGGGCCTCAGTATGGGGCATCTCGGCAGCCAATACGAGGGCGATGGCATCCGGTGTGTCGGCAATCACGAAGCTGTCGGGGTGAAAGCGCGCGCGGCCCAGATCAAAGCGCAAACTGTCAGCGAGGCGGTGCAGCAACATCTGATCGCCCTGGGCCAGATCGCACAGCATACGCAGCGCCCATTGGCCCCAGCTCGCCTGAAAGTCAAAAAGGGTGCCGTCTTTGTCGAAGATGATCCCGCTTATCATGGCGCTGTCCCTTCGGGCGTTAAGTCCAATGCATCTCGGCCCCGCCCGGCAAGGCGGCGCGCGCCATCAGGGGGGCTTCGGGGGCGAGACCTGTCTGCTGGCAGAAGTCGCGAACCCATGCGTCTTCGGACAACAGGTAATCGAGAATCGCCAGAAGTGTCTCGGACTGCGCCGCGTTTTGCTTCAGCGTGTCGATATCCATGCCCGATGCGCCCAGAAATCCAGACAGGATCTCCTCCTGTCCGCCCATCCATCCAAGCGCCTGAAGCGCCAGGACCTGTGCCTGATCCTCGGTCATCTTATCCCCTGTTAAATTGACCCGCACGTCACTTGGTAACGAGTTGTTAACCTTTTGAGCAGATTGTCGAGCCAAGAAAAAGGTGTCGGCTGCGTGCGCCCCGAGCGCGCCGTCCAATTGTACCGGTATGAGGAGAGGCGCATGTCAGGCAAGATCCTCGTCGTCGATGACGTCGCCACCAACCGTATCGTCATGAAGGTGAAGCTGGCCAGCGCCTGCTACGGCGTGTTGCAAGCCACGGGCGGGCGCCAGGCGCTGATCATGGCGCGGCGCGAAAAGCCGGACTTGATCTTGCTGGATGTGATGATGCCCGATCTCGACGGGTTTGCCGTGTGCAAGGCCCTGAAATCTGACCCCAGCACGGCCCATATCCCGATCATCATGGTGACCGCCATGGCCGATAGCGAAGCGCGGTTGCGCGGATTGCAGGCCGGCGCGGATGAATTCCTGACCAAACCGCTCGATGAAATGACGTTGATGGCGCATGTGCGCAGCCTGATGCGCAGCCAATCGAGTGCCTCTGATCGCCGGGTGCAGGACCAAACGCGCGAGGCGCTTGGCAGCAGCTGTAATGCGGGCGAGCTGGGTCCGCGCAGTGACCAGTGCATCGGCATCATCACCCATGGAAAGCAAATCGCCATCCAGTGGCAGCGTGCTTTGTCCGGGCGCATGCCTTGTGCTTTCGTATCCATGAGCCGCGAGACAGCCCTCGCCCCCAGCCCGAAAAAGCCCGACCTGTTTTTGATCGAAGCCGATGCCAAGCATCCCGAAGGGGCCTTGCAAATCGTCGCAGACCTGCGCGCGCGCCCGTCGACCCGCCATGCGGCCCTGGTGATCATCCTGCCCAAAGACGCCCAACGCGTTGCCGCCCAAGCGCTGGATCAGGGCGTGAACGAGGTGCTCAGCCAGCCGGTTGACATGGAAGAGCTGGCTTTGCGTCTGGGCAATCAGCTGCGCGCCAAACGCGCCGCCGACCAGCGCCGCGCGGAAGTCGAAGCGGGGCTGCGCCTTGCGGTGATCGACCCGCTGACCGGACTGTTCAACCGACGCTATGCGCTGAACCATATGGAAAACATTACCGCACGGGCCACACGGACGGGCCGCGATTTTGCGGTGATCATGCTGGATTTCGATCACTTCAAGCAAGTCAATGACCACCATGGGCATGGCGTGGGGATCAGGTCCTGGCCGAGGTTGCGATGCGGTTGCGCGAAAAGCTGCGGGCGATGGATCTGATCGCGCGGATCGGTGGAGAAGAGTTCCTGATCGTGCTGCCCGATACTGGCCTTGCCCAGGCGGAACGTATTGCCGAGCGGATGCGCCGCCTGATCGAAATGACCCCAGTGATGTGCCCGAATGCGCAGGGCCACCGCGCGCTTGATGTCACGGTCAGCCTCGGGCTGGCGATGGGCGGGCCGCGACGCCGCGAAAGCGATCCGGCGGTGCTGCTGAGCCAAGCTGACCAAGCGCTGTACGCGGCCAAAGAGGATGGACGCAACCGGGTGCGGATCGCCGCTGAGGCCCCCCTGATGCTGACCGGGCGCGCGGGTCAGGGTCCTTCTCCGGGGCCCCGTCCGCAGCTGCCAAACGCCCGCAGCGGCACCGACAGCCCTGCACGCAAGGCGGTTTGATCACTCCTCCCGCAGGGGGCGACCTTGACCACGACGCGGCCCACCGCGCTTCACGCTTTGCTCAAGACGGTCGGCAAATTTTGCGCGCTCAGCCGCATCCAGCGACAGCAAGTAGGTAACAATCGCCTCTTGGCCCAGATCCGCGCGCGCCGAATTGGCCGCCGCAATCTGGGCAAAGGCGACGCGCAACGCGGCCTCGGAAAAGGTCTCGGCGCGCAACTGCGCCAATATCGCCTGCATTGCTGCCCGCCCGTTTTCGCGCGACGCGCCAAGCTGGCTTGCATCCGGGCGCAGCAAGCGCCGCATGGTGCGCGCATCCTCGGGCGTCATCGCGCGCAGGAACGGGTTTGGCCCGTCAATGCGCGACATTTGCGGCCCGCCCTCTTTGCGAAAGTTCACCGCCGCCCCGGCCACCAGGCCAATGACGGCCAAGTTCATCGCCAAGGACACCACCAGCGCGATTTTCATCCAGCGCGGCGCGGAAGGCTTGGGCGTTTGCGGGGACAGATCGGCCATATCTAGCCCTCCAACAGACTGGAATCGAAGCTCCAGAAAACATCTTCCAGAGCGCTTGCATCGCTGCCCAGCAGATCCGAGGTCAAGCTGGACACCGCATCCGGCGGGCTCAGGCCGATGCCGAAGCCGACAACCAGCGCGGCGGTCAAGCCTCCCAAGGACGACCAGCCGCCAAGTCCCAGATCAAAACCGAACCATCCGCCGCCTGTCGGGGCAGAGGCAGGCATGGTCGCTGACACCCTGCGGGCGGGCAATGGCTGAAGTGCTGCCGCATCCGCCTCGATCCTTGCCAGCAAAGCGTCCGACGGATCGGGGGCCATATCACGGGCTTCGGCAAACAACGCCTCCAACTCGGCCTCAAGGGCCGGGTCGAGGTCAAACTCTTTTGGGTCAGTGCTCATCGTCATACCCCAGATCAGTGCGGCGCGCGGCGAGGGCCGTGGCCAGGTTACGTTTGCCCCGCGCGGTCAGACTTTCGACCGCCTCGGTGCTGATGTCCATGATCTGCGCAATCTCGGGATTGGTCAGACCTTCAAGGTGGCGCAAAATCACCGCGTCGCGTTGCCTGTCCGGCAAAGTTGCAAGTGCTGCGTTCAAAGCCGCACTGCGCGCCGTTTGCGTCAAACGTGCCTCGGCGGCAGGTGCCGGATCGACAGGCTCGGCAATTGCGTCCAGATCGACCGCCGCCCCCCCGCGCGATTTCTGGCGGCGCATCCGGTCCATACACAGGTTCCGCGTCACCGTATAAAGCCAGGTCGAGACCTTCGCCTCATTCGCGCGCCAGCCCGGTGCGGCTTTCCACAAGCGGACCATTGCCTCCTGCGCGACATCTTCTGCCTCGCCCGTATCGCCCAACACGCGGACCGCCAAGCGCAGCGCCATGGGTGTCAATCGCCGGGTCAACAGCCGCGCCGCCGACGCGTCACCCTCGGCATAAAGCCGCAGCAACTCCGCATCAGAGGCGGTATCAAGGGCGTCAAAGGGCATCGTCATCTGCCTCGGGCGTATCCTCTGTGTGGCGGAGGGGCCAAGAAAAATCGCGCATCCCGGCCCTCAAAGGGGATCAGACCGGGATGCGCTGCAGTAACAATCAGGGCTTAGTTATTACCGCGACGACCGTTCCGGCGCTCGCCCATCTCGGCCTGTGCTGTGTCGAACTCTTCTTGGGTCACGGTGCCGTCATTGTTGTCGTCAAAGATACGAAAGAACCGCGCACCGGGCTCGCCCCGACGGCCGCGCTCTTCCGCGGCGGCTTCCATTTCTTCCAACGACACCAAGCCGTCCCCGTTGCTGTCGGCCCGTTCGATCATCCGCTCAGCACGGTTGGCACGGCGCGCGTCTTCGCGCGCCTCGGCAGCGGCAAGCATTTCTTCCGCGCTCAACAAGCCGTCGCCATTGGCATCTGCGGTGGTGAAGCGCGCCGCCGCTTGGCCTTCGATCTCGGCCTGGGTCACGCTGCCGTCGCCGTTCAGGTCGAGCTGTTCGAAGGTCATGCCACCACCGCGACGGTCATCGCCGCCACGCCCGGGACCCCCTGCGGCGTAAGCAGCAGCAGAGCCCATCAGCAGGGCTGCAATCAGAGTTCCGGTGAGGAAAGTAGTCTTTTTCATGGGTCTTCTCCTTGGTGAGGGTTTGAACCGCCGCTGTCTGGCGGTCTCACAAAGTCAAACGAAGCGTGGGCAAGTTTCCGTCGCGAGGTTGCAAAGTTTTTTCGCAGCGCCAGATTTCGGTGGCTCTTGCGACAGGCTGACCCATGACAACCTGTCAGCGTTTCTTTGCCCTAGAACGCGCATAAAGTAGCCTCTTATTATAGCTGAGGGGTCAGCCATGAGTACCGAAACACTTGCAGCCGATGAAGATCGGCTGGTCAAACCCGCGCTCATGCGCGGGTGGCGGCGGCGGTGTCCGCATTGCGGGGCGGGCCCGTTGCTGAAGGGGTATCTGGCCGTGCGCGACAGTTGTGCGGTCTGCGGTGAAGAATTGCACCATCACCGCGCCGATGACGGCCCCGCCTATCTGACCATCCTGATCGTCGGCCACCTGATGGCCCCGGCCCTGCATTGGGGCTTTGTGACCTTCCGACCGGAGCCGATGACATTGGCCACAGTCTTCTCGGTCGGTTGCGTGGTCTTGTCGATGTATTTGCTGCCCCGCCTGAAAGGGGCCATGATCGGCTATCAATGGGCGCGGCGGCTTCACGGGTTTGGAGCCGACAGCTAAGCGCGCCCAAGACCCGGAGCTTGGGCCATATGAGTGACAAAACCGCCCTGCGCGATGCGGCCACCGTGATTTTGGTGCGCGATGCCGGAGGCAGGCCTTCGGTCCTGATGGGACAGCGGGGGGCCAATGCCGCGTTTATGCCGTCGAAATTCGTATTTCCCGGCGGAGCTGTCGATCCCGACGACGCGCATGTGCCGATGCTGCGCGACCCCGATGGGGTGACGGCGGCAAAGCTGGGGATGCGTCCGGTGACACCCGCGGCTCCGTCTGCGAAAGCGCTTTTGGGCAGTGCGATCCGCGAGGTTTGGGAAGAAACCGGCTTGCGCATCGGACGCGCGGGTCAAGCGGGGCGCGCGCCCGAGCTTGGTGCCAGTTGGCATCAGTTTCTCGACACGGGCCATTTGCCTGATCCGGCCTCCTTACGGTTCTTCTTCCGCGCCGTGACGCCGCCCGGACGCCCGCGCCGCTTTGATGCGCGGTTCTTCATCGCGCCGGTGGAGGCGCTTGCCGATGATCCGGACGACTTTTCCAAAGCCTCGGACGAGCTGAGCCACCTGCACTGGGTGCCGCTGGCCGAGGTGCGCGCGCTCGATCTGGCCTTTATCACCGAGGTCGTGCTGGCCGAGGTCGCCGCCAGCCTGCCCAGCCTCGCCGCCCCCGATCTGGTGCCGTTCGTGCTGAACGACGACACCAGCCGGATCGAGCGGCTCTAGCCTGCCCCCACCCTCACCCGCGCCGTAGGAACAGGTAACCGGGGGTCTTAAGGATAACCTCCCATGTCGCTCTATGCGCTTCGGCCACATCCAAGAACGCTGGAATGTTGGACGCCTCATCGGCAATTAGACAGGCCCCGCCCGCAGCAACCGCACCCAGACAAGCGCGCAGGCAGGCAAGCCGCGCGGGTCCCGGCAGCATGTGCAGCGTGCGATCAATCAGAACGATATCGAACAAACCTTCCGGAGAAAACGTCGTGATATCGGCCACGATACCGGTCACCTCAAGCCCTTCGGCCCGCGCAGCACGGGTCATATCCCGGATGCCTGCTGGTGAAAGATCGACCCCCACAACACTGTGGCCTGCACGCGCAATAAACAGCGCGTCGCGCCCCTGCCCGCAGCCAAGGTCCAACACGCGAAGCGGCGGTCGCTCAAGCGCCTTGAAGAAGTCGACGAAAACTTGCGTCGGCGGGCCCAAAGCATCGGGCGTCTGTTGATAAAGAGCGTCGTAATTGTAAGCCATTAGCCTTCCTAATAGGGCATCGGGTGCGCCTTATGGGTCGCCGCAAGATCGCTCATGACCTCATCGCTGAGCGTGATCTCGGACGCACCGAGCGCCGTTTCCAATTGCGCCATCGTCGTGGCCCCGAAGATCGCGGATGTCATGAAGGGCCGCGTCGTGCACCACGCAAGCGCCATCTGCGCCGGATCCAACCCATGCTTGTCGGCCACCGCGCAATAGGCATCGACGGCGTCGACCGCGCGCGGCTCGTAGCGGCCCCCAAGGCTGGGGACGAGGTCCAACCGCGATCCTTTCGGCACGGACCCACCGCGATACTTGCCGGTCAACAGGCCAACCGCGAGCGGAGAAAACGACAGCAAACCAATGTCTTCGTTGACGCTGGTCTCAGCTGCATCGGTGTCAAAGATCCGGCACATCAGCGAGTATTCGTTCTGGATCGAGGCCACACGCGGCAGCCCCTTTTCCTCGGCCACCCGCGCCCATTGCGCCATGCCCCACGCGCTTTCATTGGACAGTCCAATCGCACGCATTTTGCCCGCGTCGATCAGCTTGGCGGCGGCCTCCAGAATGTCCTCGATCTCGGCGCGGACCTGTTCGGCGCTGTCACGGCCCGTGGGGTCATAATTCCAGTACTGGCGGAACTGGAAGCTGCCCCGGTTCGGCCAATGCAGCTGATAGAGGTCCACGTAATCGGTCTGAAGCCGCTTTAGCGATCCGTCCAAAGCCTCCGCCAGGGTCTTGCCGCTGATGCGCGCGCCATTTCGCGTATGACGCATCCCCTCGCCCGAGATTTTCGTCGCCAGAACATAATCGCCCCGCTTGGCTTTGTGGGTTGCATTCCACGTCCCGATGATGGCCTCGGTATCGCCAATCGTCTCGGCGGAGATCGGATTAACTGGATACATCTCAGCGGTGTCGACAAAGTTGATGCCGTGCTCGAAGGCGCGATCCATCTGCGCATGACCTTCGGCTTCCGTGTTCTGCGTGCCCCAAGTCATTGATCCAAGACATAGATTTGTCACCTCGATGCCGGTGCGGCCCAGGGGGTTTTTCTTCATGACGCGTCCTTCTTTAACCGTTGCTCCGCACCCTACGGACGCGGGCGCGAAGGGCAAGGCGGTTCACGCCAAGGCGTCGCGCAAGCTGTGCAAATGGCTGGGCATATCATGCGCACCGACCTCCGCCGCACGGATCAGGCCATCGAATTGCGCCGTTAGGGCTTGAACCCGTTCGGTGTCGCGGAACGCAAGGTAATGTTTTCCAACGTAAATCACCGCCAACAGAGGTCCAAAAATGGTGATAGGAGCGGAATAGACCTGATGCGCATCGAACAGGAACAAGCGCAAGCGCGGGTAAAGCTGGTCATGCATCTCCAAGAGCCAATCAATCTGGGCCAACCGCGCCGACTGAGGCAGACCGCGCCAGTATCCTTCACCGCGCGCGAAGGCGGATAGATCGTGGATCGGCATCGCGATCTCGTAATCGGATTGGCTGCTGCGCATCCAGTCCAGACGTGCCTCAGCGGCCTCAATCGCTTGGTCTGGCGAGCGGTTGAACATCGACGCATATTCCCACCGATTGACCGCCTTGGTCTTGAGCATATCCGGTAAGCTCGCAGGAACATGGCGGATTTTCAGACCGTCAGCCTCGCGGTGCCACGTATAGATGCCCTCGTCGATCAAGGCGCGCGGCGCGTCGGTCATGTCCATGGCTGCGGCCACCAGATCGCTGGCCTGCTCAGGCCTGTCGGTCAACCCAAGCAACCAATCGGCCGAAATACCGAGGACGCGCGCCGCCTCCCCTACGACTTGCGCATTGGGCAAGCGAGCGCCCGCATCGCCCAAAAGCTGCGACACGGTCGAGCGATCCACGCCGATGTCGCGGGCAAAGCCAGCCCGGCTAAGCCCCTTATGTGCAACGGCTTCTTGCAAGCGTGCGCGAAACAACGCCGCGCGCTCTCGTTTGTCTGTTTTTTCCACGGTTGTTTTGTTTTATCTACAGTGTTGGATTTTATGTTGACCACATACCATCTGATCGCGCGACACGGCAAGTGATAGCTTCATCGCAACCGCCATGCAGGCGCTTCCAGACATGAGGTTTCAAATGGGCGACCGGCCCCGCACCCAAGGTGCGCTGAGTGCGATTGAGCTGCCAACTTTGGCTTTGATTGCTGGTACTTACGGGGTGTGGATGTGGTCGACGACGGCCCTTGCAACGCTGTCTTTGCCGCTCGCCCTGATCGCCCTGACCCTCGCGCTGGTCCTTCATGCCTCGCTGACGCACGAAGCGATCCACGGCCATCCGACCCCATGGGCCGGGCTGAACGCCGCATTGATGCGTCCCGGTCTTGGCCTTGTCGTGCCCTATGGGCGGTTTCGCGACCAACATCTGGCGCATCACTTCGATGAGAACCTCACCGATCCCTATGACGATCCAGAGACGAACTTCATGGATCCCAGCGTCTGGGCACGACTTCCGGCGGGTCTGCGCGCGGTGTTGCGGATCAATAACACCTTGATCGGACGTCTTTTATTGGGCCCGCTTTTGTCGAGTGTCTTGTTCATGGCCGAGGATGTCAAAGCGATCGCGAGGGGCGATATTGCAGTGCGCAAGTCCTGGCTGGCCCATGCCGCGAGCTTGCTGCCTGTCGCTTTGTGGTTGGGATATGTGGCCGCGATACCGCTTTGGGCATATCTGTTGGCCTGCTATGCGGCGATGTCCGTATTGCGGTTGCGCACCTTCCTCGAACACCGCGCCCATGCGCAAGCGCGCGCCAGAACTGTGGTGATCGAGGATCGCGGAGTGTTCGCATTTCTGTTTCTAAACAACAACTTCCACGTCGTACACCACATGCACCCGCGCGTTGCGTGGTATGATTTGCCTGCACGGTATTTCGCCAATCGCGACCACTATCTGCGCCGCAATGATGGGTATTTGTACCGGTCCTACGCGCAGGTGATTGCGACCTATTTCTGGCGCGCCAAGGACCCGGTGCCGCACCCGCTCTGGACCCAAGCGACGCCACAGACGATGTCGTCAACGCCGCTTAGTCCGGTAGATGCCGTGCGCAGCCCATTGCCAATCGCACCGCAACCCCTTGTAAAACCGGAAGATTAATTTCCGGAGATCTGCTTTGCGATCAGGTAGGACACCGGAAGCCCCGCGATCGCGCCGACGATTGCGGCGAGAACGATGGACCGCGCATCCACGAAGCCCGCGACCAAAGCCGCCGTAACCGCGCCCCCCGCGAGGGCGGCACCGGTCATGGAATAGATGATCGAGGTAAGGCGTAACATTTGTGCGCTCCTTTCAGCGGCTATTTCTTCCGCACCCTAACCTTGGTCGCAGCTTACGGTCTTTGATCTGGGGCAACCCGGTTTTCCGGTTTCGTTCCCCCCATCGCACGGTGGGTTCACACAATGTTGCAAGGTTCTGAACCATATTGGGGCCGATGTTGACAGTTTGTGAACCATGATTTGGGGGCTGAAATGAGCAATTATGACGTGACGGCGGATGACCGCGATTATGGCGACTACAAGAAGACCCGCTCGCTGACGATGACGCAACTGCGGCGCTCGCTGGCCGAGCAGATCGAGCATGTCGCGAGTGGCGGCCTCGGCGTGATCTGCCACCGCTATGGCCGACCCGCGGCGGTGCTGGTGTCGTATGAGGCTTACGAGCGGATGATGGAGCTGGAGGATTTCGAGTTTAAGGGACCGTATGATCCGGAGACCGGCCATAGGATCGGGCGCGGGGCTTGGGCGGCGATGAGGCGGCGGCTCGGGTGGAAGATGTTCGGGCCTGCGACGGGGAAGCGGCGGTATGGGCCGTTGCTGGAGGATACGGCGATGCGGGATGATGTGGAGCGGGGGAGGTGGAAGCGGCGGTAGGAGGGGGAGTGGTGAGAGGCTGGGACAGCAACGACATAGCTATCTCATTGCAACGCTTGCACCAATTTTGTCAGGTCGTCCGAGAATTGGCTTAGGGCGCCTGCACCAAGCACGACCATGCCAAGTCTTACTCCCCACTTGCCCACCTGCTCGCCTGCTGCCTCAATAGCGGCCTCTGCGAACAGGTCTCCTTTTCGCGCACAATAGAGTATCACAGCGCTACTGACCCGTTTGATCTTATCAGCAAGCTCTTGGTAGTATTTTCGGTTCTCGATTAGATCTTGGTCATTGATCGAAGCAAAGGTGACCAAAGCTTCTTCTAACTCATCAATTTCATTGGCTTTGAGAGGAAATGGGTCAGGAGGGCCGTTGTGGCCAAGCATTCCGGGCAATAACCTGCGTATTTGCTCCAACTTCTCCCGAAGCATTGGTATACGCCGCTGCAGGTCAGCCAAACTTAGCGCATCGTTTTCTTCATCCATTTCTTATAGATTGATGCGATCATGGGATGGGTACCAGTCGTCCTGCTGCTTAAGATCAATGATATTCACCATTTCTCTTATGATTTTCTCATCGACTGAGCGACCCCATTCACTCCGAAGGATTTCTAACGTAGATAGGGCAAGGTCATTGAACTCTGACTCCAAATCCAAAGAATTCTCGTACTCCATTGGTGGATTGAATCCGTGTTCCCCTCGTTCGTAGTTTTTATCAATCCAGGTCACAAAGACTCGAACGTTATGCTTAATATCGTGCTGAGGCTTATAAATTGGTGCAGTAGTTGGCTCATAGATTGTTAGTTCACCGTACACATCGGTCACCTTAAGCAAAATCAATGAGTCATTAAGCTATAATCTAGCGTAGGTGTCCACACACACACACAGAAACTGGAGGTGCGCGAGATCGCACACCCTACGGAAGGTTAGAGTAGAGGAATGGCGGGATAAATCCCGCCCTACGAGTCCATCTTCAACGCCGAGATAAACGCCGACTGCGGGATCTCCACCTTCCCGAACTGGCGCATCTTTTTCTTACCCGCTTTCTGCTTCTCGAGCAGCTTCTTCTTACGCGTCGCGTCGCCCCCGTAGCATTTCGCCGTCACGTCTTTACGCATCGCCGATAGGGTCTCGCGCGCGATGACGCGGCCCCCGATGGCGGCCTGGATGGGGATCTTGAACATGTGGCGGGGAATCAGCTCCTTGAGCTTCTCGCACATCGCCCGCCCGCGCGCCTCGGCCCGGTCGCGGTGGACCATCATCGACAGCGCGTCCACAGGCTCGTCATTCACAAGCACTTGCATTTTAACGAGATTATCCTGCCGGTAGCCCACCATCTGATAATCGAAGCTCGCATACCCTTTGGTAACACTTTTCAGTCTATCGTAGAAATCGAACACAACTTCATTGAGCGGGAGGTCATACACAACCATCGCCCTCGGCCCGGCATAGGTCAGGTCCATCTGGATCCCGCGCCGGTCCTGGCACAGTTTCAGCACGTCCCCGAGGTAGTCGTCGGGCACGAGGATGGTCGCTTTGATGCGCGGCTCTTCCACATGATCGATCGTCGCGGGATCGGGCATGTCGGCGGGGTTGTGCAGCTCGGTCATCTCGCCGTCGCGCCCGTAGACGTGGTACACTACCGAGGGCGCGGTGGTGATCAGGTCGATATCGTATTCGCGCTCCAGCCGGTCGCGGATCACTTCGAGGTGGAGAAGACCGAGGAACCCGCAGCGGAACCCGAAACCGAGCGCTGCACTGGTTTCCATTTCCGAGCTGAAGGAGGCGTCGTTGAGCGCCAGTTTTTCGATGGCGTCGCGCAGGTCCTCGAACTGGTTGCTATCGACGGGAAAGAGGCCGCAGAACACCACCGGTTGCGCGGGCTTAAAGCCGGGCAGCGCAGTTTCGGTGCCCTTCTTTTCGGTCGTGATCGTGTCGCCCACGCGGGTGTCGCGCACCTGCTTGATGGAGGCGGTGAAGATGCCGATCTCGCCTGGGCCAAGCTCCTTGATGTCGACCATCGCGGGTTTCAGCACCGCGAGCTTGTCGATCCCGTAGACGGCCCCGGTCTGCATCATCTTGATGCGGTCGCCCTTTTTGACGGTGCCGTCGATGACGCGGATCATGACGACGACGCCCAGATAGGCGTCATACCAGCTGTCGACGAGCATCGCTTTGAGGGGTGCTGCGCGGTCGCCCTTGGGGGCGGGCAGCCGGGTGACGATGGCTTCAAGCACGTCGGGGATGCCGACCCCGGTTTTGGCGGAGATGTGAACTGCGTCGGAGGCGTCGATGCCGATGACGTCCTCGATCTGCTCGCAGACGCGCTCGGGCTCAGAAGCGGGAAGGTCGATTTTGTTGAGCACGGGCACGATTTCGTGATCCGCATCAATGGCTTGGTAGACGTTGGCCAGCGTCTGCGCTTCCACCCCTTGGGTGGCGTCCACGACGAGAAGCGAGCCTTCGACCGCGCGCATGGAGCGGCTGACCTCGTAGGCAAAATCCACGTGGCCGGGCGTGTCGATGAGGTTGAGGATGTAGGTCTGGCCGTCCTTGGCGGGATATTCGATCCGCACGGAGTTGGCCTTGATGGTGATGCCGCGCTCGCGCTCGATATCCATGCTGTCGAGCATCTGGGCCTTCATATCGCGTTCAGCCACCGTCCCGGTCAGCTGGATCAGGCGGTCAGCGAGGGTGGATTTGCCATGGTCGATATGGGCGACGATGGAGAAATTGCGGATGTTGGCGAGGTTGGTCATCCGCCTGATATGTAAGGGTTTGGGGGGTTGGTCAAGATGGGTGTGTGGGGGTAGGGTTTAGTGAACGCTTTTGAGGGAAGCTTGATGGATGCATTGCCGGATTTCTCGGATACCGAAGCTCTTTCGAACTGGGTATCAGACCAAGACCTTGAAGATATTTTTGCGATTGCTCTTCGCGTTTGCCTGAGACGTGCAATGCAACAGGAAGACACGATTGTCCTACCTGGCCTGGAAGACATTGAGACAGATCGGTTTCTAAGAACTTCACGCGCAGCAATCACGCTCACTGCTATTACTGTCGGCGCTGATTATTATGAAGGACCACTCGAAACCTCCTTAGAAAAAGCTGCACGCCAAGCTGCGAAAGGTTCACTAGAAAAAGATTTGGAGAGCGCACTAAGAGCTACTTTTTCCTCCAGCGCACACGCATTTCAAGCCTTTATAAACCGTACACTCCGGCACGAAAGCCCGAATACAGTGCGAATGAAGTCTGAATGGCAATTAACAAATGGTAGGCGACCAGAGACACATCATCTTCTTGCTCTATCAATTGATGCCAACAGCATAAGTGACGACATTCTGAAACGGCCTCTTTGGAACAACATGTCTGAGGATGATTTGAGCCGAACTGTATGGCAAGGCTTCTCCACGCAAATTAGACGGCAACTTAAGTCAAATTTCTGGCTGCGCTGGTATCAAAGCATGTGGGACGGCGCGCCGCTGGATCGGGATTTGGTCACGCAGGTTGCGTTGATTGAGGATGCGATTTGGGAGGCAGGGCCGGAGGCGGTTGCCGCAGCAATCAAGGACATTGAAACGAGTTTCCTAGATTTGCACCTCCCGCTCGCCGAGGATGTTCAGGTCAACCCTGAAACTGACCAAGTCGAGTTCGTTCCGCGGCAGATCCAAAACGCCCCTTTGCTCAGCGCAATTATTACCCGCGTCACCGATAGTCTTGACGACGTCTTGGCAAAGCCCAGCAACGGATTAAACTCTGCGTCCCGGATCACGGTCGTGTTGCAGCGTATGGCGACCAAATACGGCAACGATCCGCAACGCATTGAAATGGACCTAACCAGTGTTGCGGGACGCCTCTTCAAAGCAATCGAAAAGGAAGAGATCGCCGCATCAGACGAGGTGGAAGCCCTCCAAGAAGTAGTAGAAGAAGGCGCGCGCGCTGTTCGCGCAAATCACCCAGACATCGCAAAAAACAGGTTCGACATCCAAAACGTCGCCATTGCCGAGATGTCCGAGGCTCAGCGCGCCGATCTTCGCGAGGCCGCCCAAATCATCGCCCCCATCCTAACTGCGCCAATTGAAATTCAGTGGAAGGAGGACGTTGATGAGGTTATCGCGCCACCTGATCCCTATCGCCCGCTCGCGGCAGAGCCAAGGAATCCGGCCCTCGATAGCAGCATCCGCGTGTTTGGGCGCGCCGCACGGCTCGGTCGGTTCCTAAAATGGTATCCGGAGGTTTTGGAACGGATCGAAAAGTCGGCTTGGTATCGCTCGGTGAAGGTTACCAAGGATGTGAGCTGGGCGCTCAGTATCATTGTGGGCATTGGCATTGCTGTCGTTCTTATCGTGTAGCTGAGGGCAGCGTCCGACCTCGGGAGGTGCAAAGCGCCTCCCTGGGGGGAGGTCGGCGCTGCCCGGCCTTTCAGCCGGGCGGGACCGCTTACCATCGAAGGGCCTAGACACTTGCCAACCCCCCACCCCTCCCCTAAACGCCTCCCCATGCAAAGCCTGTTCGCCTCTCTCCGACGACCCTCCGCCCGCCGCGCCTAACCCGCGCTGCCTGCTTTGCCGTGCCCCCACAGGCACCCCCTCTCTTGACAACCCGCCCCGCGCACGCGCCAATCCGCGCTCGTCATCCCGTGAAGGACCACGCCCATGATCCCGTCCCTTTTGCCCACCTATAATCGCGCCCCTCTCAGCTTCGTCAAAGGCGAGGGCGCTTGGCTGATCGAGGCGGATGGCCGTCGCTTCCTCGACCTCGGCGCCGGGATTGCCGTGAACGCGCTTGGCCATGCGAACGAGAAACTGGTCGCGGCCTTGACCGCGCAGGCGGGCGCACTTTGGCATACCTCGAACCTCTACCAGATCCCCGCGCAACAACGCCTCGCGGATATGCTGGTCGCGCAAACCTTTGCAGACACGGTGTTTTTCACCAATTCGGGGACTGAAGCTTGTGAGTTGGCCGTCAAGATGGCCCGCAAATACTGGTTCGAGAAAGGCGAGGATCGCACGGATATTGTGACCTTCGAGGGCTCTTTCCACGGACGCTCAAGCGCCGGAATTGCCGCCGCCGGGTCCGAGAAGATGACGCGTGGCTTTGGCCCGCTTCTGCCCGGCTTCACCCACCTGCCCTTTGGCGATCACGATGCGCTGCGCGCCGCGATCACCGAAGATACAGCGGCGGTTTTGGTCGAGCCAGTGCAAGGCGAAGGCGGCATCCGCGCGCTGCCGGATGCGTGTCTGAAGGGCCTGCGCGATCTGTGCGACGAGACCGGCACCTTGATGATCCTCGACGAGGTGCAATGCGGCGTCGGGCGCACGGGAAAGCTGTTCGCGCACGAATGGGCGGGGATTTCGCCCGATATCATGATGGTCGCCAAGGGCATCGGCGGAGGCTTTCCGCTGGGCGCGGTTTTGGCCTCGGAAGACGCAGCGAGCGGCATGACGGCGGGCACGCACGGCTCGACCTATGGCGGCAACCCGCTGGGCTGTGCGGTGGGCTGCACGGTGCTGGAGACGGTCGCGGACCCCGCGTTTCTGGCCGAAGTGAACCGCAAGGCAGCGCTGTTTCGGCAAGGGCTTGAGGGGCTGGTCGCCTCGCATCCGGGCGTGTTCGAGGCGGTGCGCGGGTCTGGCCTGATGTTGGGGCTGAAATGCGTGGTGCCGAATGGCGAGTTGGTCCAGGCGGGGTATGCGGCGGAGCTGTTGACCGTGCCTGCGGCCGACAATGTCGTGCGGGTTCTGCCGCCGCTGAACATCACCGATGACGAGCTGGCTGAGGCGCTTAGACGGCTCGACCACGCGGCCCATGCTCTATCGGTTTGAGCCTCTCACGCGGGAAGATTTCCCGATGATCCGCGACTGGCTGTCCCAGCCGCATATCGGCGGTTGGTGGGGCGATGGATGGGTTGAGACCAAGCTGATGGACGAAGACCTGTTCAGCGGCAAAACCGATATGCGGATCGTGTGGCACGTGCCAACGAGCCGCCCGTTTGCCTATGTGCAGGACTACGATGTGCGCGCGTGGCCCGCCCCGCAATACGCCGATTTGCCCGAGGGCGCGCGCGGGCTCGACACCTTTCTGGGTGATCCGGACTACCTCGGCAAAGGCCATGCTAGCGGGTATCTCAGCGCGCGCGCCGCGCAATTGACCACCGCCGGTGCGCCCGTGATTGCCGTCGATCCGGACCCTGAGAATGCCCGCGCCATCGCCACTTACGCCAGGGCCGGGTTCGAAGGCGACCGCATCACCCCTTGCGAGGACGGCGACCCGGTGCGCATCATGCTTTACAAACGACGATCCTAGCCGCCTGCCGCCCTCTTTCTTGCCAAAAATACTCAAATGCCACGTGGCCCCCAAGGACCTCCGATGACTGATTTTCTCGACATCCACACCACGGCGCCGGACGCGCTGCGCCAGATCATTGATACCGCCGCCTCAATGAAGGCCGCGCGCAAGGGGCAGCTGAAAGGCACGCCTGACGCCGATCAGCCGCTCGCCAATCACATGGTCGCGCTGATTTTCGAGAAGCCATCGACCCGGACACGCGTCTCGTTTGACGTCGGTGTGCGCCAGATGGGCGGGCAGACGATGGTGCTGTCAGGGGCCGATATGCAGCTTGGTCATGGCGAGACGATTGCCGATACCGCACGGGTTCTGTCGCGCTATGTCGACCTGATCATGATCCGCACTTTTGAGGAGGCCACCTTACTGGAAATGGCCGAATACGCCACGGTTCCGGTGATCAACGGGCTGACGAACCGCACCCATCCGTGTCAAATTATGGCGGATATTCAAACGTTTGAGGAGCATCGCGGCCCCATCAAGGGCAAGAAAGTTGTCTGGAGTGGCGACGGCAACAACGTCTTTGCCAGCTTCGCCCATGCCGCCAAACAGTTCGAGTTCGATCTGGTGTTCACCGGGCCTGAACCGCTTGATCCCGAGCGCAGCCTCGACGGGCTCTATACGATCGAGCGCAATCCGCACAAAGCGGTGGAAGGCGCGGATCTGGTCGTCACCGACACATGGGTCTCCATGCACGATCCGCAATCCGCGCGCGAGCGGCGCCATAACCAGTTGCGCGGCTACCAAGTCAACGCCGCCCTGATGGCGAAGGCGAAAGAGGACGCCTTGTTCATGCATTGCCTGCCCGCGCACCGCGATGACGAGGCGACCTCCGAGGTGATGGACGGCCCCCATTCAGTGATCTTTGACGAGGCGGAAAATCGGTTGCACGCGCAGAAGGCGATCATGCGGTGGTGTCTGGGCGTTTAGGGAAATGTCTAGAATCGAACCGATGTTTTTGGGCAATTCCTCCAGTATATATGGCTTCATAACCGTTCGTTAAGGAAATCAATCCATGCTGCGCCTGTTGGCCGTCACATTTGCCCTTCTGCTAAGCCCCGCCGCCTGGGCGGAACAGGCGATTGAAAGTGGCCTCAAGCCCGAGCGTGATCTGGCACCGGACCGGGTCTACATCACGCTCGCCTCGCGGCATCTGAATATCGACCCGACGCTTTTTGGGCGCGCGGACTGGAACGAATTTAATCCCGGTGTGATCTTAACTTGGGAAGACCGTGGCCAGCTTGGGCTGAACTACTCGCTCGGCCTGTTCCAGAACAGCTATGCGGATCGCGCGCTCTTTGCCGGGATCGGCAAAACATGGGAGATCGTCGAAAGCGGCGTAAAGCTGGGCTTTGTGACCGGACTTGCGGATTACGGCCAAAACGCGCGACTGATTGGCACCCAAATCGGCTCAAGCGGTTGGATTATCACCGGCGGCGCGCAACTGGAATACCGCAATATATTCTTGCAGTTACAACCGGCAGGCCCGCAGGCAGGCGGCGGAATGGGCGCAGTTTTGGTCGGTGGTCTGAGTATCCCGCTTGGCGATTAAGCCCTGCCCCCTTAAGTGAAGTCCAACGCAACGCGAAGGACTTCACATGGCAGATATCGGATTGATCGGGCTGGGGACGATGGGCAGCGCACTTGCGCTGAACATGGCCGAGACAGGCAGCGATGTGGCGGTTTGGAACCGCTCGGCGGATCGCACCGAAGCGTTCATGGCCGAAGCAGGCGATCTGGGCGCGCGGCTGAGCGCACCGAAGGATCTTGAGGCGTTTGTGGCTTCCATCCGCGCGCCCCGTGCGATTGTAATTATGGTTAAGGCAGGCGGTCCTGTGCGGGCGGTGATCGACAGCCTCAAGCCGTTTCTCGACAAAGGCGACATCCTGATCGACGCGGGCAATGCCGACTTCAACGACACCCGTGCGACCGAGGCCGCGCTAGCCAAAGACGGCCTGAACTTTATGGGGATTGGCGTATCGGGTGGCGAAGAGGGTGCGCGCCATGGACCATCGATTATGGCAGGCGGCTCAAAGGATGCGTGGGCGCGGCTCGGCCCGATCTTGCGTGCGATTGCCGCCGATTATCAGGGTCAACCTTGCGCGGCCCATGTCGGACCCGATGGGGCGGGCCATTTCGTCAAGACCGTCCATAACGGTATTGAGTACGCCGATATGCAAATGATCGCAGAGGTTTACGGCGTGATGCGCCTGATGAATGGCACACCCCCGGCCGCGATTGGTGCCCAGTTTGAGGCGTGGAATGACGGACCGCTCGCCAGTTACTTGGTCGAGATCACGGCCGAGGTCTTGCAGGCGAGTGACCCAAAAACTGGGGCCGCGATGGTCGATGTGATCCTCGACAGCGCAGGCCAAAAAGGGACTGGGCGCTGGACGGTCATAGAAGCCTTGAAGCTGGGCCAATCGGCCAATGTCATTGAAGCGGCAGTCGGTGCGCGCGCTTGGTCCGCCGCGCGCGATGTGCGCGGCTTGGGCGCTGCAATCTTGGGCGACCGCATCGACGCGCAGCCCATTAACGTTAACGATCTGGCCGAGGCATTGCTCAGCGCGCGCATTCTCGCCTATGCGCAAGGCTTCGCGCTGATCGGAGCCGCCTCAGACGAATTTGGCTGGGACGTGGACCGCGCCGAGGTCGCCGAGATCTGGCGCGCGGGTTGTATCATCCGCTCGGCGCTGTTGGACGAGATTGCAACCTCGACGCGCGCGGGCCTGCCGGGCGACGCGCTCTATCTTGCGGACGCTTTGCGGATGCCACTGATGGCGGGTGTGCCCGCGTTGCGCCGTGTCGTCGCCGCCGCCGTGACCGCAGGCGTTCCGGTGCCAGCCCTATCGGGCGCGCTGGCCTATCTCGACACCATGCGCCAACCACGCGGCTTTGCCGATCTGATCCAAGCGCAGCGCGACTTCTTCGGGGCGCATGGGTTCGAGCGGATTGACGAAGACGGCCATCACCATGGGCCGTGGGGGACGTAACCGCTTCTTTTTCTTGCCTTAAATACTCATTTTCCGCGCGGTTTCGCACGCAGCGTCGGCTGGGCTGTGCGCGGATCCTCGGGCCAGGGGTGCTTGGGATACTGCCCACGCATATCGCGGCGTACGTCCCGGTAGGCCCCGTCCCAGAACCCCGGCAGATCGGAGGTCACGGCAATGGGCATGCGCGCGGGCGACAGTAAGGTCAGCTTTAGGCCTACGGATCCGTTCAGGATCGTGGGATGGGTGGATTGGCCGAAAAGTTCCTGCAACCGCACCTCGATCCCTGGCGGATCGCTGGCGTAATCAATCGCGGTGGTGTTGCCAAGCGGCGTGGTAAAGCGTGGCGGCATGAGCGCATCAAGGCGCTGTCCGCCTGCCCATCCGAGACGATTTTGCAGCGCGGGCATGAGGTCGAGGGCGGCAATATCTGCGGCTGTGCGGACACCGCCTAGATAGGGCGCAAGCCAATCCTCAAGCTTGGCCATGAGGGTCTTAAGGTTAAGATCAGGCAGATCAGGATCGACCTCGCGCGCTTTTTCAGCCCGGTCGATGAGACGTTGCGCGGATTTGGACGGGGTTAATCCAAGGTCGCGCACCCCGTCCAGTGCGGCGGCGATGAGGGCATCTTCGGGGGCGTCGCGCCATGTCTGCTCAGCAAGCACCAAAGCGCCGAGGCGCTCTTGCCGTTTGGCCTGCACGCGGCGGCGGCGCTTATCCCAAAGGCAGGACTCTGCCCAGGTGATTTTGTCCGCGAATATCTCGCGCAGCGCACCTTCCGAGATCGGCAGGGCCGCGCGGATTCTGGCCTCGCGCGTATCGCCGTCGAGATCAGCCGCCACCAACAAGCGCTGTCCAGCAAGGCTGTCGGAAGGGTCCAGTTTCGCGCCTTTGCGCCCCGACAAAAGATAGCGCGGATCATCGCCGGAGCGGCGCAACGCGATGCGATCTGGATAGGCAAGCGCGAGCATTTGAGCCGCCGCATAGTCCGCACCATCGCCTTTCGGGGCGGCCTCGCGCAGGCGCTTCGCTTCGCTGCGCAACTCGGCCACAGCCCCGCGCATGGGATCTGGCACCGTTCCACCTTCGAGCATTTTCAACCGCTTAGTAAGGTCAGCGTCCTCACCCCCCAAGGGCCGCCCCGACAGCAAAGCAGCGAGGTTTGCCGCCTTTTTGCCGGCGCGGTTGAGCATATGCGCGAGGCGTGGATGCAGCGGCAAGCGCGCCAAGGCCCGCCCGTGATCGGTGATACGCCCGTTCCCGTCGAGCGCACCGAGCAGTCTGCACAGGGCTTGGGCCTCGCCAAGCGCGGCCTCGGGCGGCGGCGTCAGGAATGACAGCGCCTCGGCCGGTGTCCCCCATGCCGCCAGATCGAGCGCGAGGCCAGCCAGATCGGCGCGCGTGATCTCGGGTGGCGCTTGCGCGGGCAAGGCCCCGTGCTGGCCGCGTGTCCACAGGCGGTAACAGACCCCTTCGGCGACGCGGCCTGCGCGGCCTTGGCGCTGTTCGGCCTCGGCGCGACTGACGGGCTCGGTCACAAGCCGGGTCATGCCAGCACCGGGGTCGAACAGAGGCCGCCGCGCCCGGCCCGCATCGACCACGATACGAATGTCGGGAATGGTTAACGACGTCTCGGCGATGGAGGTCGCAAGGACCAATTTTCGAGCTTGCGCATTGGGGCGCAGGGCGGCGCGTTGAGCCGCCATGGGAAGCCCCCCATAAAGGGATTGAAGCGCGACGTCTTTGGGCAAGCGTCCCTCCAAGTGGCGCGCAACCCGGCGGATTTCGCCCGCACCGGGGAGGAAGACCAGCACGCCGCCCTCGGCCTCGCCCAGCGCCTGCATTACCAGATCGGCGGTATCGCGGCAGAGCGTGTCGAAGCGATCCGCGCCGGGACCGCGTGGACGGTCCAAGTAGCGCGCCTCCACCGGGTATGCGCGGCCCTGAGCCGTGAGGATGGGCGCGTCGCCGAGCAAGGCCGCGACCGGAGCGGCATCCAGCGTGGCGGACATGACGATGAGCGCCAGATCAGGACGCAAGGTCGCGCGCGCCTCCAGCGTCAGGGCAAGGCCCAGATCGGCGGTCAATGCGCGTTCGTGGAACTCGTCGAAGATCACGGTGCCGATGCCCGGAAGCTCGGGATCGGATTGCAACATGCGGGTGAGAATGCCCTCGGTGACAACCTCGATGCGGGTATCGGGTCCGATCACCGCTTCACCGCGCACCCGGTATCCCACTGTTTGCCCTGCCTTTTCGCCGAGCATCTGGGCCATGCGTTCGGCACTGGCACGCGCGGCGACGCGGCGCGGCTCCAGCATCAGGATTTTGCCGCTCCGCAATCCGGCCTCCAACAGCGCGAGCGGCACCTTGGTGGTCTTGCCGGCACCCGGCGGCGCTTGCAACACGGCATGACCATGCGCGCGCAGCGCCGCGATGACATCTGGCAACACCGCATCGATGGGCAGTTTGGGACCTGCGACCATCGCTCTAACGGCCTGTCACGGCATAAGCGAGCAGGCCCAGATATTCGCGCAGAGCGATGGTCAGGCGCTGGGTTTGGCCGATGAAGTCCCAGCCAAGCCGGGGCGCTTGGGCTTGGTAATCAACGGGATAGGCCGTCAGATTGGTCCAACCGGCACGCTGGAAACTGCCCAGCGCGCGGGGCATGTGGAAGGCGGATGTCACGAGTATGTAAGGCTTTGTCGGATCAACAAGCTGTGCCGTGAGGCGCGCGTTTTCGGTGGTATTGCGCGCGACATATTCCAAAACGAGGCGGTCGAACGCGATCCCCATCGCGGTGTAGATGTCCGCGGCAACCGTGGCCTCGGACCGGGCATAATCACGCGCCGTCAGCCCGCCGCCGCCCGTATGGATCAGGCGCGCTTGTGGCTGCGCCTGCGCCAACGCGGCCCCCACAACGATCCGGTCGCCTGCCGCGCCCAATTGCGGTTGGCCTGTCGCATAGCTGAGGGCTGCGTCTTCGGCCCCGCCCAGCACGATGATCCCCTCTACGGGATCCAACCGGGTCGGGATCGGATAGCGATCTTCGAGACTTGCGAGGGCCAGATCGCCAAGGGGCAAAATGGACAGAGCCGCAAACAGGGCGGCTGTTGCGAAGAGGGACCGCCGCGCCGGGCGCATCTGCCCTTTCAAAGCAAAGAGAACCGCAAGGATCAGCCCCAGCGCGATCCAGTTTTGCGGCTGCACCACCAGCCAGACGAGCTTGCCAACAAGGTTAAAGGCAAAATCCATCGCTCAGCGCCGCCGCAAGCTCGCACGCCCGAAGGTGGTTTGGGTGTCGACGCGAACGACGCGGTAGGTGCCGTCCGAAAGTGGCGCGTAGGTCAAAGTGAACGCGAAGCGCTGACGCTCGGCCATGGCCTTGGTCGAAAAGCCTTGAAGGCGGCGGTATTCCCCGGCGCATTGGATTTGGCCGTTTGCACGCGCCTCGGGCTGGGTCAGCACGACCTGACTGCGGCGCGCCCCGTCGAAGATCTGATGCGCGGCGGTGCAGACCCCCGCACGGGTTTGATCGCGTAGCAGCGAAAAGATCGCTGTCATGATATCGACGGTGCCCGCTTGGGCCGCCGGATCGAGGCCACTGGGCCGATCGCGCGGCGGCGCGTAGCCCTTGGGCAGGGGCACGCGACCCCGGTAGCGCATCTCGGCGGCATAAGTCTCGTCCCCATCGCGGGCGGTTTCGCGGTAAAGCTGAGGCTGAAACCGACCGGCGCGGAAACGGCCTTGGACTTGCGCCGCATAGGAGACTTGCGAGATGAGGTTTGCCAGGCCTGTAGTCTGCACCTGCCCGCTGGCGGCGTATTGCCCGCCCTCGATCTGGCCTGCGAAACTGAGGGTGGCCGCGCGCACCCCCAGAAGCGTGATGTCGAACACGCCCTGCTCGGTGGCCTGCGCGCCATGGCTGAGAACAAGCGCCAGAAGGGCTGCGATGGTGCGGGAGATCAGGGTCATCGGGGGCCTTTTGATGGCAAACGGGTCTGCGCGCGCACTGGACAATACCTTGCCGCGCAAGGCAAGACGAGGGCAGTTCCTTTGCGGCTGATGAAAGAGGGCTTTGCGCATGGCGGCTCCGCTCGACCTCGACGATCTGGCAACCCGGCTGCGGGCGGGCGAGCGACGCGCTTTAGCCCGCGCGATCACGCTGGTGGAAAGCGCGCGCACCGATCACCGCGCACAGGCGGTGGCGCTGCTGGATCGCTTGGCGGGACATGGGCACGAGGCGCTCAGGATCGGCTTGTCCGGCACGCCGGGCGTCGGCAAATCCACGTTTATCGAGAGCTTCGGCTTGATGCTGACGGGGCTTGGCCTGCGCGTCGCGGTGCTGGCGGTAGATCCAAGCTCGACCCGAACAGGCGGGTCGATCCTCGGCGACAAAACACGGATGGAGTTGCTGTCGCGTGATCCCAACGCGTTTATCCGCCCCTCGCCTTCCCAGACGGAGTTGGGCGGCGTGGGCCGCAGGTCGCGCGAAGCGGTGGCGCTTTGCGAAGCGGCGGGCTTTGACGTCGTGCTGATCGAGACGGTGGGCGTAGGCCAGTCGGAAACGCTGGTCGCGCAAATGAGCGATCTGTTCGTGCTGTTGATGGCGCCTGCGGGTGGGGATGAGCTGCAAGGCGTCAAGCGGGGGATCATGGAAACTGCTGACCTGATTTTGGTGAACAAGGCCGATGGCGACTTGAAGGCGGCAGCAACGCGGACTTGCGCGGATTATGCGGGCGCATTGCGGTTACTGCGCAAACGGGCGGAGGATCCGGAGGGGTTTCCGAAGGCGCTGATGGTGTCGGCGCTGGAGGTTGAAGGCCTGGACGGCGCTTGGCGCGAGATGACGGCGTTGGCGGAGTGGCGCAAGGCGCAAGGTTATTGGACGACGCGGCGCGCAGATCAAGCGCGCGGGTGGTTCGAGGCGGAGGTGCGTGCGGGGCTCTTGGCGCGATTGACGGCGGATCCGGCGGTGGCCGCAGAGCTGGCGCGGTTGGGCGAAGCCGTGGCTGAGGGACGCCAAGCGCCGGGCGCTGCGGCGGCTGAGGTGTTGGGGCGGTTAGGATAGGCGTTTGGGGGTGAGGGCGGAGAGCTGCTATCTAGGAGGATCCGATCCCGTTCTTGCAAAGTGCTAGCCAGACAAACGCTTCCGATAAGACAAAGCAAACGCTGTATCGGACGAATGATCGTGACCGACCTTGTTGTACATTGGGACTTCGATCATGCGCAGGTCAGTTATGGTGCCACACTCTTCGAGGTCTCGGATCACGGTCTCGAAGCCGGCTTCTAAGTAGAAGGCTTTGTTGACACCAATGATAAACAAAGCCCCTGGTCGTGCGATGTCGAGAAGGCTCCTGAGTGGGTCTGGCCCAAGATGTCCGGATGTGAACGTTCCGGCAGACACAACCGCACCATAGTCGTTCTTAATTGGCGTAAGATCGGCCATCAGATCGGCTTGAATAGTCTTCCGATACAGCGATTTTTTGCGCGAGATCGCCAACATTTCTTCCGAGATATCAATGCCGTCAATCTGGTCCGGGTTTATCTCCAACGCCTCTGCCACCAAGCCGGTTCCGCAGCCGATATCCGCGATTGGCAGATGGTCTGGGTCAGCATATTCCCGATAAACTGTTGCGATAGCATTGGGGTATTCCCAGCCCAAAGCACGCGCGAATTCAGAATCGTATGTCTCAGCAAATTCATCGTAGTAGACTTTGTTGTCCTGCGGCGTCGCGAGTTTATATGCGTTTTCGAGCAGTGTTTGCCCTTTGCTTTTTGACGTCATGTGATGCTCTTGGCCTGGGGTGCCTCAGGAAATCGGGCTTTGATCAAATCCTGAAAGCTGACTGGATAACCAAGGCCAATTAGCGACCAAGCTTGGGCAAAACCCGGTGCCTGCATGTGGCGTGCCAGGGCGTTTAGGTATGCATCCCAAACTTCATCCTCGATTAAATCGCGTTCGTGCTGCATGTAGGCGGAATAGATCAAGGAAAAGTAAGTCCCGACCCCGCGTTCGTACTGGTATCGTTCGACTTCAGTCAGCTCGGAAGGGTTTACGCCGCCTTTCGTCATCAGTTCCGCATTGTCCGCAAGAAGACCAAAAACCTCCCGTTCAAGCGTCATCAATGATTGAACTGTCGCACCTTCAATCGCGCGTGCGTTGTGGCGCACCTCATAGATCAGAAAGATGATCGAAATCACGACACCAACCGCTCCTGCAGCAGAAGCAATGCCTTCGATCGCGGCCCAGTTCACATCATCAAACACGTCTATTCGTCTTTTTTGTTGCCTTCATCTGCAACGTAGCTCGGATTTCAGCAACTAGGTCAAATTTTTTGACACCTCTGTCCAACGGCAAATCCTCAGGGATTATGCAGACTCTGTCAAAAGGGCGCGAGCTTTCGCACTGCCTAAGGCATTGGGTGGTTGGGCGGGTGAGCGGATTGAGGGTCTTGCGTTGGCGCGCTTAGGTCGATTGCACGGGCACCGTCTTGGTCATGACAACGGTTTCCTCTGCCCCAAAGAATTGACGGCTTTGCTCCGTATAGCCCAGCGCTGCGTAGAACGTGACGGCGGATAGCGACGACGAAACGGTAAGCTCTGGCACATCCTGTTGGGACGCCATCTGTTCAAGTGCGGCCATCACCCTGCGCCCAACGCCTTGCCGATGCAGATCGGGAGACACGAATACGGACTTGATTTCAGACCCTTGCAGCGCCCCCGTGCCCACAACCACACCGTCAGCCATAGCGACAATGGTGACGCGCTGCTTTAGCATCTCGACAACGCTGTCCGTGGAGAAGTTATTGACAAGCCGGGTGATCTCGTCCGCAGGATAGTCCTTGGCGTTGACCCTTCGAATGGCATCCCGGACCACCTTGCCGATGCCTTCTGCATGGTGCGCGCTTGCGACTTGGAGGTGTATATTGGTTTGCATGAGCGCAGCATAACCAACCGACCCGCAACTGTCGCGGCACACTTCTTAGGCTGATGGCCCCAGCCCTCCAGACCGCACAACCACCTACCCCGCCTTTGCAACACCCCGCATCGCGTCCAGATCGCACGCCACGGCGTAGCCCATGGCCCGCTTGATACCGGGCAGGAGGGCAGCCCCGTTCATCGCGAAACTCAACTCGCTCAGGCCCGCATCCCCGTAGAATTGACGCACCGTCTCGCGGTTTTCGGGATCGTCGCGCCTGTGCCCCACGACGCTGTCGGTCAGATTGGCAACAGCCCTGATGCCATCGTGCAAGCCCTCGTAGGATCCGGAGAGGATGCGATCCAACGTGTCTGCCGGACACTGCGCGGCCTTGGCCAGATTGACCTCAGCCGCGACGCAGGTGCCGCAATCGGCAGCGATTGCCCCGCGCAGCCGCGCAGTGTGATAGGCCAGTGGCGGCATATTCTTGTTCGGGTCCAGAAACCCGAAGATCTTGTTGTATCGCAACAGCAACCTGACGTCTGTTTCAGCGATTTTGCGGGTGTAGTCGAGAGGCACGCCCAAGCGTGCCTCGGCGCGCCCGATGATTGCGAGAAGGAGATGGGTCAGCATTGATTTCATGGTCGTTTTCGCCCCGGCTCAAAACATACTTTATTGTATAGAAGTGCACTTCACTATACAATAAGGTATGTTCAAGAAGGAGCACTGTAATGGAGTTTTGGCTTTTGCTGTCGGCGGGGATCTTGTCTGCCCTGTGGCTGGTGGTTCACCTCACCGCAGGCACGCGCGATGTCGCGACACCGCTGCTGCAAGCGCGCGCCCTCGACCCGGTTGTGCGTGAAACGCAATATCTGTGCTGGCATTTCACCAGCCTGTCGATTGCCACGATGGCGGGCTTTTTTATGTGGTCCGCCGTAACGCTGAACTTGGCCTTCGCCGTCGCTGGCATTGTTCTGTCGGGCGGATTTGCAGTGGTTGGAATAGGCCTCGTCGTCCAGCGCGGCGGCACCCATCTTGAAACACCGCAAGGCTGGTTGTTCGTCCCGGTCGCAGCCTTGGGCATCGCGGGGCTTGTCGTCGGATGAAGCGGAAAAGATTTAGCGCCGACGACTGGATCACGTTAGGCTTAAACGCCCTTGCATCCGGCGGGACCGAAGCGGTGAAGCTGGAGGCGATTTGCGCTGCGGCGGGGCGCACCCGTGGGTCGTTCTATTACCACTTTCAGGATCACTCGGCCTTTCTTCTGGCGCTGGCTCATGCCTGGACGAAACGCCAGACCGATGATGCCGTCGACACGCTTGCCAGTGACAAAAGCGCCGAGGACAACGCCAAAGTGCTGACGGCAGCCGCCATGAGCCTGGATTACGCGCTTGAGTTGGGCATTCGAGAGCTGGCAAGGCGATTTCCGGAGATAGAGGCGACTGTGAAGGCCACGGATCAGAGACGCCTTGATATCCTGTCGCACCTCTATGCGCAGCGCTTCCAGCTGGACGCGGACGACGCCCGCGACCTTGCCTTTCTGGAATACGCGGCCTTTAGCGGCATGATCCTTTTGGCCCCCGATCTTGCGCCCGAGGCCCAGCATGACCTTGCCGCGCGATACGATGGACTGATGCAACGGGCGCTTGGCGGGGATTAGGCGTCTTGGCCCATATCGTCTGAGCCGCCCGTCGCAAGCGTCCCTTTCTCGGTCAGCTGGTAGACCCCCTTTTCGACCTTCTCGAACCAGCCGTAATGATCGTCGCGCATCATCGCGGTTGCCCGCTCCACCCCGGTGGCGTCCTTCACATCGCGCCCGCGTGACGGCCCGTGCTGCACGAGATAGGCCGCCATGCGCTCGCAATCTTGGCGATATGCCGTCACGATCCCCCCGCGCGTGCCCCCCAGATTCGGATCGCCTTGCCGGCGCGCGAATTCCTTCAGCAATCGTGCCTTTTTGGGCTTTGAGCTGCGCGGCGCATATGGCCCCGGATCGGCGTGCACCTCGACCAACCCGTCCTTCAGGCGCACGGTCAGCAAACCAAGACCCAATCTGCGGGCCAGCTTCACATTGGCCTTAAGCGTCTTGTAAAATGGTCGCCCCGTCTTGCGAGGCACGGCGACATAGACCGTGTCAGTCAGGGCCAAACGCTCGATCCCTTGGTGGAAAAGCGCCAAGGAAAATTGGGTTTTCAGCTCGACAATCACCGGCGGCTCGTCCCCGCGCATCGCAACCAGATCGGCAGGCCCGATCTCGGCCTTGACCGCGTAGCCCTGCCCTTCGAGAAAGGCCTTGATCGGCAAGTAGAGCTCTGTTTCGCGAAGGGGGGAGGATGCCATGACCAAAACCCTACCGCGCGCGCTGTGGATAAGCAAAGGGGGCGACTTGGCGCTTGACGCCCCGACCCGATCAAGCTAGCAGACAGCCTCAGCTTTCCGGGTGGTGCCCGCACCGCCCCATATTCCGTGTAATAGGGCCCATCGCCGGGCCAGAGACAAGATAGGAGCGAGCCGATGTCGCGCCGCTGTGAACTGACTGGCAAGGGTGTTCTGACTGGCAACAATGTCAGCCACGCCAAAAACCGGACCCGTCGCCGGTTCCTGCCAAACCTGAACGATGTCACACTGATGTCCGAGACCTTGGGTCGTGGCTTCAAACTGCGCATCTCGGCTGCTGCGTTGCGCAGTGTAGACCATCGCGGTGGTCTGGACGCATTCCTCGCCAAGGCGAAGGATGACGAGCTGTCCGATAAGGCGCTCAAGATCAAAAAGAACATCTCCAAGGCTGCTGAGACCGCCGCTGCCTAAGCAGCCTTCAGCCTCTCTGGCCTGACATGATTTTAGAGCACCCTGTCGCGCCGCGGCGGGGTGTTTTCATGTGCGGCAAACCTGTCGCAGCGACATGCCCAGGGTTCAAAGCTATCTCTCGGTTATGGAGTATATCCGCCGCCTGATCGCCTTAAGCCTCGCCCTGAGCCTGCTTCTGACAAGCGGGGCAATGGCTGTGGCGCGGGGGCAGTCGGATATCGGCAGCCTGATGGTGATCTGCACCGGCCACTCTTACACCGTGATGGAGATCAGCGCAGACGGCACCCCGGTGGAGCACGCGCATCTGTGCCCCGATTGCACGCTTTCGCTGATCATGGCGACCGCTGCGGCCCCGGTTGCAACCCAGTGGGACGTCTTGATCGGCGTACTGGCGGCAACGCCGGTTGCCCAAACCAACACGTACATTTCCTACCTAAGCACCCTTGCGCGCGGCCCCCCGACTTTGGCTTGAGACCCTAAACCTTTTCTCAATCCAATGACCGGAGACCTCTGATGTCCCTTCGCATTTCTTGTCTTGGTGGCACCGCTGCCGCCGCCGTTTTGTTCGCTCTGCCTGCCATGGCCTGCGAAAGCCACGACTTGATCCAAAGCACCCAAACCGAGACGCCGATGCAGATGCTGCAAAGCGCGTCCGATATGGATCATTCCGACCACGATATGTCTGCCATGTCCGAAGGCCCGATGATGGTGATGGACGCCTATGCGCGCAGCTCGCGCCCCGGCGCGCCCACGGGGGCGGCCTTCATGATGATCAAGAACACCTCCGACATGGCGGATCGTCTGATTGACGTGCGCTCGGAGGTGGCCCAGCGCGTGGAGTTGCACACCCATATCGACAATGGCGAAGGGGTGATGCGCATGGTTCATGTCGAAGAGGGCTTCGAGATGGCCCCCGGCGAAACCCTGATGCTGGCGCGCGGCGGCAAGCACGTGATGTTCATGGGCCTGAATGAGAGCCTTGAGCAAGGCGGTATGGTCCCCGTGACACTGGTGTTTGAGCACGCTGGCGAGGTCGAGGTGATGATCCCGGTTGATCTGGAGCGGATGCCCGAAGGCGGCCATGGCGCGCATGGGCATGGGCACGGGCATACCCACGGAAGCGACAGCTAAATCGCCTTGGGCTGCCCCGCCTTGTATCGCCGGGCAGCCCGCTTAGCGCCAGACCACCAGCGCGGCCCCAACCGACACCAACGCCACGCCGAAGACCGCTTGCCATGTGACCTCGCGCACGCTCAGCCCGAACGCGCCGAGCTGGTCGAACACAAGGCTCGCGGTCAACTGCCCCGCGATCACCGCTACGATATAGCCCGCCGCGCCCAGGCGCGGCACGGCGGCAATCGACAGCAACACCACACAAATGCCCAGCACCCCGCCTACCCAGACCCAAAGCGGCAGCGCCTTGATCTGCGTGAGGCTCGGCAATGTCGTGCGCGTGGCCAGATGCAGCGCCACCAGCACGAGGCTTGCCGTGACAAAGGCCAGCAACGTCGTGTTCAGCGGATGGCTCAGCCCTTGGGTCATCCGTGTGTAGATCGGGCCTTGGGCGGCGATGATGATGCCTGCCAGCACCGCGAGCGCGACGGGAAGCAGGCTCATCTCAGCAGCTTGTGGAAATAGGTGGTCGGCTGCAACGAGCGGTCCACCGGGTGCAAAAAGTAGTTCGGCACCTGCCCCGTCTCGACATAGCCCAGATCACGGTAGAGCGCCTCGGCGGCACTGCCGCTCCAGGTATCCAGGGTCAGCAGCGACTTGCCCTGCGCGCGCGCCGCGTCTTCAAGCGCGCTCATCAAGGCGCGGGCGATCCCGGCACGGCGCGCGTTTGGATGGACCAGCAGCTTGGTCACCTCGCCACGATGCGGCTGGTTTGGCGACATCGCCGTGTCCAGCATGACGGTGCCTGCGGGCTGGCCGTTCTGCGTCGCCATCCACAAGGTCCGCCCGCCCGCATCCAGCGCCGGGAAGGCGGAGCCGGTCCAGAAGGCCTCGGCCTCGGCAGGACTGAAGGGCAGACAGAAATTCACGCTCGCGCCAGCCTGCACCGCGCTGTGCAGGATCTCGGTCAGGCCGGGCAGATGGCTGCGCGCCTCGGCAGGGGTCAGTTTGGTGATGTGCATTGCAATCCTCAGATCAGAACGAGGGTATAGTCAGCCCCGCTGCCCGGCGGCGTCGAAAAGCGCGACGCCCCATGCAGGCGGTACCGCAGGCAATCGCCGGGCGCGAGACTGTGGTCGGTCGCATCAAGCGTGACGGTCAAGGCCCCGGCGTGAAGGATCAGGTGGTGCTGCTGGCCCGGCACAGTCGGTCCGGCATAGGCGATAGAGCAGTCTGCAGGCAGCGATCCACGCAGCACTTCCCCGATCAATCCCGCACCGGGGGGCGAGACCGCGCGGCGCTGAAACCCGGTCTCGGGGTCGGTCCAGATGGCTTGATCTTCGGCGCGCATATGGGCGCGCGGCGTATCTTCGACCTCAGCCAACAGGCGCGAGACAGCCACGCCATGGGCCGAGGCCAGCGCGCCAAGCATGGCGGCTGTCGGGCTTGTCTCACCGTTTTCCAACCGCGACAGCGTGGCCCGGCTGATCCCGCAGGCTTGGGCCAATGCCTCAAGACTGAGATCACGCTCAAGACGCAGGGCTTTGAGGTGGGCGGCCAGCCGGAGGGTCAGAAGATCGCTCATATCCGGGATATAATCTCAGATATGAGATATCGTCAAGGCAGCGCCGCCTCCGCAGACACCAGGCCGCGCCGTTGGCTCCAGCCTGCGACGCGCTGCGCGACCGCGCTGGTCAATTCGGTCGCCAAGCCATGCGCGCCCTCGGCAAACACCTCAAAATCCGCCTCCAGCATCTCGGCCAGACCTTGCGCGGCACTATGGGTGCAGGTCTGGTCGCCCAGCCCATAAAGGCACAGCGTCGGGCATCCCAGCGCGCCGCCTTTGACCTGCCCCATCCCCGCAACCACCGCCATGCGCACCCGGTCGAACTGACCTTGGCTCATGCGGCTGGCAATGCCGGTCATGTTGCGGACATTGCGCGTGGCCGGGGTGGAGAACCAGCTGGAAAACATCGCCTCCAGAAAGGTCGGGTTGGGCGAGGGCATCGGTCCGCCGCGCGCGCCGGGGCGCAGGTGCGGCGCGCCCAGCCAGTTCAGCCCGACCCCCATCGTCACGACAGCGCAAGGCGGCGTGGGCCATTGGCGCGCGCAGGCAAGGGCCACAACCGCGCCGAAATCAGTGCCAACAAGGATCGTATCCGGGCCTGCTTTTGCCCAAATATGGGCCGCCTGAGCGGTGACATCGACGCGGGCCGCACAGGCTTCCATCCCGTGCCCCAGCAGATCGAGGGTCAGCACGCCCGTGTCTGCCGGCAAGGCCTCGCGCAACCGCGTGGCCAGCGGGTTCAACGTGTCCGAGGCGGTAAACCCCGCATGAAGCAGCACAATCTGGGTCATGCCTTGATCGCGTGGATCCCGGTGGCAACGGCTTTGGCCCCATTGATCATCCAACTGTGTTCGGACGCGACAAAGAACATCGTGAACCCGAATTTCTGCCACTCGGCGGCTTTCTCGGCATTGGGTGTGAAGGTCATGTAGGTCTTGCCATGGGTCTGGGCGGCATGGCCGACGCTTTCGATGGCGGCCATCAACTCGGGACTGGTCTGGTGGTCATAGCCGTAGGCAACCGACAGATCCGCCGGTCCCAGAAACAGCCCGTCGATCCCCTTGGTCGAGGCAATGGCATCGGCGTTATGCACGCCCTCGATATCCTCGATCTGTGCGATCACGATGGTCTCCGTCTGCGATTGGGCCAGCAGCTCGGGCATCGGGCGCGAGGTGAACCCCGCCCAGCGCGTCGATCCCGCATAGCCGCGCCCGCCGGGGCCAAAGCGCGCGGCCTTGGCAATGGCAGCCGCCGTCTCGGCATCGGTGACATGGGGCACCACAATGCCCGTCGCACCCGCATCAAGAGCTTGCAGGATGTCCTGCGGCAGCGCGCTTGGCACCCGCACAAGGATCGGGAAATCGAGCGCGCGCGCCACCGCCAAACACGCATCCATCCGCGCGCGATCAAAAGGCGCGTGCTCGGCATCGAGGCACAGAAAGTCGAGGCCGGTTTTGGACAGGATCTCGATCATCTCGACGCTTGCGGTTTTCAGGAACGTGCCTGCAAGCATCTCGCCTGCGGCCATGCGTTGTCGTAAATTGGCCATCGGGCCCTCCGGTATTATGGTTGAGACCACGTCACCACGTTGTGCAAGCCTATGCAAGATTTGGCGGGTCGGGTGTTCGGGATATTTGGACCAATCCGATCAAGCACGCTAAGTCTGACGGTATGGATGGATTGCTCAAACATACCGATCGCGGGATTTATTGCCCGCAGGGGGATTTCTACATCGATCCGTGGCGGCCCGTGGACCGTGCCTTGATTACCCATGCCCATTCCGATCACGCGCGCTGGGGAATGAAGGGCTATCTGGCGACCGATGGCACCGCACCGGTGATGAAGCATCGCTTGGGTAATATTAACGTTGAAACAGTGCGTTACGGTGAAGTGCGCGAGATCGGCGGGGTGCGCGTGTCGTTCCATCCGGCGGGGCATGTACCCGGCAGCGCGCAAATCCGGGTGGAACATAAAGGCGAGGTCTGGGTCGCCTCAGGCGATTACAAAGTGGAAGACGACGGTCTGTCGGAGCCGTTCGAGCCTGTGCGTTGCCACGCGTTCATCTCCGAATGCACCTTCGGGCTGCCGGTGTTTCGCTGGGAAGATCAAGCGGTAGTCGCCGAACAGATCAATGGATGGTGGGCCCAAAACCGGGCCGAGGGCCGCGTGTCGATGCTGGGGGCCTATGCGCTCGGCAAAGCGCAGCGATTGTTAAGCATGTTGGAGGCCGGGAACGCCCCGATCCTGACCCATGGCGCCGTGGAAGCCACGAACGCGGTGCTGCGCGCGCAGGGCGTGGCGCTCCCGGAGACCGTTCAGGTGACGAGTGAAACAGATGTGAAGGCTTATGCGGGGGCCTTGGTGATTGCACCGCCCTCGGCGCTCGGGTCGGCTTGGGCGAAGAAGTTTGGACCTGTTAGCAACGGGTTTGCCAGCGGCTGGATGCGGCTGCGCGGGGTGCGCCGCCGCAGGGCGATGGACCGGGGCTTTGTTGTCAGCGATCACGCCGATTGGGATGGTCTGAATGCCGCGATCAAGACAACGGGGGCTGAGCGCGTGTTTGTCACCCACGGATATACGAGCGTGTTTCGCAAATGGCTTGAAGGTCAGGGCTATGACGCGCGCATTGTCGAGACGGAGTTCGAAGGCGATGACGCAGCGGAGGAGGCCGACGCTGCGCAATGAGTATTTTTGGAACCCTGAAGCGGGGGCGCTATGAGCTTTCTTGATCGTTTGTCCTTGTGGAATGCGCGGTTCTTGCAAAAACCGATGATGTCGGTGGTGCGGAACGGACCTATTTTGCGGGTGCTTTTTGCGCTGAGCATCCGGGCCACCAACCCGTTGCCGCGCAGGGTTGCGGTGACGAAGGAGACATTAGGTCGTGTGCCGGCACGGCGGATTTGGACCGGCGCGCAAAGTGATGCCGTGCTCTTGTATCTGCATGGGGGCGGGTTTGTGATCGGCGATGGGTTCACCTATCTGCCGATGGCCGCGCGCATCGCCCAAGCGTCTGGCATGACGGTTTGGTTGCCCGACTACCGCCTTGCCCCCGAGCATCCGTTTCCGGCGGCCCCTGAGGATGCGTTGGCCTGTTATCGGGCGCTGTTGCAGGTCCATCCGGCGGAGAAAATCGTTGTTGGCGGGGACAGTGCCGGGGGGTGTTTGACATTGGCCTTACTGCACCAATGTGCGGCGGAAGGGCTGGCTATGCCCGGCGCATTGGTCTTGCTATCGCCCGCAACAGATTTGCGGCTTGAGGCGCAGGAGGCGGTCCTGAACGGACCAGAAGATATTTTGCTGTCAAAGCGTTGGGGCAAATGGGCGATTGATGGCTATATGGGATCAGGCGATCGCAGCGATCCGCGCGCCTCGCCTGTGGCGGCCCCGTTTGCGAACGCTCCGCCTGTCTTGGTTCAGTATGCGGCAGGCGAGGCTTTGGCCCCGCAGATCCGAGCCGGGATCGACGCATTGCGCAACGCAGGCGCGCCTGTGACGGTCGAAGTGTTTGAGGGCACCTACCATGCCTTCCAGATTGCCGGATTGCAGCTTGCGTTCCGTGCGATTGACCAGATCGGGGCGTTTTTACGGGCGCGGTTCCCGTGAGGCAGTTCGCGGATCTGTTTACAGCGCTCGATCAAAGCACGCGGACCTCGGTGAAAGTCGATGCGCTGGCGGCGTATTTCGAGGTTGCAAGCGAGGCAGATAAGCTGTGGACCATCGCGATCTTGTCGGGGCGCAGGCCGAAACGGACCGTCACCACCACCTTGCTACGCGCATGGGCGGCGGAAAAGGCGGGCATCCCGCTTTGGCTGTTTGAGGAAACCTATCCGGTTGTCGGCGACCTGGCGGAGACCATCGCACTGGTGTTGCCAGAACCTTCCGGGACGCATGTGCGGGCGCTGAGCGACTGGATCCGCTTGATCCGAGGGCTGTCCTCGGTGGAAGAACCAGCGCGCAAAGCAGCGATCTTTGCGGCATGGGATGGGTTGGGACAGACAGAGCGCCTCGTCTTCAACAAATTGATAACAGGCGGGTTTCGCGTTGGCGTAAGCCAAAAGTTGATGACCAGAGCGTTATCAAAAGCCACCGGCGTTGCGGAGGCGGAACTGGCGCATCGCCTGATGGGGGACTGGACGCCGGACAGCGTCACCTTTGAGGGGCTCGTGCTGACCCATGACCCCGAGGCAGACCTATCCAAGCCCTATCCGTTCTATCTCGCCTATGGCTTGGAGGACGGACCAGAGGCTTTGGGCGCGCCGGATGACTGGCAAGCAGAATGGAAATGGGACGGTATTCGCGGGCAGCTGATCCTACGCGGAGGACAGCATTTCGTCTGGTCACGCGGCGAGGAATTAATGACAGATCGGTTCCCGGAACTTTCAGTCTTGAAGGACTTCTTGCCGGGTGGCAGCGTGCTCGATGGCGAATTACTCGCTTGGGATGCGGGCGCTGCTGGCCCACTGCCGTTCAACGATCTGCAAAAGCGGATTGGGCGCAAGACCGTGCCTAAGAAGTTGCTGACGGAAGCACCCGTTGTGTTGTTGGCATATGATCTGCTGGAAATGGACGGGGAGGACTTGCGCGCACAGCCGCTGTCAGCTCGACGTAAGGCACTGGAAACACTTGCGCAAGAGGTGCCTGATCAGGCTCCTTTGAAGGTCGCGCCGACGCTGACTTTTGCTGATTGGGACAGCCTCGCCACCATCCGCGACACCTCTCGCGAGGCGCGGGCGGAAGGGCTGATGGTCAAGCGCCGCGCCTCGCCGTATCTCGCGGGCCGCAAGAAGGGCGACTGGTGGAAATGGAAGGTCGATCCCCTGAGCTTTGATGCGGTCATGATCTACGCCCAGGCCGGACATGGACGCCGCGCGACGCTGTTTACCGATTATACATTTGCGGTGTGGCATGATGGGGCGTTGGTGCCCGTCACCAAGGCCTATTCGGGGCTGACGGATGCGGAATTCAAGGAGATCACAGCATGGGTTAAGAAAAACACAATCGAGAGGTTCGGCCCGGTGCGGTCGGTCCCCGGCGAATTGGTGTTCGAGATCGCGTTCGAAGGGATTGCGGAAAGCCCACGCCACAAATCCGGGATTGCCCTAAGGTTTCCGCGGATGCTGCGGTGGCGGCGTGACAAGCCTGCGGCTGAGGCAGATACGTTGGACGCGCTACGGGAGGTGTTGTGATGACCGTTGCCGTTGTCCGTGTCAGAATGTTCGCATCAAGTTTTGATGAAGTTGGATAAGCTCGGTTTCGTAAGCTTTCACCTGTTCTAAATCCCACTTGTCCCAAGCCGTACCAGCGATGTCGCGCGGCAAACGAAATCCCGCAAGGCTGCACATTTTGCCTCCCCGTTGCCCCGTGAAGTACCCTTTGACAAAATCATGCGGCTCGCGAGCGCCAAACTCATAGGTACACAAGCCTTTTTGACCACTGTGATGGGAGTATTGCACCACGAGCTGACGTGCCGCATTCTCAAGCACACGCAGGGATGCGGGACCGTCGCGGGATCCACCATTGGCCCGCCAAATACGCACGTCGAGATCAAGCGGACCGACCCCTTGTGAAATCTTCACCAACGCAAATGTAACATCATCGTCGGTTCCACCTTCCACTTGCGCTCGGGTCAGCCAGACACCGCATTTGTCAACTAAGTGCTTGCGCACATTCACAAACCGGCCAGCTCCTGCAGCAGCGTGCAATTGAACCTCAAAGCCACATACGGCTTCCCGATCTAACGACAAATCCGCATTGTAGGTCCACAAACGCCAACCATCGAACAGGCTCTTGCACATGTTCACAAAAAACGGATCTGAGGTGGACAGGATTGAGGCTTGCCGCGACTGCCCAACCGGTAGCCATCCCAAGAATACCTCATCGGGTCGACCATCTGGATAACTGAAGATGCAAAAGTTTATGAACGGAATGGAGCGTTTGAGGATCAGAAGCCGCAATGCCTTGCCAACACTCGATGCGACAGGCAACTGAGAGTAGCGCCCGCTGTAGTATTCTCGCAATCCAACTAGATCTGTCCATGTTCCATCATGGGGGTTATCAAGCCATTGTGCATAGGCCTTGCTGGCCCAGACCTCGTGCTCGCGGCCGATAGCAAGGTCAGCAATCCCGACGAAGGTGTTGCGCACGTCACGTGCGTCCGCAAGGCGCGCCAAGATTTCCGCCTTTGCTTTCGTTTCATTGGCATACTTCTGAAAACTCTGCGTGCGTTCTGTCATTGCAGAAACTTGCCCGAGAAGTTGACGTACATGCCTTTCATCCCGACCACTTTTGGCTGACAGTAACAGAAGATAAGCCGTAACCGTGGTCACGAACCAAGCCCCAATGGAGTACGCCATGTTGCGAACTTCTTCCGCTGGTGTCGGCTGGTCAGGGTTCAAAAACACCCACAGACCGACGGAACAAAAAGCGGTAAACAGCGATGATACCAATGCTGAGAGCCAGACGCGTTGCAAGACCAAACCCTCAAACTTGTCTACGTAGTCTCTCATCTCTTTGCCCCTTTGCTTATAATGCTGTGTCGGTTTCCTTAGCGCCTATAAAAGCTCAACTTACTTGAATAAATCTGTGCTTGAGTTGAGTTCATTTCAAGCCGCACGTCTCAAGGCTTACATTAGTGTCTTGTTTTAAAAGAAAATATACTTTCTGCTTAAACCAGAATCGATCACACACACGCTAGGATGCGTCCGCCCGTTCCCTATCGTGTCGCTGAAATACTTTGTCTGCCGCCCCCTACCCCTTGGCACCCCCACACCTTATGTCTTGTGCAACATATGATAACCAAAGGCCTGTGATATGACCCCGTTTTCCCTGCCCTTCCCCGTCCGTGACGCCCAAACTGACGCTGCGGGCGAGCCGCTTGGGGATCTGCCGATATGGAACCTTGACGACCTCTATGAAGGCGAAGACGCGCCGGACTTAAAACGCGACTGGGATTGGCTGGAGGAGGCGTGTCGTAGTTTTGCCGCTGACTACGAAGGCAAATTGGCAGATCTCGATGGAGCTGGAATGCTCGATTGCGTGCTGCGCTACGAGCGGATCGATAGTGTCGGCGGGCGCATCATGTCCTTTGCCGGGCTGCGCTACTACCAAAACACCACCGATGCGGGGCGTGCCAAGTTTATGGCCGACGCGCAGGACAAAATCACGGCCTATACGACGCCATTGGTGTTTTTCTCGCTTGAAATCAACCGAATTGAAGACACCAGATTGGAGGCCATGTTCGCCGAAAACGCTGATTTGGCGCGCTACAAGCCGATCTTCGACCGCCTACGCGCGATGAAGCCCTACCAGCTGAGCGACGAGTTGGAGAAGTTCCTGCATGATCAATCCACAGTCGGCGCGGCCGCGTGGAATCGTCTGTTTGACGAGACGATTGCCGGGCTAGAGTTCGAGGTGAATGGCGAAACACTCGGCATTGAAGCGACCCTGAACAAACTCAGCGAGCAGGATCGCGACGCGCGTGAAGCCGGCGCGCGTGCTTTGGCTCAGGTATTTGGCGAGAACGTGAAGATTTTTGCGCGCGTTCACAATACCTTGGCAAAGGACAAAGAGATCACGGACCGCTGGCGAGGCCTTCCAACGCCGCAGGCCGGACGACACCTGAGCAACCATGTGGAGGCCGAAGTGGTCGAGGCGCTGCGCAACGCCGTGGTCGAGGCCTATCCAAAGCTGAGCCACCGCTATTATGCGCTCAAAGCCAAGTGGTTGGGGCTTGAGACGCTGCAGGTTTGGGACCGCAACGCACCGCTGCCGCAAGCCGATGACCGCCTCGTGGGCTGGGATGAAGCGCGCAAGACTGTGCTTGAGGCCTACGCCGACTTCGATCCTGAAATGGCACGGATTGCCGCGCCATTTTTCGACAAAGGCTGGATCGATGCGGGTGTGAAACCAGGCAAAGCACCGGGCGCGTTCGCACATCCGACCGTGGCCGAGGTGCATCCTTACGTGATGCTAAACTACTTGGGCAAACCGCGCGATGTGATGACGCTGGCCCATGAGTTGGGCCACGGCGTTCACCAAGTTTTGGCCGCCGGGCAAGGCGAATTGCTGTCATCCACCCCGCTGACGCTCGCGGAAACCGCATCTGTGTTTGGCGAGATGCTGACCTTCCGCAAACTGCTCGATGCCGCTGAAACCAAAGAAGAAAAACGCACCATGCTCGCGGGGAAAGTGGAGGACATGATCAACACGGTCGTCCGCCAGATTGCGTTTTACGACTTTGAGTGCAAACTGCATGACGCGCGCGGCAAGGGCGAGTTAACCCCCGACGACATTAACCAACTTTGGATGAGCGTTCAGGGCGAAAGCCTCGGCCCGGTGTTCGAGTTCATGGACGGTTACGAGACCTTCTGGGCCTATATCCCGCATTTCGTTCACTCGCCGTTTTATGTCTATGCCTACGCATTCGGCGACGGCCTCGTGAACGCGCTTTATGCGGTCTATGCCGAGGGGGATGCCGACTTCCAGGCAAAGTATTTCGACATGCTGAAAGCCGGCGGGTCGATGCACCATTCGGAGCTGCTCGCACCGTTCGGACTGGATGCCAGCGATCCGAAGTTCTGGGACAAGGGGCTGAGCATGATCTCGGGCTTCATTGACGAGTTGGAGGCGATGGAAGACTGACCCTGCGTGGTATCGGGGCGCTGCCCCCGTGCCTTCGGCCCTCCCCCGGAGTATTTATAGAACCCTGAAAGGGGCTTAGCGGATCGCCCGCATGAGGCCGCTGCGATAGGCGTGGATGGTGGAGCTCATCACAGGCTGCGTTGGATCAGTCATCTCAAGCTGCGCTAAGTGCATCCAGAGGCACGCATGAACGCCGTGTCGTGTTCCTGCTGGCAGTCCCGGCACAGCTTATCCCCCCGCGACAGCCTCACACATGGCGTCCGAGATTGGGTCTTCGCAGTCTGCGCAATGCGTAAAGTTATCGCCCGACGGGGCCTTGCGCGCGTTCATCCGGGCCAATTCGTCGGCAATGCTTGCCTCGATTTTCTTAGATACCGCGTATCCGTCCGTCTGCCATGTGCCGCCTTCAATCGCGGCCCTTCGACCCTTGTCCCCGCCCCCAGAACGGCCAAGCCTGCTCTCTTTCTTGCCAGAAATACTCATATTCCGCCACACGCACCACACACGAGGGGTTGCGTAACGCGCTTGGCTTTGTCTGACTGCCCCAAGACGAGACGAACGAGGCCCCAAAATGACTGCCCCCGATACCTACCGCGCGAAATTGCGCGCCCAATGGCGTGACGAGAAGTTCACCCGCGCCCGTGTGCATGAGATCTTATCGGTCAGCCAAGACCCCGAGGACCGCGTCAGCAAGGTCGCCGATATGTTCCTCGTGGTGCTGATCGTGCTGAACGTTTTGGCGGTGATGCTGGAATCGGTGCCGTCCATCGGTGGGCCATGGGCGACGGAGTTCTTCATCTTCGAGGGTTTCTCGGTGATGATCTTCCTGGCCGAGTACATCCTGCGCGTCTGGTCCTGCGTCGAGGCCGAGCGCTGGGGCGAAATGGGCCCCGTCAAGGGGCGCATCCGCTATGCCCTCTCGCCCATCGCACTAACAGATCTCGTGGCGATCATCCCGTTCTTCATCATCCTCTCGGGCACTGATTTCTTCGACCTGCGCTTCTTGCGCATCCTGCGCCTGCGCCGCGCATTCAAACTGACGCGCTACTCACCAGACATGTCGATCGTGTTGGGTGTTCTACGCGACGAGCTGCGCTTGCTGCTCGCCCTCGGCTTCGTCCTTTTGCTGCTGGTCGTCATGGGATCAAGCTTCATTTTCGTCTTAGAAGGGGCGACGGAGGGCCCGTTCAGCTCCATCCCCGGGGCGATGGCGTGGTCGCTTAGGCATCTGACAACGCTGGGCAATTCTGAATACCTGCCCTCAAGCGAGGCTGGACGGACCTTCGGCATGGTTCTCGGCATCGTCGGCGTTGTCGTGATCGCGATGATCTCGGGCATCTTCGCCAGCGGCTTCACCAATGCCCGCAACAAGCGCCACGCCTCGCTGCGGCGCTTCGTGAAAATCCAATTGGTGCTGAATGACGGCGATCTGAACGACAAAGCGATGGACGCGATCTCGCTGCAACGCAAACATCTAGGCTTTTCCGATCCAGATGCGCTCGAGATCATCAACGAGGCGCTGGAAGAGCAAGCCGGACTGGACCTGGAAGCCCTGCGCGCGCTGGCAAAACGAGATGATCGGATGCTGCTGGAGGAATAGCGCGCGCCTAGAACTCTAGCACCAACGGGCAATGGTCGGACACCTCGGGACTGCGCACCACGTCGAAGCGACTAACCACCACCGCATCGTTGACCAGCATGTAATCGGCAAACTTGCCAGGCTTTTTGTAGCGCGCGGTCCGCGTCCCCTGAAAGCCGCCTTCGGTCACCAATTCGCGGGACGCCACGGTCTTGAGGATGTCGAGCGTCTCGCTCTCCGCCTCGACATTGAAATCCCCGCACAGCACCAAGGCATCGCCCGGCTCGGCCACCTGGCGCGTAAGATCTGCGAACCGGCGCGCCTGATCCGCACGGGCGGGGGTGTCGTGCTTGCCCGCAAGATCGCGCAGCCCGTGCATATGGGCGATGCTGACAGGGCGCCGCGCATCGTAATCCCAGATCCGCACGCCATGGGCCGCGCGGGACCTGGGATGCGCGCCATACCCATCGACACCGTAGACGCCATGCACAAAACCTTGGGCCTGCGCGATGATCGGGAAGCTGTTGCGGACAAAGGTTGCAAGTCCCCATTGCGATGGCACGCTAACATCGCCCTCCCAAAGCACGCCTTGGGCTGCGGGGCAGAAGATCGCCACATGGTCCGGCAAAGCGTCGCAAATATCGCGAAAGAAGTTGGCCCGCTGCGGCAGGATATGGTCGCCATCCCGGTAAGTGAGCCAGTCCAGATCGCTGGCGGGACTATGAACGACCTCCTGCAGGCACAGCACGTCCGGGGTCTCGTCCACAAGATAGTCGCGCAGGGGCTCATGCAGTTTGCCGCCCCAGCCGTTCAGACAGACAAGCTTCAATCCAGCTCCGTCCAAGGCCACGGTTTCACCTCGCTGCCCGCCGTCTGATAGCGCGCGGCCTTGGCCATCCAGATCCCCAGATCGGTGCCAAAATCCGCGAGCCGCTCGTTCGGCGTGGACTTGTTGAACACCATGATCAGGAACTGCACCAAGGTCAGCGCGCCCAGCACGGTTTGTGCGACACTCATCATGAACGCGATCAGCACCATGAAGATCAGTCGCATCACCAGCGTGTCCTTTTGCGCCGGCTCGAACTGTTCGCCGTGGATCCGGCCGTCTATTTTGTCATCGTTCATCACGACCTCTCTGGGATGGCGGCGAAGGCCGCGTCGATCACCGCTTGACTGCCGCGCGAGAAGCTAAGCGGCACGGCAAACGGCGTGTTGCTGCGCAAGCTATCGCAAAACGCTTCGACTTGCAGCACGTATTGGCGCGCATCCGGATACCGCCATGTCCGGACCGAATGATCCGGGCCGAGCAGCGACACCTGAGCTTCCGCAAACACCCCCGGATTGAACGGCGCTTGCATCTGGATCATGCCGTGGCTGCCATGAAACACCATTTCCTGATGGCGCATTTGGCTTAGCCCCGACACGGCGGTAAAGACCACATCGCCGAACATCGCGCGCAGCTCAGCCAGCGTGTCGACCCCATTTTCCAGGCGGATATGGGCGCTGATCTGCGACGGCTCGGTCCCCAGTGCAAGGCGCGCGCCGCCGATGGGATAGATGCCCACATCGCGCAGACCGCCCCCGCCCATCCCGGCCTGGGCACGGATATTGGACGCATCCTCAAGCGTGAAGGTGAACACGCCGCGGATCATGTCGAGTTTACCCACAGCCTTCTCAGCCAACAGCCTGCGGACCTGCGCCCATTGCGGGTGATGGGCGGGCATGAAAGCTTCGGCGCAGAGCTGCCCGGTTTGCTCTGAGACCGCGCTCAGGTGATCAATCTCGGCCACGGACATGCCGATGGGTTTTTCGACCAGCACAGCCTTGCCCGCGTGCATCGCCTTTTCGGCCCAAGGGGCATGCAGCGTGTTGGGCAGCGGGATATAGACAGCATCGATCTGAGGGTCCGAAAGCAAAGCCTCGTAGCTGTCATGCACCTGAAGATCCTGCGCAAAGGCCTGAAATGGTGCAGCTTTCGCAGGGTCGGAGGTCGCAAGCGCGGCCAGAACAGCCCCGCGCGCTTCGTGGATTGCGGGGCCCATATGCTGGCGGGCAAACCGCGCCGCGCCCAAAATGCCCCATTTGATATCCGCCATGTGCGCTTCCTTTTTCAGCACATTGCCGCCGCACCCCAAAAATGAAAAGAGGCGACCCGCAGACCGCCTCTTCAGGGTTCTCTAAATACTCAAAATCCGCCTCAAGCCGCCACAAGACCTTTCTCGGAGGCGAGTTCCCGCATCCGGGTTTGCAGCTTCTCAAATGCGCGCACCTCGATCTGGCGGATACGCTCGCGGCTGACGTTATACTCGCCCGACAGCTCTTCAAGGGTCAGCGGATTGTCTTCAAGACGCCGCTTGGTCAGGATGTCTTTCTCACGCTCGTTCAAGACTTCCATCGCGTTGGCGAGCAGCTCACGGCGCACGGTCATCTCGTCTTTTTCCGCGTAATCGCCGGCTTGATCGGCATCGGTATCTTCGAGCCAATCCTGCCACTCGGTCGCACCCTCGCCGTCCGACCCGATCATCGCGTTCAAGGACGCATCGCCGCCGGACATCCGGCGGTTCATGGAGATGACCTCCTTCTCGGTCACGCTCAGATCATTGGCGATCCGGGCGACATGCTCAGGACGCAAATCGCCCTCTTCAAGCGCGCCGATCTTATTCTTGGCTTTGCGCAGGTTGAAGAACAGCTTCTTCTGCGCGCTTGTTGTGCCAAGCTTCACGAGGCTCCAGGACCGCAGGATGTATTCCTGGATCGAGGCGCGGATCCACCACATCGCGTAGGTCGCGAGGCGGAAGCCCTTCTCGGGGTCGAAGCGTTTGACGGCCTGCATGAGACCCACATTGGCCTCGGAAATAACCTCGGCCTGCGGCAAGCCGTAACCCCGGTAGCCCATCGCGATTTTGGCCGCGAGGCGCAGGTGGGAGGTTACCATCTTATGCGCGGCCCCGGTGTCTTCTTCTTCGACCCAAGCCTTCGCGAGCATGTATTCTTCTTCCGGCTCCAGCATGGGGAAGCGGCGGATTTCTTGCATATAGCGGTTCAGACCGCCTTCCGGGGTTGGTGCGGGCAGATTTGCGTAATTGGCCATGAATGTCCCCTCCGTCGTCGTCTCTCGTCGCGGACATGCCGCTTATGTTAATCGAATTAAGATTGCGCTAACGGGATTTCAAGAGGCCCCCATGCGCTTTCGATATCCAGAAGATAGGATCAACACCTGCGCACATAAAGGCCTAGGACACACATCTCACGTGCAAGTGCGCGCATGAAACAATCGCGGCGGCCCAAAACTCCACATGGAGTTTCGCAAATCCTCACGTGAGGATTTGGCTCCCGCGCAGCGCCTCCAACAGGCCCGCCATATCTCCCGGCACCTCGCCTGCAAACCGCACCGTCTCGCCAGTATCGGGATGCACAAACCCCAAGGTTGCGGCATGCAACGCCTGACGCGGGAACGCCCCGGCGGCTTCGCGAGCCGTCTCACTCAGCGCCTTGGGCGACAGTTTGCGCGCCCCCCCATAGGTCGGATCGCCCAAGAGCCCGTGCCCGATCTTCGACAAGTGCACCCGGATCTGATGGGTGCGCCCGGTCTCCAGCCAGCAGGTCACGCGCGCGAGCGTCGGCGGTGTCCCAAAGCTTTCCTCGATCCGCGCGCGGGTCACGGCATGTCGCCCGCCCGGCACCACGTCCATCTTCTGACGATCCGCCCGATGCCGCCCAATGGGGGCCGTGACGCGCAGCACGCCACCAGCCTCGAACCGCACGATGGATTGGCCCGCGAGACGCGGATCCGCCGGATCCGGCACCCCGTAGCAAATGGCGGTATATTCCCGTTCGACCGTGTGGGCCGCGAACTGACCGGCGAGGCCCGCATGGGCTTTGTCGGTCTTGGCAACCACCAAGAGGCCCGTCGTTTCCTTGTCGATCCGGTGCACGATACCGGGACGTTTCGCGCCCCCGATCCCCGACAGGCTATCCCCGCAATGATGCATCAGGGCGTTCACAAGCGTGCCGCTCCACGCGCCGGGCGCGGGATGGACGACCATGCCGGTGGGTTTGTTGACCACGATCAGGCTCGCATCCTCGTAGACGATATCGAGGGGGATATCCTCGGCCATCAGATCCAGCTCGGCGGGCGCGCCTACGGTGATCTCGATCACATCGCCTTCGGAGACGCTGGTCTTCAGCGCACTCAGCACCTCGCCCCCGCGCCGCACGGCCCCTTGCTCGATCAGCTTGCCGAGCCGCGTGCGCGACAGTTGCGCGTCCTCTGGCACATCGCGCGCCAGTGCCTTATCCAGACGCGGGGGCGGGTTCTCGGAAATCGTTACCTGCAAAATTTGCGCGCCGGAGGCGGGGACAGACATGAGCGAAGACCCAATCGATATGCCGGAGCCAGGCAACCTGCGCTTCCTGCGTGTGTTGGTGACGGTGTTAACCATCACGATGATCGGCGGGTTGATAGCGATCTTCTCGGTGATTGTCATCCGCTTCCCGAGCGCCGAGCCGCCCTTGGCGTTGCCGGAGGCGATTGTGCTGCCTGAAGGGGTTGTGGCCGAAGCAGTGACCGTGATGCGAGGCCGCGTCTTGGTGGTGTCCGGGGATGAGATCTTGGTGTTTGGGGACGATGGTGCGGTCCTGCAGCGGATTGTGTTGGAGTGAGTATTTTGGGCAAGAAAAGGCGGGGCATTGGGCTGTGACGATCCGTGTCCTCTATGTCTGTCTTGGCAATATATGCCGTTCACCCACGGCGGAGGGGGTCTTGCGCGCCAAGGCGGGCAACCGGAATCTTGAGATCGACAGCGCAGGCACGGGCGCTTGGCATGTGGGCAATCCGCCTGATCCGAGGGCCGTGACGGAAGCGGCGTCTCGGGGCATTGATCTGTCAGATTTGCGCGCCCGCCAAATCACGTCGCAGGATTTTCACGCCTTCGATCATATCCTCGCAATGGATCGCAGCAACTTGGCCGCACTGGAACGCATGCGGCCTGACGGTGCCAAGGCGGATCTTCGACTGACCTTAAGCGACGCGCCTAATTTGGGCGACACAGATGTGCCGGACCCCTACTATGACGATGGGTTTACAAAGGCTTACGGCTTGATCGAGGCGGCTGCGGACGGCTTGCTGCGACGCCTTTATCCGCAATAGCTCTCGGCGGCCGCCCCGAACGCTTTGTAGCGATCCCAGAACTGACGGTCGGAGCGGTTGGACGACTGGCGCACCTCTTGCGCGCGGTGTGGGTCGCGAAAGAAGCTCGCGGCCTTGCGTTGCTCGGAGCCTCGCAGCGTTTGGTCGGCAACGGATTGGATGCACCCGCAGAGATGCGGTGTGGCGGCGGAGCGGTCTGCGCTCAGGCAAGCGCGTTCGATCACGCCCGATTGCGCGGGAAGCGTGATGGCAAGGACGAAGAGTGTCGATAGGAAGGCGTGTTTCATTGAGCTGCTCGCGATTATGTCTGTCGCTTATTGTTTGGCGGGGACTATGGCTGAGGCCTGCTCGATTTGCAATTGAAGTGCGCGTGATGGCCTCCCCCCTCGATATCCCGAACCGGCCTGCCTATGCGGTGGGCGCGATGCTGGTGGCGACCGCGTTTATTGCGGCGACGACCTTGCTGGCCAAAGCCTTGGGCACGGACACGTTGGGCGCGCCGCTGCATCCGTTTCAGGTCAGCCATGGGCGGTTCTTGTTTGCAGCCCTCGCGATTGGCATGGCCGCCTTGGTGCTGCGCCCGAGGATCGAGAGCCCGAACCTGCGCCTACACCTTGCACGCTGCATCTTCGGCTGGGCGGGCGTCAGCCTTATGTTTGCCGCCGCCGCCCGGATCCCGCTGTCGGACGCCACCGCGATCAGTTTCCTGAACCCGGTCTTTGCGATGATGCTGGCGATCCCCTTGCTGGGCGAAAAGGTCGGGCCTTGGCGTTGGGCGGCGGCCGGGATTGCGCTTGGCGGAGCGCTGGTTTTGCTACGCCCCGGCCCCGACAGCTTTCAGGTCGCGGCCTTGCTGGCCTTGGGGGCCGCGATGATGATGGGGGTGGAGGTGATCTGCATCAAGCGCCTCGCGCGGATGGAAAGCCCGCTGCAAATCCTGATTATTAACAATGGGATCGGCGTTTGCATCGCGACGGTGGCGGTGCTGGCCGTGTGGCAGATGCCGACCGGGGCGCAATGGGGGGCGCTGGCCGCACTCGGCGTGCTGATGGCCTGCGCGCAGACGTGTTTCTTGCAGGCGATGCGCTTTGCCGATGCGACGTTAACCCTGCCGATGACCTATGCGACGCTGGTCTTTGCCGCGCTCTATGACGCGTGGCTGTTCGGAGTGATCCCGGACGCGGTGTCGGTGCTGGGGGCTTTGATCATCGTCAGCGGGGCAGCGCTTTTGGCGTGGCGCGAGGCGTTGCGCAGACCGGTTAAGCCTTCAACCGATACCCGATCTTGAACCAGTGGTGACACAGCGCAACCACCGCGCCCGTCGCCACCACGCACACCACGAGCCCCAACCAGGGCGAGCTGTCGGACACCCCGATAAACCCGTAGCGCACCCCGTCGATCAGATAAAACACCGGGTTCAGGTGGGTCAGCGTCTGCATCCAGCCGGGCAACCCCTCGATCGAATAGAAGGTGCCGGACAGAAAGCTCAGCGGAACGATGATAAAATTGGTCACGGCAGCCATCTGGTCGAACTTCTCGGCAAAGATCGCTGCCACGATGCCCAAAGCCCCCAGAAATGCAGCGCCCAAGACGGCAAATGTCAGCGCCCAAAGCGGGTGCGCGATGCTCACGCCCAGCACCAGCATAAGGGCCACGGAAATCGTCACCGCCACGATCAAGCCGCGTAGAATCCCGCCGACCAGATAGCCAGTCACCAACTCGCCCGCCGACAAGGGCGGCATGAGCGTATCGACGATGTTGCCCTGCACCTTCGAGATCACGATCGACGACGAGGTATTGGCAAAACTGTTCTGGATCACCGTCATCATCAGAATGCCGGGGGCAAGGAATTCGACAAACGGCACGCCCATCACATCGCCCCGCCGCGGGCCAATCGCCAGCGCAAACACGGTCAGAAACAACCCGGCGGTGACCAAAGGTGCGGCCAAGGTTTGCGTCCAGACGGTGAGGAAGCGGCGGGTTTCCCGCTCGATCAGCGTCTGGAGGCCCAGCCAATTGACCCGCCCAAAGCGGCGCACACCCATGCCTGTGATATCTGTCATCTTAACGCTCCTGTTCGGCGCTCCTTGTATCCCCCCTAGAGGTGGTTACAATAGAGGCCTGAGATTTGACCGCCACACCGAGGGCCGGGGCATCCCCGGTCTTTGTCGTTTGTGGCTTTTGCGATGAGGAACAGGCCCATGTCGTGGACCGACGAGCGTGTAGAGACCCTGAAAACCATGTGGGGCGAGGGCAAAAGTGCGAGCCAGATCGCCAAGGAATTGGGCGGTGTGACCCGCAATGCCGTGATCGGCAAGGTGCACCGTTTGGGCCTGTCGAACCGCAATGGCGGGGGCGGCTCGCCTGCCGCAAAGGCCGCCGCCGCCGCTGAGCCCAAGGAAAAGGCCGCAGCGCCCGCCCCGAAGCCCGCAGCGCCCAAACCGGCACCTGAGCCCACGCCCGAACCGGTTGCGGCCACGCCTGCGCCGTCGGCCCCGGTGCCGTTCCGCAAGACGATTGTGCCCGCAGGCCAGCCCCTGCCGCCGCAACCTTCGACGAACGAGATCAGCCCGGAGGCCCTCGCAAAGGTGTCCGAGGTCGAAAAGAAGGCGCTGAAACTGGGCCTGATGGAGCTGACCGAGCGTACGTGTAAGTGGCCTGTGGGCGATCCTGCGACGGACGATTTCTGGTTCTGCGGTCTGCCTTCGCAGGCGGGCAAGCCCTATTGCGAGGCCCATGTGGGCGTTGCGTTCCAGCCGATGAGCGCGCGTCGGGATCGGCGGCGCTAGGCCATTCCGGCGCTTCACACCGCCTGGACAACAAAAGACGGCGCGGTCGGTGGGACTGCGCCCGACGACGCCTCTTTCGCGTGGTGGAGTTTCAGCAAAACCATCCTCGCGATCTGCGCGCTGCGCTTGGTTCATGAGGGGCGGCTTGCGCTAGACACGCCCCTGCCCGGCAAACCCTACAGCTTGCGCCACCTCCTTCAACATCGCAGCGGCGTGCCCGATTACGGCGGTCTGCCCGCGTATCACCGGGCCGTCGAGGCGGGCGAGCGGGCGTGGAGCCGCACGGACCTCTTAGCCGCCGTCCGCCCCGATCAGCTGCTTTTTGCGCCGGACGAGGGGTGGGCCTATTCCAATGTCGGCTCGCTTTTCGTGCGCGAGGCGGTGGAGGCACAGTGGGGTGACTACGCCTCTGTTATCGCGCGTAATTTCCCGGAGGCGGGATTTCGCCTTGCCCAGACGCTCGGCGATTTCGAGGGACTGCATAAGGATGTCGCGCTGCGCTACGATCCGGCTTGGGTCTACCACGGTTGCATGATCGGGACCGCGCGGGCGGCTGCGCAGGTCTTGAGCGATCTGATGGGCGGCACGGTTTTGCCCAAGGCACGGCTGGATGACATGCTGCGCGGCTATCCCATTCTCGACGCCGCTCCGGGCCGTCCCTTTCGGCGGATCGAGGCTGGTTTGGGGCTGTTTATTGCGCAATACGACGGCCTAGGGCGTGTCGTTGGCCATCCCGGCGCAGGCCCCGGCAGCACCTGCGGGGTGTGGCATTTCCCGGACCATCCGCGCGCGCCGACAATTGCGGCGTTCTCAGATGCGGACACCGAGGCCGTGCCTGAATGGGAGGTTGTGCGGGTTGCGCAAAGCCTTCTTTAATAATGGTATTTTCCAGCGCCACGCATTGTGCCGCCTTTGAGTCGCCAAATCTTACACATGTTAACGCTTCGTTAGACCACCGCTCGTAGGGTGATTTTGAACATAGCCGATCTCGTGACACGGCTTGCCTTGGAACGCGGTCGCGACGCGGTGCTTGCCGGGCAGGCCCAGGCGGTCGGTCAGGCGAATTGACGGGAGATTGCGTGCATCTGAATAGGTTACAACCCGCGCCGCCCCGCTTTGGGCCCAAATCAGCCGGATCGCGAGGTCCAGCGCGCGCATCGCATGGCCTTGGCCTTGGGAGCTGCGCGCGAGGGTTATGCCAATCTCGACCGTTTGACCGTCCTCGGACGTGCCCAGCCCCATATCGCCCAGCAGGCGCTGCGGGGCATGAGGATCGACGATGGCGATCTGGCACCAATCGCCGCGCGGGAATAAAGGTGAGGTTTGGCAATGGGTTAGAAAGCGGCGCGCTCCGACCGCATCCATTTGCGACCAGCCTTGATAGAGTGCGACTTGCCGGTCGCGCCGATAGGCGAGGAACGCTTGCGTATCGCAGGGCTTCAGGCGGCGCAGCATCGTGCGGCCTTGGACACCGAGGCTGCGCATCAAGGCCGTCCCAACAAGTCCCAGCGATTGCCAAACGGGTCGCGAAAGACGGCGACAGAGCCATAGGTCTCGTGCCGCGGTGCCTCCTCGAACTGTACGCCTGCTTCGGTAAAAGCCTTGTAATCGCGGGCGAAATCATCGCTTTCCAGAAAGAAGCCGACGCGCCCGCCTGTCTGGTTGCCGATGGCGGCCACTTGCGGTTCACCCTTGGCTTGCGCGAGCAAGATCGACACGCCCCCGCCTTTGGGTCGCACCAAGACCCAGCGCTTGCCGCCGCCTTGGTCGGTGTCCTCGACCAGCTCAAAACCCAGCTTGCCCACGTAAAACGCGATGCCCGCGTCGTAATCCGGCACCACAATCGCGAAGGCCCCGATCTGCATCAGTTGCCGCCCAAAAGACGGCCAAGCCCTTCGCGCAATTGGTCTTCCACTTGATTGCGCAACTCGTCAGCCTGCTGGTCCACACGGTCGCGCACCGCTTGTTCCACATTGCCGCCTGCCGCGTCCACATCGACGCCCAGTTCGCGTTGGAGGGCCTCTTCGGCGCGCTCGCGCACTTCGCGTTCCAGTGCTTCGCGTTCCTCGGCAAGGTTCTGGTTCACCAGCCCCTCAAGGTCTGGCCGGAAGCTGAGGTCGCGCCAGGGCCCCTCGATAATGACCGGAATGGCGATGCCTGCACCGCCGGTTTGCGCGACCGGCGTGAAGCGGTAGTTCATCGACTGGCTGCCGATATCGACGGTGCCTTGCCCAGTCGCCTTCACCAAAGGCGCATCGAACACGAGGTCGGAATTGCTGGCCACGCCATTTGCAATAGCCGCCGTCGCAGTGATGCCATTGAACACAGTCTTGGACCCCTCGCCCCGAAACGATGCATCGAAATTGCGGAGCATCCCGGCGAGATCGAGGCCAAGAAGCTCGCCCTGCCCGACAGCGACCGACGCACTGCCCGACAGCGAACGCATCAGCGCATCCATCGAGTTGCCCACCGCCAGATATTGCAGCCCCACATTCGCAGTCCCGATCAGACGGTCCTGATCGGCGAGGTCTTGCAGCAAGGGTTGCAACGCCACGCCGTTCGCGCGGATGTTACCGCCCAGCGACAGCCCGCCGCGCCCGTTCACGACCACCTCGCCCGTGATGGACCCATTATAGGCAGAGACCTGCCGCAAGGTTGTCACGAGGCGGGACCGATCCAACACGGCGGTGGCATCAATCGCCCCCAAGCGCACCACACCAAGGTTCAGCGATTGGGCGCTCACGGCGATATTGGCATTGGCCGCCGCAAGGCCCGACACGTCGATATTCGTACGCGGCCAACCGCTTGTGGTCACGGCGGGTGCTGTTCCGCCGCCCGTGGACGCCGCACCGCCGGAGGTTAGCGACGAGAAATCGAGCGCGCCGCCGGTAATGCGCGCGGTCAGGTTAATCGGAGCGCCCAACGCCAGATCCGCTTCCAGCGCAAGTGCGTTGCCGCCAAGCGTGGCTGTTGCATTGCGCAAGAACACGGCCCCCGCGCCATCCGGCGTCAAGGTGACGTCGCCTGCAAAGGCCAGATTGCGTCCCAGATTGCCGGGCAGGCTAGGGGTTGGCTGGCCAATCAGGTTGAACACCGGATCAAGACGCGGTGCTTGCAGCCGGGCCGCGCCATCCAATGTCAAGGGAGACAGCCCGGCGCGCCCGTCAAAGGACAGATCGACATCGCCGATTGTGGTGGCCAGCGCGATCGCCTCAACTTGCCCCGAGATCATGCGGTTGAGGTCGCCGGACCCCGCCTCGAAGGTCAAGGCTTGGCCGTTGACCTGCGCGTCGCCAGATAGCTGCGCGCGGCCCGTATCGCCATCCAGCGCGACGGTCAGATCAAGCTGCGTGATCGACACCGATTGTCCGCTGAGCGCGTCTGTAAATTGCACCGACGCATCGCTCAGCACACCCCGCGCGAGGCTGATCCGCGACAGCCCGCTTGACGCTGCCTGCGCAGGTTGCTGCGATTGGCCGTCCGTCGTGGTGGCGGCAGGTTCGGACGCGGCGGCTGTTTCAAACTGCCAATTCGCGCGCCCATCAGCACGCCGCTCCAGCAAGACGCGCGGAGAGGTGATCACGACCTCCTCGATCTCGATGCTGCCGGACAACAGTGGTATCAATTGGACGCCAACCGATAGCTGCTCGGCAGTCAACATCGGGCCTGCCTCGGACCAATCGGCATTGGCCAGCGCGATGCCACCCGCGCGCACCCCGAGCACCGGGTAGATCGTTGGGCTGACCTCACCCGAGATCGTCAAACTGCGGCCCGTGGCTGCGGAGAACTGCTCGGTGACCATCCGGGCGATCCGCTCGGACGGGATGATGAACAAGGCCGCCACCGCGAGCACGACGACCGCCACGATCACCCCAAGAATTCGGAAAACCCACCGCATGTTGCGCCCCTTTTATGTGCACGTTGAAGGGTATCAGCCGCCTGCGCGCGGCAAAAGTGGGAAATCTGAGGGGATTTGGTCGAAAGGCTGCGAAAAATGCAGGGCGAGCACTTGATCCAAGCGAGAGAGGTTTGCCATAAAGCTCTGGTTGTAAAGAGAATTGCGTGGCCCGAGTCGGATTTGCGCGTCTGTATCGTCGAAAATCGAGACTTAGTGAAAGATCGCCCCATGCACAGACCCTTTGAACTGATCCGCCCGAAACGCTTTGCGACCGCCCTCGCCTTTGGGCTTGCGGCGATAACGGCTGCTGTCGTGCCCAGCGGGCCTGCGCAGGCACAAGCCGTCAACCACACCTGTGCATCGGTCGGCACCCATTCCTTTCGCAATGACGCCCCTATCCTAAACCTGACGCTGAGCATTGGGGATGTTGTTAACGTGGCGGTCGAAGACTTCATCGGCACCGTCAAGGTCACCACGCCCAGCGCCGTGATCACCACCCCCGCCCAGCCCTTTACGCTGACGGCAACGGAGAACGGCGTCTACGTCTTTGCTCAGCAAGCAGGTGGCGCGCTAATTTCTTGCCCTGCACCAGCCGCAGGCAGCGCCTTCATCGACACCCAGACCACCGCCGTCCAGACCGCCACCTCGCGCAACACCCAAGCGCGCCTCAATGGCAATGGCCCGAACAACCAGGTCACCCAGAACAGCGTCTTCCTGTCGACCTCGAACCTGCCCGGCGCACAAAGCCAGTTTGGCCAGCCCGAGTTGAACGCTTGGGTCTCGCTTGAGGGCCGCAGCCTGAATGGCGCGACCACCGGCAGGACACTGGATTTGGTCTTGGGCGTGGATCGCCTGATCTCGAGCCGCCTGATCGTCGGCGCGCTTGTGGCCTATGGACGCCAGGACCTGACGGCGGGTGCCACCAACACGCAAGTGAACTCGCCCTCGGTCGGGGCCTATTTCGCCACGCGCCTGCAAGGCGACTGGCTGGCGGATGGCTATCTATCGCTTGCGCGCCCGGCCTATGATGTCAACGGCGCGACCTTTACGGCGAGCCGGGTTTCGGGCTCGTTCGCGATCAGCGGTAATTACGAAGGCTTTGGCCTCGATATCGCGCCCTTTGCCAAGCTGAACGGCTACCGCGAGGCGCAACCTGCCTATGGTGCCGTAGCCGCCAACGATATCACGCGGTTGAACACGTCTGTGGGCGCGCGCCTGTCGCCCCTTGCAGCATTCGACAGCGGGGTGTTGCCCTATATCAGCGTGGCGGTTGATTACGGCATGACCGACAGCACCGCGGGTGGGCGCGACACGTATTGGGCCCCACGTTTGGGCGCGGGTTTCTCGACAGCGCTTGCTGGCGGGTTCCTGAGCATTGACGTGGATGCGGGCCGGATCCGGTCGAATGTCACCGATCTGGGGCTGCGCGCGACCTATGAGATGAGCTTCTAAAGCGGCTCTCAAAGACCTGAGATTGGGCCCTTCGGGGCCCTTTTTCGTTCAGGGCAGCGGTACCGATTGTGCATGCTGGAACAGGTTGTCCGGATCATAACGCGCCTTGATCGCCTGCAATCGCGGTAGGTTCGCCCCCCAGTAGCGCCGCGCGTAATCGTCCAAGTCACGGTCGGGGTAATTCACATATGCCATCTCATTGGCATCCACGGCAGTGATCGCCTGAAGCGCGCGCATCCAGTCCAGTTGCGCCGCACGCGGCGAGCGGTCATCAAGCCGCAGTTCGTATTGCGCGGTCATCAAGGTGGTCCCACGATGGGGAAAGGCGGTGTCGGACACGGACGGTCCGTCCACCGTCCCCCCGAGCAGATCGAGGTTAACCGAAAGCCCCTGATCCGGCCGCTGCGCCAGCGCCGTCAGGACTTGCAGCCAGCGCCCGGGCGCAGTGGGACGGGTTTGCAGGTTGGCCACAAGTTTGGTGTCAAAGCTTGGGTTATAGTCGCGCGGCCAGATCGCCTCGGCCACCTCATAGGGTGGCAGGATGTTGATGATCGGGTCGAGGCTCGGCGGCGCGATGTCGTGCATCATGCGCGCGGCGGGGATGGCTTGATCCTCGCCCACAACCGAATGCAGCAACATACGAGCCTGCACGAGCCCGTTTTGCAAAGCGCGCAAAAACATCACCGACCCGATCCCGTTCGGCAAGGTTGCCGCGCGGCGCTGCCATTCGGTGACCACGGGGGCGACGACCTCGGGCGTGCTTTCCCAGAACATCTGGATATAGATCACGCGGGTGACAGCGCGCAGACGGAAGGTGAAGTCGGTGACGATCCCGAAACTGCCGGACCCACCGCCGCGCAAGGCCCAGAACAGATCGGGGTGGCTGTCGGCACTCGCAGTCACGGCGCGGCCACCCGCCAGCACAACGCGCGCGGCCTCTAGGTGATCGGAGGCGGTGCCGAAGGCGCGGGCATAAAGGCCAAGACCGCCACCGCCGATATGCCCGCCGATGCCGACGCCTTGGCAAAACCCGGCAGGCAGCACGCGGCCACGCGGCCCGGTGACGGCATTTACGTCGCCAATCCGCGCGCCGGGGCCGACGCGGAGGCGGTCGGGGCCGATCATCTCGACATGGTTGAGCGGACCAAGGTTCAGAACGGTCTGGCGGTGCTGCGACAACCCCTCGAAGCAATGACCGCCCGAGCGGAGGGAAAAGCCGCCGCCAGAGGCGCGCGCGGAAGCAAGCGCGTCGCGGGCAGCCTTCTCAGAAGCCACAGGCACAATGCGAGACGCTGCAATGTGAGTGCGCGTGTTAAAGGCCCACGGATGGGCCGCGTTAGGTGTCTGCGCAAGGCCAGCGCTCGTCCAACCGCCCAACACCGTGGCAGCACCCGTGGCCAAAACATCACGACGATTCAGAAGTGTAGACCTCAACATATGCCTCCTTGCAGGCGGGAACGGAGCCTATGTAGCTTATCCACAAGCCCGCCACTGCGGGGGCACAGCATTCACCAGTTAGCAGAAACGGTCCAGACCATGATGAAACACGTCGTTCGATCCCTTGCCATTGGCGCGATTGCCACATCTACTTTCGTCCTCGGTACCATCCTGCCAGACCGTGCCCTCGCGGGGGGTGCCGCCTTTCCGACCCAAACCTGCGCGGCGACCAATGGCTTTGTTTTGCCCCATGGCGGCAACAATGTGACCATCTTAGCCTCGCCCGGCGACGTATTTACCTTGGCGACCGGCGTCTCTACCGGCCTGCCGGCCTTGCAGCCTAGCAATGCCTTCTTTCCGGTATTTCCCATTCCCGCCAGTTATACGGTGCCAGCCGGCGCGGTGAGTGTCACATTCCGGTCTGGCGGCGGCGTGGGCGACGGCTTTGTCAACATTACCTGCGCGTCGTCGGCTGCCGCAGAGGGCGAAACAACCGGTGGCGCGATCACCGAAGCCACGTCCAACATCGGCGCGAACAGCCAGACCGACGCCTCCAGCACGGGTGTATCCAACAACACCCAGAACCGTTTGGGCGGCGGGCGTGACAACACCGCGAGCCAGAACCGTGTCTTCCTCAGCACCCAGAACCTGCCCGGCGCGCAAAGCCAGTTCGGCCAGCCCGACTGGAACGCCTGGATCGCGGCTGAAGGGCGCAGCTATCAAGGCGGCTTTGACGGTTGGAGCGGCGATGTCGTCGCCGGTGTCGATACGCTGATCTCGAACGACCTGCTGGTCGGTGCGCTTTTGGCTTATGGCCGCGTCGATATCACCAGCGGGGCGACCCGCTCGGAAGTGACCTCGCTGGCCATCGGTGCCTATTTCGCCAAGCGCTTCGGCGGCGATCTGTTCCTTGACGGTTTCGTGTCGGTCGCGCGGCCTGAGTATCAGACGCAAGGGACGACTTTCAATTCCAACCGCGTGTCAGCCTCGATGACGCTGACCGGCAGCTACACCGGCGGGCGCTTCAACGTGACCCCGTTCGGTAAACTGTCGGGCTACCGCGAAACCTTGCCCGCCTTTTTCGGCACCGGGGGCGCAGTGGCGGCCAACACGGTCAGCAATGTGACCTTGAATGTGGGGGCAAAGGTGGAGCCGCTCGCCCCGCTCGCAAGTGGCATCCTGCCCTATATCAGCCTGTCGGCGGACGCGGCGTCCAACACCAGCACGCTCGGTGGATCGACCAGCTTCGTGTCGCCGCGCATCGGTGTCGGTTTCGGCGCGGCCTTGGGCGGCGGCTATCTGAGCGTCGATCTGGATGCAGGCAAAGTGCGCGAGAACGTGCGCGATATGGGCCTGCGCGCGACCTACGAGTTCACGTTCTAGCGCAGACTGTACCGCAAAGCCTTCCGTCGCTGTCGCCTTGGGACTATAGCGGCGGATATGGCACAGAACCCCCCTTCCCTTCGCCCGGACATCGCGCCGAAAATCGTCACCCGCGATGCGCCGCGCCCCGGCCAGCCAACGATTGGCATGGTCTCGCTTGGCTGCCCCAAAGCGCTGGTCGATAGCGAGCGGATCCTGACGAAACTGCGCGCCGAGGGCTATGCGATCTCGCCGGACTACACCGGGGCGGGGGCGGTGATCGTCAACACCTGCGGGTTTTTGGACAGTGCGAAGGCCGAAAGCCTCGACGCCATTGGCGAGGCTTTGGCCGAGAACGGCAAGGTTATCGTGACAGGCTGCTTGGGGGCCGAACCGGAGTATATAACCGGGGCGCATCCGAAGGTTTTGGCCGTCACCGGGCCGCAGCAATACGAGGATGTGCTGGACGCGGTCCATGCCGCCGTGCCGCCGGACCCTGATCCGTTCGTCGATCTGATCCCGGCGCGGGGCGTGTCGCTGACCCCTCGGCATTACAGCTACCTGAAGATTTCCGAGGGCTGCAATCACAAGTGCAAGTTCTGCATCATCCCCGATATGCGCGGACGGCTGGTATCGCGGCCAGCCCATGCGGTGCTGCGCGAGGCGGAAAAGCTGGTCGCGGCGGGCGTTAAGGAATTACTGGTGATTTCGCAGGATACCAGCGCTTACGGCGTGGATATCAAACATGCCGAGGATCGCGGCCACCGGGCCCATATCACGGACCTCGCGCGTGACTTGGGGTCTCTGGGCGCGTGGGTGCGCCTGCATTACGTCTATCCCTATCCCCATGTCCGCGACCTGATCCCCCTGATGGCCGACGGTCTGATCCTGCCCTATCTTGACGTGCCGTTCCAACACGGACACCCTGATGTGCTGCGCCGGATGGCACGGCCGGCGGCCAGCGAAAAGACGCTGGAGCGGATCGCTGAGTGGCGTGGGATTTGCCCCGACATGACCATCCGCTCGACCTTCATCGTGGGCTATCCGGGCGAGACGGAGGCGGAGTTTTCGTATCTTCTGGATTGGCTTGACGAGGCGCAACTGGACCGTGTGGGTTGTTTTCAATACGAAAACGTCGCGGGCGCGCGGTCAGCGGATTTGCCGGATCATGTTGCGCCCGAGGTCAAGCAGGAGCGCTGGGAGCGGTTCATGGAGAAGGCGCAAGCCATCTCCGAGGCGAAGCTCGCGGCAAAGGTCGGGCAGCGGATGGAGGTCCTCGTGGACGAGATTGACGAGGACGGGATCGCGACCTGCCGCACGAAAGCCGATGCGCCCGAGATCGATGGGAACCTGTTTATCGATGAGGGGACCGAAGGGTTGAGCGTCGGAGATCTGGTCGAGGTCGAGGTGGACGAGGCGGGGGAATATGATTTGTGGGGAAAACCTGTTACAGAGACCTGATGGACATTGATACGAAGCGACTTTCCGAATTGGAATGGGAGAAGGCGAAAGAAGACTACTTATTTCAACGGCGTGATTGGGGTGAGTATATGTCGGAAAATCGGCCTTTCGGCGAAATGTCAATCCTGCAAGACAATCACATGTTTCGTTCATTCATTTATGGCTTTGATCTTGGTCGGCTTGGCACAAAAGCATCCCATGATGAAGTTCGGAAAATGCTTCAACAGATGAAAGAGCCATCACTCGAAGATGTATTTCAGGCCACGCGCAATTTCCGGTTCTCACGGGGGCCTGCACGACCTTCAATCACTTATTCATCCAAGTTTCTTGCAATCTGGCGCCCAAAGAAATTTGTAATGAGGGACTCGCTTTCTACATTGGCAGCCCGTCATTTATTGAGAAGTAGAAAAGCAGAAGTCGATGGAAACACTCCAGAGAAGTATTCGAATTATCAGAGGTTAATCTGTATGATAATCAGTCAGGCGCCACTCCCTTTTGCAAAATCAGAGGTTGACGATAGTTCGAGCACATTGAGAGTCGCAGATATCGCTATGGTCAACCTAGGTCGAAAGAAAAGAGACAACAAACTCTAAGGTCCTAATCCTTCTCCACCAACCGTCCTTCGACATATTGGTGCACAATCGACCCCAGCAAAGTCTGGTAAGGGATACCCTTTTCCATCGCCTTGGCCTTCAGCTTGGCCAAGTCATGCACCGACAAGCGCGCTGAAATTTGCTTCTTCGGCGGGTTCGTGGTGGCGTGGGCCAGGGCCTGCCATTCGTCACGTCTGACAGGATCAATAGGGCCTTCGAGCCTATCCAAGGCGCGATCCGCCGCCTCCATGTCTTCGCGTTCCTCGTCGTCAAACGGAACCGGGTCCAAGTCGATCTTGCCCATGTCAGTTGCCCCTCAAGAACCTTCGTGTTGCTTTCCGGCTGAGAAATGCCGTCTTTAGAAAGCGGTCATCGCCATCCCTCACATACGGCACGACAACGACATAATCAGCCAGTCTTACAAACAGAACGCGCTGGTTTAACCTTCCAGCAGCGTCGTTTTCCTCGTCGGCCAGAAAGCAGCCCGCCTCCAGCGCTTCGACCACATCCTCGAACCCGAACCCACGCTCGGCTTTCAATCTCGCATTCTTGCCGTCATCCCAGCGTATCGCCATCAGGGTCTAATGTATATACACCGCCCATACATTACAACCCGTCTACCCACACCTTCGCCGCATCCCTCACATGGCGGAACCGGTCCCCCCCAAGGTGTTTACCCCCGAACCAGCGGGTCACGATCACCAGCTGACCTTCCAGCCCGGCTCCCTCCAGCACGGCGAGGATCACGTTGCCGGCTCCGGCCTCGCCATCGTCGGCTTTCAATGGGCCATCCGGCAACAGCACGCCCCAGGAATTATGCGTGGCCTTGGCGAATTTCTTGGTCCGTTTGAGCGCCTTCAAAGCGGCATCGACCTCCGCGCGCGAGCCCACTGCGCAGCCCGACACGGCGTATTTCGACCCGCGATCCGAGATCACACCATCCAGCACCCGCAGATCAGCCAAAAAGAACCACCAGCCAAATAATCCCCGCCGTCAACGCCGCGACCGCCACGCAGGCCGAGCCTGCATCCTTGGCCCTGCGCGACATCTCGTGGTGCTCGGCCCCGATCCGGTCGACCACGTTTTCGACGGCGGTGTTGATCAACTCGGCCACGAGGATCATCAGGCCAAAGCCGATGATCAAGGCCCGCTCGACCGTTGAGAGATCGAGCGTGAAGGCCAACCCCGCCGAGATCGCATTGGCCAGTGTCCATTGCCGCAAGGTCTTCTCCGTCGCCCAAGAGGCGCGCCAACCGGCCCAACTCCAGACAACGGTGTTTTTCAGCCGCGTGGCTTCTGACGTGATCCAAGACATGAGCTACCTCTCCCCCGCGCCACGATGCAGGAAAAGGGGATGCTTTGCCAAGCGGTGTGATTACGCGGGCAAGAGATCCTCGGCCAGGGATTCGCCCGCGCGCAACGCCTTGAAGGTCTCGTGATTGGCGCAGGTTTTGGGCACCTCGTCAGCGAGCCTGCTTTGCCGGGCCAACCAAGTGGTGCAGTCACCGCCCCATGGTGCAGCCTCGGCACCGTGTCACGATATCGGCATATTGCGCGCGACTTATCTGACCCTTGTGAAGCGCATCGGTCAGGTTGACCCCAACCGCCTTGGCCATGCCCAGCGTCAGCCAGTAGTGAAAGTTCACGTCGCCCATTGGTTTCATGGTGGTCCCCTTTACGGGTTGCTGGTGCGGTTACCTTTCCACAATCATGATCGATGATTGACGCCGCGTCCTTGATCCGGGTCAAGCCATCCGCGCACCCCTATTTGGCGCGAATGCGGTTGTTGCGCGCATTATGTTCCAACTCGACCAGGTCCAGAAGCTCCAGAACTGGACTTACATAATTGGCGAACCGCCCCCGATAGCCTTTGCGCAGCCCATAATAGCCGCCCACCGGATTGTCGGGGCTGCGCGCCCAATCCTCCAGCGTTTCGGGTTTCGTTGCCTTGCCTTCATCGGCATTGCCCAGCGCCATCCAATCGCCATGCGCCTTTAGCATCGCCTGGGCATCCGCAATCGCCCGCCACTGATATGACAGTTGCGTCTTACCCACCTGCACCACCAGCGCGGGCGGTGTGCGGCTGTCATTGCGCCACGCCAGAAAATCCGAGCTAAGGGGCGGTGTTTTCAGCTGCCAAGGATCATCTGCCGCGCCCAGTCCGTAGGTAATGGTGTTCATGAAACGCTCCGTTCTGCGAGATGCTTGACGCCGTCGATAAAGGCTGTGAACGACGGGCTGAGATCGGGCATGGTCTTCCAGATCAAGCCCGCCAGAGGCCCGGTGAAGTCTTCGCGCATATGCAGATAAGTCCCGCCCGCCTGCGGTGTCAGGGTGAAGGTGCGCGTGCCCGTAAACAGCCCAAACGGCATCCCGCCTTGCCAGACCATGATACGCGGCGGGTCGAATGTGGCGACACGCAATCGGAAGGTTTGCTTGGGGGCAATGTCGGCGCGCAAGGCGATCCGCGCGCGCGCTGCGATGTCCCCCTCGATCGCGGTGATCCCGAGGTCTGCGGCTACAAGGGCCCTCGCATCGGTGATGACGGCCCAAACCCGCTCTGGCGTCGCGGCGATCTGGCCTGCTGCTTTGACGGATGTCATGTATGTCCTCGTTTACCTGGTCTTGAACCTGTAGCAGGGCTTATATGACATCTTATGTCATGTTAGAGGACAGCTTATGCGCGCCGCCCGTCTTCTTCATATTCTGCTTTTGCTACAGAACCGAGGCCGCCAGACCAGCGTGTCACTTGCGACCGAGCTTGAGGTGTCACCCCGCACCATCCTGCGCGATGTGGATGCGATGACAGAGGCGGGTTTGCCGATCATCGTGCATCAAGGCAATCAAGGCGGCATTGAGTTGGGCTTTGACTACCGCATGCGCCTGACAGGTTTGACCGTATCAGAGGCTGATGCCCTGGCGCTGATCCTGCATCGCAGCCATCCTGAGCTAGATGCTTTGGGGTTGGGCCAAGATGCAGCCATGGCGGTGGCGAAGGTGACGGAGCTGTTTTCAGACAAGATGCGCGCACGGATGGCGCAGACCGTTGCAGCCTTCGCATTGACCCCGCAAGAGTCCGCCCCGAACGACCCGCGTATTCTTGTAATGGCACAGGCCGTGCGGCAACGGCGGGTCGTGCGGCTACGCGCAAACCAAGCGGACGCGCGCACAATCCATCCGGTGGGCATGGCAGTTGGCCCGCACAGCTGTGCCGTGACCGACGCGCGCGACGCGGCACACCCGATCCCTTTGCGTGAGTGGGGCAGCCTCAATATCTCGGCCAAGTCTTTTGACTAAGGCGGTTCGCCTTAACACACTTGCCCACGAAAAAGGGGCAGGCCCCCTCGACCTGCCCCTTATCTTGAAGGCATCTGAACAGCGGCGAACTCACCCCTCGACGCGCAGACCCTCAAGCATGGACGCGTTGCGGCAATAGCCGGGCGCGTGTTCCGCTCCGCTGGTGGCGTGATCGCCCAGCCAGCTGGTACATCCGTCGGGGTTCGAGCACCCGGTACAGCGCAGCACGACCTCAGCCAGATCATCCATCGGCATGTCGCCGCGCATCGTTGCTTCTTCCAGATCCACGCCCAGCGTCGTGGCCATCCGGTCCACCAAGGCTGCGTGTCGCTTCAATATGTTTTGGCCCATTGGGTCATCTCCATCCGCTCGCATATCCTTTGGACACAGTATCAGCCACGCGCGCTCAGGCCTTGATGCAGATCAACACCGAGGCCCGCGCCACAGCGCTGAAATAGATCAAATGCCCTTTAGCTGCCCTAATTCTGACCGCTCTCAATCAAATTCCGGTGCCATATGAGGCGCAGACCAAGCTAAGGAGACGTTCCATGCGACACCAGATTGCCGCCTTTTGGGCCGATGAAAGTGGTGCGGCCACGATTGACTGGGTTGTGCTGACCGCCGCCTCGGTCGGGCTTGGCATTGCCGTGATGGGCGAGATCAGCGATGGCGTGGAAAGCCTGTCGCGTGACATCGACACCTTCCTGCGCAGCGATATCATCAGCACCAGCTTCCCTGACCCCGTTGTCGAGGACGAGAACGGCTAGGACCGGGCCCTAAAGCCCTGCCGCCACCCGGCGCACTGTCTCGATCCGCGCGGCATTGGGCGGGTGTGACCCGAGGAACTGGTCACCCGGATCAGGAATACGCGAAAAGAACGCCGATCCGCGCACAGGATCATAGCCCGCCCGCGCCGCGATTACGGTGCCCAGCGCGTCGGCCTCAAGCTCGTGATCCTGGCTGAACCGCCGCGCGCCGACAAAACCGCCCACATTCATCCCCTGCTCAATCAATGTCTGATCCCCGCCCCCGATCAAGGCCCCCAAGAGTGCCCCCGCAATCGCACCCGCTTGCGCCTGGCGTTGGGTTTGCGGGATATGCCCCTCGATATGATGCGCGGCCTCGTGGCCCAACACAAAGGCCAGCTCGTCCACATTGCGCGCATCGGCGATCAGACCGATGGTGAAGCCGATGATGGGACGTCCATTGCGGTCGAGCGTCTGAAACGCGTTGACGCCTTGGTTTAGGCGGTCATCCACCACGATCTGAAAATCGCAATTGGCCCGGGGCAGGCGCGCGCGGCAGGCAGCCTCGGCAACGGGTTCAACCCGCGCCACAACGGAGGTGAAGTTGCGCGATGCGACCTCCGCCGACAGCGCAGGCGCGGCGGCGGCACTTGCGGGCGGGGCCTGAGGGCGAGACGTTTGTTGCGGAGCCGCCACTGTGCAGGCCTGCACCGCCAAAACAGCCACAACCCCGATCATCATTCGCACACGCATCGTCACTCTCCTGACCCCGGTGGCAAATGTAGGCCAAAGCGTCGCGCCGTTCCAGACCCCCTTGGCGAACGCGACCGGACCGCTACCTATCATACATGACCCAAGACACCGAAGTCCTTTACAACGCGCAATGCCCGGTCTGTTCATTCGAGATCGATCACTACCGCGCCTATGCCGACAAACGCGCCTTGCCGCTGAGCTTCGACGATCTGAACGCGTGCAATCTGGCGCGCTGGGGGCTGAGCGCCGATCAGGCTGCGCGCCGCCTCTATGTGCGCCAAGGCGACCGGCTGCTGTCGGGCATCCCGGCCTTCATTGTGCTGTGGCAGGAAATGCCGCGCTACCGGTGGCTTGCACGGCTTGTATCGGTGCCGGGCCTGCACTGGGTCGCCGTGAAAACCTACGACCATGTGCTCGCCCCCCTGATCTACCGCTGGCATCTGCGCCGTCAGGCAAAAGCCGGGATTGCAGCGCCCTCCAAATGATCTAGGCTCAGGCTCATGTTTACCATTGAGCATGACTTTGACGCGACCGTTGTGACCCTTGTGGACGAGGGGGCAACGCCTCTGGGTGAGGATATCGTCATCAACGCCTTTGAGGATTGCGTGACGCTGGAGCAGCAGTGCGCACAGACGGATCGGTTGATGCGGGTCACGCTGTCGATCTCGCAGCTCAACGATCTGAGCGCGGCGTTGGATTTGCCCGAAGGCGTCTACCGCCTGCGCCGCAAGGACGAGGGGTAGCGCCATGCGCACAGGGTTCTTCCATGACGAGAGGTGCATGTGGCATGGTGGCGGCGACTATGCCTTCACCTTGCCCGTGGGCGGGTTGGTGCAACCTTTGGCCGATGGCTTGCCCGAGCATCCTGAGACAAAGCGGCGGTTGAAGAACTTGCTCGATGTGACCGGCCTGATGGGCGATCTGGACCTGACGAGCGCGCCGATGTCGAACCATGAAGACCTCGCGCGCGTCCATCCCGAAAGTTATCTGCGCAAGTTCAAAGCCCTATCGGATCAAGGCGGCGGCGAGCTGGGCCCGCGCGCACCCTTTGGGGCCGGTGGCTTTGAGATCGCAGCCCAGTCCTCGGGACTGGTGCAAGGCGCGTTGGCCTCGGTCCTGCAAGGCCGCCACCGCAACGCCTATGCGCTGGCCCGCCCGCCCGGCCATCATTGCTTGCCGGAAATGCCCAACGGCTTTTGCCTGCTCGCCAATATCGCCATCGCCGTGGAAGCCGCCTTCGCCCAGCGCCTGACCGAGCGTGTCGCGGTGATCGACTGGGACGTGCATCACGGCAACGGCACGGAGGCGGTGTTCTATGACCGCGACGATGTGCTGAGCATCTCGATCCATCAAGAGCGCAATTACCCGATGGACAGTGGCGAGGCCGAGGATCAAGGCGCAGGCCCCGGCGACGGCGCCAACATGAACATCCCGCTGCCTCCGGGGGCAGGTCATGCGACCTATCTGGAGGCGATGGAGCGTCTGGTCATCCCTGCCCTTCAGCGTTTTGATCCTGATTGCATCGTTATCGCCTGCGGCTTTGACGCCGCCGCCGTTGACCCGCTGGGCCGTATGTTGGCCAGCGCCGAGACGTTCCGGCAGATGACGCGGATGATGCTCGATGTGGCCGATGATCTGTGCGATGGACGTATGATCGCGGCGCATGAGGGCGGGTATTCAGCCGTCTATGTGCCATTTTGCGGTCATGCCGTGCTTGAAGAGATGTCCGGCAGCCAGATCACAGCCCCCGATCCGATGGCCGAGACCATCGCGTTGCGTCAGCCCTCGCCGCATATGGAGGCGGTCTATAGCCACATCCTCAGCGAGCTCGAAGACCTGTTTTTCTAAGCGCCCTGCCCTCTTTCTTGCTCTAAATACTCAAATCCCGCCCTTTGCATCGCGCGCAACGCCTCTTAGGTATCCCTCAACCTTACGGAGACGCCGATGATCGCCCCCCTCGCCCCGAACCAACCTGTGCTCGATTTCCTGCAATCGCGCCGCTCGCGCCCGGCCAAGACGCTCACGGGCCCCGCCCCCAACCGCGCCGCCCTGCGCCCTCTGCTGGAGGCCGCCGCGCGCACCCCCGATCATGGCAAGCTGGAGCCATGGCGCTTTATCGTGCTGGAACGCGCCGCCCTTGACCGCCTCGCCGCAGGGGTTTCGGCGCGCGGGGGCGAGCTGGGCCTTGATCCCGAAAAGATCGCCAAGGCCGCAGGCGAATATGCCCAATCCGCCCTTGCCGTGGTCGTCGTCTCGGCCCCGAAACCGTCGGAGAAAGTCCCACAGATCGAACAGGTCTATTCCGCAGGCGCGGTGTGCCTCGCGCTTTTGAACGCCGCGATGGCGGCGGGCTGGGGGGCCAATTGGCTGTCGGGCTGGGCCACGCATGACGAGGCCTTCCGCAAAGACGGCTTCGGCCTGTCGCCCGACGAGCGCATAGCCGGCGTCATCCATATTGGCACCGAAGGCACCGTCCCGCCCGAGCGCCCGCGCCCGGATATCGACGCGATCACCACATGGGCTGACAGCTGATGGGTGCGATCCTTTCAAGCTTCACAGCCGCCCTCGGGCAAATGGGCGATGCGAAGTTCCGCAAGGTCCTATTTCTTGGCCTCGCCCTCACCTTCGGGCTGCTGATCGCGATCACCTTCGGCACCATCTGGGGGCTGAACGTGCTGTTGCCGGAAAGCGTGTCCCTGCCCTGGATTGGCGAGATCACCTGGCTGAACGAGGTCCTCTCGGGCGCGTCGGTCTTCGTTATCCTCGGGCTGTCGGTCTTCTTGATGATCCCGGTTGCCTCGGCCTTCACGGGCATCTTCCTCGACCAGATCGCCGACGCGGTCGAGCATCGCCATTACCCCAGCCTGCCCGCCGCACAGCCTGTACCTATCAGCGACACTCTACGCGACACGCTTGGGTTTCTGGGGCTGATGATCGGGGTGAACCTGCTGGCACTGATCCTCTATGTGATCTTCGCGCCCTTTGCGTTGTTCATCTTCTGGGCCGTGAACGGATTCCTGCTCGGTCGGGAATACTTCCAACTGGTCGCCATGCGCCGGGTGGGCCGCGCGGGTGCGAAAGTGGCGCGGCGCAAACACGCCGTCACCATTTGGATGGCGGGCGTGTTGATGGCGATCCCACTGACCGTGCCGATCCTGAACCTGGTGATCCCGATCTTAGGCGTCGCGACCTTCACCCATTTGTACCAAAAGCTGGAACGGTTCAGCTAGAGCCCGGCCCAAACCGCGAATAGAGGTCAAAATCATCGACCGAGATCAGGCCCGACAGGATGATCGCGCAGGTCGGAACCCACAGCCCAAACGCCACAATGGTCACCCAGCGCAGTTTCTTGCGCAGATGGGTGACCTCGGGCGAGCCTGCCGATGTGCCCACCAAACGCTCGCCGCGATCCCCTTGCGTCTCTAACTTGATCGGCAAGGCGATGAACAACAGCATGAACCAGAACACCGCAAACAGAACGAGCGCTGATGTGATCCCCATCAGACTTGCTCCAACTCGACGAGGGTGCCGGTGAAATCCTTGGGATGCAGGAACAAGACCGGCTTGCCATGGGCGCCGATCTTCGGCTCGCCCGTGCCCAGAACCCGCGCGCCGCTGGCGACCAGCTTGTCGCGCGCAGCAATGATATCGTCGACCTCGTAGCAGATATGGTGAATGCCGCCCGATGGGTTCTTTTCCAGAAAACCAGTGATCGGGCTGTTGTCGCCCAGCGGATACAGGAACTCGATCTTGGTGTTCGGCAAGGTCACGAACACGACCGTCACACCATGATCCGGCTCGTCCTGCGCGGGGCCGACATCTGCGCCCAGCGTGTCGCGATATTGCGCCGCTGCGGCCTCAAGATCGGGCACGGCAATGGCGACGTGGTTCAAGCGTCCAATCATCAGATCACTCCATCAAACAAGGGTTGAGGCGTTATGTAGAGCGCCCCGCCCGCCTGCAAGGGACAGGTGCGCGCAGGGGCGGTGTTCGGTGCCTTGCGCGTCTTAACCTCGTCTTCACCTTTTTGAGGCTCAGATAGGGCATCACAAAGGGAAAGACCCATGACAGATGATGACCCGTTCACCCCGCTGCCCGATCTGACACGCCGCCGCCCATCTACGCGCCCTCTGCTGGGCTTACGTTTGCTGCTGGTCGAAGACAGCCGCTTTGCCGCCGAAGCCGTGCGGCTGATGTGCCTGAAAAGCGGCGCACGGTTGCGCCGTGCCGATAGTCTGGCTGCCGCGCACCGCCATTTGGCCGCCTATCAACCCGCCGTCACCATTGTCGATCTGGGTCTGCCCGACGGTCCCGGCGAAAGCCTGATCGCCGAGCTGGCGGCTGCCGGGGGGCACGGCATCCTAGCGCTCAGCGGCGATCCCGACCGCGAGACTGCCGCGATGGATGCAGGGGCCGCGCTGTTCCTGCACAAGCCCCTCGATGGCCTTGCGGTGTTCCAACAAGCGGTGATGGATGCCCTGCCGGACGAGATGAAGCAGTTCGGCCCCCGCGCGCTGAGCAGCGAACGCGTGACGCCGGACCGCTTGGCGCTGAAAGATGATCTGGCCCATGCGGTGGCCCTTCTGGATGGGGCCGATGATCCGGCTGCGCGGAGCTATCTCGCCCAGTTCCTGCACGGATTGGCGACAAGTGCGGGCGATGTGCAACTGGACCGGGCCGCGGCGCGGCTGGCGCAAGCGGGACAAACCGGGGTGCGCGGACCTTTGCGGCATTTGCTGACCGAGCGAGTGGCGCAGACGGATATGATTGCTTAGCCCGTCAGGACCGGATCGTCGCTGACCCGCACCAGACGCGTCATGTCCGACAGCCGCTCGCGCTGCTGGCCTTGGGCGTCGAAGTTTTCGGGCCGCAGCCAAGCTTCATAGGTCGTACGCAATGCAGGCCAATCGGCATCGATCACCGCAAACCACGCGGTATCGCGGTTGCGCCCTTTGTAGACTGTGGCTTGACGAAACACGCCCTCGTAACTGAACCCAAACCGCTGGGCCGCGCGGCGCGAGGGGATGTTCAAGGCGTCGCATTTCCACTCGAACCGCCGGTAGCCCGCCGTGAAGACCCAGTTCATCATCAGATAAATTGCCTCGGTCGCGGCGCGTGTGCCTTGGGCGAGCGGAGAAAAGTTGATGTGACCAACTTCGATACTGCCTGCCTCGGGGTCTATGCGCAGAAAGCTGAGCACACCCTGCGCGCGGCCCGACGCCTTGTCGCGCAGCGCAAAAAACAGCGGATCGCTACCCGCCTCCGTCACGCTGCGCACCCATTTGTGGTAAGTGGCCGCCGAATGGAACGGGCCGTAGGGCATATAATCCCAAATGGCGTCATTGGTGGCATTGGCACGGTGCAGGTCAGCGGCATGGATTTCCGCATCCAGCCGTTCCAGCCGAACATATCGGCCCTCCAGCGTCGCGCCATCTGGACGCGGCGGCGGCGTCCAGTTGGGCAAAGGGGCGCCGAAACGCGCAGATTGGCTCATAATTGTTTCTCCTCGAGCAACATCTTACGCCCGCTGTTGCTCCTTGTTCAACAGTCGCAGCAAAGCCGCCTCACGGCCAGCAAATGGCGCGATCCTGCCCCAATTGATGCCCCGATTGACCCATAGCAAGATAGGACATCAGCCCCTGGGGGGGCGTCTGCTAAAGGAATGTCTCGCATGGCCAAAAAAGCCAAAACGCGGGCACGTCGCAAGCGTAAGCAAAGCGGCGGGTCCGGTGCTGCCACACTGATCCTGTTGACTGCCATCGGCGTGGGTCTGTTCATTGGAATTGTCGGGTTCGAAGCCGGGGCCTCTGCCGGGGATGCCGCGCGCGCGACGGGGATGCTGAACTAGAGGGCTAACTGCGGATCAGACCGGGATCGCTGCCAAGCTCTAGTCCTGGAAACACCGTCCCTTCCAGCAACCCCGCGTTCACCCCGTAAGCCCCGCGCAATGCCCAAGCTGCATAGCGGCGCACATCGTCGATCGGCGTCAGATCACGGCGCTCGAGCAGGTCCGCCTCGGCCAAGCCCGGCCACGCGCCAAAAAGCTTACCGCCATGCAACGCGCCCCCGGCCATAACCATCGTCCCTCCGGTCCCATGATCGGTGCCGCGCGCGCCGTTCTCCGCCGCCGTGCGCCCAAATTCGGTCATTGCCAGCACGGTTGTCTTGCCCCAGATCGGCCCCAGATCGGCGCGCAACGTCTCGATGGCCGTCACGAGGCGCCCCAACGCCCGCCGCACGCCGCCTGCCTGATTGCGGTGCGTGTCCCATCCAGTCAGCGAAAACGCTGCAAGCCGCGTGTTTTCCCGCAAACGCATCGCCGCAAAACCGGCCAATTGCGCCGCCCCGTCGGCTTGGCGAATGTCGGTCATGGCGCCCTCGGCCATCATCTGCTGCTCGCCCAGCGATCCGATCTCTTCGGACAGCCCGAGGCTTTCAGCCAGATCAAGCGCATCGCTGGAGGCGGCATGAAACAACGGATCTTTGGCATAAATGCGCTCCAGCAAAAGGCGCGCTTGCGGTGTCAGATCAAGACGCGTGGCGGGCGACCAACTGCTGATCCGCGCGGCCCCGGACAAGATCAGCGGCACCTCGCGACCAATGGCAAAGGCGGTCTCGGCCTCGGCCCCGGGCAGCGCGCTCAGCAAACGGTTCATCCAACCGCCGCGCACGGACCCGACCGGCACGTCCATTCCGGTGCCCGCTTCCAGCATGTCTTGCCCGTCAAAATGACTGCGCTGCCCCCGGTAAGGCGTTGAAACTGCCGGAGCAAACGCCAACTCGCCCGCCGCCCAAAGCGGGCGCAAAGGCTCAAGCGCGGGATGCAGCGCGAAGCCATTGGCCACCTCTGCCCCTGCATCTTCGCGGCTGAGCGTTGGGCGCAGCCTGGCGAAATCGGGATCGAACTGCGGTTGCAACGCCGCCATGCCATCCATCCCGCCGCGCAAGATGATCACCACCAGCCGCGCATCGCCGGGCATCGACGCGAAGGTCATGGTCGTGGTTAATGGATGGGCCGCGAGCGAGCAGCCCAGCGCCCCCAACCCCTTTAGAACTGCGCGACGTTTCATGGACAGTTCCTCCTAGCGGCGGTGAAATTCGGGCGCGGACAAGATCAGTCCGACGCCTTCCCAACGCGTCTCGGCCGCGCGGGCCGCAAACTGGGTCTCGGCGCTGGCGAGCGGGCCGAGAGCGGTCTCCACAAAGCTGCGCGGATCGGGCAGATCGCGGCGGATCTCGGACGGTGCAGACATCGCCCAGCTGATCCGAGCGGCCAGACCCTGCGGCGTGATCCAATCCTCGGCGGCCTCGGGCCATCCATCGGGACCGGGGGCTTCGCGGTGCGGCTGGCCCATCGCTTCAAGCGGCAGATCAAACAAATTGCGCAGCTCCAGATTGCTGAGGCCTGATAATCTGGCCTGTTCCGGTGCCAGCGCCCGCATCCCCGACAGCACAAAATCAAGCGGGCGCAGCACCTTATGGCCAAAGCTGGCATGGGTTGCGGGGTGGTCGATCAGCACGCCCGTGACCGCGGCCAGATCTCCTTGCGTGCGCTGAAACGTCTGAGTCAAATCGGCAACCAACGCCGCATCGGGCGTATCGGAGGTGAAATGCACCGCCAGTTTGCGCGCGATATGCGCCGCCGTTGCCGGATGCGCCGCCAGATCGTCGAGCGCTGCCAACACGTCATCCAACTGCGCGCGCCCATCACCGCCATAGCTGCGCCCCAGCACCGTCTCGGCCCCCGGTTCAGCCAGATGCGGACGGAAGGAAAACCCTCCAAAATCTGCCCGCATCCCGGTGAACAGCTCGGCCAATTGGCGCACATCATCTTGGGTATAAGGCCCGCCCACCCCCAGCGTGTGCAGCTCGAGCACCTCGCGCGCAAGGTTCTCGTTCAAGCCGCGCCCGGTGCGCCGCCCGCCATCGCTATTGGGCCCAACGGCGGTCGCTTGATCGAGATAGAGCAGCATCGCCGGATGCGTCACCACCGCTTTCAACATGTCCGAAAACCGCCCTGCCACATGCGGGCGCACCGCATTTTCAGTGAAAAGCGGCACAAACGCCCGCAAGCGCACCGGCGGAATGCGCACGGTGAAGTGGTCTTGCCAAAACTCGGTCAGCCTGTCTGCTAGTGGCACCGGCGTATGCGTGACCCGCAAAAGCATCTGCCGACGCGCCCCGAACACCACATTCATCACACCCCGGCTGGCATCGCGACGGGCAAGGCGGTTTGCCTCGCTCGGATCATCGCGCAGCGCCCGATTGGCGATCACGAATTGCTCCATCGCGGTGAACGCATCGGCGCTTTTGGGCGTGTCGAAGACAAGGCCGGGGTCAGGCGCATAGAGCGCGTCCAGCCACCCCGCAACGCCCTTCGGCGGCGCGAAAAGCGGCGAGAGGCCATAGCCAAAGCGCATGGCAAGCTGTGAGTCAGTCAAGCTCATACGCTATATCTAGGGCACGGGGCGGGCTGCGCCTAGAAGGCACGGCCCTGCATATCGATCAAATGCGCGCTAAATCAGTCCGGCTTAACGATGCGCAGCCCCAATTCGCGCAGTTGCGCATTCGTCGCCTCGGCAGGCCCGCCCAGCATCAGGTCTTCGGCGCGTTGGGTCATCGGGAACATGATCACCTCGCGGATATTCGGCTCGTCGGCGAGCAACATAACCATCCGGTCAATGCCCGCCGCACAGCCGCCATGGGGAGGTGCCCCGTATTTGAACGCGTTGAGCATTCCGCCAAAGCGCTTTTCGACCTCGTCAGCACCGTAGCCAGCGGTCTCGAACGCTTTGACCATAATGTCAGCGCGGTGGTTTCGGATGGCTCCCGAAATCAGCTCGTAACCGTTGCAGGCGAGGTCATATTGGTAGCCGAGGATGTCTTCGGGGTCCTTGTCGAACGCGTCGATCCCGCCTTGGGGCATCGAGAAGGGGTTGTGGCTGAAATCAACCGCGCCCTCATCGTCACGCTCGTACATCGGGAAATCGACGATCCAACAGAACTGGAAGCTGTCTTTGTCGGTCAGCTTGAGCTCTTCCCCGATGACGGTGCGCGCACGGCCCGCGACGCCCTCAAAAGCTGCGGGTTTGCCGCCGAGGAAGAAGGCCGCATCGCCAACCTCAAGACCAAGCTGCTGGCGGATCGCCTCGGTGCGCTCGGGGCCGATATTCTTGGCCAGCGGGCCTGCGGCTTCCATGCCCTCGCCCTGATCGCGCCAGAAAATATAGCCCATCCCTGGCAGGCCCTGTTCCTGCGCGAACTTGTTCATCCGGTCGCAGAACTTGCGGCTGCCGCCCTTGGGGGCCGGGATCGCGCGGATTTCCGTGCCCTCTTGTTCGAGCAGCTTGGCGAAGATCGCGAAGCCAGAGCCTGCGAAATGATCCGACACGACCTGCATCTTGATCGGGTTGCGCAGATCGGGCTTGTCGGTGCCATACCACAAGGCCGCGTCGCGGTAGCTGATCCGGGGAATGTCCTTCTCGACCCGCTTGCCTGCGCCGAACCGCTCAAAACATCCCAGCATCACAGGCTCGATCGTGGCGAAGACGTCTTCCTGTTCGACAAAGCTCATTTCCAGGTCGAGCTGGTAGAAGTCCGTCGGCGAGCGGTCGGCGCGCGGATCTTCATCGCGGAAACACGGTGCGATCTGGAAATACTTGTCGAACCCGCCAACCATGATCAGCTGCTTGAATTGCTGCGGGGCCTGCGGCAGCGCATAGAACTTGCCGGGATGCAGGCGCGAGGGCACGAGGAAGTCGCGCGCACCCTCGGGGCTGGAGGCAGTGATAATGGGCGTCTGGAACTCGGTGAAGCCGCGATCCCACATCCGCTCGCGCAGGTCCTGCACCACGCGGCTGCGCAACATAATGTTTTCGTGCAGTTTTTCGCGGCGCAAGTCGAGGTAGCGATATTTCAGGCGGGTTTCTTCGGGGTAGTCCTGATCGCCGAAGACCGGCAGCGGCAGCTCGTCGGCAGCGCCCAGCACTTCGAGACCGCGCACAAACACCTCGACCTCGCCCGTGGGAATCTTGGGGTTTACGAGGCTCGCGTCACGCGCTTTGACCTCGCCATCGATGCGAATGCACCACTCGCTGCGCACCTTTTCAACCTCGTTGAAAACCGGGCTGTCGGGGTCGCACAGCACCTGCGTCATGCCGTAATGGTCGCGCAGGTCGATGAACAAAACGCCGCCATGGTCGCGCACCCGGTGCACCCAGCCCGACAGGCGCACGGTTTCGCCCACATTGTCTTTGGTCAATCCGGCGCAAGTGGTGGAGCGATAGGCGTGCATGAGGGCGGCTTTCGGCTGAAAATAAAGGGTCGCGCCGATACACTAGGAAGGGGGGCAGAAGTCAACCCGGACGCCTCGTCTTTGCTTTTTCAAATATCCCTAGCGCGGCAGCAAAGTCAGCACGAAACGGCAGGCTTTGGCGCTTTGTGCACAACACGCGACCTCGCGCGCGCGGTAGCGGCGTGACGCGAGCGTGGTAAACAGCGTCTCAAACACCGCTTCGTGCCAGCGACATAGCGTGTCCTCGGAGACTTCCCCGCGCACCACGGGGTTATCGACAATCTCGAACACCAAGGGCTTTCGCCCGGCGATGCGGAATGTGCCGGATCCCGCGAAGGTCCAGCTGTGCTTTTCAATCGCCCGCGCCAATATCTGCGCCGCCATCCGCGCAGGAAGTACGCGCAGCGCAAGTTGTGCAGGCTTCGGGATCCGGTGCGCCATGATATAGCGCGCTGTCCGTTCCCCGGCATCCCATGCGTATTTTTGGGCCACATCCGGCCAGCCCGCGCGCATCGCCTGATGCACATCCGCGACCGGGCCTTCGGGGATCATACCGTCGGCACCGGGCATCTGCTCGACCCCGCCCGCATGAAAAATCGCATCGCGCAGGGCCTCGCCACCCTCGGCTTCAAGCACATCAGCCAGTTGCAACAGCGCGTTTGGGCCGATCAGGGCGGGTCGGATCACGTCAGGGGGTGGCGCAAGCGCCGAAGCCATGGCTCAGACCTCCTCCATCTGCTGGGAGCCACCGCCGCAGGCCATAACCGGCTCGCGCGCTTCGCGTTTGACATCAGCGCCGTTGGGCATTTTGAACGCGCCCGCCTGAAGCGCCTTCTTGCGCGCGCGCTTGATGGAGGCTTTGTCCTGCACGCTTTCCCAATCGTCGAGCTGTGCTTTGGCGATGGTCCGGGTGCGGTCGAAGTTGAAGTTGACCTTATCCTTAGATTGCGGCCCCCAATAATCGACCTTGCCCAGATCATAGAACTTCCGCTCAAACCCGGCTTTGAGGAACGCCTTGAGACAGCCCAGCAGGTATTTGCGCCGGTAGCCGGTCCCGCGCCATGGGTAATGGAACAGCGCTTTTTGACTGTAGAAGCGACGGTAGTTGTTCATCACGTGGTCAAGGAGTTCGCCCCGATCCATCGCTTCGGGCTTCATAATCGGCGTGACGAAATTGTATTTCGAGAAATCAAAAATCTCGACCTTATCGCCCAGTTCCTGGAACAGAGGCGTGAACGGCCACGGCGTGTACATCGCCCAGTTGGCCAGATCGGGCTGCCAATCCCAGGCCATCTTGTAGGTTTCTTCCAGCGTCTCGTGCGTCTCGTTATCAAGGCCGACGATGAACTGCGCTTCCACAAAGATGTCGGCTTCGCGCAGCAGGCGGATCGCCTCTTTATTCTCGCCGACCTTGGTCTCTTTGTTGAACACATCGAGTTTCAATTGCGCGGCGGCTTCGGTCCCCAGCGACACGTGGACGAGGCCCGCACGCCGGTAAAGCCCGAGCAACTCTTTGTCGCGCATGATGTCGGTGACGCGGGTGTTGATGCCCCATTGGATCTTTTCGGGCAAACCCCTCGCGATCAACTCCTCGCAGAACTGGATGAATTTCTTGCGGTTGATCGTGGGTTCTTCGTCCGCAAGAATAAAGAAGCCGACGCCGTGATTGTTGACCAGATCTTCAATCTCATCGACCACTTTCAGCGGATCGCGCACCCGGTAGTCGCGCCAGAATTTCCACTGCGAGCAGAAAGAGCATGTGAACGGGCAGCCGCGCGCCATGTTAGGGATCGCCACCTTCACCCCAAGCGGCACATAGATATACTTGTCCCACTCAAGGAAGGACCAATCCGGCGTGATCGCGTCGAGGTCTTTGACCGTGCTCGCCGCTTGCGTGGCCTTGATGACATCGCCGTCCTTGAACGCGAGGCCTTTGATCTTGTGCTTGTCGGCCTCGTAGCGACCATCAGCGACAGCCTGCATCAGCTCGACAATGATCTCTTCGCCCTCGCCGCGCACGATCACATCGACATGGGGTGCCTCGGTCAGCACCTGCTTATACATAAAGGTCGCGTGGATCCCGCCCATGACCCGCAACGCGTTCGGCACGACGCGCTCGGAAATGGCAAGCACCTCTTCGGCCTTGTAGATGGAGGGCGTGATCGCGGTGACGCCGACCACGTCTGGTTGCAACTCGGCCAGCTTCACGGCCAATTCGCCATCGGGGATGTCGTTGGTCATGGCATCAATGAAGTGGATATCATCGAAGCCTTTGGATTTCAGGGCTCCAGCCAGATAGGCAGCCCAGGCAGGCGGCCAATTGCCAGCGATTTCCGCCCCGCCCGAGTGATAGTTCGGATGAATGAGGACAATGCGCATGGGGCCGACTCCTTGGTTGGTATTGCCCCTAGTTGACACTTAATGTGTCAACTGTGATTGACACAGATCAAACCATCCGGACCGCAATCTTATTCGACCTCAGTCTCTTCGGTCTCGTCGCCCTCGTCGGCTGGCGCTTCCGCAAAGGTCGTCGAAATCGTCCGGGCTTCGATGGAGCTGTTCAGCGTCCCGACATTCGTCGTTAAAGCGTCCCACCAGATCGCAATCACGGCGAGCGACATCCCCATAATCGCAGCCGTCAAAACCACCCAGTCAACGGTCACGGCTCCGTCTTCTTGACGTATAAACACATAAAAATAGCGGCGTGGCATAAAGCGCCCTCCGAGCAAAGTAAGCAGACTTGCCGTTTTTGCGCCCCAAATGCGGCACCGACCCGGCAGAATTCTGGCAAAATCTAGAAGGGTCGGATCACATTGCCGGAATAAAACACGCTCCCCAGGCCGATCGCGAAGACGATAATGCCCGACAGACTGTGCAGCACGAAGGCCTCCGGAAAATTGCCGCGCGTCTCGTAGGCGAACGCGAAAATCAGCCCCCCCACGAAGGTCATCGCCAGCACCGTTGGCGACCAATACATCAGATGCGCCAGCGAAAAGAGCCCGGCATTCACCACGACCTGCACCGGCATGTTATCCGGCAAAATGCGCCCATAGCGACGGAAAAACAGCGGACGGTAGACCAATTCCTGCGGCAGCGCCGACAAGAGCGGATACAGCACGATGATCGCAAGCAACAGCAGCGGTTGGGTTTTCAGCAACGAAAACAAGGCGTCAGGCTCGGTCAGGCGCAACACGAAATATGCGGTGCTGGCGGTGGCAATCGCGAACACCGCAACGAGCACCGGATCGATGAAGCGCCAGCCCTCCCACAGCTCGCTCCATTGGAAATCACGGGTGAACGCCAAAAGGACAATGCCCACGGCGGTCAGCGCGAACAAAACCTGGAAGATCATACCAGCGGGCAAGAACACCGCCGCTGCAATCGGGCCGACGCAAAACAAGGCCACAAACTCGATCCAAAGTTTGGTGCGGCGTAATCGGCTCATCTGTGGTCCTTTCGCGTGCATCGGCGTGCTCGGCCAATGCTTAGCGCCCGAAACGGCGCGCTCCAAGCCTTAGAAAAGCGACGTGCCTCGCCCAAAACCGAAAGCGCCCCGCACAAAGCGACCAACGCCGCTGCCCCGCATCAGTCCTGCCTTGCACCGCCCGGCCCCTCGCGTATAACGCGCCGAGTTTGCCTGCCGCCAAAAAGGGGACCGCGTGATGCCCAAACGCACCGATATCTCGACCATCATGATTATCGGAGCCGGCCCCATCGTTATTGGCCAGGCCTGCGAGTTCGACTATTCCGGCGCACAGGCCTGCAAAGCCCTGCGCGAAGAGGGCTACCGGGTCGTTTTGGTGAACTCCAACCCCGCAACGATCATGACCGATCCGGGTCTGGCAGATGCCACCTATATTGAGCCGATTACCCCCGAAGTCGTCGCCAAGATCATCGAGAAAGAGCGCCCTGACGCGTTGCTGCCGACCATGGGCGGGCAAACCGGTCTGAACACATCGCTTGCGCTCGAAGAAATGGGCATTCTCGACAAATTCGGCGTCGAGATGATCGGCGCGAAGCGTCCTGCCATCGAGATGGCCGAGGACCGCGCGCTGTTTCGCGAAGCCATGGACCGGATTGGGCTGGAAAACCCCAAAGCGACCATTGTGACCGCCCCCAAGCGCGACGATGGCAGCCGTGATCTGGATGCCGGGATGGCCGAGGCGCGGGCCGCCCTCGAAGAGATCGGCCTGCCCGCCATTATTCGCCCCGCCTTCACCCTTGGCGGCACCGGTGGCGGTGTTGCGTATAACCGCGATGATTACGAGCATTTCTGCCGCTCGGGCATGGACGCGTCGCCGGTGGGCCAGATCCTGATCGACGAGTCGCTGCTGGGGTGGAAAGAGTTCGAGATGGAAGTCGTGCGCGACAAGGCCGACAACGCGATCATCGTCTGCGCCATCGAAAACGTTGACCCAATGGGCGTGCATACCGGCGACAGTATAACGGTCGCCCCTGCCCTGACGCTGACGGACAAGGAATACCAGATCATGCGCAACGGCTCGATTGCCGTGCTGCGCGAGATCGGGGTGGAAACCGGCGGGTCCAACGTGCAATGGGCGGTGAACCCTGCCGATGGCCGCATGGTGGTGATCGAGATGAACCCGCGCGTGTCGCGGTCCTCGGCCCTGGCGTCGAAGGCGACCGGCTTCCCGATTGCCAAGATCGCCGCGAAACTGGCCGTGGGATATACGCTAGACGAGCTGGACAACGACATAACCAAAGTCACGCCCGCAAGCTTCGAGCCGACGATTGACTATGTTGTCACGAAGATCCCGAAATTTGCGTTTGAAAAGTTTCCGGGGGCCGAGCCGCTGCTCTCCACCGCGATGAAATCCGTGGGCGAAGCAATGGCCATCGGGCGGACCATCCACGAATCGTTGCAAAAAGCGCTGGCGAGCATGGAATCTGGCCTCACGGGCTTCGACGAGATCGAGATTGCAGGCGCGCCTGACGAGGCTGCGATTGTCGCCGAGTTGTCGCGCCAAACCCCCGACCGGATCCGGGTGATCGCCCAAGCCATGCGCTTTGGGATGAGCAACGACCGCATTCAAGCGGCGACCGCGTTTGACCCTTGGTTCCTCGCTCGAATCCGCGAAATTGTGGACATGGAAGCGGACGTTAAGCGCGACGGCTTGCCGGTAACGCAAGACGGTCTGCGCGCGCTTAAGATGATGGGCTTCACCGATGCGCGGCTTGCCAAGCTGACCGGACGCGATGAAGGCCAAGTGCGCCGCGCCCGGACCCGCCTTGGCGTGCGCGCGGTGTTCAAGCGGATCGACACCTGTGCGGCCGAGTTCGAAGCGCAGACACCTTATATGTACTCCACCTATGAGGCCCCGGTCATGGGCGAGGTCGAATGCGAAGCCCGGCCTTCGGATCGCAAGAAAGTTGTGATTTTGGGTGGCGGTCCCAACCGGATCGGCCAAGGGATCGAGTTCGATTACTGCTGCTGTCACGCCTGTTTCGCCCTGACCGATCAAGGCTTTGAGACGATCATGATCAACTGCAACCCCGAGACGGTGTCGACCGATTACGACACCTCGGACCGGTTGTACTTTGAGCCTCTGACTTTGGAGCATGTGCTGGAAATTCTGCGGGTAGAGCAGGACAACGGCACGCTTCATGGCGTCATCGTCCAGTTCGGGGGGCAGACGCCGTTGAAGCTTGCGCGCGCGCTGGAGGCTGAAGGTATTCCGATCCTCGGCACGACACCCGACGCGATTGATCTGGCCGAAGACCGCGAGCGGTTTCAGGCGTTGGTGAACGATTTGGACCTGAAGCAGCCGCGCAACGGCATTGCCTCTACCGACGCGCAAGCGCTTGAAATTGCAGCGGAGATTGGCTTTCCACTGGTGATCCGCCCGTCTTATGTGTTGGGCGGGCGCGCGATGGAAATCGTACGTGACATGACCCAGCTGGAGCGCTATATCCGCGACGCGGTCGTGGTCTCCGGGGACAGCCCCGTGCTGCTCGACAGCTACCTCTCGGGCGCGGTCGAGGTCGATGTCGATGCGCTGAGTGACGGCGAAAGCGTCCATGTCGCCGGGATCATGCAACATATCGAAGAAGCGGGTGTCCATTCCGGCGATAGTGCGTGCTCGCTACCGCCTCATACCCTGCCCGCCGGGATCATCCTTGAGATGCGCCGCCAGACCGAAGCTTTGGCCCGTGCCTTGCGCGTGGTTGGGCTGATGAACATCCAGTTCGCGGTCAAAGACGGCGAGGTCTACCTGATCGAGGTGAACCCCCGTGCCAGCCGCACGGTGCCTTTCGTAGCCAAGGCAACGGACAGCGCGATTGCTTCTATCGCAGCGCGCCTGATGGCAGGCGAGCCGCTGTCGAACTTCCCCCTGCGCGCGCCCTATCCGGATGCCGAAGACCCGATGACGGTGCTGCCTTTGGGCAACCCTTTCACGTTGGCCGACCCCAATACACCTTGGTTCAGCGTCAAAGAGGCCGTGCTGCCTTTCGCCCGTTTCCCCGGGGTGGATACCCTTCTGGGGCCAGAAATGCGCTCCACCGGCGAGGTGATGGGCTGGGATCGATCCTTCCCCCGCGCGTTCCTCAAGGCGCAACTGGGGGCAGGCACGGTTTTGCCGTCCAAAGGCACCGTGTTTATTTCCGTCAAAGAAGACGACAAGACCGCCGTTTTGGTCGAAACGGCCCAGATCCTGACCAACCACGGCTTCACCCTTATCGCCACGCGCGGCACTGCAGAGTTCTTGTCTTCGCACGGCATGGATTGCGAAATCGTTAACAAGGTCTACGAGGGGCGCCCGAATATCGTCGACCGCCTTAAAGATGGCGATGTCACCTTGGTGTTGAACACCACCGAAGGGGCGCAAGCGGTCGAGGATAGCCGCTCCATGCGAAATGTGGCCCTAATGGACCGTATCCCATATTTCACCACGCTTTCGGCCAGCCACGCAGCCGCGCAAGCCATTGATGCGCAAGAAGAAGGGGATGTGGATGTGCGGGCATTGCAGGGCTAAGCCACTCAAATCGATAAAGATTTAAGGAAAGTTAGCCGCAAATAAGCCATGCAAACTGCAATTGCGCATTTCTTGCCCCATTCCAGCAGCTTACGCCTCTGAGCTGCCGCCCTCCAGCCTTATTCACGCCATGCTGGTAACGGATCGTTAAGCCCTCGACTTTTACGAGTGAGGGCGAAATGGATCAGTATCTGAATATTGCCACAGCCACATTGCGTGGACTAGCCGCCGAAGATTGGGCCGTTGCCGCAGCTGTGTTGTTTGGCACCGTATTCATTATGCGCAGCTTGCGGATGATGCGGCGCGCGGCCCCTGCAGCCATGGGCCCTGATTTGCGCGATCTCGATCCGGTCGCAGCCCCTCCCCGGCGGCCCGAGCGTCCGGCGCGCACCGCCCCAAGCCCCGTTCCGGTCAAGCCCGTGCGACGTCCAGAACGCGTGCGTGCAACACAGCCCAACCCAAAGCCCGAACCGCAGGATGTCCGCTTTCGCGACAGCGTTCTTGGCGCACGCGCTGACACCGAGGCCGCGATACCCGCAGATGACGTGGCCCATGCGCTTGCATCCGTGCAATTCGCTGGCACCTCATTGATGAAGTGGCAGGAATACTGCCTGTTGCGCGATATTGAAGGCCTGTTGGAGCGTTTGGGAAGTGGTCACCGCCTGTTCTGTCATGTTGCGATCAGCGAGTTTTTCTCGCCCGCGCCGGATCAGCACTCCCCGGCTCTGTGCGCCGCGGTCGAAAAAGCAGTCGCACCGTACCGCGTTGATTTTCTGGTGGTCGATCGCCAAGGCTACCCAGCGCTCGGCCTCGGGTTCGATCAAACGGACCCGGTTGTGCGCACCGTCTTTAAGCAAGCAGGCCTGCCCAGCCTGACCGTAAAATCCGACTACGACTGGACCGAATTGGAACGAAAGCTCGCCCAGGTGCTGGGCTCTGCCCCGCGCCAAATGCGCAAAACCGCTTGATCGGGTTGGGCATAACGCAGGTGGGTTCGCGCAACAGCGCTTCGGTAATTTGGACCGATTCGCGCGAGGGCATTGAAACCTTACGCCGATTGCGTGTTTGTCGACCGCAAAAAGCATAAACGAGAGTAGCAGTAGGTATACCGTCATGGATCTTTCAATCGTCACCGACTTTTTGCAAGGCGCGCTCGCAAACGCGCCCGCCCCCCTTCAAGGCCTCGCCACACGCGACCCGATGGAGCTGATCTATGGCGCGGCCGGATTGCTGTCAGCGACGCTTCTGTTGCTGTTTGTGTCGCGCCGCCGTCGCCGCAAAAAGGCCGCTCATTCGGCAAAATCTGCACCTGTAAAGGCGAGCCGCAAGGCCAAGCAACAGGCCCCAGAGGCACCGAAGCAGGCTGCGTCCGTCCCACAAACCGCTGCGGATGACGACACATTGCCAGCGCCACCAACCCCTGTTCGCCCGCAGCGCGCAGCCTCTTTGAAGCTGGCAACCAGCAATGGCGATGACGCGCGTGCCGCCGCACCCGCGCCGATGCCAGCCGCGCGCAGTGACCTTAGCGAGATCGGCGTCTACACCCCGCATTTCGACCAGCACGACAGTGATGCATTTCGCGAGGCGATCAAGGATGTCCGGGACGCGCAGGCGCAAGTGGCGACGGGTGCCGGGATCATTGTTGCAACGCAAGACGCGACCGACGCGGATCCAGCGGCGCAGGCTGCCGAGCGTCTCGCCGCACGTGCCTTCACCGCAGATTGTGACGCCGCGATTGCGACGGTACGCTGGAATTCGATCGAGCAAATGGAAGACCGCCTTGAGAAAACCAAGACGAATATCGACGCGTCTCTGGCGCTCCATGGACGCGCGGTGAACCCCGCCTTTGCGGCGCTGAAGCTCAAGGAATTGCGGCTGACCCATGAGCAACGCGAGAAGCTAAAGGCCGAAAAAGACCTTCGCGCGGAACTTGCGCGCCTGAAAAAGGAAGAAACGTTGCTGGTTAAAGACGCCAAGCTTGCCGAAAAGGAAGAGGCGCTGCTGCAAGTCCAGTTGAACAAAGCAAAGCAAGCCGCACAAAAAGCAACCGGCGAGGAGGCGTTCGAGCTCGAAGCACGCGTCGGTGACCTGGCACGGCAATTGGAAGATGCGCACCAGGTCAGCGCGCGCGCACAATCGATGGTCGAGATCTCCACCGCAGGGCATCTTTATGTGGCGTCCAATGTGGGTGCGTTTGGCGAGGGGGTGTTCAAAATCGGCATCACCCGCAGGCCAGATCCTGAAAGCTTTGTCGAAGACCTTGCCCAGGACAGCGTGCCGTTTCCATTTGATGTTCACGCCATGGTCTATGCCGAAGATGCCGAAGCGCTGCGCGACAAGGTTTATGCCGCGTTCGAAGGCAATCGCCTGAACCGGACGGGCGCAAGCAACGGGTTCTTCACGCTTTCACTGGATGAAATCACCGCCGTGCTCAGCCGCGAGGCGCCGGATGCGGCTTTTACAAGTCCCGCTGAGGCAAAAGGCTATCACCAAACTTTGGCTCAACTGCGCCAAGCCGAAAGCGGGGCCGCCTAAACACCCGCAAACGCGCATATCCAATTGAGTGTGCTTGCAAAAGAAAACGCCTCGCAATCTTCATTGCGGGGCGTTTGTTCCGTCATGAATGGGCGACCAGGATCAGCCTTCGGGCGGACCTTCCTCCAAATGCAGCTTCATTTCCAACAGCACCTGCTGGATCGCCACGGTTTCACGCAACAAGCGCTTAGCCTCGTTTATCGAAATAACGCCGTCCTCGATGGATTGGTTATACTCCGCCATCAGCATCGCAAACCGCTGCGACAGCTTGATAACATCGCTATTCACCCCATCGGAGCGCTCATTCCGGCGCTCGGCATTATAGCTCAGCGTCACCCCGCGCAACTCGGCCAAGGCCGTGGTTACATGCGGAAAGCGCGCGGCTTCTTCCAAGGCGGCAACCGTATCAATCGGCATGAAACGATCAGCATGCTCGGCATGGTCTGAATAGTACCGGCCCAGCGTTGCTTTCGACTTGCCCGACAGAGCCGCAGCCGCCTCAACACCTACATCCTTGACCAGCGCCTCGGTGTGTTTCTTCAAATAGCCACGTGGGTTCGTCACGATACTCTGCCTCTTTACCGACTGGGGGAATTGTCAAATCGCATTCCCACTACTGCACCTTGCCCAATTCTGCGACAAAAAACCGTCCGGGGCCAGTCCTTGGATGTGTGTACCAGTTCCCAGACCCCATTCTGGGCATAGGTGAGGGCCTGTCGATGCGTGCGTCGGCAGGCCTTTCACGGGTTAGGCGAAGGCTGCGCGCCGCTGCCTGCCGGCAGAGGACCAAGACCGACTTGCCCCGCACCTAAGGCTCGGGCTAGGCACGTCCCATGGCCAAACTCTATTTCCATTACTCGACGATGAATGCGGGCAAATCGACGATCCTGTTGCAAGCCTCGCACAACTATGTCGAGCGCGGGATGCAAACCTATTTGCTGACGGCGAAGGTCGACACGCGCGCAGGCGCGGGACGGATCGGCAGCCGGATCGGGATCGGAGCGGAAGCCGATTTGTTCACACCGCAAAGCGATCTGTTCGCCCAAATCGCCGCGCGGCGCGCCCAAGGCCCCTGCGCATGCGTGTTCATTGATGAGGCCCAGTTCTTAACCAAAGAGCAGGTTTGGCAATTGGCCCGCGCGGTCGACGATCAAGGCATCCCGATTATGTGCTACGGGCTGCGCGTTGATTTCCGGGGCGAGCTTTTTCCCGGCTCGGCAGCGCTTCTCGCCCTCGCAGATGAAATGCGCGAAGTCCGCACCATCTGCCATTGCGGTCGCAAGGCGACAATGGTGGTGCGGCGCGGCGAAGATGGCACAGCATTGCACGATGGCGCACAAGTTCAGATCGGCGGGAACGAAACCTATGTTTCGCTGTGTCGGCGGCACTGGCGCGCGGAAATGGGTGATCCAAGCGACCAAGCGGCTTGCTAGACCAGGTTCGGTACCGCCCGCCCTTCCGCAAATGCGGTGCAATTGTCGAGCGCCATCCGCCCCATCGCTTCGCGCACGTCCAAGGCCGCGGTGCCCAGATGGGGCAGCAAAACGACGTTCTCCATCGCGATGAGGGCGTCAGGGACTTGCGGCTCAAACTCGTACACATCAAGGCCTGCACCGGCGAGCGTGCCTGCCTCCAGCGCTGCGATCAAGGCGGCCTCATCCACCACATCCCCCCGCGAAATATTGACAAAAATCGCATGTGCCCGCATCGCGGCCAAGGCGTCGCGCCCCACCAAATGATGCGTCGCAGCGCCGCCTGGAACCGCGGCGATCACCACATCCGCGGCCATGACTTCGGCCAGACTGTCCAGCTGACGCGCCGAGAAATCAACCGCTTTGGTCGAGCGGTTATAGTAAACGACATCCATTCCAAACCCGAAATGACACCGCCGGGCGATGGCCTGGCCGATCCGCCCCATGCCAACAATGCCCACGGTTTTGCCGCTGACATGCAGGCCGAGCATTTGGATCGGATGCCAGCCTTGCCAAGCGCCATCGCGGACCAAACGCTCGCCCTCGCCTGCCCGCCTCGCGGTCATCAGCATCAGGGTCATGGCAATATCGGCCGTCGCGTCCGTCACCGCACCCGGCGTGTTGGTCACCGCAACGCCCGCAGCCGCCGCGGCCTCGGCGTCGATATGATTGTAGCCGACCCCGAAATTCGCCAGCAATTTGCAGCGGATTTCGCCCGCCTCAGAGAAGGCTTTTGCAGTGAACGCGTCGCCCAAGGTCGGCAGCACGATGTCGTAATCGCGCAGTGCGGCAACGCAGTCTGCATGGGTCATGGGCTGGGTTGTCGGGCGCGTCGTCACATCAAAACGCGCGTGGGCCTCCGCCATCACACTGTCGGGCAAAGCCCGCGAAATCAAGAGCTTGGTCAATGTAGCCTCCCGCCATTGGGTACGTCGATGTCTGGGCGGATCAGCACGATCTCGCCGTCTTGGTCCGACAGACCCAGCACGAGGATCTCGGACATGAACTTGCCGATCTGACGCGGCGGAAAGTTCACCACGGCCATGACTTGCGTCCCAACAAGTGCGTCGGGATCGTAATGGGTGGTGATTTGCGCGCTCGATTTCTTCTCGCCCAACTCGGGACCAAAATCGACCCAAAGCTTGATGGCGGGCTTGCGCGCTTCGGGAAACGGCTCGGCGCGGGTGACGCGGCCCACGCGGATGTCGAGCTTGAGGAAATCATCAAATGTGATCTCGCTCATCCTTTCAACTCCCGGCTACGGTCCGCAGCCGCTTTGACCGTCGCGCGCATCAACGGCGGCAAGCCACCTGCGTCGTCCATCAGCACGCGCAAGCCCGCTTCTGTCGTCCCGGCAGGCGAAGTAACGTTAACGCGCAATTGGCTGGGGGTCTCATCGGCGGCTTCGGCCAGCGCCCCTGCGCCAGCGACGGTGGCTTTGGCCAATTGCATCGACAGGGCCTTTGGCAAGCCTTCCGCCTCCGCCGCAGCGGCGAGCGCTTCGATCATGTGAAAGACATACGCGGGACCAGAGCCGGACACGCCGGTGACCGCGTCCATTTGGTCTTCGCTGTCCAAGCGGACGACCTGTCCAATGGCCGATAACAGCGCCTCGGCCAACGCCAGATGCGCTTCGGTTGCGGCTCCGTTTCCGATGATCGCGGTGATCCCTTTACCGATGGCCGCGGGAGTGTTGGGCATGGCGCGGATGATTGGCGTTGCCGCGCCGAATGTGTCTTCGAAAGTCGCGATCGGCGTGCCTGCCGCAACCGATAGGATCAGGGTGTCAGCACCGCCCAAAGCCGCCACCGAGGGCAAAGCCTCACCCATCATCTGTGGCTTGACAGCAAGCAACGCAACGGCAGGGGCCTCGGGCACGCTTGCGTTAAGGTTAAGGCCTTGGCGCGTTAAGCTTTGCAGCCACTCCGAGGGCTGAGGATCAAGCACATGCACCGCCTGCGCCGCCACCCCACTGCCGAGCCAACCCGCCAGCATTGCCGATCCCATCTTGCCGCATCCCAGCAAGAACAGCCCGCGTTCTGATACCTGTGCTAATGTCATGGCGGCCTCCCGAAGTGATCAGGCGCGACCGTAAGCCTCTGCTATGGCGACTTGCAAGGCGTCTTCTGGATCGCGTCCGGCCCAGCAGACCAGTTGGAAGGCCGGATAGTAACGCTCGCAATTGGCGACCGCAGCGGTCAGCATCGTGTCGATCTGTTCCGGTCCAGCCTGCACGCCGCCCGCCAACAGCAACCCGTAGCGAAACACCATTAACTTCTGGGGTTCCCAATAGGTAAACGCGCCCGACCACAAACGGTCGTTCGAGGCGTTCAAAATGCCATAAAGTGCCGCCATCCGCGATTCCGGCGGCTCCATCTCGAAAGTGCAGACGAGGCGCAATGTCTCGTCATAAGCCGACCACGCAAGCGTCACGGAATAGGTGCGCCACTGGCCCTGAACCGCCATCGCGATCTGGTCATCGGTTATACGATCAAAGTCCCACGCGTGGTGCTCGGCCAGCGTTTCAACGATGTCTATGGGATGGACGTCTTCCGACTCCATCAGCTGCTCTAGGGTCGACATGCCCGGGCCCCGTTTTCATTTTGGCCTGCTCCGGGGAGGTCCCGCAACAAACTGGGTGTCCATGCAAGACCCCGTGTTGCCTGCACGAAAGCCTTACCAGATATGGTGGTCGCCATGCCGATTTGTGTAAAGGGATTTATCCCGTGCAGCAACCTATGCGCGCGATTTGTCGCCGGTTGCCCACAGAAAATGTCAACGACTCCAATGGATTGTTGGAGACAGACAAGATCGCTGCACCGCAGCATTGCAGATGTGCAAGCCCGCTCCGCGCATTCGCGCAAGACCGGGCCTGCCGCGCTTACTTTGCCTTGGCTTCCAGCGCCGCAATCCGGGCCGACAGCGCTTCGTTTTCTTCGCGCGCCTTCTGAGCCATCGCGCGCACCGCATCAAATTCCTCGCGCGTGACGAAATCACGGTCCGCCAGCCAGCGGTCCATGAAGCCCTTCATCGCGGTTTCGGCTTCGTCTTTTGCGCCTTGGGCCACGCCCATCGCATTGGTCATCAATTGGCTGACATCATCGAGGATCTTGTTGCGGCTTTGCATGGCACGGGCTCCGTTAACGCTAAGGGGTCTGTTGGTTAAGATATGGGGGCGCTTGGGGGAAACCTCAAGGTTGACTTCACCCTGCCGCCTCGCCAGCTAGGAAGCGTCCGACCGGAGTTTTGTGATGATGCTCGCCATCCCCTTTCCGCCCCTCGCGCCTGAGATTTTTACAATCGCTATTGGCGGGTTCAACTTTTCCCTGCGCTGGTATGCGCTCGCCTATATCGCCGGGCTGCTGATCGGCTGGTGGATCGTGGCAAGCCTGATGCGCCGGACGCATCTGTGGCTGGCCGACACGCCGCCGATGACCGTGCCGCAGGTGGAGGCTTTGCTGACTTGGGTGATCCTCGGCGTCGTCTTGGGCGGGCGGCTTGGCTACGTCGCCTTCTATCAACCCGATTACTACCTCGCCAACCCGTCCGAGATTCTGATGATCTGGCAGGGCGGCATGTCGTTCCATGGCGGCTTTCTGGGCGTGGTTGTCGCGGGGCTGCTCTATTGTTGGTATATCAAGGCCCCGATCCTGCCCGTCGCGGACGCCTTGGCGGTCGCTGCCCCGATCGGCTTGTTGCTGGGCCGTATCGCAAACTTCATTAACGCTGAACTCTGGGGCCGTCCGACCGATGTCGCTTGGGGCGTGATCTTTCCCGGACAGGCGGCGCAGGATTGCGGCCCGGCGATCTCGGACCTGTGTGCGCGCCATCCCTCGCAGCTTTATGAGGCGGCACTCGAGGGTTTGTTTCTGGCGCTGATCCTCTTCTGGCTGGCCTATCGTCGCGGGGCCTTGCAGCGGCCCGGTCTGATCACGGGCGTTTTCCTCGCCGGGTACGGAGCCGCCCGCGCCTTTGTGGAGCTTTACCGCCAGCCAGACGCGCAATTCGTCACCGAAACCAACCCTTTGGGACATGCCTATTTCATCGGCGAGATCGGGTTAACCATGGGCCAAGTTTTGTCTTTGCCGATGATCGCGCTCGGGCTGGGCCTTGTTCTGGGAAGCTATCTGCGGCGCGCACGATGACCCCTCTTGCGGGCCTTCTTGCGGCACGGATTGCGCAAACCGGGCCGTTAACCATCGCAGACTATATGACCGAATGCCTGCTGCACCCGGTCCATGGCTACTACACCACACGCGATCCGTTCGGCATTGCGGGCGACTTCATCACTGCGCCCGAGATCAGCCAAATGTTCGGCGAACTGATCGGGCTGGCCCTGGTCCAAGCGTGGCTGGAGCAAGGCGCGCCGAAAGACGCCGTGCTGGTCGAGTTGGGACCGGGGCGCGGCACCTTGATGGCAGATGCCTTGCGCGCCATGGCCGCCGTTCCCGGTGCCACCTTCACCCCGCATCTGGTCGAGGCCAGCCCAAGCCTGCGCGCGGTCCAGGCGCAGACCCTCAAAGATCATGCACCCGTCTTCCATGATCACCCCGGCACCTTGCCCGACGCCCCCACCTTCCTAATCGCCAACGAGTTTTTCGACGCCCTACCGATCCGCCAGTTTCTGCGCAAAGGCGACGGATGGGCCGAGCGGCAGGTGGGCCTGAGTGACGGAGCGCTGGCATTCGGCCTCGCAGCGCCCTCGCCGCGCGACGATCTCAGCCACCGGCTCGCAGACACGCAGGACGGAGATCTGGTCGAGCTTTGCATCCCCGCACAGCCCCTGATCGATGACATCGCCCGGCGCATTGCGACCCATGGCGGGGCCGCCTTGATCATCGACTATGGCAGTGCGGGCGGCGTGGGAGATACGTTCCAAGCCGTGCGCGGCCACGCCAAAGAGCCACCCCTGGCGCATCCCGGCCAAGCTGATTTGACCGCGCATGTGGATTTCGCTGCGCTCGCCCGCACCGCGCGCGCGGCAGGGATCACTGTGACGGGGCCCGTGACGCAAGGCGTTTTCCTCGAACGGCTCGGCATCACCCCACGCGCCCAAGCGCTTGGCGCGCGCATGGACGGCGCAGCGCGGGACGCTCATATCGCGGCACATCGGCGCTTGACGCATCCCGACGAAATGGGGAGCCTCTTTCAAGTGCTGGGCCTGACCCCTGTCACTGCCCCACCTCTTGCTGGAACCATCGGAGCCGCTGCCACATCATGACCCTTCAGGTTCTTACCTCCGACGCGCTTGCCGCAACCCGCCATGGCTTTTTCACCCGCAAAGGCGGGGCGTCTTCGGGCCTTTTTGAGGGGCTGAACTGCGGGGCGGGGTCGTCCGATTTGGCCGAAGCCGTGGCCATGAACCGCGCGCGCGTTGCAGCGCATATGGATGTTGCGGCACAGAACCTGATCACCGTTAACCAAACCCATTCGGCCATCGCGCTGTCCGTGACCGGGCCATTTGACGGCGCGGCCCCGGAAGCAGACGGCATCGCGACCGCGACGCAGGGCCTCGTGCTGGGGATCCTGACCGCCGATTGCCAGCCGGTGCTTTTTGCGGATGCCAAAGCGGGCGTGGTCGGCGCGGCCCATGCGGGCTGGAAGGGCGCACAGGGCGGCGTGTTGGAGGCGACGCTTGAGGTGATGGAAAGCCTCGGGGCTGAGCGGGCGAATATAACGGCTGTCATCGGGCCGTCGATCAGCCAACAAGCCTATGAAGTCGGGCCAGAATTTCTGGATCGCTTCCTGGATGAAGACCCTGAGAACAGCCGTTTTTTTGCTGGGGGTGCGGGCGATAAGGCGCAGTTTGATCTGATCTCTTACGGGCTGCACCGCTTGCGCAGCGCCGGGGTCGGGCATGCTGAATGGACAGGGCATTGCACCTATGGGGATGCGGATAAGTTCTACTCGTTCCGTCGCACGACGCATCTGGGCGAGGCCGATTACGGGCGATTGATCTCTACCATCCGCCTCTAGCTTCGCCACGATACTGCCATAGTTTACGCGGGCAAAGTTCTACCGCTCGGGTCCAATACGTCCATAACTTGAGTAAAATGCCCCGCAACGGACTGTTTCCAGACCGCCTATAATACGGGCGTTTCCCCGCAAGAACCGCACCCATGTCCAAAACCCGCCGCATTGCCCCGCCATACACACGGGGCTGGCGGTCCACACCTGACCCTCGGCGCGTAATGGTAACCCCACGGTCCGAAGTTTGGGCCAATTGCTTGTCCGGGGGGGCAAGCGTGTAAGGAGCAAACAATGCGTAAGACACCGCGTTGGCTGAAATCGGTCATTGCAGAGGCTGACAAAACCACTGCCAAACTGCCCTACGAGCGCGGCAATCGCCGTCCCGCATGGGTGCGTGAGGCGGCACAGTCCCCTGCCCCATCAAAGCTGAAAACAGCGTGACCATTCACCGGCAGGGCGTTGCCCGCCGCCGGACCCTGATCTTTCTTCGTTAAGGTCTGCTAACCACTCTCAGAAAGATGACGCGCCCCAAATGGGCGCGTCTTTTTTTTGCGCCTACGCGGGACCGCGTTTGGGCGCGTGGCAGACGGACGCGGAAGTCATGTGATTCGTTGCATGATTTGGCACCAAACCCGCCTGATCGTCCCCAGCCTGCGCACAATCCTGCCCCGGCGCGCCGCATTTGTTCCCCAATCAGGGTCAAATAAGCCAGGATTTTGACAGGCAGCCAGATTGCCGCCATGAAGGATGTGTTCTGCAAGCGGTGGGGGCCGACGCAGTCCTGAAAGGACGAGCTTATGGCTCTCATGGTCCCAAATCCGGCAGCACTTTCCGCTGTTGCTTATGCTCCCTCTGGCACGCGCGCCCCTCTCGCGCAGGCACGAGTTGAAAGTTGCTGCCGGGTTGGACCCGCCTTGCGTCGGATCGCGCGCACCATCCCGATTGTTCCGGATCTGCTCACAGCATTCGCGGCCTACAGTCATGGCACCGAGTTCGCCACACCGACTGGTCCCGGCATGGCGGTCGAAGATATCGTACCGGGGTGTGAGCTACGCATGATGGATGGGGCCACCACTAAGGTCTTGTGGGTTGGCATGATCGATCTAACACCACAGACAGCACACCGATTATTCGGCGATGGGGCAGCCCCCCTTGTGCGTATCTTGCCCGACCGTTTTGGCTATGCCCGCCCGGCCCGCGACCTAATTCTTGGCGCGCACGCCCAAGTTATTGGTCACGGTCTGGCACATGATCTGGTGGATTACGAGCAGGTCTTGCCGGTCACCCCGCCCGGTCCCGTGCGCTTATTCCAACTGGTCTGCGACAAACCCGGTGGGCAGTTGATCGCAAACGGCCTTGGCGTGCCCGGTTTTGCGCTGGGATCATGGATGGAGCACCAAGATCCTCTCGTTCAGGGCGTGATGCAAAGCCTACTGCCGGGCGGTGACCGTCCAATGGGTGGCGCGCGCGTGGCCTAGGGGCCCGACCCTAAGCTTGCTGGGTCAAGCGCGCTTCGAGCACATCAAACGGCACGCCCGGATCATCCTTGCTGCCGCGAATGACCAATGACGTTTTGACGCTCGCCACATTTGGGGCTGAGGTCAGATGCTCGGTCAGGAAGCTTTGGAAGCTGCTCAGGTCCGGCGCCACGCATTTGAGAATAAAGTCGATCTCGCCGTTGAGCATATGACACTCGCGCACCAGCGGCCATTCGCGGCAGCGCGCCTCGAAAGCCGACAGATCCGCTTCGGCCTGCGAATTTAGCCCCACAAGTGCGAAAACCTGCACCTCGAACCCCAGATTGCGGGCGTCGACCTGCGCATGATAGCCGTTGATGAAGCCCTGCTCTTCGAGGGTGCGCACCCGGCGCAGGCATGGCGGCGCGGAAATACCGACGCGTTTGGCCAACTCGACATTGGTCATCCGTCCATCGGCCTGCAATTCAGCCAGAATTTTTCGGTCGATTTCATCTAAACGTGAACCAGGCATGATTGGTCATTCTCCCCCTGCTCGCGGCGTGACCTTATGCGGACAGCCCTTCGCGCGCAATAATATTTCGCGGTTGGGTAAGAAAAATTCCCAATCCTGCATTTTTGCGCCGATGACCCCGGCTTGGATAATTCCCACCGCTTCTCTTTAATCACCGCCCTTTCGCAGATATATGTTCCCCTCTTACTTGTCATACTGGATCCGCCATGAACGACGCTGCTGCCCCTCGCCACACCCGCCTTTTGATCATCGGCTCCGGCCCGGCTGGATATACCGCCGCCGTCTATGGCGCGCGCGCGATGCTGAGCCCGATCCTCGTGCAAGGCATTCAACCTGGCGGGCAATTGACCATCACCACCGATGTCGAAAACTGGCCCGGCGACACGTCTGTCATGGGTCCGGACTTGATGGTGCGGATGGAGGAGCATGCCCGCGAAATGGGCACCGAGATCATTTCCGAGCATATCAACAGCCTCGATCTGTCTCAGCGCCCTTTTGTGGCGCATGGCGATAGCGGCGTGACCTACACCGCCGATGCGTTGATCCTCGCGACTGGCGCACAGGCAAAGTGGCTTGGTCTGCCGAGCGAAGAGCATTTCAAGGGCTTTGGTGTGTCGGCCTGCGCAACCTGCGATGGCTTTTTCTATCGCGGCAAAGAAATCGTTGTGATCGGGGGCGGCAATACGGCCGTGGAGGAAGCGCTGTTTCTGACCAACTTCGCCTCCAAGGTGACGCTGGTGCATCGTCGCGACAGCTTGCGCGCTGAGAAAATCATGCAAGATCGGCTGTTTAAGAACCCCAAGGTCGAGGTGATCTGGGATCATGAGGTCGACGAGGTGCTTGGATCAAAAGATCCGCGCGGCGTCGAAGCGGTGCGCCTGAAGCACACAAAAACCGGTGAAACCCAAGACGTGCCCTGCGCCGGGTTCTTTGTGGCGATCGGTCATGCCCCTGCAACTGAATTGGTCAAAGACAGCCTTGAGATGCACAATGGCGGCTATGTGAAGGTGGAGCCTGGAACAACGCGCACCTCCATCCCCGGTGTGTTCGCCGCCGGAGATCTGACCGACCACATCTACCGCCAAGCCGTAACCAGCGCTGGGATGGGCTGCATGGCAGCACTCGACGCCGAGAAGTTCCTGGCCGAGCATGAAGAAGACGGTGCCGCACAGGCTGCCGAATAGGGTCTGAATACAAGCCGAAGTGTTAAGGCCGTCCTAACCGGGGCGGCTTTTTCTATTTGGTATTTTAGTCACATCCGAAGCACTTAAGGGCCTTGCTGCGGCGGGTTGTCTCTATGCAGCGGGCCCGATTTATGCGATGCGTTCACGCGTGAACACATATTGAGCCACCCGATGACCCGCAGCGCCGCCGCCCTTGATGAAGATCTGATGTTTCGACTGCTCCGGCAACTCGACGCGCAGCCGGGTGCCAGTCAACGCGCCACATCACAAGCGCTTGGGGTCAGCCTCGGCTGGCTCAACAAGGCTCTGCGCGCCGCGACGCAAGCAGGCCTTATCACCGTTGCCGATCGCACCGGCCCCGACAGCCGTCAGCGCTTCGCTTATGGCCTAACCCCGCGTGGTGCTGCCGAAAAAGCGCGCCTCACCAACCGTTTCCTCGCCCGCAAACGCGCCGAATACGACGCGCTTCATGCCGAATTGACCGGTCGCAGCAGCGGCCTTCTCGCCCAGAACAGGACAACCACGATGCTTTCCACCAACCTCACCCCGATCCCCGAGCTTTATGTTTCCTATGACAGCGCCCAAAAGCTGAAGAAGGAAGCTGCCGAGCTGACTTCGTGGGATCTGACCGCGCGCCAAACCTGCGACCTGGAGTTGTTGATGAACGGCGGGTTCAATCCATTGACCGGCTTTCTAGGCAAAGATGATTACGAAAGTGTTGTCGAGACAATGCGCCTGGCCGATGGCACGCTCTGGCCGATGCCTATCACGCTGGATGTTTCCGAAGATTTCGCGGGCAAAATCGAGGAAGGCCAGGACATCGCCCTGCGCGACGCAGAAGGCGTGATCCTCGCGACACTTTCGATCAGCGACATCTATACCCCTGATAAGACACGCGAAGCTGAGATGGTGTTCGGCGCCGATGACATCGCGCATCCTGCGGTGAATTACCTTCATCACACCGCGGGCACCGTGTATGTCGGCGGCACGATCACCGGTATTCAGCAGCCCGTTCACTATGATTTCCGCGCGCGCCGCGACACCCCAAACGAGCTGCGCGCCTATTTCCGCAAGCTCGGCTGGCGTAAGATCGTGGCGTTCCAGACCCGCAATCCGTTGCACCGCGCGCATCAGGAACTGACCTTCCGCGCCGCCAAGGAAGCGCAGGCCAACCTGCTGATCCACCCGGTTGTTGGCCTCACGAAGCCCGGCGATGTCGACCACTTCACGCGCGTGCGCTGCTATGAGGCGGTGCTTGACCAATACCAAGCCGCCACCACGACGATGAGCCTTCTCAACCTTGCCATGCGCATGGCCGGTCCGCGCGAGGCCGTTTGGCACGGTCTGATCCGCAAGAACCACGGTTGCACCCACTTCATCGTCGGGCGCGATCATGCGGGTCCGGGCAAGAACTCGGCAGGCGAGGACTTTTACGGGCCATATGATGCGCAAGAATTATTCCGCACGCATCAGGACGAAATGGGCATCGAAATGGTCGACTTTAAGCACATGGTCTATGTGCAAGAGCGCGCCCAGTACGAGCCTGCCGATGAGATCGCCGACCGCGATAACGTCACCGTCCTGAACATCTCAGGCACCGAATTGCGCCGCCGTTTGCGCGAAGGCTTGGAAATCCCGGAATGGTTCTCCTTCCCGCAGGTGGTGTCTGAGTTGCGTCGCACCTCGCCGCCCCGCTCAAAGCAAGGGTTTACCGTGTTTTTCACCGGGCTGTCCGGGTCCGGCAAATCCACCATCGCCAATGCTATGATGGTTAAGCTGATGGAAATGGGCGGGCGTCCGGTGACGCTTCTGGACGGCGATGTGGTGCGCAAGAACCTGTCAAGCGAGCTGGGTTTCTCCAAGGAACACAGGGACTTGAACATCCGCCGCATCGGCTATGTCGCCTCCGAGATCACCAAGAACGGCGGCATAGCGATCTGTGCGCCCATCGCGCCCTACACCGCGACCCGCCGGGCCGTGCGCGAGGATATCGAGCAGTTCGGGGCCTTCGTCGAGGTCCATGTCGCCACCAGCCTGGAGGAGTGCGAGCGCCGCGACCGCAAAGGCCTGTACCAGTTGGCGCGCGAGGGCAAGATCAAGGAATTCACCGGGATCTCCGACCCCTACGAGGCCCCGACATCCGCAGAACTGGTGGTCGATACCGAAGGGACCGAGGTGGATTATTGCGCCCAACAGGTGTTGTTGAAGCTGGAAAGCATGGGGCTGATTTCGGCCTAAAGAAGCAATCCCTCAAAGACCGCAAAGCAATCTGCCGCTATGGTCTCAATCTTGCATTGCGACCCTTTCCAGCTTGAATTGCATCACTAAAATGTTATGCAATCCTCTCAATATTAATGGGGACAACATGCGCCGAAGCATTCGCATGGCTTTCGTAAGCCTATTCACACTCGCATCCGCTACACAAGCCATTGCCGCCGGGGGCGGCGGTTTGTGCGGGGGTGGCACTTATACCAACAATTCGGCAAGTGGTGGACGCACGGTCACCCAAGCCGCAGGCTATCCCGCCGGATATGGGTTCAATGTCACCGTTGATACGCCAGCAAATTTCCAGAGCCTCCAGATCCGTGTAGGTGCGCAAATTGTGTGCAATAGTGTTGCGAGTTGTAGTGGTGCAAATTACACAGCGCAGGTCGATAATCTGAATACCACACTCACAATAACGTCGACGCGCCCGATCGGTGCGCCGAGTGCCGCCGTAACATTGACGTGCTTCAACAGTGCCCCCGTTACGACAACAACGACGACCAGCAGCGGCGGTCCCACATCGGCATCTGCCGCAGCCGGGGGAACAGGCTCCGCGTCCTCCAGCGCCATTGGGTCAGCCATCGGCAGTGCCTTCGGTGCGCGCGGGGGCGGAGGTGCTACCGTCAGCCAGAACGGTATTTTCTTGTCGACGACAGCCTCGACACAAGGGGTGTCAGGTGCATTGTCCGGCGCTACCTTGGGCAACGCATGGGTCTCGGTTCAAGGCACCAGCTTTAGCGGCAATCTTGATGGTAACGGGGCGGAGGTGACGCTGGGCGCCGATTATGAAACCGGCCCCGGCAACCTTGTCGGCGCTATCCTGTCCTATGGATCTTACAAAGTCACCTCAGGCGGTGTGACATACGACACCCGCAGCCTGAGCTTCGGTCCTTACGTGTCGTTCGGCATCACCGAGCGCTACCGCTTGGATGCCTATGCCGTGCTCGCCCGCCCGAACTACGAGGCCGGAGCCGTGAGCTACAGCAGCAATCGCGTTGCCTTCGGGCTTGCCGCAAGCGCCGAGTACGCGCTTGGTCGGATCAACACGACCAGCTCGCTGGGTGTGCGCGGTTTTTCCGAAGGTCTACCTGCGGCGGCGCCGGGCGGGGCACGCACGGTCAGTTCCTACACAGCCAGCATCGCCACACGATTCGACTTCCAAGCACAAGGTGCTGCCCGACCTTGGCTGGCACTGGGTGCGGACGCGACCCGGTTCCAGGACGGCGCGACTAAGCTGGAAAGCATATCGCCAAGCATCGGGGTGGGTGTCGACGTCACTGGCGCGATGGGCAATCTGTCGCTTAGCCTCAACAATGCGCAGGTGTTTGATGGCGCACGCGCCACAACGCTTGGGGTGAACTGGACGATGACCTTCTAGGCACCATAGGCACCCCGTAAGCGAAGATCGCCTACGCCTGGTGTGGCCCTCCTCAGGGGGCCACATAACTGTATTAAAAGCAGTGTGAAAAGGCGCGCCGAGGTTAGTGCGCGCTCACAGGCTCCATGTCATGTTGGCGCGCCAGTACGAAGGCCATGTTGCGATCCCCAACCAGCGCGATCCGTTCGCCTTTTGCGTCATGCACCGCGTACAGCTCCGCGATACCGGGTGCTTTGCGCTGCACATCTTCGGGCAGATCGGCGACCTTCACGACGCGAATATAGACGGTCGGGTCGGTGCCTTTGGTGTGAACATCAGTTTGCGAATTCATATGACTGCTCCCTCAGGCCTTGGTGTTAATCTTAATGGTTTGCACGACGGTGTCAGGCACGGCGCGGTGCAGATCGACATGCAGCAGACCGTTTTCCATCTCGGCCCCGGCCACCTCGACCCCATCAGCCAGCACAAAACTGCGCTGAAACTGGCGCGCGGCAATACCGCGGTGCAAAAAGGCGCGGCCTTCACTGTCATCGGTTTGGCGGCCCCGGATCACCAATTGACGATCTTCAAGCGTGATCGCCAAATCGGCCTCCGAGAAGCCCGCAAGCGCCAGCGTGATGCGGAACCGCGTTTCGCCAATTTGCTCAATGTTATAAGGGGGATAGCCGTCATTTCCGGATTTCGCAGTGCGCTCGACCAAACGCTCCAGCTGGTCAAATCCCAGCAAAAACGGGTGTGCGCCTAGGGCCATTTTCGTCACGGCCAAACTCCTTCTTGCGTGTCCTTGAACGTCAAGCGACATGTGCTCGGGCCCCATTTGGCGGCCCGGTACGAAGAATATGGGCAGTCTTTCAGGCCCTCGCAAGGGTCAGGGGGTGCAGAAGGGCTTTGCGGACGGGACAGAACCCCCTACATACAAAGCTCGGACGCGGTAGGAGCCCCCCATATGAACGCCCATGGCACCGGCAAAATGAACCATGAAGAGGTTCTGCGCATCGAGATTGAGGTGCTGCGGCGGGAGCATCGCGACCTCGATGAGGCGATTGAAGCGCTCCATGCGGCAGGGCGTGCAGACGCGTTAACCTTGCAACGGTTAAAGAAGCAGAAACTTGCCCTGAAAGACCGGATCGCCCGGATCGAGGACGAATTAACCCCCGACATTATCGCCTGAATTTGCCGCATCTCAGGACGTTGTGACGACGCGCGCAATCTTTATACTGCCCCGTTCTTGGGAGAAGGAACCACCATGACACCGCCAGTTGGCATCATCATGGGCAGCCAGTCGGACTGGCCCACAATGCGCGAAGCCGCCGAGATTCTGGACACGCTCGGCATCGCTTATGAGGCTCGGATCGTCTCGGCGCATCGCACGCCAGACCGCCTGTGGGATTACGGGCGCGCAGCGGTAGATCGCGGTTTGCAAGTCATCATCGCCGGGGCCGGAGGGGCTGCGCATCTGCCGGGCATGATGGCCTCGAAAACGCGGGTCCCAGTGATCGGCGTGCCGGTCCAGACCAAGGCCCTCAGCGGGGTGGATAGCTTGTATTCCATCGTGCAAATGCCCAAAGGCTTCCCCGTGGCGACCATGGCTATCGGGGCTGCGGGTGCTGCAAATGCAGGCCTGATGGCCGCTGGAATTTTGGCGTTGCAGGACAGTGAGTTGGCCGAAAGGCTTGATCAGTGGCGCGCGGATCTCAGCGCCTCAATCCCGGAGGTGCCGCAAGATGATTGAGACCACCACGACCCCACCAGCCCCCTTGGGAACAGGGGCCACCATCGGCATTTTGGGCGGTGGCCAATTGGGCCGAATGCTGGCTTGTGCGGCAGCGCGCCTTGGATTTAAGACAAATGTGTTCGAGCCATCCTTGCGCTGCCCCGCAGGCGATGTGGCGGCACAGGTCTTCTCGGCCGCCTATACGGATCGCATGGCGTTAACCGCGTTTGCAAAATCCGTGGATGTCATCACGTATGAGTTCGAAAACATCCCCACCAGCGCGCTCGACTTGCTGGGTCGCCTCAAGCCGATCCGGCCCGGGCGCCGCGCTTTGGAGGTCAGCCAGGATCGGTTAACGGAGAAAGAATTCCTCCGCGATCTGGGCTTTCAGACGGCTCCTTTCGCGCCCGTCGATGATCTGGCCTCCATGGAGGCGGCGCTGGCTGAAATTGGCACACCATCGATCCTGAAGACCCGGCGTTTGGGTTATGACGGCAAGGGCCAGTTGCGGATCACCAAGCCCGAGCAGGCGCAGGTCGCACTGGACTACATCAAGGGCGTTCCGGCCATTTTGGAAGGCCATGTCAAGTTCAGCCACGAGGTCTCGGTGATCGCGGCGCGCGGGCTTGATGGGTCCGTTTCAGTCTTCGATCCGGGCGAGAACGTGCATCTGGGCGGGATCTTGGCGACCACCAAAGTGCCCGCACGATTGACGCCGGCCCATTTGCAAGATGCAGTGTTGCTCGCGGCCAAGCTGTTGAATGCGTTTGATTATGTGGGCGTTCTGGCGGTTGAGTTATTCGTCACCAATGAAGGCCTTATCGTCAATGAGATTGCGCCGCGCGTCCACAATTCAGGCCATTGGACCCAGAACGGCTGCACCGTCGATCAGTTTGAACAACATATTCGCGCCATTGCAGGCTGGCCGCTGGGCGACGGCAAACGCCACGCAGATGTGATAATGGAAAACCTCATCGGGGACACGGTCGAGCAGATCAGCACACTGGCCCGAGAGCCCGGCACTGCGGTGCATCTTTATGGCAAAGCCGAGATGCGTGCCGGGCGCAAGATGGGGCATGTCAACAGAGTGCGCGCGCGCAAAGCGTAAGGGATTTTCATGACACGCGACACCATCGTTAACCTTAACGCTTACCCGATCGATGCGGTTGACTTTCAAGCGCGATGCCAAACCATACTTGACCAAGATGGGGCGCTTGTGTTGCCAGATTTTCTGCTACCGGACGCGTTGCGCTCCATCCAGGCAGAAAGCATCACTGGGCAGGACAAGGCCTATTTTTGCACACAAAACCACTCGGTCTATCTCACGCCGCCCGACGCGGATTTTCCAGAAAACCACCCTGTGAACCGACAGGTGATCTCATCCAAAGGATGTATTTGCGACGACGATGTTGGCGCAACATCACCGTTACGGCAGCTCTACACGTCGTCGGATTTTCAGAGCTTTGTCAAAGCGGTAACGGGCGAGACGCAACTGCACCCCTATGCCGATCCGCTGTCGTCTATCAACATTCACTATGCGAACCGCGGTCAAGAACTCGGCTGGCATTTCGATAACTCGTCTTTCGCCATCACCCTTCTGATCCAAAAGCCTGACGCTGGAAGCCGTTTTGAATACTTCAAGGATCTGCGCGATGCCGATGCGGGCGAGATGAACTTTGAAGGCGTGCGCTCTGTGCTGGACGGCGCAGTGCAGCCCGATGTGTTAACCATGGACCCTGGGACCTTGGTCTTGTTTCGGGGGCGCAATTCGATCCACCGCGTTTCGCCGAACGAAAGCGACCGAACGCGGATGCTCGCAGTTCTGGCCTATAATGCAACGCCAGGCGTGTCTTTGTCAGAGAGCGCGCGCATGACCTTCTATGGGCGATTAACCTAGATCCATGGGGACGTTAATTGTCTCAGCCTCCGTTAAAGCTCCGGTGTTAAGCTTAACCGAAGGCCTGAGTTTTTGGGGAGGAACCGATCCCCTGACCGGCACCATCATCGATGTGTACCACCCTCAACATGGCGCATGTCTTGCGGGAAAAGTCGTAGTGATGCCGACCAGCAGGGGATCGTGTTCAGGCAGTGGCGGCCTGCTAGAACTTGCTCTAAACGGTAAAGCGCCCGCCGCTCTTATTTTCCGCGCACCCGAGGATATCGTGACTGTCGGTGCAATGATCGCGACACATATGTTCGACTGCCCTGTTGCCGTGGTGCGGCTGTCGACACAGGAACATGCGGCTGTGGCGAACGCATCAACGGCCAAAATCGACGGGCTGACGTTAACGACTAGCGCAGTAACCTTACCGCTAAGCCCGTTAACCTCAGATGCGTTAACATTGACCACACAAGAGCGCATGATGCTCGACGGGGCGGAAGGTCACCCGGTTCAATTGGCGATGGAGATGATTTGTGCCGTCGCTGCCCTGCAAGGGGCCACCGAGCTGACCGAAGTCACCCGCGTGCACATTGATGGCTGTATCTATGGCGGTGGTGCGAACCTCGGTTTTGCCGAAAAGATGTCTGATATGGGGGCAAGAACCCGCATCCCCACAACCATGAACGCCATCTCCGTCGATCATGCGAATTGGACTGCTCAAGATGTGCCTCCAGACTTTGGTTTGCCCGCCCAACGCCTCGCCGATGCGTATCTGAAAATGGGGGCGCAGCCGACATTTACCTGTGCACCGTATCAGTCCGAAGACGCGCCCTCAGAAGGCGAAGACATAGGCTGGTCGGAATCGAATGCTGTTGTCTATGCCAATTCTGTCCTTGGTGCCCGCACGGTCAAACACCCCGATTACTTCGATCTTTTCATCGCCTTAACCGGTCGCGCCCCCCTTTCCGGCGTCTATCTGCAGGCCAATCGTGTCGCCCGGATGGTCATCGAGGTGGACCTGCCTGACACATATGATGACGCGATTTGGCCGCTGATCGGCTGGCTTGTCGGACAAGCTGCCCCCGACTGCATCCCACTGGTCCGCGGCCTGGAAAACATCCACCCGACCCCGGACGATTTGCGCGCCATCTGCGCCGCCTTCGGCACGACATCCGCCGAGCCATTGCTGCATATCGCGGGCGTCACGCCGGAGGGCGATCTACCGCCCGCGCCTGCTGCGCAAACCATTTCCCTGACTCGCGTGGATTTGGCTCGGGCTTGGCAGGCCTTCAACCCCGGACCTGAACACATCGATCTGATTGCGCTAGGCAGCCCCCATTTCTCGCTTTCCGAGACACGTATCTTTGCAAGGTTAATGGAAGGCGCCACCTGCGCGAACGGGGTTAACGCGGTCATCACACTTAGCCGCGAAACGTTAACCAAAGCGCAACGCGAAGGCCTCATCGACACTCTTGAGATCTCAGGCGTACGGGTGATTCCAGATCTGTGTTGGTGCTCCATCACCGAACCGCTATTCCCGCCAGAGGCCAAAACACTGATGACCAATTCTGGAAAATACGCCCATTACGCCCCCGGCCTGCACGGGCGCGCGGTGCGCTTTGGTAGCTTGGCAAACTGCGCAAAGGCCGCCCAAACCGGATATGCACCAAACACCTTGCCCGACTGGCTGGCCTAGCCTTGTTGCGCAAACCCGCCGACCAGCGCGCGCATGGTTTCCGTTTTCTTAACGCCAGCCGCAGTATACCCGGCATCGGTACCACGCGGGACGGGATGTTCTCCCCCCTCGCATCCAAGGATCACGGTTTGACGTGCTCGCTGAAGACAGCCCCCTCATTGGGCCTAAGCGAGCCAGCCCGAACCACATGTAACGACCGGGTTAACCCTGGAAGGGCATTCTGATTGGGAATACCGATCAGTGTTAACAAGAACCGTTCCGCCTGAGGCGGCGCCGCTTCTTTTGCTTGTTACACGCAGGGGGACTGCCCCAAATCACCGACCGAGATAGCGCCCCCGCCGCACGAGATTACTCTGCGGCGGGCTCGGGCACGCGCAAATCATCGGGCGTTAACGCTTCTTCAATATCAAAACCATTTGCCGCGATATCATACAGAACTTCGCCCAGCTTCAGACCTGGCTCGAAGGTACCCTTACGCAGATAATGGACCACTTGCGCGGCCACCAAGGGGTTATTCATCATGAATGTATGCGTAACAGGCAAGGTGATATGGGCGCGCATCCCGTCCAGATACGTGCTCTCGACCGAGACCTTCCCGTCATCTTCGCCCTCCAACAGGTTCGAATAAATCGGGTTCAGCGATCGGTTTCCGGCAATGATACCCAGATCAAAATTCGCTGGGCCAAGGCGGTTGGGCGTGCTGTCCGGATCGGTGCTCAGTTCCATACCTGCGGGCCCATTGATCCAGACGAACGGTTGTAAATGTGCAAATTCATCAACGATTTCAGACCCATGATTTGGCGGCCCCATCATCACAACCCGCCCCAGGCGCGGGATAGTGTTTTGGCTGAGGAATTGCCGCACCAGAATACCGCCCATTGAATGGGTCACGATATGCACCCGGTCGTTGCCGCATTCGGCAAGCGCTGGCGGCAAGGTACTTGCGGCCAACCGCTCGATCGTCTCTTCCGTCGAATCGTAGCTCGGCGTGACAGTGTGATAGCCCGCGCGCCCCAACAACTCGTCGAGCACCGATAGCGACGCTTCACTGCGTGCAAGCCCGTGCAGCATCACGACACATTCCGCCCGCGCCGAGGTCGGCAGGGCCAGTGACAGAAGCAAAATGATCCCTAAAATACGCATGAGGTTAAGATAAGTAGCCAAAGGCGATCTGACGAGGGGGTTGCCGCGCCCGTGTCGCTGCGTCAATGTTCTCAGATGATCTCCCGTCCCGTTCGTCTGGCTGTCCGTGCGTTAATCTTGCACCGGAATCGTTTGCTCTTGGTTAACGCCTGGGGTGGCGGTGTGTCCGATCTGTGGTGCGCGCCCGGCGGCGGGGTCGAGCCGCATTCAAGCCTGCCCGACAACCTGATCCGCGAAGTGCATGAGGAAACAGGGTTAACCGTCGCGATTGGCGCGCCTGCCATGGTTAACGAGTTCCATGATCCAAAGCGCAATTTTCACCAAGTTGATGTCTATTTCCGGGCCTCGATCACAGCTGGCACACTCGATGATACATGGCGTGACCCCGAAGGCATCGTGACCGAGCGGAGGTTCTTTTCCCGTGATGAGCTGGCAAAAATTCGCGTGAAACCCGACACTTTGGCCGAGGCCGCGTGGGACGATAAGATCGTCTATGACCCGTTGGAATTGCTGATCAAGTAGCGCGCACCCGGATCGCAATGCTGACACCGATAATGATCGTCGCGGCGGCCAAAACCGCGCCCAATGTCATCGGCTCTGCCAAGAAAATAGCGCCTCCGACTAGCGCCAAAGCCGGTGCGCTCAGCTGTGCCACCGCCGCTCGCGTCGCGCCCAAATGCGGCATCAAGGCGTACCACAACGCGTAGCCCAAACCGCTGGTGATCGCGCCGGAAATCACCGCCAGCAGCACGCCGTATCCCGTCGCGGGGGTCGGATCCAAAAGGCCCCACGGGATCAGCGCCGCCAGCACCGTCGCCAAGCCAAAATTGACCGCGGTATCGGCAATCGGCGCCGTCGATCCGCGTCCCACCAGCGAATAAAGCGCAAAGCCAAGCGCCCCTGCCACCATCAACACGACACCCACCGGGTCTGGTGCGGCCCCGATGTTTGGCAAGAACAAAAACACCAGCCCTCCCATCGCGATGCCCATGCCGATCCAGCGCCCCAAAGGCACCTTTTCGCCCGAAAGCAAACCGCCCGCGAACATCGTCGCCTGCACCACCGCGAACAGGATCAACGCGCCCACGCCCGCATCCAGCGAGACATACGCAATCGAGAAACCGACCATGTAAACAAATAGGCCCAAAACAGCCGTCAGCCGGCCCTTTTGCAGGATCTTTGGCCGTTGCCGTAAAACCGCCACGAGAAGACCTAGCATGACGGTTCCCGCCGCGAGCCGTATCAAACTGAACTGTCCAGCTCCGATTGCCGACTCGGTTAATGCCGCGCGTGTCAGCAACGAATTTGCCGCAAAAAACACCAGCGTCAGCACGGTCAATGCGAGAAGGCGAAGGCCAGTCATATGTCTTGAAACGCCCTTGGATAGATCAGCTCTGTGCCCGAAGGCACACATGTGTCCGAAGGGTAGATCGCCGTATAGGCCAAGGGGTAGAGCGAGCGCAAATCACGTGCGCTTGAGGCAGAAAAACCAAAGCGTTCATAGTAGCTTGGCTTGCCCACCACAACAACCGGAGAGGGCGCGTCGAACAGCAAAGCGCGGACAATCTGCGCCGCAATCCCCCTGCCCTGACGCGCCTTCGCGACCCCAACCGGGGCCAGCGCAAGCCATTGATCCGGCGCGGTCATGCGGCTCAGCGCTGCATACCCCACGAGGCCGTTGTCATCCGCGACAAGCTCGCACGCCATCGCCGCTTGCTTGCGCAAAAGCTTCACCAATCGCGCCTCTTCGGTCCCCGCAAAAACGCAGGTTAACAAAGCGTCAATCGCGTCGTCGTCGGCAGGTGTTCGGGGGCGCATCTCCATAGGGCGGACCCTGACCCTGCTGCGACAGTTTGTCTAGCGTCGATCTACTTTGAGTTGAACATGCGTGTTGCAAGCGGATCGCATAGATGCACGATCTGCCCTCCTGCAACCGTCATGCAGGCCCGACCGCTCGACGCCTCCAGCGCGATCAGATCGGCGCGCTTTCCAGGCGATAGCGTGCCACGATCCGCCAGTCCCAAAACCTCTGCCGGACGTGTTGAAATCAGCCGCCACGCGTCCGCCCAGTCGCACACGCCATCCGCGACCAGCCGCCGCACGGCTCCGATCATGGCGGGGTAATGGTAGTCTGACACCAACGCGTCGCACAGGTTCGCCGCCACCACATCCGCCGCGCGCAACTTGCCCGCATGGCTGCCACCGCGCAGCACATTCGGTGCCCCCAAAATGACCGGATCGCCCGCAGCGTGGGCCGCTTGGACAGTCTCAATGGTTTCGGGAAACTCGGCAACCCGAGCGCCCATTTTGCGAAAGCGCAAACGATCCTCTGGGCTGGCGTCATCATGGCTGCCGACCAGAATGCCCTTGGTAGTTAAACGGGCCACCAGAGCCGTCAGTGCACCTGATACATCGCGCGCAGCCAACTCGGTCAAGAGCGCCAAATGCGCCTCAGGCGAACGGCCGGATTTCAGGGCTTGTCCGGTCAGGCGCGGCGGTTTGCGACCTTTCGCCAAGGCGCTGTGAGGAAGGTGATCGTTCAGCACCACAAATTCTACGCCGAACCCGTCGATCAGGGTCTCAGCCCGCGCGTAGCTATCAATCAGGTGTGTCTCAAGCCGCAGCTGCAAACGCAGGTCGAGTAGAGCCGGAAACTCGGTTAACGCGTTAACCATTTTTTCCGCGAAATCGGGGCTGCGCATTCCGCCTTCCCAACTGAAGAACTGTGCGAGAACAGCCGTGGTGATCCCATTTGCGGCCAGTTCCGCTTGCGTGGCTGCCAAACCCGCGCCGAGATCCTGAACAGCCCCTCGACGCGGGGCCAAATGACGCTCGAACCCGTCGCCATGCAGATCCACGATGCCGGGCAGCAGTTGATATCCGCTCAGATCATAGCGCGGCGCATCAACGTCTTGCGCAATCGTCGCGTCCTTTAGCGCAAGGTCTTCAGTGGTCCAACCCTCTGGCCCCAGCACCTGCGCATTGGTGAAAACGGCGCGCATCAGTAGAAACTCTGCGGGTCGATATCGATGGTCAAGCGCAGATTTGGCGGCCGTCTGACCGTAGCCACCCAATTGGAAAGGGCCGCCTGCAAGGGGGCGGTTTTTTCGGCCTTAACCAACAATCGAACTCTGAATTGACCTCGGATTCGTGCAATGGGGGCGAGGGCCGGGCCGAAGACCTGAGCCCCGATCGTGGTTAATGGCGCAGAATTGCGGGCCAGCGCTTGTCCGACCTGCATAACCACGCCTTGATCAGGCCCGCTCAGCACAATGCCCGCCAGCCGTCCAAAGGGCGGCATTCCAGCAGCTTTGCGCGCATCGGCTTCGGCTTGCCAGAACGCTTCATCTTCGCCCGTCAAGATCGCTTGCAACACCGGATGCTCGGGCTGAAAGCTTTGCAACAGGGCTTGGCCCGGCGCGTCTGCCACCCGGCCTGCCCGCCCGGCAACCTGCCGCATCAACTGAAACGTCCGCTCGGCGGCACGCAGGTCCGAGCCATGCAAACCAAGATCCGCATCCACGACCCCTACAAGCGTAAGGTTCGGAAAGTTATGACCTTTTGCGACAATCTGGGTGCCGATGATGATATCCGCGCCACCTGCGGCAATCGCCTCGATCTGGGCCTTGAGCGCGCGCGCCGACCCATAGAGGTCCGATGACAGGATCGCCATGCGCGCGTCCGGGAAAAGCGCTGTGACTTCCTCGGCCAAACGCTCCACCCCCGGGCCAACCGGGGCGAGCTTGCCTTCGACCTGACAGCTCGGACAGACCTCGGGCATGACCCGTGTGGCCCCGCATTGGTGACACATCAGGCGCTTTTGAAACCGATGTTCGACCATGCGCGCATCGCAATCTGAACACTCAATCGGCTCGCCACATGCGCGGCAAAGCGTTAACGGAGCGTAACCGCGCCGGTTCAAAAACAAGAGCGCCTGTTCACCTTTTTCCAGCCGCGCACGCACCGCCCCAGCAAGCGTTGGCGATATCCATGTGCCCGACGCAAGGTCCTCGCTGCGCATGTCAATCGCGCCCAAATCCGGCATCGCCGCATCCCCAAAACGCGAGGTCAGATCGAGCCGCGCCATACTTGCCCGCCGCCGCATTCGCCCAACTTTCCAACGACGGTGTGGCAGAGGCCAAAATCACCTGTGCAGCGCATAATGTTGCCCGCAAAACCGCCATGTCACGGGCGTTTATAATGCGCCCCGTCCTCCTGCTTGTAGGAGCTGTCGTGTTCTTCATCTACCACGATCAGACCGAGGTCTTGGAAGGGCAAAAACAACGCCGATCGCGCCCCCACCACAAGTTGCGCCTGGCCCTTGGACACCATCGCCCAAGCGCGCCGCCGCTCAGCTTGGGTGACACCGGAATGCCACTCTGCCGGGCGCGCGCCGAAGCGCGCTTCGACCCGCGTCAGGAACTCTGCCGTCAGCGCGATTTCGGGCAGCAGCACCAACCCTTGACGCCCTTGCGCCAGGCAGGCGGCCACCGCTTCGAGGTAGACTTCCGTCTTGCCGGAGCCCGTCACGCCTTTCAACAAGGTGGTGCCATAGCGCCCCTCCCGCGCGGCATGACAGAGCACTGTTGCGGCCCGGTGTTGGTCTTCGGCAAGCGCCTTTCCGGGCAAGTTTGGATCGAGCTTTGGGTAGGCACCATCGCGCGGGGCCTCGACCTCCATCAAGGTGCCGTGACTGACCAAACCCTTAACAACCCCGTGGCTGACACCTGCGGCTTGGGCCAATTCAGACAGCCCCACAGCCATACCAGCATAGTCTTCCAACGCATCCAGAACCCGCGCGCGTGCGTCGGTTAATCTTACCGGGGGCGGCCCACCGAGCGCGTAGACCTTGCGCGCACCGGGCGGATCCCCAAGACCCGAGACGCGCGTGGCAAGCCGCAACATCGCCTCAAGCGGGGTCAAGGTGTAGGCGCTCGCGCGCTCTAGAAAGCTGCGCATCTCATCGCGCATCGGCGGCACATCAAGGCGACGGAACGCGGCCCGCAGCTTGGCCGCATCGAACGTCCCCTCGCCCGGTCCCCACACCACACCAATGATCTTGCGCGGCCCCAGCGGCACTTCGACAAAATCGCCGATCGCGCATCCCGTCTCTGGCGCGCGGTAGTCGAGCATCCGGTCCAGCGGTTGGGTGGTCAACACCCCGATCCGCGCGCCGGGTGCGAACTCAGCCCCCCCGATCATGCCACCCCTTTCGTGCGCCGTCCGCCTGCGTTAGTCAGGGCGCAAATCCAACCCAAACAAGGGGAAGTTGCCATGAAATTTTTTGTAGATACCGCTGAGATCGACGCGATTGCTGAGCTCAACGATTTGGGCATGGTCGACGGGGTCACGACCAACCCGTCGCTGATCATGAAATCGGGACGCGACATCCTCGAAGTGACCAAGGAAATCTGTGATCTGGTCGACGGTCCGGTATCCGCCGAAGTGATCGCAACGCAAGCCGACGACATGATCGCCGAGGGGCGCAAATTGGCCGCAATCGCCGAGAACATCGCTGTCAAAGTACCGCTGACTTGGGCCGGTTTGAAGACCTGCAAAACCTTAACGGACGAAGGCCAGATGGTTAACGTCACTTTGTGCTTCTCGGCCAACCAAGCGTTGCTCGCCGCCAAGGCGGGTGCGACGTTCATTTCGCCCTTCATCGGGCGCTTGGATGACATCAATATCGACGGCATGGACCTGATCGCGGATATTCGGGAAATCTATGACAACTACGCGTATGACACCGAAATCCTCGCCGCGTCCATCCGCACCGTCAACCACGTGACCGAGGCCGCCAAGATCGGCGCAGACGTCATCACGGCCCCTCCCGGCGTGATCAAGAAACTCGCCGATCATCCGCTGACCGACTCTGGGCTTGCCACTTTCCTCGCCGATGCCGCCAAAGCAGGTATTAAGATCGTCTGAACATCGCGGGGCGGTAAGGTTAACGCCGCCGCCCCACGCTGGCGAATTGGTGCCAAAACGAAACCTTGCGCAAAATAACACGCGCAATCTACGTCCCCGTGGTTATACTGTCCGAAAAACACATGGAGAGCAGCCATGACCACTGAGGCAGCAGACACCACCGGCATCGCCGTGCGCGATAAAATCCTCGCCAAGCCGGAGGTTGTCCTTGAAGACCCCGAATTGATGAAGGCGCTGATTGCCGCCAATGACCGGACGCTTGGCGGCAACATCGTCGATCTGCGCGGCATCGCGATGGAACGGTTGGAGGCGCGTTTGAACCGCCTTGAGGACACCCATCGCAGCGTGATTGCCGCCGCCTATGAGAACCTTTCGGGCACCAACCAGATCCACCGCGCGATCCTTGCGATGATGGACCCGATGGAATTCACTCCGTTCCTCAAGGGCCTTGGTGGCGAGGTTGCCGAGATGCTGCGCGTGGACCGCCTGCGCCTGATGCTTGAGACGGAAGATGACCAACCCGACGCGGCGCTTGAGCCGGTCGAGGGCGTGCTTTTGCCGGTCAGTCCCGGATCGATCGACAGCTATATCACCGAGGCGCGCAACATGCCCGTGCGCAAGGTCACGCTGCGCCAGGTGAGTTCCGTGCGCGAGGATGTGTACGGACCGAAATCCGACTACATCCGGTCCGAGGCGTTGCTGAAACTTGATTTTGGCTCGGGCCGCTTGCCCGGCCTGTTGGTCTTCGGATCGGAAGACCCGCACCAGTTCCGCCCCAACCAGGGCACCGAGCTGTTAACCTTCTTTGCCAGCGTGTTTGAGCGGCAGATGCGGCACTGGCTCAACTGATGTCGTTGATCTCGCCCGGTGTGGCGGATGCGCTTGAGGCATGGTTAACAAAGGCACGCGCGCTTGATGCGAAGTCTGAGGCGACGTTAAGTGCCTACCGTCAGGATGTTGCAGCATTCCTTGCATTTCTTGCGGAGTATCAAGGCGGGCGCGCAGGCCGCACCGCGCTCGCAGAGGTCGGCCCGACGGAAATGCGCGCCTGGATGGCGCGAACCCGGGATGCGGGCGTTGGTCCGCGCTCGTTGGCGCGGGCACTGTCTGCGGTGAAGAACTTCTACAAATGGCTGTCGCGCGAGGATGGCTTTGACGCCACTGCGGTCCTGTCGACGCGCGCCCCGAAATTTACCAAGCCCTTGCCACGCCCCTTGGCCCCTGACGCCGCCAAAGCGGTCATCGAGATCGTGGATACCCAAGCCCGCGAGGACTGGATCGCCGCGCGCGATGTGGCGATCATCACGCTGCTTTATGGGTGCGGGTTGCGGATATCCGAAGCACTCGGCCTGCCCCGCAGCATCGCGCCGCTGCCGGAGGTTTTGCGCATCCGCGGCAAGGGCGACAAAGAGCGCTTGGTCCCTGTATTGCCCGCCGCGCGGAGTGCCGTTGAGCGCTACCTTGCGCTGTCACCCTATCCGGAAATGCCCGACCAGGTGCTCTTTCTCGGCGTGCGCGGCGGCCCGCTGAACCCGCGCATCGTGACCCGCGCGATGGAATCCGCGCGCGCGCAACTTGGCCTGCCCGCGAGTGCCACACCCCATGCGCTGCGCCATTCGTTTGCGACGCATCTGTTGAATGCAGGTGGTGATCTGCGAAGTATTCAAGAGCTTCTTGGCCACGCCTCGCTGTCCTCGACACAAGCCTATACCGCGGTCGATACCGCGCGCCTGATGGAGGTGTATCAGAGCGCCCATCCGAGGGCTTGAGAAGGCAGCGGTTTCTTCGCTCAATCGTTACCAGAGGGTTAAGACGCCTAACAATGTTAGGGGAAACCTCGAATTCCACATCATACGGACAAGCATACTTGCGTTTCGTCTATATCTTGAGGTCTCCCTAATAATGTTAGGGAGGGTGCCGAGACCTGCCCATTTCCAAACCCGCCCCAACGCACCCAATCCTTGATCCCGCCCCCCATTTCGGACATGACGTCTGCATGACAACCGCCAGCCTGCGCGCCCTTTCCGTCCACTTCTTGACCGCCACCGGCGCAGTCTTTGCGATGCTTGCCATGCTGGAGGCCGTCAAAGGCGATTGGCCGATGATGTTTTTGTGGCTTGTTGTGGCTTTCGTTGTCGATGGCATCGATGGACCGCTTGCGCGCAAATACGACCGTAAAGACCAACGCGGCGCAGTTCGATGGGGTCTTGCTGGACCTGATCATCGACTACCTCACCTATGTGTTCATCCCCGCCTTCGCCCTGTTCTCGTCGGGCTTGCTGCCCGGGTGGACGGGCTGGATCGCGCTGTTGATGATCACGTTTACCAGCGTCATCTACTTCGCTGACACCCGCATGAAGACCGCCGACAATTCGTTTCAAGGCTTTCCGGGCTGTTGGAACATGGTCGTGCTGGTGCTCTTCGCGCTCGAGCCCCCTGTCGCGCTAAGCCTTGCCATCGTCGCAGCCCTCGCCGTTGCGATGTTCTTGCCGTTGAAATTCGTGCATCCCGTGCGCACCGAGCGCTGGCGCATGATCTCGCTGCCGATGGCTTTGGCGTGGACCTTCTTTGCCGCATGGGCCGCGTGGGTCGAGTTTTACCCCGAAAGCTGGGCCCATTGGGGCTTGGTGGTGACCAGCGTTTATCTGATGTTTGCAGGCGTCGCCCAACAGCTGATCCCCGCGCGCAGCTAGAGCCGTGTGATCACGACGCCCAGCACGATCAGACCGGCGGCCAACGCTTTGACCCGGTCCATCCGCTCGCCAAACACCAGCCAGCCAATCAGGACCGCGAACAGGATCGAGGTCTCGCGCAACGCCGCCACCAATGCCAGCGGGGCCACGGTCATCGCCCAGATCGCAATCGCATAGGCCCCGAAACTGGCTGCCGCTGCGACCAGTCCCAGCCCCCACACCTTCGGCGCGGCCCGCATCACGCCGACCCCGCGCAACGCCACAATCGAGGGCACATAGGCCAGCGCCGACCCGATCATCAGCCAGCCTACGAAAGCCACTGGATCGCCCGCCACCCGCGCGCCGAGGCCATCGACAAGCGTATAGCCCGCCGTCGCAAACGCTGCCCCGAACGCGAAGGGAAGCATCTTGCGGCTTTCGCCAGACGAGAACACGCCGCGCGCCATCGTCAGGATCCCAAGACCGAGCACGAGGCACCCGACCATCTCGGTCACCGTCATCGTGTCGATCCCGAGCACGGCTGTGACCAACAAAACCGCCATCGGTGCCGTGCCGCGCGACAGGGGATAGACCCGGCTGAGATCGCCGCTGTCATAGGCAAACGACAAAAACATCTGGTAGCACATATGGATCACAGCAGACGCGATCAGCCACGGCCAGACCTCGGGTGTCGGATAGACCCCGCGCCCCAGCGTCAGCACCAAACCGATGGCGGCATGGCCTACCGACAGGATGAACATGCCGGTCTGCTTGTTCGCCCCGGTCTTGATCGCCGCGTTCCAACCCGCGTGCAGAAGCGCTGCGGCAAGCACCGCCAGAAGCACGCCAAGGCTCATAGCAAAAAGCCTCCCGCGCCTTCGTGGCGTAGAAGCGCAACTTTCGTCTCCACCCCGCCTTTACCGGAAAACCCGGTCAGGCCCTTGGCGCCCATGACGCGGTGGCACGGGATGATCACCGGGATCGGGTTCGCCCCGCAAAGCTGGCCCACCGATTGCGCAGACAGCCCCGTGGTCTTGGCGATGTCGCCATAGGTGACGGTCTCGCCGTAGGGGATTGCGCTGATTTGGGTCAGCACCGATTGCAGTGCGGCGGAGCCTTGGGGCGCAAGCGGGACTGTGAATGCGGTTAACTTACCTGCATCGAAAGCAGCAAGTTGGGCGAGGGCCTCGCGGAGCAATGGTGTGTCGTCAGGCTCGGCGGTCGCGCACCATTTGAGCGCGATAATTGAGCCATCTTCTGCCACCGTCGTGAGCGGGCCGAACTGGGTTTCGAGCGAGGCGCGGGTTTGGCTCATCCCGCACAGCGCCTCACTGCGGTCGGCCCGGCGTTGCCGCCGAGCCTTGTGTTGCGCCGATCAGGCAAGTGCCTCGTCACACCGCCCGCACACCCCCGCATGGGCGTGCTGGCCCACATCCGGCAGGATTTTCCAGCAGCGCTGGCACTTCTCGCCCTCGGCCTTGGCGAAGGTCACGGCGATCCCCGCCACATCGTCGAGCGTGAACGCACTCGAGGGGGCGGCATCCGTGGACACTGTGATCCCCGAGGTGATGCACAAATCCTCGAACCCAACGGTTTCCAGCACAGCCGCCGTCGCCGCATCGACGAACACGGTCGGCGCGGCCTCAAGCGACGCACCGATGACCTTCTCGGTCCGCTGCACCTCAAGCGCCCCGGTCACGACCCGGCGCACCTTGCGGATGGTCGCCCACTTCGCCGCCAGCGCGTCGTCTTTCCACGCGGCCGGCGTCTCAGGGATATCCGTCAGGTGGATCGAGCTGTCATCGCCCGGGAAGCGCTCCAACCAGACCTCTTCCATTGTGAAGACCAGCACCGGGGCCAGCCATGTGGTCAGGCGGTGGAACAGGATGTCCAGCACACTGCGGGCAGCTTTCCGGCGCGCGGTGTCGCCATCGCAGTAAAGCGCGTCCTTGCGGATATCGAAGTAGAACGCCGACAGATCCACGGTCGCAAAGGTGAAGACTGCTTGGAACACGCCCTGGAAATCGTAGCGCTTGTAGCCTTCGCGCACGACCTCATCGAGCTCGGCCAAACGGTGCAACACCCAACGCTCCAGCTCGGGCATGTCAGCGGGATCGACCCTGTCGGCGTCGGAGAAATCCGAAAGCGAGCCTAGGAGGAACCGCATTGTGTTGCGCAAACGACGGTAGCTGTCGGCGGTCCCTTTCAGGATCGTGTCGCCGATGCGCAGATCGACGGTATAGTCGGCTTGGGCGACCCACAAACGCAGGATATCGGCACCGTATTGGTCGATGACCTTCTGCGGCGCGACCGTGTTGCCCACGGATTTGGACATCTTCATGCCCTTCTCGTCGAGCGTAAATCCGTGCGTCAGAACCCCTCGATACGGCGCGCGGCCCTTGGTCCCGCAGGCCTGCAACATCGACGAGTGGAACCAGCCGCGATGCTGATCGGTGCCCTCCAGATAGAGGTCCGCGATCCCGTCCTCAGACCCGTCTTCGCGGTCCCGCAGAACGAAGGCATGGGTGGAGCCACTATCAAACCACACATCGAGGATATCGAAGACTTGGCTATAGGCCTCGGGGTCGTGCAAACCGCCCAAGAACCGCGCCTTCGCGCCCTCGGCATACCACGCATCCGCACCTTCGACCTCGAAGGCTTCGTTTATGCGGGCGTTCACCGCTTCGTCGCGCAGCAGGTAATCGTCATCCGTGGGCTTCGCGCCAACCTTGGTAAAGCAGGTCAGCGGCACGCCCCAGGCGCGCTGGCGCGACAGCACCCAATCCGGGCGCGCCTCGATCATCGAATAGAGGCGGTTGCGCCCGGTTTGCGGCGTCCATGTCACGAGCTGATCGATGCTGGTCAGCGCGCGCTCGCGGATCGTTTCGCCATGCGCGTCGAGGCCGTCGCCGACCTTGCGGTCAATCGCGGCGAACCACTGCGGACGGTTCAGGCGGATCACGGGCGCTTTGGAGCGCCACGAATGCGCGTCCGACAAGGTGATCCGGCGACGCGCGAGCAAGCCGCCAACCTCGATCAGCTTCGCGATCACCGCGTCATTGGCCTTGCCGGGTTTGCCATTGGGGCGGATCACCTGCTCGCCCGCGAAGAACGGCAGATCCGCGCGGAACGAGCTGTCATCGAGGATGCTGAACGTCATCGGCAGGCTGTGTTTGACGCCGATGGCGTAGTCGTCGTCGCCGTGGCTGGGGGCGGTGTGGACGAAGCCCGTGCCTGCGTCGTCGGTGACATGCTCGCCGGGGAACAGCGGCACATCGAAGTCCCAACGGTTTTCTTCCGGTTCGGACGCAGCTACCGCGCCGCGCAAGGGATGCGCACAGGTCAGGGAGCCCAGCTCGTCGGCAGAGACATCGCGCAGGCGGCGATACATGGTGTCTTCCAAACGCATCGCGCCCAAAGCCTCGCCCGCCAGCTTGTCAGCGATCAGGTAGCGCGCGCCTTTGACGGCCCAGCATTCGTCGGGGGTGTCGGTGATCTCGTAGAGGCCGTAGCTGATGCCCGCCCCAAAGCAGATCGCGCGGTTTTGTGGGATGGTCCACGGGGTGGTCGTCCAGATCACGACCGTGGCCGTGTCCAGATCGGAGGCAATCCCGTGAAGCGCATCGTTGAACGCGGTCGGCTCGGCATCCAGAAGCGCCATCGCGTCGGATTTCGGCACCACCTTAAACGGCACCCAGATCGCTTCGGACTTGCGGTCGTTATACTCGACCTCCGCCTCGGCCAGCGCGGTTTTTTTCCACGGGCGACCACATCACGGGTTTGGAGCCTTGATAGAGCACACCCGACATCAGGAACTTCTGGAACTCCTCGGCGATCACGCGCTCTGCGTGGAAATCCATCGTCAGATACGGCTCGTCCCAGTTGCCGGTGACGCCCAGACGCTTGAACTCGTCGCGCTGGATGTCGATCCACCCGGCGGCGAACTCGCGACATTCGCGGCGAAACTCGTTGATCGGCACGGCGTCCTTGTCGCGGCCTTTCTGGCGGTATTTCTCTTCGATCTTCCACTCGATCGGCAGACCGTGGCAATCCCAACCGGGGATGTAGCGCGCGTCAAACCCCATCATCTGCTGCGAGCGCACGACCATGTCCTTGAGGATCTTGTTGAGCGCGTGCCCGATATGCAGGTTGCCGTTCGCATACGGCGGGCCGTCATGCAGCGTGAACGATTTGCGGTCCCCGTCCGTCTTGGCCTTCTCGCGCAGCCGCTCGTAGACGTCGATCTTGGCCCAGCGCGCCAGCCAGTCCGGCTCGCGTTTGGGCAGGCCTGCGCGCATCGGAAAGTCGGTCTTGGGCAGGTTCAGCGTGGATTTGTAGTCGGGTGTTTCAGGCGTGTCGGCGCACATCGGGGGCGTCCTTTGGCAATCGGTCTATCGGTCAGGATGGGGGGCGGTGCGAGGGCTCAAGCACCTTGTCCCGGCGGCTCGATCTATCAGAGCGCCGGGCATGTAATTCGAATGATGATCGCGGTGCGGTGCGTCATGGGCGGGGTTATAGGCAGGTGCGCGCGGGGCGGCAAGGCGCGGAATGCGGCGTCAATATTCCTCGGATACCCAGTGCACGATTAGATCGCCGATATGCATGTTGCGTCTGATCTCGGCACCCGGCGGCATGCCTTCCGTCCATTCTTTGGCGTCCCAGTCGAAGCTGCCGCTAACGGCCAGTGTGAAACGGGCAGGCTCGTAGTCGTTGTTGGGAACCTCCTCCTCGATATAGGCCAATCTGGGAAATTTGGCGTTGGGGTCTTGGCTGAGCGCATAATCGCGCGCGGCGATTTCGCAAGCTTCCCAAAGCAAGCGCGCATTGGACGCGGCCCCTATATTGGGTTGTTGCTGATAATGGTACTCATGCGGCGCATCAGAATAGACCGCCCCTGCGCCATAGTAGCTCTCAACGCGGACAGGCAGCCTTGTTCTGCCTTCCTTGAAGACAAGCTTCTTCTCCGCAGCTTTTGTTGCCGTGATAGAAACCGATGCATTTTGTGGGGTCGTTCTCCCATCATACAATTTGATCCGAATGGGTTTTAATGGCACCCAGAGAATTGGGTTGTCAGACGTGGAATTTGGGGCGGGTCTTGAAACGTAGCAATAATACGTTCCATGCGCCGAAGGCACTTGAAAGTGCGTGTCCTTTCCGGGAAAGACATGTCGCGGCGCGGTTAGGTGTTCCTTCAGACCTACGCGATGCAGATACACGACATAGCCGTTTTTATCCTCGACATTCTCTGCCACGTAAATACGCACCGAGACGCAAGTCATCAAATACTTCTTGGGGTTGGCGGCAATGGCGGGCGGCGCGTCTTCGCTAACACGCAGCGCGGCCAGGTCTTCCGCAATCAGACTCTTTTCCCTGGTCAAAGGCATTGGCTGTTCGGGAGAAAGCTTGGCATCACGACAGGTTGGCACCTGAAGTATGATCTCGTTATCCAATTTCGGATTAATTGTAAACAAGTGAGAGTAATTGGCTTCAGCGTTGTCCCCCGATCCCGGCACTGGCCCGGCAAGATAGACCCGCGTTTGATTGCTTAGGTTGGGGTCTGCGTCAAAGCTTATAGTTCCGTTATCGCCAATAAGTTCTTGTTGCAATGTGCCGTTGTCATCTGGAAGCACTGCCGTGAAACCAGGCAATCCGATACCATGCGTATCTTGAACGGTGATCTTAATCGTCATGGCGACCTCGAAAAACAACTCGATTGAGGCCATGATTAACACATTTTGCAGGTGCCTTGGTAAAAACCTGGCAGCCGAGTTCACGATCACAATGCGCTTCGCTTAGTATTTGAGGCACTCCGCTAACCCGATAAGCGTTACCCGTTCACATGCTCCCACACCTTGGAGATCACGACCGACCCTTCGCCCACCCCGCTCGCCACGCGCTTGACCGACCCCGCCCGCACATCGCCCACCGCGAAGATGCCGGGATGCGAGGTCTCGAAGCTGGACCCGCCACCGATTTCGCGCCCGGTATGCACAAAGCCTTTGTCGTCGAGCGCGACCAGCCCCGACAACCAGTCGGTATTCGGCGCGGCCCCGACCATGACGAACACCGCGTTTGTGTTCAGTCGCCAGTCCTGCCCGCTGCCTGCATCGCGCATGGTCACACCGTCTAGCTTGTCGTCACCGTGCAGCGCACTGACTTGGGTCTGGCGGTGCAAGGTGATGCGCGGATGCGCGTCCAGACGCGAGGACAGATAGGACGACATGGAGGCCGCCAAACTGGTCCCTCGGATCAGCACATGCACGTGCTTGGCGGTGCGCGACAGGAACATCGCCGCTTGGCCAGCTGAGTTGCCGCCCCCGATCACCACCACGTCCGAGTTGCGGCAATAGCGTGCCTCCACGTCCGTCGCGGCGTAGTAGATGCCGTTGCTTTCAAACTGCTCCAGCTTCTCAAGCGGCAGCTTGCGGTATTGCACGCCCGTGGCCACCACGATGGACTTGGCGCAGACCTGCGAGCCGTCGTCGAGGGTGACGCGGAAGGTCTTGTCCGGCTCGACCTCCAACTTTGCGGCCCGACGGGGCACAGCGAACTTGGTGCCAAACTTCATCGCCTGTATTTCGCCGCGCCAGCATAAGTCCGCCCCGGAAATACCCGTCGGGAACCCCATGTAATTCTCGATCCGGCTGGAGGTGCCCGCTTGGCCACCGATGGTCAGATCCTCGATCACCAAGGCACTTAAGCCCTCGGCCCCCGCATAGACCGCCGCCGAGATGCCCGCAGGCCCCCCGCCCACGATCAGCACGTCATAGACATGGTCCGCCGTCAGATCGAGGTCGATGCCCAGCAATTGCGCCACATCGCGCGGCGTGGGTGTGTCGAGCACCTTGCGCGCCCCAAAGACCACCGCCGGGCGATGCGCCATCACATCGCAGGTTGCTGCAACCTCCTCCGCCTCCGGCCCGTTGAGATCGAGGCTCCGATACGGCAAGCGATTGCGGCTGAGAAACGCGGCGATCTGGCGAATGCCCCGGTCCTGATCCGCCCCGATCAGGGTCAGCGACGACAACCCGCTTTCCATCAAGCGCCGCCGCCGCGCCGCCCAGACGGTGACGATAATGTCGGACATCTCGGGCGTCTCGGCCATCAGGCGCAGGAACGCGTCGCGCGGCACGGCCAGCAGGCGGCAATCGGTGACGGCGCGATTGGGCAACAGGATGGGGCCGTCATTCAGGAAGCTAATCTCGCCCATGAACTGCGTGGCCCCGAGCGTGGCATTCCCATAGCGGTCGCCTTCGGGGGTCAGGGCTTCCATTTCGCCGTCCAGCACATAGTAGAAGAACGCTTGCGGGTCACCCAGATTGGTGATGTTGGCGCCTGCCGTGAAGGTCTGCTCGGTCCCGATCTTATGGAGGGCGGCCACATGCGCGGCCTCCAGTGGGGTCCGCACCATCGTGCGCAGGTCGGCGGCGAGCGTATCCATGGGCGGCTCCTAGCTATGGGTTGCGATATAGGCGCGGGTGGCCTCTAGCAGCTCCTCGGCATCATCATCGACAATGCCGAAATCGGCCAAATGACGGACAGTGCTTTCGAGATATTCCAAGCTCGTCCCGAGGAACCCTTTGCCGTGGGCCGCACACTGAACTTGGCTGTCGCGGCTGATATCGCCGTCGATCAGATCGCTGTCGTGATCGGCCACGAAGGTCAGCGCAGTGGTCTCTTCGCCGTCAATCTCGACCCGGATATGGCGCGCGTGGTAGCCAGGGCCGATCATTTCGCGGCGAAAGAGGATCTCGGTCTCGACCTCGACCTTGCTGGCCTCGATCTTGAGCGCAAGACCATCGCATCCATCGCCGTCATCGAGCGCCGCCATCACACCCGGCGCCTCCGCCGAGCCGCGCGCCCCGTAGATATCCACGAGGATGAAACGGCGCGCATGTTCCGGCGCAAACGCCATGCGGATATCCGAGAAATCGATGCCGGAATCCCAGATCAGCGAGCCGTAGGCGAAGACCCAAAGATCGCCCTCATGGTCCTCCAGCGCGTCCGCACGGATCGCCTCGCGCTCGTCATCCTCATAGGCCGGGAACGGATCGTGCCCCTCGGATTCGAGCATCGCAATGACGGTATCTTTGTTGAATGTGCGCCACGAGGACTTGTGAAACGGTGTGATCTTATCACGAAGGCCAGGCAGATGGCGGAACGGATCTTGGGTCATGTTTTGCTTCCAAAGAGGCCAGTAAGCGCCCTCGATACCAGCTTTGACACGCTCGGTCGCGTGCTTTTGGTAAATGGCAGCGGACGGCACACCTCCATCGCCGCGACGCCCACACGCGCGGTGAGCGCTCCATTGACCACCCCTTCCCCGAAGCGGCGGCTGACCTTCGACAAAAGGCCGCCCCCTGCGACCGACCCGATCAGATCATCACCCACGGCGACGGCTCCGGTGGCGACCAGGTGGGTCAGCACGGTCCGGGTGAGGCGCCAACTGCCCAACGTGCCTGCACGCCCGCCATAGACCTCGGCGATGCGGCGGATCATGCGCAGGTTCGCGGTTAGGGCGGTGACGACATCGGCGAGCGCGAGCGGTACGAGCGCTGTGACCGTGGCCACTTGGCGGGCGGCGGCGGCAACCTCCTCGCTGGCGCGTTGGTCGAGCGGTTTGAGCAGCGTTTGCTCAGTCAGCGCGAAGACGGTGTCGGCATCGAACGCCTCAGCGCTTTGGGTTTTCACCCGCGCGCGCGCCTCGGCCAAGGCGGGTCGGTTGGCGTAAAGCGCGCTCAGATCGCCCGCCACTTTGCGCGCGGCCTTGAGGTCCTGATCCCCAATCGCAGCCTCCGCGCGGGCCTTGAGTTTGTCGAGTTTCGCCAGCCGCGCATAGCCCGCCCATTCTTTCAGCGCGAGGCCGAGCGCGGCGAAGATCAGCACCCCAAACAGCGCCGTTGCGGTCCAGCCGAGGATGGGGTTCGCGGCCAGAAGGTTGGTCACGAAGCCCCAAGCCGTGATCGATAGCGTGAAGGTCACAAGCGCCAGAAGCGCGCTCCAGAACAGCTTGGCCAGCCTATTGGGACGCTTGGCAGACAACCGCGCGAGGGTTTGCATCGCCTCCCCTTGGGGAACCGCGCCGGGGTCTTCCACGGGCGGCGCGGTCGCTGGTGTCAGCGGCGGGGTGCTGTCATCAAGCTCGATCAGGACGGGTTTGCGGGTCATCTGAGGCGGTCCCCAATCAGGAATTCGGCAGCGCGATCAAGCCGGATATGGGGGGGGCCATCGCCTGCGCGCAGGGAGTGTTTGGCGGGCGCGAAGCTCATCGCGTGCCAGTCGCCATCCAGCCATGCGGGATCGCCATCGGCGGGGCTGAGCAGCACGGATGGGTCTTTGGGCAGATCGCCGGGGTGGAACGCGGCCTCCTTGCCGGTGTCCAGAAGCGTTCCACGCACCATTTGAAGCGTATTGCCTTGATGCTGGCGCTCCTCCTCCACCGTCGCGCGGAGGGCTGCGATGGACATGGCCGCCGTTTGCGCGCCCGCGAAATCGGCGCGGCGGCGGGCATCCGTCACCAGCGCTTCCATGATGGCGGTCAGCTGGCTGTGCTGGTTGTGATGGATGTGGTCGGCCTTGGTGGCGGCGAAGAGGATCTTGTCGACCCGCCGCCCAAGGATCGAGGACAGGAAGGAGTTGCGACCGGGGCGAAACGCGCCCAGCAGATCGCGCATGGTCTGGCGCAGATCGGCCATCGCGCGGGGGCCGTTATGGATCGCACCAAGCGCATCGACGAGCACGATCTGACGGTCGATCTTGGCGAAGTGATCGCGGAAGAACGGCTTTACGATGAGGGACTTATAGGCATCATAGCGCCGCTCGAACTCGCGGTAGAGACTGCCGCGCTTGGGGCTATCGAGGGGTGGCAAGGGCGCGAAGGTCAGCGCCGGCGAGCCTTTCAGCTCGCCCGGAAGCAGGAACCGACCGGGCGAGCAATCGGAAAAGCCTGCCTTGCGCGCCTTGTGCAGTGTGTCGGTAAAGGTCTGGGCGAGGGCTTCGGCATGCGGCTCGTCCAGTTTGGTGCTGGCTTGGACCTCGCCCGCTTGGCTGAGGTAGGCGCTTGTGTCCGGGCGCACCTCCATCCGGGTCAGGGTGTCTTCGGACCATTCGGCATAGCTTTTGTCCAGCAGGCCAAGGTCCAAGAGCCATTCGCCGGGATAGTCCACGATGTCCAGATGCACGGTGCGCGGGCCGGACACGGCGCCGAGCAGGCCTTGGGGTTGGACGCGCAGCGACAGGCGCAGCTCAGACACGGTTGCGGTCGCTGTAGGCCAGCGCGGGTTGGCGCCTGTGAGGGCTTCTAGGTTCGCTTCAAACGGGAAGCGGGGGATGGTGTCGTCGGGCTGGGGGCGCAAATAAGCCGCTGAGATCGCGCCGGAATTCGCCGCAGACAGGCCCGGCATGCGCCCTCGGTCCAGCAGGTTGGCCACGAGCGAGGTGATGAACACGGTCTTGCCCGAGCGCGCCAATCCGGTGACGCCGAGGCGGATCACGGGCTCGAAAAACGCCTCGCTTACGGCGCCTGTAACGCTTTCGACGCCGCGCGTAATTCCATCTGTGACCGTTGTGAGAACCACGTTCGCCCTTTCTCGTGCTTGCTCAGACAGATAGGCAGCGCGGCCTGCGGTGTATAGGGCGCGGGGGAAGGATTGTGCCGCCTTCCCCGCCGCGCTATGGCCTCTGCATGCCGCGATATGCCTTAAAAGTTGAGTATAATGGGACGCAGTATTCTGGCTGGCAACGCCAGAAGGATGTGCCATCGGTGCAGGAAGCCATTGAAAAGGCTCTGCAAAAGCTGGAGCCTGATGTGGGCACGATTGCCGCTGCGGGACGCACGGATACGGGCGTGCATGCCACCGGCCAAGTGGCCCATGTGGATATGAAACACGACTGGTCGGCGTTTCGACTGTCGGAAGCCGTTAACTATCATCTGAAGCCGCAACCCATTGCAATCGTTGCCTGTGCGCAGGTCGCGGATGACTTTCACGCCCGCTTTGATGCGCTTGAGCGACGGTATCTGTTTCGGCTGGTCTCGCGCCGCGCGTCGATGGTGTTGGAGCCTGAAACGGTGTGGCGGGTGAACCATGAGCTGGATCTGGAGGCGATGCGCGCGGGCGCGGCTTACCTTCTGGGCAAGCACGACTTTACCACGTTTCGTGCCACCCATTGCCAAGCGCTATCCCCAGTTAAGACATTGGATAAGATGGATATTACGGCGCATCCGGTGAACCATGGGATCGAGTATCGCTTCGAGGTTGTTGCCCGATCCTTTCTGCACAATCAGGTCCGCAGCTTTGTCGGAACCCTTGAGCGCGTCGGGGCTGGGACGTGGTCACCGGAGGATGTGCGGGATGCCTTGGCGGCGCGGGATCGGGCGGCCTGTGGGCCGGTTTGCCCGGCTTTGGGCTTGGCTTTGGCGGATGTGCGCTACCCCGTGGATCCATTTCTCTAGGGCCAAAAAACGGGGTCTGTATTGCATCGGTAACGCGTCGGTATAACGTCGGTGCGGGCGTTCGGTGCTTCGGGGTTCTGCGCAACGCTTGGCGGTGCGGCCTCCGGCGGGGATATTTGGAAAAGCAAAGAGGGGCGGGCGTGGAGATGTCAGCCCGCCCCTCTTTGATATGTGTCAGGTCTCGCGGCGCTCGGCCCAGCCTGCGAAGATCTTCTCGAGGAACACCACCACGTAGAAGAGCACGATCCCGAGGACCGCCAGCGCGATCAGGACCGCGAACATCAGCGGATAGTCCGCGCTGATTTTGCCGCTGTCGAACAGCGCCCCGAGGCCGCGGCCGTGGGGGCTTACGATCTCCATCAGGTTTGTCCCGATGAAGGCCAGCGTGACGGCGACTTTGAGCGCGCCGAAAAACTCCGGCAGGGTCTTGGGCAGCGCGATCTTCCAGAAGATCGTGACCTTGGAGGCCCCGAGCGAGCGCAGGATATCGCGGTATTCAGGCTCCAGCGTGCTGAGACCGATGGAGACGGACACGGCTATGGGAAAGAACGAGATCATGAAGGCCATCATCACGGTGTTGAAGTCGTGCTGGCCGACGAACATCAGCGCCATGATCGGCACAACGGTCGCCTTGGGGATCGCGTTGAAGCCGACCAGCAGCGGGTAGAGCGCATCGCGCATCGTGCGCGAGAAGCCCATGATCATGCCGATGGCAGTTCCGAAAATGATCGCGAGGCCAAGGCCTGCCACGGTGCGCCAGAGCGTTTCCCAGGACGCGACCAGGAACAGCTCGCGGAATTTCCAGAAGGCGGGCCACAGATCGGATGGCGAGGCCATTTTGTAATTGGGCCAGCCGTTCACCCAGACGAGCAACTCCCACAGGATCAGGAACACGATGACGGCCCCGGCGGGGATGAGGAATTTATTGACGTTGCGCATGGTCATCAGGCGGCTTCCCCGGTGTTGTCGTTGGGCACACGGCCTTGGGCAATCTCGATCTGGTGGCGCAGGATCGCGAGCATGTCGGTGGCTTTCTGGGTGTAAAGATCGTCGAGCTTGCGCTTGCCCTCGAACATGACCTTCAGCTTGTATTGCGCGGTCGCGGGACGGCCTGACAGCACGACCACTTCGTCGGCGAGGAAGATCGACTCGCGCAGGTCATGGGTGATCAGCAGCGAGGTAAACGGCTCTTCCGCGCGCAGGTTGTGCATGGTTTGCCACAGATCCTCGCGGGTGAAGGCGTCGAGGGCGCCAAACGGCTCGTCGAGGATCAGGACCTCGGGCTTGTGGACAATGGCGCGACAGAGAGAGGCGCGTTGGCGCATGCCACCGGACAGCTCGGACGGGCGTTTGTCCTCAAAGCCTGCGAGGCCGACAAGCTCCAGCAGCCCCATGGCGCGGTCGCGTTGTTCGGCTTTGCTCCATTTCGTGGGCACAATCTCCAGCGGCAAAAGCACGTTATCCATGATCGTCCGCCATTCCAGCAGCACCGGGTTCTGGAACGCCATGCCGACGGTGTTCTTGGGGCCTTTGACCTTCTCGCCATGCAGGATCACATCGCCCTCATCCGCGCGCATCAGCCCCGCGATCAGACGGGTCAGCGTGGACTTGCCACAGCCCGAGGGGCCGACAACGGCGCAGAACTCGCCTTCGGGAATGTCGATATTGAGATCGCGCAGAACCGGCAATGGCCCCGCATCGGTCTTGTAGGCGTGGGTCACGTTCTTGAGCGCAATCTGCGGCATCTCGGTCATGGGAACCTCGTTGGTCAGCACACAAAAAGGGCGGGGAGTTCCCCCGCCCCTTTCAGGTTTTGGTTACTTCAGCATCAGGCTGCCATCGGTCGGCAGATAGGCGTCGGTGAAGTACAGCTCAGGCGTTGGATCGCTGTTGAACGTCATGGTCGTTTGCAACTGCGCGATGGCCTTGGCGAAGCGGTCCGCGTCGATGTTGCCCATGCCGTTGGCCAGTGTGTAATCGGTGACCACATTGGCATCGATGGACAGCTGGAGGCGGCGCTGCTCGAGCGCTGCATCGGCGGCGGGGTTGCGTTCGAGAACGCTTGCGGCACCGGCGGCGGGATCAGCGATAACGTCTTTCCAACCCATTGCGACGGCACGCAAAAAGCCGGTGACGATCTCAGGGTTTGCCTCGGCGTAGTCGGTGTTGACGAGGATCGCATTGCCATAAAGCTCAAGCCCGTGATCGGCCATCAGAATGGTCGAGATGTCGTCCTCTGGCACGCCCAAACGCACGAGGTTCAGAAAAGAGCTGAACGAAAAGCCGGTGATCGCGTCGACCTGACCCTCGGCCAACATCGGCTCGCGGGTTGGGAAACCGACGGGTTCCACGGTGATGCTGTCCACATCGAGGGAGTTCGCCGCCGCAAAGGCCGGGAACTGCGCCCAAGCACCATCGGGCGGAGGCGCGCCGAGGATCTTGCCTTCGAGGTCAGCGGGGCTGGACACGCCCTGGCTGACGCGACCGATGACGGCAAACGGCGGCTTGTCGTAGATCATCATCACGGCGGTGACCGGCGCGCCGGGGTTCGCGTCAAGGAAGGTGATCAGCGAGTTGATGTCGCCGAAGCCGAGCGGAAACGCGCCCGTCGCGATCTTTGGGATGGTCGAGAGCGAGCCATTACCCGCCTCGATGGTGACATCGAGACCTTCGGCGGCAAAGTGGCCGTTGTCGATGGCGGCGAAATAGGCCGCGGACGGGCCTTCAAATTTCCAGTCCAGCGCGAACGGGACAGAGGTTTGGGCGGATGCGGCACCAGCCATCAGGGCGGCAACGGCAAAGGCCTGGGTAAAACGTGCAAACACGAGCATCTCCTTCGGTGTATCGAGCGCCCCCCGCAGATGGGTAGAGCGCGCGCCAGCGTTGTCGCGATGCCGAGGCATCGTCAATTCTACGGCCCGCACTCCGGACCTGCGACATTATGGATGCACTTTTATTAGGCCCTGCGCAACAAAATTAGGCGTAGGGCGAAGTTCCGCGTTCAATTCGGTCGTATCAAGGCAGGTTAGCTGGTCGCAGCAGGCAGCGGATCGCTGTGCACGATGACGCGGGTGCCAAGCGGAACGCGCTCGTACAGATCCTCGACATGGGAGTTGATCAGCCGGATGCAGCCATTCGATACCGAGGTGCCGATTGTGTGCGGCGCGTGGGTGCCGTGAATGCGGTACATCGTGTCGCGATTGCCACGGAACAGATAGAGCGCGCGACTGCCAAGTGGATTGCCCGGACCGCCTGCCATACCGGCGGCATGGCGTTGGTAGAGGTCGGGACGGCGCCGGATCATGTTGCGCGTCGGCGTCCAACGCGGCCATTCGGCCTTGCGTCTGATGACCGTTGGCCCTTTTAGCTGGCGACCCAATTCGCCCACACCCACGGCATAGCGGATGGCGGTGCCGGGCTCTTCAGGGTCAATCCAATAGAGGAAGTGGAAGTTGGTATAGACATGGATCGTACCCACCTCAAAGCCTTCGGTAATACGCACGCGTGTGGGAAGAAATTCACGCGGAACAACGAATGGTTCGGGTGAATTTGTCTGTGCCTCGGCGGTGTTGAACGCGCCGATCAGGCCAAACGCACTGGCACCCGCGATAAGGCTGCGCCGGGTCACAACTGGGCCAAGAACCTCGGTTTCGATTTTCACGTCATAATCCTCCTTCGACACTGGCAGCCAAAATAAGATGCGGGCAGATCCGCGATGTTGGATTTTCGCACAGTATCCGCCGCTAGACTTGATGAATCACAACATCTCGTGAGGCGCAGTTCATTTCTGCGTTCTCGAGGGAATCAGGCTGAAATTGTGGCTTTCGGGACTCGTTTCGGGTGCGTTAACCTGAAATTTGTGCCGTTAACCTTAAGGCTTGATCCGATACCCTGATTTGAAGATCCACCAAATCACGCCAAGGCAGATCGCCAGGAAGAGTGTGATCATCGCAAGGCTCAACCCAAGTGCCACATCTGCGGTGCCGTAAAAGCTCCAACGGAAGCCGGAGATAAGGTAAACGACGGGATTGAACAGCGTGACTGTTTGCCAAGCTGGAGGCAGCATCGAGATTGAATAAAACGAGCCGCCGAGAAAGACGAGGGGGGTCACGATCAACAACGGAACGAATTGCAATTGCTCGAAATTATCGGCCCAGATGCCGAGGATGAAGCCCAGCAGCGCGAAGCTGACACAGGTCAGCACCAGAAACGCGAGCATCGCGCCGGGATGCAGGATCTGAACATCAACGAACAGAGCCGCGGTCGCGAGGATGATCAACCCAATGGCCAGCGCTTTGGTGGCCGCCGCGCCAACATAGCCGATGACGATCTCAATGAAGCTGATCGGCGAGGACAGAAGCTCGTAGATCGTGCCGATGAATTTAGGGAAATAGATCCCGAAGGATGCGTTGGACACCGCTTGCGTCATCACGCTGAGCATGATCAGTCCGGGCACGATAAACGCCCCGTAGCTGACGCCCTCAACGGATTCGATCCGGCTGCCAATGGCCGAACCGAACACGACGAAATAGAGCGAGGTCGAGATGACGGGCGAGACGATGCTTTGCATCAGCGTGCGGAATGTCCGTGCCATTTCATAGACATAGATCGCTCGGACGGCTTGCCAATTCATGCGACTGTCTCCTTAACCAGGTCGACAAAAATGTCTTCAAGACTGCTTTGACGGGTCTGCACATCAACGAGGTTGAGCCCGGATTTCTGCATATCACTAAGCAAGCCCGCAAGCGGCGGGGCGGCTTTGGCATCATAAGTATAGGTTAACCGCGTCCCATTAACCTTAACGCCATAAGCGGCGATGGTGTCGGGTAAGGTTAATGGCGCGGTCTCAAGCGTGATGTGCAATTCCTTCTGACCCATCTGCGCCATAAGCGTGTCTTTATCTTCGACCAGCAAGATTTGGCCCTTGTTGATGACGCCGACGCGGTCAGCCATCGCCTCGGCCTCCTCAATGTAGTGTGTGGTCAGAACGATGGTCGTGCCAGCGCTTTGCAGCGTGCGCACGATCCCCCACATGTCCTTGCGCAGTTCCACATCGACGCCCGCTGTCGGCTCGTCGAGGAACAGAATTTCCGGGTCATGGGCGAGGGCCTTGGCGATCAGCACGCGCCGTTTCATCCCTCCGGACAGAGCGCGCACAGGCTGGTCGCGCTTGTCCCAGAGCGACAGCTGACGCAGCACCTCTTCAATACGCGCGTCATCACGGGGCTTGCCAAACAGGCCGCGCGAGAAACGGACCGTGTTGATGACCTTTTCGAACGGCTCAAGTGCAATGTCTTGCGGCACAAGACCGATCATGCGGCGCGCTTCGCGGAAATCAGTGATGATGTCATGCCCGCCAACACTGGCACTGCCGGAACTTGGCGTGACCAGGCCGCATAGCACGGAAATCAGCGTCGTCTTGCCGGCCCCGTTGGGGCCAAGCAGCGCCAGAATCTCACCTTTGTGGATGTCGAGTGACACCGCTTTGAGCGCGGTAAGCCCCCCCTCATAGGTCTTGGACAATTGGTTAACGGACAGGATTGGGGACATTCAGCTTTCCTTAACGGTTAACGCTTGCCTAATCCCGTTTGCGCTAAAGGTGAAGCTGTACCACTGCAGGGTCAGAACCCATACAGGCGTGCAGGCGCATCCGTGAAGATGGCCTGGCGATCCGCTTGGGACGTAACCACATCCAAAAACGCGTTGAGCAATTTGCCCGCATCAGGTTGCGCTGCATCTGCGAGCATCAGATGCGGCCAGTCTGATCCCCACAGGCAATTGTCAGGATTTGCGGCCACCAAGGCTTCGACAAATGGTGCCGCTTGAGTGTAGGGCGCGGGGCACAAACGGTAGAGACCGGACAGCTTGACCGCGATATGACCCTCGCCCAGCAAGCGCGCCATTGTCTGAAACCCTTCCTCGTCTTTGGTTAACCCAAGGTCCGGCCAACCGATGTGGTCCAGCACAACAGGTACGGGCATGGCGGCCATGTCGCTGGCAAGCTCGACCATGTGTTGATGGGTGTGCAGCAACATTTGGACATGCATCTGGCGGTCTTTCAACATCGGCGCGATGCGCTTGACACCGTCCCAGCTCAGCACCCCCCCATGGACGTAATTCAGGCGCACCCCGACAACGCCTGCCTCAGCCAGATCGTCGAGATCACGTTCGGTCGCGTCATCCGTGACCAGCCCGATCCCGCGCGCGCGGTGCGTCCCAAGACCTGCGACAGCGGCTTTTGTCACTGCGTTATCAGCACCATAAAGGATCGAATGGACGATCACAGCGCGGCTCAGCCCGAGGGTCTCGAGGTGATGTTCAAACCGCGCAATCCAATCGGTCAGGCCACCGGGCGCTGGATCCTCGACGCGCCCGTCCCAGAGCGGAAAGTCGTCGGCAACCATGTGAACATGCGCATCGCACGCGTTTTCAGGCAGCTTAACGCTTGGCGCCGACGGCGTGGCGATGGGGGCGGCAGCTTGGGGGAACGTCATGGGGATCTCCTCGGACGGGTTTTGCTTGACCGGGGTAACGGGCATGGCAGTCTTGGTAAACACATTGGAGGGGCTCATATGAATTTGGCGGTTTGGCTGGAGCGGAATGCCGCCTTGCGCGGCACCGATCCGGCCCTTTGCATTGGCGCACAGGTGGTCGCGGATTACGCAAGGTTCAACACTGACGCCGCGGCGGTGGCCGGCGCCTTGGTCGCGCGCGGCATTGCCCCCGGGGACCGCGTGGCGCTGTTTGCAAAGAACGTGCCGACGTATCTGACCGCCTTGTATGGCATCTGGCGCATCGGCGCGGTGGCCGTGCCGATCAATGCGAAGCTGCACCCGCGCGAGGCGGCGTGGATCTTGGAAAGCTCTGGCGCGGCTTTCGTCTTTGCGACCGGTGATCTGGCGCAAGACCTGTCGGAGTTAACCACCATCCCGCTGGTTAACCTTAACACAAGCGCATTTACCTTAATGACCCAGCACGCCCCGGCCCCGTTGGTTCATCGTGCCGCGGATGATTTGGCGTGGCTGTTCTATACCTCAGGCACCACAGGACGGCCCAAAGGCGTGTGCATGACCTTCGGCATGTTGGAAGCGATGAGCCTGAATTACATCGCCGAAGTCGATAGCGTTTCGCCGGAAGATGGCGTGCTTTACGCCGCCCCGATCAGCCACGCGGCGGGCATCTATAACATGGTGCATGTGCTGAAAGGCGCGCGGCATGTGTTCCCGCCTTCAGGCGGCTTTGACGCCGATGAGGTATTGGAACTGGCGCAAACCTGCGGGCCGCTTTCGGTCTTTATGGCCCCCACGATGGTCAGGCGGTTTACCGATGTGGCCCAGGCCAAAGGCGACATAGCGGCGGGCTTGCGCACGATCATCTATGCGGGCGGGCCGATGTATAACGCCGACATCATCGACGCGGTCGCATGGTTCGGGCCGAAATTCGTGCAGGTCTATGGCCAAGGCGAATGCCCGATGGGGATAACGGTGCTGGAGCGCGCTGATGTGGCCGACCGCACGCATCCAAGATGGCGTGAACGCCTCGGGTCGGTCGGGCGGGCGCAAGCCGCGGTGGAGGTCGCAATTGGTGGCGCTGAAGGCGCGATCCTGCCCCCCGGAGAGATCGGCGAGATCATGGTACGCGGAGCGATTGTAATGCCCGGCTACTGGCAAAACCCGGAGGCGACGGCGAAGACGTTGGTCGATGGATGGTTAATGACCGGCGATGTCGGCAGCCTCGATACCGACGGATATTTAACCTTAACGGACCGGTCGAAAGACCTGATCATCTCGGGCGGGTCCAACATTTATCCGCGCGAGGTCGAAGAGGTGTTGTTAACCCATCCTTGCGTGCGCGAGGTTGCGGTGGTCGGCCAGCCCGATCCCGATTGGGGCGAAGTGGTGGTCGCGTTTGTCGTCGGCGATCTGGACGTGGACGCCCTTGATGCCCATTGCCGGGACACCATCGCGCGGTTCAAGCGCCCCAAGAGCTACCGCGCGATTGATGCCTTGCCGAAGAACAATTACGGCAAGGTTCTGAAAACCGATCTGCGGGATTTACTGGCGCAGGATCAGTAACTTGGCAGTGCGCCCTTCGGGCCTTGATCAAGCCGGATCAGCCCCCCGGCCTGCGCCGGGAACAAGGTGCGCACCAAGGGATCATGGCCCGGCACGATAAGCTCGGGCGCGGAGGCGAGGTCGCGCAATGTCTCGAACCCGCGCATCATGTCTTCCATATCCACGACGATGGGGAACGGCTTTCGGGCGAGGAAATTCTCGTAATAATGCGCGGCATCAGAGGCAAGGCAGAGCCACCCGGCGCTGGTGCGCACCCGCACCGCCTGCAGCCCGCGCGCATGACCGCCGATGCAATGCACAGTGACCCCCTCGGCCACTTCCCCATCGCCGTCGTGAAACATCATCTGACCTTGGTAAAGACGCTTGACCGCCTCGCAGATGTGATCGGCGGTATAGGGCATTTTCAGCGGCGCATGGCACATGCAAGGCCCGGTCGCATAAGCCATCTCGGCAGCTTGCATGTGTAATGTGGCGTTGGGAAACAGATGCAGACCGCCCGCGTGATCGTAATGCAGATGCGTCACGATCAAGGTGGTGATATCTTCAGGTTTCAACCCAAGCGGGCGCAAGGCCTCGCCCGGTTCCATCAAGATCGGACGGTCGCGGCGCGTGGCCTCGGCCTGATCATACCCGGTATCGACGAGGATCACCTCCGCCCTGCGCCGCAGCACCCACATGAAATAATCCATCGCATGGGGCGCATCATGGGCGGGGTCGAACATGAAGCTATCGGCGCGGGTGCGTGCGTTTCGATCGGCGTACCGGATCGCGAAAACTTCCCAAGCGTTGGACATCTGCCCCTCCTTGCTACATTTGGCCCTATGAAACGCTTAGTTTTGCGGCAAAGCAAAGCTTGTGACGACGGTTAACTGCGGTAAGTTGCTGCGGGCGCTCAAATTGAGCGGGAATGACGGGGATGGATATGACCGATTTTACCATTGCAGTGTTTGAAGGCGACGGCATCGGCGGCGAGATCATGGCCCCGACCTTGCGCATTTTGGACCGCTTGGCACGCGAGGGTCCGACCTACCGCTTGACCTTTGACCTCTTGCCTGCAGGCGCGGGACATTATGCGAAAACGGGCGAAGCTTTGCCAGCCACTTCGGTTGCGGCGGCGCGCGCGGCGGATGCAATCTTGTTGTCCGCGATGGGCCTGCCTTCGATCCGCTACCCCGATGGGACCGAGATCGCGCCGCAGATTGATCTGCGCAAGATCCTCGACCTCTATGCGGGCGTCCGTCCTGTGCGTGTCGCCCCCGGCATTCCGAGCCCGCTGGCCGGTGTCGAGCAGCTTGATTTCGTGTTGATCCGCGAAAGCACCGAAGGGCTGTTTCATTCCAAGGGGCACGTGACTGAAGACATGGCCGAAGAGACGCTACGCATTACGCGCAAGACCTCAGAGAAGCTGTTTAAGTTCGCGTTTGAATTGGCCCGCCAACGCAAAAACGCAGGCCAAGGATCCGGCTTGGTGACCTGTGTGGACAAGGCGAATGTCTTTCGGGCCTTTGCCTTTTTCCGCGAGGTCTTTGATGCCGAGGCCGCAAATCATCCCGATATCGAGGCGAACCATGCCTATGTGGATGCGACAGCGCTTTGGATGGTCACGCAGCCTGAGCGCTTCGATGTTATGGTTACCGAAAATATGTTCGGCGACATACTTTCGGATTTGGGCGCCGGTCTGATGGGGGGGCTTGGCCTCGCGCCGAGTGCAGATATTGGCGATGATCATGCGGTGTTCCAACCCTGCCACGGCACCGCCCCGGATATTGCCGGCCAAGGCAAAGCCAACCCGATTGCGATGATCCTGTCGGCGGCGATGATGCTGGAATGGTTGGGGCATACGCACTCCCATTCGGCGTTGGTCACGGATGGCGCAAGACTGCGAGACGCGGTGGAGGTCGTGTTGAACGACGGCACGGTTCTGACAGGCGATATGGGCGGAACGGCCAGCACCGATCAGGTGGGTACTGCAATCGAGGCTGCATTGGGATGATCCGAGTTGCCTGCCTTGGTGCCGGATATTTCGCGCAGTTCCACATCGATGGCTGGCGACGGCTTCAAGACGCTGAACTGGTCGGTATCGCTGATGTGGATCCCCGCCGCGTAGAGGGCCTTGGTGCGCCCGGCTTCGGTGATCTGGAAACGATGCTTGCGGCCACAAAGCCAGATGTATTGGATTTGATTGTGCCACCCAAGGCACAGGCGGACGCAATTCGCGTAGCACTTTCCTCTGGAGTGAAAGTGATCATCTGCCAAAAGCCTTTCTGCACCTCTCTCGGTGAGGCCGCAGCAATCACATCGGAGGCTGAGAAGGCAGGTACAACACTGGTTATACACGAGAATTTTCGCTGGCAACCTTGGTATCGCACGATCAAGGCAGCCCTCGATGCCGGACGTGTTGGTGATCTTCATCAGGTCAGCTTTCGGTTTCGCACCGGCGACGGACAAGGCCCGGATGCCTATGCGGACCGCCAACCCGCTTTTCGCACGATGGAGCGGCTGCTTATCCGCGAAACCGGCGTGCATTGGGTCGACACCTTCCGCTACCTGCTGGGACGCCCGCGCGCGGTCTATGCGGAATTGCGCCAGATGAACCCGGTACTGAAAGGCGAGGATGCGGGCATCGTGATTTTCGATCATGTTCGCGACGGTCAGCCTGTCCGTGCAGTTTTTGACGGCAATCGCCACCTCGATCATGCCACTGAAAATCCGCGCCTGACATTTGGTGAATGCTGGGTTGAAGGCAGCGCAGGCACGATCACGCTGGCAGGCGACGGGTCCGTGAAACTTCGCCGTTTTGGGCAATTTGAGACCGACACATTGCTGGCCGCACGATCCTATCAGGGATTTGCCGGCGACTGTGTCTACGCGCTGCAAAACCATGTACTTGCGGCGATGGCCGGCGCGCGTTCGTTCGAGAACACCGCCCGCGATTATCTTGAAGTGCTAGAGATTGAGGGCGCGATATATGCCTCGGCCAAGAAAGGTGCGAAAATTAGGATAAAGGCGTAAGCGCTAGGTCTTTCGGATCCGGATCACGACATCGACTTTGGCCACTTCCATGCCCTCGGGCGGGGTCGGCAGGCTGGAAATCTCAAGCGCATCGGCGGGCGCGTCGGTCAGACGACCATCCTCTTCCCAGTAGAAATGCGGGTGATCGTCCATACGGGTGTCGAAGTAGCTCTTGGATCCGTCGACGGTGATTTCCTGGATCAGGCCCGCCTCGCAGAACGCGCGCAGAGTGTTGTAGACGGTGGCCAATGACACACGCTCGCCGGTTTGGATCGACGCGTCATAGAGGCTTTCCGCGGTCACGTGCCGGGCCTTGCCGTCGCCCACAAGCAACTCGCCCAGCGCCACGCGCTGACGCGTGGGCCGCACGCCCGCTTGGGCCAGCCATTCTGTACTGCGGATCGTCTTGTCGGGCGTCATTGACGGCGTCCTTTTCCTCTTGCGACTCTTATATGGTGGAAATGGTCGGAATTTCAATTGCAAATCCTTCGCAACTGGACCGCTTTGACCACGCCCCGCACGGGCAGCGCCCTTGTCACCCGACATTTTGCGGTGGTAGAGGAACAAGACCTACAATTTGTGCCCTTGGGAGAGCAGCCCGCATGACTCAGTATCCGACATCTTTCGACAAGGAAGGCTTGCTTCAATGCGCCCGTGGCGAGTTGTTTGGCCCCGGCAACGCGCAATTGCCTGCCCCTCCGATGCTGATGATGGACCGGATTACGGATGTGTCGGCCGACGGTGGTGCCCATGGCAAAGGCCACATCACGGCCGAGTTCGACATCACCCCGGACCTGTGGTTCTTCGACTGTCATTTCCCCGGCAACCCGATCATGCCCGGCTGTCTTGGCCTCGATGGCCTCTGGCAGCTGACCGGATTCAACCTTGGTTGGCGCGGCTGGCAGGGGCGCGGCTATGCGCTTGGCGTGGGCGAGGTGAAGCTGACCGGGATGGTGCGGCCCGAGCGTAAGATGCTGACCTATAAGATTGATTTCACCAAGGCGATCCAGACACGCCGCCTGACGATGGGTGTGGCCGACGGGATCGTCGAGGCCGATGGCGAAGTGATTTATCAGGTGACGGGGATGAAAGTGGCGCTGAGCGAGAGCTAGGCATACGCCATGACCCCGCGCCAGCTTCGCCGACGGATCAGGCGACTTGATGCGAACCTACCGCTTCACCGCAAGCTGGAGGCAGAATTGGCTGAAGGCGTGGGTTATGGTGCATGGTATAATTCACAAAAGCAGCATTGGTTAGGTTGGCTTGCGGAATACGACGGCCCCGGCGCTTATCAACGCAAACCCAGTGGCCGTCGCTCCGCGCAGTTTGCGTATAACCACATACAGTGTGCCCCAATGCTCCTGTGGTTGGCCGAAGCTCTTGAGCTGCCCGAAACCAAGCTGGAGGAAGCCTTTCTCGCAGTGTTAGATGCAAGATCGAGCCATTCAAAAATATGTGCCGCGCTGAGGCGCGTTATTCCGTGGTCTGATGTTTTTGATGCACTGGAACTCAAGCAAACCAAAGTCGATCGCATATTTGACCTGTTTGCGAAGTAGCGTTCGGCCTCAGCGTTTCGTCCTCACCCTTGCCCACTCCGCGACTGTCCCTTAACACAGGTCGAACCGGATAAGAGGGAGCAGCACATGCGCAGAGTCGTCATCACAGGCATCGGAATTGTCTCGCCCATTGGCAACAATCCCGCGGAGGTTGAGGACAGCCTGCGCGTTGGGCGCTCGGGCATCACCTTCTCGGACGTCTATGCCGAGAACGGCTTTCGCAGCCAAGTCCACGGCGTCCCGCAGATTGATCTGACCGAGAATATCGACAAGCGTCAGCTGCGCTTTATGGGGCCCGGTGCCGCGTTCAACTATATCGCAATGGAGCAGGCGATTGCCGATTCCGGACTTGAGGACAGCGATGTGTCGAATGAGCGGACGGGCTTGGTCGTCGGCTCTGGCGGGCCATCGACCTCGAACTTTTTCACCGCTTTTGACACGGTAAAGACCAAGGGTGCGCCGAAGCGTATGGGGCCGTTCATGGTGACGCGCTGCATGTCATCGACAAACTCGGCCTGCCTTGCGACCCCGTTCAAGATCAAGGGCGTGAACTACTCGATCACCTCGGCCTGCTCGACCTCCGCCCATTGCATCGGCAACGGCACCGAGCTGATCCAGTTCGGCAAGCAAGACATCGTCTTTGCCGGCGGCGGTGAGGAGATTGACTGGACGCTGTCGTGCCTGTTCGACGCGATGGGCGCGATGTCCTCGAAATATAACGACACGCCTGAGACCGCATCGCGCACATTCGATGCGACGCGCGACGGCTTTGTGATCGCAGGCGGCGGCGGTGTTGTGGTGCTTGAAGAGCTGAACCACGCACTTGCGCGCGGCGCGAAGATCTACGCCGAGGTTACGGGATATGGCGCGACCAGCGACGGCCACGACATGGTGGCCCCGTCTGGCGAAGGCGGCGAACGGTCGATGAAGCAGGCGCTCGCGACCCTGCCCGAGGGACGCAAGGTTGACTACATCAACGCCCACGGGACCTCTACCCCTGCGGGCGACGTGACCGAGGTGGAAGCGGTACGGCGCGTCTTTGGCAAGGGCACGACCCCGCCGATGGCGTCCACCAAATCGCTGACCGGGCATTCACTGGGGGCCACGGGCGTGCATGAGGCGATCTATTCGCTGATCATGATGAACAAGGGCTTTATCGCGGCCAGCGCCAACGTGACCGAGCTGGACCCGGCGATCGAGGCCGACGAGATCGTGACCGAGCTGCGCGACGGGGTGGAGCTGGACAGCGTCTTGTCAAACTCGTTCGGGTTTGGCGGGACCAACGCGACGCTCGTGATGTCGAAGTACAAGGATTGAACGGGATGAGCGGTGTTCTAAGCGGAAAACGCGGCCTCGTGATGGGCGTGGCCAACGAGCGATCCATCGCATGGGGCATCGCGAAAGCCTGCGCTGAGGCGGGGGCGGAACTGGCGTTCTCGTATCAAGGCGAGGCGTTCGGAAAGCGGGTGGAGCCTTTGGCGGCCTCGCTTGGGTCCGACTTGCTGGTCGATGTGGACGTGACCGATGATGCGTCGCTGGACGGTGCCTTTGAGACCTTGAAGGCGCGTTGGGATCGGCTGGATTTCATCGTCCATGCGGTGGCCTATTCCGACAAAGCCGAGCTGACGGGGCGGTTCTTGGACACGTCGCGCGATAACTTCAAAAACTCGCTGGATATCTCGTGCTACTCGCTGATCGAGTTGACCCGCCGCGCGCATCCGATGATGACCGAAGGCGGCACGGTGTTGACGCTGACCTATGGCGGATCGAACCGGGTGACACCGTTTTACAACGTGATGGGCGTGGCGAAGGCGGCGTTGGAATCGGCGACGCGCTATCTGGCGAACGACCTGGGCCGTGATGGCATCCGGGTGAACGCGATCTCGCCTGGGCCGATGAAAACGCTCGCCGGGGCTGCGATTGGCGGGGCGCGCAAGACGTATCGGCACACGGAGCAGAACGCACCCTTGGGGTCGAACGCGACGTTGGAGGCTGTGGGCGGCACTGCCGTATACCTGATTTCCGACGCGGGCGCGTGTACGACAGGCGAGATTATTCGCGTTGATGGCGGGTTCCATGTCTTGGGGATGCCGCAGGTGGATAACATTTAAGGCGCCTCCGGCGGGGATATTTAAGAAAGCAAAGAGGGGTGCCGGTGGTGCCCCTTTTCCTTAGACGGCTTGCGTGGCAGGGTCGCGGCGCGAGGAGATGTTTGATGGCGATTACGACAGTTGTATTTGACGCTTACGGCACGCTTTTTGACGTGGCGGGGGCGGCGCGCGCGATGGCCGAGCAGCCGGGTCGCGAGGCGTTTTCCGAGCATTGGCAGGGCATTGCCGCCGACTGGCGCACTAAGCAGCTCGAGTATTCGTGGCTGCGCGCGGTCGCGGGCACCCATTGCGACTTTTGGGATGTGACCAAGGACGGCCTTGACTGGGCGCTTGAGGCGCGTGGGATGGGCGAGGATTTGGCGCTGCGCGAGGATTTGCTGGCGCTGTACTGGGAATTGCCGCCCTACCCGGATGGCCTCAGGGCGTTGGCGCTGTTGAAAGCGACAGGCTTTCAGACGGCAATCCTATCGAACGGCTCGCGCGACATGCTTGATGGCGCGGTGACCAGCGCCGGACTGGAGATGATGCTGGATGCGGTGCTGAGTGTGGATGAGGTGGGCGTTTTCAAGCCCTCGCCCCGCGTCTACGACATGGTCGGCGCGCGGTTTGAGGTGACCCCGTCTCAGGTCTTGTTCGTGTCCTCCAACGGCTGGGACGCCGCCTATGCTGCGCATTACGGCTTTGTCACCGCTTGGGTCAATCGTGCGGGCCTGCCGATGGACCGCCTGCCCGGCACGCCGACCCATGTGCTGAGCGACCTCAGCACGATCCCCGATCTTGCAAAAGGCTAACCCATGCCCCACATCACCGCCCCCGACGGCACCCGCCTGTTCTACAAGGACGAGGGGACTGGCCAGCCGATCTTGTGCCTCGCGGGCCTGACGCGCACCACCGAAGATTTCCGCTACGCTATGCCCGCGCTTGAGGGCTACCGCGTGATCCGCATGGATTATCGCGGGCGGGGCGAAAGCGATTGGGCGGATTACAAGAGCTATACGATACCGCAGGAGGCGCAGGACGCTTTGCTCCTGCTCGATCATCTGGGCCTGCGCGATGTGGGCGTTCTGGGCACCTCGCGCGGGGGCTTGATCGCGATGGGCTTAGGCCTTGCCGCCAAGGAGCGGTTGCGCGGTGTTTGCCTCGTCGATATCGGGCCTGAGCTGAACGCATCGGGGCTTGAGGTCATTGCCAACTATATCGGCAAGAACCCGTCCGCGAAGACCCATGCCGAGCTGGCTGCTGCGATGCCGACGCTGATGACCGGCTTCGCGAACGTCTCCCCCGAGCGCTGGTTGGAAGAGGTGCAAACGCTGTATCACGAGACCGACCGCGGCTTGCAGATCACATATGATCCAAAGCTGCGCGACGCGCTGGTCGAGGCGGGCGCGCAGCCGCTACCGGATATGTGGCCCTTCTTTGATGCGCTTCAGGACCTGCCGCTGGGACTGATCCGGGGCGCAAACTCGGATCTGTTGACGCGCGCGACAACCGCCGAGATGCGCAAACGCCGCCCTGACATGCTGTTTGCGGACGTGCCGGACCGCGCGCATATCCCTTTCCTCGACGAGCCGGACGCCGTGTTCGTGCTGCAAACATGGGCGGCAATGCTATGAACCTAACGATGATCGAAGCGGCGGCGGAGCGGCTTGCGGGGCATGGGCGGGTCACGCCGCTGTTGTCCTCGCCCTTCATTGACGAGATTGCCGGACGGCGGGTTTTGGTGAAGCCCGAATGCCTGCAACATACCGGATCGTTCAAGTATCGCGGTGCTTGGTCGGCGATTTCAGCAATGGACCCGGAGGTGCGCAAGCGCGGCGTGATCGCGTTTTCCAGCGGCAATCATGCACAGGGCGTGGCCTTGGCGGCGCGCCAGCATGGGGTGGCCTCGGTGATTATCATGCCCGAGGACGCGCCCCGGATGAAGATCGAAAACACCCGCGCGCTGGGGGCTGAGGTTGTCCTCTATGACCGGGCGCGGGGCGAAGATCGCGATGCGATTGGCGCGAAGCTGAGTGCCGAGCGTGGACTGACATTGGTCAAACCTTTCGACAATGAGTTCGTGATTGCGGGCCAAGGCACCACGGGGCTGGAGATTGCCGCGCAAGCCAAGGCTGAAGGGGTCGAGACCGGCGATGTGCTGGTGTGTTGCGGTGGCGGTGGGCTGACCTCAGGTATCGCGCTTGCACTTGAGGGGCACGCGCCGGGGATGCGTGCGCGACCTGTGGAGCCTGAGGGCTTCGACGATGTCGCGCGCTCGCTTGCCTCCGGTCAGCGGGAGGTCAATACCGGGCCTGCGGTCGGTCTGTGCGACGCGATCATCACGCCCTCGGCTGGGGAGATGACCTTCCCGATCATGACCCGCCTGTGCGGGCCGGGGATTGTCGTCACGGACGCTGAGGCCAAAGCGGCAATGAGGATCGCGTTTGAGCGGCTGAAACTGGTCGCCGAACCGGGGGGGGCTGTGGCCTTGGCGGCGGCGCTCTTTCATGGCGACAAGATCGAAGGTGGCGCGGTGATTGCGACCATCTCGGGTGGAAATGTGGATGCGGACTTGTTCGAACGGGTCTTGGCGGAGGGATAATCGATGACCTTGATGGAGCTGAACGGCACGCAGCTGAACGTGGTAGAAACGGGCGATCCCAACGGCGCGCCGGTGGTGTTTGCAAACTCGCTCGGGACCTCGCTCGCGTTGTGGGAGCCGATTTTGCCGCTGTTGCCCGAGGGCTTGCGCATCATCCGCTGGGACAAGCGCGGGCATGGCGCATCGCCTGCGCGCGACGCACCCTACAAGATGGGCACGCTGGTCAGCGATGCCGAGGCAGTGATGGATGCACTTGACGTGAAGGACGCGTTCTTCGTCGGCCTGTCGATTGGCGGGCTGATCGCGCAAGGGCTGGCGGCAAAGCGCCTCGATCTGGTGCGCGCGGTGGTCTTGTCGAACACAGGCGCGAAGATCGGCACGCGCGATATGTGGGACGAGCGGATCGCGCTCGCACGCAATGACGGGCTCGAGCCGATTGCCGATATGTCCATGGGGCGCTGGTTCTCGGCGAAGTTCGCGGCCAGCCCCGAGGTCAAGCATTGGCGCGAGCTCTATCTGACCACCTCGCTGGAGGGATTCTGCGGCTGTTGCGCGGCGCTTGCCGGGGCAGATTTCCTGACACCCACCAGCGGGTTGCGCTTGCCTGCCTTGGGCATCGCAGGGTCCGAAGATCAGTCCACCCCTCCAGATGTCGTCCGAGAAATGATGGACTTAATCCCTGGTTCGAAGTTTGCGCTGATCCGGGGCGCGGGGCACTTGCCGCATGTTGAGGAGCCTGAGAAATACGCAGCGCTGCTGACAGACTTCATGCGCGAGACAGGACATATCTGATGGCACGGTTCTTGTTGGTGCATGGCTCGTGCCACGGCGCGTGGTGCTGGCGTGACGTGATCCCGGCGCTTGAGGCGTTGGGCCATGAAGCGCGCGCGATTGATTTGCCGTCCCATGGGGGGGATCAGACGCCGATTGCTAAGGTGACCTTGCCGCTTTATGGGCGGACGATTCTCGATGCGTTGGACGAACCGGCAATCCTCGTCGGGCATTCGATGGGCGGCTACCCGATCACGCAAGCCGCAGCGATGGACGATGCGAAAGTGCAACGCCTCGTCTACCTCACGGCCTATATGCCGATGGAAGGCCTCGGTCTGGGCGACATGCGCAAGATGGCCGACGAGCAACCTTTGGTCGAAGCGATCCGGCCCAGCGCGGATCGGCTGAGCTTCACCTTCGATCCGGCGCAGGTGGAGCGGTTGTTCTACCATGACTGCCCCCCCGGCACTTATGACTATGCCATGACCCACCTGACCCCGCAGGCCGTCAAGCCGCAGGTCACCCCGGTCGAGGATTTGGCGCGCGCCGAGGCCCTGCCCCGCGACTACATCCATTGCACCGAGGATCGTGCGATCCCGCCTGCGTTCCAGCGTGAGATTTCCGCGCGGTTGCCCGATGCCCGGCGGCATGATTTGCCCGCCTCGCACTCGCCGTTCTTTGCGATGCCCGAGCAGTTGGCGCAGCTTTTGTCGGAGATTGCCGCGACACCGTAAGTGTCAATTCAAGTTGACACCGCGCACGCCAGACCAGATAGAGGACATGCGCCAAGGCCCCGGCGCTTTGGACCTTGCCTCATGTCAAACCGCCTGCCTTTCGTCTTCATCCTCGTCACCCTGACGCTGGACGCGATGGGCATTGGCCTGATCTTGCCCGTGATGCCCGACCTGATCCGCGAGGTGAACGGCGGCGCGCTGGGACAGGCGGCGGTGTGGGGCAGCATCCTGATGACCTCCTTCGCGCTGATGCAATTCTTGTGCGGGCCGACCGTGGGCAGTTTGTCAGATCGTTACGGACGGCGGCCCGTTTTGCTGGTCTCTCTTGCGGTGATGGCGGCGGATTATGTGGTGATGGCGCTCGCCGGATCGATCTGGCTGCTGCTGATCGCACGCATCATCGGCGGGATCGCAGCGGCCACACAATCGACGGCGCTGGCCTTTATCGCGGATGTCTCCAAGCCCGAGGAGAAGTCGAAAAACTTCGGCCTTGTCGGCGCAGCTTTCGGGATCGGCTTCGTCGTCGGTCCGGTGATTGGTGGCCTGCTGGGCGAGTTCGGTACGCGCGCCCCGTTCTGGGCCGCCGCCGTGCTGGCGACCTGTAACTTCCTCTTGGGCTGGTTCGTGATGCCCGAGACCGTGACCGACCGCATCCGCCGCAAATTCGAGTGGCGGCGCGCCAACCCGTTTGGCGCACTCAAGGCGCTGAACAAGCTGCCCGGTGTGACGCGCTACATCTTCCTCTTTTTCCTCTACGAGCTTGCCTTCATCGTCTATCCGGCCACCTGGGCCTATTTCACGCAAGAGCGTTTCGGCTGGGGCCCCGGTATGGTTGGCGTGTCGCTGGCCTTGTTCGGGATCTCGATGGCCATCGTGCAAGGCGGGCTGATCCGCATCATCCTGCCCCGCTACGGCGAGCGCGCGACGGTGCTTTATGGCTTTTGCTTCAACGCCGTGGCTTTCGTGTTCCTAGCGTTTGTCACCTCGCCAACCCTTGCGTTAATCTTAACGCCGATGACCGCGCTTGGGGCTGTGGTCACGCCCGCGTTGCAAGGGATCATGTCCCAGAAGGCCGGCGACAACCAACAAGGCGAGTTGCAAGGCGTGATCTCGTCCGCGCGCTCGGTCGCCTATATGATCGGGCCGCTGATCATGGCGCAGATCTTCGCGGCCTTCACGCTTTGGCCCGCGCTGCCTTACATGCCCGGCGCGCCGTTTGTCTTGTCGATGCTCATCATGAGCGTGTGCCTCGCGGTCTTCCTGACGCGCCAGCGCAACAAGCCGCTGACAGAGGCATCGGATTCGGTCTAGGTTATGGTCTGACCCAGCCGGAGAGAGACCATGCCTGCCCTAAATGCCATTGCCGATTTCGCCGACGAGATGACCGCGTGGCGCCGCCATCTGCACCAACATCCCGAGCTGGATTTCGAGTGCCACAAGACCGCAGCCTTCGTGGTTGAGCGTCTGCGCGAGATGGGCATCACCGACATTCACGAGGGCATCGCCACCAGCGGGGTTGTGGCGATCATCGAGGGCCAGGGCACCGGCCCCACCATCGGTCTGCGCGCCGATATGGACGCGCTGCCAATGCAGGACGAGACCGGGACCGACCATGCCTCGACCGTGCCGGGGGTTGCCCATACCTGCGGTCATGACGGGCACACGACGATGCTGCTGGGGGCCGCGCGCTACCTTGCCGAGACCCGCAATTTCAAAGGCCGCGTTGCGCTGATCTTCCAGCCCGCCGAAGAGGGCGGCGGCGGGGGTCGTGTGATGGTCGAAGAAGGGATCATGGAAAAGTTCGACATTTCCGAGGTCTACGCCATGCACAACTCCCCCGATCTGGAAGCTGGCCGGATCGAGACACGGCCCGGCCCGATGATGGCAGGTGTGGCCGAGTTCCACATCAAGGTCACCGGCAAAGGCGGCCACGCAGCATGGCCACACACATGCGTCGATCCGATCGCGGCGGGCTTGCAGATCGGCCAAGCGATCAATTCGATCGTGTCACGCAATGTCGATCCAGTGGAAAAGGTCGTCGTCTCGCTGACCATGATCGACGCAGGCACCGCCACGAATATCATCCCAGAAAGCATCACTCTGCACGGCACCGTGCGCACCTTTTCGCTGGACATGCAGGACCTTGCCGCAAACCGCATGGCTGAGATTTGCACAGGCGTCGGTGTCGCGATGGGGGTCGAGGTCGATCTGGATTTCAAGCGCGACTACCCGCCGACCATCAATGATGCCGAGAAAACCGCCTTCGCTGTCAGCGTCGCCGAAGAACTTGTCGGCAAGGACATGACCTCCGCCGACACCCGCCTTGCGATGGGGGCGGAGGATTTCTCGTATATGCTGAACGCGCGTCCGGGCTGTTATCTGAACATTGGCCAAGGGATCGGGCCGTTCTGCCACCACCCTAAGTTCGACTTCAATGACGAGGTCGCCCCGTTGGGCGCGTCATTGTTCGCGCGGATCGTCGAGCGGGCGCTGCCTCTAGACTAGCGTTGCCGAGACCTCGGCCAGCCCTCCGAAATCGGCGTGCAGGGTTTGGCCGGGGGCGATCGGCAACACACCGGTGCAGGTGCCGGTCATGACGATATCGCCAGCCTGAAGCGGTCGCGCCATCAACGCGCATTGTCCCGCCAGCCACGTCACCGCGTCAAAAATGTGTTCCCATCCGGTATCGGCACCGCGACCGTAAACCGAGGCCCCGTCAATCGTCTGGGTCACGGTGACCTGGTCGAGCCTATCCCAATGATCTGGCGGGATCTCAGCGCCCAGAACCGTCCCACCATTGATGCCAAAATCAGCAGGCACCAAATGACCGGCCCCCGCAAGGCCGTCGGCAAGACGACAGCCGACCAGCTCTAGACTTGCATGAACGGACGCGACGGCGGCTAGAATTTCGGTCCGCGCATAGGGGCGAGCGCGGGGCGGTAGATCTTTTGAAAGACGAATTGTGAACTCGGATTCGAGAAAATTTCCGTGCATCGAATTCAGGGCAACTGTCGCACCCGACGCATAGACCACATCCTCGCAAACAGGGCCAAAAATAGAGCCATCAAGCCCCAAAACCTTCTGGGCAGCTACGCTTGTCGCCCCAATTTTCCATCCTGCAATCCCCTCGCCTGACAAGGCCAATTGCGCGCGTTGCACCTCGTAGGAATTGGCAAGATCCGTGACATGGGCAAGCGCTTCGGCAGGCACAAGCCCGCCCATTTTGCGTGCATTCAGAAGGGCATAAGCGGCTTTTGACATGGGGTTCTCTCTGATCAAGCGACGAATGCAGACTAGGGCGCAAACACGCGTGACGCAACGACAGGCGATTTGCGGCGGCCCTCGTCGCTTTTGCCCTAGCCGCACACGCGCCCTTTTTGCAGTGTGCAATAAACGTGACGGAGGCCCACATGTCCCACATTGAAGTCCGCGCCGCGGTTTGCACCGAGTTTGGCGCACCGCTAGAGATCGAAACGCTGCATTTGGCCGCCCCGGTGTTTGGCGAAGTTCAGGTGAAACTTGCAGCTTGCGCGATTTGCCATTCCGACATCACCTTCGCCGATGGTGGCTGGGGCGGGGACTTGCCAGCCGTCTACGGGCACGAGGCAGCAGGTCATATCACAGCCATCGGCGACGGCGTACGCGGCTACGCGGTTGGTGATCCGGTCATGGTCTCGCTGATCCGCGCCTGCGGGACGTGCCCGTCCTGCGCGACGGGGCGTCCGGTTTTGTGCACAACCCCGCGCGAGGGAAGCCCGCTATCGCGACCCGATGGCACGCCTGTTGCCGCCGCGATGAACTGCGGCGCATTCGCCGATCACGTAACGGTTGACGCCAGCCAAATGGTGAAACTGCCCGCCGACATGCCGCTGGATGTCGCCAGCCTGATGTCCTGCGGCGTCATCACTGGCGTTGGTGCGGCGGTCTACACCGCCAAGGTCCGCGCGGGCGAAACGGTCGTGGTCATCGGCGCGGGCGGCGTGGGACTGAACGCGATACAAGGCGCGCGCATCGCCGGGGCCGCGCGGATCGTGGCGGTCGATATGCAACCCTCCAAGCTCGACGACGCGCTGGAGTTTGGCGCAACCGACGGAATTCTCGCCAGTGACGAGGGCCCTTGGAAGGCCTTCCGCAGGATTGCGCCCAATGGCGCCGACGTCGTGCTCGTCGCGGTCGGAGCGATCCCTGCCTACGATAGCGCCGCGAAATACCTCGGTTTCGGCGGTCGACTCGTCGCGGTTGGCATGCCGCATTCCGGGCAAACCTCGGCTTATGGCCCTGATGTAGTCGCCTATATGGGCACGCAGATCACCGGCTCGAAGATGGGCGATGTGGTCATCAGCCGTGACATTCCGTGGATGGTGGACATGTACCGTCAGGGGCGCTTGCAGCTCGACAGCCTGATCTCGGGTCGCTGGAAGCTCAACCAGATCAATGATGCGATCGCCGACACCAAGGGTGGCAAGGCGCGGCGCAACGTGATCATGTTCTAGGCCTCTAGATCCCAATTATAGAGGACAACTCCTTGTGTCTCCGACGCCCCGAGCGCGCGATAGAAACATCTCGCCGCGATATTTTCTTCCTCCGTTGCCAGCCAAACGCTTGTGCAGCCGTTGATCTGCGCCAGCTCGGTTAAGGCTTTCACGAGGCGCGTCGCGATGCCTTTGCGCTGGTGCGCCGCTACGGTTCCAATCTCGGACAGAAAAAGTGTCGGAGCCTTGTCAGGATGCAACTGCATGGCCCCGCTGGCAAAGCCAACGACCTCGCCTTCGTAAATCGCGAGCATCATCAGATGAGCTGGATCACCAACGAGCCGGGCGGCTTGACCCGGAAGAACCGCATCATCGAACACATCTGGACCCACAGCCCCCAGCAAATCCACAGTGCTTGCGTCCAGTTTGACGATTTTGACCTCTGCCATGGCGTGCTTCTCCTTGCGCCGACCCAATCTAGCGCCCCAAACTGAGGGCGAACAAGACCGGAGCTGCCACCATGAAGCTGCAAGACCTCGACATCATCATCACTGCACCGCCGCCACCGGGCTGGGGGGGGCGGTATTGGCAGTTCGTGAAGCTGACGACGGCGTGCGGAATCGTCGGCTGGGGCGAGGTTTATGCCGCCGCCGTTGGCCCCGAAGCCATGCGCGCTGTGATCGAGGATGTGTTCGCGCGCCATATGCAGGGCGAGAACCCCGAGAATGTCGAGATGATGTTCCGGCGGGTCTATTCCTCGGGGTTCACGCAGCGGCCTGATCCTACGGTCATGGGGGCGTTCTCGGGCCTTGAAATGGCGTGCTGGGACATTGTTGGCAAAGCCCGCGAGCGGCCCGTTTGGGCGCTGCTCGGCGGGATGATGAACGAACGGGTGCGCGCCTATACCTACCTTTATCCGCTGGATCACCACACGCCTGCGGATTTCTGGATCTCGCCCGACATGGCCGCCGAGGCCGCCGCATACCGGGTTGAGCAGGGCTTTACGGCGGTAAAGTTTGACCCCGCGGGCCCCTATACGTTGCGCGGCGGACATCACCCGGCCATGAGCGATATCGACCGCTCGGCGGCGTTCTGCAAAGCAATCCGCGAGGCCGTGGGCGACCGCGCCGATTTGCTGTTTGGCACCCACGGGCAGTTCACCACCGGCGGCGCGATCCGACTTGCCCAAGCCATCGAGCCCTATAGCCCCTTGTGGTTCGAAGAACCGATCCCGCCGGACAATCTGCTGGAATTCGCCAAAGTCACCGCAGGCACCTCGATCCCTGTCGCCACGGGCGAGCGCATGACCACGAAAGCCGAGTTTGCAACCGTGCTGCGCACAGGTGGAGCGCAGATCCTTCAGCCCGCATTGGGTCGCGTCGGCGGCATCTGGGAGGCCAAGAAGCTGAGCGCGATTGCCGAAGTATTCAACGCCGAAATGGCCCCGCATCTGTATGCCGGACCGATTGAATGGGCGGCAAATGTGCAGTTGGCCGCGTCGATCCCGAACCTGCTGCTGGCCGAAACCATCGGCACGGGCGGCGACTTTCACCGCACCTTGATTGGCGACGCGATCCAGTTCGACGACGGTTTCCTGATCCCGCCAACCACGCCGGGACTGGGGATCGAGGTCAACGAAGATGTCGCGCGCGCGCATCCATATGAAGGCGATGGCCTGCATTTGGAGATGCAGGAAGCCCCCTGCGATTGGCGCAATGGCAACGCGTTTGAAGGCGGAGCGCCATCGGTTTGGGAGGATTAAGTTTTGAAAAATATGTCTTCCTCCCAATATGTTAGCAACTCGGACGCCGTAATCGGCGGGGGGCGTCCTTGCACTTCGAGCACAAGCGTATCCACCGCCACCAACGTCGCGAGCCTGTAGAGCGCGTGCGCTTGCTCCAGCCCGCCCGAAATCATCGACGCCAAGCCTTCCGCAGCGGCCCCGAGCGCCAAGGACAGCTCCAACGCGCGCGCTTTGGGGAAAGCCCGCGCCAAAGCCACCACAAGCGACGGATGCGGCGGCCCGGTGCTAGCCAACCCTTCGATCACGAAGGCGGTCATCTTATCGTCGGTGGCGGTCTGCATGGATGTGCGTGCGGCCTTAAGTGTCTCATGGACACAAGACCTGCACGCCGCATCCCTAACGGTGGATTAAAGCCGCGCTGCAAAATGCATCGAATTAGAGCGGTTAAGCCACCCGCCCGGTCGCCATTTCGGCCGCTTGGCGGATCGTTGCGATGTTTTTGCCGTAAGGTTCAGGATTGCTGACCGACCCACCTTTGAACACCGCAGAGCCAGCCACCAGCACATCTGCACCGGCGGCGGCCACCAAGGGCGCGGTGGTCGGATCGACGCCGCCGTCAATCTCGATATGGATGGGGCGATCTCCGATCATTGCGCGCAGATCGCGCACTTTTTCAATTTGGCTATGGATGAACTTTTGCCCGCCGAAACCGGGGTTTACAGTCATCACACAGATCAGATCGACCATATCCAGAAGATGCGCCACATCGCCGATCCCCGTGCCCGGATTAAGCGCAAGACCGGCCTTCGCACCCGCCCCCCTGATCGCCTGAAGCGTGCGGTGAATATGCGGGCCAGCCTCCAGATGCGCCGTCAGAATATCGGCCCCTGCCGCGACGAACGCATCGATATAGGGATCGACCGGCGCAATCATCAAATGCACGTCCATCACGCCCTTGATATGAGGGCGAATCGCGGCACAGGTCGCAGGCCCGAAGGTGATGTTGGGCACGAAATGACCGTCCATCACATCGACATGGATCCAATCGGCCCCTTGCGCCTCGGCAGCCGCGCATTCCGCACCGAAATTGGCGAAATCAGAGGCAAGAATGGAGGGCGCGATCTTAATCTCGCGCGAGAAGGCGGGCATGGGCATGAAGCTCTCCGTGTGCAGATGCCGCCTTGTAGACCACGCCGCGCCTTAGGCTCAAGCGTCCTTGGGGATCACGCGCAGGGTAACGATTTCGTAAGGATTGAAGTCTAGCGTCACCTCATTGGCGCGCACCGGAACCTGCGCGCCGTCCACTTCGAGGATCGTACAGCGGTTAATCTGTGCAACGTCGAGGCCGAAACGCACGCGCACGGGCCCGCGATTGCGTTCGTTCTCGTATAGGCGCACGATCAGTCCGCGCCCGTCCTCGGCCCATTTGACGGTCTCGACGATCACGTTGAACGCCGACACAGCAAGGAGTTGATGCAACGCTGCCTGTCCATGACCACCGCCCTCAACGGTCCGGCAAATCACGGGCATGTTCAGATCATAGCCGTTCTCAGTCACGTCATTGCGCCAATCGCCTTCATGGGGCAGCAGCGCGTAGGTCATTTGATGCGTGCCCTGATCTTGATCAGGGTCCGGCATCGTCGCGGATTTCAGCAGGCTGAGGCGAATGACATTGTGGTGGATGTCGTAGCCGTATTTGCAATCGTTCAGGAGTGCGACCCCGTAATTGCCTTCGCTCAGATCGGCCCATTTGTGACCGACACTTTCGAACCGGGCCCAGTCCCAGGAGGTGTTGCGGTGGGTCGTGCGCTCGGTATTGCCGAACTGAATGTCGAAGGTCGCGCGCGGGCTGAGAACGGCAACGGGGAACGCGCATTTCAGAAGGATATGGCTGGTATGCCAGTCGATATCGGTGACGAAATCAATACGTTTGGAGTTGTGGTAAACGTAGATCCGCTGCGTGATGGTGGACCCGCGATAGTCGTGCTGGATCAACAGCCCCGCGCGGATCGGGCCCGTCTCAATCACCTCGAAGCGCGTCACATCGGTCAGCGGCTCGGCGCGGTCCTCGTAGTAAATGTCGATATCCCAGGCGTCCCAGACCATGGGGCGATCTTCGAACGCGATCAGCTGGTTTGCGGCTTGACCCGCTGCAATCACTTCGCGCAACGCGGTCTTGTCAAACAAGGACCGGATCTGGCCTGAGCGCGCAAACTCCACCCGGATCAGATCATTCTCGATGACGGCCCCATCGTCAAGCTCGGTCATGCGCAACGACGTGGTCTCGCCCAACGCATCGCCGGTGCCCAACGCCAGCACCCCATAGGCGGGCAGCGCGGGAAGATCGATTAGGGTGCCAGCCTCGACCGTTTGCGTCATCAGCGGCTGATTTGAGCGCAGATCGATCAGCCCCCCCTCATGCGCGCCTGCAAGAAGCCCAATCCGGTCTACTGAAAACCCGATGGAATTGGCCGCGATTACCTGCGTTTCTGACGCGAGGCCATCGGTCAAAGCGACCAAAGCCTGCGTGCAGATCGCATCCGTTGTCTGGGCCACCGCCTCGTAATCGCGGGTTGCATCATCGAACACCTCGGTTATCGACGTGCCCGGCAAGATGTCGTGGAACTGGTTCAGGCATACGAGCTTCCATGCCTCGCGCAGCGCGTCTGCCGGATAAGCGGCATCGGCGCGCAGATGCGCGAGGCTCGCGAGGAATTCCGCGTCATGCAGCGCCACTTCGGACTTACGATTGAAGCGCTTCATCCGCGCCTGCGACGTGAGCGTGCCGCGGTGCAATTCCAGATAAAATTCGCCGGACCATGTCGGCAGATCCTCCGGCCCTGCGGCTTCGACATTCTCGAAGAACTCGCGCACCGTGCCCATGCGAACCTTGGGCGTGCCGGGCAAATGTTGATAGGCCTCTGTTGCCGCGATCAGCTCGCGCGTCGGACCGCCCCCGCCATCGCCGTAACCAAAGCAGGTGATCAGCTCCTGATGGGCGGGTTTCTGGCGGAAATTATCCCAGGTTCCAAAGACTTCGCGCGCACTCATCTCGGCCTTATAGGTCGTGGGATGGGGCAGGTATTGCACCGTGGAGGGCGTCGTCAGGAAGTGGCTCAGCACCTTTGAACCATCGATCCCCTGCCACCACAGCAACTGGTAGGGCATCTGGTTATACTGGTTCCAGTTCATCTTGTTGGCCACGAACCACTTCATCCCCGCCTGCACCATCAGCTGCGGCAGCGACGCGGTGAAGCCGAACGTGTCAGGCAGCCAAAGCACCTCGGTCTCGGCCCCTTCGCCAAACGTGTCGGTGTAGTATTGCCGCCCGAGCATCAGTTGGCGCACCAAAGCCTCGCCGCCCGCGAGGTTGCAATCCGGCTCCACCCACATGCCACCCATGGCTTCCCAGCGCCCCTCGGCCACACGGGTTTTGATCTGCTCGAACACCTCCGGGTAGTCCTGCTCGGCCATCTCATAGAGCACGGGTTGGGATTGGCTGAAATGATAGTCGGGATATTCCTCCATCAATCGCAACACGTTAGAGAAGGTGCGCCCGGTCTTGCGCCGCGTTTGATCCACCTGCCACAGATAAGCGACATCGATATGAGCATGGCCGATGCCGATGATATCGACTTCCATGCGGCCTTCATAATCGGCCATTTCAGCCAGCAAGGCTGCCAGCGCCCCCGGCACGCTGTCGTAAAACGCATCCGAGCGGATTGGATCGCGCGTATCGAGATGCTTGAACGCCACGTCGAGCGCTTTGAGGATCTTGTTGCGCGCGGTGTTGCCTTCATCCATGTGCTTGGCGACATCCAAAGCCCGCAGGGCAAGGTGATAGAAATCGCGCGTGGGCAGGTCGATTTCGACCACGGCACAGGGCTTCATGAACAGCTTCAGCTTACTGTCGCGATCCGCAGGCCAACCTGACAACCCGGTCCAGCCATGCAACGCAATCGTATGCTCGGCCCCGTCGCAGGCCCAGTCGGGCAGATAAATCTCGTGGTGCTGCCGGTCGGCGGAGGCGTAGCTTTGCCCGTCGATATAGCCCAACCCCTCAGGGTGGCAGAAGATATCACCGGCCTCTCCCAAGGGCAGATGCAGCGCAATCGGGCCGTGGGCGCCGAAATCAGGCGGCACGGTGAAGCGCGAGCGCATCACGTAATCCGTCGACCACGCCCCCCAATAGCTGTTGAACGCGATCACGTCCCACGTGCTGTCATCGACATCCGCACCGATGGGCGCGGGGGCCAGGGGGCCGTCCAGAACCTTGAACCGAAATTCCTCCATCGGCACTGCGCGCCTGTGGATCAAGGGCTTGATCAGCGGCAGACGCGAGCGAATTTTCTCGTCGGTCCAGAAGACTTGGTATTTCATGAGGGTTCCGTCTCGCGCCAATAAGGGCAGCTTGCGCGCCGCCCCTGTTCTTTCTTGCTAAAAATACTCAAAGGACAGGCCGATCAACGTCAGCCAATCTCCAGATCAAATCCGTCCACATCGCCACGGAACCGGGTTTCGCGATCCGCGTCGATCTTGGCAAGGCGGGCTGCATCTTGCGCCTCGGTCAGATCCTCGCCCCAGGACTTTGACAAGTCCGGCCATGGGATCGAATCGATCAGCAATTGCGTGTAGGGATGCTGCGGATTGCCAATGACCTCTTTCGGCGGCCCGGCCTCGGCCACGCGCCCTTTATAAAGCACCATCACATAGTCCGACACATGATAGGCCGTCGCAAGATCATGGGTGATATAAAGGATCGAGATCCCGTATTTATCCTTCAAATCGTAGATGTTCTTCAGGATCGTCGCGCGCAAGGACGCGTCCACCATCGACACCGGCTCGTCCGCTACCAACAATTTCGGCGACAGCATCAAGGCCCGCGCCACGATCAGACGTTGGCGTTGGCCCCCGGACAACTGGTGCGGATAGCGCCGCAACACGAGGCCGGGATCAAGGCCAACTGCCGTGCAGGCTTCTTCCATCTTCTCGGTGATCGCCGCCTCGGTCTTGCCGTAGCCGAAGCGCTTGAACGGAAAGCGCAGCGCGTGATCGACCCGGTAGAACGGGTTGAAGCACGCATAGGGGTCCTGAAACACCGCTTGAACTTGCTTGCGAAACTCCAGCCGCTGCGCCGGGCTTTGGCGGTTGATGTCTTTGCCTTCGAACAGCACCTCGCCTGTGCTGGGCGGATTGAACCCCAGCATGAGGCTGCCCATGGTAGACTTGCCGGAGCCGGACTGCCCCACGACCGAGATGATCTGCGGCACATCGCCGTTCAGCGCGAAGCTTAGCGGGTGCAGCGCTGTATTCTCGCCATAGACCTTGCTGACGGATTTGAACTCCAACAGCGGCGCATCGGTGTCTTTGCGTTTGACGGGCATCGCGCCCACATCAGGCTCAAGGAACGTGTCGCCCCCGACCAAGGGCACCGACGAGATCAGCTCGCGCGTATAGGGGTGTTCAGGCCGCTCGATGATCTGCTTCACATCGCCAAACTCGACCAGCACCCCGTCTTTCAGAACCGCCAGATCATCGACGGATTGCGCCATCAGCCCCATGTCATGCCCGATCAGGATCAGGCCCGAGCCGATCTTTTTCTGCACCAGTTTCAGCGTCTGGATCACTTGGCGCTGTGTCACCACGTCCAGCGCAGACGTCGGCTCGTCCGCGATGATCAGATCGGGGTTCAGCGCGACGCCAAGTGCTATACACACGCGCTGCTTCATCCCGCCGGACAGCTCATGCGGGTAAAGGCGGCCCACATGTTTGGCCAATCCAACGCTTTCGAGAACCTCGTCTGACCGCGCTTTCAACGCCTCTTTCGAATGCCCCTTTTCATGGGCCAGTATACCGTCCCAAATCTGGTCCTCGATCCGCATGATCGGGTTGAGCGAGTTCATCGCCCCCTGCGGAATGTAGCTCACCGACGACAGCCGCGCCTGACGCATGTCTTCCTCAGACAACTGCACCATGTCCTTGCCCGCCAGCAAGATAGACCCACCTGCGATTTTGCCGGGATGGGCGAGCATTTGCATGACCGCCAGCGCAGTGGTGGTTTTCCCGGACCCAGATTCGCCGATAAAGCCCACCCGCCGTCCACGCGGGATCGTCAGGTTCAGCTTGGTGACCGCATGCACGATCCCGTTGGGCGTCGGAAAGTCGATGCTGAGGTCGGTGATTTCCAGCGCATTGCCGGTATGGGGATTTGATCCGTCCATGGTCCTGTCCTCCCTCAGATCTTGCGCAAGCGCGGGTTAGAAACCTCGTCGAGGCCCAGATTGATCAGCAACAATGCAATGAACATCGCCACCAGCAGCACCGTGGGCAAACCCCACCACCACCACAGGTTCTGGATCAAGGCGCCCGAGTTGATCGCATCATAGATCACCCGGCCCAGCGTCGGGATGCGCTGTGGGCCAAGGCCCAACACCTCAAGCCCGACGGCCGTCACGATAGCCGTGGTCACATTGGCGATGAACGATCCGAACAGATACGGGATCAGGTTCGGCATCATCTCCTTGAACATGATGTGGGCGGTGGAGGCCCCGGACAACTGCGCCATTTGCACATAGCCGCTCTCGCGCATCGACAGCACTTGCGCGCGGATCAGGCGGGTGGGCGATTGCCACATGAAGCCCGCGATCAGGAACGACATCATCAACAGCGACACGTCGCCATACGCCGCTTGGAACACCACGAGGATCAGCAAGGGCGGGATGGTGATCATCACGTCCGAGATGATGCGGATGAAGTCATCGACGCGCCCGCCCACGAACCCGGCGGTAAAGCCCAGCGTGATGCCCACGGTCATCCCGATGGTCGAGGCAATCGCCCCGATCATCAGCGTATTAGGCGTGCCGACGATCAGCAGCGCCAGCATATCGCGCCCGGCCCCATCGGTGCCAAACGGATAGGCCCACTCGCCGCCTTGGCCGCGCAGGTTCTCGAACCCGACGGGGGGCAGTTTCAGCGGAACGGAGCCCGTGAACACCAGATCCATGTCCCATGCAAACCGCCCGATATAGCCGCCGATCAGGATGAACAGCAAAATGCCGACGCCCCAAAGCAGCTTTGGCCCAAGCCACGGATTGTCGTAGCGGTTAAAGCGCTTGGCCTTGCCTTGCGCGTCGGCGGTTTGGGCGTTGGTGCCCGGATCGTTTGCTTGATCGGTCATCAGTTCGCCTCCGCCGCGTGCCTGATCCTGGGGTCAATCAGCGGATATATGAGGTCTACTATAAAGACGCTCAGCGCCGTCATCAGGATTATGATGTAACTGGCCCCCTGGATCACGGCGAAGTCCTGCGCGAGGATCGCGTCGTAGATCAGCTTGCCCATCCCGTTGTAGGAAAAGATCCGCTCCACCAGAATTTGGCCCGACACCAGCAACCCGATCTTCAGCGCAAAGGCGGTGATCTGCGGCAAGATCGCATTGCGCACCATGTATTGATAAAGCACGTAGCGCGGACGCAGACCCTTGGCCTTGGCGAGGTTCACATAGTCCTCACCCTGCACGGAGATCATCAAACCGCGCATCCCCAGCGTCCAGAACCCGAAGGTCACGACCACGATGGACAGCGCTGGCAGCGTGCCGTGATAGACGACCGATTGCGCGAACTCCAAGGTCCAGCCCGGCTCGACCGTCAGGCCATATGCGCCTGTCAGCGGGAACCAGCGCAACTTGACCGAGAACACGTACATCAACAGCAGGCCCGACAGAATGGGCGGGATCGCGGTAAAGATCATCGCCGTGGGGATCACGACTTTCCACGGCTTTGGCGTGTGCTCCCAGACCATGAAGGCCCCGGCGGCATTGCCGATCACGAAGGTGATGATGATGCTCAGCAACATCAGGCCAAGGGTCCAAGGCAGCGCCGTTGCGATCATCTGCCAGACCGGCGTTGGGAAGGACGCGACCGAGACGCCGAAATCAAAGGTCACGATCGACCACATGTATTTGCCGTATTGCACATACCATGGGTCATTCAGGCCGAAGCGTTCTTGCAGGCGGGCGAGGATTTCTTCGGAGCCTTGCACAAAGGCCCCGCTAGAGCCCATACGGCCCAGCATGACCTCAGCGGGATCAACGGGCGACAGGCGCGGAATGATCCAGATCAGCGTGGCTGCGATAAACACCGTCAGCAGCAGCGTGACGACGCGGTTTATCAGATAGGCGCGTGGAATGCCCCACATGGTCCCGTCCCTCCCCTAGAATTTCGAAAACACTGGCGTGGCTCTGACGGCCTTTGCCAAAATGGCCCGCCCCGAGCATGTCGGGACGGGCCGAAGGATCAAGCCCTAGTTGGCTTTCTCAAGATTGTGGATGATGTGATGGGCAGAGCCCCACCAGAACGCCGGATGGTTGTAGTTGTTGTCCGCAGTGGGCCAACCCGTCCAGTAGGTGGTGTTCATCGGGATCAGCTTGGCCGCCTGGACCAGTGGCACGAAGGGCATTTCTGCGTCCAGATGCTGATAGGCGTCCACGACCATTTCGGTGATGCCATCGGCACCCAGCGCCATGGTGCCCATCTGATCAACCACAGCCGTATAAGCTGCCGTCGCATCCGTGTTCCAACGTCCGGTGTTGTTGAAGCCCGGTGCGCGCTCGCCAATCGGCGCAATCGTTGCGTTGGTGTAGCGCCCCATCGACGCCCAAGGCTCGTTCACCGACCCACAGCTGAGCCAGCTATAGGAGATGTCGTAGGCGCCCAAAGGCAGCACTTCGCCCCAAAAGACCGAGTTCTCGACCGGAACCGAGCGCGCGTTGATGCCTGCGCGGTTCAACTGCTCGACCACCACATCAATCGTGCGGGTGTATTCCGAGCTGGCCGAGTTGACGTGGATATTGGCGCTCAGGTCCATGCCATCTTTCTCGTAGATGCCATCATCGCCTTTGACCCAGCCCTCGCCTTCGATCAACGCAATCGCCGCGTCCGTCTCCGCATTGGCGCTGATGCCGTAGCCAGCTGCCTCAATGGCGCTGATGTAGGGCTCCATCCCGCCATATTGCACGAACATGCTGCGCGAGGCAGAGGTCGTGCCTTCGTAAGCAACGTTCACGATCTGCTGGCGGTCGATCAACATGCTGACCGCTTTGCGCATATTCGCGTTGTCCCACGGGGCGACCGTGGTGTTGAACTCCATCTGGCGCGCGCAGGGGTCAGGCCATGCAAATGGCAACGACGATTCCCACGAGATCACGTTGGGGTTCTGGAAGCCAATCGCCTCGAACGTGCCAAGGCTGACGGAGTGACCGACATCCATCTGGTTCTGCGCCAGAAGCTGGGCGCGGTTCTCTTCGCCACCGGATTCAAGGAAGATCACGCGAGACGGCGCGGGCAGATCCATGAACCCGGATGCAGCGCCCCACCAATCATCGTTGCGGTCCCAGATCGTGCGGTTCGTCGCCGCCGATGTCAGGGTGTAAGGCCCGGTGCCGATGGGTTCGGCAAAGGCGAAGGTCGCGGGGTTGTCTTGCGCGGCCCAGATATGCTCGGGCATGGGCAGGAACGAGCCGAAGATGCGCACGGAGAAATTATCAAGGATAAAGCGCGGGTTGGCCGAAGACAGGGTGAACTTCACCGTCATGTCGTCGACCTTCTCGACGCTTGCAACCTGGCCGCGCAGGGCAGCCGCTTCGCGCGCGGTCAGGTCTTCGTTGCCCAGCGCCATGTTGGCGGTGAACACCACGTCATCGGCGTTGAACGCTTCGCCGTCGGACCATGTCACGCCCTCGCGCAAGCTGATGGTGTATTCGGTATTGTCGGCATTGGCCTCGAACCCGGTGGCCAGCCACGGATCAATCGCGCCGGTCTCGTAGTTGAGGATAAACAGCGGCTCCCACATCACCTGATGCGCGCCGTGCTGGCGTTTGACGCCTGGGGTGAACCAGTTGAAGTTCTGCGGGTCCGAGATCGTGCGGTCGATATCGAAGATCACCGTATCTTCGCGCGCCACATCCTGTGCCATGGCCATGCCAGTGCTCGCCGCGATGGCGAAGACGGACGCATAGACCAGACCTTTTTTCAGTCCTGTCATTGAAGGGTCTCCCTGTGTTTGCTGGCCTGTGATCGGCCAGCTTCCTCCCAAATTCGACGCGCACCTTCGGGCCGCGCCTATGCCATGCGCCCTAGGTTTCAGGCCGCAGGTAATCCATGACCAGAACGCGGGTGCGGTCCGGCAAATCGTCTTTGGTGATCGTCGCATGCGGGCCGAGCGCGAAATCCACCTGATCCTCGCGAAAGCCCTCTAGGAAGCTTTCGATCCATTTGGTGTTGCGCGGCTTGTAGCTCAGCGTGCGGAAATGCATCGGAATGACGAGGCGCGGACGCGTGCGGTGGATCATCTCCATCAGGTCCGGCAGCTCGATCGTCAGGTAGCCGCCCGCCAGCGCGAACAGCACATCGACCCCCTCAAAGAACGCGATCTGGTCGTCGGTCAACGGATTGCCGACATCGCCCATATGCGCGATCTGCATCCCGTCGAGTTCAAAGCGATACATGCCGTTCTGTCCGGGAATGCCGCGCGGGTGGTTCACCCACTCCGCCGCCTCAATGGCGTTAACCTTAAGACCGACAACTTCACCCGCCCCACCTTGGTCCAGCGCGATATCGAGCGCATTGACGAAAGGCGGCGTGCCGGGGATCAGATCAGCGCGGCAATGGGCGTCGTCGTCATCGGATGAAATGATCACCGCATCAGCGCTTTCACGGATCGGCGCATAGCCAACGCCCTCGGGCGTGTAGGGGTCGGTGATCACCGAAAACCCAGTGGCATCCGTCAGCTTGAAGGATGCGTGGCCGAACCATGTGACGTTCATAATCTCTCCCTTGCGCGCATCAGAATTGCGGCTGTTAGCGGCGTCACTGATGCGTTTGCATAGGTATGCATACACGCGTTCAGATTCGTTTCAAGCCACTTTTTTAGGCAGGAGGGGACAAGACCAGATCACAGCGCCCTTGCAATCGATTGCAAGGGCGCGCAGGGTTCCGCCAGGTGTAAACCCCAACAAAACAAGGTCTTGCCATGTCGATTTCCGTATTGCTTGCCCTCTTGGCCGTCGCCTTGGGCGGGGTTGCCATCGCGATCCAGGCCCCGATTAACGGCGCTTTGGCACGCAGCGTTGGCGATCCGGTCTTAGCGGCGGCGATCTCCTTCGCTGTAGGCTTCATCGCCTTGGCCGCGTTGGCGATATTCCGAGGGGCCTTGCCCGGCTTGGCCGAAGCCCGCAGCTTCCCGTGGTGGCTCTGGAGTGGCGGTCTGCTCGGCGCATTCTACGTCTGGGCCGCAGTTTGGAGCGTTGGAACAATCGGCGTTGTCACCCTCGTCGCGGCGCTGATTTTTGGCCAACTCGTCGCCGCCCTTGTGATCGATGCGGTCGGCGCTTTCGGCGTCATCCCCAAGCCCATTGACCTGACGCGGATCGCCGCTGTCGTGCTTGTGGGGGCGGGGCTAGTGCTGTCGCGCTTCTAGTTTCCGCCCAGATTTCTGGGGCTATTCTGCGCACTGACATCATCGCCAACCGGGCGCGCATGGTGCTGCCAATACCCGTCAGGGTCAGTGCCCCGGCAAATGATCGCCTCGACGCCCTTAGCCCAGTCAGGGTCGGTGATGCGCACCTCAGGCGGGCAATAACGCAAGGTTAACCCGCACCGACGACGGGCCGAGCGGTTGGGTTTCGACCCATGCGCGAGCATATCCGCATGCAGCGAAAACTGTCCTGCCTTCAACGCGTTGACGACCGGCGCGCCCATGTCCTCGGCACCGATAAGCTCTTTATCCAGCACAGCGCCCGGTCCCGAAGCTTGCCATTTTAGCTGCCCCTTGTCGTGGGTACGCGGGATAAATTCCATCGCGGCATTCTCGGCATCGGTGTCATCAATCGCCAGCCAAACCGTGACCGAGTGCGACGGCGCAAGCGCCCAAAACGCGGCATCCTGGTGCCAGGGTACGGCCTTTGGATCGCCGGGCATTTTGCAAAAGAAATGCGAGGCCCAGCAGATGACATTCGGCCCGATGATATCTTGAACATGGTTAAGGATCGCAGGTGTCGTGCAAATATCCCAAATCCCCTCGGCGCGCGCTTGATAACAGTTGATCGCATACGCGCCATCGCCGGGCAGGCTGGCGAGCAGACGGTCGAAATAGGCACGGTTAACGGCAGCGCTGGCCGGATCAAAACCGGTCAGGCCCGTGACATAGCCCTCGCGATTATAGTGCGCGATCTGTTCAGGCGTCAGGGTGCGCGCGGCTTGCTCTGGCACGGGGCGGAACGAGAGGTCTTGGTCGAGATCAAGCATGGGTTTCCCTTTGGAACAGGTGGGGACTGGGCCAAACAATGACGCGCATCTATTGATATTTCTCCGTCAAATTTGATATTTTTATATTCTATTTTGATTTTTTAGTTTTACTGCGTATGCCATGCAGCAGCTTCAGTTCCGCCATCAAGACTATCTGGCCTCCGATGAAGCCTTTCATTTTTCGCGCGTGTCGCTCGACAAAAGCGCACCCCGCGCCTCACATGGTCAGGACTTTTTTGAGGTCTTCTGGATCACCGATGGCACAGCCCGGCACATGGTTAACGGCACGGCAGACAGCCTTGATGTCGGACAGATCGCTTTCATCCGTCCCGGTGATGTCCATGCGTTCCAAGGGCCCTGTGCGTTAACCAATGTCCTGATTTTGCCGCAGACCATTAACCATCTTGGGACACGGTATCCTGAATTGCGCCATGCCTTCTGGAGCCCTGATTCCTTGCCAGAAACCCGCCGACTTGATCTTGCGCAGCGCCAACGCCTCGATCAGGCGGCCGATGATCTTGAGCGAGGATCGCGCAGTTTACTGGCGGTCGAGTCCTTTGTATTGCACCTGCTGACACGGATCCTGAAGCCCGCGCCCGACTTACCTGCCGCCACGCCTTTTTGGCTTGCCTCGGCCTTGCACGCGGCCCAATCGCCCGACGTTTTTTGCCAAGGTGCAGCCGGCCTGGTCGCACGTGCCGGACGCAGCCATGCACATGTCTCGCGCGCGATGCGAAAGCACCTGAACACCACCCCATCGGCCTATGTAAATGCGCGCCGCATGAGCTACGCCGCGCAGCTTTTGTTGGGGACCGATCGCAGCCTGATAGATATTGCGCTTGATTGCGGCGTCGAAAACCTGTCCCATTTCCATAAGTTATTTCGCACCCATCACGGGGCCTCGCCGCATCAATGGCGAAAGAAACGTCAGGTCCAAGTGGTCCAACCCGTCTTGCAGGACAGCGCAGGCCATGAGATAAATTTGACCAAAGAGTAAAATTACAGGAGGCGCGCTCATGCCCGTCGCACAAAAACCCGCCTCCGATGTCACCGGCTCACAAGCGGCGCAGTTGCCCCAAACCACGCAGGCGCGGGTGCCGATCATGCCCCTCGATCTGGACTGGGCCCTGTCGGTTGCGGTGAACACATCCGCGGTGGAACGGCGCTGCGCCAGCCTGCCCGGACGGCGCAGCGTGAAGAAAGCAAACCAAGCGGCGTGGCTGTGCAAGGCAATCTCCTTGATCGACCTGACGACGCTTTCGGGCGACGATACCAAGGGCCGGGTCGAGCGGTTATGCGCCAAAGCGCGACAGCCTGTGCGCGCTGATCTGCTCGACGCACTCGGGATGGACGGATTAACCACGGGCGCGGTTTGCGTTTACCACGATATGATTGAGACGGCGAAACGCGCCTTGGATGGGTCCGGCATCCCCGTGGCGGCGGTCTCGACCGGGTTTCCGGCGGGTCTGTCGCCTTTCAAACTGCGCGTGCAAGAGATCCGAGAGAGCGTTTCAGCCGGGGCCGACGAGATCGACATCGTCATCTCGCGCCGTCATGTTTTACAGGGCAATTGGCAAGCGCTTTATGACGAGATGGTCGCATTTCGCGAAGCCTGCGGCGACGCTCATGTGAAGGCGATTTTGGCCACGGGCGAGCTTGGCACTTTGCGCAATGTCGCGCGCGCGAGCCGCGTTTGCATGATGGCCGGGGCGGATTTCATCAAGACCTCGACCGGCAAAGAACCGGTTAACGCAACGCTGCCCGTGTCGTTAACCATGATCCGCGCCATTCGTGACTATCACCAGCGCACCGGGCACTATGTCGGCTACAAACCCGCAGGCGGCATCTCGAAAGCAAAGGATGCCTTGGTTAACCTGGCATTACTGCGCGAAGAACTTGGCACACGTTGGATGCAACCTGATCTATTTCGCTTTGGCGCTTCCTCGCTTCTGGGCGATATCGAGCGTCAATTGGAACATCATGTAACCGGCGCATATTCCGCAGGTTACCGCCATGCCCTGGCCTAGCATTTTGAGTATTTGGAGAACCCTGAAATGACCATCTCTGAGATATTCGAGACGCTGGATTACGGGCTTGCACCGGAAAGCGATACCGAGGCGCAAGCGTGGCTGGACAAGCATGACCGCAAGTTTGGCCATTTCATCGGTGGTGCGTTCACATCCGCCGGCGAAACGTTCGACACGCGCAATCCGGCGCGCAACGAGGTTTTGGCGCAGATCTCGCAAGGCACTGAGGCCGATGTGGATGCCGCCGTTGCCGCCGCGCGTAAGGCCTTTGGGCCCTGGTCGCGCCTGAGCGGACATAAGCGCGCGCGCTATATTTATGCCCTTGCGCGGTTGTTGCAAAAGCATGCGCGCCTGTTTGCGGTTCTGGAAACGCTGGATAACGGAAAGCCGATCCGCGAGGCGCGCGATATCGATATCCCATTGGCGCAACGGCATTTTTACTACCATGCAGGCATGGCCCAGCTGATGGAGGCAGAGCTTCCGGATGCGGCCCCCTTGGGCGTGTGCGGTCAGGTGATCCCGTGGAATTTCCCTTTGCTGATGTTGGCATGGAAGATCGCGCCCGCGCTGGCGATGGGCAACACGGTGGTGCTGAAGCCTGCGGAATATACCTCGCTGACGGCGCTGCTGTTTGCACAGATCTGCAAGGAAGCGGGCGTGCCCAAGGGCGTGGTTAACATCGTGACCGGCGATGGCGCGACCGGCGCTGCGATTGTTAACCATCCTGACATCGACAAGGTGGCCTTCACCGGCAGCACCGAAGTTGGGCGGCGCATTCGCGAGGCGACCGCTGGGTCCGGCAAGGCGCTTACGCTGGAGCTGGGCGGGAAATCCCCTTATATTGTGTTCGAGGATGCCGATCAGGACAGCGCCATCGAGGGCCTCGTCGATGCGATCTGGTTCAACCAGGGACAGGTCTGTTGCGCAGGCTCGCGCCTGATCGTTCAAGAGGGCATTGCCGAGGGGTTCTATGCGAAACTGAAAGCCCGCATGTCGACGCTGCGCGCGGGCGATCCTCTTGATAAGTCGATAGATATTGGCGCGGTCGTTGACCCGATTCAGCTGAAAACCATCGAAGGGCTGGTCAGCGCAAACGCGGATGGCGAGACCTATCATGCCCCTATCGAGATGCCGGAAGGCGGCTGTTTCTATCCGCCGACGCTGATCACCGGCCTCAGCCCGGCAGCGCATTTGATGCAGGAAGAAATATTCGGTCCGGTGCTGGTTGCGACCACCTTCCGCACCCCCGACGAGGCCGTGCAGATCGCCAACCAGACACGCTACGGCCTTGCCGCGACGGTCTGGTCGGAGAACGTTAACCTTGCGCTCGACATCGCGCCGAAGCTGGTGGCGGGGATCGTTTGGGTTAACGCGACGAACCTTTTTGACGCGGCTGCCGGATTCGGTGGGGTGCGCGAAAGCGGGTTCGGGCGTGAAGGCGGCTGGGAAGGTCTGCGCGCCTATACCAAGCCGAAGACGCCCGCGAAGGCGCTCAAGAGGATCGCTGCGAAGGCAGTCCCGGATGATCTGGAGGTCGCGGATCCCCTTGATCGCACCGCCAAGATGTATGTCGGCGGCAAGCAGGCGCGGCCCGATGGGGGGCACTCACGCCCGATCTATGGCACGCGCGGCAAACTGCTGGGCCATGTGGGTATCGGCAATCGCAAGGACATCCGCAACGCCGTGGAAGCCGCTGCCAAGGCGCGCAGTTGGGCGAAGACCACCGGACATCTGCGCGCGCAAATCCTCTATTACATTGGAGAAAACCTCTCGGCCCGCGCGGATGAGTTCACCGACCGCATCGCCGCGATGTCCGGCGGCAAAGGGGCCAAGGCCGAGGTCGAAGTCGAGGCAAGCATCGACCGTTTGTTCACTTACGCTGCTTGGGCCGACAAATACGATGGCGCGGCCAAGGGCGTCCCACTGCGCGGCCTGGCGCTGGCAATCAACGAACCGGTCGGCTTGATCGGCGCGCTGGCACCTGACGAAGCCCCGTTGCTGGGCACGGTCTCCCTGATCGGGCCCGCGCTTGCGATGGGCAATCCGATTGTTCTGGTCCCGTCTGAGCCCTACCCGCTGGCGACGACCGACTTTTACCAAGTGCTTGAAACCTCCGATGTGCCCGCAGGCGTGGTTAACATCGTCACCGGATCACATGCGGAGCTGGCCCCAACGCTGGCCAGCCATCTGGAGTTGGACGCGGTCTGGAGCTTCTCGTCGACCGATCTGAGCGGCTCTATCGAAAATGCATCCTCAGGTAACCTTAAGCGCACATGGGTTAACCATAACAAAGCGCGCGATTGGTACGGGGCCGAAGGCCAAGGCCGCACCTTCCTGCAAGCCGCGACGGAGGTGAAGACGGTTTGGGTGCCCTATGGCGAATAGGCTCGCGAGCCTCCTGCTGGCGCTCGTCCTGGCGGGCCCAAGCTCCGCGCAAACGGTCGAGGAGTACAAATTCGTCGTCCATCTGATGAACCGCCTGCAAGGGCCGAGCTTTGCGCAAAGCCGCGAATATTGCGGGTTTGTGATCCGTGACGCGCGCGACAAGATCACCACCGGCCAGATCAGCCCGGGCACGACGGATCGTTGCGGGCCGATCCGCCCGGACACGGGCGAAGTGTTGTCGAGTTTTCATACCCATGGCGGCTACACGGAGGTGCATTATAACGAGGTCCCCTCGGTCATCGACCTGCGCGGTGATATCGCCAGCCAAACCAACGGGTGGATTTCCACTCCAGGTGGGCGGCTGTGGTTCAATGATTGGCAGCGCGGAATTGCCCGGCAAATGTGTGGAGTTGGGTGCCTCAAACAGGACCCTGCTTTCGTGGCAGGCACCCATGGAAAGGTGGAACAGGTCTATACGCTCGACAAACTGATCCGGCTGATGGGGCCATAAACGCGGCTTGACGAAAGGCAGCAAAGCGCGTTCATTTCGCCGATGAAATACGCTTTGCTTTCCGTCTTCATCGCTCTGCCAGGCGCCGCTGTGGCCCAAGAGAATGACGAGATCCGCTTTGTCATGGGCCTTTTCGCGCAGATACAGCCGATCAGCTTTGCCGAGAACCGCGAATATTGTGGCTATATCGGGCTTGATGATAACGACCGTTGGGTTTCGACCCCTGTGACGCGCGGCCAACGGGATGAATGCACGCCCGAATGGCCCGAGGATTTCGACCCATTCGCCTCGTTCCACACCCATGCTGGGTTCGACTTGGACGCCTATTCCGAAGTCCCTTCGGTCATCGATATCGAAGCGGACGAGGAAGAAGGCGTTGATGGGTGGGTGGCCACGCCAGGCGGGCGGCTTTGGTTCGTGGATACGACCGACATGGTTGTCAGCCAGATTTGCGGGACTGGCTGTCTGAACCAGGACCCCAAATTCGTAGAGGGCGCTATGGGCGTGATCGAGCAGTCCTATACCTATGAAGAAATGCTCGCGCTTGAGGCGCAGTAAGGCTTACGTTTTCTTACGCCGAAACTTCGCCAGCATCCGATCCCGAAAGTTATCCGCGCGCTCGTCTGCATTGTCGATGGCGATGGTGATGCCGTCGACAATCGGCTCGATCCGCGCTTGGTGAAAGCGGTCCCAGAGCCGCCAGAGCCATGCAATCAAGGCCAGCAGGAAAATGATCAGGCCGATATTGAAATACGGGATCAACCGCACATCGGGACTGGCCACAGGGCGCACGCGCACAGCATTTGGGAAGGCGCTGAAAACCTCGGCACGCCAGCCATAATGCGTGATGACCACCCATTGCGGGTTGGCAGAGGTGCTGATCAGATCCTGCGCCTCGGTATGCAGATTGCTGCTGTCGAGCTTGAAATACGGCGGCCACCCCCACCCTGTATCCTCGTTTCGGTAGACCCGGATTGCGCCATTTTCGGCCACAGTATTAATGAAACGCACATCGCGGCTGCCTGTCACCGCAGCGGCGCCTGTGTCCGGTTGCGCCCAGAAGATCGAGTTCTCGCCAAAATCAATGCGTTGCACTTCGGTCCCGACGATCCGCACAACGTCGCGGTCGGGAAGCGTATAATGGAAGAAGGACGCCACAAGCGTCACCACAAGCGCCCAGAAGGTCCATTTGACATAGCGCATCACAAAAAGCCCCCTCAGGCGATATTCACAAAATAGATCAAGGCCGCGATCAGCGCGGTGGGCAAAATATACACGCCCACGATCAGTTTACGCCGCATCGCGCGATTGTGCACCTTCATCTCGCGCTCCAGGTAGGTTTCCCAATCAATACGCGTGTCCTGCTTTTCCCACGCATCGCGCGCCTCTTTCAGCGCAATCTGGCGCAGCACGAAGGACATCACCAGATACAGCAGGGTGAGGATCACGAATAACAGGGCAAACAGGCGCAGAACGGCAAACATTGGGCTCTCCTTCTTTGTGCTCCATATAGGGTGTTTGGGGGCGAGAACAGAGGGGCCGTCTCTTGCACCTCCCCTGCGCTTCACCTTAGCCTTGCCCCATGACCGAAACCGCCCTTCTTGCCGCGATTGCCGCGCGCCGCGACGACCTTGTGGCCCTGACCCAAGACCTGATCCGCATTCCGACGCTGAACCCGCCGGGGCGCAATTACCGCGAGATTTGCACGTATCTGGCCGAGCGTCTTGGCCCCAAGGGCTTCGCGATCCAGATGATCCGGGCCGAAGGGGCGCCTGCCGATAGCGACGCCTATCCCCGCTGGAACATCATTGCGCGGCATGAAGGGGCGCGCCCCGGCGAATGTGTGCATTTCAACAGCCACCACGATGTGGTCGAGGTCGGCCATGGCTGGACCGTCGATCCGTTCGGGGGCGAGGTGAAAGATGGGCGCATCTATGGGCGCGGCGCGTGCGATATGAAAGGCGGGCTCGCCGCCAGCATCATCGCCGCCGAGGCCTTCATCGAGACCTATCCAGACTATGCGGGTGCGGTCGAGATTAGCGCCACAGCGGATGAGGAATCCGGTGGCTTCGGCGGTGTCGCCTATCTGGCCGAGAAGGGTCATTTCGATCCCGACCGCGTGCAACACGTCATCATCCCCGAGCCGCTCAATAAGGACCGTATCTGCCTTGGTCATCGCGGGGTCTGGTGGGCGGAGGTCGAAACAAAAGGCCGGATCGCGCATGGCTCCATGCCCTTTCTAGGGGACTCAGCTATCCGCCATATGGGCGCGGTGCTGCACGAGATTGAAACGGTGCTCTACCCGCTGCTGGCCACCAAAACCACTGCGATGCCCGTGGTGCCCGAGGGCGCGCGGCAATCAACGCTGAACATCAATTCCGTCCATGGGGGCGAGCCTGAGCAAGACCCCAACTACACCGGATTGCCCGCGCCGTGCGTGGCGGATCGGTGTCGCATCATTCTCGACCGCCGCTTCCTGATCGAGGAAGACATCACAGAGGTCAAAGCCGAGATCACCCGCCTGCTGGAGACCGTCAAAGCCGAGCGCCCCAGTTTCGAGTATGAAATCCGCGAGCTGTTCGAGGTCCATCCCACCATGACTGACAAAGACGCGCCCGTGGTCCGGTCCACCGCGGCGGCTATCGAGCGTGTGCTTGCGCGACAGCCCGACTACGTGGTCAGCCCCGGCACCTATGATCAAAAGCATATCGACCGGATTGGGCGGCTGAAGAACTGCATCGCCTATGGGCCGGGCATCCTGGATCTGGCCCATCAACCGGACGAATGGGTGGGCATTCAGGACATGGAAGACAGCGCCGGGGTTATGGCGCTGGTCCTGGCGGACTTGCTGGGCTGACGTCGCGCAAAGCTGCGTCCGAAGTCAGACCAGGAACCCCAGATGACGCAGGACCTCGCCCGCAGAGGTCTCAACGCCATGGGTCAGCACCACATCATTGAGGTCGCGCACAAGCGTAGACAATTGGCGTTCGCGGGTCAGTGTTTCCACCAGATCGGCTATCTGTTCAGGGCCTAGCCCCAAGATATAGTCCGGAGAGGGCAAAGTATCGGTCATTTGGCAGCGGTCCCGAATCTGTAGCAATACGTTAACCTTATCGGCTCCGGGCCCGTCGCCCCAATACTTTATCTGCGACACTCTTGGCTTGCCCGATGCCTGCGCCGCCCCTACGCTCCTCTCCAAGAATCCGCCGATAGGGAGGCCCTCGACATGCTCAACCACCTCAAACTGACCGCTTGCGCGCTGGCATTGATGACCGCGCCCGCGCTCGCCCAGCAAACCGATATCACCATCGGAATGGTGCTTGAGCCGCCGAACCTCGACCCGACCGGGGGGGCAGCGGCCGCGATTGATGAAGTGGTCTATGCCAATGTGTTCGAGGGTTTGACGCGCTTTGGCTCTGACGGATCGGTCAATGCCGGGCTGGCGGAAAGTTGGGAGATTTCCGAAGACGGGATGACCTACACCTTCAAGCTGCGCGACGGCGTGATGTTCCATGACGGCACCACGATGGACGCGGAAGACGTGAAATTCAGCCTCGACCGCGCGCGCGCGGAAGACAGCACCAACGCGCAAAAGCCGCTCTTTGGGGCGATTTCCGAGGTGACGGTGGTCGATCCGTTGACCGTGCAAGTGGACCTCAGCGCCCCCACCGGCGCGTTCCTGTTCAACATGGCATGGGGAGATGCGGTGATCGTCGCACCCGAATCCGCCGATACACTCGCCACAAACCCCATCGGCACCGGACCGTTCAAATTCGCCGAATGGGTCCAGGGCGACCGGGTGGAGCTGGTCGCGAACCCCGACTATTGGGGCGAGGCCCCGGCGCTGAGCGAAGCGACCTTCAAGTTCATCTCCGACCCCACGGCGGCCTTTGCATCGATGATGGCTGGCGATGTGGACGCCTTCCCGAACTTCCCCGCGCCCGAGACCCTGCGCCAGTTGGAGGCGGATCCGCGCTTTTCGGTCATCGTCGGCTCGACCGAGGGCGAAACGATCCTGTCCACCAACAATGCCAATGTGACGGATCTGCGCGTGCGCAAAGCCATCGCCCACGCGATCAACCGCCAGGACATTATCGACGGCGCGATGTTCGGCTATGGCACGCCGATCGGCACGCATTTCGCGCCGCATAATCCCGATTACGTCGATCTGACCGGGAACTCCGCCTATGATCCGGACAGGGCGCGCGCGCTTCTGGCCGAGGCTGGGGTCAGCGATCTGACGCTGCGGCTTGCCTTGCCGCCGCCCTCCTACGCGCGGCGCGGCGGCGAGATCATCGCGGCGCAATTGCGCGAGGTCGGTATCCAAACCGAGATCAGCAATGTCGAATGGGCGCAATGGATCGAGCAGGTCTTTACCGGCAAGGATTTCGATCTGACCATCGTTAGCCATACCGAGCCTGCCGATATCGGAATCTACGCGCGGCCTGACTACTACTTCCAATACGACAACCCCGCGTTTCAGGAGCTGAACGCAACTCTCGAAGTCACCGCCGATCCGGCTGAGCGCAGCGCCTTGATGGCGCAGATGCAAACGATGATCTCCGAGGATTACGTCAACGGCTATCTGTTCCAACTTGCAAAAACCGGGGTGGCCAATGCCAATATCGAAGGCCTGTGGGAGAACTCGCCGACCCAGGCCAATGATCTGACATCCGTGCGTTGGACACAATAATCCACCGCACCCATTAACCTTAACGGGCGCGCGCTGATCCTCCAGCCCGCGCCCGTCTCGTTGCTTTTTCAAATATCCAAATCCCGCCCTATGGACCCAGCCCCGGCACCCGCCTAGGCTCGGCCACATGGCCCGTTTCCTCCTGACCCGATTGACCTCGCTTGTGTTGACGCTTCTGGCGGCCAGCGTGGTGATCTTTCTGGTGATCGAGGTCGTGCCCGGTGATGTGGCCGCCGTCATGCTGGGGATGAACGCAACCCCCGAAGCCGTCGCCGCCTTGCGCGAACAACTTGGCCTGAACGATCCCGCATATCTGCGCTATCTGTCTTGGATCACTGGGCTTTTTGTCGGTGACTTCGGTCTGTCGCATACCTACCGGGTGCCCGTGGCCGAGCTGATCGCGGACCGGCTTTGGGTGTCCTTGCCGCTGGCAATCTATGCGCTCGCGCTCTCGACCGTGATTGCCATTCCCATCGGCCTGATCGCCGCAACCCGCGCCGGGAAACCTGCCGATACGGGCATCATGGGGTTAACCCAACTTGGCATTGCAGTGCCCAATTTCTGGTTCGCGATGTTCCTCGTTCTGATCTTTGCGATAAATCTGCGCTGGTTTCCGTCGGGGGGCTTTCCGGGATGGGACGAAGGCATAGGCAAGGGCATTGTCGCATTAACCTTACCGGCCATCGCCCTTGCGGTGCAGCAAGCCAGCATCATGGCGCGCGTCACACGCTCGGCCACGCTGGAAACGCTCGGCCAGGATTACATCCGCACCGCACGCGCCAAGGGCCTGTCGCGCCGCCAGACTGTCATGCGCCATGCGCTCAGAAATGCCCTGATCCCCGTGTTAACCATTCTTGGTCTTCAGTTTAGCTTTTTGCTGGCTGGCGCGATCATCATCGAGAACGTCTTTTTTCTACCTGGCCTCGGGCGCTTGATCTTCCAGGCCATCACCCAAAACGACCTGATCGTGGTGAAATCAGTGGTCATGATCCTCGTCTTCGCGATCGTAAGCGTGAACTTCCTCGTCGACATCGCCTACGCGGTCGTAGACCCACGCCTGAGGCATGGCACATGAAACGCAACCTCATCCTCGGAGGTATGCTGTCGGCCATTTTCGCACTTGCGGCGCTGATCTCCTTCGCGTGGACGCCCTATGATGTGACCACGCTGAACATCTCCGGTAAACTCGTCCCGCCCTCAGCCGAGAACCTGCTTGGAACGGATCATTTCGGGCGCGACATGCTGTCGATGTTGATGGTTGGTGCCCGCATTTCCATTGCCGTCGCGCTTGCTGCCGTCGGCTTTGGTATCCTGCTTGGTGTGCCTCTGGGGCTGCTAGCCGCGTCGCATCGCGGATCGATGCTGGATGAATTTGTGATGCGAACCAATGACTTGGTGTTTGCCTTTCCCAGCCTCGTCATCGCGATCCTGATCACCGCAGTTTTTGGCCCCTCGTTGTGGAATGCCATTCTGGCCATCGGCATTTTCAACGCGCCCGTCTTTGCCCGCGTCACCCGAGGGGCCGCGCTTAGCCTCTGGACGCTGGACTATATCATGGCCGCGCGGGTCGCCGGGAAAGGAGCCGTGCGGATCAGCATCGAGCATATTTTGCCCAACATCGCGAACCTGCTGATCGTCCAGGCGACCATTCAGTTTGCGGTCGGAATTATCATCGAGGCAGGTCTCTCCTATGTCGGTTTGGGGGCGCAGCCGCCCATTCCCAGCTGGGGTCGGATGCTGGCAGACAGCCAAACCATGATCTCATTCGCCCCCCATCTTGCGCTCTTTCCCGGTATCGCCATCGTCCTGATGGTGCTGGGTCTGAACCTGCTCGGCGACGGCCTTCGCGATGCGCTCGATCCCAAACTCAGGCGGGTGCGCGGTTGATTAACCTTACCAATCTGTCCGTTAAGATTAACGACACACAGATCTTGTCTGATGTGTCGCTTAAAATCGGGCACGGCGAAGTCTTTGGCCTCGTCGGGGAAAGTGGGTCCGGCAAATCCATGACCGCCCTCGCAATGATGGGCCTGCTGCCCTCCGGGGGCGCGGCAGAAGGTTCCATCGCCCTCGATGACGAAGACCTGCTCAGCCTATCCGAGACCCAGATGTGCGACCGCAGGGGACGCCAATTGGGCATGATCTTCCAAGAGCCCATGACCGCCCTCAATCCAGTCCAAACCATCGGCGATCAAGTCGCCGAAACCTTGATCATCCATGGGGTTGCCCAGCGGGCTGAGGCAATCACTATCGCGCGCGAACGCCTCCACCGCGTGGGTCTGCCGGAAGACCGTTTCCCGCTGTCGCGCTACCCCCATCAGTTATCCGGAGGGCAGCGGCAACGCGTCTGCATCGCCCTCGCGATAGCACTGCGCCCACGGCTCTTGATCGCAGACGAACCGACCACCGCGTTGGATGTCACCACACAGGCCGGCATCCTGGAGCTGCTGTTGGAATTGGTGCGCGACGAAGGGATGGCCTTGATGTTGATCACCCACGACCTTGCCGTGACAGCCCAACTCGCCGACCGCGTCGCCGTGATGGAGCGCGGAAAAATCATCGAAGAAAACGCCACCCGCAAACTGTTCGAGACCCGCGCGCACGCCTACACACGCGCGCTGTTCCAAGCGTCCACGCACCGGCCTCAGCGACACACGAAGCCGACCGAGGTTCCGCTGCTTAAGGTCTCAGGCGCGGTGCGTGACTATCGATTGCCCCGCAGGACAGTCTTCGGCAAAGCGCCATTATTCCGAGCGGTCAATCGCGTCAGCTTTGAGCTGAAGCGCGGCGAAAGCCTTGGTTTGGTTGGGGAATCTGGCTGCGGCAAATCTACCCTCACCCGTGCAATTCTGGGGCTGGAGCCCCTTCAAGACGGCCACATCACCCTAGAAGAGACCCCGGTGACGCCCACTATGCCCGGCGATTTGCGCCGTCGTATGCAAGTCGTTTTCCAAGACCCTTACGGCAGCTTCAACCCACGCCACACGGTCGAGCGTATCGTGTCAGAGCCGTTTCATCTGACTGGACGGCCGAGCGACGCGCGCGTCCAAATCGCCGAGGCCCTAGCGGATGTGGGGCTGCCTGAGGATGCCGCGCAAAAATACCCGCATGAGTTTTCCGGCGGTCAGCGCCAACGCATTGCGATTGCCCGAGCGCTGATCACGCGGCCCGAATTGATCCTCTTGGACGAGGCCGTCAGCGCGCTGGATGTCCGCGTCCGCGCTCAAGTCCTCGACCTGCTTGCGGACCTGCAACGCAAGCACAATCTCAGCTACCTTTTCGTCAGCCACGACCTGAGCGTGGTGCGCCGGATCACCGACCGCGTTCTTGTCATGCGGCACGGGGAAATCGTCGAGGCCGGCGCGACCGAGGCGGTCTTTCAGTCCCCTGCCCACCCCTATACCAAGGCGCTGATTGCCGCCGCACCGACGATCCCCGAAGACTGGATTTATGGAGAGCAGAATGCTGGATGAGATTTGGTTCAAGACCGACAAAATCCTGATCGCCAACACATGGCGCGACGCCTCAGATTACCTAAACGTAGAAGACCCGTCGACCGGCGAAACCTTCACAAAAATCGCGCGCGGAACCGCATCTGATATCGACGATGCGGTCGCCAGCGCCCGGATTGCGCTTGATGGTGAATGGGGCAAACTGACCGCTCTGGAGCGTGGACGGCTGTTAACCAATTTGGGGCGGCTCGTTAACGAAAACATCGAAGCCCTCGCGGTGATCGAGGCGCATGACGTTGGCAAACCGCTCAGCCAAGCGCGCGCCGACGCCATCGCATTGGCCCGCTATATGGAGTTTTACGGAGGGGCCGCCGACAAAGTCATGGGCAGCACGATCCCCTATCTGGACGGCTATACCGTCTATACTTTGCGCGAACCGCACGGCGTCACTGGCCATATCGTTCCGTGGAATTATCCGATGCAGATCATCGGGCGGTCGGTCGGGGCGGCCTTGGCGATGGGCAATGCCTGCGTTTTGAAACCCGCCGAGGAAGCGTGTCTGACCGCGCTCGCCTTCGCGGATCTTGCGCTGAAGGCCGGGTTTCCACCGGGCGCGCTGAATGTCGTTCCGGGTCTGGGCGAAGAGGCCGGGGCCGCGTTGTCCGCCCATCCCGGCATTGATCATCTGTCGTTCACGGGCTCGGTCGGGGTCGGCGCGCTGGTTCAGGCCGCGGCCGCGCCCAACATCGTGCCCGTCACGCTAGAGCTTGGCGGCAAATCCCCACAAGTCGTGTTCGACGATGCCGATCTTGACGCTGCTTTGCCGTTTTTGGTTAACGCAGGCATTCAAAATGCAGGTCAAACCTGTTCTGCGTCCTCACGTATCCTTGTCCAGCAAGGGATCTATGATGCGGTGCGCACGCGCATGGCGGAGGCCTATCGCAGTCTAACGGTCGGCCCCGCCATGGCAGATATGCGCGTCGGGCCGCTGATTTCAGCGCGGCAAAAAGAAATCGTCGCAGGCTTTCTGAGCCAAGCGCCCGACGCAATTATGGCCACCGGAACCCTGTCGGACCAAGCCCAGTCCACCGGCCATTTTGTGACCCCGCACCTGCTGGACGGCTTGACCCCTGATCACCCACTCGCCCGCAATGAAATCTTCGGCCCGGTCCAGGTTTTGCTGCCCTTTCAAGACGAAGCCGAGGCGACCGCGATCGCGAACAGCACCGAGTTTGGCCTTGTCGCCAGTGTCTGGACCCGCGATGGCGCGCGCCAAATGCGCATGGCCAAGCGCCTTCATGCAGGTCAGGTCTTCGTCAACAATTACGGGGCTGGTGGCGGGGTCGAGCTGCCCTTCGGAGGGGTCGGGAAATCTGGTCATGGCCGGGAAAAGGGGTTCGAGGCGCTCTATGGATTCTCGCAAGTCAAAACCATCGCCAGTTTTCATGGTTAACGCTCCTCGTTAACCATTCCGTAAACCTTAACAGCCAAGCATGGCGTTGAATTAAGGTTAACGGGAAAAGGTCCCATGGTCGTGCGCGCCCACACAGTCGCATTCGAAGGGGTCGAGGCGCGCCCGGTCGAAGTGCAATGCGCGCTGTCGTCCGGCCTGCCCGCATTTACCATCGTCGGACTGCCCGATAAGGCCGTGTCCGAAGCTCGGGAGCGGGTCCGCGCAGCCCTGATCAGCCTTGGCATGGCCCTGCCGGCCAAGCGCATCACCATCAATCTGTCGCCCGCCGATATGCCAAAAGAGGGCTCGCATTTCGATCTGCCGATCGCCCTCGCCCTGATGGCCGCGCTCGCCCTGATTCCCGCCGATGCCGTTGAAAACACGGTCGCTTTGGGGGAATTGTCCCTCGACGGAACGCTGATCCCGGTGATCGGCGCGCTTCCCGCCGCTCTGACCGCATCTGCCAGCGACCGCATGCTTTTATGCCCGACAAAATGCGGTGCCGAGGCCGCGTGGGTCACCCAAACGCAAGTGATCGGGGCAAGCTCGCTTCAAGCGGTGCTGCGCCATTACACCGGCGACGCGCCAATCGCCCCTGCGCAGCCGGGCGAGGCGGAACATATCTCAAATGCGCGAGACTTTTCGGACGTCAAAGGTCAAGGGAAAGCCAAGCGCGCACTCGAAATTGCCGCCGCAGGGCGTCATCATATCCTCATGGTCGGCCCGCCTGGATCGGGCAAATCCATGCTCGCCGCGCGCCTGCCCAGCATCTTACCGCAGCTCAGCCCCGCCGAAGCGCTCGACACCTCGATGATCCACTCGCTTGCCGGAACGATCAAAGATGGCGGCTTGTCGCGGACCGCCCCGTTTCAGGAACCGCACCATACTGCCTCCATGGCCGCGATTGTTGGTGGTGGGCGCACCGCGAAGCCGGGCCAGATCAGCCTTGCTCATAACGGTGTGTTGTTCATGGACGAATTTCCCGAATACCCGCGCGGCGTCTTGGAGACCTTGCGCCAACCCATTGAAACCGGGCAGGTTGTTGTCGCGCGCGCCAATGCGCATGTGCGCTATCCGTGCCGGTTCATGCTGGTCGCCGCCGCCAATCCATGCCGCTGCGGGCATATGTTTGATGCGGCTCAGGCTTGCGGGCGCGCCCCAACCTGCGGTGCGGATTATCTAGGGAAGATTTCCGGGCCCTTGCTGGACCGGTTCGATCTGCGGATCGAGGTGCCTGCCGTCGCCCTTGATGATTTGGAAACTGCGCCCAGTGGCGACACCTCCACGCAGATTGCCGCCCGGATCAGCGCCGCGCGGCAGGTCCAAACGAAACGCTTTGAGGGTGCCGAAGCGCGCGTCAATGCCGAAGCCGAGGGGCATTTGCTGGAAGAAATCGCCGCGCCTGACGCAGATGGCAAAGCGCTTATCCGGTCTGCCGCCGACAAGTTTGGCCTGACCGCGCGCGGGTATCACCGCATTTTGCGCGTCGCGCGCACGATTGCCGATCTTGGCGGATCAGACCGGGTGGCGCGGTCGCACCTCGCCGAAGCCCTCGCCTATCGCCTTCCCGCGCAGCCGAGCTGATCAGGCTGCCAATCGCGCCTCGATCGCGTCCCAAATCAGGCCCGCCCCATTGGTGCCGTCGAAGCGTTCAAGCTCTTGCAGGCCGGTGGGTGAGGTCAGGTTGATCTCGGTCAGCCACTCGCCGATCACATCGATCCCGACAAACACTTGCCCACGCGCGCGCAAAACCGGACCCAAGCACTCGCAAATCTCGCGGTCGCGGTCGCTTAACTCGACCTTCTCAGGCCGCCCGCCGACATGCATGTTTGAGCGCGTCTCGCCCGCCGCAGGCACCCGGTTGATCGCGCCAATCGGCTCGCCATCCACCAAGATCACCCGCTTGTCACCTTGGGCAACCGCAGGCAAAAACTTCTGCGCAATCAAGGGCTCGCGGTTGATCGAGGCGAACAGCTCGTGCAGCGAATTGAGGTTGCGATCGCTCTGGGGCAATCGAAAGACGCCCGCACCGCCATTGCCATAAAGCGGCTTGAGAATGATATCGCCATGCTCGGCCTTGAAGGCTTTCAACGTCTCGATCGAGCGCGCAATCGTTGTCGGCGGGGTCAGGTCCGGGAAATCGAGAACCATCAGCTTTTCAGGCGCGTTGCGCACCCAGAACGGATCATTGACCACCAAGGTCGTGTCTTTCAGGCGGTCCAGCAGATGCGTCGTTGTAATGTAGCCCATGTCAAATGGCGGATCTTGGCGAAGCCACACAACATCGACATCGGCCAGATCAATCACCGTCTCAGAACCAAAGGTTACGTGATCACCTTGCACCCGCTGCAAACGCGCCTGTCGCGCCCGCGCCGTGATGCGCCCAGCTTCATAAGCCAGATCATCAGGGTGATACGTGCTGACGGTCCACCCCCGTGATTGCGCCTCGAGCGCAAGCCGAAAAGAGCTGTCACCGTCGATATTGACGGCCTCCATCGGGTCCATTTGAAAAGCGACATGTCCGGCCATAGCAGCACCTCCACCCCCGATGTGCCGCACGATCCTTCGACGCGCAAGCCGCAGGGCCAAATGAGGCTAGTGAAGCGAGACGTTTTCCATGACTTCAACCTGACCAAACGCATCCACCAAAGCGACATCGATGCGCAAATCCGTTTCCAACGGTAAATCCTGCTTGGCCAGAAAATCGAGGCTGGACGACGCGATCCGCCCGATTTGGCGTTCCGTGATCTTCGACAAAGCCATCTCATGAGAGGTGCTGCATTTCACCTCAACCATAACGAAACCGCCGTCTTTCTCAAAAATCAGGTCAATCTCGCCGGATGCACCGCGCCAGCGACGCGCTGCAACCTCATAGCCGCGCGCACTGTAGGTGTGTTCGACGCTTGCCTCGCCCGCCAAGCCAGATTGGTAGGCCCGCAAACCACGCAAAGCGCGCCGAGAGGGACTGTCAGCCGGGGCGTCAAACGGCATCTATCATCCTTTCGTCTCGCTGTCCGCATCCAAGGCCAAGGCCCGTTGATACACTTTACGGCGCGGCGCAGGCAGCGTTGCGGCCACCTCATCAACCGCGTCCCGCACACTCTTATCACGCATTGCCACCGCAAGGGCGGCATCAATTGCATCGTCGTTAACAACCACGACACCGGGGCGATCAATCACCAACACAATCTCACCCCTTGGCGCGTCAGCCTCCGCCCCATCACGCAGGTCCGCTAAAGTCCCGCGCCGCATCTGTTCGAACCGTTTCGTCAGCTCGCGCCCCATCCCGGCCGCGCGCTCGGCCCCCAACACCTCGCACAAATCATCTAACAATCCCCTAACGCGCTTGGCGGTCTCGAACATCACCAGCGTCGCCTTCATATCTGCCGCCTCGCGCAACCATTTCTGCCGCGCCCCCCCGGGCTTGGGCGCAAACCCCAGAAAGCAGAACCGATCCGTAGGCACCCCAGCCAGGGACAGCGCCGCCACCACGCTGGATGCCCCCGGCACCACCGTCACGTTCAGCTCTGCCGCATGCAGCGCGCGCACCAACTCGAACCCCGGATCGGCAATCAAGGGCGAGCCCGCATCCGAGCAAAACGCCACCGACTTGCCCCCCGCCACCAGCGCCACGATCCCGGCCCGCGCCGCCTCTCCGCTGTGATCGTGGTGGGCGATCACCTGTCGGTCGCCCACAGGCACCCCGTGGATTTCCAGCAACCGGCGCAACGTGCGCGTATCCTCGGCCACCAGCACATCCGCCGCCCGCAACACATCGAGCGCGCGCAACGTGATGTCGCGCGCATTTCCGATGGGCGTGGCAACGAGGTAGACGCCCGGCTCCAGATCGTCACTGGTCATGGTTTATCCCCTCCAAAGGCCGCGCAGAAACCACGCGATTGGCTCTGTCTTGCCCGTTTACTTGAGCGCGCGAACCCCTTACCCTAACGCTATCTATTGTGTGTCCCCGGGGGGTAGAGGCGACTTATGGGTATTTCGTTTAATTTTGCGCGCAGTGCGATGCGCCGACTGGCACTCGTTTTCGTGGGCCTTGTGGTGGCAGCCTGTCAACCGCTCAATTTCAACTTGCCGGGCTCTGGCCCGACCATCAACACCCGTGATCCGGTGCCCGTGGCGCTGCTTGTGCCTTATGGCTCGGGCGGGGCTGGCGAGGAAGGTCTTGCCCGCAGCCTGGAGAACGCCGCGCGTCTGGCAATTGCCGATCTGGATGGTGTGACCATCGACCTGCGCGTCTATCCAACAGGCGGCAACAGTGATCGCGCCGCCGCCGCTGCGGTCAAGGCCGTCAATGATGGCGCGAAAATCATCCTTGGTCCGGTCTTTGGCGATGCCGCCAATGCCGCCGGGCTTGCCGTGGCCAATGGCAACGTGAATGTGCTGGCCTTCTCCAACAACACCCGCATCGCCGGTGGCAATGTCTTCGTGTTGGGCAACACATTCGAGAACACCGCAAGCCGCCTCGTCAGCTTCGGCGCCAGCCAGGGCAACACCCGCGTGCTGGTCGTGCATCCCAACACCACCGTTGGCGAAATCGGTCGCGATTCGGTCCTGTCTGCCCTGTCGCGGTCCTTGTCGGCGGCCAGCGTCGGCCAGGTCGGCTATGAAGCGTCTCAACAGGGCGTTGTCTCGGCGGTCTCGGCCATCGCAGACACCGCGCGCAACAATCAGGCGGATACGATCTTCTTCACCTCCGATACGCTTGGTGGGCTGCCCTTGCTGACCCAGATGCTGCCGGAAAACCGGATCTCACCCAGCGAGTTCCAGTTCATGGGCCTGACCCGCTGGGACATTCCCGCAGGCACGCTTGATCTGCCGGGCGTCCAGAATGGCCTGTTTGCCTTGCCGGATCCCGCGCTCGCCGCGCGGTTCTCGCAGCGCTACAATGCCGCCTATGGCAGCAACCCGCACCCGATCGCCGGTCTTGCCTATGATGGGATCGCCGCGATTGGCGCGTTGGTTGCATCGGGCAATGCCGGGGCTCTGACGCGCAGCGCACTGACCCAAAGCTCGGGCTTTCGCGGCGTGAACGGCGTGTTCCGTCTGCGCAGCGACGGCACGAACGAGCGCGCCCTAGCCGTGGCCCGCATCGCCAACCGGGCCGTGACCATCGTGTCACCCGCGCCAACCGGGTTTGGTCTTGCAGGCTTCTGAGCCTCTCGCAGACCTGACCGTCACACCGCCGCCGGACAATTTGATTTGTCCGGCGGTTGAGCTTTTTGACGAAGACAGCGTCATGGCCGAGCTCGCCGCGATCACCTCAGACCAGCCCGAGAACCGCCGCAAGGCCTTTGTCACGCTGCTGAAAACCATCCAGACAAACGGGCGCGACCGCATCGCCCAGCGCTTCACCGACCGCCCCTTTGATGCCCGTCCCGCGACCCGCAGCTACGCCTTCCTGACCGATGCGCTGGTCACAACCGCCTTCGCCTTTGCGCGCGATGTCCTGCATCCCGGCACCAGCACCAGCGCCGCGCGCCTGACCCTTGTTGGCGTTGGCGGCTATGGGCGCGGCGAAATGGCCCCGCAATCCGATGTGGATCTCTTGTTCCTCACGCCCACCCGGATCACCCAAGACGACGAGAAGGTGATCGAGGCGACGCTCTATATCCTGTGGGACCTCAAGATGAAGGTCGGCCATGCCAGCCGCACCGTGAAAGAGTGTCTGAAACTCGGCAAAGAAGACTACACCATCCGCACGTCCCTGCTGGAACAACGCTACCTCGCGGGCGACGAGGGCTTGGCACAACAGCTGCGGGATCGCCTCGTCAGCGACCTGTTCACCGGCACCGGCCCCGAATTTGTCGAGGCCAAACTGGACGAGCGCGCCGCGCGTCACACCAGCCAAGGTGGTCAGCGCTATATGCTGGAGCCGAATGTCAAGGAAGGCAAAGGCGGTCTGCGTGACCTGCAATCGCTGTTCTGGATCGCCAAATACGTTCACAACGCCGAAGACACCGCCGATCTGGTCGGCATCGGCGTGTTCACTGAGACCGAGTATCGCAGCTTCCAACAGGCCGAGGATTTCCTCTGGGGGGTGCGCTGTCACATGCACCTCGTCGCCGGGCGCGCGTCCGAACAGCTGACGTTTGATATGCAGGTCGAGGTCGCAGCGCGCCTCGGCTTCGAGGATCAAGGCGGCAGACGCGGGGTCGAGCATTTCATGCAGGCCTATTTCCGTCATGCCACCCGTGTGGGCGAGCTGACCCGCATCTTCCTGACCTCGCTGGAGGCCGCACATGTCAAGAAGGTCCCGTCCCTGACGGAGATGTTCCGCCCCAAGCGGCGCAAGAAGCTCAAAGACGGCTATGTCGAACGGCAAGGTCGCCTCGATATCGCCGAGCCCGACACGTTCTTTGATGATCCGGTCAACCTGATGCGCTTGTTCGAAGAAGGCTTGCGCAGTGGCCTTTTGCTGCACCCCAATGCGATGCGCGCGGTGGCGGCGAACCTTGACCTGATCAATGCCGATCTGCGCGCCAGCAAGGAGGCCAACCGCATCTTCCTCGACCTGATGCTGAAGCACGGCAACCCCGAACGCGCGCTCAGGCGGATGAACGAGCTTGGCGTCCTCGGCGCGTTTATCCCCGAGTTCCAGAACATCGTCGCGATGATGCAGTTCAACGTCTACCACCACTTCACGGTGGACGAGCATACCATCCAGGTCATCTCCACCCTCGCCCAGATCGAGCGGAAAGAGCTCACCGAAGAGCTGCCCGTCGCCAGCGGCATCCTCGCGCGCGGGATCAACCGCAAGGTCATGTTCGTGGCGCTCTTGCTGCACGACATCGGCAAAGGACGTCCCGAGGATCATTCAGTGCTGGGTGCCCAGATCGCGCGCCGCGTGGTGCCGCAACTGGGTCTGAATGCCCGCGAAGAGGAAACCGTTGTTTGGCTGATCCGCTACCATCTGTTGATGTCGGACATGGCCCAGAAACGCGACCTCAGCGATCCGCGCACGGTGCGCGATTTCGCCAAGCTGGTGAAAACCCGCGAGCGCCTCGATCTGCTGTGTGTGCTGACCGTCTGCGATATTCGCGGTGTGGGTCCGGGGACGTGGAACAACTGGAAGGCGCAGCTGCTGCGCAGCCTCTACCGCCAAACCGCCGATGCGCTGGAGACCGGGCTAGAAGACCTGAACCGCGAGCATCGCGGGGCTGAGGCCAAGCGCGCCCTGCGCGAAAGTCTCGCCGGATGGCCCGCCAAGGATCTGCGCCGCGAAACCGCGCGCCATTACGAGCCCTATTGGCAAGGCATGCCCGCCGATGTGCATGTGCGCTCGGCCGAGTTGCTGCGCGAGATCGACGATGACGCGATGCAGCTCGACCTGACGCTCGATGCCGACCGCGATGTCACGCGGGTTCTGTTCGTGCTGCAAGACCATCCCGGCATCTTCAGCCGCCTCGCCGGCGCGCTCGCGATTGCCGGGGCCAACACCGTCGATGCGCGCACCTATACGACCAAAGACGGGTTCGTGATCTCGGTCTTCTGGGTACAAGACCCCGACGGCGCACCCTATGCAGAAGAGCGTTTGCCGCGCCTGCGCCAGGTCATCGGCAAGGCGCTTCGGGGCGAGGTGGTTCCAACCTCGGCGCTGCAATCCAAAGACAAGATGCGCAAGCGCGACAGCCAGTTCCGCTTCCCGACCTCGATCAGTTTCGACAATGACGGGTCCGAGATCTTCACGATCATCGAGGTCGACACCCGCGACCGTCCGGGCCTTTTGTTCGACATCACCCGCACGCTGGCCAACGCCAATATCTACGTCTCGTCCGCGCAGATCGCGACCTATGGCGCGCAGGCGGTCGATAGCTTCTACGTCAAGGACATGTTCGGGCTGAAGATCACCACCAAGGCCAAGCAGGACGCCCTGTCGAAGAAATTGCTCGACGCGATCAAGCTCGCGACGGAGAGGGCACAAGCGTGACCCCCCGGCCCATTCGCCTGCTCAAGGGCTTCTTCACCGTCGGTGTCTGGACCATGGCAAGCCGCATCCTCGGGTTTGCGCGCGACATCATGATCGCGATGTTCCTGGGCGCGGGTCCGGTGGCCGAGGCGTTTCTGATCGCTTTCTCGCTCCCGAACATGTTCCGCCGCTTCTTCGCTGAGGGCGCGTTCAACATGGCCTTTGTGCCGATGTTCTCGAAGAAGGTCGAAGGCGACGAGCAACCTTTGGAGTTCGCGCGCGATGCGTTCAGCGGGTTGGCGGCGTTGCTCATAGTGTTCACGCTGGGCGCGATGGCCGCAATGCCGTGGTTCGTGCTGGCGATGGCGAGCGGCTTCAAGGGGGACGAGCGCTTTGATCTCGCCGTCCTCTATGGTCGCATCGCCTTCCCGTACATCTTGTTCATCTCCCTCGCGGCTTTGCTCTCCGGTGTCCTCAACACGCTCGGTCGCTTCGCCGCCGCAGCCGCAGCGCCCGTCCTTCTGAACATCCTCTTTGTCACCGCAATGGTCGTCGCAGACATGCAAGGCTGGCCCATCGGCGATGCGCTGGCTTGGGCAGTTCCCTTCGCCGGGATCGCGCAACTGGCCCTCGTCTGGATCGCCGCCGACCGCGCTGGCTACCGTCTGATCCCGCGCCTCCCAAAGCTCACGCCCGAGCTAAAGCGCCTCGCCATCATCGCAGCCCCGGCCATGGTCGCGGGCGGAGTGGTGCAGGTGAACCTGCTGGTGGGACGCCAGGTTGCCAGCTTCTTTGACGGTGCGGTCGCGTGGCTGGCCTATGCGGACCGCCTCTATCAACTGCCCCTCGGCGTCGTGGGCATCGCCATCGGCGTGGTGCTGTTGCCCGACCTGTCGCGCAAGCTGCGCGGGGGCGATACAGAAGGTGGGCGCTATGCGTTTAGCCGCGCGGGCGAGATCAGTCTGGCGCTGACCATCCCCGCCGCCGTCGCCCTGATCGTCATCCCTATCCCACTGATCTCCGTCCTGTTCGGACGTGGGGCGTTCGGGCCGGATGACATCGCTGCCACCGCCTTTGCCGTGGCCGTTTACGGCGCGGGTCTTCCGGCGTTTGTGCTGCAAAAAGTGCTGCAACCGCTCTATTTCGCGCGCGAGGACACCAAGTCCCCACTCAGATACGCCGTCGTCGCGATGGTCCTCAACGCGGTCATTGCCATCGGCCTAGCGCCCGTGATCGGCTACATCGCCGCCGCGATTGGCACGACGCTCGCGGGCTGGATCATGGCGTGGCTGCTCTGGCGCGGGGCGCGCCATATGGGCGAGGCGGCAAAGCCAGATGCGCGGTTCCGCAAACGCATCTGGCGGATCGTGTGGGCGTCGCTCGCAATGGGCGTGGTGCTCGCAGTATCCGAGCTCTCGCTAAGCTACGCCCTCGGCAAAGAGGGGGTGCGCTACGCGGCCCTCGCCGTGCTGATCGGGATCGGGGTCGTCAGCTATGCGGTGGCAGGTCAACTCTTCGGCGCGTTCCGGATCAGCGATTTCCGCAGCGCCCTGAAACGCGGCTAACGCTGGCGCAGTTTCGCGAGGATCCGCTGCCAACCGCCCGGCACGATCACGAAGCTGAGCAAGAAGCCGACGCAGAACCCTGCCAAATCCGCGACCCAATCGCGCGGCCCGTCAAAGAACACGGCAAACAGCAATTGCAGGCCCAGAAAGATACCGATCAACATGAAAGCCCGCGCCTGGTTCTCGCCCGCCGCAGACAGGTTGACCCACAAGATGAACGTATAGGTGCCGATCAGGCCGTAAACGCCGGGATAGCCGCCGATCAGGGGGGCGTCCTCGTTCAGGATCACGCCATACGCCAGCGCGCCCAAGATGGCGGAGGCGAAAAACACCAGCATCATCTTCGCGCCGCCGAACACCTCCGACACCAGTTTGCCCAGCGCCAACACGAAGACGATGACGAAGATCGCATGGGTGAAGCTGATATGGATCAGCGGGTAGGTCACGAACCGCGCCAGATGCTCGGGCGGGAAGCGGCCATTGGTCAGCATCCACTCCCACACCACATCGGCGAAGGCCCAGTCGCGCACCGCCGTCAGCCGCCAGCCAACCGCGTCCGGCCCGCCGATCAGACCCCGTGCGCCCAGCGTGAACAACACCTCGATCCCGAGGATCACCGCCACCAGCACAATCACCGATTTGGGCAGCGGGTTAAACGGCGCCTCGGAGATCGGGTCGCGCTCTGGGTCGTGATGGGTCATCGTGCGGGGGCCTTCACATTGACGGCGGGGTGCCCTCTCGGTAAGGCCTGCGCACCCTTAGGTCCAGATGGAGACGAGGCCGATGAACGCGCCTTCTTTCACCCCTCGTGTATTTTCCGGGATCCAGCCTTCTGGCGGCCTGACGCTTGGCAACTATCTCGGCGCGATGAAACGCTTTGTGGATATGCAAAACGCAGGCACCCATGAGACGGTCTATTGCATGGTCGATCAGCACGCGATCACCGTGTGGCAAGACCCCGCGGAGCTGCGGCGCAATACGCGCGAACTGTGTGCTGGCTTCATTGCCTCCGGCATCGATCCGGAGAAATCCATTCTGTTCAACCAAAGCCAGGTGCCCGAGCACGCCCAGCTTGGGTGGCTCTTTGCCTGTGTGGCGCGCATGGGTTGGATGGGCCGGATGACCCAGTGGAAAGACAAGGCGGGCAAGAACGCGGAACAAGCCTCGCTGGGGCTGTTCAGCTACCCCGCTTTGATGGCCGCCGACATTCTGATCTATCACGCGACCCATGTGCCGGTGGGCGAGGATCAAAAGCAGCATCTTGAATTGACCCGCGATATCGCCGCGAAGTTTAACCACGATTACGGCGTGGAGTTCTTTCCGATCACCGAGCCCGTCATCGAAGGGGCCGCCACACGGGTGATGAGCTTTCGTGACGGCACCAAGAAGATGTCGAAAAGCGATCCGTCCGATGCCAGCCGGATCAACATGACCGATACCGCCGACACGATTGCCAAGAAGATCCGCAAGGCCAAGACCGATCCCGAGCCTTTGCCTGAGAGTGCCGAGGGTCTGAAGGACCGGCCTGAAGCGCGCAATCTGGTCAATATCTATGCCGCCCTGTCGGACCAAAGCGTCGATGCGGTGATCGCGGAGGTTGCGGGGCAACAATTCGGTCAGTTCAAGCCGATGCTCGCGGATCTGGCCGTGGACAAGCTGTCGCCGATCTCGGGGGAGATGGCCCGGTTGATGGAGGACGAGGCCGAGATTGACCGCCTCCTGCGTCGAGGGGCCGAGCGTGCGCGCGAGATCACGACGCCGATCCTTGAGAAAGCCTATGATATTGTTGGGATGGTGAGGTAATCAGATGCGCCGCGCCGCTCGGATCATCCTTGCGGTCATTTCTTTACTCTCATTTGTTGTGACGTGCATCGCTGCGCACGGGTTGTGGTCGTCGGGCACGCCTCGATACTTTGTCCTGCATGGTCCTGAACGCCTCTTTGCCAATGTCGGGACCGAAGTTGCGCAAATGGATCCTCAAACGGTCGACGCCAAACTGCACGACCAGCTTGAGCCCGAGCCTCGAAATTGGATGGTCATCGACAGTATGTTGTCGGAAATTGCGCGAGCCGAACTGCCGATGCCCCCGCGCCTGATCAACGCTGTGAATGCGGCGCGTGTGGCAGATCAGGGCGTCCTCAAGGGGATCAGGCGCTGCGGGCGGTGCATGGCGAATGCATCCAACTGTTCGCTTGAGAACTTGATTCTGTGCCGCGCCCCATACGAGCTGACGCCACTCAGTGATGTCGCCGGTGTCGCCTCGGCAGCACTTGATTGGACACGCGGCAACCCGATTGATCAGCCGGACCTCGCCCTTTCGATACTCGGCCTTGGCTCCACCGGAGCTTTGATCGCGACGGGCGGATCCAGTGGCACGGTAAAAGTCGGCGCGGCATTGGCGAAGACAGCGCGCAACATGGGGCGCCTGCCCAGTTGGCTGAACAGGCGTGCCTCTGACGCCTTCAGGACTGGCTTCAAATGGGATGTCATCAGCGAAGCACGCAACCCCGGAGACCTGAAGGCCGCCGTAAATGTCGCGGCCTTGCAGCCTATAGCGCGGAGCTTGGCGGATGTGGCGCGTTTGAGAACGGCCATCGGTATCCCAAGCACGATCTTTGTCCTGAGCAAGACCTCGCAGGCGCAGGAGCTAAACAGAATTGCGCAGGCCTCTGAGGTCTTGGGAGATCGAACTGTCGGATTGACCGAGCTTTTGGGAACGAACCGTGTCATACGGGCCAGCCTGAGATACTCGGAAGAGGTGATCGCTCTCGTTGGCGGCCTTGTTGGGTTTCTCGGATCGTTGCTGATGCTTTTGCTCTCGCTAGGAAGCAACACTGTCCTCGCAGCATTGCGCAGGGCAGCACGACGAGCAGGCAAGTGATTATTAATAAAGGGTTAATAGGTCAACTTGGTTGACGCATTGTTTCGCGTGCGAAACAATAAGACAGTAGTGCTGACCTAAATGCGTAGCAGCACGCCCCTCCCCTCGCCCTGACGCTGCGTCGCAGAGATAGGGCTGGACTCAGGCCTGCGCATTCTCTAATTGTTCCCTCCTACTCAAAAAACAGCATCGCATTGCAATGGAGGCCTCCGATGACCTACCACAAGACCCTCGTGTCCCCGAAGAACACGCAAACTCAGACGACCCAACACCAAGCCCAGACGGAGCCCGCTGCCAAGCCTGCCTCCACGATGAACTACCAGTTGGGCTTCACGTCTGGACCTGTCGGATAAAACCTACCATGTTGCCCCTCACGACCTGAGTTGGGGGGCATCATGGCAGCCGGGACAAACATAAAAACCTATTTCTATGGCGCGTGGCAGGACGGGAACATCCCGATCATGTCAGCCGCAGACCACGGCGCGTGGCTTGGCAGCACTGTCTTTGACGGTGCGCGCTATTTTGACGGCGTCGCCCCGGACCTTGAGGCGCATTGCGAGCGTGTCAACCGCTCGGCCGAGGCGCTGATGTTGACCCCCACCGTCAGCACCACCGAGATGGTTCAGATCATCTGGGAGGGGTTGAAGATGTGCCCCCCGGACAAACCCGTCTATATCCGCCCGATGTATTGGGGGATCGACACCGCCTTCTCGATCACTCCCGACCCTGAGCGCACGGGCTTTTGCATCTGCCTCGAAGAAATCCCGATGGCGCCGCCCACGGCAGCGGCACGTTTGACCAAAACGCAATTCCGTCGCCCGGTGCTGGAAAGCTCGGTGGTGAACGCGAAAGCGGGGTGCCTCTATCCCAACAATATCCGCATGTTGGCGGAAGCGCGCTCCAAGGGTTTCGACAACGCGCTTGTCACCGACGCCATGGGCAATGTCGCTGAAACCGCCACCGCCAATATTTTTATGGTCAAGGATGGCGAGGTTTTTACCCCCATTCCCAACGGCACCTTTCTTGCGGGCATCACCCGCGCGCGGCACATGACCAACCTGCGCGCCGATGGGATGAAGGTGCATGAGACGGTGCTGAGCTATGATGACTTTCACGCCGCCGACGAGGTGTTCATGTCCGGCAATATGATGAAGGTGACGCCCGTGACCGCGTTCGAGCACACCCAGTACCAGATGGGGCCGGTGACCCGACGCGCGCGCGATCTTTACTGGGATTGGGCGCATAGCGGTTAGGGGCAGCTAAAGGCTTTCCCTAGAACTGGACCCCGACCCCGAACGAGAGACTGCCCACAAAGCTGCGCGCCACAATCGGGCTGGAGGTTACGTTGCTGGGCAGGGCCTCTACGCGGAACTCGGATATGGCGGCGACGTTTTCGCCCAGCGGCACCGCGGCTTGCAGCGAGATGAACGGGCTGAGGCTCGCTCCGGGGCTGTAGGCGGCGCGCGTTCCGGTCGCCTCGCTTGCGCGCACACCATAGAGATACATCGCCATGTCCTCGCTCTTCCAATTCATCCCGATCTGCGCATCCAGCGGCAAAGGCCCCAGCGCGACACGGGTTTTGCCCGCGAGGGTGATCTCGCCACCATTGACGTTGCCGGAGATGTCACGCCCGATATCAAGGCTCAGCTCGGTGGCATCGGTGGGTTGGGACCTGAAGCCGAGCACCGCCTCTTGCCAGCCCGCCCGGTTGAGCCCGGCAAGCTGCGGATCGCTGCCGCTGGTGTAAGGCGCGCCCTGGTAGACGACGCCAAGCCGGAAATTGGTGCGCTCATTAAGACTGTAGTCAAAGGTGGCACTGTTGAGGGTCAGCTCGAGCCCCCCGGTCCGATAGCTGACCCCGGTCGTCCCCACGGTGAAACCGCGCCACCGAAAGCTGGCAATGGGGCTGAGGATCCGAGTGGTCTCAGACCCGACATAGGGGCTGTTGCCCGCGTAACCGCCGACCCCAAACCGCATGGTCCAGTCGTCATCATTGGCCAAGACGGGCACCGCACCCCCCAGCGAGAGGGCGACATATAGGGCAGCTATGGATCGTATCACGCATACCTCCGCCACGGCACTACATCATGGGGTTGCTCGACTGTGTTAGCCGGGATGTCGCGGTCTGGGAAGGTCTCAAGGGGCAGTACACACAGGATATGCACAAGCCGCGTGGATAAAGAGATGGAGATTGCAAATCTATCACACCCTCTGCATGATCCACGAGCAACTGCCACAGGGGAACATCCATGCGGAAATTTATGGTCGTGCTGGATGACAGCAAAGAGTGCCTGAACGCGATGCGTTTTGCGGCCATGCGGGCCGCGCATACGGGCGGCGGCGTGGTGATCTTGTCGGTGATCCCACCGGACGAGTTCAACCACTGGATCGGCGTCGGCGACATCATGCGCGCGGAGGCCCGCGAACGGATCGAAGCGCATTTCGAGGTCTTCGCCAAGTGGATGCGCGACAAGCAAGGCGTGGACCCTGAGTTGGTCATCCGCGAGGGCGAGCCGGTTGAAGAAATTCTCGCCCAAGTGCGCGAAGATGTCGAAGTGGGAGTGCTATGTCTGGGGGCGTCGGTCGACGGCAAGGGTCCGGGGCCGCTGGTGACAGCGCTGACGAAAAACGCCGGAGCACTCCCGATGCCGATCACGATTGTGCCCGGCGATCTGAGCAAAGAGCGGCTTGAGGCGATCACCTAACCCTCGGATCTGGAATGCGAAAACTTCTCTATGGTTTGGGCGGCTTGGTCGTCCTTGGCGTGGCTTTGGTCGGCGCCGCGATCCTTGGCAGCACGAAACCCTTGCCCGTGCCGGATCGCTTGAACGGCTACCGCGTGGCAGAGCTGGACGTGGGCCATCGCGACGTGCCTCTGCCCTTGCACATTTGGTATCCGACCGAGCAAACGGGCGATGCCGCGCCGGACTTGCTGGGCCAGAACGCGCTTTTCTACGGACACTATGCGTTGCGCGACGCGCCCTTGCCCGACACCGCGCCGATTGCCGTGCTGTCCCACGGATCGGGCGGCAATGCGGTGCAGATGGGCTGGCTGGCGACGCATCTGGCGGACCTCGGCTATCTGGTGATTGCCACGAACCACCCCGGCACGACCTCGCGCGACAGCCTGCCTGCGCGCACGGTGCAAGTGTGGGAGCGGCCTGCGGATATGACGGCGATGCTCGACTGGCTGGAGAGCGATCCGCTGCCGGGATTTCGCGCGGATTTCAGCGACGTGGTGAGCGTCGGGTTTTCGCTGGGCGGGCATAGTGCGCTTGCGCTGGCGGGGCTGCGCGTGTCGAAGGCGCGGTTCATTTCGTATTGCGCGGCGAACACCGGCAAAGTGGATTGCGGCTGGCTGGAAGAGGGAGGCGTGGATCTTGAGGCAATTGACGCCGCGCGGTATGAGGCGGACCTGTCGGATGCGCGGGTAACCCGCGCAGTTGCTATTGATCCGGCCTTACCCCAAGCTGCCACCCCTGAGAGTATTGGGGCGTTCGATACCCCTGCGTTGATCGTCAACCTTGGCCTCCCAAAATGGATCCCACAAGCCATGCGTGCGGACGTCTTGGCAAGCGAGATTTCAAGCGCGGACTTTATCCCGATACTTCAGGCAGCGCATTTCAGCGCCTTGCCGAAATGTAGCCCGTTGGGCGTGGTCATGATCGGGCTGGCAGGGGATGACAACATTTGCTCGGACTTCGGTTTGCGCCTACGTGAAGAGGTTCATGCTGATATCCGCGCCGCTATCACAGACTTCCTTACGGTGCCTATTTCCGACTAAATCACCCAAGTATTTCCTTGGAACGATTCTAAATCCATTGACGCTTTGCGGGCGTATGATCATATATGTCCCTCAACCGGAGGCCTGCCCATGTTTATTCAAACCGAATCCACCCCGAACCCAGCGACCCTAAAGTTCTTGCCGGGGCAGGAAGTGCTCGACGTGGGCACAGCGGATTTCCCAAGCGCGGACGCCGCCAATGTCTCGCCCCTCGCCTCGCGCATCTTTGCCGTCGAGGGGGTGACGGGCGTGTTCTTCGGCCTCGACTTCGTGACCGTCACGAAGGCCGACGCGGTCGAGTGGGACCATATAAAGCCTGCCGTCCTCGGCGCGATTATGGAGCATTACCTCTCCGGCAAACCGGTCATGGAAGGCGACGCGACCGCCCATTCGGGCCATGCCGAGCATACCGGCGAAGACGGCGAGATTGTTGGCCAGATCAAGGAACTGCTCGATACCCGCGTGCGTCCGGCTGTGGCCCAGGATGGCGGCGACATCACGTTCCACGGCTTTGATCGCGGCATCGTTTATCTGCATATGCAAGGCGCGTGTGCGGGCTGTCCGTCCTCGACCCTGACGCTGAAGATGGGCATCGAGAACCTGCTGCGCCACTACATTCCAGAGGTCTTGGAAGTGCGGCCTGTTGCGGCCTGACCCTCTGATCCTCGGCTTTGACACATCGGCGGCGCATTGTGCCGCCGCTTTGTTGTCGGGCGACCAGATCATCGTGGCAAAGCACGAGGACATGGCCAAAGGTCAGGCCGAGCGCTTGATGGTGATGTGCGAAGAGGTCTTGGCCGAGCACGACGTTGCATGGTCTGATCTGGACGCGCTTGGCGTGGGTATCGGGCCGGGGAATTTTACCGGCATCCGTATCTCCGTCGCTGCCGCGCGCGGCTTGTCGATGGGGCTTGGCGTGCCTGCCGTGGGTGTGTCGGCGCTGGAGGCGTTGGCGTTTGGGACCGACGGTCCGGTTCTCGCCTGCCTCGATGCGCGCAGGGACATGGCGTATGTGCAGGGATTTCGTGGCGCGACACCTAGTGAGGCTGCGCGGATCGCTTTGGCAGACCTTAATGTGTCCTCGCTGCCCGAAGGCACCAAGTGCATCGGAACGGCCTCGATCCAGCTTCAAGGCCTCTATGGCCTGCCCCGGTTTCCATCGGCCTTCGCCCCGGCCTCCGCCATTGCCCGGATCGCTGCGCAGCGTTTTGGCCCCGACACCCCTGCCCCGAAACCCCTCTATCTGCGCGCACCGGATGCGGCCCCGTCGAAAGAGCGTGGCCCGGTGATGTTGCCATGACGATGACCGCCAAAGCGCTCGCGGCCTTGCATGGGCGGTGCTTCACCACCCCGCGCGCCTGGAGCGAGGCGGAGTTTGACGCGCAGATCGCCGACCCGCATGTGCATCTGATCGGGGATGGGCCGGGGTTTGCACTCGCCCGCGTGGTGCTGGACGAGGCGGAGTTGCTGACGCTGGCGGTGGACCCGGTCAGCCAAGGGCGCGGGCTGGGCTTTGAGCTTCTGCGCCAGATCGAAAGCGTGGCCGCTGCGCAAGGTGCCACACAGATGTTTCTTGAAGTCTCCGCCGAGAACGGGGCTGCCCGCGCGCTTTATGCCAAAGCGGGCTATGCGCAGACCGGGCAGCGCGCGCGCTACTACCGCACCCCGGATGGGCGACGGATTGATGCGCTGATCCTTGCCCGCACCTTAGGGTCAGGACCCATTACCCCTGCGTAAAGCGCCCAAAGAACAGCCATCCGCACTGCAATCACGCAGATATCCCCACGAATCCGGTTGACCCCCCCGCGACAAGCGGTCCTAATCGCCGCCAGAAGCGCGCGATCTGCTCGGGCGCTCGTGAACGGGGGGGACGGCCCCCGAGCAACAAAAACATCAGGGAGATACCCACCTATGACATCCATGACCAAACTTATGGGCGCAGCGGCAGCACTGGCACTGAGCGCAGGCACCGCCTCCGCCGACCCAGCACTGATCTTTGACCTTGGCGGCAAGTTCGACAAATCCTTCAACGAGGCGGCCTTCGGCGGCGCGCAGCGTTGGGTCGAAGAGACCGGCGGCGACTACCGCGAGATCGAGATGCAGTCGGAAGCTCAGCGCGAGCAAGCGCTGCGCCGTCTGGCCGAAAGCGGGTCGAACCCCGTTGTCATGACCGGCTTTGCCTTCGGCAACGTGCTGAACGAAGTTGCACCTGACTATCCTGACACGTCCTTCGTGATCATCGACATGGTCGTTGACCAGCCAAACGTCCGCTCGGTTGTGTTTAACGAGCATGAGGGATCCTACCTCGTCGGTATGATGGCTGCGATGGCATCCGAGTCCGACACCGTTGGCTTCATCGGCGGCATGGACATCCCGCTGATCCGCAAGTTCGCCTGTGGCTACGCCCAAGGCGTGAAGGCCGTGAACGCGGACGCCGAGGTGATTGCGAACATGACCGGCACGACCCCTGCCGCTTGGAATGACCCGGTGAAGGGCGCTGAGCTGACCCAAGCCCAGATCAGCCAGGGCGCTGACGTTGTCTATGCAGCCGCTGGCGGCACTGGCGTTGGTGTTCTGCAAGCCGCAGCCGACGCGGGCATTCTGTCGGTCGGTGTGGACAGCAACCAGAACTACCTGCACTCAGGTCAGGTTCTGACCTCCATGCTCAAGCGCGTGGATAACGCCGTCTATGAGGCCTTCGTCGACGGCCCCGGCCTTGAGACCGGCTTCCGCGTCATGGGTCTGTCGAACGGTGGTGTTGGCTACGCGCTCGACGAGCACAATGCCGAGCTGGTGTCTGACGAGATGAAGATGGCTGTGGACGCCGCGTCTGCCGCAATCGCATCGGGCGAGCTGACCGTGCATGACTACATGTCCGACGAGAGCTGCCCAGCGATCAGCTTCTAAGTCACTTTGACTGAATGACAATTAGGGCCGCGTCGCAGCTTCGCGGTGCGGCCCTTTGCATATCTGCTCGAAAGCTGCCGCCATGACTGACCAAGCCCCTGCGATTGAACTCAAAGGTATCTCGAAGGCCTTTGGCCCGGTGCAGGCCAACAAGGATATCTCGATCCGCGTGATGCCCGGAACGATCCACGGCATTATCGGCGAAAATGGTGCGGGCAAATCGACCCTGATGAGCATCCTTTACGGCTTCTACAAAGCCGATAAGGGCGAGATTTTCATCCAAGGCAAAAAGACAGAAATCCCCGACAGCCAAGCTGCGATCCGCGCTGGCATCGGCATGGTGTTCCAGCACTTCAAACTGGTCGAAAATTTCAGCGTGCTGGAGAATGTGGTTCTGGGTGCCGAAGACGGCGCGTTCCTGAAACCCTCGCTCGCGCGCGCCCGCAAACAGCTTGTCGCGATCTCGGAAGAGTACGAGCTGAACGTCGACCCCGACGCGCTGATCCAAGATATCGGCGTGGGGATGCAGCAGCGGGTGGAGATTTTGAAATCTCTGTACCGCAAAGCCGATATCTTGATTCTGGACGAACCGACGGGTGTTCTGACCCCGTCGGAAGCCGACCACCTGTTTCGGATTTTGCGCGGCCTGAAGGACGAGGGCAAAACGATCATCCTGATCACGCATAAGCTGCGCGAGATTATGGATGTCACGGACACTGTCTCGGTGATGCGCCGGGGCGAGATGACCGCGACTGTGAAGACCGCCGAGACCTCGCCACCGCAACTGGCCGAGTTGATGGTCGGGCGGAAGGTGCTCTTGAGCGTTGATAAAAAGCCTGCCACGCCGGGTGCCACGGTGCTTGAGGTGAAGAACCTGAGTGTGACGGATGAGGACGGGGTTGAGCGTTTGAAGAACGTCTCGTTCACCGTGCGCGCGGGGGAAATTCTGGGCATCGCGGGCGTTGCCGGGAATGGCCAGTCGGAGCTGATGGAAGTGCTCGGCGGCATTGCCAATGGGCGCGGCGAGGTTCTGCTGAACGGCGAGGCGATTGACCTGACGGGCAAACACTCGGATGCGCAAACACGGCGCGCGCGGGGCATTGCCCATGTACCCGAGGACCGCCAACGCCTTGGTCTGATTATGGATTTCATGGCTTGGGAAAATAACGGCTTTGGCTATCATAACGACCCGAAGTTCCAGAAGAACGGCTGGTTGATGGATAACGACGCGCTGCGCGAGGACACCGTCGATAAGATGGAGCGCTACGATGTGCGCCCGCCGAACCCAAAGCTGACGGCGAAAAGCTTCTCGGGCGGGAACCAACAGAAGATCGTTGTGGCGCGCGAGATTGATCGCAACCCGGACCTGCTGCTGGTCGGTCAGCCGACGCGCGGGGTGGATATCGGGGCGATTGAGTTCATTCACAAACAGCTGGTGGCGTTGCGCGATGCCGGGAAAGCGGTGTTGCTGGTGTCGGTAGAGCTGGACGAGATCCTGTCGCTATCGGACAGGATTGCCGTGATGTTTGACGGCGAGATCATGGGCGAGCGGGATCCTGAGAAGACCAACGAGACCGAGTTGGGCCTGCTGATGGCCGGTGTCACCGAGACGGAGAGCGCCGCCTAAGAGCGGCCCCAAGGGAGCGAAAACAATGGAAGTCATCCCCCGCTGGGTCGATGTGGTGCTGGTCCCGCTTTTGTCGCTGTTGATCGCGTTTGTGATCTCGGCCCTCGTGATTTTGGCGATTGGCGAGGATCCGGTTGAGGCGGTGAATTTGATGATCACCGGCGCTTTGGGCTCGACCTATGGCTGGGGTTATACGCTGTACTATGCGACGAACTTCATCTTTACGGGGCTCGCGGTTGCTGTCGCCTTCCACGCCAAGATGTTCAACATCGGGGGCGAGGGTCAGGCGGCAATTGGTGGTCTTGGCGTTGCGGTTGTGTGTCTGGCCTTCCCGTGGCCACATTGGGCGCTCGCCTTGCCTGCCGCGATGCTGGGCGGTGCGATTTTTGGCGCGGCTTGGGCGGCGATCCCCGCCTATCTGCAAGCCAAGCGCGGCAGCCATATCGTGATCACGACGATCATGTTCAACTTCATTGCAGCCGCCGTGCTGAACTACGTGCTGGTGAATGTGCTGCGCCCGGCGGGCCAGATGGACCCGGCCTCGTCGCGCTTTCCCGAGGGGGCAAGCCTGCCGACGATGCATGAAATTCTGGCCCCGATTGGGATCGAATTTTCGCGCTCGGCCCCGCTGAACATCACCTTCTTCATCGCGATCCTCGCCTGCTTCCTTGTGTGGTTGCTGATCTGGCGCACGCGCCTTGGCTACGCGATCCGCGCCTATGGCCACTCGGAACCGGCGGCGGTTTATGCCGGTATCTCGCCCACCAAGATCATCATGATCGCGATGCTGATCTCGGGCGGCCTTGCGGGCCTGATGGCGATCAACAACGTGATGGGCGAGGCGGAGCGGTTGGTCCTGAACTCGGTCGAGGGCGCGGGCTTTATCGGCATCGCGGTGGCCTTGATGGGGCGCTCGCATCCGGTGGGTGTGTTCATCGCAGCGATCCTATTTGGGTTCCTCTATCAAGGGGGGGCGGAATTGGCGCTCTGGACCTCGATCCCGCGCGAGTTGATCGTGGTGATCCAAGCGCTGGTGATCCTGTTCACCGGGGCGCTGGACAACATGGTGCGGATGCCGGTCGAGAAGCTGTTCCTCGCCATCCACCGCGCGCGCCAGACCAAGACATCGGAGCCTGCGGAATGATCGATATGGCCCCTTTCCTGCCCGGATTCATTGCCGCCTATGCGATTTTATTCGTTGCCGCCTCGTCCCCCGGCCCTGCCGTTGCCATGTTGATGGGCATTGGGCTGACTCAAGGGCGCAGTGCGGCGCTGATCGCCTCGGCGGGCATTGCGACGGGCAGCGTGTTTATCAACATCGCGACCCTCGCGGGCGTGGGCTTGTTGCTGGAGAAAGCCGCATGGGCGATGAGCGTGCTGCGCTTGATCGGCGCGGCCTATCTGATGTGGCTGGCTTACGGCGCGTTCAAGAAGGCACTGAACCCTCCGAAGATCGAGGCTGTGGAGGTGCCGCGCCAATCGGGCGCCAAGCTGTTCGTCATGGGGATGCTCTTGCAAGTGACCAACCCCAAAGCCATCGTCTTTTGGCTGGCGATTGCGTCCATCGGCGCGACGACCGGGGGCGGTTTGCCTGTGATCGCACTCTTCGTGATCGGCGCGTTCCTGATCTCATTTGGGTGCCACGGCGCATGGGGTCTTGCCCTGTCTGCAAAAGCCGCGCGCAGCACCTATGCCAAAGCCCGCCCCGCCATCGAGGGCGTTCTGGGCACCTTCTTCACCTACGCCGCCTTCCGGCTGGCCACCGAGCGGAGCTAGCGCGACATGGATTTTCTGACCCTCATCCAAGTGCTCGATTCCAGTGTGCGACTGGCGACACCCTTGCTGCTGGCCTGCCTTGCGGGACTGTTTTCCGAACGCGCGGGCATCTTCGACATCGGGCTGGAGGGCAAAATGCTGGCGGCGGCGTTCTTCTCGGCGGCGATTGCGTTTATCACGGGCTCCGTCTGGATCGGGCTGTTGGCGGGGATCGCGGCGTCGATGGCGCTGAGCTTGCTGCATGGCCTCGCGTCGATCACCTTCCGGGGCAACCAGTTGATCTCGGGCGTGGCGATCAATTTCCTCGCGGCGGGCCTGACGGTCTTGATCGCGCAGAGCTGGTTCAGCCAAGGCGGGCGCACCCCGTCGCTGATGGGCGGCGGACGGTTCGAGGGGATCGAGTTGCCGTTTGCCATCGGCCCGACAGACGCGGCGGCGCTTGATCGTCCCCTCAACCAGTTGATCGAGGAGGCGGGCCCGTTCATGCAGTTCTATTCCGAGCTGATCTCTGGCCACCCGATCCTCGTCTATATCGCGCTCGCATGGGTGCCGCTGACTTGGTACATCCTGTTCCGCACCCGCTTTGGCCTGCGCCTGCGCGCGGTCGGCGAGAACCCTGCGGCGGTCGATACGGCAGGCATCTCCGTCGTGGGCTTGCGCTATGCGGCGGTCTGCATTTGCGGGGTGCTGTGCGGGATCGCGGGGGCGTATCTGTCGACAGCATTGCAAGCGGGCTTCGTGAAGGACATGAGCGCGGGCCGTGGCTTTATCGCGCTGGCGGCGTTGATTTTTGCGAAATGGCGGCCTTGGTATGCGCTTTATGCGTGCCTGCTGTTTGGCCTGTTGCAGGCGCTTGCGCTGCGCTCGGACGTGGTTGAAGGCGTGTTGCGCGTGGATATCCCGGTGCAAGTGCTCGACAGCTTGCCTTATGTGCTGACGGTCGTGATCCTTGCGGGCTTTGTCGGCAAGGCCATTCCACCGCGCGCAGGCGGCGAGCCCTATGTCAAAGAACGGTAAATGAGACCAATCGATCCGATTTGTCGCAGCTAGAGGGCTACCCTCGAATAGCGTCAGGGGCGTAGAGGATATCCAGAGAACGGAGTCCCCCGAATGAACATCTATCTGCCTATCGCCGAGGTTTCGGTGAACGCCTTTCTCCTTCTGGGACTTGGCGGCATGGTGGGCGTGTTATCGGGGATGTTCGGGGTCGGGGGCGGCTTCCTTATGACGCCGCTGTTGTTCTTCATCGGCATACCCCCCGCCGTCGCCGTGGCAACGGAAGCGAACCAGATCGTCGCCTCGTCTTTCTCGGGTGTGTTGGCGCATTTGCGGCGGAAGACTGTCGACTTGAAGATGGGCTGTGTGCTCCTTGTGGGAGGCTTGATCGGCGCGGCCTTGGGCGTCCAGATTTTCAACATTCTCAAGGCGGCGGGCCAGGTCGATCTGCTGGTCAAGCTTTGCTATGTTATCTTTCTTGGCATCGTCGGTGGCCTGATGTTCATCGAGAGCCTCAATGCGATCCGCAAAACCAAGAAGGGTGCCCCGCCGCCCGTACGCCGGCAACGTGGGTGGATCCATGCGCTGCCCTTCAAGATGCGGTTTCGGACTTCGGGGCTTTACATCTCGGTGATCCCTCCCCTGATCGTCGGTCTGCTGGTCGGTATTCTGGCAGCGATCATGGGCGTCGGTGGGGGCTTCATCATGGTGCCTGCGATGATCTATATCCTCGGTATGCCCACCAAGGTCGTGATCGGCACCTCGCTGTTCCAGATCATTTTCGTGACCGGCTTCACAACCTTGCTGCACGCCGTCACTAACCAGACGGTCGACATGCTGCTTGCGGTTTTGTTGCTGATCGGCGGTGTCATCGGCGCGCAGATCGGCACCCAGATCGGCACCAAGCTAAAGGCTGAGCAGTTGCGCATTTTGCTGGCGATCATCGTGCTGGCGGTCTGCGGAAAACTGGCCTTTGATCTGCTGGTGATGCCTTCCGAGCTGTATTCGCTTGGGGAGACGGGGCATTGATGGTCCTGCGCGCGTTCCTTGTGATGCTTGCTCTCGCCTTGCCTGCAAAGGCAGAGGAGATCGTGGCCGATCTGTCGCAAACCCGCGTGGCGATCACGGCGAATTTCGATGGCTCGGAAATCCTGATTTTCGGGGCTGTGCGCCGCGAAGCCCCCTTGCCCGATGGCCCCTTGTCGGTTGTCGTCACTGTCGAAGGTCCGTCCGAGCCGATTACCGTGCGGCGCAAAGAACGCGTCGCAGGTATCTGGGTGAACACCGATTCCGTCGATGTTGATCTGGCACCTTCCTTCTATGCGATTGCCACCAGTGCGCCGTTGCGTGAGGCGATCAGCGAAGTAGAAGATTTGCGCCACAAGGTGTCTGTGCCCCGCGCGATCCGAGCAGTGGGCATTACCGAAGGGGTTGCGGATTCAGAGACGTTCGTGGATGCCTTGATCCGGATCCGCAGTGACAAGGACAGCTATCAGATTTTGGAAGGCGCGGTGAAGTTTACGGCTGATACCTTGTTCGAGACCTCGATCTCGCTGCCGTCGAACTTGACCCAAGGGGCCTATCGCACGCGAATTTTCCTCACACGCGATGGCGCTGTGGTCGACAAGTTCGAGACCGCAATCGATGTGCGTAAGGTCGGGTTGGAGAAGTTTATCTACAGCCTGGCGCATGAGCGTCCGTTGATTTACGGCCTTCTGTCACTCGCGATTGCGATTGCGGCTGGATGGCTGGCCTCGGCATTTTTCAGATACATTCGCGGCTAGGTGCAAATCCTCTCGAGAGGATTTGCAAAACTCCACGTGGAGATTTGGTCCCCGCAGCTTTCCGACTGAAACTCGGATCGGTTACGCGCGACGCTCGAACGCAATAACCGATACTCGACGATTTCGTTTGACGCTGAGACGCTTCAACCCCGCCCGATATGCGGCATCTTCGACGCCATCACCATTATCGACTGCACATTCGCCTCTGGCGGCAAGTTTGCCATGTGAAAGACAGACTGCGCCACATCCTCGACCGCCATGCTCGGGAGCGGATCGAGGCCTTCGGCGGCGCGCTTCACCTCCAGCTGCTTGACCAAATCCGTGCGCGCATTGCCGATATCAATCTGCCCGCAGGTGATATCGAAAGGCCGCCCATCGAGCGTAATCGTCTTGGTTAATCCCGACACGCCATGCTTGGTCGTGGTGTAGCAAGTCGAGCCCTCGCGCGGGCTATGGGCCGAGATCGAGCCGTTATTGATGATCCGCCCGCCTTGGGGCACCTGTGCCCGCATGATCCGAAACGCGGCGCGGGCACATAAAAACATGCCGGTCAGGTTCACATCGACGACCTGTTGCCAGTCGCTCAGCGCGATTTGGTCGATGCTGGTCTGTGGCCCGAACATCCCCGCATTGTTGAACAGCACATCGAGCGGCGCATCTTGGGCAAACGCGTCGAATGCCGCATCAACAGCCGCCTCTTCGGTGACATCGCAGGGCATCGGCACGGCGGTATCGTAGGTGCTGGCAAGCCCTTCAAGCTGCTCGGCCCGGCGCGCGATCAGGCCGACCGTCCAGCCTTGATCTAGAAAATAAGAGGCGGTTGCGAACCCGATACCGGAGCTGGCCCCGGTGATGATGATGTTTGGCATGGGACTCCCCTAGATGTCGTCCGGTGGATCAAGACCGTCAAGCCCCGGCTCAGCCACCAGCGCAAGCGGAGCGGGCGTTGCGTCGAGATCGGCGATGGTGAGAGGCTCTTTTGGCAGCGCGAGGCGGTTGCGGGTCACCCACACCAACCGCTCTTGCGCGCGGGTAATGGCCACGTAAGCCAGCCGCGTCCAAAGCGGCTGCCCGGCCTCAGACCGCCCCGCCCACGCCGCCGCAGACAGGTCCGGCGCATAGACTTGGACAGTGTCCCATTGCGAGCCTTGCGCCTTGTGAATCGTCACCGCGGCCCCATGCAGAAACGCGGCCCCCATGCGGGCTGCGGACGCGATATATGGTTCCTCGGCATCGGGCATCTCGATCTTGATTATGGACGCGGCAGAGACCCTCGGATCGGGCGCACCCATCACATGCAGCCTTGAGAACCCCGCCTTCTTGCCTTGACCGATAAAGATCACCTGCGCACCTTTGATCAGGCCGCGCGCTTCCAGATCAAGGCGCTTGCGGCGGTGTTTTAGGGGCAGCTCGATCCCGTCGCAGATCAGCGGCTCGCCTTCCAGCAGCTCATCGGCGGGGGCTTGGTGCGCGGTGCGGAACGCTTGGATCAGCCGGATCCGGGTCGCATTGCGCCACACCAACGCGGGCGAGCGCGCCATCAGGCCAGCGTCGATCCGCGGACTGATCACGACGCGGTCGTCTTTCTCGGCAGCGCGGTGCACCATCCCGTCGAACTGGTCATAGGTCAGATCCGGATCACCAAGCGCATGGGCCAGATCGAGGATCGGATTGTCGGCGGCTTGGCGGTGAATGCGCGCGAGCGTCAGGACTTGCGGGGCGGGCAGCTTGTCGAACACCATCGAGCCCGATTGGCCCACGGGGGCGAGCTGTGCTGGATCACCGAACAGGCAGAGCGTCGGGAATATCTCCTTGAGGTCATCGAATTGCTTGGCGTCGAGCATCGACGACTCGTCCACAAAACCGATATCCAAGGGGTCATCGCGGCGCTTCCACCCGGTGATAAAGTCCGACCCGCGTAGACCCGCCGCAGCCAGGGCCGCCGGGATCGATTTGAACTGGGCGTAACTGGCGACCGCGCGCTCCAGCGCCATGTCGCTCAAGGTCTCGATCTCGGGCTTGTCGCCCTCCCCTTCCAGCCACTCGGCCAGCTTCTCGTATTCGGGATCATACATCGGGGTGTAGAGAATGCGGTGGATCGTCGTAGCGGGCACCCCGCGCAGACGCAGCACGCTGGCCGCCTTGTTGGTGGGCGCGAGGATTGCGAGGGTGCGCGTGGCCTTGGTGCGCTTGCCCTCCCAGTCGCCCGAGACGGTCTTAACGCCAGCCGCCTCCAGATCCTGCGCAAGCCGAGCCAGAAGCGCCGTTTTGCCGGACCCGGCCTTACCGATGACCGCGAGAACGGACGCATCAGGATCGTCGCTGGGGGCCTCGGTTGTGCCATCCAGAAGGTCCACGCCCGCCTGCGCCAACACGCTCGCGACCTGGTCGTAAGCCTGGGCCTGATCTTCGGAAAACTGCGCAACGGTCAATGACATGCGCGGACCCTAGACGCCCCGGCGCGCGGCTTCCAGCGCCTATGCGACGAGGCGCGGACCAAAGGCGCGAGGCATCCAGCTTTCGGACGCAGCTGCACTGACCCCTGCAATCGCGCGCAGCTTTGGCAGGACATCTGGCGTGAACGCCCACAAACCAACGCTGATCGCCTGCGATCCCTCGCCGGAGGTCCCGAGGATAGCTGGCGACCACCCGAGGCGGCGGTAGATCGTGACCATCCGCGCATCAAACACCCCGATCGCGTGGCTGAGGCCTGAGGCAAGCCCCATCTCGGCGGCCCCCAGCATCAACTTGGCGGCCGTGTCCTTGGGCGCTTTGGGTGAGATGCAGAACCGGGTACATTCCCAAATGAACGGGCTTTCGATCCGCACCCCGTCGGTCAGGTGCAAAAAGTGCTCGTGAACCATCGTGCGCCCTGTGGTGGGCAAGAACCGCATGGATCCGGCGTGCAAACCGTCAGGCGTTGTGGCCACGAGGTAGAGGGGGATTTCGGCGTCGTACTGGTCGCGCTCATGGCCATGTTCGTCCACATCGACCTCCCATTTCAGGCGGTCGCGGAACTGGGTTGCGCGGTCCTTGAACATGGTGTCGCGCAAGCGTGGCTGGTCGTCGAACGCGTCGGCATAGATGTACTGGATCATGGAGGCCCCCTGTCGTGATCAGAATGACGACTAGGGGTCTCAGGGTTTGGTTAACGAGTTCTCACCGTGCGGTGACACATTTTTAGGGCAACGGGGGTCTGGGGAGGCGCGACTCAGACGACGATGAGGCCGAGCGCGAGCGCACGCGCAACCGCATGGGTGGTGTTGGCGGCCCCCAGCTTGTGACGCGCGCTTTCGATATAGACGCGCAAAGTGTGCTCGGAAATCGTCAGGCGGTCGGCGATCTCGGCGCGCGCGCAGCCAATGGCGAGTAGAGACAGCGCGTCCACCTCGCGCGGGGACAAAGCTCGGTATTCGGCTTTGTCGGTGCCGGTGGTGATTTCCAGCGCCTTGAGGTTCAGGAAATGCGAGGTCAGGATCAGACTTTCGAGACGGGCGGCGCGATACCGCGCCCAGTCCAGATCATCGGTGGTTTGGTTCACGGTGAAGACGGCGAAATGCCCGGTGGGGCCGCGCACGGGCATCGACAGGCCCTGATTGCCAACCCCGTGATCAAGGGCCTCGTGCAGGAAGGTGCGGGACGGTTTTGCCGACCAATCGAGGGCCTTCCAATCGATAGGGTGGAAGCGGCGGTAGCAGCCTTGGACGACGGGATCGACACGCTCGTAGCCTTGGCTGACATAGCGGTCGACCCAATCGAGGTCATAGGACAGCGCTGCGTATTGCCCGCCGGACGCATTGACGGAATGGTAGACGAGATGCTCGACCTCGAACGTGTCGCGCAGGCCTAAGATTTGCGATTGCAGTGCATCAAGAGTGTTCACGGATGTCAGCTGATCCAGCACCGTCTCGAGCCGCCTGTCTAACTGTCCCGACGCGACCGCCATGTGCCACCTGTGCTAGTTCTGCCGCAGCCACGAGGATCGTGTCATCCAGTTGCTCCGACAACGTTGCCATCCCGTTCTGTTGCGCAAAGCTGCGCAGATCTGCCAGAACGTCAATCATCCAATCTTGTGCCATATTCAACTTCCGCAATAAGGGTTAATGAAAGGTTAACACAACCCTAACACGAACGTGACTTGGCGAGATATTCACGATTATGAACCCCCCTAAATTAGCGAGGCGTGGATTTGTAAGGCTTTGGGAGCGTTGGTGAGACCCAAAACCGAAACAGCCCCGCGCACCTGATGGGGTGATTCGCGGGGCCGCTTGTTCAGCACTGTGACTGACGGTTAACCTTGCTGGCTTGCCTCAAGAGTATCGTCAAACGTGCGCAACCCGGTCCGGGGCGCCTGGACGAGCACGGCCATATTTCCCGGCTTATGCTCGTTGCGCAGCATCTTCATATGCGCCTCTGTCAGATCTTCCCAAGTGAACACCTCGGACATGCACGGATCAAGACGACGCTCGAGCATCAGTTTATTGGCACTCGCCGCCTGCTTGAGATGCGCGAAATGCGAGCCCTGAAGGCGCTTTTGGTGCATCCACATGTAGCGCACATCGAACGTGCAGTTGAACCCGGTGGTGCCCGCGCAGATCACGACCATCCCGCCCTTTTTGCACACGAAGGTTGAGACGGGGAATGTGCTCTCGCCGGGATGCTCGAACACCATATCGACATTGTTGCCCTTGCCGGTGATCTCCCAGATGGCCTTGCCGAATTTGCGGGTCTCGGTGAACCAGTCTTTATACTCGGGCGTGTTGACCGTGGGCATCTGGCCCCAGCAGTTGAAGTCCTTGCGGTTAATGACGCCCTTGGCGCCGAGGCCCATAACGAAATCGCGTTTGTCCTCATCCGAGATCACGCCGATCGCATTGGCCCCAGCGGTGTTGATCAGCTGGATCGCATAGGACCCGAGGCCCCCGGACGCGCCCCAAACCAGCACATTTTGGCCGGGTTTCAGATCATGCGGCTCGTGCCCGAACAGCATCCGGTAGGCGGTCGCCAAGGTCAGCGTGTAACACGCGGATTCCTCCCAAGTCAGGTGCTTGGGACGCGGCATCAATTGCTGGGCTTGCACGCGGGTAAACTGCGCGAAGCTGCCATCGGCGGTCTCGTAGCCCCAGATGCGCTGGCTGGGCGAATACATCGGATCGCCGCCATTGCATTCCTCGTCATCGCCGTCGTCCTGGTTGCAATGGACCACAACCTCGTCGCCGACCTTCCAGCGCTTTACCTTCGCGCCGACCTTCCAGACGATCCCGGCGGCATCCGAGCCGATGATCGCATACGGGGCTTTGTGGCCATCAAACACGGAGACCGGCTGACCGAGCGCCGCCCAAACGCCGTTGTAGTTAACGCCAGCGGCCATCACATGGATCAGCACTTCGGTATCGCCGACCTCGGGCACATCAACGACCTCGAGCTGCATCGCGGTGTTCGGCTCGCCGTGACGCTCACGCCGCAGAACCCATGCGTGCATCTGCGCGGGCGTGTAGCCCAAGGGCGGCATCTCGCCCATCGCATAGAGGTCTTTTTCGGGGGCATCATAAGGCGTCGGGGCCTCTGCGGTGTCGAGCGCCATGGCGTCCTCCAGTCAGGTCATCGAATGCTGCGGCGCGGAATCATTCTGCGCTGCACGAACTGGTTAACGATTTAGGATTGCGCTCGCAACAAAGCAACCGGATTTTGCCCCTGTCGGCAATTTTATGTCGCGAGGGTGACGTGCTCTTCGGTATCCGTATCGTCTGCTGCCTCGACGGACTTTGCCGCTTCGGCCACTTCGAGCAGTTGCAGGATAGAGTTGGCATAGTAGCGCAGCACGGCGCGCTCGGTCGGTTTGGGCCCGAAATGGCCGTTCTGTTCGACGATCAGGCCCTGACGTTTAAGCTGACGCAGGCCAACTGTGACCTCGTAGTCGGGATCATCGCGCGGCAGGTGCAGATGGGCGCCCTCTTGGGACAGGGATTTGCGCAGCTCCCATGCTTGCTCGACGACCTCTTCGCGACTGAGCGGCGCGTCGGCCTTGTCGATCACCGCAGCCACCAAGGGGCCGGGCAGCACGGGAACGATTTCGCGAACCTTCTCGGTCAGAACTTTGCCAAGCGCGCGCACCGGGTCTTTGCCCTGATGCGTTGTCAGTTGCTGCTTGAGCGAAACGGGCGCGCCAAAGCTGACGGCGGCGTAGCCAAAGCGGTGAAACTGCCCGGTCAAGTGCCGCCCCATCTGGCGCACGACAGCCCAAAGCGCGCGGCGGATGGAGATGCGGAACTTGCGATCCCCCATCTCGTAAGCGCGCGTCAAAACGCGGTCCTCGATCACCCGATCATAGTTAATGCCAATGGGAACGAAGACGACATCGCGCTCAGATGTGACGTCAAAGGTCTCGATAATATAGCTGAGCAGCCCAAGCTTTGCGGGCCCCACACGGCCATCAAGGGACAAACCGCCCTCGGGGAAGATCGCTTGCGTGACGCCTCCGGCGGTGGACATCTGCACGTAACGTGCCAACACGCGGCGATAGAGAAGGTTGCGCGATTTGCGGCGGATGAAGTAACCGCCAAGCGCGCGCACCAACGTGCGAAGCGGCCAAACCCGCGCCCATTCACCGACCGCATAGGCCAGCGCTGAGCGCCCTGCCACGAGGTAAGTCACCAGAACATAGTCCATATTGGACCGGTGGTTCATCACAAAGATCACCGTTGCATCGGGCGCAATCTTGCGGATCGCCTCCTCGTCATACGCACCCAGACGCACGCGGTAGAGCGCGGTCGAGAGCAGCTTTGCGAACCGCGTGGCGAACCCGAAATAGGTCGCGGTCGAAAAACCCGGCACGATCTCACGCGCATAGCGGCGGGCTTGGGCGAAGGCGACCTCCTCAGGCACACCGGTTTCCTTGGCGTGGCTTTGGACGGCCTCCATCACCTCGGGCGAGTAGACAACACGGTTAATGGTGTCGGGCCGCGCGAGCAGCTTGAAGGGCTGGATGGGACGGTCGAGGCGCTTGTTCAGACGGGCAACCGCGCGCTCCATCCGCTTGCGCAGAAACCACCGCACCGAGGGCAGCAAAAAGTGACTTAGTGCCGTGACCACCGCGAACAGCAGGATCAGCACAAACAGCCATAGGGGGAGTTCCACAACCTGCGTCATCGCCGGACTGTGGCAGGAAGGCGGGGGGAGGTAAACGGCTGCCTTCGCCGCAATGCAGCGAATTGACAGGGATATATCCTGTCGCATATAGAGCCTTGGACGAAATTAAGTTGCGACCAATGACTCGCGAGGATCCTTGATGACTGACACCGCCGCAAAGCCCGCCAAAGACCGCCCCTGGCTGTTTCGCACCTATGCCGGGCACTCGACCGCGACGGCATCCAACGCGCTCTACCGCGCGAACCTCGCCAAGGGTCAGACCGGCCTGTCGGTCGCTTTCGATTTGCCCACGCAAACCGGCTATGACAGCGACCACGTTCTGGCGCGCGGCGAAGTGGGCAAGGTCGGCGTTCCGGTCAGCCATCTGGGCGATATGCGGACCCTGTTTCAGGATATCCCGCTGGAGACGATGAACACCTCGATGACGATCAACGCGACCGCACCTTGGTTGCTGGCGCTCTATATCGCGGTGGCCGAGGAGCAAGGCGCGGATGTTTCCAAGCTGCAAGGCACTGTCCAGAACGATCTGATCAAGGAATACCTGTCGCGCGGCACCTATATTTGCCCGCCAAAGCCCTCGCTGAAAATGATCGCGGATGTGGCCGAGTATTGCTACCGCGAGGTGCCCAAATGGAACCCGATGAATGTGTGTTCCTATCATTTGCAAGAAGCGGGCGCGACACCCGAGCAGGAACTGGCTTTCGCCTTGGCTACCGCCACGGCGGTTTTGGATGAATTGCGCCCGCGCGTGCCTGCCGAGGATTTTCCAACGCTGGTCGGCCGCATTTCGTTTTTCGTGAATGCCGGCATTCGGTTCGTGACCGAGATGTGCAAGATGCGCGCCTTCGTCGATCTGTGGGACGAGATTTGCCGCGAGCGCTATGGCGTCGAAGATCCAAAGATGCGGCGGTTTCGCTATGGCGTGCAGGTGAACTCGCTGGGCCTGACCGAACAGCAGCCCGAGAACAACGTCTACCGGATATTGCTGGAAATGCTGGCGGTGACTTTGTCGAAGAAAGCCCGTGCGCGCGCTGTGCAATTGCCCGCTTGGAACGAAGCGCTCGGCCTGCCCCGCCCTTGGGACCAGCAATGGTCGCTGCGGATGCAGCAGATTGTGGCGTTCGAGACGGATCTTCTGGAATATGACGATCTGTTTGACGGCAATCCGGCGGTGGATCGCAAGGTTGAGGCCCTCAAAGACGGCGCGCGCGCAGAATTGGCGAACCTCGATGCGATGGGCGGGGCGATTGCGGCGATCGAGTATATGAAATCGCAATTGGTCAATTCAAACGCCGACCGCGTGAATGGAATTGAAACCGGCGAGACGGTCGTGATCGGGGTGAACAAGTTCACCCAAGCCGAACCGTCGCCCTTGATGGACGAAGACGGTGGCATCATGACGGTCGATCCAGCGATGGAGGCGGATCAGATTGGTCGCCTTGAGGCATGGCGCGAGACCCGCAATGCGGGGGCCGTGGCAGAGGCGCTTGCAGCGTTGCGTGAGGCGTCCTCCAACGGCGAGAACGTCATGCCCGCCTCGATCAAAGCCGCCAAGGCGGGTGTGACGACGGGCGAGTGGGCGGGTGTTATGCGTGCGACCTATGGCGAGTATCGTGGGCCCACGGGTGTCAGCCGCGCGGTCAGCAACAAGACCGAAGGCCTCGATGATATTCGCGAGGCCGTCAATAGCGTCAGCGATAAGCTCGGACGGCGTTTGAAATTCCTGATGGGCAAGCCGGGCCTAGACGGACATTCGAATGGCGCTGAGCAAATCGCATTCCGCGCGCGTGATTGCGGAATGGACATCGACTACGAAGGTATCCGCCTCACACCGGAAGAAATTGTAAATGCCGCGCGGGCAAATGATGTGCATGTTGTGGGGCTTTCGATCTTGTCAGGAAGCCATATTCCATTGATCGAAGATTTAATGCGGCGAATGTCCGCCGAAAATCTTAGTCATATTCCCGTTATCGTCGGCGGCATAATTCCTGACGATGATGCCGCACGCTTGCGGGCCATGGGGGCCGCAAGGGTCTATACGCCAAAGGATTTTGAGCTGAACCGCATAATGATGGATATTGTTGAACTCGCCGATCCAGATGAAATTGCCGCCGCGTAAAGCTACAATTACACAGTATACGATCGCATATGAACATTTGCGCTCCGGTTAAAAGCGTTCTAACTCACGGTTGTGGGGAAGACAAAAACGGAGCAAACCCAATGAGCATTGATCTTGATGCACTCAGTGGCGATGAACTCGTCCGACTAAAAAAAGAAGCCGACAAGGCTTTGGCAACTTTGGAGACACGCAAAAAGGCAGAAGCCTTGAAAGCTGTCGAAGCCGTTGCAAAAGAGCATGGCTATAGCCTGAAAGAACTTATGGGCGGCAAAGCATCCGGCGGCAAAACCATCGGCGCTGCACGCTATGCAAACCCAGATGACGCAAGCCAAACTTGGACCGGTAAAGGCCGCCAGCCTGAATGGTTCAAAGCCGCACTTTCGGCTGGCAAAGCGCGCGAAGACCTCGAAATTTAAGTCACTCTATTTCTTTCAAAGGGCCGGGCAGCACACCGCTGCCCGGCCCTTTGCCGTTGCATCCCCTGCCCACACAAGGTTTCCTGCGCTAAACAGCCAAATGCAGGAGCCAGCCATGACCATCCATATCGGTGCCAAACCCGGCGATATCGCCGAAACCGTCCTGATGCCGGGCGATCCTTTGCGCGCCAAATGGGCCGCTGAGACGTTTCTGGAGGATGCCGTTTGCATCAATGAAGTGCGCGGTATGCTCGGGTTTACCGGCACCTGGAAAGGCAACCGCGTCACGATCCAGGGCTCGGGCATGGGCATGGCCTCGCTGTCGATCTATGCAAACGAGTTGATCAAAGATTACGGCGCGCAGACGCTGATCCGCATCGGCTCGGCCGGAGGAATGCAGGAGAAGGTGAAGGTGCGTGATGTCGTGCTGGCGATGACGGCCTCGACGCTGTCCACACCGTCACGCGGGATTTTTAAGGAGTTGAACTTCGCCCCTTGCGCCGATTTCGACCTGCTGCTGGCCGCCCATAAGGCTGCCACCACGCGCGGCACGCCTACGCATGTTGGCGGCATCTATTCCTCGGACGTGTTCTATGACGAGCGCCCTGACCTGAACGAGCAGATGGTCCGCCACGGCATCCTTGGGGTCGAAATGGAAGCGGCGGAACTCTATAATCTCGCGGCTCGGCACGGACGGCGCGCGCTCGCGGTTTTGACGATCTCGGACCATTTACTGACCGGCGAAGCCCTCCCTTCAGACCAACGCCAATCGAGCTTCTCGGACATGGTGGAAATCGCCCTCGAGGCCGCTTTCGCATGAAGACAAGGGACTTAGCAGGCCACAAGGTCGGCGCGATTGGCCTTGGCTGCATGAGCTTTGGCGGCATCTTCGGCGACACGAACGAGGCCGATAGCATGGCCTGCCTTGATGCGGCGCATGAGATGGGGATCGACCATCTGGACGTGGCCGAGATTTACGGCATGGGCGTGTCCGAGACGATCATCGGCAAGTGGCTCGCGCGCACCAAGGCGGATGTGAAGATCGCGACGAAGGCGGGGATTTACCCGCACCCAAGCCGTGATTTTCGCAATGATGAAGCCAGTTTGCGCGGCTCGCTTGAGGGCTCACTAAAGCGTCTCGGGCGTGATCATGTGGAGCTATTCTATATCCACCGCCGTGACCAGCGCATCCCGGTCGAGGACGTGATGGGGACGCTTTCAAAGTTCATCGACGAGGGGAAGATCGGCGCGGTTGGCTTGTCGGAGATCGCCCCCACGACCCTGCGCGCGGCCTGTACAGTCTTGCCGGTGGCGGCGGTGCAGTCGGAATACTCGCTCTGGACCCGGCAGCCGGAACTGGGCCTGATCCAGGCCTGCGCCGAGATGGGCACGACTTTTGTCGCCTTCTCGCCCGTCGCGCGGGGCATGATCACCGATACGTTTCCGCCGCTAGAGCAGCTGGCGAAAGAGCCGTTTCGCGGGTCAATTCCGCGCTTTCAGGAGCCGAATTATTCAAGGAACGCGGCAATCATCGCCAAGTTTCAGGACTTCTGCCGCGCGCGGGGATGGACAACGGCTGGCGCAGCCTGCGCATGGACCCTCGATCAAGGCGATCACATCCTGCCGATCCCCGGCACGCGCACGGCTATGAACCTTGCCGATTGCGCGCAAGGCGGGTCGATCACGTTTACGGATGAGGATCGCGCCGAGATCGCGCGCCTCTTGCCGCCGGGCTTTGCGCAGGGCGACAGGTATTCGGTCGATCAGTGGGTCGGGGTCGAGCGGTATTGCTAACCGCTCGACCTAAGCCTTAAGCCGCTTTGCTGCGACGCCGCGAACGTCCGGCGCCACCGCCGCCGCCCTTGTTGCCGCCACCAGCGCTTTTGCCCTTGAAGCCACCGCCTCCGCCGCCGGAGCGACGACGTGGACCACCGCGCCCGCCGGGACGTTTGCCGCCCGCAGGACCCTCGATGTCACCTTTGGGCAGAACCCAAGGTGTGCCGCCTTCCAGAGGGATCGCAAAGCCGAGGACTTTTTCGATCTGGCGCAGCTCTTTGACTTCGTCCTGACCGCAGAACGCAACCGCCTTGCCATCATTGCCCGCGCGCGCGGTCCGGCCGATGCGGTGGACGTAGTTCTCAGGCACGTTCGGCAGATCGAAGTTATAGACGACCTTCACCAGCGGAATATCAATGCCGCGCGCAGCCACATCCGTGGCCACGAGGATTTCCAAATCGCCCGCCTTGAACGCGCCCAGCGCCCGGTCGCGTTGACCTTGGCTCTTGTTGCCGTGGATCGATCCAGCCTTGAAGCCCGCGGCGACAAGGTTCTTCATCAAACGCTCGGCCCCGTGCTTGGTGCGCGAAAACACGATGGATTTCTCGCCCTTATGCGTGGCGAGCAGCTTCTTCAGCAGGCCGGTTTTCTCGCCCTTATCGACATAGTGAATGCCTTGGGTGATCTTGTCGGCGACCTTGCCGGGAGGGGCGACTTGCACGCGCACCGGGTCTTTCAGATAGGCCGCCGAAATCTCGGCCATCAGCTTGGGCATGGTCGCCGAGAACAGCATCGTATGACGCTCGGGCGGCAGCATTTTCGAGATCGCGCGCAACGCGTGAATGAAGCCCAGATCGAGCATCTGATCCGCCTCGTCCAGCACCAGAAACTTGGTGTGGGTCAGGTCAACGGCCCGGCGGTCGGTCAGATCAATCAAGCGACCGGGGGTTGCGACCATGATATCGGTGCCACGCTCCATCCGTTTAATCTGCGCGCCGATGGACCCGCCGCCGACGATCATCGTCACTTTGAGGTGCGATTTGCCGATATAGTTGGTCAGGTTTTCCATGATCTGACGGGCCAGTTCCCGCGTGGGCGCAAGGATCAGCGCGCGCGGGCATTTGGGCGCGGGCTTCTCGCCGATGGCGTTCAGGATCTGCACCAGAGGCAGGCCAAATGCGGCGGTCTTGCCGGTGCCGGTTTGGGCGAGGCCCATGATATCGCGGCCTTCTAGCACCAGCGGGATCGCCTTGGCTTGGATCGGAGTAGGCTCGGTCAGGCCAATCTCAGCCAGTCGTTCGCTTAGCTTTGGGCTCAGGCCCAATTCAGTAAAGTAGTTCAAAAGATACCTTTCGAGGGTCCAGCATCCTGCCAGAGCCCATGATGATCGGCCCCCTCATACTGGGGGCAGTACGCTTGTCCGCCGATCTGCCACTCGCCCGCGCCCCGCATGGGCATGGACCGGATAGACCGGTTAGGATCCCGCGCGTGAGGAGGGAAATCCACGCTCGGATCGGCCGAGCATCAGAGAGGCGAAAGCGCCTCTGTGGCATGTTGGGAAGGTCATCGCTTCACGGTCCACTCACGCGGTGGACATCATGCCATGGGGGGCAAATGCGCCGCGCGGGCGCATATGTCAATGGCTTAGCGCGTGCCTGTGCCTAAATGACCACGACGGCGAGCGGCGGAAAGCCGTTGAAGCCGACGCTGGAATAGGTGCTGGTATAAGCGCCGGTTGCGTGGATCATTACCTTATCGCCCGCTTGCAGACCCAGCGGCAGCATCACCGGGCGCTTTTCATAAAGCACATCGACGCTGTCGCAGCTTGGCCCAGCGAGGATGCACGGACCTGTCGCCTCGTGGTCACGCTCGGTCGTGATTTTGTAGCGGATCGCCTCGTCTTCGGTCTCGGCAAGGCCCGAGAACTTGCCGATATCGAGATACACCCAACGGCACAGATCATGATCGGACTTGCGGCTGGCGAGCACGACCTCGGCAGCGATGATCCCTGCCTCGCCGACAAGCCCGCGACCGGGTTCTGCCATCACATGCACGTCCTCGCCAAAGCGCGCGCGCACCATTGCCATGACCGTCGCGGCGTAGGCACCGGGGGCCTCGACGCCGTCGCCGTAGTCAGCCGGGAAGCCGCCGCCGATGTTCAGCAGGCTCAGCGCATGGCCAGCCTCTTGCGCATCGGCCCAGACAGCGTCGACACGATCCAGCGTCTCGGTCCACATATCGGCGCACCGGGTTTGGCTGCCCACATGGAAGGACATGCCGATCGGGTCGAGGCCAAGGTATTTGGCACGGTCGAGAAGCTCTAGCGCGCGCTCGGGCGCACAGCCAAACTTACGGCTGAGCGGCCAGTCGGCCTCGGTCGCGCCCACGAGCAGGCGGATATAGACCTGTGCGCCGGGGGCATGGAGGGCGATTTTCTCAAGCTCCTCCTCCGCATCGGCCGCGAACAGTGTGATGCCTGCGGTATGGGCAAACTTGATGTCGGACACACGCTTGATGGTGTTGCCATAGGAAATGCGGTGGGCGGGGATGCCAAGGGCCAAACACTGCTCGATCTCGCCACGGCTGGCGGCATCAAAGCCAGCGCCCAGATCGCGCAGGGTTTCCATGATCTCGCGCGCGGGGTTGGCCTTCATCGCATAGTGGATCGAGGCATTGCCCAGGCCATTGGCGAGCGCTGCGAACTGCGCGGCAACAAGCTGGCGGTCCACGACGAGCGTCGGCTGATCGAAATCATTCTCGGCGATAAACGCCTCAAGGCGCTCGGTCGAGGGCTGCTCGGGAAGGGTATAGGCATTCGCACCGGCGAACCCGCTGATCGTTACGTTCATTGGTCATCTCCAAAAGACCCGGCCATTCCGATTGCTCGGCGCAGACCGCTCACTTCCAAGGGAGACGTTACCGCTGCAACATAACCGCGTGGGACTGGGCCCACCTCGACAGAGGCGCGTGCGTTGGCGTCTGAGCGGCGATATGGGGCAAAGCCCTTTTCAAATCAAGACGATTCGAAACCATCTTTCCTACAATTTGCGCCAAACTGGTGCCGTAATCCCACGCCATGGGTTGGCACATGACAACACCTGCCCGCATCGCTTATCTCGACAACCTGCGCTTTGCGCTTGTCGCCCTCGTGGTGCCCTTGCACGCCTACTATGTGGGCTTTCCCGAGCACGCCTGGATTGCGACGCTGCATGACAGCTTTCATATGGCAGCACTTTTCCTGATCTCGGGCTATTTCGCGGCCCCTGCGGTGGCCAAGATGGGCGGCGCGGCCTTTCGGGCGGTCCGAGGACGCGCTTTGCTGCCGCCCTTGCTGGTAATCCTCGCGCTTAGCTTTCCGACACTGGCCATGCACCAGATCCTCAAGACTGGGGATCTGTCGAGCTATCAAGCCGCGCTTGCAGAGGTGGCCGCAACTGGCAACATATTGCTGCACGGTTGGTTCCTTGCAGCGCTGTTGATCTATGTGGCGGCGTCCGGGCTGATCACGCGCCTTGTCCTCAGCGCACCGGTCCGACGCATCGCCGCCACCATCCCGCCCGCATGGCAAGGCGTCGCCCTTGTCGCACTCGCCACCCTCAGCGCATGGCCAGCCGAGTGGCTTTGGGTCGGCACGAATGGCCCGCTTGGATTGCCGCTGTTTGCCTACGAGGCGATCCGGTACCTGTGGGCCTTTGCGTTGGGACTGGCGTGTTGGCATGTGCCGCAGCTGTTTGAGACCCTCCACCGGATTGACCCGCGTGTGGTCGTGTTGGCTTTGGTCGGGTGGGGGATGACGTTGTTGCCGCTTGGACTAAGCGCCGCGCAATGGGAGGCCGCATGGGCGCTGCGCCGCATCGCATCCGCCCTCGTGCTGATCCCAGCCTGCCTTTGGGCCTTCCGTCGGTTCGCGAACTTTGAGACGCCGACAACCCGCACCTTGTCCGAGGCGGGCATGACGGTGTTCGTCACCCAGTGGGCGCTGCTTTACGTCTATGCGCTGAGCCTGCCGCTGGGGTTCTGGAGCCTTTCGGCGCTGGTGCTGGCAACTGGGGTGGTGCTGCACCACGGCGTTTTGAAACGGTCCGCGTTGGCTTTGGAGTGGGTGGCAGGAGCACGGCGATCCACGGGCAAGATCACACCCACATAGGGCAGCCCCCGACCTCGGGTGGGGGTAAAGCCCCCTCCCGGGGGGAGGTCGGGGGCTGCCCGGCGATGCCGAGCAATTCAGGTGCTTAAACGTGCCGATCCACCATCATATGTTTGATCGACGCAATCGCCTTGGCAGGGTTCAGACCCTTGGGGCAGGTCTTGGCGCAGTTCATGATCGTGTGGCAGCGGTATAGCTTGAAGGGATCTTCCAGATCGTCCAGACGCTCGCCCGTTGCCTCGTCGCGGCTGTCGATGATCCAGCGATAGGCATGCAGCAACGCGGCTGGTCCAAGGTAGCGGTCGCCATTCCACCAGTAGCTGGGGCAGGACGTCGAGCAGCACGCGCACATCACACACTCGTACAAGCCGTCGAGTTTCTCACGATCCTCGGTGCTTTGCTTCCACTCTTTGGCGGGGCGGTTTGTCTTTGTCTCAAGCCACGGCATGATGCTTTCGTGCTGGGCGTAGAAATGCGTCAGGTCCGGGATCAGGTCCTTAACCACGGGCATATGCGGCAGCGGATAAACCTTCACGTCGCCTTTGACCTCGTCCATGCCATAGATACAGGCCAGCGTGTTGATGCCGTCGATATTCATCGCACAGGACCCACAAATCCCCTCGCGGCACGAGCGGCGGAAGGTCAGCGTCGGATCAATCTCGTTCTTGATCTTGATCAGCGCGTCGAGGATCATCGGACCGCAGGTGTCCATATCGACGAAATAGGTATCGACCTGCGGGTTCTTCCCATCATCGGGGTTCCAGCGGTAGATGCTGAACTTGCGCACATTCGTGGCCCCCTCAGGCTTGGGCCAGGTCTTGCCCACACGGATGGTCGAGTTCTTGGGAAGCGTGAATTGCACCATGGTCGTATCCTCGTTTCAGTCTAGCGTCGCACGGACGCGAGCGTGCGGGTCGGGCCTTGGCCTGACTTTCGAAACACGCAGTTGTCGTAGAAATCTTCGGGTGATTGCGGGTTGAACACGCGGTTCGTGACGGTCAGCCGCAGCCCACCGCTGGGGCCATCTGTGCCAACACCCGCGCGCGCTTCCCCGCGAAAGCCGTCTGACAGATCCGCTTCCGCCGCGCATTGCTCTTCGGCATTCTTGACGTTGATCGTGCCCGAGCAGGCGCTCAGGCCAAGGACTGCGACAGCCGCGAGTGTAAGGGGTGCAAATTTCATAGCGAGAGACCTCCAGCAAACAACGCCTCCGCCTGTGCGGTGGCTATGCAGCGCACGGTATCGGGACGGCTGGCGACATCAATCACAACGCGGGTTGTTTCACTCGTTGGGCCAAGAGTTGCCGCCCGGGCCAGCTCGAGGATCTCGCTCCACTCGGCATACTGGATCACGCAATCCACAATCGGCTCAGCCGGGACGCCCGGAAACTGGGCCTGCACGATGGGGGTCACACCGCGCTTGGCCGCATCGCGCGCGGATTGATCGGCTTGCGCGGTGATATCCGCACAGCCCGAAACCGTGAGCCCCGCGAGAGCCAGAGGAAAAGCCCAGCGCATCAAGAGCTGCGCGCCATGCAAGTGTTAAACGCCTCCGTCTGATCCAGCGTCATGGGAGGTGCCGTTTGGGCGAACCCGTCAGGCATTGCGCGTAAGCCGATATCTTGAAGGCAAGCGTTGATCTTCATGCGTTCCGGGGACACGGTGCCGCGCAGCTCTTCCTCGCCGAGGGGCACGCCAGCCGTCTCGATGGGGGCTGCCGTTGGACGCGCCACAGACAAGTTAGCATCCGACGCGGTCGTGGACTGGCACGCGGCCAGCCCCACAACCAAAACGCCCAACGCCGCGATCCGCATCAATAGACCCGCGCTTTCGGCGCGATTTTCTTGAGGTCGATTCCGCCCTCATTATGCCCGGTCAGCGGATCCAGATGCACCGGACGCGACCCGAGCGTGACGCCCCCGTTCACCCACGAGAGCGAATGCACGCGCCAGTTCTCGTCATCGCGATCCGGATAGTCCTCATGGGCATGGGCCCCACGGCTTTCCTTGCGCGCCTCGGCGGACACGATGGTCGCCAGCGCGTTGGGCATCAGGTTGGTCAGCTCCAGCGTTTCCATCAGATCGCTGTTCCACACCATTGAGCGGTCCGTGACCGAGATGTCGTCCATCTGTGCGGCAACCCCGGCCATTTTCTCGCAGCCCTCGGCGAGCGTCTTGTCGGTGCGGAACACGGCGGCATCTGCCTGCATGTTGCGTTGCATCGCAAGACGCAGCTCAGCCGTCGAAGTGGTGCCTTTCGCGTGGCGCAGCCCGTCGAAGCGGTCCAGCGCCTTGTCGAGCGAGGCTTTGTTCGTCGTGGGCACTGCCGTGTTCGGATCGACCACTTCGCCTGCCTTGATCGCTGCCGCGCGCCCGAAGACCACGAGGTCGATCAGCGAGTTCGATCCCAGACGGTTCGCGCCATGCACGCTTGCACAACCCGCTTCGCCCACGGCCATCAGGCCCGGCGTGACCGCGTCGGGGTTCTCGGGCGTTGGGTTCAACACCTCGCCCCAGTAATTCGTCGGAATACCGCCCATGTTGTAATGCACAGTCGGCAGAACCGGGATCGGCTCTTTGGTCAGATCGACGCCCGCAAAGATGCGCGCCGATTCAGAGATGCCGGGAAGGCGCAGATCAAGCGTCTCGGGCGGCAGGTGGTTCAGGTGCAGGTGGATGTGATCGCCGTCTGCGCCCACACCACGTCCTTCGCGGATCTCCATCGTCATGCAACGCGAGACCACATCGCGGGAGGCGAGGTCTTTGTAGGTGGGTGCATACCGCTCCATAAACCGCTCGCCTTCGGAGTTGGTCAGATAGCCCCCCTCCCCGCGCGCACCTTCGGTGATCAAGCAGCCCGCGCCGTAGATGCCGGTGGGGTGGAACTGCACGAACTCCATGTCCTGCAACGGCAAACCTGCGCGCGCGACCATACCCCCGCCGTCGCCGGTGCACGTATGGGCCGAAGTGGCGCTAAAGTAAGCGCGCCCATAGCCACCCGTCGCCAGCACGGTCATCTTGGCGTTGAACACGTGGATCGTCCCATCGTCGAGCTTCCAGGCCACAACGCCCTGACACTCGCCGTCTTCGGACATCAAGAGGTCAATGGCGAAGTACTCGATGAAGAACTCGGCCTTTTGCTTAAGGGATTGCCCATAAAGCGTGTGCAGGATCGCGTGTCCGGTCCGGTCGGCGGCGGCACAGGTGCGCTGCACGGGCGGGCCTTCGCCGTATTGCGTGGTGTGACCGCCAAAGGGGCGCTGGTAGATGTTGCCTTCCTCAGTCCGCGAGAACGGCACACCGTAGTGCTCCAGCTCATAAACAGCCTTGGGGGCTTCGCGCGCGAGGTATTCCATCGCGTCGGTATCACCCAGCCAGTCAGAGCCCTTGACCGTGTCATACATATGCCACTGCCAGCTGTCGGGGCCCATATTGCCCAAGCTCGCCGCGATACCACCTTGAGCGGCCACGGTGTGCGAGCGCGTCGGGAACACCTTGCTGATACATGCGGTGCGCAAGCCTTGCTCGGCCATCCCGAGGGTCGCACGCAGGCCAGCACCGCCAGCGCCAACAACAACGACGTCGTAGTCATGCGTCTCGTAGGAATATTCGGTCATTCGTTAATGCTCCTAGAAAGCCATCCGGGCCAGGGCGTAAAGGCCAACGGCCATCGCGCCATAGCTCACGCCGACCATCGCGATGATCAGCAATTTGCGGGTGCCCCCGTGGGTGTAATCTTCGATCAAAGTCTGTACGCCGTGGCGAAAGTGGTTCATGCCGACGATCAGCATCGCAGCGGTGACCAGTGCAGGGAATGGGCGTGCGAAATGCGCCAAAACCGCGTCGTAGCTTTCGCCGACGATGGGGCCAAAGGCGATCAGGAACAGCGGCACGAGGATCAGAAGGATCCATGCGCTGACGGTCATGTGCCAGTGATGTTCGGTCCCGGTTTTGGCAGAGCCGTGGCCGGAGGCGCGCTTGCGGTCGGTTAGATAAGCCATCTGTCGTCTCCCTAAAGCGCGATAACGGTGAGGACCGTCAGGATCACGGAACCATAGATGCAGGCCCAGCCCAGCTTTTCGGCGGTCGGGATGTCGAGGCCGCGCCCGCTATCCCAATAGAGGTGCCGCATCCCCGCCAGCGTGTGATACCACAGCGCCCAGATCGACCCGAGGAACACCAACTTGCCGAACCACGAGGTCACGATCCCATCGACGAAGTTGAAATACGCCTCGCCTGACGCTGCCCCCAGCAACCACCACACCACAAGAAGCGCGCCCACAAGCAGCGCGTTCCCGGTGATGCGGGTCAGGATGGAGGTCATGGATGTCAGTTGCGGGCGGTAGACCTGCAAATGCGGCGACAGGGGGCGGTTCCCCCGGTTCACGTCGGCCATAATGGGCCCCTCTCTTTATAGGGATCGTCCGGGTATCGTTCGTTCTTAGCTCTATGTTCTAGCGAGCACTCGGCGGTGCGTCATCGCAGACAGGCGCGGTGAATTGGCGCAACTCGGGGATGAAATCGACGTATGTGATCACGGAAATTCTGAGCGTGATCACAAATTGACACTCAGAGCGGAATCAGCGCCCAGTAATCCAGATCCAGCAAAACCCCCGGCAGATACTTGCCGTCCTCGCCTTTCAACGCCCCAACAGAGGCATCTTTGGTCGCCACCAAGCGCAGCCGCAGCGCGCCGACACCGGGGGCAGAGGTCTCGGCCCTGTCGAGGACTTCTGACCATGCCTTGACCGTATCACCCGCGAAAGCCGGGTTCGCGTGGGCCCCCGCATTGATCGCCGCAATCATCTGCGCGTTGGCCAGCCCGTTGAACGAGAGTGTCCGGGCGAGGCTGATGATATGCCCCCCATAGATCAAGCGCTGCCCATCGGGCCGGAAGGTCGCGTCGAAATGTACTTTGGCGGTGTTCTGCCACAGGCGCGTGGCCTGCATATGCTCGGCCTGCTCCAACGTAACGCCATCGACATGGTCGATGATCTCGCCCACCGCATAATCGCCAAAGCGGTGCGGCTCGCCCGCGAGGGTGAAGTCGTAGGTGTTGAAGTCGAGGCCTTTGGGGATCGTCAGATCACTTGCCTCAACGGCCTTGGCGAGGTCTGGCACCACCGTTTCTGGGGCCTCAGCATCGACATCGCGCTTGCGGACCATGACCCACCGCACATAGCTCATCACCGTCTCTTCGCGTTGGTTCAAACCCCGCGTGCGCACGTAAACCACCCCGGTCTTGCCGTTGGAGTTCTGTTTCAGGCCAATGACTTCGCTTTCCGACCTGAGCGTGTCGCCGGGATAAACGGGCTTTAGGAATTGCCCCTCCGCATAGCCCAAATTCGCCACGGCATTCAGCGATACATCTGGGACAGTTTTGCCGAACACCACATGGAACGCGGCCAAGTCATCCAGCGGGCTAGAAGGCAGGCCGCACGCCCGCGCGAACTCGTCCGAGGAATAGAGCGCATGACGCGCCGGATAGAGCTGATGATAAAGCGCCCGCTCCCCGCCCGAGACGGTCCGAGGCACCGCATGGCGGATCACTTGGCCAACGGAATAGTCCTCGAAAAAGCGGCCCGGATTGGTCTTGCTCATGTCACTGCGCCCCTAGCTTTAAGTCTGGCGCATAGTCCACCGCGACCTCTTTCGTGACCGCCTGCCCGCAGCGCATCACGCCGCGCGCCGCATCGAAGCTCATCACCGGATCGCCGTGCAGCACCCAGCCCTTTGCCAGCGCGTCCGAGACTTTGTGGCAGAACTCGGACGTGTCGTCTTCGGTCAGCAGGCGGTACAGGACGCTCATCCCGGTGTGCCCGGGAATGGCCAGTAGCCAAGCCAGCTATGGACACCGGAGATCAACGAGAACAGCACGAGCGTGATGATCAGCAGGCGCACATAGGTCTTCTCGGACGCCTTCTCGGGAGCCATCCACTCAGGCTCAGCCTTGTTGATCAGAATGACGCTGATGACGGCCCAAGCAAGGATGCCACCGAACAAGATGATCGAGGCCAGATCGCCGTTCACGATCAAATGCGCGAAGGCCCAGATCTTGACGGCCGTCAGCTGTGGGTGGCGGATCTTGTAGGCGGGCCACGCTTTCGCGCCCTTTGCTGCGGAGGACCCGTAAACCCAGAGTGTCAACAACATCAGCAGGTTATTGATGTGGATGGTCCATGTTGGCGGGAACCAGACCTGAACCGAGCCAAGCTCTGTGTTCCGATACCCCATCACGATCAGCACGAGGCCGCCTAGGATCAGCAAAGCGATCAAGCCCTTGCCGGGATTGCCCAACTTGGCGCGAGCACCGGGGGCGAGGCGTTTGAAGAAATGGGCGGCGAACCACAAGAACAGGCCGCCAAGCAGCATTAGGGTATACATCGGGATCACTCCGCGCTGAGGGCTTCGATTGCTGCCGCTTTTGCCAGAGTTTCGCGCGCTGTCACAACATGCAAATTCTCGACGATCTTACCGTCCACGACGGCGACGCCTTGGCCCTGGGCTTCCGCCGCCTCGAACGCCGCGATCTGGCGGGTGGCGAGGCCGATCTCAGCGTCGCTTGGCGCAAAGGCTGCATTGGCGATGGTAACTTGCGCAGGGTGGATCAAGGTCTTACCGTCAAAGCCCATGTCGCGGCCTTGCTCGCATTCCGCGCGCAGGCCCTCTTCGTCCTTGAACGCGTTATAGACCCCATCGACAATCGCGATCCCCTCGGCTTTCGCGGCCAGCAGGCAGAGCGACAGCGAGCTCAGGAGGGGAAGGCGATCCGCCCGATCCCGCGTTTGCAGGTCCTTGGCCAGATCATTGGTGCCCATCACGAAGCCCGCTATCTTCGGGTGCGCGGCAATCGCAGCGGCGTTGAGCATGCCCCGTGGCGTCTCCATCATCGCCCAGATCGGCAGATCGCCCGTGATCGCGCCCAGCGCGTCCAGTTGCGCCGGGCCATCGACCTTCGGGAGCAGTACGGCGTCGCAGTCCATGTCACACACCGCGCGCGCATCCGCGTCGCCCCATTCAGTATCCAGCCCGTTGATCCGCACGATCCGCAACCGCGCACCGTAGTCTTTGACGGCCAAGGCAGCGCTCAGCGTTGCGCGCGCACTGGCTTTCTCATCCGGCGACACGGCGTCTTCGAGGTCGAATATCACCGCATCCACGGCCAGCGAGGTGGCCTTCTCAAGCGCACGCTCTTTCGAGCCGGGGATGTAAAGGACCGAGCGGTAGGGGCGAGCGTTCATAGCAATCTCCGTCATTTGCGCTCGAAAAGAACCAGAAGCGCGAGGTGAGCGCAACAATACTTCTTCTGCATTGCAGAAACGTGGATGCGCAACGCCCCAGCGAACGGTGCGTTAACCAATTCTGAACGCCTTATCCGGCAGTCTTGGCCTCTCAAATTCGTTCTAGCCCAGAAAGGTCTGCCCATGAATATGTCACGTCTGACCGTCCCGCTCGCCGCTGCCCTGCTGACCGTAAGCGCCTGCGCCCCTGCCTATGCAGGCCCCTGCGGCGCGCGTCAGGCCGTGGTCGACCGCTTGGCAAATGCGTATGGCGAGACGGTGCAAAGCATGGGGCTAGGGTCCAATAACGGGATCGTTGAGGTCTATGCATCACCCGAGACGGGCACTTGGACCATCACCGTTACGATGCCAAATGGGATGACCTGCCTCGTAGCCTCCGGCCAAGCGTTTGAGGACATCAACACCCCACAAGGCGCGCCCGCCTGAAGCCTTGGGGCGCTTAGCCGCGCCCGCTTCCCTTGCCATGGACCGGGTCGGACGCTAGCACAGCGCCAATTCCAACCGACCCGGAGACCATCCAAAATGGCTAGACCCAAGATCGCCCTTATCGGCGCGGGACAAATCGGCGGCACGCTCGCCCACCTTATCGCGTTGAAGGAATTGGGAGATGTCGTGATGTTCGACATCGCCGATGGCACGCCGCAGGGTAAATCCCTCGACATCGCCGAATCCGGTCCCGTCGAAGGATTCGATGCGACGCTGAAAGGCACGACCGACTACGCTGACATCGCAGGCGCCGATGTGTGCATCGTCACCGCCGGTGTCGCGCGCAAGCCTGGCATGAGCCGCGATGACCTCTTGGGCATCAACCTCAAGGTCATGAAATCCGTCGGCGAGGGCATTGCCGCCCATGCGCCAAACGCGTTCGTTATCTGCATCACCAACCCGCTCGATGCGATGGTCTGGGCGTTGCAAAAGTTCTCGGGCCTGCCCGCGGAAAAAGTCTGCGGCATGGCAGGCGTTCTGGATGCGGCGCGCTTCCGGCACTTCCTCAGCGTTGAATTCAACGTCTCCATGAAGGACGTCACCGCGTTCGTTCTGGGCGGTCACGGCGACACGATGGTGCCTTTGGCGCGCTATTCGACCGTTGCGGGCATCCCTTTGCCGGATCTGGTCAAGATGGGCTGGACCACGCAAGACAAACTCGACGCCATCATCCAACGCACCCGCGATGGCGGGGCCGAGATTGTTGGCCTGCTGAAAACGGGCTCCGCCTTCTACGCGCCTGCCGCGTCCGGTGTTCAGATGGCCGAAGCTTACCTGAAAGACCAAAAGCGCTTGCTGCCCTGTGCGGCCCATTGTGACGGCGAGTTTGGCCTGAAGGGCATGTATGTGGGCGTGCCCACCGTCATCGGTGCGGGCGGGATCGAGCGGATCGCCAATATCGAGATGTCCAAGGACGAGCAGGCGATGTTCGACAACTCCGTCAACGCCGTGAAGGGCTTGATGGACGCGTGCAAGGCGATCGACGACTCACTCGCGTAAGCCTCAAGCGTTACGAAATTATGAAAGGCCGTCCGCATCAGGGCGGCCTTTTTGGCTAAACTTTAACGGCCTCCGCAGTGATTCGCGTCGCTGAGCCAATTATGTGATCACACTTTTTCAAGCCGTGATCACAAATGTCGCAAACATGCCCCGTGCGGCGAATTGCCAATTTATCCCCATGCGGCGGTATGCCATCCCGGCTTGGACGAAGAACCAAAAACGGGACAATTTCATGAACATTCATGAGTATCAGGCCAAGGCTCTGCTGCGCTCCTACGGCGCTCCGGTGTCGGATGGGCGCGTTGTGCTGAAGGCAGAAGACGCGAAAACCGCTGCTGGCGAAATGGACGGCCCGCTTTGGGTGGTCAAAGCCCAGATCCACGCGGGAGGTCGCGGCAAAGGCAAATTCAAGGAAGCCGATGCAGGCGAAGCGGGCGGCGTGCGCCTTGCCAAATCCGCCTCCGAGGCCGCCGAGGAAGCCAAGAAGATGCTCGGCCGCACACTGGTCACGCACCAGACCGGTCCCGTCGGCAAGCAGGTCAACCGCATCTATATCGAAGACGGCTCCGGCATCGAGACGGAGATGTATCTGGCCCTGCTCGTGGACCGCGCCACCAGCCGCGTGTCCTATGTCTGCTCGACCGAGGGCGGCATGGACATCGAGGAGGTCGCCGAAAACACCCCCGACAAGATCCTGTCCTTCACCGTCGATCCTGCCACGGGATACCAGCCCTATCACGGGCGCCGCGTCGCGTTCTCGCTGGGCCTCAAGGGCGCGCAGGTCAAGCAGTGCGTTGGCTTGATGGGCCTGCTCTACAAAGCCTTCATGGAAAAAGACATGGAGATGCTCGAAATCAACCCGCTGATCGTGACTGACAAGGGCGATCTGAAAGTGCTCGACGCGAAGGTCAGCTTCGACGGCAACGCGGTCTACCGCCACCAAGACGTGGCCGCCCTGCGCGACGAGACCGAGGAAGATCCCAAGGAACTCGCGGCCTCCAAATTCGACCTCAACTACATCGCGCTCGATGGCGAGATTGGCTGCATGGTCAACGGTGCGGGTCTGGCGATGGCGACGATGGACATCATCAAGCTTTATGGGTCCGAGCCTGCGAACTTCCTCGATGTCGGCGGCGGTGCCACGACCGAGAAGGTGACCGAGGCGTTCAAGATCATCACCTCTGACCCACAGGTCAAAGGCATCCTCGTCAACATCTTCGGCGGCATCATGCGCTGCGATGTGATCGCCGAGGGCGTCGTAACGGCTGTGAAAGAGGTCGGTCTGCAAGTTCCCCTCGTGGTGCGTCTGGAGGGCACGAATGTTGAGGAAGGCAAAGCCATCATCAACAATTCCGGCCTGAACGTGATCGCGGCGGACAACCTTAAGGATGGTGCCGAGAAGATCGTGAAAGCGGTTAAGGGGTAGTTTTGAAAGTGAAACTCCTTCCTCTCGCGATATCTATTGCTTCCACTTCAATCGGTTATGCCGATGAGGTGGAGGCGGTTAGAGAAGAAGTTCCCTGCTTTCAATTGTCTGTGGCAGCCTCGGTCGCAAGTGAGCAGTTGCTGATGAACCATAGCATTGCGACAGAGCCGCATCATCTGCTTTGGCGGCGCTTTGTCGATGCGCAAGAACGCAGCATTTTTCTAAGCAAAGAATTGCTAGCGAGCGACAATGACCGTTTAGAAGTCGAGCTATTTGAAGAGTCATACGAGGTGGAAATGATCCGTCAGATAAGGCCTCTACTTCAAAGAGACGAAGCTCACGAGCTTACAGCTTTTGTTGAACAAATCGGCGAGCTGTGCTGGCTGAGTGGTAATAATTGAACGCGTAAAAATTGCGCGCAAATCTAAGGAGCCAACAACATGGCAATCCTCGTAGACGAAAACACCAAAGTCATCTGTCAGGGCTTTACTGGCAGCCAAGGCACGTTCCACTCGGAACAGGCCATTGCCTACGGCACCAAGATGGTCGGCGGCGTGACCCCCGGCAAGGGCGGCCAGGTGCATCTGGACCTTCCGGTCTTCAACTCCTGCCACGAGGCGGTGGACAAGGCGGGCGCGAATGCCTCCGTCATCTACGTGCCCCCGCCCTTCGCCGCAGACAGCATCCTTGAAGCGCTCGACGCCGAAATCCCGCTGATCATTTGCATCACCGAGGGCATTCCCGTGCTCGACATGATGCGCGTGAAGCGCGCGCTTGAGAACTCGTCGAGCCGCCTGATCGGTCCCAACTGCCCCGGTGTCATCACGCCGGATGCCTGCAAAATCGGCATCATGCCCGGCCACATCCACAAGCGCGGCAGCGTCGGTGTTGTGTCGCGCTCGGGCACGCTGACCTACGAGGCGGTCAAGCAAACCTCCGACATGGGGCTCGGCCAATCGACAGCCGTGGGCATCGGGGGCGATCCGATCAAGGGGACCGAGCATATCGACGTGCTGGAAATGTTCCTTGCTGATCCAGAGACCACCTCGATCATCATGATCGGCGAGATCGGTGGGTCCGCCGAGGAAGAAGCCGCAGAGTTCCTCGCGTCCGAGAAAACGAAGGGCCGCTGGAAGCCCACCGCTGGGTTCATCGCAGGCCGCACGGCCCCTCCCGGTCGCCGCATGGGCCATGCTGGCGCGATTGTGGCCGGTGGCAAAGGCGACGCCGAGAGCAAGATCGAAGCCATGCGCAGCGCCGGGATCGTGGTGGCCGACAGCCCCGCGACGCTGGGTGAGGCCGTGATGGAAGCGATTAACAACGGTTAAGGACACTTAATCGGTGATGGTGTTTTACAGCACCATCACCCGTAAATGGGAGGCATAAAATGACCCTATCGAATGGAAGTGACGGCATACTCGCGGAGCGACGTTACCGACTTGCGTAGTTCCGGTGCGCTGCGCCGTATGGGAATTATCAGCTTCCTTGTTCGGTCTGCCTTATCGCTCTGCCTATTGGCCCCCCTACCTGCGGCTGCGGTCGATATGTCTCCACTCGTCGGACAGGTTTTAGGCAGCGGCAATCGCAATCTAGTCGTAATACTTCATGGAGACGGAGGGCCCGGTCGATATGATGAGTATGCACAAGCACTCGCGGCAGCCGCCTCACGAACAACTGTCGTTACACTAAACCGCCCGGGCTTCAACGGCAGCCCAGGCTGCTGTCGAAGCAAAGATCATTACACCCGTAGTAACAATGCCTTACTCGCTGAGTCGCTTGCGACGATGAAGGCAAGCCTACGCCCTAGCCGCATGATTGTTATGGGTCACTCAGGTGGCGCTGCGCAATTGGCAACCATAATCGCAACCCATCCTGGTATCGTCGACGTCGCGATTTTGGCCGCATGCCCCTGCAATGTTCCCTCATGGCGGGTGCACCGTCGTGGTCAGAACAACTGGACCAACAGCCAGTCTCCACACCGTTTTGCGCATGCCATCCCAAGATCAACTCAAGTTCTCGCAATTACAAATCAACGCGATAGCAATACGAGGCTTCGCTTTGCTCAGGAATATGTACAAATCGCGCAAGCTGCAGGAGCGAACGTTCAGCTCTATGCGCCTGAGGGCGGCAACCACCGTTGGAGCAGCTATATGCGCAATGTCGACGCACTCATCCGACAAAGTCTTCGTTAGAAAAGGATCAATAGTGGTCTCAGTTCTTGCCCCGTCTGTAGCGCGCTGAAGAAGTTTAACCGCAAGCTCCTGTCTGTAAGACTGCCATGAACCGAGCCGACCTCTGCACCCAGACCTTATCATTCTTGACCCGCTGCCGAGGAGGCGCGCTTTCATGACCGACCACCCAGCCAACGACCAGTTCCACGCCTCCTCCTTCATGCAGGGGCATAACGCGGAATATCTTGAGCAGCTCTATGCCCAATACGCCAACGACCCCAATGCGGTGGACGAGGCGTGGCAGCAGTTTTTCCGAGCCCTTGGCGATGCCGAGCTGGACGTCAAAGCCGAAGCGCAAGGTCCAAGCTGGGCGCGCACCGACTGGCCCCCGCAGCCTGCCGATGACCTGACCGCCGCACTCACCGGCGAGTGGGCCGTGGCCCCTGCCCCCGCCGAGACGAAAGCCGCCGGTCAGAAGATCGTCGCGAAAGCCGCCGATGCAGGTGTGACGATCTCCGACGAGGCCGTGAAACGCGCCGTCCTGGACAGTATCCGCGCGCTGATGATCATCCGCGCCTACCGCATCCGGGGCCACCTTGCCGCTGATCTCGACCCCTTGGGCATGCGCGAGACGACCACGCATCCTGAGCTCGATCCACGCTCCTACGGGTTCTCCGAGGCCGATATGGACCGGCCGATCTTCCTCGACCAGGTTCTTGGCCTGCAAATCGCCTCGATGCGTCAGATCATGGAGATCGTGAAGCGCACCTATTGTGGCACCTTCGCGCTGCAATACATGCATATCTCGAACCCCGAGGAAGCCGGTTGGCTGAAAGAGCGGATCGAGGGGCTTGGTAAGGAAATCCAGTTCACCCGTGAGGGCCGCAAAGCGATCCTGAACAAGATGGTCGAGGCCGAGGGTTTCGAGAAATTCCTCCACGTCAAATACATGGGCACCAAGCGCTTCGGCCTTGATGGCGGCGAGAGCTTGATCCCTGCGATGGAGCAGATCATCAAGCGCGGTGGCAATCTGGGCGTGCGCGAGGTGGTGATCGGGATGCCCCACCGCGGTCGCCTGAGCGTGCTCGCCAACGTCATGGGCAAGCCCTACCGCGCGATCTTCAACGAGTTCCAGGGCGGCTCGTTCAAGCCCGAGGATGTCGATGGGTCGGGGGACGTGAAATACCACCTCGGGGCCAGCTCAGATCGCGAGTTTGACGGCAATTCCGTCCACCTCAGCTTGACCGCCAATCCCAGCCACCTGGAGGCGGTGAACCCGGTCGTGATCGGCAAGGTCCGCGCCAAGCAGGACCAGCTGAAAGACCCCGACCGCACGCAGGTCATGCCAGTGCTGCTCCACGGCGACGCGGCCTTCGCGGGCCAAGGTGTTGTGGCTGAATGTTTCGCGCTATCTGGCCTGCGCGGTCATAAGACGGGCGGGACCATGCATATCGTGGTTAACAACCAGATCGGCTTTACCACGGCACCGCACTTCTCGCGCAGCTCCCCCTACCCCACCGACAACGCGCTCGTGGTCGAAGCGCCGATCTTCCACGTCAACGGCGACGACCCGGAAGCTGTGGTCCACGCCGCCAAGGTCGCCACGGAATTTCGCCAGAAGTTCCACAAAGACGTCGTCATCGACATCATCTGCTACCGCCGCTTTGGACATAACGAGGGCGACGAGCCCATGTTCACCAACCCGGTGATGTACAAGAAAATCAAGACCCACAAGACGACGCTCAGCCTCTATACCTCGCGTCTGGTCAAGGACGGCCTCATCCCCGAGGGCGAGATCGAGGATATGAAGGCCTCCTTCCAAGCCTTCCTCAACGACGAGTTCGAGGCCGGCAAAGACTATAAGCCCAACAAGGCCGATTGGCTGGACGGGAAGTGGTCGCATCTGGATCGCAAGGACGAGGATTATCAGCGCGGCACAACCGCCGTGTTGCCCGAGACCTTTGCCGAAGTCGGCAGCGCCCTGTCGCGCACCCCCGATGGGTTCCCGATGCACAAGACCGTCGGGCGCTTGCTGGAGGCCAAGCAGAAGATGGTCGAGACGGGCAAGGGGTTCGATTGGGCCACGGCTGAGGCCCTCGCGTTCGGCTCGCTTCTGACCGAGGGCTACCCGGTGCGTTTGTCCGGTCAGGACAGTACGCGCGGCACGTTCAGCCAGCGCCATTCCGGGATCGTGAACCAGGAAACCGAGGAACGCTTCTACCCCCTCAACCACATCCGCGCGGGGCAAGCCAATTACGAGGTCATCGACTCGATGCTGTCGGAATACGCGGTGCTTGGGTTCGAGTATGGCTACTCCTTGGCCGAGCCAAACGCGCTGACGCTTTGGGAAGCCCAGTTCGGCGACTTCGCCAACGGCGCGCAGATCATGTTCGACCAGTTCATCAGCTCAGGCGAAAGCAAATGGCTCCGCATGTCCGGCCTCGTGATGCTGCTGCCGCATGGTTTTGAGGGCCAAGGCCCCGAGCACTCGTCGGCGCGGCTTGAGCGGTTCTTGCAGATGTGCGGCCAGGACAACTGGATCGTGGCCAACTGCACGACACCCGCCAACTACTTCCACATCCTGCGCCGCCAGATCCACCGCAGCTTCCGCAAGCCGCTGGTCCTGATGACGCCGAAGTCCTTGCTGCGCCACAAGCTGGCCATCAGCGAGACCGAGGATTTCACCACCGGATCCAGCTTCCACCGGGTGCTGTGGGACGATGCCCAGAAGGGACATTCGGACACCAAACTGGTGGCTGATGACAAGATCAAGCGCGTGGTGATGTGTTCCGGCAAGGTCTATTACGACCTGCTGGAAGAGCGTGACGCGCGCGGCATCGACGATGTCTACCTGATGCGGGTGGAGCAGTTCTATCCGTTCCCTGCGCTCAGCCTCACCAAAGAGCTTGAGCGCTTCAAAGGCGCCGAGATGGTCTGGTGTCAGGAAGAGCCCAAGAACCAAGGCGCATGGACCTTTATCGAGCCGAACATCGAATGGGTCCTGTCACGCCTCAAAGCCACGCATACGCGGCCCATCTATGCCGGTCGCGCCGCCTCCGCCTCGCCTGCCACGGGTCTGGCGAGCATGCACAAAGCCCAACAAGCAGCCCTCGTGAACGACGCGCTGACGATCGAAGGATAAGACCATGACTGTAGAAGTACGCGTGCCCACGCTGGGCGAGTCGGTGACAGAAGCGACCGTTGCGACGTGGTTCAAAAAGCCCGGTGATGCTGTGGCGGTGGACGAAATGCTGTGCGAGCTGGAGACGGACAAAGTAACGGTCGAAGTGCCCGCCTCCGCGGCCGGTGTGCTGGGCGAGATCGTTGCGGCCGAGGGCGAAACCGTGGGTGTCGATGCGCTTTTGGCGACCCTGACCGAAGGCGAAGGGACCGCGCCCGCTGCCGCCCCTGCTGCCGAGGCCCCTGCCAAGGGCGGCGACAGCACCGACGTGATGGTCCCGACCTTGGGCGAGTCTGTGTCCGAGGCGACCGTCTCCACCTGGTTCAAGGCCGTCGGCGACACGGTCACGCAAGACGAAATGCTGTGCGAGCTGGAAACCGACAAAGTCTCCGTCGAAGTGCCCGCGCCCGCGTCCGGCACCCTGACGGAAATCCTCGCGCCCGAGGGCAGCACCGTGGACGCAAGCGCCAAGCTCGCCGTGATCGGAGGGGCCTCGGCCACAACCTCAGCGCCCGTCGCTGCGGCGGCCCCTGCCCCGGCAACCTCCGCCGCTCGGGATGTCGAAGACGCCCCCTCCGCCAAGAAGATCATGGCCGAGAAGGGGATTGATCCGGCAAGCGTCCAAGGCTCAGGCCGCGACGGTCGCATCATGAAAGAGGACGCGCTGAAAGCCGTCATCGCGCCCGCACCTGCGCCTGCCGCAGCCGCCATCCCCCGCGCGCCCGTGGCCGCCGATGACGCCGCGCGCGAAGAGCGTGTGAAGATGACCCGTTTGCGCCAAACCATCGCCAAGCGCCTGAAAGACAGCCAAAATACGGCGGCGATGCTGACGACATATAACGAGGTCGACATGACCGAGGTCATGGCGCTGCGCAAAGAATACAAAGACCTGTTCGAGAAGAAGCACGGCGTGAAACTGGGCTTCATGTCCTTCTTCACCAAGGCCTGCATCCACGCGCTGCGCGAGGTGCCGGAAGTGAATGCCGAGATCGACGGGACCGATATCGTCTACAAGAACTTCGTGCATATGGGGATCGCCGCCGGGACGCCAACGGGCCTCGTGGTGCCAGTGATCCGCGACGCAGATTCTATGAGCTTTGCGGGGATCGAGAAGGCCATCGCCGAAAAAGGCAAGCGCGCGCGCGACGGGAAATTGTCGATGGCCGAGATGCAAGGCGGGACCTTCACGATCTCCAACGGGGGAGTCTACGGGTCGCTGATGAGTTCGCCCATCCTGAACCCACCCCAGTCCGGGATCCTCGGGATGCACAAAATCCAGGACCGGCCCATGGCCATCGGGGGGCAGGTCGTGATCCGGCCGATGATGTACCTCGCGCTGAGCTACGACCACCGGATCGTGGACGGCAAAGGGGCGGTTACGTTCCTCGTGCGGGTGAAAGAGGCGCTAGAGGATCCGCGGCGGTTGTTGATGGATTTGTGAGTCGAACTCACTAAAATGTCGCGGGCAAGAGGCTAACTGTGTCAAGAAAACTATTGCAGCAAGGCAGGCAGCGTTCCATATGTAGTGGTAATACGGCCTGCCCCTCTGTTGCTTCGTCACAAGGGTGGGCCTTTTTTGTCTTATAGCAAACCATATCTGACTATCCCTCAGCAGATTGACCTGCTGAAGAGCCGAGGTATGCGAGTTGCCGACGACAACAAGGCTGCAGAGTATCTTCGTAGAATTGGATACTATCGCCTAAGCGCCTATTGGCATCCAATGCGGCAACGAAGTGAAGGTGGCGTTGTTGAAGACAACTTCGTGCCAGGAACAACGTTTAAGGAAGCGACGGACCTGTATGCCTTTGACAGTCGTCTACGACTACTTACGCTAGACGCTCTCGAGCGACTTGAGGTCAGTCTACGTACCGAAGTTGCGCTTACCTTAGGTCGCCACGGGCCAAACGCTTATCGAGAAACAAAGCATTTTTCACCCGCATTTCGAAAACCAACCCGAGGCAATGGACCCACGAAACACCGGGAATGGCTAAGCCGCTTCGACAAACGGTTCCGCGAGTCGAAAGATGCTTTTGCCGAGCACTTCCGCGTCAAGTATCCCGGCGATGACATGCCGATCTGGATTGCTGTTGAACTCTTGGATTTCGGCCCGCTCTCGCATTTGCTGGGCGGAATGAGCTATGCTGATCTGCGACTGGTGGGGACCTCCTACGGCGACATCAACCCAAAGAAAGTGATGTCATGGGCTAGGTCCATGGCGTTTGCTCGCAATGTGTGCGCCCATCACGCCCGACTTTGGAACCGGCCACTGGTCAATGCGCCCTCACTCTCCGGCGAGGACTGCCCTGTCGATTTGGCTCATGTGCGCGAAGCACCGGGCAAAGAAACCCGTTACTACTCTATAGCCTGTGTTTTGAGTTATATGCTGAGGCACGCAAACCCAAGGACAAGCTGGCGGCGAAGGTTTATTGACCACGTAGTCACATTTCCAACGAGTGAACGTTTGAGTTTAGCATCCGCCGGCTTCCCTTCGGATTGGCAGGAGCAAGAAATATGGAAATGACCCCCGAACTCACCGCCCTCACCCTCGCAGCCCTCCTGCAACTCGCGACCTTCGTCGCTCTCGCAATCCCGGCGAACCTGCAACTCGGCCCCGACAAGACCATGTCCCCGCGCGACCCCGACCGCCTCGGCGCGCCGCTGCAAGACCAGGTCTCCCCCCGCGTCAGCCGCCTCTTTCGTGCGTTCAACAACCACACGGAATGGCTGCTCCTCTTCGCCATCGCCACCCTCACCATCCACATCACCGACCAATCCACCCCCTTCACCGCCGCCTGCGCCTACACATACCTCGCCGCACGTATCGCTTATCTCCCCGCCTACTTCTTCGGCCTGACCCCATGGCGCAGCCTGATCTGGCTCATAGGGTTCCTCGCCACAGCCGCAATGCTCATCGCCGCCCTCCTCTAATTTCATTGTTCCCCAAAATATCCCGGGGTCCAGGGCAGCGCCCCGAAATCCCCGCCCGACACAAAGGACCACACACATGGCAAACTACGACGTCATCATCATCGGCTCCGGCCCCGGCGGCTATGTCTGCGCGATCCGCTGCGCGCAGCTGGGCCTCAAGACCGCCTGCGTCGAGGGGCGCGACACGCTCGGCGGCACCTGCCTGAACGTGGGCTGCATCCCGTCCAAAGCGCTGCTCCATGCGTCCCACCAACTCCACGAGGCCGAGCATAACTTTGCCAAGATGGGCCTGACCGGGGCCGCGCCCAAAGTCGATTGGGGCAAGATGCTCGCCTACAAAGACGACGTGATTGGCCAGAACACCAAGGGCATCGAGTTCCTGTTCAAGAAAAACAAGGTCGATTGGCTGAAAGGCTGGGGCAGCATCCCCGAGGCTGGCACCGTAAAGGTCGGCGACGAGACGCACACCGCCAAGCACATCATCATCGCGTCCGGGTCCGAGCCTGCCTCCATCCCCGGCGCGGACGTCACCATTGACGAGAAGATCGTCGTCACCTCCACCGGCGCGCTGGAGCTTCCGAAGATCCCGAAATCCATGATCGTTGTCGGCGGCGGTGTCATCGGGCTTGAGTTGGGCAGCGTCTACGCGCGCCTTGGCACAGACGTCAAAGTGATCGAGTTCATGGACGGCATCACCCCCGGCATGGACGCCGAGACCGCCAAAACCTTCCAGCGCACCCTTAAGAAACAAGGCCTCACCTTCATCATGGGCGCCGCCGTCCAGAAGGTGGAGACGCTGAAAACCAAGGCGAAGGTGACCTACAAGCTGCGCAAGAACGACAAGGAAGAAACGATCGACGCCGACACGGTGCTGGTCGCCACGGGCCGCAAGCCGTTCGTCGAAGGCCTCGGCCTCGACAAGCTGGGCATTGCGATGACCCAGCGCGGCCAGATCGCCCAAGACAGCTACCGCACCAACATCCCCGGCATCTACGCCATTGGCGACGTGATCGAAGGCCCAATGCTTGCCCATAAGGCCGAAGACGAAGGCATGGCTGTGGCCGAAATGATCGCCGGTCAGCACCCCCATGTGAATTACGACGTGATCCCCGGTGTGATCTACACGCACCCCGAGGTCTCCAGCGTTGGTAAGACCGAAGAGCAGCTTAAGGACGAAGGCCGCGCCTATAAGGTCGGCAAGTTCTCCTTCATGGGCAACGGGCGCGCCAAGGCCAACTTCGCGGGCGACGGCTTCGTCAAGCTGCTGGCCGATGCCGAAACCGACCGCATCCTCGGCTGCCACGTCATCGGCCCGATGGCGGGCGATCTGATCCACGAGGTCTGCGTCGCGATGGAATTTGGGGCGGCCGCCGAGGATCTGGCGCGCACCTGTCACGCGCATCCGACATACTCCGAAGCGATGCGCGAGGCGGCACTTGCCTGCGGCGACGGTGCAATTCACGCTTGAGGGCAGTTTTTTCACTTTCCCTTTGGCGGCGCTGCCTGCAAGATTCCCGTGTGTAACGAGCAAGCAGGCGGCGCCCTTTCGCGGCCTTCATGAGTATCCATCCCGACTTATGGAGGACGCATCCCATGTCCGAGGTTTTTGGAACCCCGCCGCAACGCCTGATGCAAGGCAAAGCGCAAGCGCTTTGGACCCTGCTGAAGGGGGATCGGCGCATCATGTGCCATGGCCGCTTGCTGTCGGTGTCCTTCGAGACCCCGGATTGCGTTGATCTGGTCCTGGCCCTGACACAGCTTCAAGGCAGCGCAGGGTTCCAGAACGTGCCCAGCGACGCCGTTAAACTGGTGCAGCGCCCCCTTCATGCCGCAGGGCTGCACACCGAGATCGCCGATGAATGGAATGTCGGAGCCAATGTGCTGCGCCATGCCGATAGCGTGTTGTCGTCATTCCAATTGCCCGAAGGCCTGTTCCTGCGCCGCGTTGATGCGCAGACCGCGCCCGCCAAGCTGGAAGCCTTGTCCGATCTGGCAACGTCCAATGGCGAATGGTTGCCAATGGGCACATTCCTGCGTGGCCACGCGCATCCATCGGTGTTTCTCTATCTGGCCGACAGTCAGGACCGTCCGGTTGCTATGGCGGGTTGCGTGGTCCATGCCAGCCGCTTCCATCCTCGCGAAGAAGAAGGCTGGTGGGGCATGATTTCAGTCGCACCGGATTGGCGCGGCAAGGGCCTGACCCGCCATGTGGGCGCACAGGTCTTGCGCCAAATGCGCATCGACTACGGGACGGAGCATTTCACCACGGTCATACGACCGGGCCAAACGGGCTTTATGAATATGTGCAAGCATCTAGGCTTCACATCCGCGCGCCATTCGTCAATTTATGTTCAAGACCCGAACGGGGTCATGAATTTGGGGTAACGACATGCAGCTGAGCGGCAAGACGGCGATCATAACGGGCGGTGGATCGGGCTTTGGGGCAGGGATCGCGCGGGTGTTTACCGCACAGGGCGCAAAGGTGCTCGTCGCAGATATCAATCTCGACGGCGCGCGAGAGATTGCCGCCGAAATCCACGGATTTTATGCTCAGACCGATGTCGCCGACGCCGCCAGCGTTGCCGCCCTTGCCGAGACGGCCCAAGCGCAATTCGGTGCCGCACCTGATATCCTTGTCAACAACGCGGGCATTACGCACATGCCGCAACCGATGGAAAACGTCTCTGAGGACGAGTTTGACCGCGTCTTGTCCGTCAACGCGAAATCCGTCTTCCTGACAGCCAAGACCTTCGTCCCGGCCTTCAAGGCGCGCGGCTCGGGCGCGATCCTCAACGTCGCCTCCACCGCCGGTGTCAGCCCGCGCCCGAACCTCAATTGGTACAACGCCTCCAAGGGTTGGATGATCACCGCGACCAAGGCCATGGCGGTCGAGCTGGCCCCGTTCGGCATCCGCGTCAACGCGATCAATCCGGTCGCGGGCGAGACGCCTCTGCTCAAGACCTTCATGGGCGAGGACACGCCCGAGCGGCGCGCGCAGTTCCTTTCGACCATCCCGCTGGGCCGTTTTTCGACGCCCGACGATATGGGCAATGCCGCCGCCTTCCTGTGCTCGGACGCGGCATCCATGATCACCGGCGTTGCGATGGAAGTCGATGGCGGGCGCTGCATCTAGTGGCGCGCGTGGCCGCTGATATTCCCGTTGCATCCGGTCGGTTCGACAGCCAACCGCTGGTCTTCGCGCATCTTTGGGACCTGACCCCGGATCTGAACCTCGACGCCATCGACGTCATTCAGGGCACCAATATGCGCGCGCGTCTGGGCGGCTATTTTCAGCCCGTTCTGGTGACGGAAATCCTAACACGGATGGAGGCGGACGACACGCTCGTGCTGTTCCTACCCGGTGCGTCCCTGCCCGCTTCGGACAAACTCCGCGATCTCGGCAGCTTCATCGGCACCTTGGTGCGGGCCGAATGACCCCCGGTCCGCGCAATGCGATCACCGATGTGGCGGGCCTTCGCGTTGGCCACGCGCAAGACGACGCGCTGAAATCCGGCAGCACCGTCTTGCTCGGCGACGCGCCCTTCACCGCAGGCGTTCACGTAATGGGCGGCGCGCCGGGCACCCGCGAAACCGATCTGCTGGCCCCCGACAAATTTGTCCAACAGGTCGATGCTTTGGTGCTGTCTGGCGGGTCCGCCTTCGGCCTCGACGCGGCCAGTGGGGTGACAGACGGGCTGCGCGCGATGGGCCGCGGCTTTCCCGCGCCCAACGCATTGGTTCCGATTGTGCCGAGCGCGATCCTGTTCGATCTGGCCAATGGCGGCGACAAGGATTGGGCCGAGAACCCCTACAAGGCCCTCGGGCGCGCGGCGCTGGAAGCGGCCTCGAACGACTGCGGGGTAGGCTCCGTCGGCGCAGGCACCGGAGCGACGAGTGCGACGCTCAAAGGCGGCCTAGGCACCGCCTCGCTTGTCGTCGGCAACATCACCATCGGCGCGCTTGTGGCGGTCAATCCGCTCGGCTCTGTCACGGTTGAGGACACGCCGCATTTCTGGGCCGCGCCTTTCGAGATGGACGCCGAGTTCGGGGGCCTCGGCCCCGCACAGCGCTTCGATCCGCGCTATGTCCCGCCGCAGAAAACCATGGCGGGCGGCAACACCACCATCGCAATCATCGCCACCGACGCGAGCCTCACCCAAGCCCAATGTACGCGTCTGGCCATCGCCGCCCATGACGGCATGGCCCGCGCGATTGTGCCCAGCCACACGCCCCATGACGGCGACTTGGTCTTCGCAGGCGCGACGGCAAGCAAGCCCGCGCCGGACCCGATGATGGAAGCGCTGCTTGGCCATTTCGCGGCCACCTGCCTGTCGCGCGCCATTGCGCGGGCGGTCTATGCGGCGACCCCGGCGAGGGGCGATCTGATGCCCACATGGGCCGAGCGGTTCAGCTAAACAGCGCCTCGCACATCGGATGGCCCGCGTCCGCAAGCCCGTCGATCACATCGAAATGGTGCTTGCCGGACTCAACCTCCACCTCACACGCCCACGCCTGCCCAAGCCAACGCGCCTGATCCAGAAACACGGGCCGCTCGTCCGCGCCGACCCAAACCGTAACAGGCGTTACGGGTGTCGGATGCAGTACCGGGCTTTCGGAAGCAGCACTCGCATCGTCCAAGCGCAAAGGCTCTGCCATCGCGGTCTTCTGCATCTCGCGCAGATCGCTCACCGGACTGATCGCCAGCGCGCGCTTGATCCGGTCGCGGCAGGGCAACTCCACATCCGCACAGAGCATCCGCGCCGTCAGATGCCCACCCGCCGAATGCCCGGCAAGGCGCACAGGCCCCGGAACGGCATCGGAGGCCAGTTGCACGGCGCGGGCGACCGCCGCTGTAATCTCGGGGATCGTCACCTCCGGACACAGCGGATAGCTCGGCAGCGCCACCGCATATCCCCGCGCCAAGGCCCCTTCGGCCAGAAACGTCCAATAGCTCCGATCAAACCTTAACCAATAGCCCCCATGCACGAACACGACCAAGCCCTCAGGATCGTCCTTCGGGAAAACCAAATCCATCTCCATCCGCGCATGCGCCCCGTAGCGCAAAACGTCATGCCGATACCGCCCGAGCAGCGCCGCCGATTGGGCCAGCCACCGCTCGGGAAACGCGTCCGCCCCCGGAATATAGGCCGCATTCGCGTACGCATCATCCCAGTCCGTTTGATCTTGGCCGCGCATCGCATTACCTCTCGTCCAAACCTCAGGGAGAGAACCATGCTCGACACCGCCACGAACCTCAAGGACATGCTCGCCGACCCCGCGCTGCTGGCCACCGATGCCTATATCGCGGGCGACTGGGCCGAGGCCGATAGCGGCGCGCGCTTTCCGGTGACAAACCCGGCACGCGGCGATGTCATCGCGCAGGTGCCCGATCTGGGCCGTGCCGAGACCGCCCGCGCCATCGAGGCCGCGCGTGTGGCGCAGAAGGATTGGGCCACCAAGACCGGCAAAGAGCGCGCCGCCGTGCTGCGCCGTTGGTTCGACCTGATGATGGCGGCGCAAAGTGACCTCGCGATGATCCTGACCGCCGAGCAAGGCAAACCGCTGGCGGAAGCGATGGGCGAGATTGCCTATGGGGCCTCCTTCGTCGAGTGGTTCGCCGAGGAAGCCAAACGCGTCTATGGCGAGACGATCCCGGCGACCGTGCCCGGCACCCGCATTCAGGTCATCAAGCAACCCATCGGGGTGGTGGGCGCGATCACGCCCTGGAACTTCCCGACGGCGATGATCACCCGAAAAGCCGCCCCCGCGCTCGCCGCTGGCTGCGCATTCATCGTCAAGCCTGCCGAGGATACGCCTTTGTCGGCGCTGGCACTTGGGGTGCTCGCAGACCGCGCGGGCTTGCCGAAAGGGCTGCTGTCGATCCTGCCCGCGTCTGAGGGGGCCGAGATCGGCGCCGAGATGTGCGAGAACCACACCGTGCGCAAGATCACCTTCACAGGCTCCACCGAGGTCGGTCGCATCCTGCTGCGCCAAGCCGCGGATCAGGTCAAGAAATGCTCGATGGAGCTTGGCGGCAACGCCCCTTTCATCGTGTTCGACGATGCCGATCTGGATGCCGCTGTGGCAGGCGCGATGCTGTGCAAGTTCCGCAATGCGGGCCAGACCTGCGTGTGTGCGAACCGGATCTACGTGCAGTCCGGGGTTTACGATGCCTTTGCCGAGAAGCTCGCGAGCGCCGTATCCGCCCTGAAACTCGGCGACGGCTTCGGCGAGGGCGTCACCGTCGGCCCGCTGATCAACGCCGATGCAGTCGCCAAAGTGGCCGATCATCTGGCCGACGCCAAAGCCAAAGGCGGCATCGTGCTGACCGGCGATCAGGAGGCCATCGAGGGCGGCACATTCGTCACCCCCACCATCGTCACCGGGGTCACCAAGGACATGAAAGTCGCGACGGAAGAAACCTTCGGCCCCCTCGCCCCTCTGTTCAAGTTCGACGATGTGGAGGACGTGATCGCACAAGCCAACGACACGATCTTCGGGCTCGCGGCCTATTTCTACGCCAAGGACATCAGCCGCGTGACGCAAGTGGCCGAGGCGCTGGAATATGGGATCGTGGGGGTCAACACCGGGATCATCTCGACCGAGGTCGCGCCCTTTGGCGGGATCAAACAATCGGGCCTCGGGCGCGAGGGCAGCCATCACGGGATGGAAGACTACCTCGAGATGAAATACATCTGCACGGCAATCTAGGCACCACGCCGCCTCTTTTTCTTGCCCTAAATACTCAAAAAGGCGCGCCCCTCAGGCGCGCCTTTCCTCAATCAACAGCTGGGAGGGTTACGCCGCCGACTTCGTCTTCTCGACCGCTTTGACGTCAACGGTCTTCGGGCCGGAAATCTCGATCCGGCGGGGTTTCAGCGCCTCTGGCACCTCGCGCTTCAAAGCAATGTCGAGCATCCCGTTCACAAGGCTCGCCCCCTCAACCCGCACATGATCGGCAAGGTGGAAGCGCTTCTCGAACGCGCGCTCGGCAATGCCGCGATGCAGATAGGTGCGGCTGTCGTCGCCCTCGGGCTTCTTGGCCGAAATCACCAGCGTATTTTCACGCACCTCAATCGACAGATCATCCTCGGCAAAGCCTGCCGCCGCGATGGTGATGCGGTAGCTGTCTTCCTCGGTCTTCTCGATGTTGAAGGGCGGATAGCCGGTCTGTGCAGGCACGTTGTCGGTCAAAACCCGGTCGACCATATCGGCGAAACGGTCGAAGCCAACAGTGGCACGGTAAAGGGGTGTCATATCAATCTGACGCATAAAGCATCCTCCAATGAGCGATGGTTAACGTTATGTAAGACGAGCCCTTCACACGAAGCGGCCCGCGATGGTGCCCCGACCCCCGTCTGGGCCGTCGAGACAAAATGGAACTTGGGAAGGCTTGGTCAGGGTTTCAAGGCCTTGGCCTTAGGGGCGCAAAAACTTCGCACCGCCGCCGTTCAAAGCGGACCCACTGTTCAACGCCAAGCCAACCTGCGGCAGGTTGGAGGTCGGCGTGATCTGCGACAGCTCTGCGCGCAACTCGGCCACGGCATCATCAACCTCTGCCGCCAAGGCGACCTTCTGGCCCTGCCACCGCGCCTTCGCCGATATCACGCTGATAACACGCAAGGCACCGTTCTCGATCACGATCACAGGCGCGCCGGATGATCCGAAATCCACGTCACAGGACAAAACCTGCGCCAGCGATTGCGAGGCAAGGATATCGCAAGACTGCTCCAACGACGGCACATCGGCGCGGTCATGGGCATACGACACAAGTGCGACCTCGGACACGGATGCGCGTCCGCGCCCCACGGCCATCGGGATCAGGCCCGTTTGATAGATCGGTTGCGACAACTCCAGAAGCGCCAAATCGCGGCTGACCCGTCCAATGGGATCAGCGGCGGACATATCATAATCGCGGTGCGTCGCGGCCCGGCGCACTTGGCGAAACGCAGCCGCACGTCCATTTCGGAAGGCAGGCGCGAAGGACAACGATTCCGTTGGCAAACGCTCTTTCGTGTCTTGGTCATACAGGCAATGCGCCGCTGTCAGCACCAAGTCGGGCGCAATCAACGTGCCCGTGCAGAACCCACGACCGCCAAGATCGATCCGGCCCACGGCGTTGAAGGCGCGGCCCTGATCGCTGGTCTCAAGCGCAATGAACGGTGTGTCCTCCGACGCCGCAGGGGTCGCCAGAAACAGGGTCACGATGACCATTAGCCGAAGGAAACGTTTGCGGTTCATTCGGGCGGTCTAGGGGGCCAGCTGGGCAGAATTGAGGCGCCATTTCGGCCCGAATTGGCACGCCTCGTTTACCTCAAAATCGGCACCGGTTGCGCTGCGGGCGCAGGCACCCCCTCGCGATGCTCGTAAAGCGCGCGCGGCTCAGGACCGCCCGTGGCCCAGTCGATCAGCTCGACCGTGTGCACAATCGGCAAGTCCGTGCCGCCGCCGATCTGCATCATGCAGCCAATGTTGCCAGCCGCAATCAGGTCCGGGTTTTTCGCCTCAAGTGTTTCGACCTTGCGGGCCTTGAGCTGCTTGGAGATCTCCGGCTGCATCAGGTTATAGGTTCCCGCCGAGCCGCAGCACAGATGACTATCGGCAGGCTCGACCACTTTGAACCCCACAAGCCGCAGCAAGTCCTTCGGATAGGTCTTGATCTGCTGGCCATGCTGCAACGAACACGCCGCGTGATAGGCCACGGTCATGCCTTTGCTCTCGCCTTCTGGCACGTCGAGCTCCATCAGCAACTCGCTGATATCCATCGCAATATCCGCCACGCGCTTGGCATCTTCGGCCAAAGCATCTTCGCGGAACATATGACCGTAATCCTTGACCGTCGTCCCACAACCCGAGGTGTTGATCACAATCGCATCGAGGCCCTCGCCGTCCATTTCCTTGGCCCAAGCCTTAATATTCTTGGCCGCCGTCGCGTGGCTTTCCGCCGTCTTGCCCATGTGGTGCGTCAGCGCCCCACAACAGCCCGCGCCCTCGGCCACCACAACCTCGCAGCCAAGCCGTTGCAACACGCGGATCGTGGCGTCGTTGATGTCAGTGTTCAGCGCTTTCTGGGCACAGCCCGTCATCAAAGCCACACGCTTCTTACGTGGTGCGGCGGGCAGAAACGTCTGCGGATCATCATTGCGCGAGACCGGCGGGATAGTTTTCGGGGCCATCTCCAGCATTGCCTTCAGCCGCGCATCGGGCATCAAAAACGCAAACGGTTTACCGATTTTCGCGCCAAGCAGCGCCAACCGGAACCGCGTCGGATAGGGCAAGATCTGCGCCAAGATCCACCGCAAGGCACGATCCGAGAAAGGCCGCTTATAGGTCTGCTCGATATACTCGCGCGCGTGGTCCACCAGATGCATGTAATGCACGCCGCTGGGACAGGTCGTCATGCAGGCAAGGCAAGACAGGCAGCGGTCGATATGCTTGACCGTCTTCTCATCCGCAGGCCGCCCGTTTTCCAGCATATCCTTGATCAGGTAAATCCGGCCGCGTGGGCTATCGAGTTCGTCTCCCAGCACCTGATAGGTCGGACAGGTCGCGGTGCAAAACCCGCAATGCACACAGGTCCGCAGGATCTCGTTGGACCGCGCGGTGGCAGCGTCTTTCAACTGCTCGGGACTAAAGGTCGTTTGCATAAGGGCTATCCCATCAATCCGGGGTTCAGAATGCCGCGCGGATCAAAGCGGTCGCGCAGGCCTTTGGTGATGGCCGCAAGAGGGCCGGGCTCGGGCTGAAAGACCGGCATCGCGGCGCGTGTCGCCTCGGACGCCCGGACCAATGTCGCATGGCCTTGGAACGCCCCGATCTTGGCGCGTGCGTCGGTGCCCTCGGGCAGTTCCGCCCAGATCAAACCGCCGCCCCAATCCGTTAGCACCTCGTCGGTGCCAAGTGCTGCCACAATGCCCGGCGCATCCGAAGGCTTGACGGAAATCCGCCACAGATCACCCGTGCTGCCCGCGAATTTTTCCGCGTCACGCACCCATTGCCAGCCAGCGGTGGTCTTGTCCAAATCCGCCTCGATCGTGCCTGCGCCCAAAAGCGCCTGCAATTTACCCGCGCGGTAGGCGACAGACGCACTAAACCCTTCCAGCCGCAGCATCGTGACCGGCGTGCCGTCCACGCCCTTGACCACATGCGCGGCCCCACTGACCTCATAGGGCGAGCCGAGCGCCGCGCTCATCGCCGCGACAGCCTCTTCGACCGACAGCCCATCGATCAACAGGGTGGAGCACGCCTCCACCCCCGGCAGCACCTTGAACGAGACCTCGCTCAGCACGCCCAGTGTGCCGTAAGCCCCGCACATCAGCTTGACCAAATCATACCCCGTGACATTCTTCATCACGCGCCCGCCGTTCTTGATCGCGGTGCCATGCCCATCGACAAAGCGCACGCCGATCAGGCTGTCACGGCAAGCGCCCACCTGAATGCGGCGCGGGCCAGAGATGTTGCCCGCAACCACACCGCCAATTGTCGGGGTGCCCGTGCTGCCAAAGATATCGCGGTGATCCATCGGCTCGAACGGAAGGCGCTGGTTTTCCGCCGCCAAAGCCGCCTCGATCTCGGCCACAGGGGTGCCTGCCTTGGCGACAATCGTCAAAGCGCCCGGCTCATACAGCTCGATCCCCGACAAGCCAGCCACGCTCAGAACCTCCCCCGCAACGGGCTTGCCGATAGGCCGCGTGCCCCCCCCGCGCAGGCGCAGCGGGCCAGAGGTCGTCTTAATCGCTTCGGCCAGTTCAGCCTCAGTAGTGGGCGCCAACATCACGTTGTCCCCTTCCGTTTTCAAATATCCTGGGGGGTCAGGGGGCAAAGCCCCCATGCCTTATTCAGCAGCAAGCGCGACGCCGCGACGGCTTTGCGTCACCGACAGCGGGAACACTTTTGCGGGGTTCAGCAGCCATGCCGGGTCAAACACATCCTTGACCCATAACTGCACCTCCATGTCCTCGGCCTCAAACTGCGAGAACATCAGATCGCGCTTTTCGATCCCGACCCCGTGCTCGCCGGTCAGGCAACCGCCCACCTCGACACAGAGCCGCAAGATATCCGCGCCAAGGTTTTCGCACAGCTCCAGATCACCCGGCTTGTTCGCATCATAAAGGATCAGCGGGTGCATATTGCCGTCGCCCGCATGGAACACATTGCCCACGCGCAGGCCGTATTCATCGGCCAGCTCCCCGATGCGTTTGAGAACATATGGCAGCGACGAAACCGGGATCGTCCCGTCCAGACACATGTAATCGCTGATCTGGCCAATCGCGCCAAACGCGCTCTTGCGGCCTTTCCAGATCTTCGCACTCTCGGCGGCGGACTTGCTTTCGCGCAGCTCCACCGGGTCGTATTTGCGGGCAATCGCCATGATCTTGCCCAGCTGATAATCAATCTCGGCGGGCGAGCCTTCGACCTCGACGATCAAAAGCGCCTCGCAATCAGGATAGCCCGCGCCGGAAAACTTGTCCGTCGTCTCGATGCACAACCGGTCCATGAACTCGATCGCGACAGGCAAAACGCCTTCCTTGATGATCTCGGCCACACAGGCCCCGGCGATCTCGTTGTCGTTGAACCCGATCAGCACCGGACGCGCGCCCTCGGGTTTGCGCAGGATCCGCAAGGTGGCTTCGGTCACAACACCGAGCTGGCCTTCGGACCCACACACCACCCCCAACAGGTCCAACTGACCGTTATCGAGATGCGCACCGCCCAGCTCCACCACCGTGCCGTCCATCAGCACCATGGTCACGCCCAGCAGGTTGTTCGTGGTCACACCGTATTTCAGGCAATGCGCGCCGCCGGAGTTCATCGCCACATTGCCCGCAATCGCACAGGCCAGCTGGCTGGAGGGGTCGGGCGCATAGAAGAACTCTTCTTCCTCGACAGCGCCGGACACACTCAGGTTGGTGCGCCCTGATTGCACACGAATGTAGCGGTCCTCATAGCTGGTCTCGAGCACATCATTCAGCCGCGCCACCCCGAGGATAATGGAATCAGCCGTCGGAAGTGCGCCGCCTGCAAGCGAGGTGCCCGATCCGCGCGGAACCACGGGGACGCCCTCTTCATGGCAAATGCGCAGGATGTCGCTGACTTCTTTGGTGTTGGACGGAAGGACAGCCGCCAAAGGTGGGCATTTATAGGCGGTTAGCGCGTCGCATTCATAGGCGCGGGTTTCTTCCGCGATATGGATCACCGCGTCTTCGGGCAGCACTTCCTTCAGCCGGGCGACGACCAGATCTTTCTTGGCCAAGACAATCGGGCTGGGTGTCGGCATTTCCATTCGGGCGTCCTCCGTCGCTGATTGGTAAGGTAATATTACCAATTTAGACATTAGTCTAGCCCAGATCTTTTGAACCCCCTATAGGACATAATGAGCCGCCCCGCCAAATAAGGCCCACCCAATAAGGATCACCCATGCGCCGTTTCATCCTGCCCTTCATTGTCTCACTCGCCGGGGCGGCTGCCCATGCCGACGCCCCAGTGATCGAAAGCGCAACCCTGTCCGGGGCGCGCCTGTCGGTGACCCTCAGCCATCCAGATACCGGCTGGGCGCATTATGCCAATGCGTGGCAGGTCTTTGCGCCGGATGGATCGGAGATCGCGGTCCGCCCCCTCGCCCATCCTCATGTGGAAGAACAACCCTTCACCCGCAGCCTCGGTCTGCCCGATCTGCAAAGCCTCGCATACATCACGATCACCGCGACCTGCACGCTTGGACACACCAGCGCACCCTACCGACTTAAGCTTACCGAGTAACGCCTTGCCCCCGTTTCAGGGTTCTCCAAATACTCAAGCCCGGCGCCCCTCACGCAACCACGCCAGCAGCGTCAGCCCCGCGATCAGCAACAAGAACATCCACGCCGCAATCAAGGGCGACACGCTTAGGTTTGTCGTCACCGCCGCATCGCGCGGGGTCAGCCCGATCCAGCCGCGTCCCGCCGCCGTGCGCCCCGGACGCACCTCGCGGACCGAGGGCACGCCGTCAGACAGCGCCAGAATGCCGCCCCCCGCCGCCCGAACGACCGGACCCAGCGGCTCCGCACTGGCAATCGTTGCTTCAAACTCGCGCGGGGCAGCGGGGCCGAGCGCGGCAACCGTGCTCAGATCCCCTTCGACAAGGCGGTACAGCCCCGGCTCGGGGGCCTCGAACACCGCTTGCATCCGGCCTGGTGCTACCTCTTCGAGCGGCAATACCGTGACGACACCATCCGGCCCGGTGATCGCCACCTCGCGCGCATCATCATCCAGCGCGCGGCGGGTGATGGTCATCGTCTGGCCTTCCGCCTCGGCGACAAGCGCGTCCTCTTCCAGATCCGGCTCAGCCATCATCCAATGCGCCAGACGCCGCAACAACTCCAGTTGCGGCCCGCCCCCTTCAAAGCCACGGTCCCACAGCCATGCGTGATCCGAGGCCAGCAGCGCGATCCGCCCCTCTCCAACCCGGTCGAGTTGCAACAGCGGGCGCTCCTCCGGCCCGGTCATCACCGTATGTCCCGAGGTCGCTTCCACCTCGATCAACCGCATCCATCGGCCCCAGGGTGGGTCGGCGTCCGGATCCGTGCTCGGCACCAGCCCTGCGGTCACAGGATGGCGGTGGCCCAGCTCGGGGATGCGCGGTTTGAACCCCTGTTCCAGAACCTGAGCGGTCGGACGCGCCGGAATAATCTCCCCCAGGGGCGAGCGGAAAATGGACTGCGCCGCCGCAAATCCCGGCCCCGCAGCGATTAAAACCGCCCCGCCTTCGCGCACATAATTTGCGATATTGTCGAAATAGATCGGCGGCAGAATTCCACGCCGCGTGTAGCGATCGAAGATGATCAGATCGAACTCGTCGATCTTATCCAGAAACAGCTCGCGCGTCGGAAAGGCGATCAGGCTCAGCTCGGTGACCGGAACGCCGTCTTGCTTTTCGGGCGGGCGCAGGATGGTGAAATGCACCAGATCCACGGCGCTGTCGGATTTCAGCAGGTTGCGCCATGTCCGCTCGCCCGCATGGGGCTCGCCCGACACCAAAAGCACCCGCAAGCGGTCGCGCACCCCGTTGATTTGCACCACGGCGGCATTGTTGCGGTCGGTCAACTCGCCGGCGGCTTCGGGCAAGGTGAACTGCACCACATTCATGCCCCCATGGCTCAGCACCAAAGGCACCTCAATGTCGCGATCCACCGGCAATTGCACCGTGAACGGCGTGCCGCCATCGACCGACACGGTCAGATCAGCGCGCCCGGCCCGTTCGGCCTCGGGCACAGCGCCCTGATCCTCGATCCGCAGAGTGATCGTGACCTCTTCGCCGATAATCCCAAAGCTGGGCGCGGTCTTGACCAACAAGCGGCGGTCCCAGTCTTCGGGCTGCCCGGTCAGCAAGACATGCAACGGCGCAGGCAGCGCAGGCGCGCCTTCGACGTCATGCACCTGTCCGTCCGACAGCAACACGGCCCCCGCAAGGCGCGCCGACGGGATTTCCGACAGCGCCTCGGCCAGGGCCCCCATCGCGAGTGTGCCGCCATCGCCGGGCGCATCGCTCAGACGCACCACGCGCAATTCGGTGTTGCGGCGCGCTTCAACCTCGGTGCTCAGCTCGGCCAGCGCGGCTTCGGTCTGGGCCGCGCGCCCTGCGATCCGCTGGCTGGCCGTTTCGTCCACAAGGATCAGCACGATATCCGACAGCGGCTCGCGGTCTTCTTCCTGCAAGGACGGGTTCGCCAGCGCCAGCAAGATCACCGCGACGCCCATCGCGCGCAGCCACGCGCCCAGCAAGCCGCGCCACCCGGCAAAGGCCAACAGCACCGCAAAGATCGCGGCCAGTCCGGCCAGCACCGCCCACGGCAAAAGAGGGTCGAAAATCACCTCACCGCTCATTGGCCGATCCTTTCCAGCAGGGCGGGCACATGCACCTGATCTGATTTATAATTGCCGGTCAGCACATGCATGATCAGGTTCACGCCAAACCGGTAGGCCAGCTCGCGCTGCTGACGCCCCGAAAAGCCGCGCCCCACCGGGAACATCTGCCGCCCGGCCTCGTCCACCGCCCAGGCCGCCGCCCAGTCATTGCCGCCGATCACCACCGGCGTCACCCCGTCATTGAGGTTGCGAAACGGCATCCCCTCGACCTGCTCGGCATCCTCGGGGGCAGCTTCCACCCAGACATTGCGGCCCGCATAACGCCCCGGAAAATCTTGCAACAAATAGAACGTGCGCGTCAGAACATGATCGCCCGGCACACGCTCCAGCGGCGGGATATCAAGGCTTGCGGCCAAACGCTGCAACCCACGCAGCCCGTCCGTCGTGCGCCCGGCGACGGAGATATCGGCATCGCGCGTATCAAACAGGATCATGCCGCCGGTGCGTAGGTAGCGGTTCAGCTTTGCGTATGCTTCGGCTGACGGCAGCGGTTGGTCCGGCGTTACGGGCCAATAGAGGAATGGGAAAAACGACAACTCATCGGTTTCGAGGTTGAGGCCAACAGGTGCCGCAGGCTCGATCGCGGTGCGGCGGAACAGGATTTGCGACAACCCGCTCAGCCCAGCATAGGCCACTTCGTCAAGACGCGCATCGCCCGTGATCACATGCGCCAAGACCACATCCGCCGTGGCCGCAATCGCGAAAGCATCATCGCCCGGTTCTTGCGCGTCCGCGGCGTGTGGGACCGCCAACAGCACGCTCAACGCCAAGGCCGCAACCGCCCCCGCACGCGGCCCGCGCAGCCGCCCCGACAAGGCAAGGGCTGCGAGGATATCCAGCGCCAACAGGCCCAGCGCCGCACTTAGCAACCATGCCATCAAGTTCTGCTCCTCCACGATCTCGATCCCCTCGACCGTGACGGAAGCAGGCCAAATCGCAGGCCCCAGCACCGTCTCCGGTCCAGTCACATTCAATGCCAGCCGCTGGTCGCCGCCCACGTAAAGGCCTGGCGGCAAGTCCGGTCCCAGCACCACATCGACCAAACGCTCGCCGGGCACCCCCGGCAATACGCCCGCATCCTCAAGCTGCCCGAACGCGCTCAGCCGCTGATCCGGCACCCATGTGGTCCCCGCCAGCGCGTCGGCGGTCAACGCAGTCGGACGCGTGGACACTGCGAGACGTTCGAGCATCTGGACAAAGAGCACCGACAAAGGCAGCGTGGACCATTCCGCATTGGCCGTCACATGCATCAAGACGATCTGGCCTTGGCCCAAAGATTGGCGCGTCACCAGTGGTGTGCCATCGGCGAGCGACGCAATCACGCGGTCCGGTAGGTCTGGATCCGGTTGCGCCATCACTTGCGAGGTCACCGTCACCTCCGGCGGCACCTGCAGCCCGAAGAACGGCGTGCCTTCGGTGAACGGGCGCAAGGACTTTGGCTCGCCCCAACTCATCGCGCCACCAACACTGCGGCCCCCGGCGCGTAGGCGCACGGGCAAAAGCGGGTCTTCTTCGGTCCGCGCCACATCGGATGCGGCGAGGCGCGGACCTGCGAAGCGCAGCAGAAGCCCGCCGTTTTCGACCCACTCGATGATGCCAGCCGCCTCGGTCCCGGCCAATTGCGCCACATCCGCCAGCACAATCACATCGGGGTTGGCAGGCAGAACATCCGTCAGGGGCAATTCCAGCAGATCAGCGGTCGGCGCGAGCGCGCGGCGCAGGTAATGGAGCGGTTCCAGCAGCTCCAACCCCTCGCTGTCATCGCGCCCAGTATAGAGCGCGATTTCGCGCCGTTGCAGGCTGTCATCGGTCAGGCTGACGGCCCCGGCGGTGCTGTGGCCTTCAATCTCGAACCGGGTGATGCGGTTGCGCAGTTCGGACGGCAGAACGGTCTGGGCAGTCGCCTCGGGCGCACCCGCCTCAAACGTCATCGGCACGCGCGCGAGAATGCGTTGCACGCCGCTCGGATCCGGGCCGCGCGCCAGCACGGTCACATCGCGCGCCTCGCTTGCAGGACTGCGCAGCGCCGTCACAGACACCGCCCCGTCGAGGATCTGGGCCGGACGCAGACCAAGCACCGGGCGCGGTCCTTCGACAACGCTGAGGCTACCGCGCGCCTCAAACGCCGCGATCAGGTCCGCGCGGTCTGGACGGTCAAGCCCATCCGAAAACCAGAGCGTATCAAACCCGCCCTCTAACCGGTCCGTCCATTCAGTGACGACAAACGCATCCGGCGCATATGGCGCAGGCCGGAAACCGGGCAAAGTGTTCAGGACGGTCTCGGCGGGCTGGAACCGCGGGGCCTCGGGCGGCGGATCGGTCAAGGCAACAAGCGCCACGGGCCGGCCCAAACGCGCAGCCTCGCGCAATGCGCTTTCCATCCGATCTCGCCTTGCAGGCCAATCGCGCGCACTGGCCCAGGTGGCGTCCGAGACGATCAGCAAAGGCCCGGTTCCGGCGACCTCTTCTTCGGGGTTCAGCACCGGCCCGGCAAAGCCCACGATCATCGCGGCGACGGCGAGTGCGCGTAGCACCAACAGCCACCACGGCGTTTTGTCCGTCTCCGTCTCGGGATCCTTCAGGCCCAGCAACAACGCCACGCCCGGAAACCGCCGCGTGATTGGCGCAGGCGGCACGGCGCGCAGGATCAGCCACAGGATCGGCAAGGCAATGAGGCCCAGCAGCAGCCAAGGGGTCGCAAACGCAATGGGTCCGAGTGCAAACATCAGGCGGCCCGATCCAAAGCACGGTAAAGCCACATCAAGGCAGGCTCAGCCGCATCGCCCGTGTGGTGCGTGGTCATCTGCCAACCCGTGCGCCGTGCCAGCGTTGAAAGGGCATCCCGACGCGCCGCAAGGCGGTCCAGATAGGCTTGGCGCAGACCTTTGGCCTTGAGCGTCTCGAACCGCAACTGGCCCTGCATCGAGGTGAACACCGTGCGGCCATCATACGGAAATGCCTCCTCATCCGGGTCGAGTACTTGCACAATCGCCCCGCGCACGCCTCGGTCCGCAGCACTGGTCAGCGCAGTTTGCACAGGCTCCATCGGCCCTAGGAAATCCGACAGAAACACCGCGCGACTGCCCGAGGGCATATTGCGCGGCTTCGGTGCGCCGTAATCCGCAGGATCAGCGGGGTCCATGAGCGCTTGCGCCAACCGCAGCAACTGCCCTTTGCCGCCTTTGGGAGGCTCTTGCAGATCGGTCAGCCCCACACGCTCGCCGCCTTTGACGGCCAAAATCGCCAAACCCATCGCAAGCGTCTGCGCGCGCCGCAGTTTCGAGGGCCTCGATTTATGCCCCGAGAACGCCATCGAAGCACTGTCATCGACGCCCAGCATCACCGCTTGCGCCGCCTGCCATTCGGTTTCGCGCACGAAAGGCGTGTCCGCGCGGGCCGAGCGTCGCCAATCGATGTTGCGGAAACTGTCGCCCGCCTCGGCAGGTCGGTATTGCCAGAACTCGTCACCCATCCCCGCACGCCTGCGACCATGCACACCCAGCAGCACAGTCGCCGCAAGATGCTCGGCACTCGCCATCAAGGCCGGAAGCGCGCTTGCCACGGTCTCGGACCGATGGCGCAGCGTCTCGGGCGTGTGCAGGGTCATGGGCGCGGAAGATGTCACGCGGCGGCCTCGACTTTGGTGACCTGCGCCGTGACGCTGTCGATGATGGCAGGCAGGCTCTGGCCTTCCGCGCGCGCTGCAAAGGTCAGCGCCATGCGGTGCGAGAGGACAGGGCGCGCGAGGGCGGCAACGTCCTCGACCGATGGCGCGAGGCGTCCCTGCAACAAGGCCCGCGCCCGTGCGCATAGCATCAGCGATTGCGCCGCACGCGGTCCCGGCCCCCATGCAATGCCGTCGCGCACCGCTGCCGAGGCCTCCGCTTCGCCCGGACGGCAGGCGCGCACCAGATCAAGGATCGCCTCGACCACTGCGTCGCCCACAGGCATCCGGCGGACGAGGGTTTGGGCCGCCTGCAACGCGTCGCCATCGAACACCTGATGAGGGGCGGCATCCTCGGTCCCGGTGGTCGCCAGCAAAATGCCGCGCTCGGTCTCGCGGTCCGGGTAGTCCACGTTGATCTGCAACAGGAACCGGTCAAGCTGCGCTTCGGGCAGCGGATAGGTGCCTTCCTGCTCGATCGGGTTCTGGGTGGCGAGGACATGGAACGGTGCCGGCAAAGGCCGATGCTGGCCCGCAATCGTGACCTCTTTCTCCTGCATCGCTTGCAAAAGCGCAGACTGTGTACGCGGCGAGGCCCGGTTGATCTCGTCGGCCATCAACAGCTGCGCGAAAATCGGCCCCTCGATAAACCGGAACGACCGCGCGCCATCCTCGCCCGTCTCCAGCACTTCCGAGCCCAAAATATCCGCAGGCATCAAGTCCGGCGTGAACTGCACCCGGTTGGCGCTCAACCCCATCGTGGTGCTGAGCGTGTCCACCAGCAAGGTTTTGCCAAGGCCCGGCAAACCCATCAACAGCGCATGCCCGCCCGACAGCATCGCGGTCAGGGCGAGGTCCACAACCTGCTCTTGGCCGATGATGCGTGTGGCGATGCTGGCCTTTGCTTCGGCCAGCTTGGCGCTCAGCGCCTCGATTTCGGCCACAAGGTTTTCGGGGTCTGCCATGGTCGCGCTCCGGACTAAAATTAAGTATGTCTTCATCACAACCTATCGCTGCAAACACAAATGGCAAAAGCAATGAGTGCACAAAACATCGTGACCCCCACCGCAGACGGCCTCGCCGCCTCCGCGCGCGCCGCTGGCAAGAAGGGCCCGCCGCCCGTGCATCTGTGGAATCCGCCGTTTTGCGGGAATCTCGACATCAGGATCGCGCGCGATGGGACATGGTTCTATCTGGGCACGCCGATTGGGCGTCCGGGGCTGGTAAAGCTGTTCTCGTCGATCCTGAAGCTGGAAGGCGGCAAGTTCTTTTTGGTCACCCCGGTGGAAAAGGTGGGGATTCGCGTCGATGATGCGCCTTTCGTGGCGGTGGATTTCGAGGTCGCGGATGAGGGCGCGGCACAGTCGATCACCTTCACCACACAAGTCGAAGACGTTGTGACCGCAGGCCCCGCCCACCCCATCCGCGTGGTGCGGGATCCTGAGACCGGCGAGCCATCGCCCTATGTCGAGGTCCGCGCAGGCCTAGAGGCCCTGATCGACCGCAAGAGCTTCTACCGCCTCGTCGAGATCGGCACGCATCACGAGGGCTGGTTCGGACTGTGGTCTGGGGGGCAGTTCTTTCCGGTGATCCCAAGTGCGGAGTTGGACGCATAGCGCTTGCATTGCTGCATCGCAGAATATATTTAGCTCTCGAAGTTTAAATCGAGAGCACCATGATCCCCACCCGCTACGCCCCGACCTTGTTCGGCTTCCTCCTATCCGGCCTGATGTCCTTGATCGTGTCGGGCATCTCGACCTTCCAAGCCGTTGGTCTCGCCCCCACACTTCCCGCGCTCTGGATGGCGTCTTGGGCGACTGCATGGTTGGTCGCATTCCCGGTCGTGCTGATTGTGGCTCCGACGACGCGCAAGATCGTGTCGCGTGTGACCGCCTGACGCCCTAACGCAGAAACGGGCTTGGCCGCAGCCCCCGCCCCGCACTATCCACAACATCTGCAATCCGCTTGCCCCGTGTCAGTGCCGTCTTCGCCGTCTTGATCCACTCCAGCGTGCCCCGCTTAACCGAGCGCGGCCAGTCGTCCCAGACGCCTCGCAAATCCCCGAGCGCGTCGCTTAGGTCCGCGGGCACCTCCAACCGCTCAACATCGTCGAGAAACGCCCACATGCCATTGGCCTGCGCGATCTCGATCATCGCCTCGCCCGCAGGCTGCATCCGCCCTTCAGCCCGCATCCGCGCGACCTTCTCCTTGTTGACGGCAGACCAAGCGCTTTTCGGATTGCGCGGCGAGATCCGCAACTTCGAGCGATCCGCGTCCATCCGCCCCGTCACCGAATCCACCCAGCCCCAACACAAGAGCTCGTCAATCGCATCCCCATAGGCGAGGTAGTGATCGGTGTGCTTCTTGTAGGTGATCATCCAGACGCTTTCGGCCTGTCCATGATGCGCCCTCAGCCAGTCGCGCAGCGCGCCAAGCGTCTTGACCTCAACCTCCAACATCGCGCCACGCCCCCGGCTCAAGCCCGTCAATCGTCCACTCCCCAATCGAGTAGCGCACCAACCGGATCACCGGAAACCCCACAGCCGCACACATGCGCCGGACCTGACGGTTCTTGCCTTCGGTGATCGTCAGGCGCAGCCACGTGTCGGTCACCGTCTTACGCACCCGCACCGGCGGATCGCGCGGCCAGATCCAGTCCGGCTCGGGCACCGAGGCCGCCCGAGCGGGGCGCGTCACGCCATCTTTCAGGCTCACCCCTCGCGCCAAGGCGTCCAGCGCGCCTGCGTCTGGCACCCCTTCGACCAGCGCGTAATACGTTTTCGGGGTCTTGCCCTTTGGCGAGGAAATCCGCGCCTGCTGGCGTCCGTCATCGGTCAACAGCAGCAACCCTTCACTGTCGCGATCCAACCGCCCCGCGGCATAGACCCCCGGCACATCAATCCACCGCTTGAGGCCCTGCCACTGACCTTCATCGGTGAACTGACTAAGGACATTCATGGGTTTGTTGAAGGCGATAAGCATGGATGCCTTGTGGGGATGACATAGGCCGGAGGCAAGCCTATCGTTCCTCATATCAGATGAGAGCTCGATCATGATCACACTCAAGCCGGAAGACATTGCTCAGGTCATATTCGACGTGCGAGGCCAGCGCGTTATCCTCGACGCTGATCTGGCAGCTTTCTTTGGTCGCAAAACCGGCGATGTGAACCAGCAGCGCAAACGCAATGCAGATCGGTTTCCGGATCATTATGCCTTCCAGTTGACCAAAGAAGAATGGGCCGCATTGAAATCACAATCTGTGATCTCAAGGTCTCATGGCGGGCGACGCACCCGCCCTTGGGCCTATACCGAGCATGGATTTGCAATGGTTTCGATGGGGTTGCGCGGCGCGAAAGCTGCACGGGTCGCGCGGTCGGTTATCGACACCTTCGTTGACTATCGCAACGGACGCTTGCCTCAGGGGCGCACTTTGCCGGGGCAAGGCACAGGCGGGCACCGCGAGCGGCTGCAACAAGCCATCTATGCGCAAATGACCTCGCTGATGGATTTAGGGATGCCAGGAGGATCAACGGTCGGAGAGGATCTCAAATCCGTGACTGAACTCGCAGTCGGGCGCGTGAAGGCTGTGCTGGAAGGACCCGCTTTGAAGAACGCGCAAGTCAGTGCCGAGATCGCAAAACTTGAAGCCGAAACGGCAAAAGTGTTCGCCGATGCCCAGAAGTCCCATGCCGAAAGCGCTAATATCTGGGCCGACACGTATCAAAAGCGGCTGGTCTTGATCCGTGAACTCCGTGATATGGCCGCGCAACTAGAGCGTGACGAGGTTGTCGAACTGATGGACGGATCATTCGGGGCAACTCCAAAACTGGCCGCGCCCCCGCACTCTTGAAATCACAAACTGGGATCGCAAGCCGACTGGCCAACCGTCCCTATATCGGCTTTGGTGGGTTGGAACGCCCCAAGGACCGCCCCCCATGACCGATTTCCTGCTGCTCGCCTTCATCTTCCTCATCGCCGGGGTCGCCGCTGTGCCGATTGCCAGCCGCCTCGGGCTGGGCTCGGTGCTGGGCTATCTGATCGCGGGGATCGTGATCTCGCCGGTGCTGGCTTTGCTGAATGTCGACGTCATCTCCATCCAACACTTCGCCGAGTTCGGCGTCGTCATGATGCTGTTCCTGATCGGGCTGGAGCTGGAGCCAAAACGCCTGTGGGAGATGCGCGCCCGCCTGATCGGCCTTGGCGGCGGGCAAGTCGCAGGCACCACGCTTCTGGTCATGGCCGCCGCGATGGTGCTCGGCCAACCCTGGACCATCGCGCTCGCCTGCGGACTTGTGCTGGCGCTGTCCTCCACCGCGATTGTGCTGCAAACGCTGGGCGAAAAGGGGCTGATGAAATCCGATGGGGGCGAGGGCAGCTTTGCCGTCCTGCTGACCCAGGACATTGCCGTCATCCCGATGCTCGCGCTGATGCCCTTGCTGGCGATGCCTGATCTGATCCACCTTGTCGATCCCGCAGTCGTCCACGATGCAGCGGGCAGTGCGGCGGGCCATTCGGGCGAGGGCGATCATGCCAGCCCGGCGCTCAGCCTCGTCGATGGGCTGGCGGGGTGGCAACTGGCCCTCGTCAACATCGCGGCCATTGCGTTCGTGATCCTCGTGGGCAGCGTTCTGACGCGCCCGCTCTTTCGGTTCATCGCCGGGGCGCAATTGCGCGAGCTGTTCACCGCGACCGCGTTGATGATGGTGATCGGGATCGCCCTGTTGATGAGCCTCGTTGGCTTGTCGCCAGCACTCGGCACCTTCCTTGCGGGCGTGGTGCTGGCAAATTCCGAATACCGTCACGAGCTGGAATCAGACATCGACCCGTTCAAAGGTCTGCTCCTGGGCCTCTTCTTCATGACCGTGGGCGCGGCCATTGATTTTGAGCTGCTCTTCGGCTCCCTCGCCACCATCATGGGGCTGGCGGTCGGGCTGATGTTCATCAAGGGCCTCGTGCTCTATATCCTCGGCATCATCTTCAAGATAAACGGGGCAGACCGCTGGCTTCTGGCGCTGGGGCTGGCGCAAGCGGGCGAGTTCGGCTTCGTGCTGCTCAGCTTCACCGTTGGCAATGCGATCTTGCCGCCCGACCTCGCCGATATCCTGCTGCTCGTGGTGGCCATTTCCATGCTGCTGACCCCGGCGCTGTTCATCCTCTATGACCGCGTAATCGCGCCGCGCTATGCCGGGGCCGAGGCGCGCGAGGCCGATGACATGCCCGAAGATGGCCAGATCATCATCGCCGGCGCAGGCCGTGTCGGGGGGCTGATCAACCGGGTGCTTTTGTCGGCGGGCTACCACACCACGATGATCGACTATTCGTCTCGCCAGATCGACGCGCTGCGCACCTTCGGCGTGCGGCTGTTCTTCGGGGATGCAACACGGCCCGATCTGCTGCAAGCCGCCGGGATCGCCGAGGCGCGCTGCCTGATCATCGCCATCGACGACCGCGAGAAAATCACCGAACTGGTGCGCTATATTTCTGCCAACTATCCCAAGGTCCACATCATGGCCCGCGCGGTGAACCGCCACCACGTCTACGAGCTTTACGAGGCCGGGTGCCGCGACATCATCCGCGAAACCTATGACAGCTCGCTCAGGATGAGCCGCTCTGTCCTCGAAACCCTCGGTATCGCGCATGACACCGCGCAAGCCATGGTCGATGCCTTCGACGAAAGCGACCGCGCCGCGATGATCGAGGTCGCGCCCGTCTACAAAACCGGGGTGCTGCCCATCGACAACCCCGAATACGTGGCCAAAGTGCGCGAGATCATGGGCCCCCGCCAAGATGCCTTGGGCGTGCGGATGGCCGAAATCCGCGCCAAGACCGAAGGTAAGACCAGCGAGGCCTAACCCTCTTTGCTTTTCAAAATATCCCCGCCGGAGGCTCCGACGGGGCACCGCGCGGCACAGTTGCGATCAGTGCGCCTCAGCCCAACTGGCACCCTGCCCCGCATCCACCACCAGGGGCACGTCCAGCTTCACAACCGGATCACACGCACCTTCCATGACCGCGCGCGCACGACCTGTCAGATCGTCCACCGCGTCTTCGGCGACCTCGAAGATCAGCTCGTCATGGACCTGAAGCAGCATCTTCGCAGGCAGCCCCTCAATCGCGGCGTCCATCCGCACCATCGCGCGCCGGATAATGTCAGCCGCCGTCCCTTGGATCGGCGCGTTGATCGCGGCGCGCTTGGCAAAGCCCGCGCCCGGCCCCTTGGCGTTAATCTCGGGCGTGTGAATGCGCCGCCCAAACAGCGTCTCGACCCGGCCATGTTCTTTGGCAAAGGCCACGGTGTCATCCATATAGGCGCGAATGCCCGGAAACCGTTCGAAATAGCGGTCGATGAAGCCCTGCGCCTCGGCTCTAGGGATGCGCAAGTTACGCGCCAGACCAAAGCCGGAAATCCCGTAGATGACCCCAAAGTTAATCGCCTTGGCCTGACGCCGCACGTCTGACGTCATCTCGTCCAGCGGCACATTAAACATCTCGGACGCGGTCATCGCATGGATATCGAGGCCATCGCGGAACGCCTGTTTCAAGGCATCAATCCCCGCGACATGGGCCAAAATCCGTAGCTCGATCTGGCTATAGTCCAGCGACACCAACACATTTCCCGGCTCCGCAATAAACGCCTCGCGAATGCGGCGGCCCTCTTCAGAGCGCACCGGAATATTCTGCAAGTTCGGATCGGTCGAGGCCAGCCGCCCGGTATTGGCCCCGGCGATGGAATACGACGTATGCACCCGGCCTGTATCGGGGTGAATATGCTCCTGCAACGCATCCGTATAAGTCGATTTCAGCTTCGAGAGTTGCCGCCAATCGAGCACCCGTCCAGGCAAATCATGCTCGGTCGCCAGGTCCTCCAGAATATCCGCGCCTGTTGAGTACGCCCCGGTCTTGCCCTTCTTGCCACCGGGCAGCTCCATCTTATCGAACAGGATTTCACCAAGTTGCTTCGGGGAGCCGACATTGAAGCTTTGCCCGGCCAGCTCGTGAATTTCCGCCTCAAGCCCCGCCATCTTTTGGGCAAACGCATTCGACATCCGCGAAAGCGTGTCACGGTCCACCTTGATCCCGTGCATTTCCATCCGGCTCAGCACCGGCACCAGAGGCCGCTCGAGCCCCTCATAGACCCGCGTGACCTTGCTGGCATGGAGCTGCGGCTTGAACAATTGCCACAGGCGCAAGGTCACATCCGCATCCTCAGCGGCGTATTTCGTCGCCTCATCCACAGGCACCCGGTCGAAGGTGATCGCACTTTTGCCGGTGCCGAGCAGCGTCTTGATCGGGATCGGCGTGTGCTGCAAATACCGCTCGGCCAGACTGTCCATCCCGTGATTGTGCAGCCCGCCATGCAGCGCGTAAGACAGCAGCATCGTGTCATCAATCGGCGCAATCTGGATGCCAACCCGCGCCAAAATCTTGGCGTCGTATTTCATGTTCTGGCCGATCTTGATCACGGCCTCGTCTTCCAGCATCGGCTTTAGCAGCGCCAAAGCCGCGTCGAAATCCATCTGACCCTCGGCCAGTTTCTCGTCACCAAACAGATCATCCGCAGCCCCCGCCTTGTGGGTCAGCGGCAAATACGCCGCCTCGCCCGCCTCCACGCAGAGGCACACGCCGACAAGGTCCGCACGCATCTCGTTCAGAGCAGTCGTCTCCGTATCGACAGCCACATAGCCACGCCCATGGGCCTTGGCGATCCACGCCTTCAAGGTCTCGGCATCGCGGATCGTCACGTATTTCGACGGATCAATCGGGGCCGCCTCGGGCACATCCACCGCCGCCGCAGGCGTGTCCTCGATCACCGGGGCCGCCACGCCGAGGCGTTCGGACACGCGCTTGGTGATCGTGCGGAACTCCATCTCAGCAAGGAAGGCGAGCAGTTTTTCAGGCTCCGGCTCCAGCATTTCCAGATCGTCGAGGCCGAACTCCAGCGTCATCCCACAATCGAGCTGCACGAGGCTGCGCGACAGCCGGATCTGGTCTGCATGATCGATCAAAGTCTGGCGGCGTTTGGGCTGCTTGATCTCGCCCGCGCGTTCCAGCAGCCCATCCAGATCACCGTATTCGTTGATCAAAAGCGCCGCCGTCTTGATCCCGATCCCCGGCGCGCCCGGCACGTTATCGACCGAATCCCCGGCCAAAGCCTGCACATCGACCACCCGGTCCGGGTAGACCCCGAATTTGTCATGCACCCCATCGCGATCAATCCGCTTGTTCTTCATCGGGTCGAGCATCTCGACCCCGTCGCCCACCAGTTGCATCAAATCTTTATCCGAGGACAAGATCGTCACGCGCCCGCCCGCATCACGCGCATTGCAGGCGAGCGTGGCGATAATATCATCGGCCTCGAACCCTTCGACCTCATGCGTGGCGATGTTGAACGCACGGCTGGCTTCGCGGGTCAGCGGGATCTGCGGGCGCAAATCCTCGGGCATCGCATCGCGGTTGGCCTTGTATTGGTCATAGAGATCATTGCGAAACGTGTGGCTGCCCTTGTCGAAAATCACCGCCACATGCGTCGCCGCATCCGGGCCGGTATTTCCTTCGACGTAGCGCTGGAGCATGTTGCAAAACCCCGCGACCGATCCGACAGGCATCCCGTCGGATTTACGCATCAAAGGCGGCAGCGCGTGGAAGGCCCGGAAGATATAGGCCGAGCCGTCGATCAAATGCAGATGGTGTCCCTTGCCAAAGGCCATGGTGCGCGCTCCTCGCTTGGTGTGCGCCAGATGTGCCATGCAACGCGGTCAAGGGCTAGGGTCAGGGCCCATTAATCCTGCCGCCTTGGTTTGACAGATTTTTTCTCTGACAACGCGCAGGTGCGCGGGAATAGTGGTTCTATTTCAAGCAGCTGTTAGGCACCCTTTCGGGACATCGCTGCGCGATACCCTGTCGGGCAACGGTCAGAGGGAAAATCCGTCAAATCCGCAGGACGCCAATCCAGCTTCATCTCAGCGGCTCGGGTCGTTTGAAAAGGGAACCACCCTTGCCTGCACGCCCCAAACCTCTGAGATTTCGCTGGATTTGCGCCAAGGCGGCAGGATTAATGGGTCCTGACCCCAAAAGGCAGGGTCGATTAATCCTCAATTAGGCCCGTCGCGGCCCCGTCAATCGTTCGTGTGTTCTTGCGCCGCCAATACGCGCGCACCCCGTCTTCGCCCATGTCGTCGTAATAGGGCAGCAATTCGTCCACTCCGCGCTGGCCCCGCACCTCCATGAACGGCACGCCCGTCCCGCAGGAGGTCTGCACCGACGCCACCTCCATATCGAAGATCTGCCGCGATCCGGCCATGGGCGGGAATAAGGCGGCCAGTTCCGCCCAATCGGGGTCCCGAGGGTGCAAGGTGCGCGCGGTCCCGTAGACCCGCAGGATCAAGGCATCGCCCTCGAACGCGCAGAACATCAGGGTCATGCGGTTGGCTTGGCGCAGATGGCCCGCCGTCTCGTTGCCGCTGCCCGACAGGTTCAGCCAGACAATCCGCGTGTCCGATAGAACTGTCAGGCTGTCCATGCCCTTGGGCGAGACATTCACCCGCCCGTCCGGTGCCGCAGTGGCGACAAAGAACATCGGTTGTTTGGCAATGAACCGCTTCAAATGTGGGTTAAGCTTGGGTCCGACTGGCATGTCCACCTCCCTTTCACAGCCGGAACATACCGCGAACGCCGCAGTCTGTCACGCGCAGATCAGCCCGCGCTTTGCACCAGGTGCATCATCACCGCGATGAAGAAGATCAGCGAGGCCACCATGACGAAAATATGCCAAATGGTGTTGTGGAAGCGCCAATGTTGCATGGCCAGAAACAATGTGCCCACAGTATAGAGGATCCCCCCCGCCAGCATCAGCACCACAACCATCGGTGACAGCGCATTCAGCAAGTCCCATCCACCGATCAAGATGCCCCAGCCCATCGCAAGGCAGGTGCCGATGCCCAAAGCGGTGCTGCGCTTGGGCAAGAAGACCGACAGGCCCGTGCCGACAAGGGCTGCAATCCAGATCCCCGCAAGCATCGCCAGACCTTGGCCACCGGACAGCAAGGCAAAGGGCGTGTAAGTGCCTGCAATCTTGAAGTAAATCGCCGAGTGGTCGAGCCGCTTCAGGAACGGCGTCCAATCCGGGCGCGGCAGGTGATTATACATCAGCGAGCACGAGATCATCGCAATCAACGTCGCGCCATAAATGCTGGTCGATGTCACCGCAGCCGCATCGCCGCGCAGCACCGCGGCCAGCGTAATCATCACCGGAACCGCGGCCAAGGCGAGGATCAAGGCAACAATATGCACCGCTGCGTCGCTGATCAGCTCCGCCTTGGTATACACGCGCACCTGTGAGTCTGTGTTGGACATATCCACAAGGTAACGCGCGGATATTAACCGTCTATGTGCAAAGTTGATTGACGTTGCGGCAGGTTACGTAAGGCAAATCAGGCCTCGACGTGATCCTCATGCACGAACCGCTTGTCGCAATATCCGCATTCGACCCAGCCCTGATCCTCGGGGATTTGCAGCCAGACGCGCGGATGACCCGACGCCGCCCCCCCGCCATCACAGGCGATGCGGCGCTTGCTCACGATCTCGGTCTCGGGGACTTGGGTGGCCATGGGGATCGTCCTTCTTGGTTGCCGCGCAGGCGAGGGCACGTTACGTCGCGCCCATATTACTGCGCCCACCCGTACGGGCAAGAGCGCGCGAGGGAACACCATGTCACATAATGCCATCTCATTGCGGGGTTTGCGCAAGACCTATGCGGGCTCCAAGCGCACCGAGCCCAAGGAGGCGCTGAAAGGCGTCGATCTGGATGTGCCTGCAGGCTCCATCTTCGGGCTGCTTGGCCCCAACGGTGCGGGCAAATCCACGCTGATCAACATCATGGCCGGTCTGGTGAAGAAATCGGCGGGTCAGGTGACGATCTGGGGGTTTGATCAGGACGTGAACCCGCGCCAAAGCCGCGCCGCGATCGGGGTGATGCCGCAGGAGCTGAACCTTGATCCGTTCTTCACCCCCCGTGGCGCGCTGGAGGTGCAAGCCGGTCTCTACGGTGTGCCCAAAGCCCAGCGCCGCAGCGATGAAATCCTCGCTTTGGTCGGGTTGGAAGACAAAGCCCATGCCTATGCGCGCACCCTGTCTGGCGGGATGCGGCGCAGGCTCTTGCTGGGCAAAGCGCTGGTGCACCGCCCGCAAGTCCTCGTGCTCGACGAGCCGACCGCCGGCGTCGATATCGAGCTGCGTCAAATGCTGTGGCGCAATGTACGCAAGCTGAATGACGAGGGGATGACGATCATCCTGACGACGCATTACCTGGAGGAAGCGCAGGAAATGTGCGACGAGATCGCCATCATCAATCACGGCCAGAAGATCACCCAGGACAAGACCGCCAACCTGCTTGCGCGCCTCGATGCCAAGACCCTGCTGGTCACGCCAGAGGTCGCCAGCACTGCCGAGATCCCCCTGCCAGACGGCGTCACCCTGACCCGGCGCGGCGATGTGCTGGCGCTGAGTTACAGCAAGGGCAAGGTGGATATGGAAGCCATGCTCAGCGCCGTCCATGCCGCTGGGATCACCATCAAAGATGTCGCCACCGAAGAGCCTGACCTGGAAGATGTCTTCCTTAAGCTGACCGCGTCGCGCGCGTGATCCGCGCCTGCCAGCAATTGTTACGCGCGGATCGGACATCGACAAAGGCGATCTCCGGATCGTCCAGGACCTGCGCGGCATAAGACGCCAACTCCGCCACAGGGGTTACACGCCCGGTGCCGTACTTGATCCGCTCATCCGCCGTGTAGCCTTTCAGCAGATAGTCCGGGCTGGTCGTGAAAACCTCCGGCACGCCATCCTCCTCGAAGGCGCGGCACGGCCCGGCACATAGAAAAATCGGGCCAGTCTCGGCATAAGGGATAAGGGCCGCAAAGGGGCAATGGGCCAGGATCAGCATCTCCGCCCCGTCTGGAATGGTCTTCAGGCAATGGCGGCAGGGATTTCCATCCCCAACCGAAAGGCTGCGCTCAGGGATCTGGCCGTTCGCGTCAGGCGCGCCCGCTTGGTAGCCGCGCACGATATCCGTGGGCAGGGGGTGAAATTGGATCGTCATGGCAAATCTCCGGTCAAACATGTCGTCCCAAGCCCTACCCGAGCGCCAAACTCAAACCGACCCGATCCTTGCGCAAAGCTGGCAATCGCCCTTCTTTGCTTTTCTTAAATATCCAAATCCTGCGGCCCGTCCCAGGCGCACCCCCACAAATTGAGGCCGCTTCGGACCTATTGTTTCGCATGCGAAACAATAGGTCACCGATGCTGACCTATAACTTATTGATTTATTAACCTTTTTCGAGCATCCGCCCGAGGTTTCGCCCCGCCAGAATATGCACATGCAGATGCGGCACCTCTTGCACACCATGGGCACCGGAATTGGCAATCATCCGCCATCCATCCGCAGCGACACCCAGCTTTTCGCAGCAGGCGGCAATCGTGCGGGTGTAGTCGATGATCTCCGCATCGGAGGCCTCGGCTGCGAAGTGATCATAGGTCACGTAAGGCCCTTTCGGGATCACCAGCACATGGATCGGCGCCTGGGCGTAGATATCCTCGAACGCCAGACTGTGCTCGGTCTCCATCACGGTGGTGTTCGGGATCTCGCCGCGCAGGATTTTGGCGAAGATGTTTTCGGGATCGTAAGTATAAGCCATGGGGTTTGTCCTTAGTCTTTGAAAAGCGTCGGGTCGCTGGCAATCCCGTGGGCCTGGTCCCAGGGGATGCGGAAAAACTCTGCCAGAACGCCCGCATTTTTGTCCGGCGTGTCGGCCTCATCGATGCGCGACACATCGGAAAAATTCGCCTCGCGCATCCGGTCTTGGTCCAGCGAGACCTCCTGACGCAAGGTCGGCAACAACCGCGCGACCGTATCTGCGGACGAGGTTTCGCCCGCCAGCCCAATGCGCCGCGCATGCCCCAGCAGGAAGTCATCCGAGAAATCGCAACTGATCTCCAGCATCCGCGTGCGCACCTTGTCCGAGAAGAAATCCCGCATCAGATCTACCGCCGACGGGTCGAGACAAATCGCCAGCCGGTCGGTGCCGTGGTAATCATACAAGATCCGCAACAGCGCCCGCCGATGGCGCATCCGCTTTTCCACGGTGCTTTCAATCCCGCCCAGATCGGGCAGATCGGCATCTTGTTCGTTGAACAGATATTCGACCCCGCGCAGATCAAACGTGTGCCGCGACATGCCCAGCAGCCGCTTGGCCACATGCCATTTCTTGCACGCGATGATCAGCAACTCGCGATCCCGCCCAACACTCGATTCCGTCTCCCAGAAGCGCGGGGCAAAGCGGCGTCCGATCCGGCCCCTCTGGGTCAGGAAACTGTGCAGATTGCGCCCCTCGTTCGAGATCTCGAACTCGGTCTGATCGGAGGACCACAGCACCCCCAACCGCGCCTTCAACTCCGCCGCTTCGGGGCTGATCTTGCGGGCAAACAGATAGTCTTGCCCCAAAAGCAGGCCGTAATGGTCGTTGTAGAAGGTCGCGGGCATCCCGTAATCGGTGAACATCAAAAAGGTCTGTGTGCGGCTGTCGATCTCGGCATCGGCCACAAGATGGCGCACGAGCGTCTGGAAAAACGTCTCGTCGGGAATCCAGGTCGTGCGGAAAAACTTCGTCACATCCGGGCGCTCGGCGATGAAGCCCAGCAGCGTCTCGACCGTGCTGCGACGCAGACACCACCACTGGCTGCCGATCATCAGGCGCAAGTCGGGCGGTGGCTTACGGCTGAACCCCAACTTCTTTTGCAGGTTCCACGCGGCATAAAACCGGCGCGGTTGCGTACGCTCGTTAAACCAGTGCCGATAGATCAGGCGGTCCTCCAGCATCCCGGTCTTGATCCAGCCCGAGGTATAGAAATCGACGCTTTCGATATAGTCGGTCTTCGCAGGGGCCAGCATCGCATGGGCGAAGGCGGCGGACTTTACCGGCATGCAATCACCAGACAGCATGTAGAAATGGCTCGCGTCCTTGAACGCAGCCTCGGCGGCTTTGAGGGCCACAAGCGTTGCTTCAACAAGGCTCCACTCGCCCCACCCGCATTTGACCCGGCGCGGCGCGAGGATCACGTTTGGCAAGGATGCTATACCGTCTTTGATCGCCTGAAACGCTGCACCCGGGGCGCTGGCGTCGAAATGGATGACCATCGCGTCCCCTTCCGCCGTCAGCCGCTTGGCTTGCGCGACCACAGCCTCGGGGTCTTTGTGACACAGCAGGATGAAGGCGATGCGGGTCATGTCCGGTGTCTTACCATGTCTTACCATTTACAGGGGCCTGCCCGATTGGGACTGCCCGGTCGGGGGTGCAATCTGCATACAGGCTTGCTAGAATGGTTCAAGCACCGCACCTCAGAATGCGGGCCCTTTGAGGAGATCGAGGCATGGGATTCCCCGGAACCTGGATGACAACAAGCGAAAGCGTGGTCTACCGCGTGGTGCCGAAATGCGCGTGCTCGAGCATCGGGCAGATCATGTATTACGTGGACAATGGCCGCTACTATGACGGCGATATTCATGATGCCAAGGACGGGATGCACAAATGGGGCATGGACGAGAGCCAGGAGGCGATCTCGGCCAATGTGAAGGCGCATAAGTCCTACGCCTTCACCTGTGTGCGCAATCCTTACACCCGTATCCTCTCGGCCTTTTTCGACAAGATCGCCGGCATCCAGCGCAACGGCAAACGCTATCGCGGCAACCTTGTGCCGCAGCTTAGCCAGACTTACGGCATCGATGTGGGCAGCCCCGAGGATGGGTTCGACTTCGACCAGATCGCCAATTTCCGGCGGTTTTTGCTGTTTGCGCGCGACACCATCAAGTTCCGCCGCCCGATGGATCCCGACATCCACTGGTCGCCTGTCTCGGGCCATGTCAGCACCCTGATCCACGGGGGCGGCACCTACGACCATATCTTTTTTACCGAAGATTTTAACGAAGGCATGCGGGTGGTCTTGGACAATATCGAGATGAAGCACCCCATCGCGATTGAGGACGTCCCGAGGTTCAATGAAAGCGAAGGTCACGGACCCAAACGCGCGCATCCGGTGCAGGACTACTTTGACGATCTCTCCATGCACCTGATGTGGGAGATTTATCATAAGGATTTTCGTCTCTTTCAGTATGATTTCGAGACACCTGCCAACAAGATGCCCTTGGGCGCAGTTGATCTGGACGAGGTGCATCTGAAACTTGGGCCCAACGCGCCATAATCGCATGACTTTTGGCGGGCTTGCCCCATCTTTGCGTGATCGCAGAGTGAAGAAGGCCGCCCATGACGAACGTTCTCCTACTGGGCAGTGGCCCCAACGCGGTTGAGTGCCAAGACTGGCCCCGCGCCCTGTTTGACCGGATTGTCGTGATCAACAACGCGTGGCGGGTGCGGAGCGATTGGGACGACCTGATCTACCCCGAGGACTTCCCGATGGAGAAGACGCCGGAGGTCTTGCAGCCCGGTCAGAGGCGCGTTGAGGCAGACGCCTTTGTCCCCGCCCAAAACGCCTATGGCGGGTTCATCTGGGGCGGTGGGACGATGGCGTTCACGGCGGGCTACTGGGCGCTGCATGCGCTGCGCCCGAAGGTGATCGCCTATCTGGGCTGCGACATGGTTTACGCGCCCTCCGGCGACACGCATTTCTACGGCACCGGAACGCCGGATCCGTTGCGCAAAGACGTGACTTTACGCTCGCTGGAAGGGAAGTCGGCGCGGCTTATGGCTTTGGCCGCGCGACAGGGATGCGCTTTGGTGAATTTGTCTCAGACCGAGAGCCGCTTGGTGTTCCCTCGCACCGTGCCTGATGCGATCGCGGACGTTTCGCCTGAGGCGTTTGAGGACGCAGAGGTCGAGGCGGTTTTGGCGGCGGAAGATGCACTCGATTATCAGGTCCCGTCGGGCCGGTATTGGGAGGAAGAAGCGCGGTTCGACCCGGCCCAGATCGACCGGATCGATGCGATGTGGCGCGCGCTGGTCTAGGCGTTTTCCAGCATCTCCAGCGCAATCACGCCGCTGCGATGGCGCGTTTCCACTGCGCGGTGGGCGTCGGCGATCTGGGACAGCGGGAAGCTTTGCTCGATCACTGGAGCGAGGTGCCCGGCCTCGGCCATCTCGGCAAGATGCTCCAACTGCGCGTGATCTGGCATCGACACGCAAAACGCGATCTTATGGCCCTGTGCGCGGCACGGCACCATCATCTGGCCAAGCTCCCGCCAGCTGCCCTCAATCGTGAGGTATCGGCCATTGCGAACCAAGAGCGGGCGTGCCTTGGCGAAGTCCAGCAAACCGATTGTGTCGAATACGACATCATAACTTGCGCGCGGCACTTGAGTGATATCGACAGTTTCGTAAGACAGCATGGTGTCGGCACAAAGCGCCGCCAGAAAGCCCAAATTGCGCGACGAAGACAGCGTCGTGACATGCGCGCCCAGCGCTTTGGCCAGTTGCACGCCCAGATGGCCGACACCGCCTGACGCTCCGGTGATCAAGATACGCTCGCCCGCCGACAGCTTGCCAAGCTTGGTTAAGAACAGATGCGATGTGGCCGCGCCGAACGGCAAAGCGGCGGCTTGCGCATGGGACAAGACGGTGGGTTTTAGGGCCAGCGCGGCGGTCTCGGACAGCGCGATCAGCTCGGCATGACCGCCTCTGTCGCCCGCACCAAACACGGCATCGCCAATCTGGTAGCGGGTCACCTCCGGGCCAATCGCGATGACCTCGCCAGAGAAGGTCACGCCGGGGATCTCGTGGCGCGGCCTTGTCAGACCCGAAACAAGACGCCCGACCAGCCGCAAGCCCTTGGGGAACGCGGCCGCGCGCAAACGCCAGTCGCCTGTTGTGACGACGGACGCATGAATTTGCACGAGTACACTCGTCGGGGTGAGGGCGGGATCGGGGCGATCCTCGATCCGGATAACATCGGCGGGGCCATAGCTGGGGACGATTGCGGCTTTCATCTCAGGGTCCTTCTGGATTGGGTTTCCAGAGGCTTAAACCAACAGATATGCCGAACAAATTGACCTGATTGGCAGATTTGATATGCATATATGTATGAAATGGGATGCAATGTCGTTCGACTGGACCAAGGCCCGCGCCTTCCTCGCCACAGCTGAGGAGGGATCGCTTTCGGCCGCCGCACGCGCATTGGGCCTCGCGCAACCGACCTTGGGGCGACAGGTCGAGGCGCTGGAGCGCGAGCTGGACGTGGTGTTGTTTGAACGGATCGGCAAGCGGCTGGTGCTGACCCCGTCGGGCCTTGATCTGCTGGAGCATGTGCGCGCGATGGGCGAGGCGGCGCAGAGGGTGGCGTTGACGGCGTCAGGGCAGAGCCAAACACTCGATGGGCCGATAACGATCAGCGCCGGGGCCGCGGTATGTGCGTTCATTTTGCCGCCCATCATCGAGGGCATACGCGCGGCCCATCCCGGTATCGAAATCACCTTGATCGCGACCGGGACCCAAAGCGATCTGCAACTGCGCGAGGCTGACATCGCCATTCGCAACGTGCAGCCTTCGCAAAACGATCTGATCGCACGGCGCACACCGGACAGGCCCGCGGGGTTCTATGCGACCCACGCGTATCTGGCCCGTCATGGCCCGGACCTGACCCGCGCTGATTTCATCGGCTTTGACGAAAGCGGCGCGATGGCCGAGGCCTTAACCACGCGTGGCTTTACCGTGCGCGCGGACCAGTTCAAACTGCTGAGCGAGGATCATCTGGTGCAATGGGCGCTGGTCAAACAGGGTCTCGGGATCGGCATCATGATGTGCGAAATCGCGGATGCTGACGCAGATGTTGCGCGCGCGGCCCCGGAGTTCAGCGTGCCGGTTCCGATGTATTTGCTGGCCCACCGAGAGGTGAAAACAAGCCGGCGCGTGCGGGTGGTTTACGACCTGCTGGCGGAGGGGTTGAGCGGGTGATTTTGGCGGTGCGCTGGGGTGGCGAAGTGTTACCGCAAAGTTAACACGCCTAATAATGTTAGGGACTGTACGGCATGTGGTGGCATGTCTGTCACGAGCCACCACATTTTGCGATTTTCCAGCACACTCCCTAACAATGTTAGGGATTCAACCCTGACGTGTGCTTCTGGTGTAGTCCGCGAAGGCCGCTTAAACCAGCCCCTGTTCCTTGAACAAGGCGGTCAAATCCGCCTCGGGACGCGGTCCGATATGCTGGATCACCGAGCCTGCGGCAACATTCGCCATCTGCGCCGCCGTCGGCATATCCGCCCCATGGGTAATGCCCCACAAAAACGCGCCCGCGAACGCATCACCCGCGCCCGTCGCATCGACGATCTGGACCGGATCGGCGGGCACATGCCACATCTCGCCGCCCGCATGGATGAAGCAGCCGTTCTCGCTGTCGGTGACCGCGAGGATATCAACCTCGGCGGCCAACTCGGCCCGCGCGGCCTCGAAATCTTCCGTCTCGATCATCGCCATCGCCTCGGCCCGGTTGCAGAACAGCAGGTCCACCCCGTCGCGGATCATCTCGCGGAACGAGTCGCGGTGGCGCGAGATGCAGAACGGATCGCTCAGCGTCAACGACACCTTGCCACCCGCACTGCGCGTCGCCTCAATCGCCTTGGCGAACGCCGCTTTGCTATCTGGACCGTCGAAACGGTAGCCCTCGAGGTAGATCCATTCCGCATCGGCCATCTGTGCCGGATCGATATCGTCGGCGGTCAGGAATTCCGTGACGCCCAGATAGGTGTTCATCGACCGCTCGCCATCGGGCGTGACCAGCACGATGCAGCGTCCGGTCTCGTCTTCGGCCGTCGTGGGGGCCAGCGAGGTGTCGTAAACCGCCCCTTGCGCGCGCATGTCGTGGGCGAAGATGTGGCCCAGCTGGTCGTCCTTGACCTTGCCCACATATGCGGTCGAGCCGCCAAGCGCCGCGATCACCGCAATCGTATTGGCCGCCGAACCGCCGGAGACCTCTTGCGCCGGACCGATCTTGGCATAGAGGTCCACCGCGCGCGGCATGTCGATCAGCTGCATGATCCCCTTTTCAATCCCGGCCTCGGCCAGAAACGCGTCATCGCAGCGCGCCAAGATATCCACCATGGCATTGCCGATCCCGACGATGTTGAACGCTTTGGTCATGCTGTTTTCTCCTCAAAGGGGCAAAGATCGCGGATCAGACAGGCCCCGCATTTGGGCTTTCTGGCGACACAGATATAGCGACCATGCAGGATCAGCCAGTGATGGGCATGGTGTTGAAATTCGACCGGGATATGGTCCTCGATGGCGCGCTCGACCGCGTCCACATCCTTGCCGGGACAAATGCCGGTGCGGTTCCCGATCCGAAAGATATGTGTATCGACGGCCTGGGCGGGGTGATTGAACCACATGTTCAGCACCACATTGGCCGTCTTGCGCCCCACGCCGGGCAGGCTGACGAGGGCCGCGCGCGAGCTGGGGACCTTGCTGTCGTACTCGTCCACCAGCTTTTGGCTCAGCTTGATGACGTTCTTGGCCTTGTTGCGGAACAGACCGATGGTCTTGATGTGCTCGATGACGCCCTCTTCGCCTAAGCTAAGCATCTTCTCGGGCGTATCGGCCACCGCGAACAACCCGCGCGTCGCCTTGTTGACGCCGATATCCGTGGCTTGCGCGCTGAGAGCGACGGCGACGACGAGCGTGAAGGCGTTGGTATGCTCCAACTCGCCCTCAGGCTCCGCCTCGGAGGCTTGGAACCGCTGGAAAATCTCGCGGATCACCGGATATGAAAGCTGCTTGGCCATGACCCGCGCGGTATGGCGATTGTGGGCGCTGGCGTCTAGTCCGCGGGCAGGTCTGCCGCAATTCTGCCGCATCTGATTGTTACTTTTTTGGCAACAATCTACGGTCAAACCATGAAACTGTTCGCATACAAAGACCCGATTTGGACGCTGAACGGCACGATCTACCAATTCGATGCCGCACATTTTTCGCCCAAGAACGCGGTGGAACTGACCGTCACCGACGATGACGGCACGCTTGATGGCTTTGGTGCAGGCGATGCGACCCAGTTGATGGAGGCGCGTGATGAAACCGGCGCGCTTCTGGACAGTGGCGCGGGGGCACCGTTTTTTCGCTTCACCATGCAGACCGAGGCCGGTGACGCGTTTATCGTCGAGCAGGTCTTCGTCGGATCGACCACCTTCTATCTGATCCCCGATATCCCGACGGATGGCATCGCGTTCGTGATCCTCAAGCAGGAGTTCGTCGATGGCAGCTTGGTGCCGGGGCTGAAATATGACGACCTGCCCAAGTATCCCTGCTTTGCCCCCGGCAGCTTGATCGACACCCCAGACGGGCCGCGCCGGGTCGATGATTTGCGCGCGGGCGATTTGGTCTCGACCTTCGATGCAGGCCCCCAGCCGCTGATCTGGACCGGCGGCGCCGAGGTGGCATGGAACGCGGTCAGCCCGCACCGACCCGTTGTGCTCGACGCGCCGGACGGCCCGCTCACCTTGTCGGCGCAGCATCGGGTCTTATTGTGGGGCCAAGCGCTTAAGTTAAACTTTGGGTTCGACGAGGCATTTGCCCCTGCGGCTGGATTGGCCCCCGGCGCGAAGGGCGTCGGAACACAGCGCTGGCACCATATCCTCTGTGCCGACCATCAGATCGTGCGCGCGAATGGTCTGTGGGTGGAGACGTTGCTGATCACGCCTGCCTCCCTGTCCTGGCTGCCGGACGCAGACCGCGCCCGGATCGAGGCGCTGATCCCCGGCCCCATGCAGCCTGCTCGTCCCTGCCTAACCAAGGCCGAGACGCAGCTAATCGCCGGATGCGCAGGAACCGGGTCGCGCGCGGCGTGACGCCTCGGCTAGGGTGAGCTATCGCAGACGGAGGCCCCGATGACCGACACCGAAGACCGCTATCACTACGCCCTTGTCCGCCGTGCGATTGAGGCGCTGGATGCGGCTGGCGGCGCGAATGTCTCGCTTGAGGTCTTGGCCGCTGAGGTCAATCTTAGCCCCGCCCATTTCCAGCGGGTCTTCTCGCGGTGGGCCGGGGTCAGCCCGAAGAAATTGCAGCACTATCTGGCGCTGGGCCACGCCAAAGCGTTGCTGGAGGATCGCTTTACCACGCTGGAGACCTCCCATGCCGTGGGGCTGAGTGGTCCGGGTCGCCTGCATGATCTGTTTACCAGTTGGGAGGCGATGAGCCCCGGCGAATATGCAGCGGGTGGGAAAGGCCTGACGATCCAGTGGGGGTGGTTTGACAGCCCGTTTGGACCGGCCTTGATTATGGGGACCGCCAAGGGCATCTGCGGGATTGGGTTTGCCGACGAGATCGGGCCTGAGCCGACGCGCGCTGATCTGATGTCCCGGTGGCCCCATGCGAGCTATGTGGAGGATCACAGCGCCCTCGCACCGCTCGCCGCGCAAGCGTTCCCCAGCGAGGGGCCGTCGAAAGCGCCGCTCTACCTCATTGGCGCCCCGTTTCAGATCAAAGTATGGGAAGCGCTGCTGCACATCCCGTCGGGGCATGTCACAACCTATTCAGAAATCGCATCCTCGATAGGCAACCCGCGTGCCGTGCGCGCGGTTGGCAGTGCCGTTGGGCGCAATCCTATAGGTTGGCTGGTGCCGTGCCACCGTGCCCTGCGCAAAACCGGCGGCCTTGGTGGCTACCATTGGGGTCTTCCGATGAAGCGGGCCATGTTGGCGTTTGAAGCCGCGCATCTGGAGGCAGATGACGTTGGGAAACGGGCGGAAAACCGCGCGTGAGCGGGAACTCACCATTGTGTCGCGCATTTTTATGATTAGTTGGCGCATAAGATTTTTTGGAACAGGACCCCGAAATCATGCCCCGTATGCGTACCTCTCTTCTTGGCCTAACGGCCTCCGCCCTTGTCTTGGCGGCTTGTACCGATCCCAATACCGGACAGCTTAACCGCACCCAAACTGGGGTTGCAGCAGGCGCGGCCATAGGGGGGCTCTTTGGTCTAAGCCGCGATGGGGATGGCGTCGGTGAAGCTGCGCTGGGTGCGATCATCGGCGGGGCCATCGGTGGCGCGATTGGCAACCAACTCGACAAGCAAGCCGCAGAATTGCAACGCGACTTGGGCGCCAGTGGCGCAACCGTGGTGAACACCGGCGACCGCTTGGTCGTCACAATGCCGCAAGATATTCTGTTCGCCGTCGACAGCGCGACCGTCCAACCTGCCTTGCGCGGTGATCTGGCCACGCTGGCGACCAGCCTGAACCAATACCCCAACACAACTGTCGATGTGATCGGCCATACCGACAACACCGGGGCCGCGGGCTATAACCAGAACCTGTCTCAGCGCCGCGCCCAAGCCGTGACCGGCATCTTACAATCGAGCGGTGTGAACCCTGGTCGCTTGCGTGCTATCGGGCGGGGCGAGGATGCACCCGTTGCCTCGAACCTGAACGCAGCCGGGCGTGCGCAAAACCGCCGGGTCGAGATTATCATTCGACCCAACGCAGCCTAATTTCTTGCTGTTTCCCGGATTTGGTCATACCGTTTGACCAATTCCGGGGGACAGCATGCCATTCCAAAAAGTACACTCCGAGAAGCTGAGCCACGCTGTCGTGCGCCAGATAGAACTGCTTGTGCTGCGCGGGATCCTGCGTCCGGGCGAGCGTTTGCCGTCCGAGCGCGAGTTGGCGGAGAAGATGGGCGTGTCGCGTCCGAGCTTGCGCGAAGCGATTTCTGAGTTGCAAGAAGACGGGCTGCTGACCAGCAAGGCAGGCGCGGGCGTGTTCGTGGCCGAGGTGCTCGGCTCGTCCTTCTCGCCTGCCCTGATCCGGCTGTTTGCGACCCATGACGAGGCGGTGTTTGACTATATTACATTCCGTCGCGATCTTGAGGGGCTGACCGCTGAGCGGGCTGCGCAGAACGGGTCAGACACCGATCTGAAGGTGGTCGATACGATCTTCAAGAAGATGGAAGCCGCCCATAGCAAGCGCAACCCGGAAGAGGAAGCCAAGCTTGATGCGCAATTCCACCTCGCCATTGTCGAGGCTGGGCATAATGTGGTGATGCTGCATATGATGCGCTCGATGTTCGAGCTGCTGCATGGGGGCGTGTTCTACAATCGCCAGGTGATGTTCCGCCAACGGATCACGCGCGGGATGCTGCTGGATCAGCACCGGGCGATCAATGACGGCGTGCAAGCGCGCGATGGGGCAGCGGCGCGGGCAGCCGTGGAGGCGCATCTGGATTACGTGCGCGACAGCCTGGCCGAGTGGCGCCAGTTCGAGAAGAACGAGGCGATTGCGAAGCAACGGTTCGAGCATGAGACCGCGAAGGCCTGATACGAAAAAACCCCAGCCTTTTGGGCCGGGGTTCTTCTAGATCTTAAAGCTCAGGCGCGGCTTAGTGCAGCTTTGCCCCAACCGTTGCAATCGCGTCATCCACAAGCTTGTTGCGGTCTGCGGCCTTCATGGACCCACCGATCACGTCACCGGCTGCGGCCACAGCGACGGAAATCGCTTGATCGCGCACGGCTTTGACCGCGTTGCCTTCGGCGCTGGCGATCTGCTCTTCAGCGGCGGCCAGACGACGGGTGATTGACTTCTCCAGATCGGCGCGGGCCTGGACAGCGGCCAATTCGGCCTCTTCCTTGGCTTGCGCGACGATGCGGTCGGCTTGGTCTTGGACTTCGCGGCTTTTACGCTCGTAGCTGGCCAGAAGCGCTTGGGCTTCTTCGCGAAGCGACTTGGCCTCGTCCAGTTCCGACTTGATACCTTCGGCGCGCTTGTCGAGCATCCCGCCAACGAGGCCGGGCACCTTGAAGTAGACCAGCACACCGATGAAGACGAGGAACCCCAGCAGAACGATGAAGTCCGTGTTGGCGAGCGAGAAGAACGGCTTGTCCTTGCCCGCGGCCAAGGCCGGACCAGCGCTCAGCAAAAACAGAACGGGTGCGATCAAACGTACGTTCATTTGCCCGCTCCTTTCAGCTTTGCATCGACGGCAGCGGTAACGGCTTTGTCGTCTGCGGACCCCGGTGCAATCGCGGCGACGATCGCAAGGGCTGTGTCGCGCGCCACTTCGGTGACGTTTTCCATGGCACTTGCCTTGATCGCGTTGATAGCGACCTCGGACTCGGCCGTGCGCGCTGCGATTTCGGCATCGGCTTTGGCGATAGCGTCGTCGAGACCCGCTTTGATCTCGGCGCGGGTTTCGCCTGCAATGCGGCTTGCCTCTGCACGTGCATCCGCCAGAGCCTTATCATAGGCTTTTTCGGCCTCGATGGCTTTCAGCTTCAGCTCTTCGGCGGCAGCAATGTCGTTCGTGATGGTGCCCTGACGCTCGGCCAGAACGGCTGCAATCCGGGGAAGCGCCACGCGCGACAGAATAAGATAAATGATGACAAGCGTCACCACGAGCCAGAAAATCTGGTTCGGGAATGTAGCAAAGTCCAACTGCGGCATGCCGGGTGCGGCGGCTTCAGCGGACTCGAGTGTTTCAGTGGCCATCGGTCCCTCCTGGCTCCTTTGATCCATCGGGGCGGCACATTACGCGCGCGCCCCGACCGTAAGGATAGCTGGGTGGATTAGACGGCGAACATCAGCAGCAGAGCGACGAGGAACGAGAAGATCCCCAGAGCTTCTGCGAACGCGATGCCGATGAACAGCGTTGCGGTCTGACCGGCGGCTGCCGATGGGTTCCGCAGAGCGCCTGCGAGGTAGTTGCCGACAACATTGCCCACGCCGATGGCTGCGCCACCCATACCGGTGCATGCGAGGCCTGCGCCGATCAGGGCGCCCATTTGTACGATATCGCCTTCCATGTCTTTTCTCCTTACGATGGAATTCAAGTAGTTGATGTAGGGCGGGGTTCAGCCCGCCTTATGCTTAGTGATGCGGGTGCAGTGCGTCTTTCAGATACACGCATGTCAGAATGGTAAACACGTAGGCCTGGATGAACGACACCAGCACCTCAAGCCCATACATCGCGGTCACGGCCAGAATGGACAGCGGGCTGATCGCGAGGATCGCGGCGAAGCCTGCGAACACTTTGATCACCGCGTGACCCGCCATCATGTTGCCCGCCAAACGAATGGAGTGGCTGATGGGGCGTGCGAAGTAGGAAATGATCTCGATTATCGCCAGAATGGGCCGGATCGGCAGCGGCGCTGCGGACACCCAGAACAGGCTCAGGAAGCCAACGCCGTTCTTGACGAAGCCGAGGATCGTAACGGTCAGGAACACGCCCATCGCCAACACGCCGGTGACGGCAATGTGGCTGGTCGGGGTGAAGGCCGTTGGCACGAGGCCGAGGAAGTTTGAGAACACGATGAACAAGAACAGCGTCATAATGTACGGGAAATACTTCAGGCCGTCTTTGCCGGTGATGTCTTCGACCATCTTGTAGATGAAGCCATAGCCCAGCTCGGCCACCGACTGGCTGCGCGAGGGCACGATTGCCCGGCGGCGCGTGCCCATCACGAACATCAGGAACACGCAGACAATCGCCAGCGCCATCCACATGGTCGTGTTGGTCGGCGTGTACCACGCGATTGGGCCGTCACCGAACAGAGGCTCGATGATAAACTGATCCATCGGGTGGAACTCGAGGCCGCCGCCTTCTGCTTTTGCTTCATCCGCCATGGTGCGCGTCCTCTTTATCATCCAAGGCTTTTGGCCCCAGAACATTGCCCTTCTGAAGCTCATTGGCGGTGCGGACCATGGTTTTGACCCCCGCGACGAACCCCAGCATTGTAAATATGACGAGGAAGATCGGGATCGTGCCGAACAACCAGTCAAGTCCGTATCCGATGACAAAGCCGATACCCAGTCCTGAGACCAGCTCGATCACCATGCGCCAAGCGTGCTGTGCCTGGCTGTAATGCTCTTCGACCTTCGGGGCTTCTTCCTTGCCTTTGAGGGCGTCGATCTTGGCTTGAAGCTCGTCCAAGCGCTTGGGATCGGGCGCGTCGCTCATGGTGCAAGGGCCTCCGTGGGTCTGGGCGGAAGCTAGGCAGACCGCGCGTCCGAGTCAACGCATGTTATGCAGGCGCAGAAATGGCGTAAGGCACTGATATCGTTTAGGTGTGTAGATGTGCGACAAGGCGGCACAATGGATCGCGCGCCATTACCTTATTCAACCATTTGGTTGACCAATAGGCGGCGTGCTGCCATCTCGGACGCTATGACCAAGGATCTCGACACCGCCTTCGCCGCCCTTGCCGACCCTACGCGCCGGGCGATCTTGTCGATGCTTTTGGAAGACGACATGGCCGTCACCGATGTGGCCGAGCCGTTCGAGATGTCGCTGGCCGCGATTTCCAAGCATCTCGGCGTGCTGACCGCCGCCGGGCTGATCAGCCAAGAAAAGCGCGGCCGGGTAAAGTGGTGCAAGCTGGAGCCCGACGCGCTACGTGCCGCGTCGGTCTGGATGCAGGGCTTTGGTCAGTTCGAGCCGGTCAACCTAGATGCGTTCGAACGGTTTCTGGAAGCCGAGCTGACAGAGGGATCTAGCGACGAGGTTTGAGACGCCTTGAGACAGGCGCGCGTGAACTTTGTGGCAGACCGGTAATGGCTTGCTCCGGCAGCCTCGCCCCAACGGCCAAGGGTCCAGTCGTTCATCCATGGGTGCAAATGGGGGGTGTAGAGGCTGTCATCCGTTTCCGCCTCGAAGAACGCCATAAGACGGTTGTGCTGGGTCAAGAGCGCTTCACGCACATCGATCCAACCTAAGCTCGCCTGCTTGCGCCGCAGGGCAGCATTGAAGACCTTCAGCTCATTCCATTTGTAGCCGGGGGCTGGCGTGTGAACATCCCGCCCAGCGCGCCCGTCTTGCACCCAAGTGAAGTAGAGGGTGATCCAATGGGCGCGATGGCCAATGATGTCCTTCACAGTCAGACCGTCTTCAAATTGCTGCAAGGCAACGGCTTCGCTAACGGTGTCCAAAGTTCGGCTCAGTTTTGCAAACTCTCGTTTGGTGACTGACAATAGCTCCACGCGGGTTGTCGCGGCGGGCATAATGGTATCCTCCAATATGCGCGAACGCTATCATGCTGCACCGCAGCAAGCCTTGACTCAGATCAACTGGGTATCGGCTATGCGGAGGGCGCAGGCCTCGTCTGATCCTTCAACAAAAGCGCTAAGGCCAGAACCGTCAGCGCCACCCCGACAAGGATCAAGGCAGGCGGTGCACCATTGCCCAACGCCAGTTGCCACAACACGACCCACGAGGGCGTCAGGTACGTGTAGGCCATTACCTTGGCCGAAGGCAGGCGCAGGGTCGCGTATTGCAGCAACACAAACGTGGCCGAGGACGCAAAGACTGCCAGATAGATCAGCGTGATCCAGACGATGCCCGGCAAAGCGCGCCAATCGATTGCCACCAGATCGCGCGCCCCCCAGACGAACAACACGACCGAGCCCGCCACAAGGATCCCGAAGGCAAATTGCACGGCACTCTCACCCCGGTTCAGCTTGCGCGACAAGGGCGTGTAGACCGCGTGGGCGACGCAGCCCGCGAAGTAGATCGCCTCACCCCGGCCCACATCGAAGGCCTGCAAGGCGGCCATATCGGCGCGAAAGATCACCCAAACTGCGCCCGCGCCACCGATGGCCAAGGCCAAAGCCATGCGCGGCGTTGTGACTTGGCGCAGTAGCAACCACCCAAAGAGCCCCGCCATGATCGGGGTCAGCGTGAAGACCGCCGCCGCCGAGACCGGGGGCGCGGTCTTCAAACCCTCAAACATCAGAACGAAATAGACCGCGAAAATACCGCCCAACACAGCGTAGCGCCACGGCGCCCGGAACCCCTCGCGGGTTGCGCTGCCGGTTGCCAGCATCACCGCGCCGACAATCACGGCGGACAAAACAAAGCGCAGCGCGTTCAAAGCCGTCGGTGCGATATCGTTCGCTGCCAGCGCGCCCAGCGCAAAACTGCCCGCCACCAGCGCCGAAAAGGTCAGCATCGCCAGATGGCCACGCAGCGCTGGCGTCATAGGTCCGACCAATCCTTGGCAGCGGACTTGAGGGCTGAGGCCACGCTTTGCACCTTCGCAGTCCGGTGCAGATCGACATGGGTCACCAGCCAAATGCTGGAACACCAGTCTGCCCGCGCCGGACACAGCTCCACCATGTTGGGATCGCGGTTGGCGGCCCAGCTGGCGCAAAACCCCGCACCGATACCAACCTGAACCGCATCGGCCATGTTGCGCATGTCGGACGTGCGGTAAACGACTTGCTCGGAAGGCACATGGGATTGCAACCACTTCATGAAGCCTGAGCGGGGGGCCTCTTCCACCGTGCCGACGAACCGATGGCCGGTCAGGTCAAAGTCAGGCCCGATCAGGCCATGCTTGGCCACATAGGCCTTGGTCGCATAGAGCGTGATGCGCTGATCAAACAGCTTTTGGACGACGTTGTCAGGGTCATCGGGCGGCTTGCCCGCGCGCACGGCCAGATGCGCCTCGCCGTATTCGAGCCGGAAGAGCCGCGTATCGGTCAGCAGCTTGATCGTGACTTCGGGATGGGCGGCCTGGAAAGCCCCCAACACCGGCGCAATCAGAGGCGATAGAATTTCAAGCGAGGTGACGACCAACTCGCCCGAGACCTTGGCCGAATGCCCGTGCAGGCGCCCTTCAAGCTGGTCGAACTGCTCAGCCGTGGTTTGGGCGACCTGTAACAGATCGCGCCCAGCTTCGGTGGCGGTGTAGCCGCGCGCATGGCGTTGGAACAGCTTAACGCCGAGGCGACCTTCAAGCGCGTCGATATGGCGGATGACCGTGGCATGGTGCACGCCCAGCGCGTCTGCGGCACCGCTGACGGTGCCAAGCCGGGCGACATGGAAGGCGGTGCGAATCTCGTCCCAGGTCTCAATCGGCATGTTCTGTGCATCTCCTCACAATTCCTGCGCATTTGGACTAATTGCGTTCGATTTTGCAATGTCTAAGTTGATCGGCAGAGAGTTACCCCGCTTCCATGAAGGACCTTTGATATGACACGCTCCTCCTCCCTCCTGCGCATTGACAGTTCTGCGCGGCGTGATGCGTCTGTCTCACGCCGCCTTGCCGATGACGTGGTTGCCAAACTGGCTGCCGCGAATGCCCATCTCGTCCAGCGCGATGTCGGCGACGGTCTGGCACAGATCAATGGTGATTGGCTGGCGGCAAATTTCACCCCGGAGGCAGAGCGGACGCAAGCCCAGCGCGCCGCCCTAGCCCTGTCCGACAGCCTGATCGCAGAGGTCAAAGCCGCGGACACCTTGGTGATCTCGCTGCCGATCTATAATTTCGGCATTCCGAGCGGTTTGAAGGCATGGATTGACCAAGTTGCCCGCGCCGGGATCACGTTCAAATACACGCCGGACGGTCCGGTTGGGTTGCTTGAGGGCAAACGCGCTATCATCACCGTCGCCAGCGGCGGCACCGAAGTGGGCGGTCCGATTGATTTTGCAACCGGATATCTGCGCCATGTGCTCGGCTTCATCGGGATCACAGAGGTCGAAATCGTAGCATCGGACCGCTTGATGGTCGATGCAGATGCAAGTGCTGCAAAAGCCAAAACCGCGCTCGACGCGCTCGCGGCATAAACGGAGAGAGCGAGACATGGACAACGTAAAAAAATACGGGCTGCTTGCTCTGAAGGCATTGGCAGCACTTGCGTTCCTTGGGGCCGGATCGATGAAGCTGATCGGCAACCCAGATATGATCGCCGTGTTCGATGCGATCGGCGCAGGCCAGTGGTTCCGCTATGTGACCGGCCTGATCGAGGTTGTCAGCGCGATCTTGCTGTTCGTGCCGGGGTTCCAACTGATCGGCGCGGGGCTCTTGGCCGTGACCATGGTCGGGGCGATCTTGGCGCATGTGCTGATCCTTGGGCCAAGCTTTGTGCCTGCACTGGTGTTGTTGGTGATTGTGTCGATCATCGCCTACGCGCACCGCCCGGCTGCACGGTAGGCATTTGGATATTTATGGAACAATGAAGGCGCGCGTTAGGAGTTTATAAACCAACGCGCGCTAGACCCGAGGCACGGTACAGGCGGGGACGCCGATGACCGTGAACGATGAAGGCACCCTGTTTCCCGCGTGGCAGCAGGGTGTTTTTCATTGTTCTTCAAATATCCACTCTGCCCCCACAATACTTGACTCAGGTCCTTAGGCGGCGTATCCGCCCGCAACACTCCGGAGAGCTATGCCCTCCGGTCCTATGCACCTTGCTAGGATCGCCACCCGTCAGCGCGTTGCGCCCACGGGTGCTTTTCCGGTTTGGCGCATCGGTCCTGCGCCCCCATATCGAGGGCACTTGAGAACAACGCAAAGGACGACGCCCCATGTTTGAGAACCTGTCTGACCGCCTCTCTGGCGTCTTCGACCGGCTGACAAAGCAGGGTGCGCTGTCCGAGGCGGATGTCGAAGCAGCCCTGCGCGAAGTGCGTGTCGCCGTTGCTGGAAGCCGACGTGTCGCTGCCCGTCGCCCGCCAGTTCATCAAGGCCGTTACCAAGAAGGCCACGGGTCAAGCCGTCACCAAGTCGATCACACCCGGCCAGCAGGTCGTCAAGATCGTCCATGACGAGCTGATCGCGACCCTGCGCGGCGAGGGCGATCCGGGTGCCCTGAAGATCGACAACCCTCCTGCCCCTATCCTGATGGTCGGTTTGCAAGGCTCGGGTAAAACCACCACCACCGCGAAGCTTGCCCGCCGCCTTAAAGAGCGGGACGGCAAGCGCGTCCTCATGGCCTCGCTCGACACCAATCGTCCGGCGGCGATGGAACAGCTTGCGATCCTTGGCGTGCAGATCGGCGTGGATACCCTGCCGATTGTCAAAGGCGAGGATCCGGTCGCGATTGCCAAGCGCGCCAAGACGCAAGCCTCCCTTGGCGGCTATGACATCTATATGCTCGACACCGCTGGCCGTTTGCATATCGACGCTGAGCTGATCGCGCAGGCCGCTGCCGTGCGCGACGTGGCCAACCCGCGTGAGACGCTGCTGGTCGTCGATGGCCTGACCGGTCAGGACGCTGTGAACGTCGCCCAAGAATTCGACGACAAGATCGGCGTCACTGGCGTCTGTCTGACCCGGATGGACGGCGACGGGCGCGGCGGCGCGGCCTTGTCCATGCGCGCCATCACCGGCAAGCCAATCCGTTTCGTGGGTCTGGGCGAGAAGCTCGACGCGCTGGAAACCTTCGAGCCTGAGCGCGTCGCGGGCCGTATTCTTGGCATGGGCGATATCGTTGCCCTCGTCGAGAAGGCGCAAGAAACGCTGGAGGTCGAGCAGGCCGAGCGCATGATGAAGCGCTACCAGAAGGGTCTGTTCAACATGAACGACCTGCGCGGGCAGCTGGAACAGATGCTCAAGATGGGCGGCATGGAAGGCCTGATGGGCATGATGCCGGGCATGGGCAAGATGAAGGGTCAAATGGACCAAGCGGGCCTTGATGACAAAGTGCTTAAGCGCCAGATCGCGCTGATCAACTCGATGACCAAGAAAGAGCGCGCCAATCCAAGCCTCCTGCAAGCCAGCCGCAAGAAGCGGATCGCCAAGGGCGCGGGCATGGAGGTCAGCGATCTGAACAAGCTGCTGAAGATGCAGCGCCAGATGGGCGACATGATGAAGAAGATGGGCAAGGGCGGGAAGCTCAAGCAAGCCATGGCCGCGATGTCCGGCAAGGGCATGCCCGGAATGCCCGGTGGTGGCGGGATGCCCGCTGGAATGGACGCAAAAGCGCTGGAAGCGGCGGCCAAGCAGATGCAGGCGGGCGGCGGTTTGCCGGGGCTTGGTGGCATGGGCGGTCTGTCCGGTTTGGGGAAGAAGAAATGAGATATCCTGTTCTGGAAACCGAAAACCTGTTCCTGCGCAAACCCCTCCCGCAAGACTTCCCGGCCCAAACCCCCGGCGCGCGCAACTGGTTTGGCGTGACCCAAACGCTCGACCACTGGGACGCGCAGGGCTTTGGTCCGTTTGCGCTGATCTGCAAGGACACCGATCTGTGCCTCGGCCTCGTCGGCCCGTGGAACCCAGCCGATTGGCCCGAGGCGGAGCTGGTCTGGCAAATCTGGGACCAGCGCACCAAGTCCGAGATCGCCAGCGAAGCGATTGCCGAAGCCTACGGGTTTGCGCGCCGCACCCTCGGCTGGGATGCCTGCGTCAGCTATCTTGCCTTCGCCAACCGCGCTGGAATTGCCTTGGCCGAAACGCTGGGCGCGACCCGCGATAAATTTGCCGACACGCCGATTGGGCGCGATTGCCTCGTCTACCGCCATGGGGGCGCTCAGGCGGCGTGATGGAACCCTGGCTCACCCCTCCGACCGGCGGTCCTGCCGATGTGACCGCGAAACTGCACGCGCAGTTGCCACGGCTTGAAACCGCGCGTCTGATCGTGCGGCCCGCACAGTTGCGCGACTATCCGGTCTGGGACGAGATCGTGATGGGGCCGGCTGGAGCGTTCGTCGGCGGACCGTTTGACGCGCGCGGTGCCTATCTCGACTTCTCGCAATGCGTTGTCAGCTGGTTCCTGCGCGGCTTTGGCCTGTGGACCGTCGAGGACCGCGAAACAGGTGACGCTCTGGGCTTTGTTGCCCATGGGCACGAGGTTGGCCATGCGGAGGCTGAGCTGGGCTACTTGCTGGTCGAGCGCGCCCATGGGCGTGGGATCGCGACTGAGGCCGCCAGCGCCGTGCGCGATTATGCGTTTGATGTGCTGGGGCAAGACACGCTCGTCCTCTATTTCGATCCGCGCAATGAGGCGAGCCGCGCGGTGGCTGTGAAGCTGGGTGCGGTACAGGACAAAGACGCCGAAGCGCGCGGCAAAGGCGCATCCGTCTACCGCCTGCACCCGCAAGACGGCGGAATGGAGGCCTACGCATGAGCCTTGATTTCCCGACCCTGTACACAGACCGCCTGATCCTGCGCGCGCCCCAAGCCAGCGATGTTGCCCCTTGGACGGCGTTTTTTATGTCTGAGCGCTCGGAATATGTGCGCGGTAGCGAGCAGACAGAGGCCCTCGCCTGGCGCGCCTTTGGCCATGCCGCGGGCATGTGGATGTTGCGCGGCTATGGCAGCTTTGTCTTTGCCCATAAGGATGCGCCGGATCTGGGGCTTGGTATGACTGGGCCTTGGTATCCTGCCGATTGGCCTGAGCCTGAGCTGGGTTGGACCGTGTGGGCATCCAGCACCGAAGGTACGGGCCTCGCGTATGAAGCGGCCTCTGAGGCCCGGCGCTATGCCTATGACGTGCTCGGGTGGACCACGCCGGTCAGCTATATCGCACGGGACAACGCCCGCTCGATCAAACTGGCCGAGCGTTTGGGCGCGGTGCTGGACGAGACCGCCCCAATGCCCGTCGTGAACACAGACTGCGTCGTCTACCGCCACCCAAAGGTGCTGCCATGACCCGTATGACCATCCCCACCCTCACGTCCGAGCGCCTGACCTTGCGCGCCCCCAAGCCCAGCGATTTCGACACCTTCGCGGCGTTCCGGGGCGGCGAGCGGTCGGTCTATGTGGGTGGGCCTTTCGACCGGGTGCAGGCGTTCAACCAGTTCTGCGCGCTCTGGGGCCATTGGGATATGCGCGGGTTCGGGCGCTGGATCGTGGCCGAGCGTGACGGCGATGCGCCTGTCGGCGTCGTCGGTCTGTTCCACCCCGAGGACTGGCCCGAGCCTGAGCTGGCCTGGTCGATGTTTGATGGCTCCGAAGGCAAGGGCTACGCATACGAGGCGGCGATGACCGCGAAGGCCCATGCGTTTGACGATCTGCATTGGGACCGCCTCGTCAGTTTCGTGTCTTACAACAACATGCGCTCGATTGCGCTGGCCGAGCGTCTGGGGGCTGAGCGCACGCGTGGCTTCACGCACCCAACCTATGGCCAGTTGCACTGCTACATTCATCCCAAGCCGGAGGCTATGTGATGGGTCACCGCGACATCCCTCAGCTGGAAACCAAGCGCTTGGTCCTGCGTGGCCCGGCGCCCGAGGACTACCCGGATTTCAAGGCGACCTTCGCGTCCTACCGCTCGCGGTTCATGGGCGGGCCATTGTCGCCTTACGAGACCTGGATGCTTTATGCCGCCGAGATCGGCCATTGGGAAATTCGCGGCTTTGGCATGTGGATGATCCACGACAAAGCTACGGACGAAGCGCTTGGCATGGCCGGCGGGTGGCAACCTGCGGCATGGCCCGAGCGTGAGATCGCGTGGATTGTCTTTCCGGGCAATCACGGCAAGGGCTATGGTTTGGAAGCGGTCGATGCGTGTCGGCGCTACTTGTATGCGGATCATGGCTGGGAGGGGGGCGGTCAGCTACCTCGACCCCAAGGATCTCGATTCTGTGCGCTTGGCCGAACGGCTGGGCTGCAAGCGCGACGAGACCGCCAAGACCATCGACGACAATGACAGCGTCTACCGCCACCCGGCCCCCACGGCCTTGGCACATAGCCAGCTGAGCGACGGTATTGCGCTAGAGATCGACCACTACGCGGACCCGAAATTCAAACCGGAGGGCTGGGCGCTTGACTGATCCTGTCACCAAAGCCGCCGAGGTGCTGGCCGAGCACCGCGAGAGCATCGACCGCCTTGATGCGATCCTCGTCTACACGCTGGGCGAGCGGTTCAAACACACCCAAGCGGTGGGCAAGCTCAAGGCCGAGCATGATCTGCCCCCCCTCGGATCCCGCACGAGAGGCCGCCCAAATTGCGCGCCTCGAAGACCTTGCAAACCGGGCCAATCTTGACCCGGAATTTGCCAAGAATTTCCTGAACTTCATCATTCAGGAAGTGATACAACACCACAAGAAACATCAAGAATAACAGGCAGATACGCCTGTCACGCCATCCAAAGGAGATTACACCATGGCTATGAAAATTCGTCTCGCCCGCGGCGGTTCCAAAAAGCGCCCCTTCTACCGCATCGTCGCCACCGACAGCCGTATGCCCCGCGACGGCCGCTTCATCGAGAAGCTCGGCACCTATAACCCACTGCTGCCAAAAGACAGCGAAGAGCGCGTAAAGATGAATGTCGAGCGCGTTCAGTACTGGCTCGGCCAAGGCGCACAGCCCACCGACCGTGTATCCCGCTTCCTGGAAGCCGCTGATCTTGTTGCGAAAAAAGAGCGCAACAACCCCAAGAAAGCCGTCCCAGGCAAGAAGGCCACCGAGCGCGCAGAAGAGAAGGCCGCGAAAGCTGCTGCTGCGTCTGAGGCGCCCGCAGAAGAAGCCGCAGAGGCATAAATTTGACGCGATCCGTCCAAGTATGACGGATCTTATATGTCTTATATGACAAGGAGATGGCCCAGATGAGTAACGAGAACAAAGAAGATCTCGTCTGCGTCGGGGCCATCGCCGGATCGTTTGGCGTGAAGGGTGAGGTGCGGCTGAAAAGCTTCTGCGCCGAGCCTGCCGCGATCAGCATTTACGCGCCCCTGACCGACGAGACGGGGCGCTCGTATGACGTTGATATCAAACGCACAATCAAGAATGGATTGGCTGCGCGCCTGTCTGGTGTACCCTCCAAGGAGGCAGCCGATGCGCTGCGTGGCACCAAGCTCTACGCTCCGCGCGACCGCTTGCCCGCGCTGGACGAGGACGAGTTTTACTACACCGATCTGGTGGGCCTTGCGGTGCTCGACGCCGGCGGGACCAAGCTGGGATCTGTGAAGGCAGTGCTGAACCACGGCGCGGGCGACCTGCTGGAGGTGAACTCCGGCGTCGGTGTTGTGCTCTTGCCATTTACGCGCGATGCGGTGCCGACGGTTGATCTGGCCGGACGGCGCATCATCGTGGATCCCCCCGAGGGAACGTTCGGCGATGACTGAACAACGGCCCCAACGCGTTTTGGTGCATTCCGGTTTTCACAAGACCGGAACCTCCAGCTTGCAGGGGTTCTTGGATCGCCATTCCGAGGCACTCTCCCCATATTTTTATGGCTTTGGCCGCTACAAAGCCCCCCAGATTGACGAGACCGCAAAGGCCTTCGCCCAGCGCAGATTTCCGTGGCGGTTGCTGGCGTTTCGCTCTGCAGTGCGCGCCTACTTGTCGGGCGCCCCGAAGGACCGCAACATCGTGATGTCGATCGAGGCGCTCTCGGGTCTGATGCCCGGCCACCGCGCTTTGGGCGGGCGGGAAGCGGGCAGTTACGTGCCCACGGCGATCCCGATGGCGAAGGTCTTGATCGACGAGATCAAGCGCGCCTTTGGGGCGGACACGGATGTGGTGTTCCTGCTGACCACGCGCCAGAAGGACGACTGGCTGCGCAGTGTGCATGGGCATCTCTTGCGCTCTATCCGTATGACCGACGACCTTGAGACGTTTCGGGCGCGCTTCGCCGATCTGCCGGATCTGGCCACACAGGCGGACGCGATTGCCGGTGCCCTTGGTGGGGTGCGCGTGAAACAGGCCGCCCTCGAAGACTATACCTTGGCGCGCACCGGCCCTGCCCGCGCCGTGCTGGATCTGATGGATGTGCCGCGCGAGATGCGTAAATCCCTGCCGCCCCTGCCCCGCGCCAATGTCGGGCAATCCGTTGATCTGAGGGCAACATTTCTGCGCCTGAACCGCGAGATCGGCAATAAGGCCGAGCTGAAAGCGCGCAAGGAAGGTCTGCTGCACGCCCATGCCGGGGAGATGGCCCATGTCTGATGACAGTCCCGTGCGGCGCCCCTTGCCGACCAAATCGCACGGACGCCTCAGCATCGGGGCCAGCCTGAAACCGCGCGAGTTGATGACGGATCGACCGCAGCTCAAGCATTCCTGGACCGCGAAGATCGTGACGCTTTTCCCGGACGCCTTCCCCGGCGTGCTGGGCGAAAGCCTGACCGGAAAGGCGCTGGAGCAGGGCTTGTGGCGGCTAGAGCCGATTGACCTGCGCGCCTTCGGCAAGGGCAAGCACCGCGATGTCGATGACACACCTGCGGGCGGAGGCGCTGGCATGGTGATCCGCGCCGATGTGCTGGGCGAGGCACTGGAGACAGCGCTGCCGAAGGATCGTACACGCTGGCCTGTGGTGTATCTGTCCCCGCGTGGTGCGCCGTTTACCCAAGCCAAAGCAAAGGCTTGGGCGGAAGGCGACGGGATCACAATGATCTGCGGACGGTTCGAGGGGATCGACCAGCGCGTGCTCGACCACTACGAGATCGTGGAGGTCAGCTTGGGCGATTTCGTCCTCACCGGGGGTGAGATTGCAGCCCAGGCGATGCTGGATGCGACGGTGCGGCTGCGGCCTGAGGTTCTCGGGAATGCGGCCTCGACGGAGGAGGAGAGCTTTTCCAGCGGTCTGTTGGAGCACCCGCAATACACCCGGCCTGCGGAGTGGAAAGAGCGTACGATCCCCGAGGTTCTGACCTCCGGCCACCACGGCAAGATCGCAGCTTGGCGACAAGAGGAGGGCGAGGCGTTGACCAAGGCCCGCCGCCCGGATCTGTGGGATGCGTATGTGTCAGCAAAAGAAGGGCGAAAGCCCTCTTGATCGCCTCCGCCAGCCAGCCTATACACCGCTCAGCTAAGGGGGAGTCGCACGTCGTGCGGCCCTTTTTGTTTGGCAAATGTGAATTTGGGTTCTTTCCCCGGCGGCTTGCTGCATCACACCCGCCAACTGGCTGACGAAGAGAGAACAAAGACGCCCTAATCTCTGGCGGGCTTGCAGCATATGCGGCAGGGACCCGGTGAAAGACGCAGAGCTCTGAGAGATGTCATCATCCGCGGACAAAACCGCGCTAGATAAAGGAAGACGCGATGAACCTTATCGCCCAGCTAGAGGCCGAGCAAATCGCCGCCCTCGGCAAAGACATCCCAGATTTCAAAGCCGGTGACACCGTGCGCGTTGGTTACAAAGTGACCGAAGGCACCCGCTCCCGTGTGCAGAACTACGAAGGTGTGTGCATTGCGCGCCAAGGTGGCGCGAGCATCTCCGCCAGCTTCACCGTGCGTAAGATCAGCTTCGGCGAAGGTGTGGAGCGTGTGTTCCCGCTGCACTCCACCAATATCGACAGCATCACCGTCGTGCGTCGTGGCCGTGTGCGCCGCGCCAAGCTTTACTACCTGCGCGCCCGTCGCGGGAAATCCGCACGTATCGCAGAAGACACCACATACAAGCCGAAGAAGGGCTGATCGCTATGAAAGCAGATACACATCCCGAATATCACATCATCAACGTAAAGATGACGGACGGCACCATCCACCAGATGAAATCCACCTGGGGGGCCGAGGGCGATCAACTGGCTTTGGATATTGATCCAACCGTTCACCCAGCCTGGACCGGCGGCAACTCGCGCCTGCTGGACACTGGCGGTCGCGTATCCAAGTTCAAGAACAAGTACGCAGGTTTGGGCTTCTAAGCGCCTTTTCTTCGTATGCGATTTTAACGCCGCTCCTGTCTGGGGGCGGCGTTTTTCGTTTGGGTCTTGGGCAGGGGCGGTTAGGCTGGTGGTATCGTTCAGGGAAGGGTCTTTGATGTTACGCACCGCTCGATCTGCCGCGCTGCTTTTGCTTGCAGGCGCGCCCGCGCTGGCTGACCCGTTGGAAAACGCGCTGGCCGAGCTGATGGCCGAGGCGCGCGATGGTAGCAGCGCATCGAGCATTGTGTTTCTGGCTTCCGACGCACACGAGCGGATCATTTTGGTCAATGGCGACGGGACGGTGGACACACGGTTCTACCTCGCCTCCGTCGGCAAAACGATGGTGGCCGCCGCCGTTCTGAACGCGGTGCAGGACGGCGCGCTTGATCTGGATGCGCCCTTGGGCGATCTGGTCGCTGGCTTGCCTTTGGCGGACCTTGCCCGGACCCGCAGCTTGCGCGATCTGCTGACCCATACGAGCGGGCTGCCCGACTACCTCGGCGACGCCTTTTTCGACGACCTACTGGACCGCCCAACCCACAGGTGGAGCGCGCGCGAGGCGCTTGGCTATGCGGACGCGGACGGCGCGCGCCCGAAGGACAGTCGGTTTGAGTATTCCAACACCAACTACGTTCTGCTGGGCGCGGTGCTTGAGGGCCTTGATGGATCACTTGGCGCGTCCCTCGGTAAGCGCGTTTTCGAGCCTGCGAAGATGACGGCAAGCCGTGTCGGTGCGAGCCCTGCGCCGGGTATCGCACGGGGCTTTGATACCGATGGCAGTGATGTCAGCGCGTTCCTTTTGAACAGTGTGCTCGGTGACGGGCCGGTGATTGCCAACGCGCCCGATCTGGAGCGTTTTGTGCGGGTCTTGATGGACAGCGACCGGATCATCGGCCGGCAAATGCGCGCGGATATGATGCGCGAAGGGCAAAGCGGGTCGGGCTATGGGCTTGGCATCGGTGTGGACGAGGATGATTGGGGCGTCTGGTACGGCCATTCGGGCGGGTTCGTCGGTGCTGTGGCGGATTACCGTTACTACGCCGAGGACGGATCGGTGCTGATCGTGTTGACCAATGGCAACTTGGACACCGACTGGTTCATGGACGCCGCCGCTGAGATTTGGTTCAACGAGTAGTGCCAGGCCACTTCCCTCCGGCACAATCGCAACATATAGTGGTGACGGCGGAATTCTGGCGTCTAGGGGTGGTTTGAGTGGCACATATTATTGTCTTCGGAAACGAAAAAGGCGGCTCGGGCAAGTCCACCACCTGTATGCACGTGGCCACCGCATTGGCGCGGATGGGGCATAAGGTTGGCGCGCTCGATCTGGACCTGCGCCAGCGCAGCTTCGGGCGGTATCTCGAAAACCGCGCGGCGTACAAAGAAACAACGCGCCAGCGGCTGGAAAGCCCCAGCATGATCGATCTGCCCGAGATCGACGAGACGGCCCTTGCCCCCGGCGAAAACGTCTATGATCACCGCCTTTCCATGGCCATCGGCCAGCTTGAGGACACCAACGACTTCATCTGTATCGACTGCCCCGGCAGCCACACGCGGCTGAGCCAGGTTGCCCATTCGATGGCCGACACCCTTGTGACGCCTCTCAATGACAGCTTCGTCGATTTCGACCTTCTGGCGCGTATCGATCCGAAATCCGAGAAAGTGCTCGGCCCTTCGGTCTATGCCGAGATGGTCTGGAACGCGCGGCAGTTGCGTGCCCAAGCGGGGTTGCAGCCGCTCGATTGGATTGTCTTGCGCAACCGTCTGGGCACGCAGTTCATGCACAACAAGAAGAAGGTCGGCGACGCGCTGGAAGGTCTGTCCAAGCGCATCGGCTTTCGCGTCGCGCCCGGCTTTTCCGAGCGTGTAATCTTTCGCGAGCTGTTTCCGAGGGGTCTCACCCTGCTCGACCTGCGCGATATTGGCGTGGCAAACCTGAACCTCAGCAACATCGCCGCCCGCCAGGAAGTGCGCGATTTGATGAAGGAACTGAAACTTCCGGGCGTCAAAGTTACGATTTGACACAAAGACTGTAACAAACCGGGCGAAAGTTTCAGTATTTGCACCCGTTCTCTCGGTTACGTGACACCTGCATCAACCGGGCGTGAGCCCCCTCGCATCCAAGGGCATTTGTGGTGAGGTTAGCCTCAACACGAAACGCACCCCGAAGGATGATGGACCGATGGCAATGACAAACGACACCCCGACACGCAGCGGCCTGCCGAAGTGGATGCCCATCGCCGGCATCGCCGCCGGTGCTGGTGCTGCCGCTTACTTCTTCGGCGATACCCTGTCCTTTGAAGCGCTGGCCGAGAACCGCGAGGCGCTGCTGGAGTTTCGCGATAACAACTACTTGCTGACCGCGCTGGCCTATATCGCGATCTACGTGGCCATTGTCGCCTTCTCGATCCCCGGAGCGACCATCGCCACGCTGGCAGGCGGCTTCATGTTTGGCCTGTTCGCAGGCACAGGGCTTACGGTTCTGGCGGCGACAATCGGTGCCTCGCTGATCTTTCTGGCCGCCAAGTGGGGCTTCGGCGAAAGCCTGAGCGCGAAGATGGATGCCAGCGAGGGTGCGATCAAAACCTTCCGCGACGGGCTGCGCGAAAACGAGCTGAGCTACCTGTTCCTGATCCGCCTCGTCCCTGCCGTGCCGTTCTTCGTTGCTAACTTGCTGCCCGCGCTCGTCGGCGTTGGGCTTGGGAAATACGTCTTCACCACCTTCTTCGGCATCATGCCGGGCACTGCCGTCTATACATGGGTCGGCGCGGGTCTGGGCGAGGTGTTTGCCGCAGGCGAGACCCCGAACCTCGGCATCATCTTCGAGCCGCATATCCTCGGCCCGCTGCTGGGCCTCGGTGCCCTTGCCTTGATCCCCATCGTCATCAAATTCTTCCGCAAAGGGGCCTGAGCCATGAACCGGATCAAGACGGATATCCTCGTCATCGGTGGCGGCTCGGGCGGGCTTTCGATCTCGGCGGGTGCGGCACAGATGGGCGCGAAGGTTGTGCTGCTGGAAGGCCACTTGATGGGCGGCGATTGCCTGAACTTCGGGTGTGTGCCCTCCAAAGCCTTGCTGGCGGCGGGCAAGCAAGCCGCTGCCATGCGCGGGGGCGAGAAATACGGTGTGTCCCCGGTCACGCCGGAGGTCAATTTCGGCACCGCCAAGGACCATGTGCGGAGCGTCATCGACACGATTGCGCCGGTGGACAGCCAAGAGCGGTTTGAAGGCTTCGGCATCACTGTAATCCGCGAATTCGGCAAGTTCATCAGCCCCACCGAGGTGCAAGCGGGCGACACCATCATCACCGCGCGGCGCATCGTCATCGCGACCGGCTCGCATCCGTTTGTGCCGCCCATCCCCGGCGTTCAGGACGTGCCGCACTACACCAACGAGACGATCTTTGATCTGCGCGAACAGCCCGAGCACCTGATCGTTATCGGGGGCGGCCCCATCGGGATGGAAATGGCGCAGGCACATCTGCGGCTCGGCTCGAAAGTGACCGTACTGGAAGGGGCCAAGGCGCTCGGCAAGGATGATCCGGAACTGGCGGCGATTGCGCTGGAGCGGTTGCGCGGCGAAGGCATCGAGATCGTCGAGGGCGCGCTGGCCGAAAAGATCACCGGCCAAGCTGGCGACATCACGGTCCACACCAAAGATGGCAAATCCTACCAAGGTTCGCATCTGTTGATGGCCGTGGGACGGACGCCGAATGTCAGCGGCCTCGATCTGGAAAAGGCGGGTGTCGACTATGATCGGGGCGGGCTGAAAGTGGATGCCTCTCTGCGCACCACCAACAAGCGCGTTTACGGCGTGGGCGATGTGGCCTCCAAGCTGCAATTCACCCATGTGGCGGGCTATCACGCAGGCATCCTCGTGCGCCAATTGGTGCTGGGTCTGCCTGCCAAGGTGCGCGAGGATCACATCCCTTGGGCGACCTATACCGACCCCGAGATTGCGCAAGTTGGCCTGACCGAAGCGCAGGCGCGCGAGCAGCATGGCGATAAGCTGTTTGTGGCGCGCTACGAGTTTCACGAGAACGACCGACTGATTGCCGAGGGCAAAACCACCGGTCTGATCAAGGTGATGGTCGTGAAGGGCAGGCCCGTGGGCGCATCTATCGTGGGTGCGCAGGCAGGCGAGTTGATCACCGTCTGGGCCATGGCGATTGCCAACGGCCTGAAGATGAGTGCGATTGCCAACACGGTCATGCCCTATCCCACCGTCAGCGAGGTGAACAAACGCGCCGCAAGCGCCTACTTCACGCCGAAGCTCTTTGACTCCGTCTGGGTCAAGCGTATCGTGCGCCTCGTGCAGCGGTTCTAGGCCGCCCGGTATTGCGGAGACAGCGTGCTTAATTCTCTTTCAGGGCGATTTCTGATCCTGACCACGGTGTTCGTTATGATCGCCGAGGTTCTTATCTTCGTGCCATCCATTGCGCGTTTTCGCGAAGACTACCTGCTGGATCGGCTGGAGCGGGCGCAAATCGCCTCGCTGGCGCTGCTGGCCTCGTCCGACACGATGGTGACGGCAGCGCTGGAGGAAGAGTTGCTGGTCAATGCAGGTGTCATGACCGTCGTGCTGCGCCGCGATCAGGTGCGCGAGCTGGTCTTGTCCTCGCCGATGCCGGGCCTGATCAGCCGACAGTTCGATCTGCGCGACGCAAGTGCGCTGGAATTGATCCGCGACGCCATGGTGCAGATGATCGAGACCGAGGAGCGGGTGATTTTGGTCACCGGCACCCCGGTACAAGGCGCAGGCGAGGTGATCGAAATTTCGGTGCGTACCGGCCCCTTGCGCGCGGCAATGCTCGATTACGGCGTGCGCATTTTGATCCTGTCGGCGGTGATCTCGATCATCACGGCGGGGCTGTTGTTCCTGGCCGTGCGGCGCTTTCTGGTCCAGCCCATGGCGCGCGTTGTCGGCCATATGAGTGCGTATGCCGACGATCCAGAAGACGCCAATAAGGTCATCATGCCCGAAGCGCGGCTGCGTGAATTGCGCGCGGCCGAAGATGCGCTGCATAAGCTGCAAATCCAGATCACCGGGGCCTTGCGCCAAAAGGAGCGGCTCGCCCAGCTTGGCACGGCGGTCGCGAAGATTAGCCACGATCTGCGCAACATCCTGACCACCGCGCAACTGTTCGCCGACCGGATGGAGGTCAGCGATGACCCCAAAGTTGCGCGCGCCGCCCCAAAGCTGGTGGGGGCCATTACGCGGGCCGTGAACCTGTGCGAAGCCTCGCTGGCCTTCGGCAAGGCGGAAGAACCTGCGCCCGCGCTGACAATCGTGCGGCTGGCCCCTTTGGTGGAAGATACGCTTGATGGCGAGCGGTTGGCGGCGGCGGATGTGGATCTGGTCACATACCGCACCGACATCCCGCCTGATCTGGATTTGCGCGCCGATCCCGAGCAGCTTTACCGCGTGATCACCAATATCGTGCGCAATGCCCGCCAAGCCATCGAGGCCAGCAAGCAAGAGGGCATCATCACCATTCGTGCCGATGTCGAGGGCGACAGTTGGCGCATTCTGATCGAAGACAATGGACCCGGCCTGCCTGAGAAGGCGCGCCAAAACCTGTTCACCGCGTTTCAGGGCGGGGTGCGCAAGGGTGGCACGGGTCTTGGCCTTGCGATTGCGGCTGATCTGATCCGGGGACATGGCGGCAAACTGGAGCTGCGCGAGACTGGCCCGGACGGCACGAAGTTCGCCATTTGCCTGCCCCGCAAGACCGAGTTTCTGGAGACGGCGGCCCAGTAGAACTTTCGGGCGCAAAACGCGAAAACCCGCTTGCATTGGGGGACGCTGCCGTCTACGACACGGCTCCACGCGCTGGTAGCTCAGTTGGATAGAGTACTTGACTACGAATCAAGGGGTCGGGGGTTCGAATCCTCCCCAGCGCGCCACTCCTTCCCATTGCGGAAGACATGAGATCCCCGAAGACCGCTTCGGGCCCATGAGATAGGACGAACCGATGAAACGCACGTTTCAACCATCCAATCTGGTGCGCAAGCGCCGCCACGGCTTCCGCTCGCGGATGGCGACCAAAGCTGGCCGCAAGATCCTGAACGCACGTCGCGCACGCGGTCGCAAGTCGCTCAGCGCGTAAGCCTTCTTCGGGTCATGTCCTCCGGGCAGCCTGATATACAAGACCCGCACCCCGCCGCATCGTCGGCGGGTTTGCCATTGCGTATTGTCGGCTTGACGAAACGGTCCCAGTTTCTCGCCGCCGCACGCGCACCCCGCCAAGCCACGCCCGGATTCGTTTTGCAAGCGCGCAACCGCCGCGCGGGCGACGAGGTCGGAATCGGCTTCACCTGCTCAAAGAAAGTCGGCAACGCCGTGGCGCGCAATCGCGCCAAGCGCAGGCTACGCGCTTTGGCACGTTCCGTACTGCCTGAGGCTGCGGCACCCGGCATGGACTACGTCTTGATCGGCCGCGCAGGCGTAACTGCGACCCGCCGCTTTGCCCAAATGGAAGATGATTTGCGCCGCGCATTAGCGCACCTCGCGCCATGAGCCCCCTCGCCTTTATCTTTGCGTTGCCTGTGCGTGCCTACCGGCTGGTGCTGTCACCTTGGGTCGGACATGGCTGCCGTTTCCATCCGACATGTTCGGCCTATGCGCTAGAAGCGTTGGAAAAGCACGGCGGTGTAAAGGGCGGATGGCTCACGATCCGGCGGATTGGGCGCTGCCATCCATGGGGTGGGTCCGGGATCGACAATGTGCCAGACTAGCGCCGGTGCCGCGCGCGAAAGTGCGGGTGCGAATGTCATTGGCAAAGGCGCACAAAATCGGGCATCACGCAGGTATGCTTGACGATAACGACGATATTCACCGGCTGTTTCACGGCGCGCCTGCAACGACCGAGTTTCGCAAATTGCGCAAACGGATCGTGCGCCAAACACGCGAGGCGATCGAGGCCTACGGCATGATCGAGCCGGGGACGCGCTGGCTCGTCTGTCTATCGGGCGGTAAGGACAGCTACACCCTGCTGGCCGTCCTGACCGAGCTGCAATGGCGCGGTCTGCTTCCGGTCGAGATTTTGGCCTGCAACCTCGACCAAGGCCAACCGGGATTTCCTGCGACTGTCCTGCCCGAGTTTCTGGGCAAAATGGGTGTGCCGCACCGGATCGAGTATCAAGATACCTATTCCATCGTGATGGACAAAGTGCCTGCGGGGCGGACGTATTGCGCGCTTTGTTCTCGGCTACGGCGCGGAAATCTATATCGGATCGCACGCGAAGAAGGCTGCTCGGCGGTCGTGCTTGGCCATCACCGCGACGACATTCTCGAGACATTTTTCATGAATTTGTTCCACGGCGGCAAACTTGCGACGATGCCGCCGAAGTTGGTGAACGACGAGGGTGATCTGTTTGTCTACCGCCCCCTCGCCCATGTGGCCGAGGCTGATTGCGAAAAGTTCGCCCGCGAGATGGCGTATCCGATTATCCCTGCGATCTGTGCGGCAGCCAAGATGGGCTGCAACGCCAACAGGTTAAGCGAATGATCGACGGATGGGAGGCAAACTATCCGGGGCGGCGGCAAAAGCTGTTTCGCGCCCTGACCAAGGCGCGACCGTCGCATCTTTTGGATCCTGAGCTGTTTGATTTCGCCGGGCTCATGCGCCCCAATCCGGCAGAAGTTGATGAAAATCCGAATGATTTGGGAGGGCCGCGTTAAGGATTGCGGTAACCAGTTGGACCTAAGGCTTGAGGCAAGTCGGTCTGTGCAGAATGTCTGTGCGGTCGATCTTCGGCAACAAGGATCCTCTCGTGCGCGCCTTTCCTTCGCAAAACGCCCCCCCGCTCAGCGCAATGCTGGCGCTGCTGCTGATCCTGCCTCTGTGGGTCTTTGGCGTTGCTGTGCTGATCGGCGTCAAAGCGGCCTTCGTGTCCGCGCTGGTCATCCCCTTCGCGCAAGCCCTGGGATTTTGGGGTCTGATCCGGCCCAAAAGCCCAGACTCCGTGGGAACGCGCGATCCTCTCACTGGATTGTCCAGCCGGATGGACATGGAAGCCTTGATTAACGCGCGACTTGCTGCGCCTCAGCCGACACCATGACCTCGGCTTGCATTGTGCTGGACCTTGACGGTTTCCATGCCTTCAACGACCGATTGGGGCGAACTGCGGGCGATGAATTGTTGCGCCTTTGTGCCCAGCGTCTGCAATCCGTGTTACGCCCCGAGGATACTCTATGTCGGCTGGAAGCAGATGCCTTTGGCGTGTTCCTTGCACCATCACCTGGCCTGAACTTTGATGCCGTCTTGGCCGTGACCGAACGTCTGCAAGTGGCTCTTGCTGATCCGGTCTTGATCGAAGGGATTTCATCCTATTGCAGTGCCTGCGCCGGGATCGCCTTGCACAGGCACGTAAAGCGCGGTGAGATGTCGATAGGCGAAGCCCTGTTGCGTGCCGCAGATCGCGCCATGGTCGAAGCACGCGGCACGGGGCCCGCCGCGTATCAGGTCTATTCCGAGAAGATGCATGCGGTTGCGCGCGCGTCCCACACATTGGCGGATGACGTGACAACCGCGTTGGAACAGGGCCAAATCAAAGCGTGGTTCCAACCCCAGGTCAGCAGCGATGGTGCGACAGTCACAGGCATGGAAGCGCTCGCCCGCTGGCATCATCCTCAGAAGGGCCCAATCTCGCCTGCAACCTTTTGCCGCAATCGAGGCCGCGGGACGCAGTGAGCGTCTGAGCGACGCGATGCTCGCCAACGCATTGACGGCGCTGCGGGATTGGGACACCGCTGGCATCCATGTGCCGCAAGTTGGGGTCAACTTTGGGGCCAATGAATTGCGCTCTCCCCGGCTTGTGGAAAAGGTAACGTGGGAATTAGACCGCTTTGGCCTAACGCCCGAAAGACTGGCCATCGAGGTATTGGAGACTGTTGTCAGCCAAGGTGATGACGACCTGTTGCTGCGCAATCTAAGCCAATTGCGCGATCTAGGGTGCCGGATCGAGCTTGATGATTTCGGCACTGGGGCGGCTGCAATCACATCCATCCGCCGCTTTGGCGTCACTCGATCAAGATCGACCGCAGCTTTGTGACCCATCTCGACACGGACTGCGATCAGGCCCGTTTATGCGAAGCGATTGTGACACTCGCGGGTCAGCTCGACATTGATGTGCTCGCCGAGGGTGTGGAGACCTTAGCCGAGCAATCTTGCCTTCATCAAATGGGCTGCGCGCATGTTCAAGGCTACGGAATTGCGCGCCCCATGCCCGGCCCGGACACTTTGGCGTGGCTCATCAACCACCAGCATCGGCAAGCTACATCCCGTGGGACTGAACAGGCACAAGGTCAATTCGGTATCCGCCGTTTGAAGCCGTCGCCGCAAGGCGCAAGCGGTCCTCAGCTACATACAATCATAGCGGAGGAAACGCACGATCAAGGATCTTTGCAAACCAAGACCTTAGAAAACCCCAGTGCGTCAATGCCAGCATCAAATCCCAGGAGGCCGACGACGCATTGAAAACGAGAGTTGAAACGCACCTGGTCACAGTTCGGGCATATCCCCACAGGCGGGGGAAAACCCCTTGACCTTTGGGAGCGTTCTAGGTTGAACCCTCCAGACGAATTTCCACTGACTTTCCAAGGAATGGGGCGCCTAAATGGACGACCAGAATAGAAACCTGATCCTCGCCACGGCCCTCAGCTTCCTCGTGATCTTGGTGTGGTTCTTGCTGTTTCCACCCGAAGAGATCCCTGTCGAGCCTGAAACCACGCCCGCTGGTGCCGCGAGCACCGCAGTGACTGACCCCACAACCGGGGCCAACCTCGCGCTGACACCGCCTGCAGCAACAGACCCACTGGCCGCCACGACCGCGCAAACCGACAGCGCAACGGCACCAGCGGCCAACATTCCTCGCCTGCCGATCGACACCGCGAAGCTCGAAGGCTCCATTTCGCTGTTGGGCGGACGTATCGATGACCTCTCTTTGCGCGACTATAACGAGACTCTAGAAGAGGGCTCGCCCATCGTGCGGCTTTTGTCACCCGTTGGTGAGCCTGACGCGTTCTATGCGCTCTACGGCTGGACGCCAGGCGGCACGCTGACATTTGACGATGTGCCTGGGGCAAACACTGAATGGTCGGTCGAGTCCGGTGAAACACTTGGCGTAGGCAGCCCGGTCACGCTACGTTGGAGCAACGATGCGGGTCTCGTCTTCCGCCGCACGATTAGCATCGACGCCGATTATCTGTTCACCATCGCCCAATCGGTCGAGAATACCACCTCAGAGGCCGTGCGCTTGCAGCCATACGGGATCGTAGCGCGCCATACGGAACCAGATACAATTGGTTTCTTCATCCTGCATGAGGGTGTTGTGGGCATGAAAGATGGCGAGTTGATTGAAATCGACTACGAGGCCATGACCGAGTTCGACGTGGTTGAACGTGAAGCTGCCCGTGCCAATGTTCGAGACGTGTCAGAGAACGGATGGCTTGGTTTTACGGACAAAAACTGGATGGCCACCCTGATGCCGCAGCCCGGCCAAGGGTTTACCGCCGTGTCCAAATACGTGCCGAGCGCGGATATCTATCAGACCGAAGTGCGCCTTCCGACCGTATCGGTCGCGCCTGGGCAGCAGGTTGGCGTTGAAACCAACCTCTTTGCAGGTGCCAAGGAATGGGAAACCATTCGCCATTATCAAAACGATCTGGGCTTCGACCGGTTTCTTGATAGCATCGACTGGGGCTGGTTCTATTTCCTGACCAAGCCGATCTTCGCAGTGCTGCACTGGCTGAATGCGGTTATCGGCAATATGGGGGTCGCGATCATCGCGCTGACCTTGATCATCAAGGCGCTGCTGCTGCCGTTGGCTTACAAGTCCTACGTGTCCATCGCGAAGATGAAAGAACTTCAGCCTGAAATGGAGAAGCTTAAGGAAAAGGCGGGGGACGATAAGCAGAAGCTCCAGCAAGGCATGATGGAGCTCTACAAGAAAAACAAGGTGAACCCGGCAGCCGGGTGCTTGCCGATCCTACTGCAAATCCCGATCTTCTTTTCGCTTTATAAGGTGATCTTCGTCACCATCGAGCTGCGCCACGCGCCCTTCTTCGGTCCGTTCCGCGACCTCTCGGCCCCTGATCCCACGTCGATCATTAACCTGTTTGGCCTGTTGCCGAACGCGGCACCTGAACCCGGCACGATCATGGCGCTGTTGTTCATCGGTATCCTGCCTATCTTTCTGGGCGTCTCAATGTGGTTCCAGCAAAAGCTGAATCCGGCACCAACCGATCCCACGCAGCAGATGATTTTCGCGTGGCTGCCATGGATATTCATGTTCATGCTGGGCAGCTTCGCAAGCGGCCTGATCGTCTACTGGATCGCGAACAACGTGATCACGTTCAGCCAGCAGTATCTGATCATGCGCAGCCATGGCTCGAAGCCGGACCTGTTCGGCAATATCAAGGCCAGCTTCAAGCGCAGTGCTGACAATAAGCCGAATGAACCCAAAAAATGACGGGGCGTGTGGCGGAGATTTACCGCCATCCGTTGAAGGCGATTGGGCGGGAGGTCTTGGCCTCCGCCACGGTTGAGCCGGGCAAAATCTTGCCTTGGGACCGGGCCTTCGCGATTGCGCATGAACGATCTCGCCCAGCCGATCTGGCGCAACCTTGGGCCCAAAAGGCCAACTTCCTGCGCGGCGTCACAGGCCCAGAGCTTATGGCGGTGACCTGCGCATTCGATGAACCCACATTGCAGCTGCGCCTGAGCCACCCGCGATTTGCCGATCTTGAGGTTTGTTTAACCGATCCACAGGGTGAGGCCGCCTTGATTGCATGGCTGGCCCAGATCTGGCCTTCCGACGCCCCTGCCCCAACGCAACTTGTTCACCACAAAGGCAGTGCGCAAACCGATGTGCCGGCACCTTGGATCGCCATCAATAGCCTGTCGTCGCATCAGATGGTTGCGGACCAGCTCAATGCCCCTGATCTGTCGATCCACCGTTGGCGCGGCAACATTTGGGTTGAGGGCACGACGCCCTGGGCCGAACTGGAATGGATCGGAACGCGTATCCGGGTCGGCGATGCAGAGCTGAACGTCACGCAACCGATTACCCGGTGCAAGGCGACGATGGCGAACCCGGACACCGGGGCGCGCGATCTTGATACGCTCGGCGCGCTCGAGGCAGGGTGGGGCCATACCGATTTTGGCGTCTATGCCGAGGTGACCAAGGCGGGAACGATCAAGCCCGGCGACACAGTGGAGGTGATCTGATGAAAATGGCCTTCCCTTTGGCAGAGGTCGATGCCCTTACCGAAGAAGCAGGGCGCAAACTGTTCGCAGGGCCCGTTGATTTCCTGAAGGGCGTTGTTGCGATGTCCGGTCTGCCCCCGGACACACGGTTGGAAGTGTGTTTCGCGGGCCGGTCCAATGTCGGAAAATCAAGCCTGATCAACGCACTAACCGGGCGCAAAGCTTTGGCGCGCGCGTCGAACACGCCGGGGCGCACGCAAGAGATCAATTTCTTCGAGCTGGGCGACGAGAGATACTTGGTCGATTTGCCGGGCTATGGCTTTGCCAACGCCCCCGTCGCGGTCGTTGAAAAATGGCAGCGTCTGCTGAAATCATACCTGTCGGGACGCGCCAGCCTGCGCCGGGCATTTGTGCTGATTGATGCGCGCCACGGCGTCAAAGCTGTCGATGCAGAAATCCTGAGCCTGCTGGACAAATCTGCGGTGCCGTTCCAGGTGGTCCTGACGAAAGCAGACAAGATCAGCGCGACCGACAAGGCCAAGGTCTTGGATCAGGTGCGCGAAAAGCTGGCCAAGCACCCGGCGGCCTATCCTGAATTGGTCGTCACCTCGTCGGAGAAAGGCGAAGGGATCGCGACGTTGCGCGGGATCATTGCGGGCCTGATCTAGCGCCGGACGCAAGCCATTCTTTCTTGCGCCAAATACTCAGACATGCTGCGCGCCGTTAACCTCGATCTCAGTGCCGGAGATGTAGCTGCTTTCCTCCGAGCAGAGGAAATAGATTGCGGCGGCCACTTCTGAGGGTTGGCCCAAGCGCTGCATCGGCAGCTTTTCAACGATCTTATCGGTGCCGGGCGATAGGATCGCGGTTTCGACCTCGCCGGGTGCGATGGCGTTCACACGCACCCCCAAGGGCCCGAAATCATGAGCCATTTCCCGTGTCAGCGCTGCAAGTGCCGCCTTTGACGTTGCATAGGCGGCGCCGGCGAAAGGATGCACCCGCGCGCCGGCGATGGAGGTGACATTGACGACGGAGCCCTTGGCGGCCTCCAACTCCTCACGCAGACCGCGCGCGAGCACGACGGAGGCGAAGAAGTTAACGTGGAACACCTGCCCCCATGTGCGCAAATCGGTCTCCAGCGTATTCAACCGTGCGCCGCCTTCGCCTTTGGGCGAAATACCGGCATTGTTGACCAACGCATGTAGCTTGCCGTCCAGGCTGCTCGCGAATCTTCTCAATCGCCCAGATCGTGTCTTTGGGATCGGCCAGATCAATCTGGATGTGATCCTCGATCCCGCCGCCCCCAAGGGCACCCTGCCGGAAACGGATGGCGCGAACAGGTCAACACGCGCCAGCCTTCCGCATGAAACCGCTGCACCGTGGCATGGCCGATCCCCCGACTGGCCCCGGTCAACAGCATCACCCGATCTTCTGTTTCAGATGTCATCTACTCTCTCCGTCTTGCCAAAACCCTGCGCTTCCCCAAGGCGATGCGCAAGTCTTGTCGCCTATGCCCCCTTCGCGTATGACCCGGGAGCGAGTTTTCCCTTGGCCGACCGATGAAGAAACAGATCAGCATGAACAGCGATTGGATCGCCACTGCCCGCACGCTCAACCAGGCGCTGCCTTACTTGCAACGCTATGATGAAGCGATTGTCGTGGTGAAATTTGGCGGTAACGCCATGGGCGATGATGCCGCGATGGATAGTTTTGCGCGCGATGTCGTGCTGATGCGCCAAGTGGGGGTCAATCCGGTTGTCGTCCATGGCGGCGGCCCGATGATTAACGAGATGCTCGCCAAGCTGAACATCGAGACCGAGTTTGTGAACGGCAAACGCGTGACTGACGCTGCCACCGTCGAGGTGGTCGAGATGGTCCTGTCAGGCCGCGTCAACAAACGGATCGTGCAAGCGATCAATGGGCAAGGCGGGCGCGCGGTGGGACTGTCGGGCAAGGACGCGAACCTGATGGTGTGCGATCCTGCCGACCCCGAGCTGGGCTTTGTCGGCAATCCGGTCGAGGTGGACCCGACGCTTCTGCGCGAGTTGTTCGACAACGAGATTATCCCGGTCATCGCCCCCATTGGCGTGGGCCGCGATGGCGAGACATTCAACGTCAATGGCGACACGGCGGCGGGCGCAATCGCGGCGGCGTTGAAGGCCGATCGCTTGCTGCTGTTGACGGATGTGACCGGTGTGAAGGATGCCAGCGGCGAGGTCGTGACGGCACTGACCCGCGATCAGGTCGCACAGATGACCAAGGACGGCGTAATTGCAGGAGGCATGATCCCCAAGACGGAAACCGCTGTGACAGCGCTTAACGGCGGCGTGCGCGCGGTGGTGATCCTTGACGGGCGCGTGCAGAATGCCTGCTTGCTGGAGCTGTTCACCGATCATGGGGCGGGATCGATGATCCGCGCGGAATGATCACGCTTGCCGAGCTGGACCGCGACGCCGCTGCACGTGACCTGACGGTTCTTGGCGCGCTCTCGATTGAAGGTGATGCCGATGCGCCAAGAGGTATGGCGCGGCTGGTCCTGCTTGGGCCTGCGCCTCATACGTTCTGGCGCGCGTTTCAAGACAGTGCCGAGGGCCAAGATGGCGCGCCCGATCCCATAGATCGCTGGTCGCGCCGCGTGATTGGCACATGGGCCTGCGAACGCGGCGGCAAGGCGCTGTTTCCGTTTGGCGGACCGCCCTTTCGCCCGTTCCTGAGATGGGCGGTGGACAGCGGGCGTGCCTGGTCGTCGCCCGTGGGCGCGCTGGTGCATGACACGTTTGGACTGATGGTCAGCTACCGCGGCGCGCTGGCGGTGCCGGATGCGTTTGAGCTGCCGGAGACCCCGCCGAAACCCTGTGACACGTGCTTGGATCAGCCGTGTTTGACGGCTTGTCCGGTGGGTGCATTGGGTAACGAACCCTACGATGTGCCGACCTGCAAGTCACATATCGCCTCGCCAGAGGGCGCGGATTGCATTGGCCAAGGCTGCCGCGTGCGCCGCGCCTGTCCATTAAGCCTTGGCGCGGGCCGCGATCCGGCGCAATCTGCCTATCACATGTCGCTGTTTCTGGGATCCACATGAAAACGCTTCTGCTGCTGCGCCACGCGAAATCGAGCTGGGGCAATCCCGATCTACCAGACCATGACCGGGCGCTGAACAAGCGCGGGCAACGGGCTGCGGGGCTTATGGGCGACTGGATCAAGGCGCAAGGGTTGGTACCGACCGAGGCGTACGTGTCCGACGCACGCCGCACCGTGGAGACATGGGAGCGGCTTGGCTTGCAGATGGCCCCAACGATTACCGGCGCCCTTTACCACGCCACCCCGCAAGCGCTTCTGGACATTGTGATGAGTGCGGCCAGCGAGACCATCCTGCTGCTGGGCCATAACCCCGGAATTGGACTGCTGGCCGAGGCGATTGTCGAGACAGCGCCTTTCCATGACCGCTTCGATCAATACCCGACCGCCGCCTTGCTCGTGGCGAAATTCGACATTGCCGATTGGGGCCAGCTGGCACTGCATACCGGCCAAGTCGCCCATTTCGTGACACCCCACGATCTGGCCGAGTAACGCAAAAGGCCGCGCCCGAAAGCGCGGCCCCTGCAAGATTTTCACAGAATTTAGTGGCCGAGGATCTGGCTGAGGAACAGCTGTGTGCGCTCGGATTTGGGGTTCAGGAAGAACTCCTCCGGCTCGTTCTGTTCCACGATCTGACCTTGGTCCATGAAGATCACGCGGTCGGCGACCTGACGGGCAAAGCCCATCTCGTGGGTCACACAGATCATCGTCATGCCCTCTTCCGCGAGCTCGATCATGGTGTCGAGCACCTCCTTGATCATCTCGGGGTCAAGCGCCGATGTCGGCTCGTCGAACAGCATGATGCGCGGCTTCATGCACAGCGAGCGCGCGATGGCCACACGCTGCTGCTGACCACCGGACAACTGACCGGGATACTTTCCAGCCTGCTCGGGGATCTTCACCTTCGTGAGGAAGTGCATCGCGATCTCTTCGGCTTCGCGCTTGGGTGTCTTGCGCACCCAGATCTGCGCCAGCGTGCAGATTTCCAGGATCGTCAGGTGTGGGAACAAGTTGAAGCTTTGGAACACCATGCCCACTTCGGAGCGGATCTTGTCGATGTTCTTCAGGTCCGACGACAGAAGCGTGCCATCCACGGTGATGGAGCCCTGCTGATGCTCCTCCAACGCGTTGACGCAGCGGATCAGCGTGGATTTGCCCGAGCCCGAAGGCCCGCACACCACGATCCGCTCGCCTTGATAGACGGTCAGGTCGATGTCGCGCAGCACATGGAATGTGCCATACCACTTGTTCATGTTGACGATTTCAATCGCCACTTCATCCGACATTTGTGCCTTGGAGCGGCCCGTCGGTGCGGTTGTCGATGCGGCTGTGTCAGTCATTGATCACACCTTTCTTAGCGTTTGTCGGTTGCGAGCTGACGCTCGAGCCACTGCGAATATTGCGAAATGCCGTAGCAGATGACGAAGAACAGAAGCGCTGCGAAAACGAAGAGCTCCCAGTAAACGCCATTCCAATCTGTCGAAGACAGGATCGGGCCACGCACCATGCCGACGAGGTCGAACATAGAGATCACCGAAACCAGCGTCGTGTCTTTGAACAGACCCACCGCCACGTTCACGATCCCCGGAATGGAGATCTTGAGCGCTTGTGGCAGGATGATCAGACGCATGGCTTGCGCGTAATCGAGGCCAAGGCTGTCGGCGGCTTCGTACTGGCCTGTCGGCAAGGCCGCCAAGCCCCCCCGGATCACTTCGGCGATATAGGCCGCAGCGAACAGCGTAATCATGATGATCACGCGCAGAACCAGATCGAAGTTCGATCCAGGTGGCAGGAAGTAGGCGAGAACCACGTTGGCCACGAACAACAGCGTGATCAAAGGCACGCCGCGCACGAACTCGATGAAGACCACGCAAATCCACTTGATGATCGGCATGTCGGACTGACGCCCAAGGCCAACACGATCCCCAACGGCAAGGCCAAGGACAAGCAGACCACGCCGAGGATCATGTTCAGCATGAAGCCGCCGACCTGACGGCTTTCCACAGACTCAAGCCCAATTGGGATTGCTGACGCCAATGTCGGTGTCACGAACCCGCTGACCCACCAGAAGACCAACGCCCCGATCACACCGCCAAAGAAGGCGGCGGCAAAGGACGTTGTGATGAATTGGCGGTAGACCAAATAGCCCACCACGAAGCCCGCAAGCGCCATGATTGGCACCCAGATGCTGCCGCCCCACACCAAGAAGAAGGCGATGAAGGGATAGAGACCCGTGAAGATCAGAAGCTGGCGCGGCAGTTTGTAGAACATGACCGGCGCGAATGCGACAAACAGCAGGATGAAGGCCAGTGTGGGCCGCCAGTAAGCATCCGTCGGATAAGCAAAGCCGAACAGAAGCTGGTTCCAGCGTTCGGTCAGGACGGCAAAGCAGCCGCCTGTGGTTCCGTCCAGAATCTCGCGGCAATGCCGGATCGAATCTGCCTGCCAGATGCCGTTCATCAGCCACGGCAACGAGCCCGCCAGCAGGACATAGATCGCCCAAAGCGACAGCAAGGTCAGGATGCCATTCGCAACCGACGAGAACAGGTTCTCGCGCAGCCACTTGATGATGCCACGCTCACCGAGCGGGGGAAGCCGCTCGGGCAGCGTGTCGTGTCGCACGAAGGCGACGTTGGAGTGGGCGTTCTTATCGCTCATCTCAGCGCTCCTTCAGCTTAACGGCGTTGTTATAGACGTTCATGATCGCGGAGATCCCGAGACTGATGACCAAGTAGAACAGCATCAACAACAAGATCGCCTCGATCGCCCGACCCGTTTGGTTCAGAGTGATGCCACCCAACGTGCTGGTGATGTCCATATAGCCAACTGCAATCGCCAGTGACGAGTTCTTCGTCAGGTTGAGGTATTGCGAGATCAGCGGCGGGATGATGACGCGCAACGCCTGCGGCAGTACAACGAGGTTCATGATGCGATTGGGACGCATCCCCAAAGCCCCTGCAGCCTCCGTCTGACCTTGCGAGATCGCGACGATCCCCGCCCGGACGTTTTCCGCGATGAACGCGCCCGTGTAGATCGACAGCGCGAACCACAAAGCAATCAACGACCCGCGCACCTGAATGCCGCCTTGGAAGTTGAACCCTTGCAAAGATGGATAATCCAAACCAATTGGACGTCCCATGATGAAGAACATCAGGATCGTCGGCACGAAGAAGATCACCAGTGACGGCCAGCCCATCGGCAGCAAGCGTCCGGTGTCATAGAGCACCTTGGTCGCGTAGCGGCGATAGGCGAACATGCCAATAATCGACAGGATGAATGTGATGACCACGATCATCGAGCCCGCTTCCCAGATCGGCGCAGGCATGTAGACGCCCCGGTTCGTGAAGGCGAAAGATCCAAACAACATCACCGAGTCCGGATCAGCGCCGCGGAAATCCCGTGGCGCGGGCATCGAGACGGTCATGATCGAAAAAATGATCAGGATCCAAATCAGCACCGGCACGTTGCGGAACGCTTCGACATAGACCGCCATCAGTTTGGCGACGACCCAGTTCTTGGACAGACGCAAAACGCCTGCGATAACGCCAAGGATTGTCGCGGTCACACAGCCCAAGAAGGCCACAATCAGCGTGTTGAGCGCCCCGACAAAGGCCGCACGCAAATGCGTGTCTTGGCTGTCGAATGAAATCGGGCGCTGGTTGATGTCGTATCCCGCAGCGGTGCCAAGGAAATCGTATGAAATGTCCTGACCCAAATTTTCCAGGTTCGTCACCGCATTGGAAATCAGCCACCCGATAAACAGAACAAGGCCCATCAAGGCAAGAAATTGGAAGGTCAGCGAACGATAGCGCGTATCGTTGATCAACATGCCCAGCGAAAAACTTGAGCGTGGTGGAAGGTCGTCAGTGATATTGCTCATGCCAGCAGTCCCCATGGCACCAAATACAATGTGGCAGGCATCAGACGGCCTGTCTCAGACATTGCATGAAGCGAATAGAATAAAGATACAAAAAGGGCGCGACTGAGTCGCGCCCTTTTCTACTGTCAGGACTTACCGGAAGGGCGGGCTGTAGAGCAGGCCGCCGTCTTTCCACTGAGCGTTGAGACCGCGGCTCAGACCGATTGGAGTTGCCTCACCGATGTTGCTCTCAAAGATCTCACCGTAGTTGCCGCCGACCATGATGGCGCGCTTGGCCCACTCGGCGTCAAGACCGATCATGGCACCCAGCTCACCCTCGGTGCCGAGGATACGGTTAATCTCTGGGTTGTCGGACCCTGCGCCCAACTCACCGATGTTTGCCGATGTGATACCCAGCTCTTCTGCCGAGATAAGTGCGTTCAGTGTCCAGCGCACGATATCGCCCCACTCGTTGTCGCCGTGGCGGACAAGCGGACCAAGCGGCTCTTTGGAGACGATTTCCGGCAGAACGACGTGGTCACCTGGGTTCTCGAAGTTGGCGCGCGTTGCGGCCAGACCCGAGGCGTCTGTGGTGTAGACGTCACATGCGCCAGCAAGATACTGCTGCTGTGCTTCTGCGTTGGTCTCGATCGGAACCGGATCGTAGGACATGTTGTTCGACCGGAAGAAGTCCGCCAGGTTCAGCTCGGTGGTTGTACCGGTCTGGATGCAGACAGTCGCGCCGTCGAGTTCAGTTGCCGACGAAACGCCCAGCTCGCGTGGCACCATGAAGCCTTGGCCGTCATAGTAGTTGATGCCGACAAATTCGAACTTCAGGTCGTTGTCACGGCTAAAGGTCCAGGTCGTGTTGCGCGACAGCATGTCGATCTCGCCAGCGGCAAGCGCTGTGAAGCGGGTCTTACCCGTCAGCGAAACGAACTCAACCGCATTGGCGTCGCCAAGCACAGCAGCTGCAACGGCACGGCAAAGTGCAACGTCAAAGCCACCCCAAACGCCATCGGCGTCAGGTGCTGCGAAACCAACAAGACCGGTGTTCACACCGCAGTTCAGCATGCCACGCGCTTTGACGTCGTCGAGTGTCGACGCGGCAGCAGCGCCCGCGGCAAGGCTGGCAGCAGCCATAGTACCGAAGAGTACAGATTTTTTCATAGTTACCTCTATCCTGATGGATCACCCGCTTATGCGGATGAAGTCGTAAGCCCTGTTGACCGGGCGTAGGCCTGATATAGGGCAAAACCCGTTCAAGCGCACCTTAATTGGGCAAATTCGCCGCAGGGCGTCAAGGGGATGCTTGAGAAACAATGCGTCGCGCTACAAATTGAGCCGCTAAATTATTGAAATGCTTTTAATTTACGCATCTTGTGCGCCCCACTAGTGCAGGCTGACGCAGCGCTAGAATTCGCCTCAAAGTTGTGCATACATCTGCATACAAGAAACTCTGACATCTTAATCCGGAAAATGAGCCGCCATCGCATACACCTCATAGCCCCGCAGAAAGTCCGCGCGCTTGATTCTCGCCAAGGCCTCGGCCTCGTCATCGGCGCCCCATTGCTCGATCTGCCACAACTCGTCGAGCCGCGATGCCTCCCACGCATCTGCGGCGCTGAGCGCCTCTTTGACGACAGCCAAGGCCAGCACAAGAGACCCGGATATCGTGATCAGATCGTGTATCCCGGTCAGCTGAAACGCGGTCATCGCCTCCAACTCTGCGCGTAATTTCGCGGTCGCCGCAGCCTCCTGCGCCACGGGGATCACCCCTTGCGTCGTGCGCAACCGCGCCCCAAGCGTGTCTTCGGCCCAATCAAGCCATGGCTGCCACACGTCGTGTTGACGCGCGACCAACCCCTCGGGCCGCTCCGCCCGGTAGCACAGCAGATCGCTTTCGCCATAAGCGGCAAGTATCGCGATCACATCGGCCCGTTGTGGCGTCACCTTATCCAGCGCCGAATTCGCCGCGCGTGTCAGCGGCATCACATTGGGGTCAACCGTCTCGTCCACCGCGCGCCATTCCTCGGCCACTGCATCGGCAAAGGCACGCGTGGGCATTGTCATGACGGATTTCAGCGGCGTGCGCACCGGACGCCCATCCAGCGCAACCCCGAACCCACCGTCCACCTCGGTCACACCGACCCGCGACCAGAACTTCTTCGCGGTCCAACCTGTCATGTCAGCACCCTCGCCTTGTGTAGAAACGGGATCAACTCCCGGAAATCGCTCAGCACGCGCGACGCCCCGCAGCCGTGCAAATCTGCCGCCGGGTGGTAGCCCCAATCGACGCCAATCGCCAGCATCCCGGCATTGCGCGCCATGTCCATATCAAAGGTCGTATCCCCAAGCATCACCGCATCCGACACCTCGACCCCTGCCTCGGACACCGCTTCCTCCAGCATCGATGGATGCGGCTTGGACGGGTGCGTGTCCGCGGTCTGAACGGTCACAAAAACCTCATGCAGATCGTGGGTGTCCAGTAAGTGGCGCACACCACGCCGAGACTTTCCAGTCGCGATCCCCAGCAAGACATCCGTGCGAGCGCGCAGGGCAGCGAGCGTCTCAAGCGTGTGCGGATATAGCGGGGCGGCGTCCTCGGTCTGAGACCGCAGCGATGCAAAGCTGCCCCGGTAGCCATCCACGAGGCGGTCGATCAGCGCGGCATCGCCCTCCGGCACCAGGCGCGCCATGGCTTGCGGCAAGGACAGCCCGACGATGGACAAGATTGCACCGCGCGACGGGCACTCGAGCCCCTGCCCCGCGAAGGCCCTGCCCATTGCGCCGAGGATATGCGCTTGGCTGTCCACCAAAGTGCCGTCCACATCGAAGATGATCAGCTTCAATCCCAGGCATCCTCTGCAAACGGATCAGCAGGCACATCGCGCGCATCCCAGCCGAACTCGGAAAAGGTGCGTCCCATGTGGTCGGGCAGCGGAGCCACAAGGTTCAGGATCGCGCCGGTCACCGGATGCTCCAGCGTGAGGCTGCGCGCATGGAGGTGCAGCTTTTTGGACATCTCACCGCCCAGCATCGCCCCCCAGCCATCGCCGAGGTTTTCCTGACCCGATCCGCCGTATTTGCCGTCGCCAATGATCGGATGCCCAAGCTCGGCCATATGGGCACGCAACTGATGGGTACGCCCGGTCACCGGCACCAACGCAGCCCATGAGACCCGCCGCCCGAGCGCCGACATCACCCAATAATCCGTCGTTGCGCGCTTGGCCCCTTCGGTCTGCTCGATATCGCGAGGATGGACGCAATGCATCTTCTCGCCCTCGCCCTTGGCCCCGTGACCCGGCGCTTTCACCAGACCAAAGCGCACCGTGCCTTGGCGCGGATAGGGCACGCCGGCGATGGCGGCCCAGTAGATCTTGCGGGTGTTGCGCGAGCGAAACGCCTCCGTCAGCTGCGCGGCAATCAGGCGTGTGCGCGCCATGATCAGGATGCCGGAGGTGTCTTTGTCGAGGCGATGGACAAGGCGCGGGGCTTCCGCCGCGTCGAATTTAAGTGCGTCGGACATCCCGTCGATATGGCGCGTCATCTTGCTGCCGCCTTGCACTGCAAGGCCAGCAGGCTTGTTCAGCGCCAGGATATAATCGTCGCGGTAGATCACGCAGTCGCGCAGCATGCTGGCATCGGCATCACTGACATAGCGCTTTTGCATCTGGGGATCGGGGCCTTCGTCGGGCAGCGGCGGCAAGCGCACGGCTTGGCCCGCCAGCACGCGCGTATTGGCCTTAACCCGGCCCCCATCGACGCGGATTTCGCCTTTGCGGCACATCTTCTCGATCTTGCCTTGGCCCACATGGGGGAATTTCCGGCGCAGCCAACGATCCAAGCGCTGCTCGGTCTCGTCCTCGGTTACGGTTAATGTCTGCACGCCACTCATGCGAAAACTCCTCGGGCGATCATCACGCCTGCGATCAGGGCGGCAATCGATAAAATGACCGATGCGCCAATGTATAGGGCTGCCTGAGCAACCGCGCCGCGCTCAAACAGCGTAAACGCCTCCAGCGAGAAGGCAGAGAACGTGGTAAACCCGCCGAGCACACCTGTCATCAACAAGGGCGTCAGATGCGTCAGCCCGCGCGTGCCCAGATAAACCACGCACAGCCCCATCAGAAACGAGCCGACGACGTTGACGCTCAGCACACCCAGCGGGAAGCTGGACCCAGCGAAGCGCATCACCGCAAGCCCCACGCCGAAGCGCAGCATTGCCCCGATGGCACCGCCAATCCCGACCTGAATGAATGCGTAAAACATGGGGCCGCTCTTGGGCCTCGCGCTAGCTCATGTCAACCGCGCGGGGTGCTGCGGAGCTTGTTGAAATAGGCGAGGCGCTTGGCCAAATCACGCTCAAACCCGCGCTCGACCGGCGCGTAGAACGACGGGCGGTCTAGGCTTTCTGGGAAGTAGTCCTGGCCTGAGAACCCATCGGGCGCGTCGTGGTCATAGGCGTAGCCCGCGCCGTAGCCCTGATCCTTCATCAACGAGGTCGCCGCATTCAGGATGTGCTTTGGCGGCGCGACCGATCCGGTCTGCTTGGCGCTGTTCATCGCGGCTTTATAGGCGACATAGGCCGCATTCGATTTCGGGGCGAGCGCGAGGTAGAGCACGGCTTGCGCTAGGGCCAGCTCGCCTTCGGGGCTACCGAGCCGCTCGTATGTCTCCCAGCTTTGCAGGCACACGGCTTGGGCTTGCGGGTCGGCCAGACCGATATCCTCGACCGCCATGCGGGTGATGCGGCGGGCAAGGAACCGCGGGTCTTCCCCGCCTGTGAGCATCCGCGCGAACCAATAAAGGGCTGCGTCCGGGTCGGACCCGCGCACCGATTTGTGCAAGGCCGAGATCAGGTTGTAATGTCCGTCGCCGGATTTGTCATAGGCCGCAGCCCTGCGCATGAGGCGTTTGCCAAGCTGGGTCGGATCGAGTGGCTCGGACAGCCCCCAAGCGACGATCTGCTCAACGAGGTTCAAAAGCGCGCGGCCATCCCCATCGGCCATTTCCAAAAGGGCAAGGCGGGCCACGTCTGTCAGCGGAAGCGGGGTGCCGAGCGTGTCTTCGGCGCGGGTCACGATATCGCTGAGCGCTGCGTCCGTCAGGCGGTTGAGCACCATAACCTGCGCGCGGCTCATGACAGCGGCGTTCAACTCAAACGACGGATTCTCGGTCGTGGCCCCGACCAAAACGATGGTGCCGTCTTCCATATGCGGGAGGAACCCGTCCTGCTGGGCCTTGTTGAAGCGGTGAATCTCGTCGACGAACAGCAACGTTCCCTGCCCCGTCCGGCGACGTAGCTTTGCCGCTTCGAACACTTTGCGCAGATCTGGCATGCCCGTGAAAATCGCGCTGATTTGCACGAAATGCAGATCACTTTCATCCGCGAGCAGTCGTGCAATCGTCGTCTTGCCAACGCCGGGAGGGCCCCAGAAAATGATCGACCCGATCTGACCGGAGGCCAACATCACCCCAAGCGGGCCTTCGGGGCCGAGCAGGTGATCTTGGCCAATGACCTCGGCCAGTTTGGCCGGACGCAGCCTGTCGGCAAGCGGGCGTGGGCCACGAGATCCGGCATCGTCGGTGTCAAACAGGTCAGCCACGGGCGTCCTCACGCAAGGCCCGCTGGGATCGGCGGGCGAAGGCTTTACGAATAGGCCTTCGACCCGCCTGCCACAATCCTGCTTCTCAGGCGGCGGCTAGTGCAGGTTCTGCGTCAGGTTGATCGAGACGCACTGATTGTCGATGCCGTCGATCTCCATGACACGGCCTGCAGCTTGGGCATCCAGACCGCAGCGGCTTGCCCAACGGGGCCAGCTGGCAGGGATCAGGCCCAGCACCTGTGTCGCGCCCAGCTCGCGCGCGGTCTTGGTCATCTCGGTGATCAAGAAGGCATGGACGCGGCGGCGGATCTTCATCGGGGTGTTATGGGCGACAAAGACGCGGCTCGATTCCCAGATATGCTCGGCGACCGGCGCTTGGTCATAGAGCAAATCCTGCGGGATCGAATCGAGCAGCCCCATCTGGGCGTCGCGGATCATGTAGCTATAGATGCCGCAGCGCGCCGTTGAGGGGGTCAGCCGGATGCCCGCGAGCACCTCGCCGAACTCATGAACCGCAACCCAGCGGCTGGCGGGCGTGTCGTACTGGTCGTATTCCATGCCCATTGCTTCTGGCAGGTCCCACTTGTTCTGGACGATGAACGACTGCCGTCTAGCGCGAAACATGTTCGCAAATAACTCGCCATGGTTGTGTAGATTCTCGAACGAAAGGGTCGTGGTCTGCATGGGGTCAGTCTCCGATGTGGTGGGTTAGCAGGTGTGGTGGTGGTGGTAGTCTTGCCGGCTGCTTACGGTGTGGTGCCCGCTATAACAGTCGGTAGTCTTTGGCCCTCTGGATCGCCTCGGCGGTCGTTCGGGCCAAAAGTTTCTGGCGCGCGGATGTCAGGCGCGCTTTGAAGGCGCTTTCCGAAATGCCCAGTGCAGCCGCCGCTTGCGCATGTCTGTCGCCCGCTGCAACGCGGCTCAGCGCGTCGATCTGGGCTTTGGTCAAGCTGTCGGGCGGGGTCGTCGCGGTGTGCAGACGCTGCACGATGACCTCAATACGCTCGATCTCTTCATCGGTGAATTCGCGGTCATCGCGGGCCGATCCCGCAATCGTACGCGAACTGATCTCGCCATAGGACACGGCCACGCCGTAACGCAAACCGAACGTTGCCCCTGCGTCGAGAATGCCGAACGGGTCGGGAATGCCAAGGTTGCTCCAGCGCGCGGACCCTACGGGGCCGAAGCCCCATGCGAGAATGGGATCGCGCAGTGCATAGGCCGCTTCCGTATAGTGATCGCGCCATTCTTGGGGGTAGGTCTGGAAGGTCATCAGAGGAACCGCCATGCGGATATGCAGGCCAATAAAATACCCCGAGGGAGACATCTCGCCCAATTCTCGAAGTTCGATCTGGAGGCCTGTTGGTCTGGACATGTCTTTTTAGATAGGTTGCGATGGGTGTTGGTCAACCGTAAATTGTTTTGCATAACGAATGCAACCCAAGGTTTAACGATGTCCAACCATTTAGCGCCAAACATGTTCGCGAGGATCATGTCTCTTCCAGATAGCTACCGCGCTGATGTGCTTGAATTGCTCGGAAGCTCGACCGTTGACGAGCCTAAGCTTAAAGAGATCATTGAAGAAATCGTTGCTGGCATTGAAGAGCGTCAGCGGCGCGGCCAGCATTAACCACAGGCCTCCTCCTCAACGCAAAAAGGCCCCGTCCAATTGGCGGGGCCTTTGCATTCTGCGTAATTTAAGAGCTAGCGTAGCTTATTCTGCCGCGTCTTCAGCTTCTACACGGGCCTTATCAGCGGCGCCTTTTGCATCAACATCGCGATCCACAAATTCGATGATCGCCATCGGAGCCATGTCGCCATAGCGGAAACCCGCCTTCATGATGCGCACATAGCCGCCCTGACGCTCGGCGTAGCGTGGGCCAAGCACTTCGAACAGTTTCGCGACATACGCGTCCTGCTTGAGTTGCGCTGCGGCCTGACGGCGCGCATGCAGATCGCCGCGCTTGCCGAGCGTGATCAGCTTCTCGATGATCGGGCGCAGTTCTTTTGCTTTTGGCAAAGTTGTCTTGATTTGCTCATGTTCGATGAGCGAGCCTGCCATGTTGGCAAACAGGGCCTTCCGGTGTTCGTGGGTCCGGTTCAGGCGGCGGTATCCGCGAGCGTGACGCATTGTTTAATCTCCTAGAGCTTATGCTTTGTACGGGTCCCGATGCGTGTGGGGACCTCTGTTGGGGCGGAATTGCCCGGGTAGACGGTCGGGCGGGGACATCCCCGCCCAGAACCGTATTAGAATTGATCTTCGAACTTCTTGGCCAGATCTTCGATGTTCTCTGGCGGCCAATCGACGATGTCCATCCCAAGGTGCAAGCCCATGCCAGACAGCACTTCCTTGATCTCGTTGAGGGACTTGCGGCCGAAGTTCGGCGTGCGCAGCATCTCGGCTTCGGTTTTCTGGATCAGATCGCCGATATAGACGATGTTGTCGTTCTTCAGGCAGTTGGCCGACCGGACAGACAGTTCCAGCTCGTCCACCTTCTTCAGCAGAAGCGGGTTGAATTCCAACTCGTCCTCTTCGGAAGGACCGCGCGCGGCCTCAGGCTCGTCGAAGTTCACGAAGACCTGCAATTGGTCCTGCAAGATGCGCGCGGCATAGGCCACAGCATCGTCAGGCGTCACAGAGCCGTCGGTTTCCAGCTTCAACGTCAGCTTGTCATAGTCGAGCACCTGACCTTCGCGGGTCGGCTGCACGTCATAGGACACCTTCTTGACCGGCGAGTAGATCGCATCAATCGGCATCAGGCCAATCGGTGCGTCCTCAGGACGATTCTTGTCAGCAGAAACGTAGCCTTTACCGGTGTTGACGTTCAGTTCCATGAACAGGTCAGCGCCGTCATCAAGGTGGCAGATCACGTGATCGCGGTTCAGAACCTCGATCCCGGCGCTGTCGGAAATATCGCCAGCGGTGACAACGCGTGGACCCTTGGCGGAGATCGACAGGCGCTTTGGCCCTTCGACTTCCATACGGATCGCAACCTGTTTGAGGTTCAGAACGATGTCGGTCACGTCTTCGCGCACGCCAGAGACGCTGGAAAACTCGTGCAGAACGTTGTCGATCTGGACGGACGTGATCGCGGCACCTTGCAGCGAGGACATCAGAACGCGGCGCAACGCGTTGCCGAGCGTCAGACCAAAGCCGCGCTCAAGCGGCTCAGCTACGACGGTCGCCTGACGCGACGGATCATTGCCCGGCTTAACGACCAATTGTCCTGGTTTAATAAGCTCTTGCCAGTTTTTGTGGATCATGCTGTCGCCTCCATTCATGTTTTTGGCGAGGATCCGTTGCCAAAAACGCCCGAGGAAAAAATGACGGAACGAGGCCGCATGATGACACGCGACCTCGTCATAGTATTGGGTGCCTTAAACGCGGCGGCGCTTGGGCGGACGGCAACCGTTATGGGCCATCGGGGTGACGTCACGGATCGAGGTGATCGTGAAGCCCACGGCGGCAAGCGCGCGCAGGGCAGATTCACGACCCGAACCGGGGCCCTGGACTTCGACCTCAAGCGTTTTCACGCCGTGATCTTGCGCCTTCTTGCCTGCATCTTCTGCAGCCAACTGAGCGGCGTAAGGCGTCGATTTCCGCGAGCCTTTGAACCCCATCGTGCCCGCCGAGGACCACGAAATCGCGTTGCCCTGGACGTCAGAAATCAAGATTTTGGTGTTGTTGAAAGTCGAATTCACGTGAGCTACGCCCGCCGCAATATTCTTGGAGACCTTCTTTTTGATGCGCATCTTATCGCGTGCCATTGATCAGCCTCCCTATTTCTTCTTGCCAGCGATTGCCTTCGCAGGACCCTTACGGGTGCGGGCATTCGTGTGAGTACGCTGGCCGCGCACTGGCAGGTTCCGACGGTGACGCAGGCCGCGATAGCAGCCAAGGTCCATCAGACGCTTGATGTTCATCTGTGTTTCACGGCGCAGGTCGCCCTCGACGGTGAATGTCGCGTCGATATGCTCGCGGATGGCGAGAACTTCGGCGTCGCTCAACTCGTTGATGCGGCGGGTTTCGTCGATGTTTACCGCTTCACAAATGGCTTTCGCCGAAGCAGGACCGATACCGGTGATGTAGGTTAGGGCGATCGGAACACGCTTCCCCGTGGGGATGTTCACGCCAGCAATACGTGCCAAATTAAGTCTTCCTTCAGGTTGCGGGTCCGTAGCACCAGACCCTTTTTTCACAACTGAGGCCCGAGGGTTTTCACCACCGGGCCCAATAATAGGCCTCGCGGAAATTCGAATTACAATTGCGCAATACCGAGTCGCCGAATGTCGAGATGCCGTGCAATACGGGGGAACCTCAGGGGGGTCAACCCCAGCTAGAGACTGTCAAGCGTTTTTTGGATATCGCCCGCGACGGCGTCGATTTCACCCAACCCATCAACGCCCGTCAGCAGCCCCTTGGCATAGTAATACCCGATCAGCGGCGAGGTCTGCTTGTAGTAGGCCATCAACCGCGTGCGCAGCGCTTCTTCGTTGTCATCCGCGCGGCGCGTGAACTCGGTGTTGCCGCAATTGACGCACTTGCCACTCCCGGGGATCGGCTTGGTATTGTCGTTATAGACCTCACCACAGCCTGCACAGGTGGAACGCGCAGTGATGCGCGCCACAAGCGCCTCATCATCCACCTGCATCTCGATCACAGTCGCCAGCGGTTGACCCATTCCATCGAGCAACGCCTCAAGCGCATCCGCTTGGGCCAGGGTGCGCGGGAAGCCGTCGAAGATGAAGCCTTCTGCCCCTTCGCCCTCAAGCTTCTCGCGGATCAGGCCGATAACGATCTCGTCGGTCACCAGCTCACCTCGCGCCATGACGCCCGCCACAAGGTTACCCATCTCAGTTCCGCTCGACTTGGCCTCGCGCAACATATCGCCCGTGGACAACTGCACCATATTGCGCCCGTCAACGAGGATGCGCGCTTGGGTGCCTTTGCCAGCCCCGGGAGGGCCCAGAAGAATGATGTTCATTGGGCGATCCTATCGACGCGCAGGCGTGCGACGCCCACGCTTTTTGCTGCCTTTGCCACGCAGCTGAGACTTCTCAATGAGGCCCTCATACTGATGTGCCAGAAGGTGGCTCTGGATTTGCTGAACCGTGTCCATACCGACGCTCACGATAATCAGGATCGACGTACCGCCGAAATAGGCCGTAATCGCGAGCTCTGTGCGCACCATTTCCGGGATCAGACAGACCAAAGCCAAATAGCCGGAGCCGAGCACCAGAATACGGACGGTGACATAATCCAGATACTCGACCGTCTTGGCCCCCGGACGAATGCCCGGAATAAAGCCGTTCTGGTTCTTCAGGTTCTCGGCCACGTCTTCGGTCTTAAACGCCACATTGGCGGTGTAGAAGTAAGTGAAGAACACGATCATCGCTGCAAAGAACAACAGATAGAGCGGCTGTCCGGGGCCAAAATATGCAAGGATCGTGGACATCACAGGGCCGGTCGAGCCGCCCGAGAAGGTGCTGATCGTCGTCGGCAACAGCAAGAGCGAGCTAGCGAAGATCGCCGGGATAACGCCTGCAGGATTCACCTTGATCGGCAAGTGGCTGGAGCCGCCATCATAGACCTTCATCCCAACTTGTCGGCGCGGATACTGGATGTGTATCTTGCGCAAAGATCGCTCCATGAACACCACGAAAGTCAGGGTGACCAGCAGCATCAGGATCACGCCGAGGATCGCTGGGGTGGACAATGCACCCGTGCGGCCGCTCTCGAAGAACTGTGCGAGGGCTGCGGGCAGCTCGGCCACGATGCCCACGAAGATGATCAGGGAGATACCGTTGCCGATGCCGCGCTGGGTGATCTGCTCGCCCAGCCACATCAGGAACATGGTGCCGCCCACAAGGGTGATCACGCAGGCCGCGCGGAAGAACCAACCGGGATCGGTGACAAGATCGCCAGCTTCAAGCGACACAGCGAGGCCGTAAGCTTGGAAGGTCGCCAAGAACACCGTGCCGTAGCGGGTGTATTGGTTAATTTTCTTGCGGCCCTGCTCGCCCTCTTTTTTCAACTGCTCCAGCTGCGGGACCATCGCGGTCAGCAACTGCACGATGATCGAGGCCGAGATATACGGCATGATCCCCAGCGCGAAGATGCCCATACGGCTGATCGCGCCGCCGGTGAACATGTTAAGCACGCCACCAAGGCCCGCTTGCGCTTGGTCCATGAAGTCACGCAGCGCGCCACCGTCGATACCGGGCACCGGAATGTAGGTGCCAAGGCGATAGACGATCAAAAGACCGAGGGTGAAGAGGATGCGCTGTCTGAGTTCGGTCGCCTTACCAAAGGCGGACCAGCTCATATTCGCGGCCATTTGTTCTGCTGCGGATGCCATGCGGTGGGGGTCCCGTGCTTTTAGGTCATGCAAGCGCCGCCAAACCGTTTCCGGTCGGCGGCGCCAGAAATTCTAGTGCTAGATGTAGGGGCCTTACTGGCCGCCCACAAGCGCTCAGGCGTCCGCCGTCTCTTTGACTGCGGGTTTTGTGATCGTCAGTGATCCGCCAGCGGCCTCGACAGCCTTAACGGCTTGGGCGCTTGCGCCGGTCACAGTGATCGAAACCTTCGCGGTGATCTCACCCTTGGCGAGGATGCGAACGCCGTCGAGCTTGCGACGCACGAGGCCGCTTGCCACGAGGCTATCTTCGGTGATGTCCTTGCCGTCGAGCTTTTTCAGATCGATGAACTTCTGGATCAGGCCGAGGTTTACCACAGCGTAAGACTTCTTGTTGCGGCTGTTGAAGCCACGCTTCGGAAGACGCTGGTAGAGCGGCATCTGGCCGCCTTCGTAGCCCTTGATCGCCACGCCCGAGCGGGACTTCTGACCCTTGATACCACGGCCACCCATCTTACCGGTGCCGGAACCTGGACCACGACCAACGCGCTTACGAGCTTTGGTGGCACCTGGATTGTCGCGCAGTTCATTCAGTTTCATGTCGCTTCTCCTCTGCCGGATGCGACCCCCAGCGACGGGAGCGGCCGACCACGGCGTTTGCATAGTTGTCATAGTGTGATTTACACCACCGGGGGCGTATAGGGGGACTCGGAGTAGGTGGCAAGGGGGTTCAAGATGAAACAGCCTACCAGAACGGCATGACCCAGACTCGACCCACGAGCGAAATCCCTGTTACTTCGAAGACAGCCTGCCAAATGACATGCCTTACTTATCAGCCTATTTTGCTCAAATGAACAAAGCAGACTATATCCTAAAGAGCTTGTCCAAAATCCGACATAAGCCTTACGAGCATTATGTTGTTTCTCGCATCGTTCACTTACTCGATGACCCAGAGATTGAGTTTATTTGCCAACAATTGGTAAGGCGACCGGGTGGCAAACGGGCTCTTACGGATATGTACTTCCCACAGTTTGGCATCCATCTTGAGGTCGATGAAGGATACCACGCGAATGTAGATCAGCTAAAGCTCGACGCTCTCCGCCAAGCCGACATCGTTGATGCAACGACCCAAGAGGTTCATAGAATACTTGCCCATGGCGACAAAAACCTAGGCGATGATGAGCATCCGTTTGTTGGCCTCAACATACAGATCAGGGACTTCGTCCAGCGAATTAAGGACTTGAAGTCTGAAGCGACGGACTTCCGCCCTTGGTCCATCAATAGAGGTTTTGACCCGCTTCCACATATCGAAGTAGGCAGGATTTCAGTGAGCGGAAACGTAGCCTTTCGATATCAACGAGATGCTCTCCAGCTTTTCGGGTACAATGGAGGCCACTATCAAGCGGGCTCGTGGCGCATAAAGAGATTCCCAGGCAATCAGCACGTATGGTTCCCAAGGCTTTGGCGCACACCTGATTGGCAAAACTCCCTATCTAACGATGGCAGAACGATCCGCGAAACCGCATTAAATACAGACATTCAGGCAGATAGCCCCCCAACTAGTGACAACAGTGCTAAACGCATAACGTTCGCCAAATGGTCGGATCCTCTCGGGAGAACTGTATATCGTTTCACTGGTATTTTTGAGAAAGACATGGCTTCAAGCCAAGGGCCAACCTCCATATATCGCCGGACTGCCGATTCTGTTCTTTTGCCAAAATAAAAAGAGCTCCGCGATCATTCGCAGAGCTCAATATTACTAAGTCAGGAAACTAAACTGTTATCCCTTCTCCTCAACGATCTCCACCATGTGGGAGATCTTGCGGATCATGCCGCGCACGCTGGGGGTATCTTCCAGCTCGCGCGTCTTGTGCATCTTGTTCAGACCCAGACCGATCAGCGTCGCGCGCTGGTCTTGGGGGCGGCGGATGGGCGAGCCGATCTGCTTAACTACAATCGTTTTTGCCATGAAACTCAGGCCTCCTCAGTCGCGGCTTCGGCAGCAGGAGCGGCGTCATCCTTCTTGAGGATGTCGGCGACCTTCTTACCACGACGCTGTGCAACCATGCGGGGCGAGCTCTCTTTGGTGAGGCCGTTCAGCGTGGCGCGGATCATGTTGTAGGGGTTCTGCGAGCCGATGGACTTCGCAACCACGTCCTGGATGCCCAGCATCTCGAACACGGCGCGCATCGGGCCACCTGCGATGATCCCGGTACCTTGTGGGGCAGAGCGCATCACGACTTTACCGGCGCCGTGGCGACCTTCCATGTCGTGGTGAACTGTGCGGCCCTCTTTCAACGGCACACGGATCATTTGACGCTTGGCCTGCTCGGTGGCTTTGCGAATGGCCTCGGGGACCTCTTTCGCTTTGCCTTTGCCGAAACCGACACGACCGCGCTGATCGCCAACAACGACGAGGGCTGCAAAGCCAAAGCGCTTACCGCCTTTGACGGTCTTGGACACACGGTTGATCGCGACCAAGCGGTCGGCGAATTCTGGGGTTTCCTCTTCGCGGTTTCTGCCGCGACGGTTCTCACGCTCTGCCATGTCAGGCCTCCTGCGTTGTCAAAATATCAATCCAAGTGGCGACACACGCCCCGGATCATCGAGGGCGCAGCAGAAAGCCGCGCCCTGCAAGTCTTTAGAACTTCAAGCCACCTTCACGCGCAGCTTCGGCCAAGGCCTTCACTTTGCCATGAAAGAGGAAGCCGCCACGGTCGAAGAACACCTCTTCCACGCCAGCCTTTTTCGCGCGCTCGGCAATTGCCGCGCCCACTTTGGCCGATGCTTCGACGTTGTTCTGCCCGACCACGCCCAGATCCTTCTCCAGCGTCGAGGCGGCGGCGAGGGTTACACCTTGCACGTCGTCGATCACCTGAACGGAGATGTTCTTGCCCGAGCGATGCACGCTCAGGCGAGGGCGGCCACCGGCCATCTTCTTGATTTTGTTCCGAACGCGCAGGCGGCGCTTCAAGAACAGGTCTCGTTTGCTATTTGCCATTATATTCGCGTCCTTACTTCTTCTTGCCTTCCTTACGGAAGATAAACTCGCCCTTATAGCGAATGCCTTTGCCCTTATAGGGCTCGGGCTTACGCCATTCGCGGATATTGGCCGCGACTTGACCAACGAGTTGCTCATCCGTCCCCTCGATCACCACTTCGGTGACTTTGGGGCAGGTAACGGTGACACCTTCTGGGACCTCGAAGTTCACTTCGTGGCTGAGGCCGAGGTTCAGTTTCAGGATGTTACCCTGAATCTGCGCCCGGTAACCAACGCCCTGGATCTCAAGCTCTTTCTTGAAACCCTGCGAAGCGCCTTGCACCAGGTTTGCAACCATCGTGCGGCTCATGCCCCACTGCTGGCGTGCGCGCTTGGAAGACCCACGCGGGGTCACGGTCACGGTATTGTCTTCGATGGCGATGGTTACATCGTCGGTTGCGGTGAAGCTGCGGGTCGCTTTTGGACCCTTCACTTCGATGGTCTGGCCGTTCAGGGATGCGGTAACACCACTGGGCAGCTCGACCGGTTTTTTCCCAATACGAGACATGTAATCGTCCCCCTTAGAATACGGTGCAGAGCACTTCGCCACCAACATTATGTTGGCGCGCAGCGGCATCGGACATCACGCCCTTGGACGTGGACACAATCGAAACACCCAAGCCCTGACGGACCTGCGGAACATCCTTGACGCCCATATACACGCGACGACCTGGGGTCGACACACGCTTGAGCTCGCGGATAACCGGGGTGCCATCAAAATACTTGAGGCTAATCTCGATTTCGGGGTGCTGAGCATCCGCAACAGCTTCGTAGCCGCGGATGTAGCCTTCGTCGGCCAGCACATCCAGAACCCAAGCGCGCAGCTTGGAGGCCGGGGTGCGGACGGTGGATTTGCCACGCATCTGAGCGTTGCGGATACGCGTCAGCATATCACCGAGAGGATCATTCATCATTGTCGTAACCCTCCCTTACCAGCTCGACTTAACCATGCCGGGAATTTGGCCTTTCGAGCCAAGTTCGCGCAGCATGATACGGCTGACTTTAAGCTTGCGGTAATACGCGTGCGGACGACCCGTCAGCTGGCAGCGGTTGTGCAACCGGGTGGGTGAGCTGTTGCGGGGCAGCTTGGCGAGCTTCAGACGCGCGGTGAAACGCTCTTCCATCGGCAGGCTGTCGTCGTTTGCGATAGCTTTCAGCGCGGCCCGCTTGGCGGCATACTTGTCCACCAGCTTCTGACGCTTCACTTCGCGTGCGATCATGGATTTCTTCGCCATGGTTTCTTCTCTCCCCCGGCTCAGCTGTTGAAAGGCATGTTGAAAAGCTTCAACAGCGCTTTGGCTTCGGCGTCAGTCGCCGCGGTGGTGCAGATCACGATGTCCATGCCCCAGTTCTCATCGACTTTGTCGAAGTTGATCTCGGGGAAGACGATGTGTTCCTTCATGCCCATGGCGTAGTTGCCACGGCCATCGAACGACTTGCCGGATACGCCACGGAAGTCCCGGATACGGGGCATCGCGATGGTGATCAGACGGTCGAGGAATTCAAACATCCGGTCGCCGCGCAGGGTCACTTTCGCGCCCAGTGGCATGTCTTCACGAACGCGGAAGCCAGCGATGGATTTCTTGGCCGTTGTGACCATGGCTTTCTGGCCAGCGATCAGCGTCAGGTCTTCCTGAGCGGATTTGGCTTTCTTGCTGTCACGGACGGCTTCGGCACCACAGCCAATGTTCAGAACGATTTTTTCCAGACCAGGGATCTGCATGTCGTTCTTGTAGGAGAACTCTTCCTTCATGGCCGCGCGGATGGTCTCCGCGTACATGGCCTTCAGGCGCGGGGTGTATGTTGCTTCGTCGAGCATCAGACGGCCTCCCCTGTGGATTTGGCGAAACGCACTTTCTTGCCGTCTTCCTCGCGGAAGCCGACGCGGGTGGCTTTGCCGTTGGTGTCCAGAAGGGCCAGGTTGCTCAGCTGGATCGGCATCGCTTTGGGGATGCGACCGCCCTGAGAGTTCTGGCTCTGACGGGTGTGACGGATCGAGATGTTGATCCCGTCTACGATGGCCTTACCGGCAGCAGGCATTACTTGGGTGATCTCACCCTCTTTGCCTTTGTCTTTGCCGGTCAGCACGACGACCTTATCGCCTTTGCGGAGTTTAGCAGCCATTACAGCACCTCCGGCGCAAGCGAGATGATCTTCATGAAGTTCTTGGCGCGCAACTCACGAACAACTGGCCCGAAGATACGGGTGCCAACAGGCTCGTTGTTGTTGTTGAGGATGACGGCGGCGTTGCCATCAAAGCGGATGGCGGTGCCATCGTCGCGACGAACTTCTTTGGCGGTGCGTACAACGACGGCCTTACGGACGTCGCCTTTCTTTACGCGACCGCGTGGAATGGCTTCCTTAACCGACACGACAATAATGTCGCCGACGGATGCGTATTTCCGCTTGGAACCACCCAGAACCTTGATGCACTGAACACGGCGAGCGCCGCTGTTGTCAGCTACATCCAGATTGGTCTGCATCTGGATCATTGGTTTCTCCCGACCTTTGAGGACTTCTGGTTACGCCTCAGGGTTTCGACAAAGCTGTTTGGTGGACCGCTTTAGGCGGTGACCACCTCCCAGCGTTTGGTCTTCGACTTCGGCGCACATTCCTGAATGCGAACCTGATCGCCCACTTTGAAGCTGTTGGCCTCATCGTGTGCGCGATATTTCTTCGACTTACGGATCGTCTTTTTCAGAACCGGGTGCGTGAAACGACGCTCGACGCTAACGGTGACGGTCTGTTCATTGGCGGCGCTGGTGACAACGCCTGCTAGGATACGCTTTGGCATCAGGCCAGCTCCTTATTCAGCAGCCGCTTGCGCGGCCTTTTCGTTGAGAATGGTGTTCACGCGCGCAACAGAGCGGCGCACTTTGCGCATCTGGGCGGTGTTCTCAAGCTGGCTTGTGGCTTGTTGGAAGCGCAGGTTGAAGGCTTCCTTTTTCAACGCGGTCAGCTCGTCTTTCAGCTGGTCCGGCGTCTTATCACGCAGTTCCTGGGCGTTCATGCGCCTGTTCCTTTATGCAACGTCACTGGAGGGCCCTAAGCACAAGACGCACCGGGTCACCCTGATTCCAGTGGAGATCGTGGATGAAGGGGCCGTATAGGCCCGAGGTCGCCATAGCGCAACCCCTTATCGACAAGGCGATGCTGAGACAAAATGCACTCGACTAAGGGCAGCCGTCAGTGAGGAAGCAGTTACACTTTTTACTCGGTTCAGCAATTTAATTTGCCCCTTGCCTTGCCAGATGCGAGACTGCCGTCCTTGCAATGATTGCGTCATGACAGAACCATGTGAGGGTAAGCCTGATGAACATTGGACCGGTACGACAATATAACTACATCAACTACAAAGGGACCTTTGTGGAAGTTGGGCCGTCGCTGAGAAGAACGAATGGCGACAAAAGGAAGGCTGGTGATAGACTTTCAAAGTGCCCACTTTGCAAGCAGCCAATTCGAATGCGAACGATGCCCAATGGCAACCCGATGGGGTTCGAAGCAGGGCAAGGTCTCGGCAAAGTCCGGCATGCCTGCTTTACGCTCGGAAAAGGCTTGTCAAAGAAAAGGTGCAAGGAAACCGAAGATCTCTTTGCTACACACAACTTGCCACTTTTGACGCGAAGGCCAAAGAAACGGAGGCTCTAGCGAACAGTGGGTGAAGTGGGTAAGCAACGCACATGACCAACATATCCTCCCTCTTCGTCACCCGCCTTTACCACGCGGCCCTTTCCGAAAAAGCCCCCGCCATTGATGCGGCCGAGCTTGAGGCATCCTGTTACGACATCGCCGAGAATGACGAGGCGGGTCAGCAGTGGTGCGACGAGCAAGGCTATCCCGGCTATACCAGCTATGCCTCGCTGACCGATCTGCCGTGGCGGTTTCCGATCTTCAAGGACCTGCAAAAGGCGCTTGATAAGCACGTGGCTGCCTTCGTCAAAGACCTCGGCTTCGATCTGGGGACGGAAAAGAAGGTGAAGCTCGACAGCCTTTGGATCAACATCTTGCCTGAAGGCGGCATCCATACCGCACATATACACCCCCACTCGATCATCAGCGGCACCACTTACGTGGCGATGCCCAAGGGCACGAGTGCGATCAAGTTCGAGGACCCGCGCCTGCAAATGATGATGGCCGCCCCCGGTCGCCTGAAGGACGCACCGCGCAAGTTGCAGCAGTTTGTCTATGTGGAACCTGAGGTTGGTGATGTGCTGCTCTGGGAAAGCTGGTTGCGCCATGAGGTGCCTATGAACATGGCCGAAGAGGAACGCATCAGCGTTTCATTCAACTACAGCTGGGCCTAAGCGCTTTTCATTCCGCCCCGTTCTGGCCTAGCCTGCCGCATGGTTAACCAGATGCCCCTGCCTCGTCGTCTTGCCGCTCGTTTCGTCGGGCATGTGCTGACCTTTGTGGCCCGCTTCATCATTGCCGCGCGCGCCGACTGGAAAGGGATCGAGCCTGTTCCAAAGCAGCGGATCTACTTTGCCAATCACGTCAGTAATGCTGATATGCCAATGGTTTGGTCGGTTCTACCCCCTGCCCTGCGGCGTCAAACGCGGCCCGTTGCCGCCGCCGATTACTGGCTGAAAAACAAGCTGCGCGCGTTTGCGGGGCGGGATGTGTTTGGGGCGGTCTTGATTGATCGCAGGCCCGAAGCGCGGGTGGAGGATCCGCTCGAAAAGATTTTGGAAGCGCTTGATGAAGGCGCATCCTTGATCATCTTTCCTGAAGGCAATCGCAATATGACCGACGATCCCTTGCTGCCTTTCCGGGCCGGGATTTTCAACATGGGCAGTGCGCGACCAGAGGTCGATTTGGTCCCGACCTGGATCGCAAACCTCAATGAAATTATGCCCAAGGGCGAGATTATTCCCTTACCGTTGATCTGCACGGTGACCTTCGGTGCGCCAATCCATGTGGAGGAGGGAGAAGGCAAAGACGCCTTCCTCAAACGCGCCTCGGATGCGCTCGCGGCCCTCGCACCCCCAGTTGCGGACGCGATCAAATGACAGACACAACCAGCGATATTCTTCTTTTAAGTCTGGGGGTTATCACCCTGCTGGTGGCGCTGACCCTGTTCGGCGAGTTCATGCGCGGACGCCTTGCCGTGGGCGAAAGCAACCCTGTGGTCGAGACGTTTATGCAGCGCGTTAACTCGTGGTGGGCCATCGTGATCCTGCTGTCGGGTGCGGCGTTGTTGGGCGAGTTGGCTTTGCTGCTTCTATTTGCCTTTGCCAGCTTTGCGGCCCTGCGGGAATTCTTGACTTTTGCCTACAAACGCCAAGCGGATCATCTGTCTTTGGCCCTTGGTTTCTTTGCCATTTTACCACTGCAATACCTGTTCATTGGCCTTGGCTGGACCGGACTTTTTGCGGTGTTTATCCCGGTCTATGCTTTCCTTTTACTCCCTATTGTCAGTGCCTTACGCGGAGATTCCAGCAGGTTTCTGATACGGGTGGCAGAGACGCAATGGGGCTTGATGATCTGCATCTTCTGCATCAGCCACATCCCGGCCCTTTTGACCTTCGAGATCGGCGATGGCCGCGCGGTTCTGTTGATCCTGTTCTTCGTCATGGTCGTGCAATTCGGCGACCTGATCGAGTATTATGCAGGACGCAACTTTGGCAAGCGCAGGGTGGCACCGGACCTTTCCCCAAAGACGATTCGCGGAATGATTTCCGGGGTTTGCGGCGCAGCGGTCGTCGGCGGCTTGCTGGCTTGGATCACGCCTTTCGGCATTGTCGGCGCAGCGGCGATGGCCGCACTAGCCTCCTTGACGGGGATGCTTGGCAGCCTCGTCTTCGCAGCAATCAAGCGGGACAAGGGCGTTAAGGATTGGTCGCATTTGATCCCCGGACAGGGCGGATTTCTGGACCAACTCGACAGCGTGATCTTTGCGGCCCCGGTGTTCTATCATGTGGCACTTTTGGTGTGGGGATAGGGCAAATCGGGCCCGTGTTGACAGTTTATGAACCTTTCTCCGCCCATGTTGATAGAGAGTGAACCTGTCAGAGGGCGAATGTGTAGAATGTGAACTTTTGTATTTTAGGGTTTTGTTAACTGAATCTCGGCCAGTTGGGAGACATCCGTGATGCGGATCACCTGCGCTGTGTCCTCGGCCTGTGCCACCGCCGCGCGCCATTTGGGCATGTAGTCGCGATCCACGCCCCAGACGAACGCGAACAGATCGCGGCTCGAAGGGGCTTTGTCATGACCGCCGGGGCGCAGCTTCAACTCGCCCTTCGCCCATGCGGTTTGGCGTTCGGCCAGAAGCCAGTAGTTTTGCCAGAGCGGAATGTCGCAGAGGATGATGTGGGTTGCGCGCGCAAGGCGGTCGGGAAGTGAGCCGAGGCGACCGGGGCCGTCGAGAATCCACGCGTCTTGGGCGATGAGATTGGCGTGGGCGGCGGTGTAAGTCGGCGCGTCCACAGGGGTCCAGTCGGGGTTCCATTGCAGCGCGTCGATCTCGTGGAGGGGAAGGTTGTGCTGAGCCGCGAGCTGGACCGAGAGGGTGGACTTGCCGCTGCCAGCGTTTCCGAGGATTGCGATGCGCATGGGGTGGCTCCTTCATGTGGTCCGCCGGGCGAAACATTGCGGGATGATCCGGCTTGTAAGGCAAAGCCATCGACCGATCCGATCCCGCTCGCCCACTCGAAACGTTTCAATCGTCTTTGCAACACGGAGCTATCCTTATGCCATGCACATACTTGGCGGGGCGAACTCCGTAATGGCAACCAATACGACCAAAGCGGGACCGATCACTAAGACTGCTCGCTTGAGGTTGGATTTGCCGGCGCCCAAAAAGCGCTTGAAGGTTGTCGCTAAGGTCTGACCATCGCGCCGCATCTCCCAATAGAGTAAGAGCGCGACGCTCGGCCAAAACGCAAGCTGCGCCCCAATACCCGCGAGTTCAAGGCATGTCATCATGTGCGCAGTCTAGGCCATATCCCCGATTTGTATCTATAGGTGTGGTTTCCGACTTCGACTTAGGGGCGGCGTAGGGAAAAGGTCCAGAGGCGGCCCCTGAGGTGGCGCTGGACTGGACTTGGGGTTTGGCAGTTTGGGGTGGCAAAGGCGGTCGCGGTTGGGAAGCGGGCTTTCGAAAGCCCGCGCTTGCTGCATTTCGAAATGGAGCTTGCCAGCGTTACACATAAAAACCCCCGCCTGTTTCCAAGCGGGGGTTCTAATTCTCAACCGGGGTGAGGCCCGCGCCTTTCTGCGAAAGACGCTACACCTCACTCAGCGGCAGAGCCGCTGTTACCAATCCTCGCGGACCACGGTGCGGGTCTTGACCGGAAGCTTCATCGCGGCAAGGCGCAGGGCCTCGCGTGCGACTGTCTCGTTGACACCGTCGATCTCGAACATCACGCGACCCGGCTTGACCTTGGCGGTCCAGCGGTCGACCGAGCCCTTACCTTTACCCATACGAACTTCGATGGGCTTGGCCGTGACGGGCAGGTCCGGGAAGATACGGATCCAGACACGACCCTGACGCTTCATATGACGCGTCATGGCACGACGAGCCGCTTCGATCTGGCGGGCGGTGATGCGCTCAGGCTCCACCGCTTTCAGACCAAACGTCCCGAAGTTGAGGTCAGACCCGCCTTTCGCGTCACCGCGAATACGGCCTTTGTGCATCTTGCGGAATTTTGTGCGCTTTGGTTGCAGCATCTTCTCTACCCCTTACCGGTCGCGGCGGGGGCGTGGGCCTCCGCCTTCCTGGAGCTCCTGATGACGGCGATCATGGGCCGACGGGTCGTGCTCCATGATCTCGCCTTTGAAGATCCAAACCTTGATGCCAATGATGCCATAAGGCGTCTCGGCTTCGACGGTCGCAAAATCAATATCCGCGCGCAGCGTGTGCAAAGGCACGCGGCCCTCACGATACCATTCGGTCCGCGCGATCTCGGCACCGCCAAGACGGCCCGCGACGTTCACACGGATGCCCAAGGCCCCCATGCGCATGGCGTTCTGCACCGCGCGCTTCATGGCACGGCGGAAGGACACACGACGCTCGAGCTGTTGAGCAATGCTTTCGCCAACGAGGGCTGCATCCAACTCGGGCTTTCTGACTTCAACGATGTTGAGGTGCAGTTCGCTTTCGGTCAGGTTGGCAACCTTCTTGCGCAGGCTCTCGATATCGGCGCCTTTTTTGCCGATGATCACGCCGGGACGCGCTGTGTGGATCGTGACGCGGCACTTGCGGTGCGGACGCTCAATGATGACCTTCGAGACGCCGGCTTGCTTGCACTCTTTCTCGATGAACTCACGGATTTTCAGGTCTTCCAGCAGAAGGTTCCCGTAATCCTTGGTATCGGCGTACCAGCGGCTGTCCCAGGTGCGGTTGACCTGAAGACGCATGCCGATCGGGTTTACTTTATGACCCATTATGCTTGCTCCTCAATCTGGCGCACCTTGATCGTCAATTCAGCGAACGGCTTGGTGATCTTACCGAACCGGCCACGCGCCCGAGGACGACCGCGCTTCATGGTCAGGTTCTTGCCGACATAGGCCTCGGCAACGATCAGCTCGTCCACATCGAGGTTGTGATTGTTCTCTGCATTGGCAATTGCCGACTGCAGGCACTTTTTCACATCTCCGGCGATCCGCTTTTTCGAGAAGGTGAGGTCCGACAGAGCCTTCTCCACCGACTTGCCACGGATCAGGCCCGCAACCAGGTTCAGCTTCTGAGGGCTGATGCGCAGCATGCGCAGCTTTGCCATCGCCTCGTTATCCGCCACGCGGCGGGGATTTTTATCCTTACCCATGGCTTATTTCCTTTTCGCTTTTTTATCCGCCGCGTGCCCGTAATAGGTGCGCGTTGGCGAATATTCCCCGAACTTCTGACCGATCATATCCTCGGTCACGTTCACAGGGATGTGCTTTTTGCCGTTGTAAACACCAAAGGTGAGGCCCACAAACTGCGGCAGAATGGTAGAGCGGCGCGACCAGATCTTGATGACCTCGTTGCGACCCGACTCGCGGGTTTTTTCGGCCTTCTTGAGGACGTAAGCGTCGACAAAAGGACCTTTCCAGACAGAACGCGACATCTATCAGCGCCCCTTCTTCTTGGCGTGCCGCGAGCGGATGATCAGCTTGCTAGACGCTTTGTTCTTGTTCCGAGTGCGCGCACCCTTTGTCGGCTTGCCCCAAGGGGTAACCGGGTGACGACCACCAGATGTCCGGCCTTCACCACCACCATGGGGGTGATCGACGGGGTTCATCACAACACCACGCACAGACGGGCGGATGCCCTTGTGACGGTTGCGACCCGCTTTACCGAAGTTCTGGTTCGAGTTGTCGGGGTTGGACACGGCACCAACGGTGGCCATGCACTCCTGACGCACGAGACGCAGCTCGCCTGAGCTGAGGCGGATCTGAGCGTAACCGCCATCACGACCCACGAACTGAGCATAGGTGCCCGCCGCACGTGCGATCTGGCCGCCCTTGCCGGGCTTCAGCTCGATGTTGTGGATGATCGTACCGATTGGCAGGCCCGAGAACGGCATTGCGTTGCCCGGCTTGATGTCGGCCTTCGCGGACGAGATCACCTTGTCGCCAATGGCGAGGCGCTGCGGCGCGAGGATATAGGATTGTGTGCCGTCTTCGTACTGGATCAGTGCGATAAAGGCGGTCCGGTTTGGATCGTATTCAATACGCGCGACCACAGCGGACATGTCCATCTTGGTGCGTTTGAAATCGACGATACGATAGAGACGTTTCGCGCCCCCACCTTTACGACGCATCGTAATCCGTCCGGTATTGTTCCGGCCACCGTTCTTGGTCAAACCCTCAGTAAGGGATTTGACCGGACGGCCTTTCCAAAGCTCCGAACGGTCGATCAGCACCAGCCCGCGCTGGCCCGGCGTCGTCGGCTTATACGACTTGAGTGCCATGCTTTCTGTCTTCCGTTGCTTTGCGGGGTCTTTAGGGGACCCCTGTCTGTTTTAAGGGCCCCTGAGGTCCCCGGTTTTGGGTGTGCTAGTGCACAACGACAGCACCCCGGACGAATCCGGGGTGGTGTCGATGGGGTCGTTTAGGGGGTGTGGGTGTGGGGGTCAAGGGCCTGCGAGAATAGAGGCATACTTCGCCTCACTCACGAACCAACTGCCACGTCTGTGATCCCCAGCGACCTAAATTTGGGTGGCCGATCTGATAAGCGTTTAAGTAATCTCCGCCGTTGCCATGTCTTGTAACGACCACATTCGGCTGCGCTGGATCGCTAATCCTTACTCGGTCTCCGACACGCAAAAGGCCCTCTCCATCTAGATTACCAAATCGATTGATGAGTTGGGCAAGTTGGGATCTCGTGCCTTCAATTTCTTGCTCTAGACGACGATTGGCAGCTTCAAGTTCTGACACCCTGTCCTCAAGTAGCGAAACTTGCTCCAATGCCTCTACCTTTTGAAGCAACTGGTTTAAGCAATTTTCAACAATTGGCGTACTACCTGGAACAAGTCTTATGGGTCCATTACATGGTGACTGCTCGGCAAGAGTTGGGCCAGAATACAGAAAAACTGCAAGAAGAGTTACTATTGTCGATCGCATTTAATTTGGTCCTCCAGCGACATAAGGCGATAAGTCTGCTCTTCAGCGCACTTAGCGGTTGGCGCATTCGCACCAGTTCGATTTACGTTGTCATACAACAACAATATTGAGTCCGACAAAGCAATTAAAGCTGCGATCAAGCCTATTATAGCAGTTACGGCGGCAAGCTTGTTCAGCTTATCAACACTCAATGTGTTCTCCTTAACTTTCAATAGGTAACATAGCGCATTGAATATCTCGCAGGACCACTCAGATACGGTACGAAATCGTAACCCCTCAAACAAATAGACCCCGGCGACATTTCTGCAACCGGGGTCCTCTATCTATTAGCGGTGGGTGAGATCACCCACCCTACTGCAGGCCTCTTACAGCCCGGTGCTCACGTCGATTGTGTTGCCCTCTTCGAGCGTCACGTAGGCTTTCTTGACGTCCTTGCGCTTCCCGAGTTGACCCCGGAACCGCTTGGTTTTGCCTTTGGTGATCGTCGTGTTGACCGCCTTCACCTTCACGCCAAAGAGGGTTTCAACCGCCTCCTTGATCGCTGGCTTGTTGGCGTCGATGGCCACCTCGAACACCACTGCGCCGTTCTCGGACGCCATGGTGGCTTTCTCGGTGATGATCGGCTTGCGGATCACGTCGTAGTGCTTTGGTGCGGTGCTCATTTCAGGCGAGCCTCCAATGCTTCGACACCCGCTTTGGTCAGCACGAGCGTGTCGCGCTTGAGGATGTCGTATACGTTTGCGCCCATGCTTGGCAGCACGTCCAGCGTCGTGATGTTGGCGGCCGCCTTGGCGAAGTTTGCATCCACCTGAGCCCCGTCAATCACAAGCGCGCGCTTCCAACCCATGGTCTTGACGACCTTCGCCAACTCGGCGGTTTTGCCCGAGGAGGTTGCGCCGTCGATGATGACCAGCTCGCCTGCTTTCGCCTTAGCGGAAAGCGCATGGCGAAGACCCAGCTTGCGGAACTTCTTGGTCAGCTCGTGTGCGTGGCTACGGGGCGTTGGGCCCTTGTAGATACCACCACCACGGAAGATCGGTGCATTCCGGTCACCATGGCGTGCGCCACCGGTGCCCTTCTGGCGGTAGATCTTCTTGGTCGAGTAGCTCGTCTCGCGACGGGTCTTGACCTTGTGGGTGCCAGCCTGCGCCTTGTTGCGCTGCCAACGGACAACGCGGTGCAGGATGTCGGCGCGTGGCTCGAGGCCAAAGAGCGCCTCGTCCAGATCAACCGTGCCGGCCTTGGAGCCGTCGAGGGTGATTACGTCGGTTTTCATTCTTCCGCTCCCTCAGCAGGGGCCGCAGCAGGTGCCTCAGACGCAGCCGCTTTAATTGCAGCAGGCATCGGCAGCCCATCGGGCGCTTTCTTCTTCACGGCATCCTTGATGGTGACCCATCCGCCTTTCGATCCAGGGACAGCGCCCTTGATCATGATCAGACCACGGTCCGCATCGGTGCGCACAACTTCAAGGTTCTGGGTCGTCACGCGGGCTGCACCCATGTGACCGGCCATCTTCTTGCCTTTGAACACCTTACCCGGATCCTGACACTGACCGGTAGAGCCGTGCGAGCGGTGCGAGATCGACACACCGTGGGTAGCGCGAAGGCCCCCAAAGTTGTGACGCTTCATAGCACCGGCAAAACCCTTACCGATGGAGGTGCCGGACACGTCGACCTTTTGACCCTCGAGGAAGTGCTCGGCGGAGATTTCCGCGCCGACTTCGATGAGGTTCTCAGGAGAGACGCGGAATTCGGCGACCTTGCGCTTCGGCTCGACCGATGCGGCGGCGAAGTGGCCGCGCATGGCTTTGCTGGTGCGCTTGGCTTTGGCCGAACCGGTGCCGAGCTGAACTGCGGTATAGCCGTCACGATCAGCGGTGCGCTGGTCGACGACTTGCAGGTTGTCGAGTTGAAGAACGGTCACAGGGATCTGCTTACCGTCTTCCATGAACAGACGGGTCATGCCCATCTTCTTCGCGATCACGCCAGAGCGCATATCAGTGCCCTCCCTTAGACCGAGATTTGAACATCAACGCCTGCGGCCAGGTCGAGCTTCATCAGCGCGTCCACGGTCTGCGGCGTTGGGTCAACGATGTCGAGAAGACGCTTATGCGTCCGGATTTCCCACTGGTCCCGAGACTTCTTGTCAACGTGTGGACCACGCAGAACAGTGAATTTCTCGATCTTGTTTGGCAGCGGAATGGGTCCGCGAACGGTAGCACCCGTGCGCTTCGCCGTGTTCACGATTTCCTTGGTGCTTGCGTCAAGCACGCGGAAGTCGAAGGCTTTGAGCCGGATGCGAATGTTCTGGCTTTGGATGGCCATATCATATCCCTTCAAGGGCTTTAGACTTGAGAGGAGGAGCCGCGCGCATCGCAAACCCCTCATCAAACCTTGGTGTTCTTGGCGAGGCGGCGGACCGCCTCGCAGAATTCAGATGATCCTGTCGTCCGCGCTTACGCGAGGATTTTCGACACGACGCCCGCACCCACGGTGCGGCCACCTTCGCGGATTGCGAAGCGCAGACCGTCTTCCATCGCGATCGGTGCGATCAGCTCGACACCGAACTTCAGGTTGTCGCCCGGCATCACCATCTCGGTGCCCTCGGGCAGCTCAACGGTTCCGGTCACATCCGTCGTACGGAAGTAGAACTGCGGACGGTAGTTGGCGAAGAACGGCGTGTGACGGCCACCCTCTTCCTTGGTCAGGATATACGCCTCGGCCTCGAACTTGGTGTGCGGCTTCACGGAGCCTGGCTTACACAGAACCTGACCGCGCACGATGCCTTCACGGTCGATACCGCGCAGCAGCAGACCAACATTGTCGCCCGCCTCACCACGATCCAGCAGCTTGCGGAACATTTCCACGCCCGTGCAGGTCGTTTTCTTGGTGTCGCGGATACCGACGATCTCGATCTCTTCGCCGACGGTGACAACGCCGCGCTCGATACGACCGGTGGCAACCGTGCCGCGACCGGAGATCGAGAACACGTCTTCCACAGGCATCAGGAATGGCTGGTCCACGGCGCGTGCTGGCGTCGGGATATACTCGTCCACAGCGGCCATCAGCTTGTCGATGCTGTCCTTGCCGATGTTGTCGTCACGGCCTTCCAGAGCGGCCAGAGCCGAGCCGGGGATGACGGGGATGTCGTCGCCAGGATACTCGTAGGAGCTGAGAAGCTCGCGGATTTCCATCTCGACGAGTTCGAGGAGCTCTTCGTCGTCAACCTGGTCCACTTTGTTCATGTAGACGACCATGTAGGGGATGCCGACCTGACGACCGAGCAGGATGTGCTCGCGCGTCTGGGGCATCGGGCCGTCGGCCGCGTTAACCACGAGGATCGCGCCGTCCATCTGAGCGGCACCGGTGATCATGTTCTTGACGTAGTCGGCGTGGCCGGGGCAGTCGACATGGGCGTAGTGACGGTTCTCGGTCTCGTACTCAACGTGTGCGGTCGAGATCGTGATGCCGCGCGCCTTCTCTTCGGGTGCGCCGTCGATCTCGTCATAGGCTTTGAAGTCGCCAAACTGCTTCGTGATCGCTGCCGTCAACGTCGTCTTGCCGTGGTCAACGTGACCAATCGTGCCAATGTTAACGTGCGGCTTGCTGCGCTCAAACTTTTCCTTAGCCATGATGGCCTCCTTGACGTTTTGGGTGGCGGGGAACCCCCCGCCCTACGGTGAGTGGGTAGGGCGGGGTTCACCCCGCCGTCCCGATTATGCGTATTTTGCTTGAATCTCTTCCGAGATGTTCGATGGAACCGGATCGTAATGGTCGAACTGCATCGTAAACTGCGCGCGGCCCGAAGACATGGAGCGCAGGGTGTTGATGTAGCCGAACATATTCGCGAGCGGCACAAAGGCGTTGATCGCGATGGCGTTGCCACGGGCTTCCTGACCCGTCACCTGACCACGACGCGATGTCAGGTCACCAATGATGCCACCTGTGTAATCCTCAGGCGTGATTACTTCGACCTTCATCACCGGCTCGAGCAGTTTCGCGCCAGCTTTCTTCATGCCTTCGCGCATCCCCATACGGGCTGCGATTTCAAAGGCCAGAACAGACGAGTCCACATCGTGGAACTTACCGTCGATCAGGGCGACCTTGAAGTCGATGACCGGGAAGCCTGCCAAAGGACCGGAGTCCATGACCGAGTTGATGCCCTTTTCGACGCCCGGGATGTATTCCTTGGGCACCGCACCACCGACGATGCGGCTCTCGAACGAGTAGCCTTCGCCAGCCTCGGTCGGGGTGATGATCATCTTGACCTCAGCGAACTGACCAGAGCCACCCGACTGCTTCTTGTGGGTATAGGTGTGCTCCACCTCGCGGCTGATCGTCTCGCGGTAGGCCACTTGTGGCGCACCAATATTGGCTTCCACTTTGAACTCGCGCTTCAGACGATCCACGAGGATATCGAGGTGCAATTCGCCCATGCCCTTCATGATGGTCTGACCGGACTCAAGGTCAGTCTCGACGCGGAACGAGGGATCCTCGGCGGCCAGACGCTGAAGACCCAGAGACATTTTCTCTTGGTCAGCTTTTGTCTTCGGCTCGACCGCGATCTCGATAACCGGATCGGGGAAGTTCATCGTCTCGAGGATGACCGGATCGTTGACCGCGGACAGCGTGTCCCCGGTGGTCGTGTCCTTCAGACCCGCAAGCGCGATGATGTCACCTGCGAAGGCTTCGGTGATCTCTTCACGGTTGTTGGAGTGCATCATCATCATACGACCGACGCGCTCTTTACGGCCCTTCGTGGAGTTCAAGAGCGTATCGCCCTTGTTCAGCACGCCCGAATAGATCCGGGTGAAGGTCAGCGAGCCCACAAATGGGTCGTTCATGATTTTGAACGCCAGACCAGCAAACGCCATGTTGTCATCAGCGCGGCGCGCGATGTCACGGGTTTCCGTCTCGTCGCCCGGCTTAAAGCCCATGTAGTCAACCACATCGAGCGGGCTCGGCAGATAGTCGATCACAGCGTTGAGCAGCGGCTGAACGCCTTTGTTCTTGAATGCAGAGCCACACAGAACGGGGATGAACTTGATGGCCAGCGTGCCCTTGCGGATCAGCGCGCGCAACTCGTCAACGGAAGGCTCGGCACCGTCCATCAGGTAGTTTTCCATCGCGTCATCGTCCATCTCGACCGCAGTCTCGATGAGGGTGGCGCGCCATTCGTCGGCAAGCTCTTTCAGCTCGGGACGGATTTCACGCTTTTCCCATGTCGCGCCGAGGTCTTCACCGGCCCAGACCCACTCCTGCATGGTGACGAGGTCGATCATGCCTTCAAGCTCGTTCTCAGCCCCGATAGGGATCTGGATCGGCGCAGGCGTTGCCCCCGTGCGGTCTTTGATCATGTGAACGCAGTTGAAGAAGTCCGCGCCGATCTTGTCCATCTTGTTGACGAACACGATACGCGGAACCTTGTAGCGATCCGCCTGACGCCAAACGGTTTCGGTCTGCGGCTCAACACCCGCGTTTGCGTCCAGAACAGCAACCGCACCGTCGAGAACGGCCAAAGAACGCTCGACTTCGATGGTGAAGTCAACGTGGCCGGGCGTGTCGATGATGTTCATCCGGTGCTTTTCAGAGTCAGGCGTTTCGCCGTCCTCGGTGCGCTCCCAGAAGGTGGTGGTCGCAGCAGAGGTGATCGTGATGCCACGCTCTTGCTCCTGCTCCATCCAGTCCATGGTCGCAGCGCCGTCATGCACTTCGCCAATGTTGTGCGACTTGCCCGTGTAGAACAAGATGCGCTCGGAGCAGGTGGTCTTGCCGGCATCAATATGGGCCATGATGCCAAAGTTGCGGTAGCGGTCTAGCGGATAGTCGCGGGCCATTGGGTCGGTCCTAGGCTTAAGGGAGGATGGGGAGGAAGATTACCAGCGGTAGTGGCTGAAAGCTTTGTTGGCTTCGGCCATCTTGTGGGTGTCTTCGCGCTTTTTCACGGCTGTGCCACGGGATTGCACGGCGTCGACAAGCTCGCCCGCCAAACGCTCTTCCATGGTGTTTTCGTTGCGCTTGCGTGCAGCAATGATCAACCAGCGGATCGCAAGCGCTTCGCGGCGCTCGGGACGCACTTCGACGGGCACCTGGTAGGTGGCACCACCGACGCGGCGCGACCGGACTTCCATCGCGGGCTTCACGTTGTCGAGTGCTTCGTGGAACACTTCGATGGGCGCGCGCTTCAGCTTGCCTTCGACGCGCTCCATCGCGCTGTAAACGATGCGCTCGGCGGCAGATTTTTTGCCGTCGATCATCAGGTTGTTCATGAACTTCGTCAGGATGCGATCACCAAATTTGGCGTCGGGCAGGACTTCGCGTTTTTCAGCGGCGTGGCGGCGTGACATCTATATACCCTCTTATTTCGGACGCTTGGCGCCGTATTTGGAACGACGCTGCTTACGGTCTTTAACGCCCTGGGTATCCAGAACACCGCGCAGGATGTGGTAACGCACACCGGGAAGGTCTTTTACACGACCGCCACGGATCAGAACCACGGAGTGTTCCTGAAGGTTGTGGCTTTCACCGCCAATGTAGCTGATCACTTCAAAGCCATTGGAAAGGCGCACTTTGGCAACCTTACGCATAGCCGAGTTCGGCTTTTTAGGCGTCGTTGTGTAGACGCGTGTGCATACGCCACGCTTCTGCGGGCAGGATTCAAGGTGCTGCGACTTGGAGCGCTTCACTTTGGGCTGCCGCGGCTTGCGGATCAGCTGTTGGATCGTCGGCATTCGGTTCCCCGTCTTGCTCATTCATGTCAACGCGCGTTCAGTTGCGCGGGTTGAGACCCACGCATAGCGCAAAACCGCATACGATCCCCAGTTTGCGGGACCGACGCGGTGGAATTCCAGAGGATCGAGGCATACGCCCGGATCATGACCACTTCAATTGTGCGAACCGGCCAAGTTTCCTAACGGATCATGACCGAATGGCGCGCGGTATAGGAGGAGTCGCAAGGGCTGTCAACAGCCGCCGGGGTGATCTGTGCCAGACATCCCGAAGCGTGACTTGCCTGTGGTCAAAACCCTGAATTCCCATCATGATCAAGCTTCAACCAACACCCAAGGCGGCGCATCATGCTATTTATCGGCTGGGAGGAACATGTGGACCTCCCTCTTCTGGGCCTCAGACGCCTGCGCGCCAAGATCGATACCGGCGCGCGGACCTCTGCCCTGCATGCCACAGATATCGAGACCTTTACCAAAGACGCGGTGGACCATGTGCGGTTTCACACCTTCTTTGATGACGACGCCCATGACGCCATCGTCGAAAGCCCGATCCATGACCGCCGCCAGATCACCAATACCAGCGGCATCCCCGAGGACCGCTTCGTCATCCGCACCAAGTTCCGGATCAATGGCAAGCTGTGGCGGATTGATCTGTCGCTGGCCGATCGCAGCGGCATGAGCTTTCGGATGATCGTCGGGCGCACGGCCCTGCGGCGTCACAAGATCGCGGTGCTTCCGGGCAAACGCAACCTGACCCATAACCCTAGCCCCAAAAAGCCACACAAGAGGATCCCGACATGAAGATCGCAATGCTGGCTCGCAACGCGGAGCTCTATTCCCACAAACGCCTCAAGGAAGCCGCCGAAGCGCGTGGCCACGAGCTGAACATCATCAACACCTTGCGCTGCTATATGAACATCGTCTCGCGCAGGCCCGAGATCTATTACAATGGCGAAAAGCTGACCGGCTACGACGCGGTCATCCCCCGCATCGGGGCCTCGATCACCTTCTATGGCCTCGCCGTGCTGCGCCAGTTTGAAATGATGGGCGTCTACCCGCTGAACGAAAGCGTTGGCATCGGGCGGTCGCGCGACAAGCTGCGGTCCATGCAATTGTTGGCGCGCGACGGCATCGGGCTGCCGGTGACGACCTTTGCCCATGACCCCAAACAAACCGAAGAGGTGCTGGATCTGGCGGGTGGTGCGCCATTGGTGATCAAGCTGCTGGAAGGCACCCAAGGCCTCGGCGTGGTTCTGGCGGATACGGACCGCTCGGCAAAGTCGGTGATCGAGGCGTTTCGCGCCACCAACACCAACATTTTGGTGCAAGAGTTTATCAAGGAAGCGGGCGGCAGCGACGTGCGCGCCATTGTCGTGGGCGGCAAGGTCATTGCCGCGATGAAGCGCACCGGCGGCGAGGGCGAGTTTCGATCCAACCTGCACCGCGGTGGCTCGGCCAAGGTCATCAAACTGACCCCGGAAGAGCGCCTAACGGCGGTGCGCGCCGCCAAGAGCATGGGTCTGAACGTGTGCGGCGTCGACATGCTGCGCGCCAATCATGGCCCCGTGGTGATGGAGGTGAACTCGTCTCCGGGCCTTGAGGGGGTGGAGAAGGCAACCGGCCTCGATATCGCGGGCAAGATCATCGAACATATCGAGAAGAACGCGAAACCCGGCGCCACCAAGACCAAGGGCAAAGGCTAGTGCCGAAACGCGCGCCCTTTGAAATCGGCGGCGTCAGCATCGCGCCCGGCACGCGTCAGACCGTGGACCTGCCCGTCAGCACCTTGTCCGACCATACACCAGTGACGTTGTCCGTCCATGTCGTGCACGGCAAATCCGACGGCCCGACCCTGTGCGTCAGCGCGGGCATTCATGGCGACGAGGTGATCGGGATCGAGATCGTGCGCCGCCTGCTGCGCGCGCCCAACCTCAAATCCCTGCGCGGCACGCTGTTGGTCGTGCCCATCGTTAACACCTTCGGCTTCCTGAACCGCTCGCGCTACCTGCCCGACCGCCGCGACCTGAACCGCTGCTTTCCGGGCAGCGAGCAAGGATCAATGGCCTCCCGGTTGGCGCATCTGTTTCTGACGGAGGTCGTGTCACGCTCGGATGTGGGCATTGATCTGCATTCCGCTGCCGTCCACCGCACGAACTATCCGCAAATCCGGGTGTCGACGGGGTTGGACCAAGTGCGCGTTCTGGGCGAGGCGTTCGGCGCACCGATCATCATGGAGTCGGCCCTGCGCGACGGGTCGTTGCGCGGCGCGGCACAAGAGGCTGGCGTCGATATGTTGGTCTATGAGGCGGGCGAAGGCCTGCGCTTTGACGAATATGCCGTGCGCGTCGGCCAGATGGGCATCCTGCGGATCATGCGTCATATGGGAATGGTGTCGGGACGCGGGATCGCAGCCCCAAAAGCGCCCTCGCAATTCTGCCCCTCCAGCAAATGGATGCGGGCACCCATCGGGGGGCTGCTGCGCAGTTACCGCTCGGACGGCGAATTGGTGCGCGAGGGCGAGGTCATGGGCGCGGTCGCCGACCCGTTCGGCGAAGTCGAGGAAGAGATCACCGCCCCCTTCGATGGCATCATCGTCGGGCGCGCCGTCATGCCGGTGGTCAACGAGGGCGACGCGGTGTTCCATTTGGCGCGCGTGGCATCGATGCGCAAAGCCGAAACTGCGGTGGAAGGGCATAGCAGCCAGTTGGCGGATGATCCGATTTTCGACGAGGACGAGATTATCTAGGGCGCAGTCGCCCCAGACTCAGGGCGCTAGCCGCATTTGGAGTGCCCGCAGGACCCGCAGGTCATGCATCCCTCGCTCATCCGCATCTCATGCTCACCGCAGCTTGGGCAAGACGCACCGCCCCCGCCCGTCAGGTTCACCACCTGCGCGCGCGGATCGGTCTTCAGCCCGAGGCCTTCGCCTGCGATAAACCCGATCTCGACCATATGCCGCTCAATCACGCCACCAATCGCCGCGAGAATCGAGGGGACATATTTGCCGCCCATCCAGGCCCCACCGCGCGGATCGAACACCGCTTTCAGCTCTTCCACCACGAAGGACACATCGCCCCCGCGCCGGAACACCGCCGAGACCATGCGCGTCAGGGCGACGGTCCAGGCGTAGTGTTCCATGTTCTTGGAGTTGATGAAAATCTCAAACGGACGTCGGTTGCCCTGCACAACGATGTCGTTGAGAGTGATGTAGATCGCATGCGCGCTGTCAGGCCATTGCAGCTTGTAGGTGTTGCCTTCCAGCGTTTCCGGCCGATCCAGCGGGTCCGAGATATAGACAACATCGCCATGAGGGCGCTGCGGGGCGCCTTCGCCAATTGCGAGTGTCTCAGGCTCAGCCTTTTTCTCTTCGGACACGCTCAGCACCGAGCCTGTCACATCATTGGGACGGTAGGTCGTGCAGCCTTTGCAGCCTTGGTCCCACGCGCTCATATAGACGTCCTTGAACGCCTCGAAATTGATATCCTCGGGCACGTTGATCGTCTTGGAAATCGAGCTGTCGATCCATTTCTGCGCCGCCGCCTGCATCCGCACATGATCCTCGGGGGCCAGTGTCTGAGCGTTGACGAAATAATCCGGCAGCTCCGCATCGCCCATCTTTTCGCGCCACATCTGGACGGCGTAATCGACGACCTCTTCCTCGGTGCGCGAGCCGTCTTTCTGCAAGACCTTGCGGGTGTAGGCATAGGCAAAGACCGGCTCGATCCCGCTGGAGACATTGCCCGCATAGAGGCTGATCGTTCCGGTGGGCGCAATCGAGGTTAACAGCGCATTGCGGATGCCATGCTCGCGGATCGCCTCGCGCACATCCTCGTCCATGGCCTGCATCGCACCGGAGGCCAAATAAGCCTCGGCGTCAAACAGCGGAAACGCGCCCTTTTCTTTCGCCAGATCGACCGACGCGAGATACGCCGCACGCGCGACCGCACGCAGCCAATCTTCGGTCTGCTTAGCGGCCTCGGGCGAGCCATAGCGCAGCCCCACCATCAACAGCGCATCCGCCAGACCCGTCACGCCAAGACCAATACGGCGCTTGTTGCGCGCCTCGTCGGCCTGCTCGGGCAGTGGAAAGCGCGAGGCGTCAACCACGTTGTCCATCATCCGCACAGCGGTCGCGGTCAGCTCGGTCAGCTTCGCCACATCCAGCGCAGCAGCGTCTTCAAACGCGTTCTCCACCAGCTTCGCCATATTGATCGAGCCCAGCAAACACGCGCCGTAAGGCGGCAAAGGTTGCTCGCCGCAGGGGTTGGTTGCGGCGATCTGTTCCACATAGCCAAGGTTGTTGGCCTTGTTGATGCGGTCGATGAAAATCACGCCCGGCTCGGCATATTCATACGTCGCCTTCATGATCCGGTTCCACAGATCGAGCGCCTGCACCGTCTTGTAGACCTTGCCATCAAACACCAAGTCCCACGGGCCATCGGCCTTCACGGCGTCCATGAACGGGTCCGTCACGAGCACCGACACGTTGAACATCCGCAAGCGCGCGGCGTCGGATTTGGCGGCGATGAAGTCCTCCACATCCGGGTGGTCGCAGCGCATCGTGGCCATCATCGCGCCGCGCCTGCTGCCCGCGGACATGATCGTGCGGCACATTGCGTCCCAGACATCCATAAAGCTGAGCGGACCAGAGGCGTCCGCCGCAACCCCCTCAACGCCCGCGCCCTTGGGCCGGATGGTCGAGAAGTCGTAGCCAATGCCGCCGCCTTGTTGCATCGTAAGCGCGGCTTCCTTCAGCATCTGGAAAATGCCGCCCATGCTGTCGGGGATCGTGCCCATGACAAAGCAGTTGAACAGCGTCACCGAGCGCTCGGTGCCCGCGCCAGCGATGATCCGACCGGCTGGGAGATACTGAAAATCCTCCAACGCACCGTAGAACTTGTCTTCCCATTTCGGCGCATCATCTTCGACCGAAGCAAGGCTGCGCGCGATGCGCCGCCACGTGTCTTCGACCGAAGCGTCGATGGGCGTGCCGTCGGCTTCTTTGAAGCGATACTTCATGTCCCAGATTTGCGCTGCAATGGGGGCGGAAAAACGGCTCATACGGCGGCTCCTAGGGCGGGATTCGAATATTGAGGTTTGGGCAGAATCGGATATGCTAATACTACATGTGGGGATAACTTGTGGATAATTTCATACATCTAGTCAAGCTTTGCGTTGGTGCCGAACGGGTCGAGGATCTGGTGGACTGGCAAGCCTCGGCACGTGCTAAGGGGCCGGATGGCCTGCCGCGCCACGTTACACGGATGTGGCCGAAACGGGAAGCGGAGTTGACCAATGGTGGGTCGCTCTTTTGGGTTATCAAGGGGGTCGTGTCGGCGCGCCAGAAGGTCGTGCGCCTGGACGAGGTGACAGGCCATGACGGCATCCGGCGCTGCGCTATCGTGCTCGATCCAACGGTCCACCGCACCGAGGGCGCGCCCAAACGCCCGTTCCAGGGCTGGCGCTATCTCAAACCCGGTGATGCGCCACGCGATCTGGCCAAAGGCCGCGAGACTGAGATCCCGCTGCCGGTGGAGCTGACCCAAGCGCTCGCCGAAATCGGAGTGCGCTAGCGCTTCAGGGTTCCCAAAATACTCAAAAAAAATCGGCGTCAGCCGATCACCAATCCATCGGCCAGATCAAGGCCAACGGTATCTCCCAATTCAGCCAGCGCGGCCTTCTCCACCGGCCCCCAGTCTGCTTTGCGACTGCCAAACAGCGTCGCTTGCGACCGCAGGATCGGATCCTCGCCCAGCACTTTGAGATGGTTTGCACGCAATGTCTCACCCGACGAGGTGATATCGGCAATCGCCTCCGCCGTCAGGTTCGCCACCGTTCCCTCGGTCGCGCCTTGGCTATCGACCAACTGGTAATCGGCCACACCATTGTCGCGCAAATGGCCATGAACGAGGCGGTGATACTTCGTGGCAATCCGCAACCGAAACCCATGCTCGGCCCGGAAGGCGGCGGCAGCCGCGTCCAGATCGTCGAGCGTTTCGACATCGATCCAGCATTTGGGCACCGCAAGGATCAGGTCCGCATGGCCAAATCCCATCGGCTCCACCTCAGCGACGCGGCGTTCCCAAGCGGGGATCTTCTCATGGACCAAATCGGTCCCGGTCACGCCCAGATGAATGCGCCCAGCCGCCAGTTCGCGTGGGATTTCGCCCGCTGACAACAAGACCAAGGCCACATTGCCAACGCCCTCAACAGCCCCCGCATATTCCCGCTCGGTCCCCGTGCGCCGCAGGCTCACACCGCGCGCGCCGAACCAATCAAAGGTCTTGTCCATCAAACGACCCTTGGAGGGCACCCCGAGTTTCAACATCACGCGTCCCCCCGCGCTTGCACCACGACACCGGGCCGGATCACCGCGCCCACGGCTGGGATTTCGCGGCCCTGCCCCAGCACGCGGGTCAGCGCATCGTAGCGCCCGCCGGTGGCCACGGGGGGCAAATCAGGACGGCCATCGACATAAACGCCAAAGACGAACCCGTCGTAATATTCCATCGCACTTCGGCCATAGCTCGCCTCGAACGGCAAATCCGCCACCTCGATCCCTGCCGCAGACAAGGCCTCCAGCCGAGCCTCCATCCGCGCCAGAACCGGCGCGATATCGGGCATGTCCACCGCGATATCCTTCAACGCGCTCAGCGCATCCGGGGCCATCGCCTTGAGGTTCAGAATGTCGTCCAGCACAGCGGCTTGTTCCGCCGGAATGGGCGGCGTGGCGGCATCCTCGCGCAACGCGCCGACGCGCTCGGCCACCTCGGTGATGCTGCGCAAGCCAATCGCGGGGCCTGCGGTTTCAATCGCCGCATAGACGTGCCCCGGCTCCATCCCTGCGAGCAAACTGCGATGCGACGGCACGGGCAGCTTGCCGCGATACCGATCCAGCAGCGCCCGAAACCGCCGAGGCCGCCAGACATGACGCAGAAGCGCCGCCTTGCGCCGCGCGCTCGTCTCCAGCCCCCCGATGGCGGCCCGCAGAACACCGATATCACCGGTGATCGCGCGACAGGGCAAATCGCCAAGCCCCTCGCGCACCAGGCCAAACACCTCCGCCTCCGCCGCCGCAGGGCGCGTTCGATCAAAAATTTCGACCCCCACTTGCGCGTATTCGCGCGGACGCTCCGAGCTGGCTTCCTGGGTCCGAAACACATCGCCCTGATAGGTATAGCGCGCCGGATCAGCCCCCCCGTCCATATGCATCTGCACGACAGGCACGGTGAAATCAGGCCGCAGCATCATCTCGCCCAGCACCGGATCGCGGGTCACGTAAGCCCGCGCGCGCAGGTCCTCGCCGTAAAGGTCCAGCAGCGTCTCCGCAGGCAACAAAACCGGGGCTTCCACCGGGGCAGCGCCGCGCGCTTGGAACAGCTCAAACAGGCGCTCAGCCTCTTGGCGCAGGCGCGTCGGCATCAGTCGCGGTCCAACATTTTGCGCACTTCAGCCACCAGATCGGCGCGCGGCACCTCGATCTGTTGCGGATTGCCTTTCCATTCCTCAGCGCTCGCCGTCTCAGCAATTTTCGCGCCAAGGATCAGGTCCTTCAGCTGGATCACGCCGCGCTCGGCCTCGTCCGTGCCTTGGATGATGGCGACGGGGCTGGCGCGTTTGTCGGCGTATTTCAACTGGTTGCCGAAGTTCTTGGGGTTGCCCAGATAGACCTCGGCGCGGATGCCCTCGTTGCGCAGGTCCGAGACCATCGCCTGATACTCCGCCATCCGGTCGCGATCCATGACCGTGACAATGACCGGGCCAAGTGCTGCTTCCGCGCTCTGCCCCTTCATCCTTAGCGCCGCCAGAAGACGGTCCACACCAATCGAGACCCCCGTGGCCGGAACCGCCTGCCCGGTAAAGCGCTTCACCAGATCATCATAGCGCCCGCCGCCCGCGACTGAGCCAAACTGCCGAGGGCGGCCCTTCTCGTCCTTGATCTCAAAGGTCAGTTCAGCCTCGTAGACAGGCCCGGTATAATAGCCGAGACCCCGCACGACCGAGGGATCGATGAGAATGCGGTCAGCAAGATAACCTTGTGCTTCCAGCAGATTTGAAATCGTCGCAAGTTCCTGAATGCCTTCTCGTCCCACCGCATTGTCGCCAACCAGATCAGCGAGCACACCCAAAACGGCATTGTTCCAGATTTTACTCGTTTCTGGCATCCGCCCCAGAAGTTGAATCATGTCGCGGTCGTTATCTGCCGTTGCCAGGCTCAATTTTTGAGCTGATTTTTCATCAACCTGCAAACTCATCCGGTCGAGCTGTCGTTCAGCTGTCGAGTTGGCTTCTACAAAACCCATCACGATAGATATCTGAGCGACACCCAAGTTGGCTCCTTTGGTAAAGTCGCCACTCTCATCCTTACGCCCCTCCCCTAGAAGCGCGCGAACCCCATCCGGCCCCAGCCGATCCAGCTTATCAATCGCGCGCAGCACGATCCCACGCGCCGCCTCGTTCTCGTCGCCGGACAGCCCTGCAACCTCAAGCACCCCGTTCAGCACCTTCCGGTTATTGACCCGCACAATATAGTCGCCGCGCGCAATCCCAACGGCCTCCAGCGTATCGGACAGCATCGCACAAATCTCGGCATCTGCCGCCACACTAGGCGCGCCCACGGTGTCCGCATCGCACTGATAGAACTGCCGAAACCGCCCGGGTCCGGGCTTCTCGTTGCGCCAGACCGGCCCCATCGCATAGCGGCGATAGGGGCTGGGCAGGTCATTGCGATACTGCGCCGCCACGCGCGCGAGCGGCGCGGTTAGGTCATAGCGCAGCGCCAACCAATCGGCGGTCTCGTCCTCTTGCCACGCGAAGACGCCCTCGTTCGGGCGGTCTACGTCGGGGAGGAATTTGCCAAGCGCCTCGACCGTCTCGACACCGGAGGTTTCCAGCGCGTCGAAGCCGTAAAGGTGGTAGACTTGCGCGATCTTATCCAACATCGCCTTGCGCTCGGTCACGTCCGCGCCGAAATAGTCGCGAAAGCCCTTCGGCGTCTCTGCCTTGGGGCGGGGTTGTTTTTTGACTTTGGCCATGGGTGTCGCCTCTTTCGCGTTCGGGCGCGGGATACGCGATGGCGGGCAAGCTCGCAAGGGAGGCTGCGACATGACGGCAGTGTTGGAAGAAAAGATCGCACATCTGGAAAAGACGGTGGATGAGCTGTCCGAGGTGGTGCGCAGCCAAGGGGGTGAGATCGCGGTGCTGACGCGGCAGGTCTCGGCCCTGATGGCGCGCGAGCGAGAGCGCGGGTCCGAAGGCGGTGGCGGTGTCATCCTCGGGGACGAGCGCCCGCCGCATTACTAGGGGCATGGGGCTGCTTCATTGTTCTTCAAATATCCAAAATCTGCGCGTGCCGCGCAGAGCCTCCGGCGGGGATATTTTGAGAACAATGAAGCTGGGCGCTAGACCTCTTCCACCGTCAGCACCCCGGGCACGGCTTTCAGAGCACTTTTGAACTGCGGACTGATCGGCAGTTTGTCCCCGAGGGTCACATCCACCTCGCCCCCGATGTCGTCGGCCATCAAGCGCAACTCAATCGCCCCGCGCGCCGTGCCCGTTTCTTTCGACATCCGCTGCAAAAGCGAGGCGACGTTGTCGACCGCATCGACGGCCTCCACATAAATCCGCAAGCCCAGCGCACTGCCCGGTTGCGCCACTGCCGCATCAATCGGTTGTGCCCCGCGCACCAGCATTTTCAGCTGATCGGCTTCCAACTCGGCCTGCACCGTCAGGATCACGCGGTTCCCGGCCTCCAGATCAGCGCGGTGCTTTTCCAGCGTCTCAGAAAACACCGTCACTTCATAAAGCCCGGTCGGATCAGAGGCTTGCACGAACGCGAACCGGTTGCCGCGCGCGGATTTGCGTTCCTGCTTGCCCGAGATCGACCCCGCCAACCGCGCCACATGCGGCCCGCGCTCGGCCTTGGCCGCGACCTCCGCCAGCGTCATAACGCCTTGGCGTTTCAGCCCGCTCATATAGTCGTCCAGCGGATGTCCCGACAGATAGAAGCCGATTGCGGCGTGCTCTTCGGTCAGCCGCTCCATCGGCAACCAGTCGTCGACGGGCATCAAGCGTGGCTCGGGCAAATCCGCGCCCGCCTCGCCGAAGAGAGACACTTGGTTTGAGGCTTTCTGCTCAAATATCGCACCGGAATACGCCGTCAACGCATCGAGGCTGTCCAGCACCCGGCGGCGGCTTGGATCGAGCTGATCGAACCCACCAGCCCGCGCCAAATTCTCCAGCGGACGCTTACCCACGCGCTTGAGGTCCGCCCGCCGCGCCAGGTCATAGAGCGTCGAGAACGCCCCTCCCTCGGCCCGCGCCTCGGTGATCAGCTTCATCGCCTCGATACCCACGTTCTTCAACGCGCCCAGCCCGTAGACGACCTTGCCATCGGCAACTGAAAACACCGCCTCGGACCGGTTCACGCACGGTGGCACGATCTCGAGGTCCAGATTGCGCCGCACCTCTTCGGCATAGACGGCCAGCTTGTCGGTCAGGTGGATATCGCAGTTCATCACGCCGGCCATAAACTCCACCGGATGGTTCGCTTTCAGCCAGGCCGTTTGGTAGCTGACGACCGCGTAGGCGGCGGCGTGGGATTTGTTGAAACCGTAATTGGCGAACTTATCGAGCAGGTTCCAAACTTCGGTCGCCTTCTTCGCATCCACCCCGTTTTCAGCCGAGCCTTTCAGGAATTTCGGCTTCTCCGCATCCATCGCCTCCTGAATTTTTTTACCCATCGCGCGCCGCAGCATGTCGGCCCCGCCCAAGGAGTAGCCCGCCATTTCTTGGGCAATCTGCATCACCTGTTCCTGGTAAACGATGATGCCTTGGGTCTCGTCGAGGATATGATCCACGGACGGGTGCAGCAGATCGCGCTTGCTGATCTTGTTCTTGACCTCGCAGAATTTCGGGATGTTCTCCATCGGGCCGGGACGGTAGAGCGCGACCAGCGCGATGATATCCTCGATGCAGTCCGGCTTCATGCGCCGCAGCGCATCCATCATGCCTGAGCTTTCCACCTGGAACACCGCGACCGTCTTGGCGGAGGCGTAGAGCTTATAGCTTTTCTCATCATCCAGCGGGATCGCGTTGATGTCGTTCAGCGTGCCCGGTTTCGGGTCATAGAGCTTCGTCCCATCCGCCGCGATATGCAGATCGCGCCCGGATTTCAGAATCAGATCGACCGCGTTCTGAATCACCGTCAGGGTTTTCAGGCCCAGAAAATCGAACTTCACCAACCCCGCCTGTTCGACCCATTTCATGTTGAACTGCGTGGCGGGCATGTCCGAGCGCGGGTCTTGATAAAGAGGCACCAACGCATCCAAAGGCCTGTCCCCGATCACTACACCGGCGGCGTGGGTTGAGGCGTTTCGCAAAAGCCCTTCGACTTGCATCCCGTATTTCAGCAAGCGGTCCACGACCTCCTCGCGCCGGGCCTCTTCGGCCAAACGCGGCTCGTCTTTCAAGGCCTTCTCAATCGACACAGGCTTCACGCCTTCGACCGGAATCATCTTCGACAGGCGGTCCACTTGGCCGTAGGGCATCTGCAACACGCGCCCCACATCGCGCACGGCAGCCTTGGACAAGAGCGCCCCGAAGGTGATGATCTGGCCCACCTTATCGCGCCCGTATTTCTGCTGCACATAGCGGATCACCTCCTCGCGGCGGTCCATGCAGAAGTCGATGTCGAAGTCGGGCATGGAGACACGCTCGGGGTTCAAGAACCGCTCGAACAGAAGGGCATAGCGCAGCGGATCGAGGTCGGTGATCGTCAACGCATAGGCCACCAGTGATCCCGCGCCCGAGCCACGCCCCGGCCCCACCGGAATATCCTCGTCCTTGGCCCATTTGATGAAGTCGGCCACGATCAAGAAGTAGCCCGGAAAGCCCATGCCTTCGATGATATCCAGCTCGAAATCGAGGCGCGTTTGGTACTCTTCCACGCTGGCTGCATGGGGGATCACCTCAAGCCGCGCCTTGAGGCCCGCATTGGCTTGGCGGCGCAATTCGACCACCTCGTCATCGGCAAACTTCGGCAGGATCGGGTCGCGTTTATAGGCCTTGAAGGCGCAGCGCCGCGCAATCTCGACGGTGTTTTCCAACGCCTCGGGCAGGTCGGCAAACAGGGTCGCCATTTCCTCGGGCGATTTGAAATAATGCTGCTCGGTCAGGCGGCGGCGGTCTTGCTGTTGGTCCACGTAAGACCCTTGTGCGATGCAAATCAGCGCGTCATGGGCCTCGTACATATCCGGCTTGGGGAAATAGACATCGTTGGTGGCCACCAAAGGCAGGCCCATCGCGTAGGCCATTTCCACAAGGCCGCGCTCGGTCAGGGCTTCTGCCTCTGGCAAGCCGTCCGCGCCGGGATGGCGTTGCAGCTCTACATACAAACGGTTCGGGAAGGCGCGGTCGAGCGCGTTCATCAACGCCTCCGCCTGGTCGCGCTTGCCGTCGCGCAAATGCCGCCCAACAGGCCCGTCCGGTCCGCCGGTCAAGCAGATCAAACCGTCGGAATGACGGACCAACTGATCCAGCGTTACCTCAGGCAAAGCGCCCTTCTTGTCGAGATACAGGAACGAGTTCAGCTTCAGCAGGTTCATATACCCCGCCTCGTTCTGCGCCAGCAAAACCAGCGGTGCGGGCGTCTTGTCGGTCGCCAAATCCACCTGACAGCCCACGATAGGCTGCACGCCCGCCTTGGACGCGCCTTCGGAAAACTCGAGGGCCGCGAACATGTTGTTGGTATCGGTCAAGGCGACGGCGGGCATGCCCATACCAGCGGCGCTGCCGGGCAATTTCTTCACCTTCATCGCCCCCTCCAGCAGAGAGTATTCGGAATGGACACGCAGGTGAATGAATCGGGGATGTGTGCTCATGGCACCACCATATGTGGGGGGTGCGAAGGGCGGAAGCGCTTAATGCTTAGCAATTTCACTAACTATCTTGACAGACCACGTAACCTGGCGATACTTAGCCACATGACTAACCAACTCGACAGCTTCTTTTCCGCAATCGCTGACCCCACCCGCCGCGCGGTGATCGAGCGTTTGACCCAAGGCCCTGCCTCCGTCAGCACGCTTCATGCGCCGCACGATATCGCGCTGCCCACATTCATGCGCCACCTCAAGGTGCTCGAAGACAGTGGCCTCGTGCGATCCGAAAAATCCGGGCGCGTGCGCACGGTCCACATCGAAGCCGCCCCGCTCGCCCAAGCCGAAGACTGGCTGAAGGCACAACGGCAGATGTGGGCCGGGCGTCTGGATCGGCTGGAAGCGTTCCTCGAAACCCCCGGAGAAACCAATGACTGACTTCGCTACCCTCACCTTCGAACGTAGCCTCAAGAAAGCCCCCGCGCAGGTGTTCGACGCGCTCACCAAAGCAGAAGCGCGCACCGTCTGGGGGCCACCTGACACGGGCCATGTGGTACTGATCGAAGGCCAGCCTGATCCCGCGCCCGGGCTGCGCGAGGTCTCGCGATGCGGTCCTACGGAAAATCCCTATGTCACAGTGCACACCGATTGGGTGATCATGGAAGCATCCAGCCGACTCGTCTATGCCGAGACGCTGATCGCCGAAGACACCGTGCTTGGTGTGACCTTGGCGGTGGCTGAGTTGACCGAGGTGCCAGAGGGCACGCAGCTTAGCCTGCATCTCGACCTCACCAGCTTCGTGGGGGCCGAGGCGATCGGCGAGTTCGAAGCGGGTTGGAGCCACGCGTTGGGCAATCTGGTCGCCTATGTGGATGGAATATGACGCAGCCATGAAACCCAGAGCGCGGCAGCCCTAGGAGCCTAAAATGACCGAATTTGACCCCACTCTAGATCTCCAACTCGTCCGAATCCTCAGCGCATCCCCAGTGCAAGTCTGGCGCTGCTGGACCAAGCCTGAACTGCTGATGCAATGGTTCGCGCCCAAGCCTTGGGGTGTAGATCAAGCCGTGATCGACCCTCGCCCAGGTGGGCGCTTTTTCACGCGAATGGTCGGACCCGATGGCACGCAAATGCCTAGCGAGGGCTGTATCATCGAGGCGATCCCGGAACGAAAGCTGTGCTTCACCGACGCGATGTCTGAGGGCTATCGGCCCAACACGTCAGCGTTCATGACCGCGTCAATCGCGTTCGAAGACTTGGACCCCGGGACACGTTATACCGTCACCATTCAGCATGCGACTGCTGAGGCTCAACAACAGCATGCTGATATGGGGTTCGAAGGCGGTTGGGGGAGCGCCGCAACGCAGCTCGATACGCTTGCAAATACGCTTTAGGCCCCCAGCGCCGTTTTGCGCGCCACGTCGTGAATGTCAGACCGGCCAAGGCCGATATCGCTCAGTTCACGGTCGCTCAGGCGATCCAGCTCTCTCACGGTCTTGGCATAGACCGCACGTTCCCGAGCCGCCGCTTGCAGGCGAGACATCAGGGGAAACACGCGCGACAAAAGCGTGGGGCGGTGGGTGTGGATGGTGTCAAAAGTGGCCATTGGAAGGCTCCGAATTCTTAAGGGGTGGGTATCTGTTCTGACCCTCCATCTAGGGAAATGCTGCACCTGCACAATCCCTCAGCACCGCAACCCCGCCTTGCACAACTTGCATGGCCAAGTTCGCGCCGCTGACACGAAACGCTTGCAAAAGTCGCCCCGGCGGGCGTAGCGTGATCTCCGGTGGCCGCCAAATGTTCTACGCCGCATCGAGCATTTGGCCCAAATGGCAACGGTACCGCGGCGGGCTAAATCCATGAAAACCACGTTTCTTCTGAACGGAGAGACCTGCTCGGTTGAAACCGCGCCTACCGTCACATTGCTAGACTGGCTGCGCGAAACACGCGGGCTGACCGGCACCAAAGAGGGCTGCAACGAAGGCGATTGCGGCGCGTGTACGGTGATGGTGCGCGACGCGACCAGCAATCGCGCGCTCAACGCCTGCATTCTGTTTATGCCTCAACTTGAAGGCAAATCGGTCGTCACGGTCGAAGGCCTAACCGCGCCCGGCGGCACACCGCACCCCGTCCAGAGCGCGATGATTGAGCATCACGGCTCGCAATGTGGGTTCTGCACGCCGGGCTTCGTCGTTTCCATAGCCACCGCGCATTTGAACGGGGCGACGGACCACAACGACCAGCTTGCCGGAAACCTGTGCCGCTGCACCGGTTACGCCCCTATCATCCGCGCTGCCAAGGCCGCTGAAACAGCGCCGATCCCCCAGCACCTGACCAAGCCCTTCAGGGTTCCCCAAATACTCAAATCCGACGACGCAACCATCGCACGGCCCGACAGCAGCGACGCGCTCGCCACGTGGTACGCAGCCAACCCCAATGCCACCTTGATCGCCGGGGCCACCGATGTGGGCCTCTGGGTCACGAAAGAGCTGCGCGATCTGTCGCCCGTCGCGTTCCTCAACGGTTGCGACGACCTCAAGACCATCGAGATCACTGACCAGACCATCCGCTTCGGCGCGATGGCGACCCTGACGGATGTGCTGGACGCGATCAAACCCCACCACCCTGATATGGCGGAAATGATCCGGCGCTACGGTTCCACCCAAGTGCGCAACGCCGCCACCATCGGGGGCAACATCGCCAACGGCTCGCCCATCGGCGACAGCCCGCCCGCCTTGATCGCGCTTGGGGCCACCTTGCATCTGCGCAAGGGTGATGCGCGGCGCGAGATGCCGCTTGAGGACTTCTTCCTCGACTATCGCAAACAGGACCGACAGCCCGGCGAGTTTGTCGAGGCCGTCAGCATCTCCCGCCAAACAGATCGCCTGAAATGCTACAAGCTGAGCAAGCGGTTCGACCAAGACATCTCAGCGGTGTGCGGGTGTTTCAGCATCACCGTAGACGGCGGCAAGGTCGCGCAAGCCCGCATCGCCTTCGGCGGCATGGCGGGCACGCCCAAGCGCGCGTCAGCCGTCGAGGCCGCGTTGATCGGCCAGCCCTGGACCGAAGAAACCGTCCGCGCCGCAATGACAAAGTTTGCCGAGGATTATCAGCCGCTCAGCGACATGCGCGCCTCCGCCGACTACCGCCTTGTCACCGCCCAGAACATGGCATTGCGCTATTTCCTTGAGGACCAAGGCACCCCAACCCGCGTGCTGGAGGTCCGCGCATGACCGTCTACAAACCCACCCCGCATGACGCCGCCCCCCTGCATGTCGCAGGCTCTGCCCGCTATGTCGACGACATCCCCCTGCCCGCCAACGCGGTGCACTTGGCCTTCGGGCTGAGCGAGATCGCCCATGGCACCATCAAGGCCATGGACCTCGACCCCGTGCGCGCCGCGCCCGGGGTGATCGATGTGCTGACATGGGAAGACCTGCCGGGCCATAACGACGTCTCGCCCTATCCACTGTTCCGCGAGCCGATGCTCAGCGAGGGCGAGATCAATTACCTTGGGATGCCGCTGTTCCTCGTCGTTGCCGACTGCCATCTGGCAGCCCGCAAGGCCGCGCGCCTCGGCAAGATCGAGTATGACGAAAAGCCCGCCCTGCTGACCCTCGACGACGCCATCGCAGCCGATGCGCGGTTCGAGGATGGCCCGCGCGTGTACGGCCAAGGCGATCCGGACAAGGCCATCACAAGCGCCGCCAAAACCGTCGAGGGCGTGTTCGAGATCGGCGGGCAGGAGCATTTCTACCTCGAAGGCATGGCAGCATTGGCCGAGCCGCAAGAGGGCGGCGATGTCATCATCCGCTGCTCGTCCCAGCACCCCACGGAAATCCAGCACAAGGTGGCCGAGGCCCTGCATGTGCCGATGAACGCCGTGCGGGTGGAAGTGCGCCGGATGGGCGGTGGATTTGGCGGCAAGGAAAGCCAAGGCAACGCTTTGGCCGTGTCCTGCGCCGTGGTTGCCGCGCGTCTGGGACGGCCTGCCAAGATGCGCTATGACCGCGATGACGACATGATGATCACCGGCAAGCGCCATGATTTCCGTATCGCCTATAAGGCCGGGTTCGACGCGCAGGGTAAGATCGCGGGCGTGGAGTTCACGCAATATTGCCGCTGCGGCTGGTCGCCGGACCTGTCCTTGCCCGTCGCAGACCGCGCGATGCTGCATGCGGATAACGCCTACCACCTGCCGAACGTGCGCATCACCTCGCACCGGATGATGACCCACACGCAATCCAACACCGCGTTCCGGGGCTTTGGTGGCCCGCAGGGGATGGTGGGGATTGAGCGGGTGCTAGATCACGTAGCCCATGCGGTGGGGCGCGATCCTGTGGAGGTTCGGAGGCTCAATTACTACGCTGCCTCCGGCGGGGATATTTCGGGAACAATGAAGCCGGGGACGGGGAGCAAGTTCGGCGGGGCGCATTCGCCTGCGGGCTGGCTCAAAGGCGATCAGACCACGCCGTATAAGATGCCAGTTGAGGACTTTATTCTGCATGAGATGACGGATGCGTTGGTCGCCTCGTCGGACTATGCGGCGCGGCGTGCGGCGGTGGCGGCGTTTAATGCGTCGAGCCCTGTGTTGAAGAAGGGCCTTGCGCTGACCCCGGTCAAATTCGGTATCTCGTTTACCTTAACACATCTCAACCAAGCGGGCGCGTTGGTGCATGTGTATCAAGACGGCTCCATCCATATGAACCATGGCGGGACCGAGATGGGGCAAGGGCTGTTCCTGAAGGTCGCGCAAGTGGCGGCGAGCCGCTTTGGCGTCGATCTGGACCGGGTTAAGATCACCGCGACGGATACCGCCAAGGTGCCGAATACAAGTGCGACGGCGGCCTCATCCGGCACCGATCTGAACGGCATGGCCGTGAAGGCCGCGTGTGACGAGATCACCGGGCGGCTGGCGGACTGGCTGGCGGAGACGCATCAGACCACGCCGGATCAGGTGCGCTTTGAAGGCGGACAGGTGCATGTCGGGGCAGAAGCGATCCCCTTCGAGACGGTCATCGCCGAGGCCTACATGGCGCGCATCTCGCTGAGTGCGACGGGCTATTACAAGACCCCGAAGATCACCTGGGACCGCATCAAAGGCGAGGGGCGACCTTTCCTCTACTTCGCCTATGGCGCGGCGGTCACCGAGGTCGTCATCGACACGCTGACCGGCGAAAACCGCATTCTGCGCGCAGATCTGCTGCATGATGCGGGTGCGTCGCTGAACCCTGCGCTCGACATCGGGCAGGTGGAGGGCGGCTACGTGCAAGGCGCGGGCTGGCTGACGACGGAGGAGTTGGTTTGGGACACGAAGGGGCGGCTCAGGACCCATGCGCCCTCGACCTACAAAATACCGGCCTGCTCGGACCGGCCCGAGGTGTTCAATGTGGCCCTTTGGGACGCGCCGAACCGGGAGGACACGATCTACCGCTCCAAGGCCGTGGGCGAGCCGCCTTTGATGCTGGGGATTTCGGCGTTGATGGCCTTGTCGGATGCGGTGGCGGCCTGTGGCGATGGGTTGGTCTATCCGGCCCTCGATGCGCCTGCGACAGCGGAGCAAGTGCTTTGGGCGGTGCAGCGTCAGCAGGCAGCACCGTGAGTTTTGATCGCGAGACCTTGGAACGCGCGGTCGCGGCCCATGGCAAGGTTGCGCGCATCTTGATCGTTGAAGACGCCGGATCGGTGCCGCGCAGCGCTGGCACCTCGATGCTGGTGTGGGCGACTGGCCAAGACGGGACCATCGGCGGGGGAGCGTTGGAATTTGAGGCGGTGAAGGCGGCACAGCACATCTTGGCAGAGGGCAAAGACCGCTTGCAACGCCAACCGCTCGGCCCCGCTTTGGCGCAGTGTTGCGGCGGGGCGGTGACCTTGCTGACGGAGGTGTGGGATGCAGCGCGTCTAGACGAGGTTGCCCAGATCGTCGCGCGGCCCTTGCCGGGACAGGACCATCTTCAGCCGCTGTCTGTGACCCGTGCAATGGCCGAGCTGCGCAACGGTTCGACCTCGCAAAGCCCAATTCTCAAAGACGGCTGGATCATCGAGGCGACTTCCGCCCCCACGCAGGCCATCTGGATCTACGGGGCGGGGCATGTGGGGCGTGCGTTGGTTAACACCCTCGCGCCCTTGCCCGATTACGCGATCACCTGGATCGATACTGACCTTAGCCGCTACCCCGACACGCATCCCGAGGGCGTCACGCTTCTACCCGCCAAAAACCCCGCCGATGTCGTGCGCCGCGCGCCGCCGGACGCGCATCATTATATTCTGACGTATTCCCACGCGCTCGACCTGGAGCTGTGTCACCGCCTCCTCGGCCACGGATTCGCCAGTGCGGGCCTGATCGGCAGCGCCACCAAATGGGCGCGGTTTCGCAAGCGCCTCGCGCAACTGGGGCATTCCGATGCCCAAATAAACCGCATCACCTGCCCAATCGGTGACCCGGCGCTTGGCAAACACCCGCAGGCCATTGCCGTAAGCGTGGTTTCCAGCTTACTTTCGCAGCACCTGCTCAAAAACACCGCAAAGGTTGCCGAGGCATGACATCACTGCTGAGCCTCAAGGGCCTGACGAAAGCCTATCCCGGTGTTGTCGCCAATGACGACGTCTCGTTTGAAATCGCACCCGGAGAAGTCCACGCGCTGCTCGGCGAGAACGGCGCGGGTAAGTCCACGCTGGTGAAGATGATCTACGGGTTGGTGAAGCCCGACAGCGGCACGATGGAACTGCACGGCGCGGCGTATACGCCCAGCGAACCGCGCGCGGCGCGGGCCAGTGGTGTGGCGATGGTGTTCCAGCATTTCTCGCTGTTCGAAGCCCTCTCTGTGGCCGAAAACATCGCCCTCGGCATGGAGAACCCGCCGAAGACGCGCGCGCTGAGCCATCAGATCCGCGAGGTCAGTCATACCTATGGATTGCCCCTCGACCCGGATCGGCTGGTGGGCGAATTGTCCGCGGGCGAGCGGCAGAGGGTCGAGATCATTCGTTGCCTGCTGCAAGACCCCAAACTGCTGATCATGGACGAGCCGACCAGCGTTTTGACCCCGCAAGAGGTGGAGATCCTGTTTACCACCCTGCGCAAGCTGAGCGCGGAAGGCACCGCGATCCTCTATATCAGCCACAAGCTCGAAGAAATCCGCGCGCTGTGTGATGCGGCGACCGTGCTGCGCCTTGGCAAGGTTGTCGGCGAATGCGTGCCAAAGGACACCACCGCGCGTGATATGGCTGAGTTGATGGTCGGCAAGGTGCTGCATCAAACGAAGGCCTCCGGGAACGCGCTTGGCGATGTGGTGCTGGCGATCGAAAGCCTGAGCCTGCCCTCGGCCACGAATTTCGGCACCAGCTTGATGAATGTGTCGCTGGAATTGCGGCGGGGCGAGATCCTTGGGATCGGCGGCGTGGCGGGCAATGGGCAGGACGAGTTGCTGGCGGCTTTGTCGGGCGAGGTGAAGGTCTCGGCGGATGTGATCCTGTTCGAGGGGCGCGAGATTGGCCAGACAGGCCCGAACGAGCGGCGCGCGATGGGGCTGCTGAGTGCGCCGGAAGAACGGCTCGGTCACGCGGCAGCGCCGGATATGAGCCTGACCGAGAATGCGCTTTTGACGGGCGTGATGCGTCAGGGGTTGGCCGCAAAGCGGTTTATCAACTGGGGCAAGACCCGGAAATTTGCCGAAGAGGTGATCGAGGCCTTTGATGTGCGCACACCGGGGCCGGGCAATGCGGCGCGGTCGTTATCCGGGGGCAACTTGCAGAAATTCGTCATCGGGCGCGAGGTGTTGCAAAAGCCCGAAGTGCTGGTGGTGAACCAACCGACCTGGGGTGTGGATGCCAGTGCGGCGGCGGCCATTCGGCAAGCGCTTATGGACCTTGCGGCGGGCGGGGCTGCGGTGATCGTGATCAGCCAGGACCTCGACGAGTTGATGGAAGTTGCGGACCGGTTTTGTGCGTTGAACGGCGGACGCCTGAGTGCATCGCGGCCCACCGAAGGCCTGACGGTGGACGAGATCGGCCTGATGCTGGGCGGTGCCCATGACATGGAGGTGGCGCATGTTGGGTGATCGCGGCGCTATGAGTATTTTGGGAACCCTGAAGACGCAGGTGGTGCTATGATCCGGCTGGAAAAGCGCCCGTCGCCAAGCAAGACTTGGATCTACGCGACGCCCCTGTTGGCCGTGGCCATGACGATGATCGCGGGCGGGATTTTGTTCGCGTTCTTGGGCAAGGACCCGTTTGAGGCGATCCGCACGATCTTCTGGGATCCGCTGTTTCACCCGCAATTCGCCGATTTCTCGCGACCCCAGTTGCTGATCAAGGCGGGGCCGCTGATCTTGATCGCTGTGGGTCTGAGCCTCGGGTTCAAGGCGGGCATCTGGAACATCGGCGCGGAAGGCCAGTATATCATGGGCGCGCTTGCGGGGGCGGCGGCGGGGCTTGCGCTCTATCCGTCTGAAAGCCCGCTGATCTTTCCGTTGATGGTGCTCGCGGGTGCCTTGGGCGGCTGGGCTTGGGCGATGATCCCCGCAATCCTGCGCGTGAAGTTCCGCACCAACGAGATCCTCGTGTCGCTGTTGCTGGTCTATGTGGCTGAAAACATCCTTGCCTCGGCCGCCGTTGGATGGCTACGCAACCCCGACGGCGGCGGCTTTCCGGGCAGCCGGAACCTGTCGCAATGGGACCCTGCGGCCAACCCTGAGCTGATCGCCGGGACAGGCATGCATTGGGGCGTCGTCGCCGCATTCATTGCGGTCATCTTCGCCTATGTGATCATGTCGCGCCACCTGCTCGGCTACCACATCCAGCTCGCCGGACAGGCCCCGCGCGCCGCGAAATTCGCAGGTGTGCATCCAGGGCGCTTGGTGATCTTGTGCCTCGGCATCTCCGGCGTGCTCGCAGGCCTTGCTGGCGTCTTCGAGGTTACCGGTCCCGCAGGCAAAATCAGCATCGATTTCAACGTGGGCTACGGCTTCACCGCGATCATCGTCGCCTTTCTGGGGCGTCTGCATCCCGTCGGTATCCTGCTGGCGGGCTTCCTGATGGCGCTCACGTATATCGGCGGCGAGTTGGCGCAGTTCATGCTGTCGCTTCCTGCGGCGGCCATTCAGGCGTTCCAAGGGATGCTGCTGTTCTTCCTGCTCGGCGTTGATGTGCTGAGCAATTATCGTATCCGGTTCGGCAAGGCGAAGGTGGCGTAATGGATCTGTCCTCTATCAATCCGGTCGTACTCATCGCGTCGCTCATGGTGGCGGCAACGCCGATCCTGCTGGCCGCGCTCGGCGAGTTGATCGTCGAGAAAGCGGGGGTGCTGAACCTCGGCGTCGAGGGGATGATGATCACGGGGGCAATTTGCGGGTTCCTGATCGCGGTGGAAACCGGATCGCCGGTGATTGGCTTTGCCGCCGCCGCTGTCGGGGCCGCGCTGCTGAGCCTGATTTTCGGGTTCCTGACGCAAGTGCTTTTGTCCAACCAAGTGGCCACGGGCTTGGCGCTGACCCTGTTCGGCCTCGGGCTATCGGCGCTGATTGGGCAAAGCTATGTGGGGATCAAAGCGCCGAGCACACAATCGCTCGATTTCGGGCCGCTCAGCGATATCCCGGTGCTCGGGCGCATCCTGTTTTCGCATGACTGGATGGTCTATCTCAGCCTCCTTCTGGTGCTCGCCACATGGGCATTTCTGCGCTTTACCCGTGCGGGCCTCGTGCTGCGCGCGGTGGGCGAAAGCCACGATGCGGCCCATGCGCTTGGCTATAAGGTTGTGCGCATCCGCTTGTTGGCGATTGCTTTCGGGGGCGGCTGTGCGGGCCTCGGCGGGGCATACCTGAGCCTCGTGCGCGTGCCGCAATGGACCGATGGCATGACCGCAGGCGCGGGCTGGATTGCGCTGGCGATTGTGGTTTTTGCCAGCTGGAAACCCGGGCGCGTGCTTGTGGGCGCTTATCTTTTTGGTGGAATTGCAGTCTTGCAGCTTAATTTGCAGGCAGCCGGGGCCACCATTCCGGTAGAGCTTCTGTCGATGTCGCCCTATGTCATCACCATTCTTGTGCTCGTCATCATCTCGGCAGATCGTCGCCGCGCTGCCATGAACGCGCCTGCCGATTTGGGCAAACCTTTCCACGCTGCGTCCTAAACGACGCAGCCCCGCTGCCACCTGACCTTCATAACTGGGAGATACCTTATGAACCTTAAAACCCTTCTGACGACCGCCGCGCTTGCGACCGGTCTTGCCACCGCTGCGGCGGCCGAGGATCCAACGAAAGCCTGCTTCGTCTATGTCGGCCCGATCGGCGATGGCGGCTGGACGTTCCAGCACCATCAAGGCGCGCTGGCCGTGCAAGAAGCTTACGGCGACAAGGTCGAGATCCAGTTCCAGGAAAACGTGCCCGAGGGGGCCGATGCCGAGCGTGTCATGACGCAGATGGCGCTGTCTGGCTGTGACATCATCTTCAGCACCTCGTTTGGCTATATGGACCAGACCAACGCTGTTGCCGCGCGCTTCCCGGACGTGAAGTTCGAGCACGCGACCGGCTACAAGCGCGAGCACGACAACGTGTCCACATATAACGGCCGCTTCTACGAAGGCCGCGCCGTTGTGGGCCATATCGCAGGCCGCATGACCCAGACAAACAAGATCGGCTACATCGCGTCCTTCCCGATCCCCGAAGTGATCATGGGCATCAACTCCTACTACCACCATGCCGCCGCCGTGAACCCGGATGTCGAGCTGGTCGTAACGTGGGTCTACACTTGGTTTGATCCCGCCAAAGAAGCCGATGCGGCGCGCGCAATGCTCGACCAAGGCGTTGACGTGATCACGGCGCATACCGACTCGACCGCACCTTTGGCCGAGATCGCCAAAGAGGGTGGCAGCGCGTATGGCTTCGGTCAGGCGTCTGACATGGCGGCGTTCATGACGAATGACGACGGCTCTGCCGGTCCACGTATCGCGTCCATCATCGACGACTGGGCCCCCTATTACGTCAAGCGCGTTGGCGCGTTGATGGACGGCACCTACGAGCAGATCGACAGCTGGGCCGGTATGCCCGAGGGCGAGGTTGTGATCGGCAAGATGACCGACGCGATCCCCGCTGAGGTTCAGGCCGAGGCGCAAGGCATGATCGATGCGATCACCGCCGGAACATACCACCCGTTCACGGGTCCGATGTTCAACCAGGCGGGCGAGCAGTTCCTGGCCGATGGTGAGGTCATCGAGGATGGCGCGCTTCTGGGCATGAACTTCTACGTGCAAGGCATCACAGGCGAGATCCCGCAGTAACCCTGATTGGCGTTTTGCCAATTCCGGAACCCCCGCCCCTAGGCGGGGGTTTTTCTTTGGGGCCACCCGGCGCAGTCAGGGAGACGATGCACCTGACGCGCCGATTGCAGCTCAGACCTGTCTTTTCTCAACACGAACGTCCGCTTTTACCCACAAATTATGGCATCCAGCGCCTCGAATCGAACACGCGCTCCATGCTAAGCTGTGGATAACTTGAGGGACTTCAAATGATCCGATTTCCGCATGCCATTCTGGCAATTGTCGTCTTTGCGGCAAGCCCCGCTCAGTCCCAAGATTTTTGGGCCGATATAGATCTTGCACATCAATCACTTCAGCGCGGTGGAAACGCTCTGAACGGGGGCGCACTCGCACTGGAAATACCGTCCTTCGACATCGTGCAGCGGAACCTTCGCTTTGGGGCGGCGACACAACAAGGCCTCGAGGTTGTTCTGTCCTTTCGGTCAGGGGCCTCGAACGCCCCCGATATCGCGACGGGCATCTTCCAGTCCGAGGATACGTTTGCTTTCGGGCGTTTTGCGGCGGTCGAGCTTGATCAAACCTTCGGTGCCATGCGCCTTGGCGGATTTGCCGGGCGCGGGCATGTCGCGTTCACGGCAGGCTCCCCGGGCAAAGCGACGGATTTCGCGGTCGCGGGTCTGGGGGCGGGGTGGCACAGTGATCAATGGCGGATCGACACCCATATCGGGGCGCTGACCTCCCGTGCGGTGGAGCCCGAATCCCTCGACAATGCCATCTTTGCTGCCATTTCCGCCGGGGTGGACCTGACCAACATCCCCGTCACGCTGACGGTCCGCGCGTCCTATGCACGCGGTGATCAAGACACTGCCAACCTTGTGCCAAACCCCGTCACGCTACCGTCCATCGGGATCGAGGCGGCATGGGATATTTCGGGCCCGAGCGGCCTGACCGCTTATGTCGGTGCGGATTGGTTATCGGTGTCCGAAGAAAACCCCGCCGCACCAACCGACCGCATCACCGAAACCGTTCTGTCGGCAGGGCTTCGATGGACCTTCGGAAGCCAAAGCACGGCACGTCCGTCCCGGGCCGCCTTGCCACGGTTTGAATCGTGGTTGGCTGCGGTTCCGGCCGTGGATTAAGACCAAGGTCCGGTCTTGCGCCGTCGGGTCTTCGGGATCGATGACTGCCGGACCCCCTGCCCCATCTCAGCCGCAAGCTTCTCCAACGCGCGCACCCGGTTCGCAGTCGCGGGGTGGGTCGAGAACAGCTTGTCATGCGCATGGGCGTGCAGCGGGTTGATGATGAACATATGCGCGGTGGCCGGGTTGCGCTCGGCTGTGTTCATATCCACGCGCCCCGCCAGCCCCTGAATGCGCTTCAAGGCCGAAGCGAGCGCCAGCGGCCTGCCACAAATCTCGGCCCCGACGCGGTCGGCCTCGTATTCCCGCGTCCGGCTGATCGCCATCTGCACAAGCCCTGCGGCCAAGGGGGCCAGGATCATCGTCGCGAGCAGCCCGATGATCCCCAACGGATTGTCGCGCCCCCCACGAAAAAAGAACGCGAAATTTGCGAGCAAGCCAATCGCCCCCGCCAGTGTCGCGGTGATCGTCATGATCAGCGTGTCGCGGTTCTGGATATGGGCCAGCTCATGCGCCATGACGCCTTCCACCTCTTCATCCGACAGCGCGCGCAGCAGACCCGTGGTCGCCGCCACGGCGGCCTTGTCGGGACTGCGCCCGGTGGCAAAGGCATTCGGCTGGTCGGTGTCGATGATATAGACCATCGGTATCGGCATATTGGCGTTGCGCGCCAGTCGGGCGACCATCGTGACAAGCCCCGGCGCGGTCTGCGCATCGACGGGCCGCGCGTTGTGCATGCGCAAGACCATCTGGTCCGACCCCCACCATGCCCAAAGGTTCGTGGCCCCGGCAAAGATCAGGGCAATCACCAGCCCCACCTCACCCCCCAGCAAGAGGCCAACCGTGCCAAACAGGACGGTCATCGCAGCAAGCAGCATTGTGGTTTTGACGGTGGTCATGGGAACGCCTTCAAGCAGAAACGGTGTTGAGAGAGATATGGGACGCCAGACGCGCGACGAAAAGAGGGCGACCTGAAGTGCCACGGCTTAGGGGGTTTGAGTTTCGCACGGAACACCGCGCTATCGGACTTTGCTGCTGTGCCAATACATGGACAAAGCAAAGGGCAACGGTCTAAGCCCGCGCACGGCGCAGGATCCGCAGATTGCGCAACGCCATGCCCCACACCGGATACATCCTACGCGACCCGGTTTGCGCCCCGTCCATCCCCCATGTCGCAAACCCGCCCCCAACGGTCGAACCCGCTTGCACGTCGCCCGCGAAAATCGCCAGATTACGCCCAAGTCAAACGGAGTCGGCCCCATGAAAACCCACGTCAAAGCGCTCGTTATCGGCGGCGGTGCCGTTGGCACCTCGATTGCCTATCACCTCGCCAAGGCAGGCTGGCAGGACGTGGTGCTGCTTGAACGTGACGAGCTGACCTCCGGCTCCACCTGGCACGCCGCCGGGCTGCTGCCGTATTTCAACATGAGCTATGCGACCACGCATATCCACGACCACTCCATCAAGTTTTACAAAACGCTTGAGGCGGAGACGGGTCTGAACGCGGGCTTCTCGGTCGTCGGCAATCTGCGCATGGCGCAATCTCAGGCGCGCATGGACGAATACATGGTCTACGCCGCGACCGCCGAGACCTGCGATGTGCCCTTCGAATGGCTCAGCCCCGCGCAGATCAAGGAGCGTTATCCGCTCGTGCGCTCCGAAGATCTGGTCGGCGCCATTTACCATCCCACCGACGGCTACATTAACCCTGCTGACGTCACCATGGCGATGGCCAAAGGTGCGCGCCAGCACGGCGCGGTGATCGAGCGGAAATGGCAAGCCGACGCCTATCACTGGACCGGCGACGCGTGGGAAGTGACCCTGACGAAGATGGTCGAGAAGGGCGGCAACCTTGTGGCCTCGGACGAGCAATTCGTTGTCACCGCCGAGCATGTCGTCACCGCAACCGGCAACCATTCGCAACGCACCGCACGGCTACTCGGGATCAAGACCCCCGCTATCCCGGTTGAGCATCAGTTTATCGTCACCGAGCCTGATCCGATGCTGGTCGAATGGCGCAAGGAAAACGGCGAGCACCCGGTGCTGCGTGACGCCGATGCCAAGTGGTATGTGCGCGAGGAACGCGGGGGCTGGATCCTGGGCCCTTACGAGCAGAACGCGCCTGCGCGGTTTGAATACGGCTGCCCTGACAGCTTCCGCGCCGACCTCTTCCCCCTTGATCTAGAGCGTATCGAGGAAGAGTATATGAGCATGATCCACCGGATCCCGTCCTCGGAAACCGTTGGTTTGAAAGACGACTTCAACGGCCCGATCTGCTATACCCCCGACGGCAACCCCCTCGTGGGCCCCGCACCGGGCCTGCGCAACATGTGGCTCGCCGAGGGCTTTTCGTTTGGGATCACCGCCGCAGGTGGGACCGGGCACTACCTCGCTCAGTTGATGGTCGAAGGCGAGGCTGAGATCGATATGGCGTCGCTCGATCCCAAGCGGTTCGGCAACTGGATCACCACAGAGTACGCGATGCGCAAGAACGAGGAGGCGTATGACCACGTCTATGTCCTCCACCACCCAGACGAAGAACGCCCCGCCGCGCGACCGCTGAAAACCGCCCCCGCCTACGACCGCCAAAAGGCCCTCGGCGCGCAGTTTGGCTGCGTCAATGGATGGGAGCGCCCGAACTATTACGGACCGCTCGACGCCCCCGACAGCTTCGACCACGACAGCCGATCCTTCCGGCGCGGGGCGTGGTGGGACTATGCGAAAGGCGAGGCAAAAGCGATCCGCGAAGGCGTCGGTCTGGTCGATGCCACCGCCTTCACCAAGCACATGGTCAAAGGTCCGGGCGCGACCGCGTTCCTCGATTGGTTTACCACGAATAAGCTGCCGAAAGTGGGCCGCATTAACCTTACCTACGCGCTCACCGAGGCGGGCACGACCCGCACCGAATACACCATCGTACGTCTGGCTGAGGACAGCTATTACCTCGTCAGCGCGGGCGCGTGGCAGGCCTATGACGGCGACTACCTGCGCAAAGCGGTCGAGGATAAAGAGGCCGAATTTGGCCGGATCGAGGTGCAGGACGTCACCAGCCAGTGGGGCGTTTTCGCCATCGCCGGGCCAAAATCCCGCGACGTGCTCGCCAGCCTGATTCGCGACGCAGACCCGGAAACCGCGCTGTCGAACAAGCGCTTCCCATGGCTCAGCGCCCGCCAGATCGAGCTTGGCATGTGCCCCGTCAACGCCATCCGCGTCGCCTATACCGGCGAGCTGGGATGGGAGCTGCACCACCCGATGGAGATGCAGAATTACCTCTGGGATCAGCTGATGAAAGCGGGCGCGCCGCATGGGCTGAAACTGGTCGGTGCGCGCGCCCAAAACTGGCTGCGGCAGGAGAAAAGCTACCGCGCCTTCGGCACCGAGCTCGGCCGCGATGCAACGCCGCTTGAGGCTGGTCTCGACCGTTTCGTGGACCTCAGCAAGGACTTCCACGGCAAGGCCGCGATGGAAAACATCGGCATTCGTTTCAAATGCGTGACACTTCTTGTCGACGGACCTGCCGACGCCGATCCATGGGGGCGCGAGGCGCTCTATGATGGCGAGACGCGTGTGGGTCGCCTGACCTCTGGCGGCTACTCCGTCGCGTTCGGCAAGAGCATCGGCATGGGCTACGTGAAGCCAGGGCAAGCAGAGGTCGGCACCAAGCTAAAGGTCCGCATGTTTAAAGAGTTGTGGGATTGCGAGGTCGTCGAAGACAGCCCCTACGATCCGGCCAACGCCACTATCCGGGTCAACGGGTAACTACCCGGTCGGCAACGCAGTACAATCTCTGCGCATGTTTGCAATTCGCTCAGGTGTTGCTTCCGATGCGTAGCAAAATGGACGCGACCCACCGCCACGATTGTAGGCACTGCTCTTTCCGCAACGATGCCCATTGCTCTTCCTATTTTCAGGACATGCGCAAGGGCGTCGCTCTTGGTAAATGGCGATACACTGGCGCACAGCGTCTTCGCCGCGGACGCCTGACACGAGAGTGTCGGCCGCGGCAGTCGAGCCAATTAGAAAGGCGAGCACAAAAGAAGCAGAAGCATTAACCATGGTTAATAAATGGTTAACGCATCCGTGATCTCAAGGGTTCAATTGGAAAATTGACCTACCAACCGTACCCTAGCCAGCCGCCGCTTGCATCCGCTGCATCGTCAGTGTCGTCATCCCGCAGGCATCGGTGATTTCCTGCAAGCGGTTCGGCGTCACGCCCTCAACCTGCACGACGCTCGCCGCCCCGATCGCGGCAAGGCTCGAATAATTGCGCCCCGCCGCGCGCTCTAGCCCAACGATCAGCTGGGTCATCGCCGGTGCGCCCGCCTCGCCCGCCACGGTCGCCAAGATGCACGCGCCCGCCTCGCGATGCGCCGCGTCCCATGTCACATCCGGCGTCTTGCCCGCCATCGCAGGGTTTTCCTTCACCAAGACCGCGTTGATCTTTTCGCCCAAGGCCTCGGACGCGGCTTCAAACCGGTCCACGGCCTCATTGGCAAAGGCCGGGGTCGCGAGGGTGAGGGTGGCAGCAACAAGAACAAAACGCAGCATTGGTTAATCCTTCAACTTTTATACGGACCCAAAATGCCCCGACAGCAAAGGCAGACGCAAGGCCCCTCAGCCCGGTCGGCGGATCAAGGCCATCACATTGTTGGCAGGCATCTGGATGACCTCAACGGAATAGCCCAGCACGCCAAACACATCCTCGATCACGCTAAGGTCTTTATACCCAATATCAGGGTCTTGCGCGCGCAGGCTGGCGTCAAACGCCACATCGCCGTCACTGGTCGCGATCCCGTCTCGCAGGAACGGTCCATAGAGCGCGAACACCCCACCTGGTGCCAACACCTGCGCTGCCTCATCCAGCAAGACCGCCAGTTCCGCGTCTGAGATAAGATGGGTCAGGTTAACCAAATACAGAAAATCTACCGGCCCCAACCGCCTGCCCCACCCCGGCGCGCAGGCATTCAGCGCTATCGGTGCCAGCAGATTCGCCAATCCCGCTTCCGCCCGCCATGCTGCAATCGACGCCAACCGCGCCGCATCCACATCGGTCGGCTGCCAGATCAATCCCGCAAACGCCTCCGCGGAGGCCACCGCATGTTGCCCGGTCCCGCTGGCAATCTCCAACGCCCGACCTTCGCGCGGAACAACCGGACCAAGCACCTGCAAGATCGGCCCGATATTGCGCGCCGCAGACGGAGCCTCCATCTTCGCGGACGCCCCGACCAAGGCGGCGCTGTCAGGCAGGTGCAACTTGCGGCTCATGCAAACCGCCCCGGCGATAGGGCTGCGACGGTTGCTGCGTCCAATTCCGGCGCGCGTCCGGCAACCAGATCCGCCACCAGACGTGAAGCCGCAGGGGCCGTCTGGAACCCGTAGCCCCCTTGCGCCGCCATCCAAACAAAACTGGGATCAACCGCATCCGGCCCCAACACGAGGTTCCGATCCGGCGAGAAACTTCGCAGCCCAGCCCAAGTCGCCTCCAGCCGCGTCACAGGTTCCGTCACCCGTGCCTCATACCGCGCTAACCCCTCGGCGATCACCATGTCATCGGCCCAGGCATCCATCGGCGGGCTGTCATGTTCTTCCGCCGGAGACACGATCAACGCCCCCGCATCCGGCTTGGCATACCACGTCTCGCCTACGCCCAGCAGCATCGGCCAAGCGCGGACATCAAGGCCGCCGGGCGCAGGTATCCGCGCCATCGACCGCCGCTTCGGCGTGATCCCAATCGGCGCGATCCCCGCCATCGCGGCGACGCCGTCCACCCAAGCGCCAGCGGCATTCACCAAGACCGCAGCCTCCCAAGACCGCTCCCCCGCCGACACGCGCCAGCCAGTCCCGAGCCGCTCAATTCGGTCCACCGAGACACCCGTCAAAACCTCCCCATTCCCACGCACATCCCGCGCATAAGACTGGATCAAGCGGTCGGTATCCACGTCCCACGTCTGGCTCTGATGCGAGACGAAACCAACCACCTCAGGGTTCAGGATCGGCACGATCTCACGCGCCGCTTCCACCCCGATATCGACCATCTCCATCGACGCCGTTTGGCGGGCAAACGCCTCCGCCTGATCGTGATCGCCCACAAGCATCAAGCCACGATCCGAGAGCACATCGCGCGCGCGCAACTCCTCGGCCCCTGCCGCGCTCAAGGCAATCGTCGAGGCCAACCCATAGCGCTGCTCGAACAAGGCTGCTGAGCGTCCCGACGCGTGATACCCAAGCGCGCTCTCGCCCTCCAGCACCATCACGCGGCCCAAAGCGGCCAGCTTGGCGCCCACGGACACGCCCGCGATCCCGCCGCCGATCACCAGAAAGTCACCCACGACGCGCCCCCTTTTTCTTGCCCTAAATACTCAAATTCCGAAGCGTCAAATCATGCTCGGCACAACGAGGTCTGGCGGACGGTGCCCATCATCGAACGTCTTGATATTGATGATAACTTTCTCGCCCATCTCGATCCGCCCCTCGCGCGTGGCCGATCCCATATGGGGCAGCAGCACCACATTGCCCAGCTCCCGCAAGCGCGGGTTCACGTCATGGCCGCGCTCGAACACATCGAGGCCAGCGCCCGCAATATCGCCCGAGCGCAGCATCCGCGTCAGCGCATTCTCGTCGATCACTTCGCCGCGCGAGGTGTTCACGATCACCGAGGACGGCTTCATCAGTTTCAAACGCCGCGCATTCAGCAAGTGGAACGTCGAGGGCGTATGCGGACAGTTGATCGACAGCACATCGACGCGGGCGACCATCTGGTCGAGGCTCTCCCAATAAGTCGCCTCCAGCTCGCCCTCAATCTCGCGATGCAAGCGACGACGATTATGGTAATGCACCTGCATCCCGAACGCATGGGCCCGCCGTGCCACGGCCTGCCCGATCTGACCCATCCCGAGGATCCCCAGACGCTTGCCGCCAATCCGCCCGCCAAGAAACGCGGTGGGCGACCAACCGCCCCACTCGCCTGCCTGCATGGTGCTAAGGCCTTCGGGCATCCGCCGCGTCACCGCCAGCATCAGGGCCATCGTCATGTCAGCCGTGTCATCGGTCAAAACACCCGGCGTGTTGGACACGTGGATGCCGCGCTGGCGCGCCGTGGTCACATCAATATGGTCGACACCCGCGCCGTAATTGGCGATCAGTTTCAGCTTCTCGCCCGCTTGCGCCAGCATCGCACTGTCGATCTGGTCGGTCACGCAGGGCACCAGCACATCGGCCCGCCGCATGGCCTCGGCGATCTCGTCGCGGGTCAGTTTGCGGTCCTCGGCGTTCAGCTCGACATCGAACAGCTCCTTCATCCGCGTCTCCACGGGTTCGGGCAACCGTCGCGTGACGACAACACTCAGACGATCTGATGGCATTTGGCCCCTCCCGGCACTTCCCAAGTCGCGCATATACTGGCAACATATCGAGACCGGGGGCAAGCACAGACCCACGACCAGAGCGCGAGAAACGCGCCGGAAGCGAGCAATGGCAGGCGATCGCAATTTTGACATGGCGCGGAAGCGTCTTATCGGGACCATTCTGGCCTTTGGGCTGGCCCTTTTTAGTGCGCTCAGCGCCCCCGCACTGGCCAATGACAACACCCGCATCGGAAGCGTAACCAAGCAACCCTTGCCGCGTTTCGTGACCCTGAAGGGCGAGGAGGGCAATGTCCGCCGCGGCCCCTCCGTCACGCACCGCATCGATTGGGTGTTCACGCGGCGTGGGATGCCGCTTCAGGTCGTCAGCGAGTTCGGCAATTGGCGCCAGGTCCGCGACCGCGATGGGGCCGGCGGCTGGATGCACCATATTTTGCTCAGCCGCGCGCGCAGTGTGATCGTGCAAGAAGACCTCATGCCGCTGCGCTCGTCGCCTGAAGAGGACGCCCCGATCCGTGCGCGCGCCGAGGCAGGCGTGATCGCGCGGCTAGGGCCCTGCGAGAATGGCTATTGCCGCATCCAATCCGGGCGCACACGCGGGTGGGCTTCGGTCACCTCGCTGTGGGGGTTAACCGAAGCCGAAGTCGGTGTGGGGCAAACCACGAGCTCCGCGTCAAACTAGGCGACGTCCAGCAACCCACGCCCCTTCAACAAAGCCTCAACCCCCGGCATCCGCCCCCGGAACGCGGTGTAAAGCACATCCGCCTCCTGAGATCCGCCTGCCGACAGGATGTTCTTCTCCAGCTTCGCGGCGGTCTCTGGATCAAACGGATCGCCTGCCTCGAGAAACGCCTCGAACGCATCGGCATCCATCACCTCGGACCACATGTAGCTATAGTAGCCGCTGGAATAGCCGTCGCCCGCAAACACATGCGCGAAGTGCGGGGTCGCGTGGCGCATCGTGATCGCGGCAGGCATTCCGATCCCTTCCAGCACCTCCGCCTGCTTGGCCATCGGATCGCTCGGCGCATCCCCATCATGGAACGCCAAATCCACCAACGCAGAGGCCACATATTCCACGGTCGAGAACCCCATATCATAGGTCTGCGCCGCCAAAAGCCGCTCTAGCATATCGCGCGGCATCGCCTCGCCGGTCTCCGCATGGGTCGCGTATTTCTCCAGCACTTCAGGCACTTCCAGCCAGTGTTCATACAGTTGGCTCGGCAGTTCCACAAAGTCGCGCGCCACGCTGGTGCCCGAGATGAACCCGTGGGTCACATTCGACAGCATCTGGTGTAGCGCATGGCCGAACTCGTGAAACAGCGTGCGCGCATCGTCATAGGACAGCAGCGCCGGATCGCCCTTCGCGAAGTTGCAAATATTCACCACAATGGGCCGCACATCGCCGCCGAGCTTCTTCTGCGACCGCATCGCCGAGCACCACGCGCCCGAGCGTTTCGAGGACCGCGCGAAGTAGTCGCCGATGAACACCGCCATATGCTCGCCACCGCGCGTGACCTCCCACGCGCGCGCATCCGGGTGATAAAGCGGGATATCCAACGCCCGAAACTCCAACCCAAACAGCCGGTTCGCACAGTCAAACTGCGCCTCAATCATCCGGTCGAGCTGCAAATACGGCTTCAATTCCGCCTCATCCAGATCATGCTCAGCCTTGCGGCGCTTTTCCGAATAGTAGCGCCAATCATGCGGGGCCAGCGTATCGTTCACCCCATCCTCGGCCATCATCGCCTGCAAAACCTCGGCATCCGCATCCGCCGCAGCCTTCGCTGGCGTCCAGACCTGCATCAACAAATCGCGCACGGCCTCAGGCGTTTTCGCCATCTCCGGCTCCAGCTTATAGGCGGCGAAGTTCTTGTAGCCCAAAAGCTTGGCGCGCTCGTCCCGCAGCGCCAAAATCTCAGCCGCCGTCTCGCGATTGTCCGTCTCGCCCCCATTGGCCCCGCGCGCGGTCCACGCGGCATAGGCCTTGGCGCGCAGATCGCGGCGCGGCGAGAATTGCAGGAACGGCACGATGAGCGACCGCGACAAGGTCACGACAGGCCCCGGACGCCCGCGCTCAGCCCCGGCAGAGCGCGCAGTGTCGATCACGAAACCCGGCAAGCCTTCCAGATCGGCCTCGGCAAGGTCCATGAACCAGTCGCGCTCGTCGGCCAGCAGGTTCTGGGTGAACTGCGTGCCCAGCACCGCCAACCGCGATTTCACCTCCGTCAGCCGCGCGCGGTCGTCGCCTTCCACAGCCGCGCCCGCACGCACAAACATCCGGTGATAGAGGTCCACAACGCGCATTTGCTCGGCATCAAGCCCAGCCGCCTCGCGCCCTTCCCAGACCGCCCGCACCCGCGCATAGAGCGCCTCGTTCATCATGATCTCGGAGGAATAGGCACTCATCTTCGGGGCCAGATCGCGCATCAAGGCCTCGCGCGCGGGCGAGCTATCGGCCCCCGCTAGGTTATAGAAAACCCCCGCCACCTTATCGAGCATCGCATCCGCCTGCTCCATCGCCGCGACGGTGTTCTCGTAGCTCGGCGCGTCGCCATTCTCGGCAATCGCTGCCACCCGCGCGCGCCCATCCGCAAGGGCAGCATCCATCGCGGGGCCAAAATCCTCGTCGCTGATCTCGGCGAAAGGCGGCAAGGCAAATTCGGTGGTCCAGTCGGACAAAAGCGCGTTGGTCATGGGATCTCCTTTGCGCCTCATCTAGGGCGCGCGGCACAGGTTTGTAAGTCAGGCGTCCTTGCAGACGGCACAATTGGGGTCGCGTTTCAGGCGCATCACGCGGGTCTCGGCATCGAGCGCGTCGTAGATCAGCATCCGCCCCCCCAGCCCCTCGCCTGCCTGCGTGATCTCCTTAACGGCCTCCAGCGCCATCATCGAGCCAATCACCCCCGGCAAAGGCCCCGCCACGCCGCCCTCGGCACAACTCGGCGCAAGACCGGGCGCGGGCGCTTCGGGGAAGATGCAGGCGTAACACGGCGCGCCGCGCACCGGGTCGAACAGGCTCAGCTGCCCGTCCCATTGGCTGATTGCGCCCGAAATCAGCGGCGTCCCGGTGGCCACGCAGGCGCGGTTGACCAAGGCACGCGTGTCGAAACTGTCGGTGCCGTCGAGGACCAGATCGAAGTCGTCAAACAACTCCTCGGCGATCTCCGGCGAGAGTTTGCGATTGTAGGGCTTGACCTCAACGCCGGGGTTCAGCGCTGTCATCGCCTCCTCCGCCGAGAACACCTTGGGCATGTCAGAGCGCGCATCGGTATGGATCACCTGCCGCGCCAAGTTCGACAGCGCGACGGTATCGTCATCGATCACGCCAATCGTGCCCACCCCAGCGCCCGCAAGGTAGAGCAGCGCTGGCGAGCCCAATCCCCCGGCCCCTACAACCAGTACCTTCGCATCCTTAAGCCGCTTCTGCCCCATCCCACCGATCTCGCGCAGCACAATATGACGGGCATAGCGCTCCAGCTCAGCGTCCGAGAACGGCCCTTGCGGCCCCCCTTGGGCAGGCGGCGGCGGGGCAACCCGCGCGCGCAACCGGCGCAATCCTTCGCGGTAAAGCAGCACCAAAGCCGCCGCCGCGCCCAGCATCAACCAGGTCGCCGCCGACCCGCCGGTCGCTTCACGCAAGGGCGCGCCATCGGGCAACACCGTGTGAATGCTCAGGACCACGACATACAAGAGGCCAATGAGCAGCCCGCGCGCCTGCACCGGGATGTTCACTTTGCGCCCGATCAACCAGATCGCGCCTGCGAGAAAGAAGATCAGAAACATCAGCCGCGCCCGGTCGATCCAAAGCCGCCCGCGCCACGATCCGTGTCGCCCAGCGCATCCACCACCGAGAACCGCGCTTGGACAACGGGTGCGATCACCGCCTGCGCAATCCGGTCGCCATGGGCAATCGAGAAGGGCTCAGCGCCATAGTTAATCAGCAAAACGCCCAAAGGCCCGCGATAATCGCTATCAATCGTACCCGGCGTGTTGGGCAAGGAAATCCCGTGCTTGAGCGCAAGGCCCGAGCGCGGCCTGATCTGCATCTCGAACCCCTCGGGGATCGCGACACGCAAACCCGTGGGCACGATCTTGCGCGCCATCGGCTCCAGCACCATGCCTGCATCCCGATCATCCACAGCGAAATTCGCCCGAATATCCGCGCCCGCCGCCCCGGCCGTCTCATAGCTGGGCAAGGCCACGCCTCGATCCGCCCAGTCCTCCCAAAGCACCTCAAGAATTGGCTGCACAGCGGCCCCTCTTTGCTTTTCTAAATATCCAAATCACCCGGCCAGAGCCCCCGCGATCCGCTCGGCAAGTGCCCGCGCCACCGCGTCCTTGCCCATCCGCGCCCAGGTCTCAGCGCCATCGTCAGAGACCAATGTAATCGCGTTTTCCGATCCGCCCATGATTCCCGTCTCAGGACGCACATCATTTGCCAAAATCCAGTCACAACCCTTGCGCAAACGCTTGGCGGTGGCGTTCGCAACCACATCATCGGTCTCAGCCGCAAAGCCCACGACAAGCCCCGGACGCCCCTCGGTCATCTGCGAAACGCCAGCCAAAATATCCGGGTTCTCGGCAAATTCCAAAGCAGGCAACGCGCCCGAGCCGTCCTTCTTGATCTTGCTGTCAGACGCTCCGACGACCCGCCAATCGGCCACAGCCGCCGCAAACACAGCCGCGTCGGCAGGCAAGGCCGCCTCGACTGCCAGCTTCATCTCAAACGCCGTCTCGACCTCGATAACCTCAACCCCCACGGGCCGCGCCACCTCCGCAGGCCCCGTCACGAAACTGACCCGCGCCCCCAGATCGCGCAAGGCCTCGGCAATCGCTGTGCCCTGCGCGCCCGAAGATCTATTCGCAATAAAGCGCACCGGATCAATCGGCTCGTGCGTCGGCCCGGAGGTCACCAGCACATGCCGCCCCGCCAAAGGCTTCGGGCCAAAATGCGCCCCCACAGCCTCGGTAATCGCCACAGGCGTCGCCATCCGCCCCGGCCCGAACTCGCCACAAGCCATCTCGCCCGCGTCCGGTCCCACCAAAGCAACACCATCGCCGCGCAACACCGCCAGATTGCGCTGGGTCGCCGGGTGCTCCCACATCCGCACGTTCATCGCCGGCGCGATCATCACCGGCGTGTCGGTCGCCAGCAACAGCGTCGAAGCCAGATCATTCGCCAGCCCCCCGGCCATCTTCGCCATCAAGTCCGCCGTGGCGGGCGCGACCACGATCAAATCGGCTGAGCGCGATAGCTCGATATGGCCCATCTCGGCCTCGTCGGTCATATCAAAGAGGTCGCGGTAGACCTTCGCCGCCGCCAAGGCCGAGGCAGATAAAGGCGTTACAAACTCCTCCGCCGCGCGCGTCAGAACCGGCGTGACCGAAGCCCCGGCGCGGCGCAATTCGCGGATCAGGTCGAGCGCCTTATACGCCGCGATCCCGCCCCCGATGATCAGTAAAATGCGTTTGCCAGCCAACATGATAACGGCCTCCTTCGCCCCGCCCGACAGTGGCGCGCGCGCGCGCAGACGTCAACGCGCCAGCAGGTCCGCAATGGTGCGCCCACTTTCCAGAACATAGGTCAACATCACCCGCGCACTGGGATACGATCCCCATTTGTCGCGCAAAGCCGCGTCCGGATCGTCGCCCACAGCATTACGCACATCCGCCTGCATTTCAGGCGGTGCGGGGCCGAGGGCGACGTAATCCGCAATCCCCTCGCGCAAGATCGGGTCCATCTGGATATAGGCCCAAAGCCCGACCTGTTGCAGGGTCAACAGATGCGCCAGCTCATGCACCCCGTAGACCGTGGCACTGCGCGGCAGCGGCACCAAGGTTCCGCCTTTGAACATCCGGTCCGCCTCAATATCCGCGTCGGCCAAAAACGCATGCCGGGGCGCGATCACGGGATAGGTGATGCCACCGGCAAAGCCGTATTGCGCGAAAAACCAGCTGCGCCGCCAGCCATCCCCGGTGATGTACAGATGCAGCGGAGCCGTAGCAGCCTCCAACGCCGAAGCCGCCAAGTCCGCCTCCACCCGTGCCGCGAAGGCTTCCGTCTCAGGCGGCAGCGGCACCGTGCTATGGATGCGCAGCCCCTCGGTCCCGCCCTCATAGGAAAACGCCCATTTCGGATAGGCGACCGAGGCGGCATAGACCGCGAACAGGATCACGACCCCCAGCAAGGCAACCAGCCCGCGTCTTACCAACGCACGTCTAACTCTCATAATTAGAAAGCTATGCATCCCGCCTGCAAAGACAAGCTACCGAAATGCCGCGCAGGGATCGGAACGGTCCACGCCGTCCGTCAAAAGCCAAACGTCATAGGGCGGCGCGCTCATGGGCGGCTGCTCCAGCTGGCCGACGGACAGAACGCTCAAGGCAGGTGCAACGCGGGCCAAATACCGCGGCACCGCCCAATCGGTGCGCGCATGGCCATTGCCTGTGATCAGCACGACAGGACCGCCATGGGCCTCGAACGCCTCGACCACCGTGCGGGCAAATGAGGCGTCGCGCAACCGTTGCGCTGCCACCATGCCGGGCAACATGTCCTCAGGCAGCGCGTCGCAATGGGCGCTCATTTGACCCGCCTCGCGCACCTCTTGCTCGGCCACATCAAGCGCGCGGTCCAAGCCAAACGCCTCAGCCCCCGCGCCAAATGGCTTCGCCGCGCCCGAGAACACCGCAGAGCGCACAACGTCCCGTGGCAAGGCAGCGCCGTAGACGGACACACCCGCCCCGGCCTGAAAAATCGGCCAATACATCGAGAAATCGGGAAAGCCCGTATCGGCCCAATCGAATGCGGCCTCAAGCGTCGCGGCATCGCCCCAATCATCGGAGCCAACGCGCGCAACCTGATCGGGGCGCAGCATCTCGAACACCAAGGCGGCTGGAGTAAGGCCTGCGACAGCACGCGCTTGGTTCAGATGGTGGGCGGGGTTGTCATGCACCTCGCCCAAAATAACAACGTCGGCGCGCGTCAGGGTGTCTAGCGCCGCCGACGTGATTTGCTCTGCCCATGAGGCCGAGGGAACGACGAGCAGAGCAGCAAGGACTAGGCGAAGAATTGTTGGACCTCGCCCGACTGTGCGGTCAGGTTCTTGCGCATCTTGCCAAAGGCGGCGGCCTCTAGCTGGCGCACACGCTCTTTAGATAAGCCCAGCTCATTGCCGAGGCTTTCCAGCGTGCGGGGATCTTCGCGCAATTTGCGCTCACGCACGATAAACCGCTCACGCTCGTTCAGCGCATTCATTGCCGTCACAAGCCATCCGCGCAGAGTGGCGAGGTCATGATCTTCTTCGACCATTTCAGCGGCTTGCGGGCTGGTGTCTTCGAGCGCATCAATCCACTCGCGCCCCTCATCATCAACGGACTGCGTGGCGTTCAACGAAAAGTCCGAGCCAGACAAACGGCCTTCCATCATCTCGACATCGTGCAAAGGCACGCCGACCTCGGTGGAGATCATCTGGCGCAGCTGGTGCTTGTCCAGCTTCTCTCCGCTCGCCGCTGCTTCACGCTCCAACCGGGCCTGAACACGGCGCATGTTGAAGAACAGCGATTTCTGCGACGAGGTGGAGCCGGTGCGCACCATCGACCAGTTGCGCATGACGTGGTCCTGAATGCTCGCCTTGATCCACCACACAGCGTAGGTCGAGAAGCGGACACCCCGGTCGGGATCGAATTTGTCGGCGGCTTTCATCAAGCCGAGGGAAGCTTCTTGGATCAGGTCGTTCATCGGCGCGCCGTAGCGCTTGAATTTCGACGCCATCGAGATTGCGAGGCGCATATAGGCCGTGATCAGGCGGTGCAGAGCCTGCTCGTCGCGGTGATCGCGCCACGCATAGGCCAGCTTCAACTCGGTTTCAGCATCGAGGAGCTCGGCTTTCATTGCGCGCCGAGACATGTTCATGTCAAAAGATCCGTCCAGTGCCATTTCTCATCACCCCCGTGAGATGGGTTTGTCCAACCCTTGTTTCTGTTCGCATAAGGGCTACGCGGGAGGTCGCCGAAAGGATCAAAGATAATGGTGGAAAAAACAGAAGCTGGCCTCACTCTGGTGCTCGGCGGAGCGTCGTCGGGGAAGTCTTCTTTCGCCGAAGCACTCGCCGTCGGGACCGAGCGACCGCGCATCTATATCGCGACGGCTCAGGCTTATGACGCTGAAATGGAAGCGAAAATTGCGGCACATAAGACGTCGCGCGGCCCCCATTGGCAGACGATTGAGGCCCCGTTCGATGTGGCAGGGGCGCTGAGCACCGCACGGGCTGATCACGTCGTCGTGATTGATTGCCTGACGCTGTGGTTGTCGAACCTTCTGCTGTCCGGCGCTGATCTGGCTGCTGCGAGTGCGACCTTGCGCGCCGCAATCACCGACTGCCCCGCCCCGATCCTCGCCGTCAGCAACGAGACGGGTCAGGGGATCGTGCCGGAAACATCGCTCGGGCGACAGTTTAGGGCCGCGCAGGGCCTGCTGAACCAACAGATCGCCGGACAAGCGGAGCGGGTGGCCTATGTGGTGGCAGGCCTGCCGATGTGGCTGAAAGGTGGGCCATGAGCGCGCGCGATTGGTACTGGGTGCGCCACGGACCAACCCATGCCAAGGCGATGATCGGTTGGACGGATCTGCCTGCGGATCTCAGCGACACCCCCAAGCTGACGCGTCTCGCGCGGCGGCTGCCCCGCGACGGCCATGTTGTCTCGTCCGACCTGATCCGCGCCGTGGCAACCGCCGACGCGGTCCAAGCCCAGCGCCCGCGCCTACCGCATCTGGCTGGCTTGCGCGAGATGCATTTTGGCGCGTGGGAAGGTCTGACGCATTCCGAGGCAGAAGCCCTCGACAGCGACCGCATTTTCGCATTCTGGGACCAGCCCGGCGATGTCGCCCCGCCTGGCGGCGAGGCCTGGAACACCCTGCGCACCCGTGTCGATACCGCCGTAGATGCGCTGGAGGCGACCACGCCCCCCGGTCCCATCATCGCCGTTGCCCATTTCGGCGTGATCCTGACCCAAGTGCAACGCGCGCTTGGGGTGTCGGCGCGCGAGGTGTTCGCTCAAAAGATCGACAACCTGTCGCTGACGCAGATTGGTGGCGGCAAAGCCCTGCGGATCAATCACACCCCGTGATGTGCCCTGCGCAAAAAACGCATTTGCCTCGCCGAATGCGTCGCGCCTAGTCTCGCCCAAACGAAAGGCCCCTAGATCATGTCCTATCACCTTATCATCGGCGACTATGCCTATTCCAGTTGGTCCCTGCGCGGCTGGTTGTTTTTCGAGCGCTTCGGCATCCCAAGAACGCAAACTCTGATAACGTTTCTCGAGGAGGAGGTCGGGGTCCAACTCGCCGACCACTTTCCCGCCAAGACTGTCCCAACGCTGGTCACGCCCGAGGGGGTCGCCATCGGTGAAAGCCTCGCCATGGCCGAGGAGCTGGCAACGCGCCACCCCGAGGCAGGTCTGTGGCCCAGCGATCCCAAGGCCCGCGCGATTGCCCGCGCACTGGCGTCGGAAATGCATGCAGGCTTCATGGCCTTGCGCGGGTTCTGCCCGATGAACCTGCGCGCCGCCTATAGCGATGTGCCCGTGCCCGAGGATGTGACGAAAGATTTGCGGCGGTTGGAGGCGATCTGGGATCATGCACGCGCTTCGACCGCGCCAGAGGGGCCGTGGCTATGCGGGGACTACTCCATCGCAGATGCGATGTTCGCCCCCGTCGCTACCCGTATTGCAACCTATGGGCTCGAAGTGTCCGAGAGTGCGCAAGCCTATGTGGCGGCACATTTGGCTGACCCCGCGTTCCGGCGCTGGCGCGCGCTTGGGTTGAGCCGAGGACCTGATCTTCCGTGGTATGCGCGCGACTACCCAAAAGTGGCATGGCCTGGACCGAAGCCAATTCTGGCGCGTCCGGTTGAGACTGGCCCGAGCGTGAATGCGCAATGTCCGTACTCTGGCAACCGATTACCAAGAGGCGTTTTTCCTGGATTTGGACGGCAAGATCTATGGCTTCTGCAACCCCGGTTGTCGCGACAAGACTGTGGCAGACCCAGAGGCATGGCCCGCGTTCATGGCGCTCGTGTCCTGAGGGGGTGACGGCTCCTCGAGGAGCCGTAGACGCTCTTTCGAAAGAGCGTCGCCTCGCCGCTACCGCGCGAGCATCTTCAACCCTTGCGTCACGTCCATCCGGACCGCAAGCCGCAAAGCAGGCTCGTCGCCCGCCTTTAACGCTGCCAAGATCATCGTGTGGTGCCGAGGCGGCTCGGTCTTCCTAAGCCGTCCGTAAAGCGAGCGCATCGTCGGTCCCAGTTGAAGCCACACCGTCTCGGCCATGGCCAGCATCGCCGGGGCTTGGGCGCGCAGGTAAAGGGTGCGGTGAAACTCTAGGTTCGTGCGGATATAGCCCACCGGATCGCCACTCGCGATTTCCTTGCCGATGGCGTTCTGGATCATCTCAAGTCGCTCGATCAGCGCAATATGGGCGCGGGGCATGGCGCGTCCGGCAAGCTCAGGCTCCAGAAGCGCGCGCAAGGCAGCCAGCTCCTCGATCCGGTCGGCGGTCAACTCGGGCGTAGACACGCGCCCCGAAGCCGACAGCATCAATGCGCCTTCGGCTGCCAAGCGCCGAACCGACTCACGCGCGGGTGTCATTGACACATCAAAGGTCTTGCCAATGCCACGCAATGTCAGCGCTTGGCCGGGATCCATTTCGCCATGCATGATCTGGCTGCGCAAAGCGCGGTACACCCGGTCATGGGCAGCGCCCGCAGGGGTGGCAGGGGCAAGCGGGGCGTCTGGTTTCGTCTGGATCAACATGGCGCTATGTGATCACGAACGACACCTAAGTCAAACAATTGCGCTTTGGCGAGCCAAAGCTACCTTACGCGAAACAATTCCTTCCGGAGACCTGCCAATGTCACTTGCCTGGATTTACCTGTTGATCGCAGGCCTGTTGGAGGTCGTTTGGGTTGCCGCGATGAAATTCTCCAACGGGTTCACCGTTCTGGTGCCCAGCGTCATCACCGCATTTGCCGCTGCGGGCAGTTTCTACATGCTCGGGCTGGCCATTAAGGAGCTGCCGCTCGGCACCGCTTATGCCATCTGGGTCGGGATCGGAGCCATCGGCGCGGCGTTTCTTGGGATCATCTGGTTCGGGGATCCGGCCACGACGCTACGCATCGCCGGGATTGCCCTGATCGCCGCAGGGATCCTCGCGCTGAAACTGGCCTAAAGCGCTTCTCCTTAAACTTGAGGTTCTCACTTAAGGCGAAGCGCTCGCCACGTTCATAAGTCTCGGGCGTTTCGCGAACATGCTGTGTCTCAGGTTCTTCGCGAAACGCTTTAGAACCGATAGCGGTGCAGGTCCGTCCCATGATCGCGCAACCATTTGCGGTGGCGCGCATAGTCCGGGCATAGCCCTTCCGTAACCGCCCAAAACCGATCCGAGTGATTCATCTCCGCCAAATGCGCCACCTCATGCGCGGCCACGTAATCGAGCACCTCCGGCGGGGCCATGATCAGGCGCCACGAATACATCAAAGCCCCCTCGGCCGAGCATGACCCCCAGCGCGAGCGTGTATCGCGCAAGGTGATCCGGGCAATCGGGCGGCCCAACTGGGCGGCATAGCGCTCGGACGCCTCGGTCAATGCCTCACGCGCCTGCACCTTTAACAGCGATTGCACGGCGGTGCCCACATGGGCAGAGCCGCGCCATACCTCGATCCCGACCTCAGTTATCCGAGGGCGCTTTTTATCCCCCTCCACAACCTCAACCAGTTCCCCGCGCACGGGCACCTTCGCCCCAAACCCCACACTCTCGCTCGGGACAAACTGCGCCAAGTGCCCCCGCACCCAATCCGCGCGTTCATGGGCGAAAGCCATTGCTTCACGCTCGGACACGAACCGAGGCGCAGTCAAGGTCACGCGCCCATCAAGGCGCGACACACGCAAGGACAACCGCTTGGCGCGGGGCGAAAACCGCAAGGTCACCGGGATCGGCGGGGTGCCGGGAAGGACAGGCTGAGACATCACGCGCATCCTCGCATGCAAGCAATCTGGGCAAAAGCCTTTGACACGGGGCAGCGCCTGTGGCAACCGACCGCGATCCCTTATCCGACCGTTAGCTCAAGGAGCCATGGATGCCCAAGGAAGAATGGGGCGTTAAGCGCCTTTGCCCGCAAACCGGCAAGCGATTCTACGACATGAACCGCTCGCCCATCATCAGCCCCTACACTGGCGAGGTTGTCGAGATCGACACCGGGCGCAAGTCGACCGTGGGCGTGACCTCGAAGGCGTCAAAAGCCAAAGTCGAGAAAGAGACCGCCACCGAAGAAGAGGACGCAGTGGTCCTCGACGATGATGACGATACCGATGACGTTGATCTGGGCGATGATGTGCTCGAGGACGACGATGACGACGATACCGTAGCCCTCGACGATCTGGCCGATGTGGCCGCCGAGGACAACGACGACTAGACAGGTCAGGAGGCGGTGTTTTTCGGCTTGCGCTTGGCGCATCCCGGCCCTAAGACACCGCCACTTGATGGCGCAGAAATGCGCCCGATGGGGCCTTAGCTCAGCTGGGAGAGCGCCTGCATGGCATGCAGGAGGTCAGCGGTTCGATCCCGCTAGGCTCCACCAAATTCCTCACAGAACCCAGCCGGTCCACGCGATATGGCCTCTTGCGGTCGCGTCAGGTCTCGGGATCAGAGGCCAGTCTTTTGGCCAATAAGAGGCTGAGTATGCCAGCAAAGACCAAGAACACCGCACCCAAGCTCCACGCGACAGGTGTTGAATAAATCTCCGCGACGGCTCCGGCGATCACCAAGCCCAGTGCAGCCCCCAACTGTTGGATCAACGACCGAAGCGACAACATGGTCGAGCGCTGGTGATCCCCCACACACCGGTGCAGGATCGTGCTCGCTGGCGTTTCGCTGATCCCGAGGATCACGGAATAGACGATGAACACGGCCACGAAGCCGATGATGCCGCCTTGCCATGCCAATGCAATCTGAACGCTCGCAAGGCCTGCAAACGTCACCGCCAATGTCACGGCGTGGCGGCGTTTGAAGATGCGGCTGATATGTGACGACAAAGATGCGCCGAACGCGATGGCGAAAAAGTAGCTCGCCGTGACCACACCGATGACGGAGCTTGCGTACCCCTCGTCCAGCATGGGCCTGGCATGGGTCGGCCAGATCACCTCGACCGGGTTCGAGGCCATCAGGAAGAACGCCAGCGATGCCAGAAGCAGCGACAGTGTGGGATGTCTGAGGGCGAGACCGCTGGCATCCCGGATCACCGAAGGAACGCTTGCGAAGCCGTCCCACAGCGCATTGCCCGTCCTGGGACGAGGTGCCTCGGCAATCGCAAACATCGTGAAGACGAACACGCCCAGCATCACGCCAAAGCTCGTCACATACGACACGTCATAGACGCTGAGGCCGACCCGCTCCGCCACATCTCCAAACACATCCGGCAAGACACCCCCCAGGATAGCCCCGAGCGCCAACCCTATCGCATTGGCCCCTTGCGCCTTGGCAAGGGCGGGCTGCACATCCACGTCAGGGGCGGAGGCCTTGAACGTCTCGACAAACCACGCATCGAGGGTACCTGACCGCAAAGCGCGTCCAAACCCGATGAACGCGAAGGACAGCGCGAGGACATAGAAATCGCTGGTCGACAGAAACAGCGCGAGCGAGATCAGGCTGGCCACAACAGCCGTCAGATAGACCGGCTTGCGCCCAATACTGTCGGCCAAGCCGCCAAAGGGCAGCTCTAGCGTCATTGTCGTTAGCGAATAGACCCCGAACAGCAGCGAGATTTGGAACAGATCGATGCCCCGATCCGTCAAGGCCAAAGCAACCACAGCCACAGTCAGCCCCATCGCAAAGCGGTCGAGGAACTGATGCAGCTGAAACACCCGAACGTGCCGCCTTGCGGGCGCGCTTAAAGTCGCGAAGGAGAATGTTATCTCGGAGGTCATCTTCTGAGGATCACCGCCGCGCCACAAATGCACAATAGCTTAGGTGAGGCGAACCCTACTCCCTCACCCTTTCGCCATCCCCTCAAGGATCGGACAGTCCGGACGGTCATCCCCCGCACAACTCGACACGAGCTTCGCCAAAGTCGCCCGCATCTCCGCCAGCTCGCCCAACTTGCGATCAATCTCGTCCAGATGCGCCAAAGCAATCCGCTTCACATCGCCGCTTGCGCGCGCCTTGTCATCGTAGAGGCGCAGCAAATCGCGGCATTCCTCAACCGAGAACCCCAGCGCCCGCCCGCGCCCTACGAAGGCCAGCTTGTGCAGATCGGTCTGTGCGAAGGCCCTATACCCGTTCGTGCTGCGCCCCGGCGACACCAGCCCAATCTCCTCGTAATAGCGGATCGTTTTGACCGGCAGGCCTGTGCGCTCGGCCGCTTGCGAAATATTCATACCGCCCCCTCCAATCGCACCGCCCGCAACCGCAACGCATTGCTCAGCACAAACACGCTCGACAGCGCCATCGCCCCTGCCGCGAGGATCGGCGAGAGCTGCCATCCGAAGGCCGGGTAGAACAGCCCTGCGGCGACGGGGATCAAGGCCACGTTATAGGCGAACGCCCAGAACAGGTTTTGGCGGATATTGCGCATCGTGCGGCGCGAGATATCCACCGCGCGCGCCACGCCTTGCACATCGCCGGACATCAGGACCACATCCGCCGCCTCGATCGCCACGTCCGTGCCGGTGCCGATGCCGAGGCCCACATCGGCGGCGGCGAGGGCTGGCGCGTCGTTGATCCCGTCACCGACGAAGGCGACCTTGCCGTGGGTCTTCAGCCGCTCGAGGGCTTCGGTTTTGCCCGAGGGCAGCACCTCGGCCACCACCTCGTCGATGCCAAGCCCGCGCGCCACAGCCTCTGCCGCGCCTTGCGTATCTCCGGTGATCATCACCGTACGCAGCCCCATATCGTGCAGCGCCTTGATTGCAGCGGCGCTACTGGGCTTCACAGTATCCGCCACGGCAAAGACGCCGACGAGCACGCCATCGAGGGCTACGAAAACCGGCGTTTGGCCAGCGCTTGCAAATTCTTCCGCAGCGGCTTTGAGCGAGCCGAGATCAACGCCCTCAGTCGCCATCATCCGCGCCGCCCCGGCCAGAACAAGATGCCCCTCAACGCCCCCGCGCACGCCGTGCCCGACAACCGCCTCAACGCCTTCCGCAGCGCTCAACCCCAGCCCTCGCACCTGCGCGGCCCCAACGAAGGCCTCGGCAATCGGATGCTCTGATGCTTGCTCGAGGCTCGCCACCAACTGCAAAACCGTATCCTCGTCCTCCCCCACAAACCCCGCCACCGAGGGCTTGCCCATCGTCAGGGTTCCGGTCTTGTCAAACGCCACGACCGACACCTCTGACAGCGCCTGCAACGCCGCGCCCTTGCGCACCAAAACGCCCATCTCAGCCGCGCGCCCGGTCCCGACCATGATCGAGGTCGGCGTTGCAAGGCCCATCGCACACGGACACGCGATGATCAGGACCGCAACCCCGGCGACGAGCGCGTGGGTCAAGGCAGGCGCAGGCCCGAAGGCCACCCATGCCAGCACCGTCACCACCGCGATCCCCAGAACCGCAGGCACGAACCAGAGCGTCACCCGGTCCACCAGCGCTTGAATGGGCAGCTTGGTGCCTTGCGCCTCCTCGACCATGCGGATGATCTGCGCGAGCATCGTGTCGCGCCCCACCGCCGTTGCCGTGACCGTCAAGGCCCCCGTGCCGTTGACCGTGCCGCCTGTGACCGGATCGCCGGGGGATTTGGCGACGGGCAAAGGCTCGCCGGTGATCATCGCCTCGTCGAGATAGCTGGTGCCCGTGGTGACCTCGCCGTCCGCCGCCAAACGCTCTCCGGGCCGGACATGGATCAAATCGCCGAAGCGCAGATCGGCGACCGGCAGGTCGATCAAGGCACCGTCCCGCTCCACCCGTGCCGTGCTGGGGGCGAGGCGGATCAGTTTGGATATCGCCGCTCCCGTCCGGCCCTTGGCGCGTGCCTCCAGCCAGCGGCCCAGCAGGATCAACGTCACGATCACCGCAGCGGCTTCGAAATAGACCGCGCGGGAGGCAGCGGGCAGCAGCGCAGGCGCGAACAGGGCCACGACCGAGAAGCCGTAGGCGGCGGAGGTGCCCAGCGCCACGAGGCTGTTCATATCGGGCGCGCGCTTCCACAAGGCCCGGTAGCCGGAGGTATAAAACCGCCGACCGGGGCCGAGCAGCAAAAGCGTGGTCAGCGCAAACTGGATCAGCCACGAGGTCTGCATCCCGATCGTTTGCATGATCAGATGATGCAGCGCTGGGATCATGTGGCTGCCCATTTCCAGTACGAAGACCGGAAGCGTGAGGGCACCGGCGAGGCTCAGGTCGCGGCGCAACCCATCGGCCTCCTGCGCCTTGCGGGCCGCTTGATCGGGGGCGTCCGTCGGTTCCCCGATGACCGTGGATGGATACCCCGCCTCCGTCACCGCCTGCGCCAAGCGCACCGCGTCGGTGCTGCCTTCAAGATAGCTCACCTGCGCGGTCTCGGAGGCGAGATTGACGCTGACGGAAACGACCGCAGGGTCGCTCCAAAGCGCGCGCTCGGCCCGGCCGACGCAAGATGCACAGGACAGCCTGTCCACCTGCAACCGCGCCTCTGCGATGCGCGCGGGATACCCGGCGATGGTTAGCGTCGCGGCCAGATCTGCGGCGGTTTTGTCCCCGGCCAGACGCAGTTGCGCCGTCTCTGCCGCAAGGTTCACAGCCACATCGGCAGTTCCCGACACCGCTTCAAGCGCACGCTGAACACGGGCCGCGCAGCCCCCGCAGGTCATGCCGGAAACGTGGAAACGGAGGATGGGGTCAGCAGCAAACGTCATGGATTATCCCTTTGACGTCTTAGATAGAGGCTCCAGTCGCTGGAAGGTCAAGAGGGCGTGCGGCAGAATTATGGTGTCCTGAGCCTAGACTTTCTGTGCCTCGGCAAATTGCGCCGCATAGACCTTATAGCTGGGCAAGGTCGCCGCCATCATCGCGCGGTGTGCATCGCTGAGATCGCGCTTGGCCCGCGCCGGACGCCCGGCCCACAGCAATCCGTCGCTCAGCACCTGGCCCGGCTCCGTCTCGGTTCCCGCGGCCACCAGCACATTGCGCCCGACAATCGTGCCCGGGGCCAAACGCGCGCCAATCCCGACAAGCGACTTGTCTCCGACCTCCACGCTGTCCAGCGTCACGTTATGGCCGATGGTGACATCCGCGCCGATCACCGTGCGCTCATAAGTGCTCAGCAGGATGGAGTTGTCCTGCACATTCGTCCCCGCCCCAACACGTAAGCCATGCGACGCGCCATCGAGGATGCAGCCGAAGAAAACGCTCGAGTCCGCTTCCATCCGGACCTGCCCGCGCACCAGAACGGAGGTTGCTACAAACAGCGGATCGCCCTGCACCGTCTCAGATCCATCCTCGGACGGGCGCGGTGCGGTTTGGGCTTGAACGGCCTTATGCGCGCGCTCCAACTCGTCGCGGCGAATTTCGCGCACGGGCTTTGCGGGGCTGCCTTCGTAAAGCCATCCACCCGCAAGCGTGCTGCGCGGAAACACCGTGGCCCCGGCACCGATCACAGCACCCTTGCCGATGTCGGACCCGTCAAGGATCACCGCCCCCGCCTCGATCACGCAGCCTTCGGCCACATCGCAGGCATGGATCACAGCGCCCGCCCCTGCGGTCACATTGTCGGCGATATGCGTGGGCAAGAGCCCGTGCGAGATATGCACCGTGCCGCCCGCCCCGAGGCTGAAATTGCGCCCGATCTGCACATAGTGCCCGTCGGCGCGGATCACCGCACGCGGACCGAGGCGCGCGCCTTCGCCCAGCGTCGCACGTCCAAGCACCGCAGCGCCGGGCGCAGCTTTCACCGGCCCGTCGATCTGCGGCGACACCCCGTCATAGGGCAAGACCGTCAGCATTTAGAAAACCGGGGTTTCGCGGTATGTGCCCCAGACCTCTTTCAGCGTTTCGATCACGTCACCCATGGTTGCACCTTCCCGAACCAGTTCCACTGTCACGGGCATGATATTCGCATCCTCGTCTTTGGCAACCGCCACCAACTCGGCCAGCAGCGCGTCAATGCGTCCCTGATCGCGCTCGGCGCGCACGCGCTGGGTGCGGCTTATCTGACGCTCGGCGGTGGCAATGTCATAGGGATGGGTCTCGATCTTGACGTCCGACTCGTCCTGCACGAACGCGTTGACCCCGATCTTGGTCTGCTCGCCCGCCTGAATGCGCAAGGCGGTGTCATAGGCGAAGTCGGCGATGTGCTTTTGGAACCAGCCCTCGTTGATCATCTGGATGGTGCCGCCATTGGCATCGATCTCGTCGAGGATCTCGAAGATACGTTTTTCGTAGTCGTTGGTCAGGCTTTCGACATAGTAGCTGCCCCCCAGTGGATCGACCACGCTGGTCACGTTCGTCTCGTGCGCGATCACTTGTTGGGTCCGAAGCGCCATCCGCATCGCATCCTCGGTCGGGATCGCGAAGGCCTCATCATAGCCGTTGGTGTGCAGCGATTGCGCGCCCCCAAGAACCGCTGACATCGCCTGCATGGAGGTGCGCACCACGTTCACCATGTATTGCGGCTTGGTCAGCGTCGCGGCTGCCGTCTGGCAATGAAAGCGCAGGCGCATCGATTCGGGCTTCTTCGCGCCAAAGCGTTCTTTCATGATCTTGGCATAGCAGCGGCGCAGGGCGCGGAACTTGGCGACCTCTTCGAACATGTCGTTCTGGCTGACGAAGAAGAAGGCGAGGCGCGGCGCGAAGTCGTCCACATCCATGCCGGTTTTCATCACCTCTTCGACATAGACGATCAGGTTTGCCAGCGTAAAGGCGGCCTCGTGCAAGGGCGAGCTGCCTGCCTCGCTGATGTGATAGCCCGAGATATTGATCGGGTTGTAGCGGGGCAATTCGCGCGCGGAATAGGCGATCATATCGCGCACGATCCGCACGGAGGGCGCAATCGGGAAGATGTATTCCTTCTGGGCCATATACTCCTTGAGGATATCGGCCTGCGTGGTGCCCGACAGCTTGGCCTTATCAAGCCCGCGCTTTTCGGCTAGCGCCACATACATCGCCAGCAGGATCCACGCCGAGGGGTTGATCGTCAGCGAGACGGAGATGTTCTCCAGATCGATCCCGTCAAACAGCGCTTCCATATCCGCCAGCGTGTCGATGGCCACACCTTCGCGGCCCACCTCGCCGTCACTCATGGCGTGGTCGCTGTCATAGCCCATCAGGGTTGGCATATCGAAATCCGTCGACAGGCCGGTTTGACCCTGTTCGATCAGGTATTTGAAGCGGCCATTGGTGTCCTCGGCAGTGCCGAACCCGGCGATCTGGCGCATGGTCCAGTTGCGACCGCGGTACATCGTCGGATAGGGCCCGCGCGTGAACGGATACTGACCTGGCAGACCGATATCCTCGGCGGGCGTGTCGGCGATATCGGCGGCGGTGTAGGTCCGCTTGATCGGGATGCCGGTATTGGTGAAGAACGCCTCACGCCGCTCGGGCGCGCGGGCGAGGAATTTGGCGACCTCGTCGGCCTCCCATTTCTCGTAGGCGGCCTGGATGTCTTCGGGGCTGGTTTCGCGCAGGGGTTTGGTCATGGCGTGGTGCCTTCCGTGAACTGTCGGACAAGGGTTTCGGCGGCGGTATAGGGATCGGTGTCGCGGGCGGTGATGGCGCTCGCGTGGGCTTTGGCGCTTTCGGCTTGCTCGGTGCGGAACCGCTCCAGCACCAAGGTCTCGGCGGCTTTGGCCAGACGAAACGCGGCGATGCGGGCACGGCGGTCCTCGCCAGCCTCGCCTTGGGTCGCCGCGTGGTGCTTTGCCATCGCGGCGACGAGGTCTTCAAAGCCTTCGCGGTTGTAGCTGCTCAGCCCCACCACGGGCGCATTCCAGCTGCCTTTGGGCTTGCTGCCCAGCCCTTCGGCCAGCATCATTTTCAGATCGGTGATCGTACGGTTCGCATCGGAGCGGTCGCATTTGCTGACCACGTGGATATCGGCGATTTCCAGAATACCCGCCTTGATCGCCTGCACCTCGTCGCCGAGACCCGGCGCACTGACCACCACCGTGGTGTGGGACGCATTGGCGATCTCGACCTCGTCCTGGCCGACGCCCACAGTCTCGATCAGGATGTAATCGAACCCGCCCACATCCAGCACATCGACCACATCGAGCGCCGCATGGGCCATCCCGCCCACGGCACCGCGCGTGGCCATGGAGCGGACGAACACATCCTCGTCGAGCGCCAGATCCGCCATGCGAATACGGTCGCCAAGGATGGAGCCGCCGGAGTATGGACTGGACGGATCAATCGCCACCACCGCGACACGTTTGTCGAGCGCGCGCAGGTGCTTGACCAGCTCCGCCACCAGCGTGGACTTGCCCGATCCCGGCACCCCGGTGATGCCGATAACCTGCGCGTGGCCTGCCCGCTTGTAGATATCGCCCAAGGCCGGACGCGCCTCGGGGCTGACCGCTTCGGCCCGCGAGATCAGCCGTGCGATGGCAAAGCGTTCGCGCGCCTCGATCCGGGGGACCAGATCGGCGCTGGGGATGAACGCCTTTCTCATGACTGCTGCTGGGCCAATGCCGCTTGCAACTCGGCCCGGTTGTCGATGACGCGGCGGGCTTTGAAATCCGTGCGCTCTATGGTGTTTTGCGGGGCAATCTCGATCCGCGCGCGCACACCGCAAAGCTTGTTGAGATGCGCTGCCGCATTGGCGCGAAACACCTCGACGGCATCGGCCCCATTGCGCGCAATTGTATCCGCGACCTCGATCCGGATCACCATTTCGTCCATCGCGGCCTCGCGGCTGATGACGATGCGGTGCTCGCCGCCATAGCCGTCAAGCTGGTTCAGGGCGGCGTCAATCTCGGACGGATACACGTTTTCGCCGCGCACGGTGAACTGATCATCGATGCGCCCGATGATGCCCTGAGGCAGCGACGGATAGGTCCGCCCGCACCCTGTCGGCCCGTCTTTCCACAAAGCCAGATCGCCGGATTTGTAGCGGATCATTGGCTGGCTGGTACGCTCCAGATGCGTATAGATCGGCGTGCCGCGTTGGCCGTAGGGCACGCGCAGATGGGAGGTCGGATCGCAGACCTCGGTATAGACGATGTCCTGCCAGCACAGCATCCCTTCCGCGCCCTCGGCCCCGCCCAAGTGCATCCACGGCGTCATCTCGCCCATGGAGCCGCTGTCATAGACCTTGGCGCCGTACAGCTCTTCGATCCGGTCGCGGATGCCGGGGATCGATGCGCCCGGCTCGCCGGAGAAGAACAGAACTTTGAGGCCGAAGTCGCGTGGGTTCAGGCCTTCTTCCTTGGCAACGGCGGCCAAGTGCAGCGCGTAGGTGGGCGTGCCGTAGAAGGCTTGCGGTTTCAGCATGTTCAGCCACTGCGCACAGCGCGCGGACATGCCCGTGGCCCCCGCGCCGAATGGGAATGTTTTGGCCCGCAACCGCTCGGACCCGGCAAGTGCGCCCCATGACCCCATATAGAGCGAGAATATCGCCGCCACACAGATCGTGTCGCCCGGACGCAGGCCCATCGCCCACATGATCCGCGCATGGGCGTTGGAAATCGCGTGCCAATCATTGCGGCTGATCGCAAAAGCCGTGGGCCGCCCGGTGGTCCCCGAAGTGCCGTGGATATGATGCACCTCGCTTGGGTCGACGCAGAGGTAATCGCCAAAGGGCTCATGTGCTTCCTGGGCGGCACGCAAATCGGCCTTCTCGACGACCGGGACTTTTTCCTCGAAATCCTCAAGCGATTTCAGCATAGACGGGTGAAACCCAGCCGCGTCCCAGTGGCGCTTGTAGAACGGCGCTTTGTCATAGGCGTAGGCGGTCAGCTCTTGCAGACGCCCCAGTATCGCCTTCTCACGGTCGGCGGGGTGCATGGTTTCGCGCTGCGGGAACCAGTAGCGGCTGTTGGCGTCGGGGAGGTAGCTGTCATCAAAGCGCGGCGGAAAGCTCCACTGTTCCATCAGCGCGGCCCACGCTCTTCGACAAGCTGGGTCAGGCGGGCGACGATCTGGGCGGGGGGCGTGTCTTGCAACATCACCTCGGCCACGCCCATTTCTTTCAGCGCTTCGACATCTTCGTCGGGCATCACGCCACCTGCGACAAGGATCATGTCATCGGCGTTCTGGTCCTCGAGCATTTTGAAGATTTTCGGGAACACCGTCATCTGCACCCCCGACAAAAGCGACACGCCGAGGATATCGACATCTTCCTGCACGGCGGCGGCGACGACCTCCTCCGCCGAGCGGTGCAGCCCGGAATAGATCACGTCCATGCCCGCGTCGCGCAATGTGCGCGCGACGACCTTTACGCCTCGGTCATGGCCATCGAGGCCGACCTTGGCCAATAGAATACGAATTGGTTGCGCCACGTCACGCCCTCCCCTGCGATCAGTATTTCGTATACGAAATACGAAATTGCGTTTGGGGTCAAGTCTGCGCTATCCTGCACCCGAGCGATGACGGAGAAGACGATGGACATGCTTGCCCCCAAAGCCTCGCTGGTGGACCAGACCTACGAGGCCATGCTGGACGCGATCTGCACCGGGCAACTGAAACCCGGCGCGCGCCTGTCGCAAGACCAACTGGCCGCCGAGCTGGGCGTCAGCCGCCAACCCGTCAACAGCGCGATTGCCATGCTAAAGACCCAACGCTTTGTCGAAGATACCGGGCGGCGCGGGGTTGTTGTCGCGCCGATTGATCCGGTGTTCTTTCAGTCGATCTATCAGTTCCGCGCGGGCGTTGACCCCGTTGCGGTGGAGCTCGCCACAACGCAGCTGACCGCAGACGGCATCGCCCAAGCCCGCGACGTGATCGCAGCCGGCGAGGTCGCCATCCAGACCGGCAAGCCCGAAGACGCCATCCGCGCCGATATGCGCTTTCACGACCTGACCTATGTGCTGTCAGGAAATGCGCTGATCCGCGACGCGATGAAACTGAATTGGCGGCATCTACAACGCGGGATGGCGGTGGTTCTCGCCAATCCCGGCATGACCGAAGCGGTCTGGGCCGAGCACCGCGAAATCCTTGATCACATGATCGCCGGAGACGCAAAACGGGCCGCCGAAGCCGCCCGCCTGCATGTCATCAACGCCGCCAAGCGGATCGTGTCAGAGTAGCCCGTCGGGCATATGCTGCTGCGACCGCGCGTCGATGCGGCGGAACCAGAAGGTCAGGATCGTCGCGGTGATCACGATGAACAGCGAATAGAGCACCGGAACCGCCAGGATCGCCTGCTGCTCGGGCCCCGTGAAGGTCAGCACCACGAGCGCCACCGCAAGCGGTCCGTTCTGAATGCCCGTCTCCAGCCCGATGGTCCTCGCATTGCGCGGATGCAGGCGCAGCGCTGAGGCGAACCCGTACCCGATCGCGATCCCGAGGATACCGATCCCGATGGCCGCGGCGAAGACAGGCGCGGGGGTGGTCAGCAGGAACTCCCAGTTCTGCGGCACCCACGAGACGGCGAGGAAGACGATAAAGAAGATGCCCAGCGCGCTGCCTGCAAGCTCGATCAAGGCCCCGACATTGGCGTTCAGCTTGCGGATGGCCATGCCGATGGCGACGGGGACCAGAAGGATCACGAGGGTCGCCATGATGGTATCCGTGGGGATCTCGATATCGAGGCCCGCGGCGTAGATGATCAAAAGGATCGGGATCAGGATGACGCCGAAGATCGTGGAGGTCACGGTCATCAGGACCGACAACGCCAGATTGCCCTTCGAGAAGTAGGTAAAAATGTTCGAGGTGGTGCCGCCGGGCATACAGCCCATTAACAGCAGACCGATCTTGATCTCGGTGGACACAGGCAGCACAACGGCCAGCCCGAAGGCCACGAACGGCATGATCCCGTATTGCGAGGCGACGCCAATCGCGAGGCCATAGGGGCGCTTCAACGCGAGGGTGAAGTCGCGCAAGGTCAGCGACGCCCCCATCCCCAGCATGATGATGCCGACCATCGCGGCCAGCAGGATCTGTTGGAATTCCGAGACCATGGCTTAGCCCTCCGTCATTGGCGCGGGAGCCACATCGCGCAGGTCTCTGCGCAGGATCTTCCCGACATTGGATTTGGGCAGCTCGTCGCGCACCTCTAGCTTCTTCGGGACCTTGTATCCGGTCAGATGCTCGCGGCAGTAGGCGCGCAGGCTGTCCAGCGTGATCTCGGTCCCGTCGGTCACGACGAACGCCTTGACCGCCTCGCCCGCCTCACCATCGGGCACGCCGATCACCGCCGCCTCAACGACGCCGGGCATGCCGGCAAGGCAATCCTCGATCTCGTTGGGGTAGACGTTGAAGCCCGACACGATGATCATGTCCTTCTTGCGATCCACGATGCGGAAGAAGCCGTTCGGCTCCATCACCGCGATGTCCCCGGTGCGGAAAAAGCCGTCCTCGGTCATGACCTTCGCGGTCTCGCCGGGGTTGTTCCAATAGCCGGTCATCACCTGCGGGCCGCGCGCGCTTAACTCGCCCGCCTCGCCCGGAGCGACCTCGTTGCCGTCATCATCGAGCAGCTTGATATCGGTCGAGGGCATCGGCAGCCCAATCGTCCCGATCTTCGCTCCGCCGATGGGATTGCCCGTCAGCACAGGCGAGGTCTCGGTCAGCCCGTAGCCTTCGACAATATCCGTCCCGGTCATCTCGCGCCACCGATCCGCCACCGGACCATGCAACGCCATCCCCCCCGCAAACGAGGCTTTCAGATGCTGAGGAGGCCGCTCGGAGAACCAAAACTCGTTCATCAGCCCGTTAAACAGCGTGTTCACCCCCACAATCCACGTCACCTTATAGTTCTCGAACGCGCGTTTGACGTTCATCAAGGGACGCGGGTTCGGGATCAGCAGGTTGCGATTGCCCAGCCAGAAAAAGCCCAGCAGGTTCAGGGTGAAGGCGAGGATGTGGTAGGTCGGGATGGCGGTCAAAACGACCTCCTCGCCCTTCTTCACATGGCTGTCCATCCAGGTCATCGCCTGGGACATGTTCATCACCAGATTGCCCTGGGTGAGGATCGCGCCCTTCGACACGCCGGTCGTGCCCCCGGTATATTGCAGGCAGGCGACGGCAGAGCGATCCAGATGCGCGGCATAGCTCTCAGGATCGATCCCGCCCGCCTTGATCCGCTTGCGCCCCAGCTTCAGGGTCTCGGGCAAGCGCACATGATCCTGCGAGATCGGCTTGATCGTCTGATCCCAGTATTTCTGGATCGCAGAGATCGTGCCCCGCACCGCGCGCGGCATGAACTCCGGCACCCTCGTGACGATGATATTGGGGATCGCATAAGCCTTCAGCGCCTCGTCCAGCTTGTCGGTGAACATATCGACGATGATCAGGGCTTGCGGCTCGGCATCCTTGAACTGCTTGCCCATCTCCTCGCCGGTATAGAGCGGGTTGATATTGACCAAGACACAGCCCGCCTTGAACACACCAAAGGCCACCACGGCAATCGGCAGCGAGTTCGGCGCTTGCAGGGCCACGCGGTCGCCCTCGTTCAAGCCCAGCTCTTCGCGCAGGTAGACGGCGAAGGCATCCGACATCTCGTCCACTTGGGCGAAGCTGAGGTTGCCGTACATCCCGTTGGGCATCACCACCGTATAGGCGGGGCGCTTGCCGTAAGCCTTGGCGGCTTGGCGCACGAGGTCTGCGAGGGTGTTAAAGGGCGGCTCGGGCGCGAATTCCGGCACGCCGTCCGGATACATCGCCAGCCACGGTTTTACGTCATGCCCATCGGCCATGGTCTCACCTCCCCAAGTTCACCCGTTGGCGAGGGCGATCTGACGCCGCATACCCCGCTGGGGGCGGACACTGCCTTGCTTGGGGCGATTAGACCAGTCGGAAATGGTGGTTTTACAGTCGGGTGAAATGCAAAGACCCAACGTCACGGGGGGCCTTTGCCAGCCACATCCACCTTCACGCGCTCGGACTTCGGATCATAGAGCGGCTTGAGGCTGGCCTTCGCGGCATGGCGCTTGCCTGCAATCTCGATCTCGTAGGTGCTCGCCAGCACCTCGGCCACGCTCTCGCCCTTGCACGGCACATAGCCCATCGCGATCCCTGCGCCGAGGTGGTGACCGTAGTTGCCAGACGTCACCATGTTCACCAGCTTGCCATCGCGCACGATGCCTTCGTTGTGGAAGACAAACGCGCTGGGGTCCTCTAGCTGGAATTGCAGCATCCGGTTCGCGAGGCCCGTTTCCTTCTTCCTGAGCACCGCATCGCGCCCGATGAAATCTACGCCCTTGTCAGGCTTGACCGCAAAGCCAAGCCCGGCCTCCAGCACGTGATCCTCGTCGGTGATATCGTGGCCCCAGTGGCGAAAGCCCTTCTCGATCCGCAGGCTGTCCATGGCGTGCAGGCCGACGAGTTTCAGCCCGTGATCTGTGCCCGCCTCGATCAGCGCCTCATAGATATGGGCGGCGAAATCGGTGGGCATATAGAGCTCCCACCCCAGCTCGCCCACGTAAGATACCCGGTGCGCGCGGACGAGGCCGAGCCCCATTTCGATCTCAGTCGCCCGCCCGAACGGGTGGTTGGCGTTGGAAAAATCATGCGGGCTGACCGCCCCCAGCACATCACGCGCTTTCGGGCCCATGACGCAGATTACGGATTCAGCCGAGGTGACGTCCGTGATCACCACGAAATCATCGCCCTTATGGCGGTTCAGCCAGGACGTATCGCGCACGACCGTCGCCGCTGGCGTGACCAGCAAGTAGGCGGTTTCCGACAGGCGGGTGACGGTCAGATCGCTCTCGATCCCTGCGTGAGAGTTCAGCATCTGCGTATAAACGATCCGCCCCACCGCAACGTCGAGGTTTGCCCCGCACATCCGCTGCAAGAACGCGCAAGCTTGCGGGCCTTCCACGCGGATTTTGCCGAAGGAGGTCATGTCATAAAGGCCAACGCCCTCGCGCACGGCCATGTGTTCCGCGCGTTGATTATCGAACCAGTTCTGGCCCTTCCAGTCGTAGGCATACTCTGCCGTCTGGCCTTCGTTGGCGAACCAATTCGCGCGCTCCCAACCCGCGGTTTCGCCAAAGCAGGCACCTGCCGCCTTGAGGTGTTCATGCAAGGGCGAGCGGCGCACCCCGCGCGCGGTGACAGGCTGGCGGTAGGGGTAGTGGTCGTCGAAGAGAAGGCCGAGCGTCTCGGACACCCGCTCCTGCAAATACTGCCGATTGCGCTGGAACGGTTGGGCGCGCCGGATGTCGCTTTCCCACAGATCGAACGGCGCTTCGCCATCATTGATCCACTGCGCCAGCGCCATGCCAGCCCCGCCCGAGGACACGATCCCGACCGAGTTATAGCCCGCCGCGACCCAGTAGCCGCGCAAGTTCGGGGCCTCGCCGATGTAGTATTGATCGTCGGGCGTGAAGCTTTCGGGACCGTTGAAGAAGGTATGAATGCCAGCGGTTTCGAACATCGGCATCCGGTGCATGGCCTTCTCGAGGATCGGCTCGAAATGGTCGAAATCTTCGGGCAGTGAGTCAAACTCGAAGTCCTCGGAAATGCCGTTCATCCCCCACGGCTTTGCGCGCTTCTCGAACGCACCGAGCATCATTTTGCCCGCGTCTTCCTTGTAATAGGCCTGCTCGTCGGGGACGCGCAGCACGGGCAATCGGCCAAGGCCCTGAACAGGTTCGGTCAGCAGATAGAAGTGCTCGCAGGCATGCAGCGGCAGCGTCACGCCGGACTTGCCCGCCAGCTCGCGCCCCCACATCCCGCCGCAATTGATCACGACATCTGCCTCGATCGTGCCGCTCTCGCCGCCCTTTTCCCAAGCGACACCCGTGATACGCTCGCCGTTGTCGCGCACATCGGTAACCTTAACGCCCTCGATCACCTGCGCCCCGTTCATCCGCGCGCCCTTAGCCAAGGCCATCGCGATATTGGCCGGATCGCACTGGCCGTCGCCGGGCAGATGCACCGCCCCGGTCATGTCGCCCACTTCCAGATGCGGATAGAGCGCTTTGACCTCGTCGGCGCTGACCTCATGGGCCTCGATATCAAACACATGCGCCATGGAGGCTTGGCGCAGGATTTCCTCGCGCCGATGGTCAGTCAGGGCCATGGTGATCGACCCGTTCTGGCGCATGCCGGTGGCAACGCCGGTCTCAGACTCAAGCCGCATGTAAAGCTCGACCGAATACTTGGCGAGGCGCGTCAGGTTCTGGCTGGAGCGCAGCTGCCCGATCAGCCCCGCTGCATGCCAAGTTGTCCCGGATGTCAGTTGCTTACGCTCCAGCAGCACCACATCGCTCCAGCCGAGTTTGGCCAGATGATACGCGACCGAGCAGCCGGACACACCGCCCCCGATAATAACGGCACGGGCCTTGGAAGGAGGGGTCATGGGGAGCGCTCCGTGAGCAAAGAGGTTTCGTTAGACAATCGTGTGACCTTGGGCTGTGAGGCGTCTGGCGATCTCGGCAATGTGGTCGGGTCCGGTTTCGCAGCAGCCACCAAGGATCGTGGCGCCGTGATCGAGCCAGCGCATCGCATGGTCCGCGTAGATCAGCGGGCCCATATCCTCGCGCGCTTTGAGCACATCCGCCGTCGCGCCGCCCTCGGCAAAGGCCTTCGCGATCATGGTAAACGCGTTGGCATAGGCCCCCGTCGGCACACCGGATTTGGTTAACGCATCCAGCGCCACAGGCATCGCCTCGGGCAACGAGCAATTGGCGAGCACGGCATCCGCGTCCGCCGCGATCTGTGCGGCCTCCGCCATGCTTTCGCCCGAGCGCAATTTGGTGCCGTCTTCATCATCGACGGTGAACGCGAGCCACACAGGCAGGTTCGACTGACGACCGGCAGCAAGGCACGCGCGCGCGGCATCGAGCGAGGCAATCGTCTCGAACAAGATCAGGTCGGAATGGGGCGCAAGGATCCTGACGACTTCCGCATAAAGCGGCGTCGCGGTCGCCTGATCAGGGTGAATATCGGCGCGGTAACTGGCCCCCAACGGACCGACGGAGCCCGCAATCCGCGAGCGATCCCGCACAACCTCGACCTCGCGCAGCGCGGCTTCATGCAGATTAGCGAACTGGTCCTCGCGGTCAGGCAGATCCACGCCGTCGCCCGCGTAGTGGTTGGAACTGCCGCCCCTCAAACGGTCGCGGTGGATCGCGTAGGTGTTAGACGTGGCCACACTCGCGCCCGCATCGGCATAGTCGCTATGGACCGCACCCACCAAACCGGGCGTGTCGATCATCACCTGCGTTGACCACAACGGGGCGGCGGGCTTGCCGGAGCGGCGGATCAGCTCTTGGCCCATCCCGCCGTCCAGAAGGGTGATTGCGCTCATGTCGCGCGCTCCTGTCTAGGCACGCAACCGCGCGTTTTCGGGATCCCACATCGGGGCGTCGGCTTGGACGGTGCAGGCGTGGCGGGTACCGAAGATATCGACCTCCAGCTCGGTGCCGGGGACGTTCCATTCGGGCTTCACGAGGCCCAGCGCGACAGTCGTGCCAACGCGGTAGCCATAGGCGCAGGACGTGATCTCGCCCGCCACCTGATCGCCGTGCCAGATCGTGGCCATATAGGGCGCGTCGAGCGCGTCGGTCTGAATCGTCAGCGTGGCGAAGGTCTTCTTGGACCCTTGCTGCTGCTCGTTCAAAAGCGCCGCCTTGCCGGGGAAGTCTTGGGGCTTGTCGAACTTGATGAACCGGCCCAGACCGCCTTCGAGCAGCGAGTAATCCGTCGACAGATCGCCCTTCCACGCGCGGTAGCCCTTCTCGATCCGCATGGAGTTCAGAGCGTACATTCCAAACGGGGTCGCCCCCGCGCCCAGAACCGCGTCGTAAAGCGCGGGGATATCCGCGTTTGCGGCATGAATTTCCCACCCCAGCTCGCCCGCGAAGCTGACCCGCGCCAAGGCGCAGTCGATCCCGGCCACCTGTGCGGCTTGATGGGTCAACCAGCCCAGCGAGAGGTCCGCATCGGTGCCCATCGCCTGAAACGCCTCGCGCGATTTCGGCCCGCACACGATCAGGGTCGAGAACTCGTCCGTGTGATCCGTCAGGCTCAGCCCGTCTGCCAAAGTATCGCGCAGCATCTCGAAGTCGTGCCACTGGGCCAAGGCCGCGGTGATCAGCGTGAAATGATCCTCGCCGTGGCGGATCAGCGACATCTCGGTCAGGATGCGGCCCCGGCTGTCGGGGAAATAGCCCAGCGTCATGCGGCCCACTTTGGGCAGCGCACCTGCGATCCGGCCCCGCAACCATTCCGCAGCGCCCGCGCCCGACAGATTGAACCGCGAGAACCCCGGCAGGTCGAGCACACCAACGCGATCGCGCACCGCCTCAACCTCGCGTTTGATCGCGGGCTCCCATGGACCGTGGCGGTTCCAGGTTTGGGTGCTGTCCTCGCTTGTGTCCTCGCCGTCCTGCGCAAACCAGTTCGCACGCTCCCACCCGTTATAGGCGCCCATTTGGCCGCCCAGCGCACGGATTTTGCCATCCACCGGCGACAGCTTCTTGTCGCGCCCCGCAGGCCATTCGTGATGCGGGAAGTGCATCGCATATTCGTGCCCGTAGGTTTCCAGCGCCTTGGACAGGCAATAGTCGTGATCCGCATGAGACGTGTAGCGGCGCGGATCGACCGCCCACATGTCCCATTCGGTCTCGCCCTCGATCGGCCATTCGGACATGACCTTGCCAGCCCCACCGCCTTGAGCGATGCCGAAGGTGAAGGAGTGCGCCTCGAACGCGTTTGGCACACCGGGCATTGGGCCGATCATCGGCAGGCCGTCGGGCGCGTAGGGGATGGGGCCGTTGATGTTGCGGCCCACACCTGCGGTGCCGAGCAGTGGCACACGCTCCATCGCGTCCTCGATATAAAATTCCAGCCGTTCCAGATCGTCCGGGTAAAGCTGGAAGCTGAAGTCCTGCGGCATCGGATCTTCGGGCGTGACCCAGTGCGCCTTACAGTTCCGCTCGTAGGGGCCGAGGTTCAGACCGGCTTTGTCTTGGCGCAGGTAGTACGAGATATCGACGTCGCGGATCATCGGCATCTTGTGGCCGACCTCCTTGGTCCACGCAGCCAGCTCACCAATTTCTTCCGTGAGGAAATACTGGTGAGACATCACAACCATCGGCACGTGACGCCCGCCAAACGGCTTGAACATCTCGCCGACGCGTTGGGCATAGTAGCCAGCGGCGTTCACCACCTTCTCGCAGCGGATCTCGCCCTTTTCGGTCTCGACCACCCACTCGCCGCCTTCGCGCCGGACACCCGTGCAAGGCGTGAAGCGCGCAATCTTAGCGCCCATATCGCGCGCACCTTTGGCCAGCGCCTGAGTCAGCTGCGCGGGGTCAATATCGCCGTCGAGCGGATCCCACATACCGCCCGCCAGATCATGGGTTTCCATGAACGGGTTGTGCTCTTTCAGCTCGTCCGGGGTGCAGATATCCAGCGTGAGGCCTTGCGCCCGGCCAAGACCCGCGACCTTTTCGAACTCGCGCATCCGCTCCATCGAATGCGCCAAACGCAGCGCACCCGTCACATGATAGTTCATCGGGTAGTCAACTTCGTCGGCGAGGCCACGATACAGCTCCAACCCGTAGCGCTGCATGTTCAGGCACCGCCCACGAGGTCGAGAAATTGGGGCAGTTCCCCGCCGCGTGCCAAGTGGAGCCGGCGGTCAGCTCGTTCTTTTCCAGCAGGACACAATCGGTCCAGCCCTTCTTGGCCAGATGATACAGCGTCGAGACGCCGACAACGCCCCCGCCGATGATGACGACGCGGGCGGTGCTCGGGAGGTCTGCCATGGGGATCGAATACTCCGGTCTGTTCGTTTGGGATTAGTTGCCGAAAACGCGGGTGAGCGCGCCGTCAACGGCATCTGTGATCTGGTCGATGTCATCCGCGGTGGAAATCAGCGCCGGGCTGAAACACAGCGTGTTGTTATGACCGGGGATAGAGCGGTTGGTCGCCCCGATGATGACGCCTTGCGCCATGCAATCGGCGACGACGGCTTGGACCATCTTTTCGGGCGCAGGTTCGCGGGTTTTGCGGTCCGCGACAAGCTCGGTCCCGACAAAGAGGCCCTTGCCGCGGTTCTGGCCGATCACCGCGTGCTTTTCTTCCAGCACAGCGAGATTTGCCAGCAAGCGCTCGCCCATCGCCGTCGTATTCGCCAACAGCCCCTCTTCTTCGATGATCGCCATGTTCTCGATCGCCGCCGCCGGTCCCGCCGTGCAGCCCCCGAAAGTGGAGATATCGCGGAAGTAGTTCATCGGATCGTTTACGTCATCCTTGAACATCTCGAAGACCTCCTCGGTCGTCACCATGCAGGCAATCGCCGCGTAGCCTGAGGCCACGCCTTTCGCCATCGTCACGAAGTCGGGCTTGATGCCGTAATGCTGGTAGCCGAACCACTCACCGGTGCGCCCCACGCCGCAGACAACCTCGTCGATATGCAGGAGGATGTCGTATTTCTTGCAGATCTCTTGCACGCGGGTCCAATAGCCCTCGGGCGGGGTGATCACGCCGCCGCCTGCGGTCACAGGCTCAAGGCACAGCGCGCCGATGGTGTCGGCGCCTTCGCGCAGGATGACTTCCTCGATCTGGTTTGCGGCCCATTCGCCGTAGTTTTCCGTTTCCACCTGCGCGCGGTATTCCATGCAATGCGGGACCGACACGAAGCCGGGTGCGAAGGGGCCGTATTGGGCGTTGCGCTCCAGCTGACCGCCTGCGGACATCGTCGCCAAGGTGGAGCCGTGGTAATCGCGTTCGCGGTACAGGATCTTGTGCTTCTTGCCGCCGTAGCGCTTGTGGGCGATCTGGCGGACCATCTTAAAGGCCTTCTCGTTCGCCTCGGACCCACTGTTGGTATAGTAGACGCGGCTCATGCCCGGCATCTTGTCGATCAGCATCTTGGCAAAGCGCGAGCCGGGGATAGAGCCGAGCGAGTTCGCAAAATAGTTCAGCGTGATCAGCTGATCGCGCACCGCATTGGCAATGCGTTCGCGCCCGTAGCCGACATTGACGGTCCAGACGCCGCCGGACACCCCATCAAGATGCTCTTTGCCCAGCGCATCCCAAACGCGCATGCCTTTGCCTTCGACAATGATTCTGGGATCGTTTTCCTCAAGGCCCTTATGCTGCATCCAGGTGATGCCACAGATGCGCGCGGTCCGCTTCGATGACGTCTGTTAAGTCGTTGGGATTTATGGGGGTGTTCATAGCAAAATCCTTGAAAGCGGGGCCTCGGGAAGGCGGCGATAAGACGAACAGACCGTGCCGAAGAAAACGAAAAGCGAATAGGGCCAGAGTGTGCGATCTGGTAAGACCAGAATAAGCGAGCAAGCTGGCCTGTCGTCAACCCTCACGCGATCTGGACTCAAGCGAAAAAGGCAAACTGGACCTATACGGCTTCAAAAACACGTCGCTATAGTTGAGGACGCCAAAAAGGCAAATGATGCGCTAAGCATTCACAACAGACCCCCGGGGAGATCTCATGAAACTTACGACCAAACTCAAAGGCGCCGTCGCGACCTTCGCACTGGTATGCTCGGCCCAAGCGGCAGCAGCAGCTGGTCACCTTGAAGAAATCACGGTTGCCTACTTCCTCGAGTGGCCAATGCCGTTCCAGTACGCCAAAGTTATGGGCACCTACGAAGAAGCGATGGGCGTTTCCATCAACTGGGTCAGCTTTGACACCGGCACCGCGATGTCCGCTGCTATGGCGTCCGGCGACGTGCAGATCTCCGTCAGCCAGGGTGTACCGCCCTTCGTTGTCGCAACCTCCGCAGGTCAGGACCTTCAGATCGTAGACGTGGCTGTCAGCTACTCCGAGAACGACAACTGCGTCGTGGCCGAAGCGCTTGAGATCGACAAAATGTCCGCAGGCGAGCTGGAAGGCAAAAAAGTGGGCGTGCCAATCGGCACCGCCGCGCATTACGGCTTCCTGAGCCAGATGGCACACTTTGGTGTTGATATCGGCACGATGGAAATCGTCGACATGGCCCCTGCCGATGGCGCAGCAGCCTTCGCACAAGGCAACCTCGACATGGTGTGTGGCTGGGGTGGTGCTTTGCGTCGCATGAAAGAGAACGGCAACGTTCTTCTGACCGGTGCCGAGAAAGAAGAGCTGGGCATCCTGGTCTTCGATGCGACCACAGTTCCCTCCGACTTCGCCGCTGAAGAGTCCGAGCTGCTGACCAAGTTCCTCGCCGTGACCGCAGACGCCAACGCCATGTGGGCCGCAGGCGACAAGCGTGACGAGATGCTGGAAGTGATCGCGAAAGACGCGGGTATGGATGTGGAAGCAACCATCGCGACCATCGACACCTTCGTCTTCCCAACGGTCGAAGAGCAGCTTGGCGAAAAGTGGCTCGGCGGCGGTGCGGCTGACTTCATGGCCGGTGTTGCTGGCGTGTTCGTTGCAGCAGGCTCCATCGAATCTGCCCTCGACAGCTACACCGATGCTGTGAATGCAGGTCCGCTGACCTCCGCATCGTCGATGTAATCTAGCGCCACCGCGCTAAGGGACGGCCCGGAGGTTTTCCGGGCCGTCTTGCCTTATAGGCCGGACTGACTGGCAGGAGAGACCCGGTGACTGACCTCGTAATTGATAACCTTTCCATGCGGTTTGACTTGCCCAACGGCTCGTCGATCCAAGCATTGAAAGATGTGTCGCTGACCTTGAAGGAAGGCGAGTTGATGTCTGTGCTCGGCCCCTCAGGCTGCGGCAAGACCACCCTTCTAAACATCGTCGCAGGCTTTCTGGCCCCCACCGAAGGCAAGATTTCCATCAATGGTCACTATGTGACCGGCCCTGCGCCCGAGCGCGGCATGGTCTTCCAGAAAGGCGCGTTGTTTGAGTGGATGAGCGTGCGTGAGAACGTCGATTTCGGCCCCGCATGAAAGGTATGCCGAAAGCCGAGCGTGACGATATTTCCAATCACCTGCTCGAGACCGTTGGTCTTGGCGACTTCAA
>CBDIHL010000045.1:0-398555 GCA_965279125.1 Dinoroseobacter sp.
CAATTCCGAAGTGGGGCACACCAATATTGGCGCGGGCCGTGTTGTGGCGATGGATCTGGGACAGATTGATCTGGCGATTGAGGACGGATCGTTCCAGCGCGAGCCTGCTTTGGTCGCGTTTATCGAGACTATGAAGGACACCGGCGGGACCGCGCATCTGATGGGCGTGGCCTCGGATGGCGGCGTGCATGGGCATATCGTGCATGTGCTGGCGGCTGTGAAGGCGATTGCTTCGGCGGGCGTGCCAGTGGTTCTGCATGCGATCACCGATGGGCGTGACGTGGCCCCGGATTCAGCGCTTGGCTTTGTGACAGGGCTGGCGGGCGCGATGCCCAAGGGCGCGCGAATTGGCACTGTCATTGGCCGCTATTGGGCGATGGATCGGGACAATCGGTGGGACCGCGTCGCGCGCGCGTTTGAGGCGATGGCCCATGGGCAGGGCGCGGCGGCTGGCAGCGCCATTGCTGCGGTTGAGGCATCCTATGCAAAGGCCGAGATGGATGAGTTTATCGCGCCTTCGGTGATTGGGGACTATGCGGGGATGAACGCGGGCGATGGTCTGTTTTGTCTGAACTTCCGAGCCGACCGCGCACGAGAGATCCTCGCCGCCTTTGGCGCGCCGGATTTCAACGGGTTTGACGCCAAGCGGCCTGAGTTGAGTACGATGCTGGGGATGGTGCAATACTCAGACTCGCATAACGGCTATATGCAAACGGTGTTCCCCAAGCGCGAGTTGACCAACACGCTGGGTCATTGGGCCGCCCTCCACGGCAAGACGCAGTTTCGTCTGGCCGAGACGGAGAAGTATCCGCATGTGACGTTCTTTCTGAACGGTGGACAGGAGGTGCCGGAGACGGGCGAGGATCGGTTCATGCCGAAAAGTCCCGCCGTGGCGACCTATGACCTCCAACCCGAGATGTCTGCGGGCGAGGTGACGGATAAGTTTGTTGAGGCGATCGCGCATGGCTATGACCTGATCGTCGTGAATTACGCCAACCCCGATATGGTTGGGCATACGGGTGACTTGGAGGCCGCGAAGGCTGCCTGTGCTGCCGTGGATGCCGGGCTCGGGCGGGTGCTTGGGGCGTTGGAAGCGGCTGGCGGCGCGATGGTGATCTGCGCTGATCATGGCAATTGCGAAACGATGGTGGATCCGGTGACGGGCGGGCCGCATACCGCGCATACGCTGAACCCGGTGCCGGTGATCCTTGTGGGCGGGCCTGAAGGCGCGGGGATGCGCGACGGACGGCTTGCCGATCTTGCGCCGACCTTGCTGGACTTGATGGCGATGGACTTGCCGCCTGAGATGACCGGGCAGAGCCTTATTCAGAAATGATCCGCGCGCTCGCCCTTTGCATGATGCTCGGTACCGCGTCGGCGCAGGCGAACCCTGTGGCAGAGGCCGAGGCGGCGGTGGCGCAGTTGCAGGAGGCGGCCAATGCGCTGGTTGCAGCCGAGACAGCGGAAGATCGCATCGGCTCGCTGACCCAAACAGTACGGGCATTCGAGGCGGGGCTGAGCGCGCTGCGCGATGGGATGCGGCAGTCTGAGATACGCGCGCGTGTGATCGAGACGCGGCTGACCCGTGACGAGGCGCAGTTGGCCGATCTGCTGGCGGCACTTCAGATCATCCAGCGCACCCCCGCGCAGGTCTTGCTGATCCATCCCTCCGGGCCGATTGGCAGTGCGCGCGCGGGCATGATGGTGGCGGAATTGACGCCGGGGTTGCAGGCGCAGGCGGATGCGTTGCGGCGCGATTTCGAGGACCTTTCCTTCATCCGCCAAGGCCAAGACGCGGCGCTGGCACAACTTCAGGCCGGGCTTGAGGGGGCGCAAACCGCCCGAGTTGCCTTGGCCGCCGCGATGGCGCAGCGCGAAGGTGTTCCGCCCGCGGCACCTGATCGGGTGATGTTGCAAGCCCTGCTCGAAAGCAGTGATACGCTCGCGGCCTTCGCCGTTGGCCTTGGTGCGCTGGAACGCTTGCCTGCCGCCACGCAGAATTTCGAGGATTTGCGCGGGGCATTGCCGCTGCCCGTGTCCGGGACGCTGCTGCGCGGATTTAACGAGCCGGATCAGGCCGGTGTCGTGCGTCCAGGCCTCGTGTTGGCGGTCAGTGCGGGGGCTTTGGTCACGTCTCCGGTGGCGGCGACGGTGCGCTATGCGGGCCCCTTGCTGGATTATGGTAACGTGATCGTGCTGGAGCCTGAGGCCCGAACCCTGTTGATCATCGCTGGTTTAGGGACAGTATTCTCCCGAGCGGGCGATATTGCCGATGCTGGCAGCGCGCTGGGCCTTATTGCAGGCGAAGCGGCGCTCAACACTGGGATTGAAGGTGGCCAAACACGGCCAGAGACGCTTTATTTGGAACTCAGGCAGGATCAGCAGCCGTTAGACCCGGCAAACTGGTTCAAGAACGACGAGGATTGAGGCAAATGCAAAGATATATCGTGGCCGCTTTGGGCGGCACATTGGCGGGCGCTCTACTCGTCACGCAAGTCGCAGGACCGCTGGTGGCGCAGGAAAGCTCGCGCCAAGCCTCCGTCTACGAGCAGCTTGACCTGTTCGGCGACATCTTCGAGCGGATCCGCTCGCAATATGTCGAAGAGGTCGAGGATGCTGACCTGATCGAGGCGGCGATCAACGGGATGCTGACATCGCTTGATCCGCATTCCAGCTATCTGCCGCCTGAGAACTTCGATGACATGCGCGTGCAGACGCGCGGCCAGTTCGGGGGGCTCGGTATCGAGGTGACCCAAGAGGAAGGGTTCGTGAAGGTCGTCACACCGATGGACGACACCCCTGCGTTCAATGCGGGTGTCGAGGCTGGTGACTTCATCACCCATGTGGATGGGCAATCCGTGCTGGGCCTGACGCTGAATGACGCGGTTGATCTGATGCGCGGCGAGGTCGGGTCCGAGATCGTCATCACAGTGGTGCGCGAAGGCATGGACGAGCCGTTTGACATCACCATCGTGCGCGACGTTATCCGCCTGACCGCTGTGCGGGCGCGGACCGAAAGCAATGCGGTCGTGATGCGGATCACCACCTTCAACGATCAGACCTACCCCAACCTTGTCGACGGCCTGCAAGAACAGATCGCCGAGCTGGGCGGGATCGACAATGTCGATGGCATCGTCCTTGATATGCGCAACAATCCGGGCGGTCTTTTGAACCAGGCGATCAGGGTCTCTGATGCGTTCCTCAATGAAGGGGAAATCGTGTCCACCCGTGGCCGCGATCCCCAAGACGGCGAGCGTTTCAATGCGGTCGAGGGCGATCTGGCCCAAGGCAAGCCGATTGTGGTATTGATCAATGGGGGCTCGGCGTCTGCGTCCGAAATCGTCGCGGGTGCGCTGCAAGACCACCGCCGGGCGATCGTCATTGGGACCAAGAGCTTCGGCAAGGGGTCTGTTCAGTCGGTCATTCCGTTGCGCGGTGACGGGGCTATGCGCCTAACCACGGCACGGTATTACACGCCGTCGGGTCGGTCGATTCAAGCTTTGGGCATTTCGCCAGACATCGTTGTGCAGCAACCGCCCCGCCGTGATCCTGAGGCGGAGACGGAAGAAGCGCCCGAGCGCCGGTCTGAAGCCGGTTTGCGCGGCGCACTCGACAACGACTCGATGACCGAGGCGCAGCGCGAGCAAGCTCTGGAGGAACAAGAGCGCGCCGCCGAGGTCGCCGAGTTGCGCCTTGAGGACTACCAACTGGCCTATGCCATCGACATCCTTAAAGGGTTGAACGCTCTTGGCCCGCAAGACTGATCTAAGTGCGGCAGAAATTGCCGCGCTGCCGTATCGCAAATGTGTAGGTGTGGTCCTGGCAGATGGTCAGGGCCGCATTTTCGCGGCGCAACGCATCGACAGCCCCGCGTCGAACCCGGCGTGGCAAATGCCCCAGGGCGGGATCGATCCGGGCGAAAGCGTCACCGAGGCCGGGTTCCGCGAGCTATGCGAAGAGACCGGGGTGACCGCGGATAAGGCCGATCTGGTCGCGTTGCATGATGCGTGGTTGCCATATGATTTGCCACCGGAACTGGTCGGCAAAATCTGGGGCGGCAAGTATCGCGGGCAGGAGCAGAAATGGGTCCTCATGCGCTTTAACGGTGAGGACACCGATATCAACATCGACGGTGAGCATCGTGAGTTTTCCGCTTGGGCCTGGAAAGATCCGGCGGAGGTTCTGGACGGGATCGTGCCGTTCAAGCGCGACGTCTACGCGGCGGTGTTCAAGGCGTTCGAGGGGCAGATATGATCCGGCTGGCCCTCGCGTTCGCCTTGATCGGCCAACCTGCCTTGGCGCTGTCGTGCTTGCCCTACGGAGTCCAAGACAGCTGGATCGAGGCAAGCGAGGCTTCTGAGCGCTATATCGTTGTCCAGGGCGATTTCACCCTGACTTCAATCACCCCACCACGACCTGCGCCAAAGGCAGGCGAGCCGCTGTTTGCGATGCCCGAAACGCAAACCTATCGCGCGGACTTCCAGGGACTGGGGCTGGCCAACGCGACATTCTCGCGACCTGTGTCCGGCCAAGCAATCGTCACGGTAAACTGCGTGGCACAGTGGTGCGGCCAAGTGCCGACAGCGCCATGGATCGCGTTCCTGCGCGAGGACGGCAAAGGCGGGTACGAGACGGAGATTGGCCCGTGCAGCAGCAAGGTCTACGCGGACCGGTCAAGCGTGCGGGGTGCGGTCCTTTCATGCGCGGCAGGCGGTGCCTGCGTTTCGGTCGCGGACATGGTGCAACAGTAGGGTCTTCCCCCGCGCGCACAGTCCCGCTACATGCCTCGTCATGGGACAAAAACTCGATACACGGGCCATCGGCCTCGACGTGGGCCTCTCGGCTACCAAATGGCTGACTGGCGCGGAAAACCTGCATTACGGTCTGTGGACTGGGCTTGAAGTGAACGCTGCCAATGTGGGCGCGGCTCAGGCTGCCTATACCGACAAGCTGTTCAAGTTGCTGCCGGAAGGCAAGTTGCGCATCCTCGATATCGGTGGTGGTGCGGGCGAGACGGCGGCCAAACTGCTGGCCTTGGGCCATTCGGTCGACATCGTTGTGCCAAGCGCGTTTCTGGCAGCTCGGTGCCGCGAGAATGCGCCAGAGGCGACCGTGCACGAGATGATGTTCGAGGACTTCGCGAGCGATCAAACGTTCGATCTGTGTCTCTTTTCCGAGAGCTTTCAGTACATCCCTATTGAGATTGCGCTTGATAAGGCTGCGGGCCACGCGCCCGGCGGCCATATCATCGTGTCCGACTGTTTCCGCACGCCTGAGGGCGGCACGCAGGAGGGGCACAAGCGCAAGGTCGGTGGTGGGCATCATGTGACGGTGTGGCGCGATGTTTTGGCCGCGCGTCCGGGTCTCGAGATGCTCAGCGAGGAAGACATTACCGAGGCCGTGGCCCCTTCGGTGGATGTGGAGCAGGAGTTTTTCTTGATATTTGGTCTGGCCTTGACCCGCATCGACGAGGAAATGACCCGCAAGAAACCTCGCGTGCGGTGGGTGTTGAACAAGATTATCCGGCTGGTGTTGTCCGAGAAAGCCCGGGCGCGGATCCTGCAGCGCATCACCGAGCGGACGCGGACGGCTGAGGCGTTTGTGGCGTATAATCGGTACTTTATGGCGAAGTTTGCTGTGAAGTGAGGTTTCGGGGTAACAAAGTCTTGTGAACCTAAATTAGGGTTTGGGCGTGGCTCTAGTGCGGGAGGTAAAGGCCAACCCTAGCTGTGTTTACAGGTTAATATCTGTATTTCACGCTCGACTTGCAAATCTATGCAAATCAGAATTTCATTCTGTGCAATAACGCCGCCGGTTAAGTTTAACGCCGCCGGTTAAGTTTAACGCCGCCGGTTAAGTTTAACGCCGCCGGTTAAGTTTAACGCCGCCGGTTAAGTTTAACGCCGCCGGTTAAGTTTAACGCCGCCGGTTAAGGTTAACGCCGCCGGTTAAGGTGAATTGTGAGTAAATGAAATACCATTGAACCTTTTGCGAAGCGTCTTGGTTTGTTCGGCGCACATTTGTGGAGCGGCACTCGTTAACGCCTCCGCAATACACTTGCCGATTTCAACACAATCGCCTTGTTTCACACCGCGCCGCACGAGTTCGGGCGTGCCCAAACGTAAGCCCTCGCCATGCGAAGTCGGCAGTCCGATAGCACTCGCGAGGAAACCCGCTTTTCGCAAGTTCTTGGACATTATGTGCCCGCCGCCGTAAGCGTCCGCCTCAATCGCGAATTGATGCGAGCGTGTGAATCCGTTTCCCGCGCTGAATACCGGGACGCCCGTATCATGCAACACGCTTGCCAAACTTTGCGCAACCTCCACCATCTTTGATGCGTAGGCCGCGCCAAAGTCTCGCCAATCCAAAAGTCCCAACGCCAAAGCAGCGGTCTTGCCTGCATCGAAATTCGCGGTCATCCCGGGAAAAGCAATTGCATCCAGTCGTTCGGCAATCTCTTGGTCATTGCTGACAATCATCCCGCCAGCAGGACCGCCGAGGCTTTTATAGGTGCTCATTGTCATTAGATGCGCGCCTTGATCCAACGGGTTTTCCCAAGCGCCGCCCGCGATCATCCCACATAGATGCGCCGCGTCGAACAATACCTTTGCGTCTACTTCATCCGCTATGGCGCGGATTTCGGCAACCGGATGTGGGAACAGGTTCAGCGAGCCGCCGATGGTGATCAGTTTGGGCCTTACCCGCAAAGCCAATGCGCGCAATGCCTCTAGGTCAACGGAATATCGATCTGCATCAACGGAAGCTGCATGTGTGATTAGCCCATAAAGCCCTGCACAGCCTGCACTATGATGGGTCACATGCCCGCCAATTGCGGCAGGTGGCGCGATGATTGAATCGCCCGGTTTCGTCAGCGCCATGAACGCATAGAGGTTCGCCATTGCCCCAGATGCGCACCGTATCTCGGCATAGCGCGCGCTGAAAATCTCTGCGGCCAGTTCAGCAGCGAGCACCTCGATCTGCTCGATTGCCTCCAACCCCATCTCATATTTATCGCCCGGATAGCCAAGCGAGGGTCGTCCGCCGAGCCCTCTCGCAAGGACCGCTTCGGCGCGGGGATTCATCACGTTTGTGGCCGGGTTAAGGTTAAAACACTCAGCGTCATGGATCGCTGTATTTTCGAGAATCAACGCCTCAATCCGAGCGGCGATCGCGCCTGAGGACTGGGATCCGCCTTCGGCAATGCTCTGGACGCGGGCCTCACAATCGGCGGGTACCCAAGGGCGGGGAGCGAGATGGGGCATGACAAGTCTCCTTCGAAAGTAACTTATCCCTAAGCGCCGCCTTGCCTGCAAATCAGTTTTCTGAAAAATAAGGGTTAGAAAAATTTAAGGTCAGCGATGCCTGTCTCTCCGCCACGCCCTAAAGGTTTCGCCCTCAACGCCCTGCGCGCTGTCGAGGCCGCTGCGCGTCTGGGCAGTTTTGCCTCCGCCGCGCGCGAGCTGGGCGTGACCCCAGGCGCGATTACCGCCCATGTTAAAGCCCTTGAGGCCGATCTAGACGCGCAAATTTTCAAACGCACAGCGCGCGAGGTGATTCTGACACCGCTGGGTCACCGAGTTCTGCCCGACCTTACAAACGCTTTCGACGCGGTTGGCACAGCCAGCCAAACTCTACGCCGGGAAGCCGCCCCCAAGACCGTGCACATCGCGACCTTGCCTGCGCTCGCGCAGCTCTGGTTATCGCCGCGTTTGCCGGAGCTGCGTAAGACAGACCCCGATATCACGATCTCGATCACTGCACTGGAAGAGCCGCCGAACCTCAAGCGGGCTCCGTTTGATTTGTGTGTGTTCTATGCGAAAGGGCGGCAGGGCGAGGCGATCGCGCACGACACGCTGTTTCCGGTTTGCGCGCCTGATATTGCCGAGGCGTTGACCAAGCCCGCAGACCTCGCCCATGTCCCGTGCCTGTCTGACGCCGTCTGGGCGGATGACTGGCAAACATGGTTGAACCACGCCGCTCCGGACGCCAAAGTTGTGCCGCGTGGACCGGTGTATTCGCTCTATGCTCTGGCGCTAGAGGAGGCCGTTAACGGCGCGGGTGTCCTGATGGGGCATGAGACCTTGGTGGCCAACTTGCTGCGCGACCGCCGCCTCATGCGTCCCTTTGCTGAGGCGGTCAGCACCGCGCACACCTTACGTATTTGGTCCGATGTCCCTTTGCGCACTGGCAGTGCCTCTGACCGGGTCAAGCGGCATCTGTTGCGCTTGGGCTAGTTGCAAATCACTTAGGGCTGCGCCACGGTCTCCTCAAACGCGATAAGGGAGGAACGCAAGATGCGCACGACAGCAGCCGTGGCTTTGGAAGCCGGAAAACCGCTTGAGATTATGGAAGTGAACCTCGAAGGCCCCAAAGCGGGCGAGGTTCTGGTCGAGATCAAGGCAACCGGCATTTGCCACACGGACGAGTTCACCTTGTCCGGCGCGGATCCCGAGGGCCTGTTCCCGAGCATCCTCGGACACGAAGGCGCGGGCATCGTCATGGAAGTTGGCGAGGGCGTCACGACGCTGAAGCCCGGCGATCACGTGATCCCGCTATATACCCCTGAATGCCGCCAGTGCTATTCCTGCCTGTCGGGCAAAACCAACCTCTGCACCGCTATCCGCAACACCCAAGGGCAAGGCCTGATGCCAGACGGCACCTCGCGGTTTTCGATGCTCGATGGGACGCCGATCTATCACTACATGGGTTGCTCGACCTTCGCGAACCACACGGTTATGCCCGAGATCGCGCTGGCCAAAGTCCGCGAAGACGCACCGTTCGATAAGATCTGCTACATCGGCTGCGGCGTGACCACCGGCATCGGGTCGGTCATCAACACCGCCGGGGTCGAGATTGGGTCCACGGCGGCGGTCTTCGGCCTCGGCGGTATCGGCCTGAACGTGATCCAAGGCCTGCGCATGGCGGGCGCGGACAAGATCATCGGCGTCGATCTGAACGACGGCAAGGAGGAGATGGCCCGCAAGTTCGGCATGACCCACTTCGTGAACCCCTCCAAGATCGACGGGACCGTGGTCGAGGAAATCGTAAAGTTAACCAAGACCGAGTTCGACCAGATCGGCGGCGTGGATTATTCCTTCGACGCCACGGGTAACGTCCAAGTGATGCGCGATGCACTCGAATGCAGCCACCGCGGTTGGGGTGTGTCGGTCATCATCGGCGTGGCACCTGCCGGGGCCGAGATTGGCACGCGCCCCTTCCAGCTGGTCACGGGACGCGTCTGGAAAGGCACCGCGTTTGGCGGGGCGAAGGGGCGCACGGATGTGCCGAAATTCGTCGATTGGTACATGGACGGCAAGATCGAGATCGACCCGATGATCACGCACACGATGCCGCTGGAGCAAATCAACGAGGCGTTCGATCTGATGCATGCGGGCAAGTCGATCCGCTCTGTGGTGCTTTACTAAGCGATGCTGAAACCCCACGGCCCGGAGATTTGGTTCAGCGACGGTCCTCCGATCGTTGCGGCTGCGGGGTTTCACTATCCGACGCGGATGGTCGTAGTGCGCTTGAGGGACGGTGATCTGTGGGTGTGGTCGCCCGTCGCGCTGCGCGAGATGGTGCAGGATGATCTCTCCAAACTTGGGCCGGTCGCACATCTGGTCGCCCCCAACACGCTGCATGACAGCTATCTAAGCGATTGGGCGCAGGCCTTTCCCGACGCTGCGATCCATGGCGCACCCGGTCTGGCCGAGGCGCGCGGTGATCTGGTGTTCGCCAGCACCCTTAGCGAAACGCCGCATCTGGGATGGGAGGGCGAGATCGCGCAGGTCGTGATCCGCACCAAGCTCGCGACCGAGGTGGTGTTCTTTCACCGCAAGAGCGGCACGGTGATTTTCACCGATTTGCTGCAACAGATGCCGCGCGGCTGGTATCGGGGGTGGCGCGCTGTCGTTGCGCGGCTGGATCTGATGACCGCGCACGAACCGAGTGTGCCACGCAAGTTTCGCCTTGCCCTCATCGACAAAGCCCAGGCGCGGGCGGCGCTGCGTCAAGTTCTGGCCTGGCCGGTTCAAACGGTTGTCATGGCCCATGGCACGCCAGTGGAATATGACGCCAAAGCCTTCCTCGCCCGCGCGTTCAAATGGCTAAGGTTCTAGACGCTAGCGCAGCTGCAAGTTCGACAATTGCGCGTTGATCCGTCCATCGGTGTCGTCACTATCGGCAGACAGGGCCATGCCAACAAGCTCGGTCACGTCACCGCCAAACGCACGGGCATAGTCGGCGGCGAGGTTCACCTGCTCGTTAAAGCTGCCAGTGCTTGCAGGCCGCAGAGCGATGGTGCGCCCACGCTCGCCCAGATAAGGCGATCCGACCACGGACCCGCGCGGATGGTTGCCGCCCCACACATACATCAACACGCGCGCCTCCTCGATGTTCAGCAGCTTGCGGATGCCAGCGCTGCGGTTCGCGTCGGCGATCTCCTTGGGCATGAACACGAAGTACAGCGACAGATTGCGGTCATCACCGCCCCGCTGGTTCAACGCAGTGGGCACCACAGTTTCCGTTACCGACCAAGACCAACTGGCGCTGCGCGTCCCACCCTCGCTGGGCGGCATCTGTGTCCACAGCATCGAAACGGTGCCATCCGAGGTTACCCCAACGCTGCCCGATTCTTGTGTCCAGTCATTGCTGGAAAACATGGAAAAGCGTTGCTCCGTCCAGTCGGAAAACGGCACAGCAGAGGCCGCGCTGGCAAGTGCCAGAGTTGCGGAGCAGGCAAATGTGATCAAGGCGCGCATACAGGGGGCTTTCCATTCGTGAGACCTGTTTTGCACTGTCGCACAGATCCACGCGCGACGCAGATCACACCCTTGCGATTGCGGCGCGAGCAGATCTCTGCTTGGGTTGGTCGCATGACCGATGCTATCTCGATCCGCCCTGCAACCGTGTCTGACGCCGATGCGATTTGGGATATCCTTCGGCCGATTTTCCGTGCGGGCGACACATATACGGTGGATCCCGATATCAGCCAAGACGACGCGATCCGCTACTGGTGTGCGCCCACAAGTGCCGTCTATGTGGCCGAGAATGCGGGGGCGGCGCTGGGGACGTTCTACATCAAGCGCAATCAGGCGGGGGGCGGTGGGCATGTGTGCAATGCCGGGTTCGCCACCGCGCCCAAGGCGCGCGGGATGGGGGTTGCGCGGGCCATGCTGGACCACGCGCTGAGCGAGGCACCGCGTTTGGGCTTTGAGGCGATGCAGTTTAACTTCGTGGTCTCGACAAACACGCGCGCTATTGCCATCTGGGAAGGGGCGGGGTTCCAAACGGTGGGACGCCTGCCCGCCGCGTTCAATCACCCCCGGCAGGGCAAGACCGATGCGCTAATCCTGTGGAAAAACCTGTAGGTTCTGCCCGATCTGCGCTACGCTACGCCCATTGGTTGTATCGGAGCATTTCAATGACCCCCAAAGCGATTGCCCTCGGACTTGTCCTCTCCCTGCCCACGCCGTTTGCCTTGGCGCAAGACGCCACGCCCACCTACGCGGATGGCCTGACCTTCTACGACTTGATGACCGCCGACGAACAAGCTGCCATTGCGGGCGATGCGGACTATGTGGCCGTCGTCAAGAACGCTTGGGTGCGGAACGTCACCGGGGTTGGCGAATGTCCCGACGGGTTTCGGCACGTTTCGGTCGAAGCGACGGAACTCATGTCGGACAAGTTTTGCCCGTTGCTGGCCCGGTGGGATATCGCACGATTGGCTGGCCTAGGGTCCATCAGTGGGCCCGGTTACAATTGCGGGATCTTTCAGGAAGACCCCCGGTCGCTGGGCAATGCGCTGTGCATCACCGCCAGTTTTGTGCTGGACTTGCCCGAAGATCGCTCTGTGCTGTGGTCTGATGCCGCCAACACCTGTCCAACCGGGTTTGAAATGGCATCCGTGGCCGATTTGGCAACCGGAACGACGATGGGCGATGATGCCTGTACCGCCGATCAAGGCTCGGCCGTGGCCAGTCTTACTGATGGCGCCTTTCAGGTGGAGGTGGTGCTCGATGCCAACAATTCGACGTCGACCGATGTGACCTGCACCACCGTCTCAACAACCGAAACGGCGGCTTATGCGGCGCTCGCGGCGCGCACCGCCGCGATCTGCAAGCCCGTCGCCACCAATTAAGGGGGGGTGCGCCCCCCTCCCACACACAGGAACGCCCCTTGGCCACCGATACCAAACTCCTCGCCGTCCTGATCGACGCCGACAATACCTCGCCGCAATGGGCCGAAGCCATCTTCGAGGAGATCGCGTCGCTGGGCGAGGCCTCTGTCCGGCGCATCTACGGCGATTTTTCGTCGAATTATCTGAAGGGCTGGTCGGAGAAGCTCGCCTCCCTCGCGCTGGTGCCGCATCAGCAATTCGCCAATACCACCGGCAAGAACTCGTCCGATATCGCCCTCGTCATCGATGCGATGGACATCCTGCACACCGGGCGTTTTGACGGGTTCGTGCTGATCAGTTCCGACAGCGATTTCACCCGTCTGGCCAGCCGCATCCGCGAGCAGGGCGTCGATGTCTACGGCATCGGCCAGCAAAAGACCCCCGCCGCGTTCCGCAATGCCTGCAAGCGCTTCATCTATGTCGAGAACCTGATGGGCGATGCTGCCCCTACCGACAAGGCCGCTGCCAAGCCCGTCAAGCGCGCTCAGACCGAAGATGCGCGGTCCCTCGTGCTGCGGGCCTTCGATGCGCTGGGGGACGAGGAATGGGTGTCGCTCGGTCGGCTCGGCCAGCAGATCACGACTGCGAACCCCGATTTCGATCCGCGCAACTATGGCAAGAAGAAGCTCAGTGACCTGATCGAGGGGATGAAGATGATCGAGTTGCGTCAGGGCGAGAACAACCAGATGCAGGTGCGCAGGCTCGATTAACGCCCGTAGCGCGCCATGAACATCGCCAGCGCGTTCTCGATAATCTGGGCCACTTCTGCATCCGTGGGTGGCCCGGACACACCGAACAAAAGCCGCGTATGCGCGTCCGTCCGGCACAGCTCGCAGAACTGATCGGCGGCCAACAAGGGGTCGGTGATCGACAGCGTGCCCTTCTCGGCGCAGCACGCCAGATACGTCGCCAACTCGCCTCGCGCGGTCATCGGGCCGGAGTTGTAGTAGAGCTTGCCCAGCTCGGGGAACCGCTCGCCTTCCGCGACGCACAGCCGGAAGATGCCGAGGCCCACGCGGGAATTGATGAACGCGATGATCTTGGCGGCAGCAATCGGCAACACAACCTCAGGCGGCGCGTCCAGATCAACCTCGTCCTTGGCGGTCTCGGCAATAGCGGCGCATTCCAGCTGCGCGACCTCTAGGAACAGCAGCCGCTTGTCGGGGAAGTAGCTGTAAAGCGTCGCCTTCGACACGCCCGCCTCGCGCGCGATGTCGTCGACGCTGGCCCCGTCAAAGCCGTCACGCAAGAACACCGTGCGCGCGCCAGCAATGACGTCGCCATATTTGCGCCCGCGCTTCGGGGGGACGGGGGTGGCGTTGGTAATTTGGTCATGGGCGGTCATCGCATCAGCCTAGCCCGGCGAGGGGCGACGCGACAAGGTTTGCTCTTGCACGACGCTGCGAGAGGATTAACTTAGAATAATTCTAAAAGATGAGGTTGCCATGCGCTTTTCCCTCCCCCACCGTTTGCGATTCACTGAGCTGAGCGAGCAAGAGGTTCTCGCCCTCGCGATTTCCAGCGAGGAGGACGACGCCCGCATTTATCGCGGCTACGGCGAGCAATTGCGCGCCGAGTATCCCCAATCGGCGGCGATCTTCGACGATATGGCGGTCGAGGAGGACGGCCATCGTCAGCGCCTCATCGACCTGCACAAGGCGCGCTTCGGTGATGTGATCCCGCTGATCCGACGCGAGCATGTCAGTGGGTTTTATGACCGCAAACCTGTCTGGCTCGTCGATGGGCTGGGGCTTGAGAAGATCCGGGGCGAGGCCGCGCGGATGGAACGGGACGCGCACCGCTTCTATATCCAGGCCGCCAAACTGACCCGCGATGCTGACACGCGCAAGCTGCTAGGCGATCTGGCCGCGGCCGAGGCGGGGCATGAGCGTAAAGCCGAAGGGCTTGAGGCGACGCATCTGGACGCTGAGGCCCGCGATGACGAGGATGCCGCCGCCAAGCGCCAGTTCCTGCTGACCTGGATTCAGCCGGGTCTTGCGGGGCTCATGGACGGGTCGGTCAGCACACTCGCGCCGATCTTTGCGGCGGCGTTTGCTACGGGCGATACCTATCAGACCTTCCTTGTCGGTCTTGCCGCCAGCGTTGGCGCGGGCATCTCCATGGGCTTTACCGAGGCCGCCAGCGACGATGGCAAGCTGTCGGGGCGCGGGTCTCCGTGGAAGCGGGGTCTGTCGTCGGGCGTGATGACCACGGTCGGCGGGCTTGGCCATGCGCTGCCCTACCTGATCACCGATTTCTGGACCGCCACGACCATTGCCGTCATCGTTGTGTTCGTCGAGCTGTGGGCGATTGCGTGGATCCAAAACCGGTTCATGCAAACACCGTTCTTCCGGGCGACATTGCAGGTGGTGATCGGAGGGGCGCTCGTTTTGGCCGCAGGCATCTTGATCGGGTCGGGCTAGCAGCGGGTTTATCCCCATGCTAGGCGACGCACATGCTCGCGATCTTCCTGCAAACCCTTCCTTTCTTCGGCATCATCGCGCTGGGCTACGGCGCGGGACGCACGGGCTTTTTCACGCCTGAAGCGACAGCCTATCTGACGAAATTCGTGTTCTATTTCGCGCTGTCGGCGATGCTGTTTCGCTTTGCGGCCAACCTGACCTTCGCTGATATCTGGTTGCCGGATGCGATGCTGGCCTATCTTTGGGCGACCGCCGTGGTCTACCTGATCGTCACCTGCGTCGCCCTGATCCGCAAAGTCAGCGTCGAGGAGGCCGCGGTCGAGGCGCAATGCGGTGTCATCGGCAATGTTGGCTTCCTCGGGATCCCTATGCTTGTGCTGCTGCTGGGCGAGGCGGCGGTTGTGCCGGTGATGGTCGTGCTCGCGGTGGATTTGTTGGTGTTCGGCAGCCTGATCGTGATCCTGATCACCGGGTCGCGCGACGGGCGGGTCAGCCTCGGGGTGCTCAGCACCGTTGGCAAGGGGCTGATGAAGAACCCGATGATTGTGTCGATCTTTCTGGGCCTCGTCTGGTCCGCGCTGCAATTGCCGATCCCCGATCCGATGAACAGCTTTCTGGCAACTCTTGGGGCTGCCGCGACGCCCGGCGCGCTCTTTGCGATTGGTGCGTCGCTTGCGGGCAAATCGGCCGAGCGTATTCAGGTCGCCGCGTGGCTGTCGTTTTCCAAGCTGGTTCTGCACCCCATTGCTGTCGCCTTCGCGGTGATCTTCTTCATTCCGCTTGATCCGTATACAGCGGGCGTCATCATCGCAGCGGCAGCGCTTCCCACGGCGGGCAATGTCTATATCCTTGCGGCGCATTACGGGGTGGCCCCGGCACGGGTGTCGGCCACCATCCTTGTTTCCACGACGATCAGCGTGCTCACCGTGTCCGGGGTGATCGCGTGGGTCGGCACAGTTTAGGGGTCCATATTATGCAAACCGTTTCCGAAAACCGCGCCTTTGGCGGCACGCAAGGGGTCTACACCCATAGCTCGGACGCTTGTGCCTGCGACATGACCTTCGGGCTGTTTTTGCCCGAGGCCGCGCAGGCCGGTCCGGTGCCGTTGCTGTGGTATCTGTCGGGCCTGACCTGCACCCATGAGAACGCGATGGTCAAAGCCGGCGCGCAGGCCTTTGCGGCGCGTCACGGAATAGCTGTGGTGTTTCCCGATACCTCGCCGCGTGGCAAGCATGTGGCCGATGATGCGGCCTATGATCTGGGCCAGGGCGCGGGCTTTTACGTGGACGCGACGCAAAAGCCGTGGTCGGCGAATTTCGGGATGTGGGACTATATCAGCGACGAGCTGCCCTCCCTGATCACCGAGAGCTTCGCGATTGATCCCGCGCGCCAAGCCATCACCGGGCATTCCATGGGCGGGCATGGGGCGTTGACCCTCGCGATGGGTCTGCCGGGACGGTTCGCGTCGGTGTCTGCCTTCGCACCCATCGCCAACCCGACCGCCAGCGATTGGGGGCGCAAACAGCTGACAGCCTATCTCGGCAAGGACGAGGCAAGCTGGGCCGACCACGACGCGACCTTGTTGATGCGCGCGCGCGGGTTTGACGGGCCGGTGCTGATCGACCAAGGCGGCGCTGACCAGTTCCTCGACCTGCTGATGCCCGAGGCGCTGTCGCATGCCATGGCCGCACGTCGTCAGGCTGGCATCTTCCGGATGCAGCCCGGCTACGATCATTCCTACTTTTTCGTGTCGACCTTCATGGGCGATCACATGGCCTTCCACGCACAGGCGCTGGGGGCGTGACGATCTATGTCGATGCCGATGCCTGTCCGGTAAAGGACGAGGTTAAGGCGGTCGCGCAGCGCCACGGTGTGGAGGTCAAGATGGTCGCCAATGGCGGTCTGCGCCCGGATCCCCATCCGCTGGTCGAGGTGGTGTTCGTGCCCGATGGTCCCGATCTGGCCGATATGTGGATCGCAGATCGGGCTGGGGCGGGCGATGTTGTGATCACAGGCGATATCCCTCTGGCGGCCAAGGCGGTGGAGGCAGGGGCACAGGTGCTCAAGCATAATGGCGAGGCCCTGACCCAAGCCAATATCGGCAACGTGCTGGCCACCCGCGATCTGATGAGCGATCTGCGCGCTGCCGATCCGTTCCGGCAAGGCGGGAGCAAGCCCTTTTCCAAGGCGGATCGGTCGCGGTTCCGCGAGGCGCTTGAGCGCGTGCTGCGCAGCGCAAACTCCGCCAGATGAGCCTTCCCGCATCGCCGCTATGGCTCGGGCCGCTTTGCGCGGTGGGCGCAGTGATGTGCTTTGCGGTCAATGATGTGGTGATGAAGGGGTTCAGTGACACCCATCCTCTGCATCAGGTGGTGCTGTTTCGCGCGCTTTTCGGGATTGCGATCGTCCTGTTGGTGATTGTCCCGCTCACCTCGGGGTACCGCAGCTTGCGCACCAAACGGCTGCCGATGCATCTGTTGCGTGGGGGCTGTGTGGTCTTCGCCAATACCACGTTCTTTCTGGGGCTGGCGGCGTTACCGTTGGCCGATACGGTGGCGATCTTCTTCGTTGCCCCGCTTGTGATCACGGTTTTCTCGGTCCTTTTTCTGGGTGAAACTGTCGGTCCGCGCCGTTGGACCGCGATTGGGATCGGTTTGCTCGGCGTCATCGTCATGATGCGTCCCGGCACCAGCGCGTTCCAGTGGGCAGCATTACTGCCCCTCGCGGCGGCCTTCGGTTATGCGGGGCTGCACATCATCGCGCGCAAGATCGGAGGGACGGAAAGTGCTGCGTCGATGTCGTTCTACCTGCAATTTGTGTTTCTGGTGATCTCACTCAGCATGGGGCTTCTGGTTGGGCATGGGCGCTTCGCAGACGGGCTCGATGATCCCAGCCTGACGTTCCTGCTGCGCCCTTGGTTCTGGTCCGCGCCCATGGATTATGTGTTCTACGCCATGTTGGGGACGGCGACGGCGTTTGGGGGGTACATGATCTCGAAAGCCTACGCGATTTCCGAGGCCTCGCTGATCGCGCCGACGGAATACCTCGCCTTGCCGATCTCGGTGGTGGCGGGGATCATTATCTTTGGCGAATACCCGGACGGCATTGCGGTTGTGGGGATTGCCTTGATCCTTGGCGCAGGGCTTTACATGGTTTGGCGCGAGCGGATCGCTATGCGCAAGTAATGGAGCAGGTGAATGGCAGTTCAGGCAGTGGTCTTCGACATCGGAAATGTGCTCATCGAATGGGTGCCCGAGCGGTACTATGATCGTGTCTACGGCGAAGATATGCGCAAGCGTATGTTCGCGCAGGTCGATCTGCACGGGATGAACGACGTGGTGGATAAGGGCGGTAATTTCCGCGAGACGGTCTATGCCCGCGCCGAGGCGAACCCTGAATTTCGCGACCTGATCTGCGACTGGCACGACCACTGGATCGAGCTGGCCGCGCCCGTGATCCCTGGGTCCGTGCGTTGCTTGCGGGCTTTGCGCGCCAAGGGTGTACCCGTGTTTGCACTGACGAATTTCGGGGTCGAGAGCTTTGATTATGCCAAGTCGATTTACCGCTTTCTGGAAGAATTCGACCGCGCCTACGTGTCCGGTCACATGAAGGTCATTAAGCCCGAGGCCCAGATCTATGCTATGTTGGAAGCTGATTGTGGGGTGTCGCCAGAGGGGCTGCTATTTGCCGATGACAAGGCCGACAACATCGCGATGGCCGCGTCGCGTGGTTGGCAGACCCATCACTTCACCGGGCCGCAAGGCTGGGCGGATCGTCTGGTCGCCGAGGGCCTCTTGACGCGGGAGGAGACGTTGCCATGACACTGAGTATCGGGTGGGAAGCGGAAGAGCGGCTCGATTGGATCGCGCTGACCAAAGCGCTGGAAGCCGGGCATTGCCTGCCGCGCGCGGAAATTGGCGATACGTTCCTTTACCGTGGCAAGGACACGGTGCTCAGCCGGGCGGCCTGGATCGACGGGCTGGGGATCGCAGTCAAGACGGCGACGATTTTTCCGGGCAACAGCGCCTACGATTTGCCCAGCGTCGGGGGCGGTGTGTCGCTTTACGAGGACGTGACAGGGCAACTTTCGGCGCTTCTGGACTTTCGGTTGGTTACGAAATGGAAGACTGCGGGGGACTCGTTGCTGTCAGCGATCAAGCTGGCCCCTCCTAAGGTCGACAACATCCTGATCGTCGGCGCAGGCACCGTCGCGCAAAGCGTGATCGAAGCTTATTCTGCATATTATGGAAACGCAAACTATGGGATTTGGAGTAGACGACCCGAGCAGGCTGCGGCCCTTGCCTCGGACCGTGTGAAACCCGTCACGAACCTGGCCGAAGCAGTAGCAAACGCGCATATTATCGTTTCGTGTACTATGGCAACCGATCCTGTAATTTCCGGCGAGTGGCTCAGCCCCGGAACCCATCTGGACCTGATCGGCGCCTACCGTCCTGACATGCGCGAGGTGGACGACGAAGCCCTGCGCCGCGCCGAGATTTTCGTGGACAATCGCACCACCACCATCGGCCATATCGGCGAGATCGAGATCCCGCTGCAAAGCGGTGTGATCACAAAAGACGACCTGCGCGCGGATTTCTATGACCTGGAGGCGGGCCTCTACAAACGCTCCGGCCCGGACGCGATCACCATCGCCAAGAACGGCGGCGGCGCGCATCTGGACCTGATGACCTGTGCCTATATCCGAGATGCCGTGGCATGATCTGGGTGTTGGGCCTTCTGCTGGGCGGCCTCGTGCTGTGGCCCTTTCTTGCAGAGGCCGCGCGCAAACCTGTGGACGAGGTTTTGCAAGCCGAAGCCCCCGGCGATTTTATCGAGCTGGACCGAGGTGCCACGCATTACCAATGGCATGGCCCTGAGGGGGGTCCGGTGGTGGTGCTGATCCACGGGCTGACCTCGCCCAGTTATGTGTGGGATGCGGTGGTGCCGGGTCTGACCGCGCTCGGATTTCGGGTGTTGCGCTACGACCTCTATGGGCGTGGATATTCGGACCGGTTGGAAGGCAAGGCGGGGCCAGCGCGGTATGTGGCGCAACTCGAAGGTCTATTGGCCGCGCTCGGCATCAACGGGCGTGTCTCACTGATCGGCTATTCGATGGGCGCGCGGATTGCTGTCGATTTCGCCGCCAAACAGGCCGACCGGGTGGAGCATCTGTGCCTCGTCGCTCCCGCTGGGTTGACCCACACGCTCGGCACGGGCGACCGCATCGCGCGCGATTGGCCGGGGCTGGGCGATTGGTACTGTCGCGGGCTGGGCGTGATGCGCCAACGCAAAACGATCCACGCGCAATCCAGCGGCAGTCACGTGGACGGGATCGCGGCGCGCTTGCTGGCCGAGACACGGTTGCGCGGCACTGCGCCTGCGATCCTTGCCGATCTGCGCGATGTGCTGCGCGATACCGACGTGGCCGAACACAGTGTCGTTCAGCGCGCTGCCGTGCCTGTGGCGGCGCTGTTTGGGGACCGCGATGTGGTGATCCCTGTGATCTCGGCCGAGCAGCTTGGCGATTGGAACGCGGATGCTGAGATCGAGGTTGTTGAAGGCGCTGGCCATGGTCTGCCGCACACGCACCCGAGCGCTGTGGTGGACGCCTTCGCCGATCTGAGCAACGATTTTATCTAGGCGGTGGCCAACGCCCTTCGCTTCTCGCGGATGGGCAAATGAACGATGGCGCTGAACGCTCCGACGGCGACGCCTATCCACCACACCGCAGTATAATCGCCATAAACGTCGTAAAGTGCGCCGCCCAGCCACACGCCCAGAAAGCTGCCCAACTGGTGGCTGAAGAACACGACCCCATAGAGCGTTCCCATGTAGCGCAACCCATATAGATGCGCGACGAGGCCTGAGGTCAGCGGGACGGTGGCCAGCCAGAGCGATCCCATCACAAGGCTGAAGATGACGACGCTGGTGGGGGTGATCGGCATCAGGATGAAGACGGTGGCGGCGATGGTGCGGCCTGTGTAGATGCCCGCGAGCAGGTATTTCTTCGGAAAGTGATTGCCCAGATAGCCCGCGAAAATCGTGCCCGCGACATTGGCCAGACCGACGAGGCCGAGCGCAACTGCCCCGAGCGCGGAGGTCGTCGTGATGCCAAGGCCTGCAAGCACGCCGCTGGGGTCAATGGGGCCGCACAGTTCGGTCACGAAGGCCGGGAAGTGGGCGGTCATGAAGCCCAGTTGGTAGCCGCAGGAGAAGAACCCGAGGAAAATCAGCGTGTAACTGGGGTCCTTGAAGGTGCGCTTTAGGACGGTGCCCATGCTTTCGGCCAGCTCGGCTTTTTGGGCAGGCGGCGCGCGCATAATCGGCAAGATCGCGAGGGAGGCGATGACCATCGCGGCGAAGACCAGAAACACGGTTTCCCACGCGTAGCTGCGCAAGAGGAGTTCTGCGAGCGGTGGACCGAACACTTGGCCCAGAGAGCCTGCTGCGGTCGCAAGGCCGAGCGCCATGGACCGGTGCTTGTCACTTGCCGCCCGTCCGACCATCGCAAGGATGACGCCAAAGCCCATGCCCGCGATGCCGAAGCCGACGAGGATGTTGAGGCCCTGCATCATGCCCGGTGTCATTGCCATCGTGCTAAGCACCAGACCGACCGCATAGCAGAGCACCCCGAGGATGATAGCTTTGCGATCTCCGAACCGCTCGGCAATTGCGGAAAACAGCGGCTGACCGATGCCCCATGCGAGGTTCTGGATGGCGATGGCCATGGAAAACTCGGCGCGGGGCCAGTTGAAATCCTCGGCAATGGGGATCTGGAACACGCCGTAGCTGGCACGCACCGCGAAGCCCAGCATCAAGACGATGCAGCCGCCGATGAGGACCGGCGTGAAAATGCTGGTTTGTTTGGTCGTCATCTGGGGCCTCCGGGGTGGGGGCATAAGGGGCGCAATCGCGGGGGCGGTCAAACCAGAAATTCTGGTATGGTTCGTAAGAAATTTTGATGCGAAACCCGAACGGCGGGCGTAAGACAGCGGGACGATGCCTGAGAAACTGATCAGACGATACAAGGCCTTGGTGGCCGACGGGACGCTGCACGCGGATGCGGCGCAACTCGCTGTTTTGACCGAGCTTGGGTCGATGCGCGCGCTGGCGGAGACGCCGCCCCCGAAGCGCAGTCTGCTCTGGCGGATGGGCAAGAAGAGCGCGCCAGAGGGCAAGCGCGGCGCTTATCTGTGGGGCGGGGTCGGGCGCGGCAAGTCGATGCTGATGGATTTGCTCTATGAGCAGACGGATATCAAAGAAAAGCGCCGTGTCCACTTTCACGCTTTTATGCAGGAGGTCCACGCCGCCTTGCATGAGGCGCGCAAGACCGGGGTCGAGGATGCGCTGAGGCCTGTGGCCAAGGACATTTCACGCGATCTGCGGTTTCTGTGCTTTGACGAAATGCAGATCACCGACATCACCGATGCGATGCTCGTCGGGCGGTTGTTCGAGCAGCTCTTTGCGGATGGCGTGGTGATTGTGACGACCTCGAACAGACCACCGGGGGATCTGTATAAAGACGGGCTGAACCGCGATCTGTTCTTGCCGTTTATTGCGCAGCTGCGCGACCGGATGGTGGTGCGCGAGTTGGTCAGCGAGACGGATTATCGCCAGAACCGTCTGGAAGGGGCCGCGCGCTATTTCACACCGCTTGGGGGGGCGAGCCGTGCCGCGTTGGATGCGGTTTGGGCGGACCTGTCGGGCGGTGATCCGGATGGGTTGGTGTTGACCGTGAAGGGGCGAAAGCTGGAGATCCCGCATTTTCATAACGGTGTTGCAAGGATGAGTTTTTGGGAGCTGTGCGGCAGGCCGCTTGGCGCGGGGGATTATCTGGCCTTGTCGCAGGCTGTGCGGGTCTTGATCCTCGATGAGATCCCGCAGCTTGGGCGTACCAATTTCAACGAGGCAAAGCGCTTTGTAACGCTTGTGGATGCGCTTTACGAGGGCGGTGTGACCCTGATCGCAAGTGCCGCGTCGTTGCCAGAAACGCTGTATATCGAGGGGGAAGGCAGCTTCGAGTTTGAGCGGACTGCCAGCCGATTGCGCGAAATGCAGGGGGCCGCGTGGGGCAGGCCGACCGAGGCCTCCGGCGGGGATATTTGAAAAAGCAAAGAGGTGGGTCTAGGCATTATCTTTGAGCACATCGCCAGCCAGATAGAGAGATCCGCAGATCAGGATGCGGGCGGCTGGCGTGGTCTTGGTGATGGCCTCAACGGCGGCTTGGACGTTCGGCGCTTGGGTTGTGCGAAAGCCCGCCATGTGTGCGTAGTTCGCTGTATCGGACGCGGGCAAGGTCGCGGGCGCACCGGGAATCGACACGGCGGTCAGGGTTTCCGAGACTTCGCGCATGGGCTGCATGAACCCCACCACATCCTTGGTATTTTGCATCCCGCAAATGAGGTGCGTTTCGCGCGTCGGAAGGGTCTTGACCGTCGCAACGGCAGCGCGCGCTCCGGCGGGATTGTGACCGCCATCAAGCCAGATTTCCGCCTGAGGCGCGGCATCAATCAAGGGGCCTGAGCGCAAGCGCTGCATTCGCGCGGGCCAGCTGGCGTTTGTGACTGCGGCTTCGCACGCGGCCTCGGACTTGCCGAGCGATCGGAGGGCAGCGAGGGCGGCACCGGCGTTTTCGATCTGGTGCGGTCCGGGCAGGCTGGGCAGAGGTAGGTCCAGAAGCCCCGTTTCATCCTGGAAAATCAGGCGACCGCGTTCTTCGGTGACATGCCAGTGTTGACCGTAGACCAGCAGGGGCGCACCGAGGCGCATCGCGCGTGCCTCGATCACGTCTAAAGCAGCCTCGTGCTGGCGGCTGACGACGCAGGGCACAGCGCGCTTGAGGATACCGGCCTTCTCGCCCGCGATCGCCTCGATCGTGTCGCCAAGGAATTGCTGGTGATCCAGATCGACGGGTGTGATCACGGTCATCGCAGGTTTCGCTACAACGTTTGTCGCATCGAGGCGCCCCCCAAGCCCGACCTCAAGCAAGGTCCAATCGGCGGGGGTGCGCGCGAAGGCGAGGAGGCCTGCGATGGTCGTGATCTCGAAATACGTGATCGGGGTGTCGCCATTGGCCGCAAGGCAATCGTCGAGGATCTGGATCAGCGTGTCCTCGTCGATCAGATCGCCCGCGAGGCGGATCCGCTCGTGAAAGCGTACCAGATGCGGGGAGGTATAGGCGTGGCAAGTCTCGCCCACCCCCTCAAGCCCGGCGCGGATCATCGCGAGGGTGGAGCCTTTGCCATTGGTGCCCGCGATATGAATGACCGGGGGCAGCGTGTCTTGGGGACTGCCGACCGCCGCCAGCAAGGACCAAACGCGGTCGAGCGTCAGGTCGATCAGCTTGGGATGGAGCGCGTTCATCCGGTCGAGCAGGCGGTCGGAGCCGCCCAATGATGGCGCGCTCACGCCTTCGTCTCGGCCGTGGTTTGCATGTCGGGGGCGGGGCTGCTGGTGTTCGGCTCGGTCGGCGCGGGGGCGTCGACCTCTTCCGGCGTGGGCGCGGGCAGATCACCGCGCACGGCGGGTGGCTGCTTCATCAGCATGCGCACGATGGTGATCAACTCATCACGCATCTTGGGCCGAGGGGTCACGCGGTCGAGCATCCCGTGATCCAGCAGATACTCGGCGCGTTGGAAGCCTTCAGGCAGCTTCTCGCGGATGGTCTGTTCGATCACGCGGGGGCCAGCGAAACAGATCAGCGCGTTTGGCTCAGCGATATGGACATCGCCCAGCATCGCATAAGACGCGGTGACGCCGCCGGTGGTCGGGTGGGTCAGCACGACGATGTAAGGCAAGCCCGCTTCCCGCAGCATTTGGATCGCGACGGTTGTGCGCGGCATCTGCATCAGGCTGAGAATGCCCTCCTGCATCCGCGCCCCCCCGGCGGCGGAAAACAGGATCAGCGGCGCTTTGATCTTCACGGCACGCTCGGCAGCGGCGATGATCGCATTGCCCACGAACATGCCCATGGACCCGCCCATGAAGCTGAAATCTTGGGCGGCAACGACGATCTTCGTGCGCCCGATCTCGCCCTCGGCCACAAGCATCGCCTCGGCCTCGCCGGTATTGCGCTGGGCGGCCTTCATGCGTTCGGGGTATTTCTTCTGGTCGCGGAATTGCAGCGGGTCGGCGAGGGGGGCAGGAACCTCGACTTCGGTAAAAACACCGCCGTCAAACAGAGCCTCGCAGCGATCACGCGGCGAGATGCCCATGTGATGCCCGCACGAGGGGCAGACGTTCAGATTGTCCGAAAGCTCGCGGTGAAACAGCATCGTGCCGCAATCATCGCACTTGGTCCAAAGGTTCTCGGGAACCTCGCGCCGCGAAAACAGCGAGTTGATCTTCGGGCGGACGTAATTGGTGATCCAGTTCATCGCACGGGCCTTGCTGACAGTTGTTAAGGGTCAGTTAAGCGGCGAGGCTGGGAAATGCAATTAGCGCGTGGCGGCGGTCGCGGTTTGGATGATGCCATACCCGCTGGTGTCAACTTCGCTGCCATGAAGGCGCTCGGCACTGTTGGCGACGAGGACAAGGCTGCCTGTGCCCATCATACCGATCAGGGTGGCGACTGTTAGGACTGCTTTGCGCATTTTTTTGGTCTCTTCGGACTGCATTTTTGACTGCTCACTCAATCTACTAGCGTTAACACTTCGGTAACGTTTCCATTTGTCGAAACATCGGGGAAAAATTGTTGAATTGGTGTCATCGCTGCAACGCCTGTTGCATCGCGCTGGTCTACCCCTCTGCCAAGCGGCGTTCTTTTTCAAACTGTGCGATTGCGAGGCTGTCGGCGAAAGCGGCATAAGGATCGGTGCTGAGGTCTTGCCCTTTGGTCAAGGCTTCAAACTGGGCGATCATACCGTCGAGCGTGGCTTCGTTGTAATCGCGCATTGTTTCGGCGGCCTCGGTGCGCTGGTCGTCCGTAAACACCCGCATCGACAGATTGCTCAGGCTTGGACCTGACGCAGGAAAGGCGCTGACAATTTGCTGATTGCTGAGCTGACCGCTGATATCCGTGGAGATGTCTGAGACCCCGCCGGACACGACCGTATAGCTGGCAATCCCCAGCCCGACGATTGCAGCCGTCAGCACGACCCAATCGACAGTGACGGCACCGGCATCGTCATCAAAAAAACAAAGGGTGGATCTGAACGTTGGTTTCATAGGGAGGACCTCATTAAGTTACATGCGAGAGGTGAAGCTTTGGAATGGCAAGAGTTGAGCCGCTTTGCGGAAGCTTTGGTGTATCGGGTGCAAAGACCTTCGACCCTCTGGCCAAATCACAACAGCTTAGCCTAGCGTGCCTCGCTCAGGCACCAAAGGGACTGCAATCGCGCGCTCCTAGAGGTCACGCATATCGACCCACTCTTTAGGCGCCGTTCCACCGTTTTCTTCGAGCACCATCTGAAGTGCGACATAGGTGTCTTGTCCCCCCTCGCGGAACTCTTTTTCAGAGACAAGTTGCTGTTTCATCGCATCGATAATTTCGTCGCTATCGCTATCGCTATCGCTATCGCTATCGCTATCGCTATCGCTATCGCTATCGCTATCGCTATCGCTATCGCTATCGCTATCGCTATCGCTATCGCTATCGCTATCGCTATCGCTTTCGCCATATTTATCGTTTGCCCATGCAACGGTCTTGTCCCATTCATCCGCGTTGCTCGGGCGATAGTCCCATGCGCTTACGAAAGACGTGTCTATAAGCTGACTGCTGAGCTGCGTGTCGATATCACCTGAGATGTTCGCGGCACCGCCTTGGACGACGCTGAAGCTTGCAACACCAAGGCCTACGACAGCGGCGGTCAGCACGACCCAATCAACGGTGACTGCACCGGAGTCGTCGTTGAGGAATTCTGTGGCGGAGGTTTTGAGGGAGGGGAGTGTCATACGCATGGTCCTTGTTACGGTCTCTACATGCGCAGGTCTGATCTATGGCTGTGTCTAGATTGGGGCAAGTCGTTGGAAAAGCTAAGACCTTTCAACGATGGTAAATCGGATTGCTGCCCAGATCAGCACCGTCACGACCATGTCCTGCGCGATCATCGGCAGCAGCACATCGGTGTCGTCAAACCGGAAGGGCGTCAGATAAAGCGACAGCCCTGAGATCGATCCCGGCACCGACACTGCCAGCAGTGCCAGGCAGTTATTGGCGAAGTGAAACCCCCATGCCGCCGCGATGGAGCCTGTTTTGGCGGTCAGATCCGCCGCCAGCAGCCCGAACAAGGTTGCCGCCGCCAGCATCAGGGGGGCTGTGCCGCCCATGCCTGCGGGATCGAAATGGGCGAGGCCGAATAGGGTTGACGGGACGAGCATCCAGATGAGGGGGCTGCGAAACCGCGCGGCGAGTTGCTGTTGGAGATAGCCCCGGAAGAGTAGCTCTTCCGCCCCGGTCTGGATCAGGATTGCGATAAGGGCGAGCGGGAGCAGCAGCGCCCAAATGGTGACGGGTATATTGGGCGTGACGGGATTGCCCAGAAGGAACCAGCCCAGTGACAGGATAAGAATGGCGAAGGCGATGGCCGCCCCTCGGACGAAATCGGCGCGCACGCGGCCGTTTTGACCGATGAGGCTGGCGAGGCCGCGTTTGTGCAGCAGGAGTGCCGCCACAAGGGTGGCAAGCCCCATCCCGAGGAACGTCGATAGGACCAGCAATGTTGCGATGGGCGTGTCTGGCTCTTGCAAGCGGGCAACCCATGTGGGGAACGCGTCCCGCCCGACAACCGCCACCAAAGCGCCGATCATCGCGCCGAGCGTCAGCGCGAACACCACCAACGCCACGAAGCATCCAAGCAGCAAACGCCATAGGGCGGCGCGCTCGGTCGCGGGGGCGATGAAGGCGGCGTGGGCGGGGTAGCGCATGAAGGGGCCTCGAACTCGGAAGGGTCTTGGCGCTTGTGTGCCGCCGAGGGCTGACCTATCCAAGCGGGTAACGCCATTCAAGACTGAGATGCCCGACGGAGGACACGCCATGAGCAGCCAATTCGACAAATCCAAACTGCCAAGCAGATATGTAACCGAAGGCCCCTCGCGCGCGCCGCACCGGTCCTACTTCTATGCAATGGGTCTGGGGGATGAGGAAATCCACCAGCCGTGGGTTGGCGTTGCGACTTGCTGGAACGAGGCGGCTCCGTGCAACATTGCGCTGAATCGCCAGGCGCAAGCCGTCAAGCTGGGCGTCAAGCAAGGCAATGGCACCCCGCGCGAATTTACCACGATCACCGTCACCGACGGCATTGCGATGGGACACGAGGGGATGCGGTCCTCGCTCGCATCGCGTGAGGCGATTGCCGATACGGTCGAGCTGACCATGCGCGGCCACTGCTACGACGCGATCGTGGGCCTTGCGGGTTGCGACAAATCACTGCCGGGCATGATGATGGCGATGGTGCGTTTGAACACGCCTGCGGTCTTTATCTATGGCGGCTCGATCCTGCCGGGTCGGCTTGAGGGCAAAGATGTGACGGTTCAAGACGTGTTCGAGGCCGTTGGTCAGCACCAAGCGGGCAACATGTCCGACGAAGCGCTCGCCGTGCTGGAGCGCGTGGCGTGCCCGTCTGCCGGCGCATGTGGCGGTCAGTTCACCGCCAACACCATGGCCTGCGTGTCCGAAGCGATTGGCCTCGCGCTGCCGAACTCCGCTGGCGCACCTGCACCTTATGAAAGCCGTGATCAATACGGTGTTGCCTCGGGCCGTGCGGTGATGAACCTGATCGAAAAGAACATCCGCGCGCGGGATATCGTGACGCGCAAATCGCTGGAAAACGCGGCGCGCATTGTGGCCTGTACGGGCGGGTCCACCAATGCCGGGCTGCACTTGCCTGCGATTGCCCATGAGGCTGGCATTGATTTCGACCTCAACGATGTCTGCGAGATCTTCCGCGATACGCCTTATTTCGTCGATCTGAAGCCGGGCGGTCAGTATGTGGCGAAAGACATGTACGAGGCAGGCGGTGTGCCTGTGGTGATGAACGAGCTGCGCAAGGCCGGTCTGATCCACGAGGATTGCATGACCGCCACGGGCCGCGCGATGGGTGAAGAGCTGGATATGGTTCAGCTCAAAGCCGATGGCCGCGTCGTTTACCCAATTGAAACCCCCATCTCCGAGACTGGCGGTGTTGTTGGTTTGACCGGCAATCTCGCACCTGAAGGGGCCATCGTGAAGATCGCAGGCATGACCGAAGATCAACTAAGCTTCACGGGCCCTGCGCGTGTGTTCGAGTGTGAAGAAGACGCGTTCGAGGCCGTTAAGCAGCGCGCATACGAGGAAGGCGAGGTTATCGTCATCCGCAACGAAGGGCCTGCGGGCGGTCCGGGAATGCGCGAAATGCTGTCGACCACGGCTGCACTCAGCGGGCAGGGCATGGGCAAAAAGGTGGCGCTGATCACCGATGGGCGTTTCTCTGGTGCAACACGTGGCTTCTGTGTGGGCCATGTTGGCCCCGAGGCTGCCCATTGTGGACCAATTGCTTTGATCCAGAACGGCGACGTGATAACCTTGAATGCAATGGCAGGCGAAATCTCCGTTGCGGTCAGCGACGAGGAGATGGCCCAACGAAAAGCCAATTGGGCAGGACCGAGGAAGACGATCTATGCATCCGGAGCACTCTGGAAATACGCGCAGCTTGTGGGCGGGGCCAAGAAAGGCGCTGTCACGCATCCCGGTGCGGACGGCGAAGCGCATATCTACATGGACCTCTAGTCCCTTGCGCGGGTTGGCCCTGATCGCCTGTTTGGGGCTGACCGCGTGTGGCGGTGGCTTTGGCGGGGGTGGCAGCACGACGGCTGCCCCCTCTAATCCCGTCGCGGGATTATCGAACCTGTTTGGATCGCGCCCCGCATCGGAAGTCACGGTCACACAAGACCGTGTTAAGATCGCCGGACCTGACGGCTATTGCGTCGATCCCACCGGAACCAATGACGGGACGACCAGTGCGTTTGTGCTTCTGGGCAATTGCGCGGCGATTCCCGGATCCCGGCGTGATGCTGAACCTACGGCACCTGCGATTTTGACGGCATCGGTGGCAGACAATCCCGGTGCCCCAATGGCATCGCGCTTGGCTGAGATGGACAGCTATTTGCGCGACCAGCAGGGTCGGGCTGCCCTCAGCCGATCCGGGGATGCCGCGACGGTCGAAGTTTTAGACAGCTTTGCCCAAGACGATGTCCTCTATGTGAGGGCGCGCGACACCAGTGCAGCCAGTGATCCCGAGATGTCGGCCGACTACTGGCGGGCGTTTTTTGACACCAAGAACTCGTTGGTGACCTTGTCGGTGATCGGCGTGCGCTCGAACCCGTTGCCACCGCAAACCGGGTTGCAGACCTTGCAGGATTTCACCGCACTCGTGCGATCCCGCAATGGCGGACCGGCTGCACCGCCACCTGTGGCCGCCGCAGCTGCTCCGGCCCCTGTCACCGAGCGGCAAGAACCAACGCCCGCCGCCGCTCCGGCAGCGGCCCCCGCCCCTGCACCGATCTGGGGTGGACTTGGGAATGTTGGATTTTTGCGCCGCTTGCTGGGCTAAGCCATGCTTGACGCCGCGCGGATCTCGGGGTGGCCTGCATGAAGTTGGGGCTGTTTTCCAAGGCGCCGCCTGATACCTCCGCGTCGCGCGCTGTTTGGGACACGGCGTTGGCGCGTATCGACGGATATAGCGTGCCCGATCTGTCGCAGATGGCCGAGGATGCCGCCTTGCTTGGCCAGACGCTTGAGACGTTTGCGCATCTTGCGGAAGCTAAAGCTGCGTTCAACCGCCCCGTCAAAGTGCCGTCTTCGCTTGAAGCGCAGGTCGATTGGACCGGACGCCCGGCGCTTTGGGTCAGCCGTGTTGTGCCGTCTGGTCACGCGCAGCCCGATAGCGGCACGGAACTGGGCGCGGGCGTGAAGCTATTTCATGACTGCCCGCGCGCTGAGATCGCATTGGGTCAACGGCGCAACCGTGCCGCTGCGATGCGCGCGCCCTATGGGTTTGCGCTGGATGTCATGGCATTCGAAGGCAGCTTCCTGTCGCTGGTGCTTGATCTGCCAACCCCGGCGCTGAAGGGGATGAGCAGGGCGCATGTGCTGACGCTCGACTTCGATTATGTAGCGGATCGCGCCTTGGGCATCTATGTGCGCCTGAACCTGCGCTGCGGTCCCAATACCGTGACGATGCTGCGCGAAGTGCCACGCGATGGGTCCAGCGGGCTGGTGGCCTTCGATCTGGCCTATTCCGATCTGGATGCCGAGCGTCTGGACGGCGCTTGGATTGACGTGATGTTTGAAGACCCGGCTTGGCTGGGCGTGCAAATTCACGACCTGACCCTGATCCGCAGCCGAAGGGCCGAGCTATGAGTGACGTTGAAAAGGGCGAGTTGCGTCTGATCTATGAAGGCCTTGCCGATGGTGTGTGGTCCGGCATTCTGGTTGGTGCTGCCAAGGGCAAGAAAGTGCCTGCCTTGGAAGCGGTGCTGGACGGTAAAGTGCTGGACGGGCTGGAGATCACACCGCGTGCCAGTATGGCCAGCGCTTGGGATGTGCGGCTGACTTTGGGCGCTGGCACCTTGCAAGACGGCTCAAGCTGCGTGGTGTTCCGGTTGGGTGACGCTACGCTGGCGTCCTTCACGATCCAGGCGGGGCCTGTCGCGGAGGGCGATCTGGCTGCTGAGCTGACGCTTCTTCGGGCGGAACTGGACATGCTGAAGCGCGCCTTTCGCGCCCATATGCGTGACGCCTGAATTCGGGCCTGCGTGACGCCGCGTTGCGGATGACATCGCGCGCGCCCGTCGCCATCTTCGCCCCAGCTTGAGGAGGCCCCTATCTATGACCGACTATCCCCATCTGCTCGCCCCGCTGGATCTGGGCCATGTGACGCTGCCAAACCGCGTGCTCATGGGCTCCATGCATACGGGGCTGGAAGAGACGGGCGATTGGTCCCGCGTCGCGCGCTTTTATGCGGATCGTGCGGCGGGGGGCGCTGGCTTGATCGTAACCGGCGGGATGGCCCCGAATGCCGAGGGCGGTGTGTTTCCGGGGGCCGCTGGCTTGTTCACCGATCAGGATATCGCCAACCATCAGCGCGTGACCGGCGCTGTGCATGACGCGGGGGGAATGATCGCGATGCAGATCCTCCATGCCGGGCGCTATGCCTATAGCCCCAAATGCGTCGCCCCCTCTGCGGTCAAATCCCCGATCTCGCCCTTTGCGCCTGCCGAGCTGGACGAGGACGGGATTGAGAAGCAGATCGCCGACATCGCCACCGCCGCCGCCCGTGCGCGTGAGGCCGGTTATGACGGGGTGGAGGTGATGGGAAGCGAGGGATATTTCCTCAACCAGTTCCTCGTCACCCACACCAACAAGCGCGAGGATCGCTGGGGTGGGTCGTACGAGAACCGGATGCGCTTGCCTTTGGAGGTCGTGCGCCGGGTGCGCGAAGCCGTGGGCGAAGATTTCATCGTCATCTACCGGCTGAGTATGATTGATCTGGTGCCGAATGGATCTTCTTGGGACGAGGTTGTCACGCTGGCGAAGGCTGTCGAGGCGGCAGGGGCCTCGATCATCAACACCGGCATCGGCTGGCACGAAGCGCGCATTCCGACGATTGCGACGAGTGTCCCGCGTAAAGGCTGGGCGTGGGTGACGGGTAAGTTGATGGGCGAGGTGTCCATCCCCGTGATCACCTCGAACCGGATCAACACGCCCGAAGTTGGCGAGGAGATCGTCGCTGAGGGTGTCGCGGATATGGTGTCGATGGCGCGGCCCTTCCTCGCGGATGCGGATTTCGTGGTGAAGGCCGCGAGCGGTCGGGCGCGGGAGATCGCGCCGTGCATCGCGTGCAATCAGGCCTGTCTGGACCATACGTTCGGGGGCAAGCTGACCTCGTGTCTGGTGAACCCGCGTGCGTGCCATGAGGCGGAGGTGGAGATTGCGCCTGCCTCGGCCGTGAAGACCGTTGCGATTGTCGGCGCTGGGCCTGCGGGCCTGTCCACCGCGATTACCGCCGCCGAGCGCGGGCATTCTGTGACGCTGTTCGACAAGGCCGACCGCATTGGCGGGCAGTTGAATATGGCGCGGGTGATCCCCGGCAAGGAAGAGTTTCACGGCCTCGTGGATTGGTACGCCCAGATGCTGGAGGTGCGCGGTGTGAGCTTGCGGCTTGGGGCTGAGGTGGCCGCGGAGGATCTGACAGGTTTCGACGAGGTGATTGTTGCCACCGGCGTGCTGCCGCGCGACCCGGAAATCCCCGGTCAGGACGGCCCAAACGTTGTCTCTTATATAGACGTGCTGCGCGGTGGGGCCGAGGTTGGGTCGCGCGTGGCGATTATTGGGGCTGGTGGGATTGGGTTCGATGTGGCCGAATACCTGGCGCATCAGGGCGACAGCCCGACCGAGGATGTGGCGCTCTGGCAGGCCGAATGGGGGGTGAGTGATCCCGAGGCGCATCGTGGTGGTCTTGCGCCCGAGGGGCCGAAGCCCGTGCCGCCCGCGCGCGAGATCACGTTGCTGCAACGCAAGGCCGAGAAGCTGGGCAAGCGGCTGGGCAAGACGACGGGATGGATTCACCGTGCGTCGCTCCAGATGAAATCGGTCAAGATGGTCGGCGGTGTGAACTACGAGCGCATTGATGACAGCGGTTTGCATGTCAGCACAGGAGAGGCGCGCGAAAACCCGAGCCTCATCGAGGCCGATACGATTGTGATGTGCGCAGGTCAGGTGCCGTTACGCAGTCTTGCGGATGATCTGGCCAAGCGCGGGATCACCGCGCATGTCATCGGTGGGGCGGATGTTGCATCCGAGTTGGATGCAAAGCGCGCGATTGATCAGGGCACGCGGCTGGCGGCCACACTGTAGACGTCTCGTTAACCAGTCGTTTCATTTCTCGGCATTATGGGGCGAATACCCCGCCATTGTCGGGATCAGGGCCAAGTTCTGCCCAATTTGACCGCGATACATGTTTCCAACGCAGAAACACGTATCGAGGTAATGTTATGGACAGACTGACGGAAATGGAGGCCTTCGCCACCGTCGTGGACCAAGGTGGGTTTACCGACGCGGCCAAGAAAATGGGCATCTCCAAATCGGCGGTGTCCAAGCACGTCTCGTCGCTGGAAGCCCGCCTTGGCGCGCGCCTTTTGAACCGCACAACCCGCCGGGTCAGCCCGACGGAAATTGGCCTTGCATATTATGACCGCGCCCGCCGTGTTCTGAATGATGCGGGCGAAGCCGACGCGCTCGTCAGCTCCATGCAAAGCGCGCCGTCTGGTCTGCTGCGCATCAGTGTGGCGACGGATTTCGGGGTGAACCACCTGTCCCCGGTCCTTGGCGATTTTCTGCATCAATACGAAGACATCACCGTGAATATGGTGCTGAATAACCGCTATGTTGAGCTGATTTCCGAAGGCTTCGACATGGCTGTGCGCATTGGCGAGCTGGAAGACAGCACGCTGCGGGCGCGGCGACTGACCGAAACCTCCAAGCGGATGGTCGCTGCCCCCTCTTATTTCGAGAAATACGGCCGGCCCGAGAAGATCGATGATCTGAACGAGCATAAGCTGCTGCATTACTCGAACGCGGCCGCCGCCAACGTCTGGAAACTGACAGCGCCGTCGGGCGAGAAGCGCCAAGTGCGCACCTCCGGCTGGCTGACGGTGAATGACGGGCAATCGCTGTTGAATGCGGCTGTGTCCGGGTTGGGTATCGCATATCTGCCAAGCTTCCTGTTCGACGACGCCATGAAGGCGGGTCTGGTCGAAGAAGCCATGCCGGATCTGCCCGTTGAGAAGCAGGGCATCTACGCGGTCTATCCTCCAGGTCGCTTCACGCAGCCCAAAGTGCGCGCCTTCATTGATTTCCTTGTCCGCGAATTCGCCGACAAAGGCCCCGATAAGTGGTGATCCCACGCATGATTTTCCTGTGGTGTTGAGTACCAGTGCCTCACTTTAGGTCGGTCTTGGAATGTCCAAGCCCGGCCTTTTTTGATGCCGCATTGGTCTAAGGGGGCGAGAGCAACACCACCTCTACCCGTCTGTTGATCTTACGCCCGGCCTCGTCTGAATTGCCGGTGCGCGGTGCAAGAAACCCGACACCATCGGCGGTGACCTGCGCGGGACGCACGCCGTAGCGATCGATCAGGCGCGCGCGAACCGCTTCGGCGCGGCGTTTGGACAGCGCGATATTGTTCTCAAGCGAGCCGGTTGCATCCGTATGCCCGACCAGCACGACCTGCGCGTCAGGCTGGGTCGTCAAGAACGCGGCAAGCTGGACGACGGAATTGAACCGCTCGTCGGTTAGCGCGTCTGCGCCCGTGGCAAATTCCAGATCATCAAGGATCGTGGCCCCGGCTGCGCGCAGTTTCTCGGCCAGATCCATTTCCGAGGCGAGCAATCCAGGCGCAATCGGCGCGGTGCCGGCGACAGGGATTTGCGGCGCGGTTCCCGGGGCGCGCACTTCGATCAGCTGCACATATCCGGTGGTGCCGCCTTTGCTGATCAATAAGGTCTGGCGGGCATCGTTTGCTGGATCCGCAAAGCTGGCGAAATGAAAGTCGCCGAGATCGACGAACATGGCGGGGGCCTCGAGCACCTCGATGGCATAGCGGAAATCGAACCCGCCACAGGCGCGCGCGCTACATTCAAACAGCACCTCCTGACCGTCCTCGATGAACTGATCGCGGATGTCCTGGAAGATACGCAAGGTGGTCAATCCAGATTGCGGCACTTGCCACACGCGTCGGGTGATCTGGCCGTCTTGGGCTGAGAGCGGCAAGCCGCCTTGGGCAATGGGGCCAAGGGGGACGGCGTAGCGCCCGGCCTCGACCGTTTGCTCGAACGCGAGGGTCGCAGCGCGCGGCAGCTCGAACGCGTGTACGTCGGAGGGCAGGCAGGCCCAGCACATCAAGCCAAAAACAGCAGCGCCGCGCATCTCAGGTCACCGATTGGCCGCATGGTAGTCGGCGTTCGGCTCCATTCCGACGGCTGAGGCGACGCGGTTTGACATGTTATAAAAGCCCGCCACGGAGGCGATGTCCCAGATATCGCGGTCGCCAAAGCCGTGGTCGCGCAGGGATTGGCGGTCAGCCTCTTCGATATCGGCGCTGGATTTCGTGACTTGCGCTGCAAAGTCGAGCATCGCACGGGTCCGCGGATCAAGCGGCGCAACCTTGTAGTTCATCACCAACGCCTCGCCCAACGCCGGATCGCCCGACAAGGCGCGCACGGCGGCTCCGTGGGCGACCTGACAATACCAGCACTTGTTGATGGCGCTGACGACCACGGCGATCATCTCGCGCTCCAGCTTGCTGAGGCCGGAGTGGCCCAGCATCAGGTCGTTATACATGGCGGTGAAACTGTTCAGCTTCTCCATGTCGAACGCGTAGGCCTTCAGGACGTTCGGGATCAGGCCCAGCTTCTCGGCGCAGAGGTCGAAATAGGCTTGGGTGTCAGCGGGCAACGGATCAACCGGGCTGAGGTTCAGAGCGGTGACCTTGTCAGGGGTTTTGTCCACGTGCGACCTTTGGGCTTGAATGAGACCGATAGTGATAGTGTCCCACAGGGCGGATGGCGAGGGAAGCAAAGAGCGCGCGCGCGGGCGCATTATCGCGCAGCGTCAGCGCGGCAAAGCGGGTGGCCCCTTGGGCGCGGCCCCAAACGGCAGCCGCGCGCACCATGTTCTCGGCGCAGTGCTTGCGACGGTGATGGGGCAGAACCTCGACCGCGTGGATCATCGCGGTTTGGGCGTGCACAGCCACGAATGCGGCCCCGCCGGGTTGGTTGTCGACGCGCCCGATCAGGCTGGTTTTGGGCGATTGAACGCGGTCCATAATCGCACGGCGCTGAGGACCGATGTCGCCGCTGATCCAGATCTCATGCTGAATGGCGAGGCTGGGCCAAACGGTGAAGGCGCTGACCTTTGGCGGACCGCTGCCAGCAACCTCGTCTATATCGCCTTCGAGGATGACAACGGGATCGAGGATATCGAAGCCTCTCGCCGCAAGCAGTCCATCGAGGCGCGGTTGATAGCCCTGAACCTGGAACAGCGCGGCACCTTGGGCAATTGCCTTGTCTAGATCCGCCTCAGGCACATCATCGGGCGCGCTGGCTGCGGACACGCGTTTGCCGCCGCCCTGACCGTCCCGCAGCGTAACTGCCCCGGCCTGTGTGATCGTTGCGGCGGGCCACGTGGCGTCGATGGTGTCAAACAGGCTCATGCCCCGTCGGGGAACGCGGCGCGCAGGGCCGCGACCCCTTGCGCAAGTTGCCCTGCATCGCTGCCCCTTGCGACGATATTTGCGCCGAACACGCCGTCCTTGATGAACGGATAAGACCCGAAAGACAGGTCCGGAAAATCGCCTGCGATCTGACCTAGCGGACCTGCGATCTCTCCCTCCGGGCGAATGACGCGGAGGCTTTCCGACAAGACCGGCGCGCCCCCTGTCAGGCTGGGCAGCAAGGAGGTGACCATGGCTTGAAACACGCTCGGCACACCGGCCATCACATGCACATTGCCCAGCGAGAACCCCGGCGCGGCAGAGACAGGATTATCGATCAGGCAAGCCCCGTCCGGGATGCGGGCCATGCGCAGGCGCGCTTCGTTTAGCTCCGTCCCCGACTTGGCGTAATGTGCAGCGAGAAGCGAGCGTGCATCGTCCCGCAAATCGATATGCGCGCCAAAGGCAGCAGCCACTGCATCCGCGGTAATGTCGTCATGGGTCGGGCCAATTCCGCCGCTGGTGAAGACCTGATCGTGGGTGTTCGACAGCTCCTGCACCGTGCGCACGATCACCTCATGGTCGTCGCTGATCACCCGCACTTCGCGCAATGCAATCCCCTTCGCGGTCAGCTCGCCCGCCAGAAAATGCATGTTTGCATCGCGCGTGCGCCCGGACAGGATCTCATCCCCGATGACGAGAATGGCGGCGGTGGGGGCAGTGTCGCTCATGGGTAGCGCTCCTTGTCGTGGGGGTGACTGAGGTGTAGGCCCCGCCCCATGCGCTTTCAATCCCCCCTTGTGCCCGCACGCCTGATCCGCCGCTACAAACGCTTTCTGGCCGATGCTGTGCTGGAAGAAACGGGCCAGGAGGTTGTCGCCCATTGCCCCAATCCCGGTGCGATGCTGGGGCTGGCCCAGCCCGGTGCGCGTGTGTGGCTGGAGCCAAATGATGATCCAAAGAAGAAGCTGAAATACGGCTGGCGGCTGGAAGAGCTTGAAGGCAATCACCTCGCCGGGATCGACACCGGCGTGCCCAACAAGGTGGTGGGTGAGGCTTTGCGCGCGGGAGAGATTGCCCAAGTTGCGCAGTACAAAACCGTGCGGCCCGAGGTGAAATACGGCACCAACAGCCGGGTTGATTTTCTGTGCCGTTCCGACGGGCTGCCCGATGCCTATGTCGAGGTGAAGAATGTGCATCTGAGGCGCGAGCAGGATTGGGCGGAGTTCCCCGATTGCGTCACCACGCGGGGAGCCAAACATTTGGCCGAGCTGTCGGAGATGGTCGCGCAGGGGCACAGGGCGATTATGCTCTACCTCATTCAGCGCAGTGATTGCGCGCACTTCCGTCTCGCGCCTGATCTGGACCCGGGCTACGCACGCGCCTTTGATGCCGCGCGACTTGCTGGGGTGGAGATGATCGCCTATGGGACGCGCATTGACCGAACCGGGGTGCGTATCGGGCAGGCAATACCGGTGGATCCGGGCCCACAAGCCCGCTGACCCACTGGTGAACGCCAGCGGAACCCCTTATATTCGGCGTGATAGCTAGGAGAGTTTGCCGTGGACAAAACGCCCAAAGGACATGTGAACCGTGATGGGATCCGCCTGTACGAGGCTGGTGACTTCGCTGGGATGCACAAGGCGGGCGCGCTGGCGGCGGATATTCTCGACCGCGTGGCCCCTCTGGTTGTGCCGGGGGTGACGACCGAAGCGCTCGACCAGGCGATTGAGGGGATGGTCAACGATGCGGGCGCGACTTCGGCGACGATTGGCTACAAGGGCTATAAGCATGCCTCGTGTATCTCGATCAATCACGTGGTCTGCCATGGCATCCCCAGCGTCAAGAAGCTGAAAGACGGCGACATTATCAACATTGATGTCACGGTGATCGTCGATGGATGGTTCGGGGATACCAGCCGGATGTATGTCGCAGGTGCGTTGTCGCGCAAATCCGAGCGGTTGATCCAGGTGACCCATGATGCGCTGTTCAAGGGCATCGAGGCGGTCAAGCCCGGCAACACCTTTGGCGATATTGGCCACGCGATCCAAACCTATGTGGAAGCGCAACGCATGTCCGTCGTGCGCGATTTTTGTGGGCATGGGCTGGGTCGCGTGTTCCATGCGCCGCCCAATGTGCTGCATTATGGGCGTGCGGGCAGTGGGCCTCGGCTGGAAGAAGGTATGTTCTTCACGATTGAGCCTATGGTCAATCTCGGGCGGCCTGAAACCAAAGTGCTCGCCGATGACTGGACCGCCGTGACGCGGGACAAATCGCTGAGCGCACAATTCGAGCACTCCATCGGGGTAACGGCAGACGGTGCTGAGATTTTCACGCTGTCGCCTGCGGGTAAGTTCCACCCGACTTACTGATCGGGATCGCGCTCGTCCCAATGGGTCAGCAGAACCGGACGCCCGCCCCATGTATCGACGACATCACAGATAAGAACTGGGCCGCGATAGGGCTTAGGCTCAGGGGCACTGCGCGCTTGCGGGGTCATGCGCGCGGCCCAAAAGCTAAACGATTGCGTCCAAAAAGCTGACATGGGTGTCACCATAGCGGCGATGATCGCGCGTTGTGAAGCCCTCGGGCGGGTCGATGGGGGCGGAGTCCTCCCAGATAATAAGCGCGCCGGGCGCGATCCAACCGCTGCTACGGGCCGCTGCGAGCGCTTTTTGGCCAAGGGTCTTGCCATAAGGCGGGTCCAGGAAAACGAGCGTTGCAGGCGTACTGGCCTGGGGCAGGCGGGTTGCGTCGGTCTTCAGGATGCGGGTGCTATCCGCCCCCAGAAGCGCGATGTTGGCTTGCAACAGGCTGATGGATTTGCGTCCGTTTTCGACGAAGGTCACCTGCGCCGCGCCGCGCGACAACGCCTCTAGCCCCAGCGCCCCCGAGCCTGCGAACAGATCCAACACCTGCGCATCCTCTATGGGATCCCCATAGCGCCCGCCTTCAAGCGCGGAAAACAACGCCTCGCGCACCCGGTCAGTGGTCGGGCGAAGATGTGCGCCCGCATCGCCTTTGCCAAGGGGTGTCAGTTTGCGCCCGCCAAAGCGACCGGCGATAATCCTCATGCTTTAAGAAGCGGTTTCAGATCCGCGGTCGCGTCCGCGATGATCTCAGGGGCGGGACTTTTGCCCGCCTCGATCAGCCGTTTGCCGACCATATAGCCGCGCGGATCGTTCATCGCATCGACCGCCAGCAGCGTGTCGCCCGCGTAGTACCAATGCGAGCGCGCCTCGCCGCCATCGCGGATCACCACCCGGTCATAGCCGGTGTTGAGCCCCGCGATTTGCAGTTTCACATCATACTGATCCGACCAGAACCACGGTTTTGGCACATAAGCCGCGTCTGCGCCCAGCATGTTCGCCGCGACCGCTTCGGCCTGATCAATTGCGTTTTGCACCGATTCAAGCCGCGTTTGCGTGCCGCGATAGGGGAAAATCGCGCAGTCGCCTGCCGCCCAAATGCTGGCATCGCTGGTGCGACCGCGATCATCGACGACAATGCCATTATTGACCTCAAGCGTCGCATCTTGGGCGATCCGTGCGGCAGGCTCGATCCCGACGCCGACGATGACCAGATCGGCGGGGACCACGCGGCCATCGGTCAGGACCGCTCCGTTCACATGGCCATCGCCCGTCAGATGGTCGAGGCCCACGCCTTCGCGCAGATCAACATCGTGGCCTTGGTGCAAGGCGCGGAAGTAATCGGATGTTTCGGGCGCGGCCACACGGCCAAGAATGCGGTCCGCCATTTCCACCAGCGTGACCGACAGGCCGAGCTTGCGCAGCACCGCAGCCGCCTCCAGCCCGATATAGCCGCCGCCGACAACCAGCGCGGCCTTGCCCGGTGTGCAGGCAGGGGCCATCGCATCAACATCTGCCAAGGTGCGCACAACATGCACGCCGCCCAAATCGCCGCCGATCCGGGCGGGCAAACGGCGCGGGGTCGAGCCTGTGGTAAACGCGAGTTGATCGTAGGCAAGGGGCTCGCCGTTAAGGTTAATCGTCTTCGCGTTAAGGTTAATGCCGGTCACGGGCTGCCCGAGTTTCAATGCGATCTTGTTTTCCGAATAAAAGCTTTCAGGCCGCAGATAGAGCCGCTCGCGCGCCATGTCGCCCAGCAGATAGGCCTTTGATAGCGGCGGGCGTTGGTAGGGTGGATCGACCTCTTCCCCGACCAATGTGACCTCGCCGTCAAAGCCCAAGCTGCGCAGTTTGGCGACCAGCGATGACCCGGCCTGTCCGGCCCCGATGACGACGATTTTGGACATGGTACGATTTCCCTGTGGTGATGGCCTCTGCCAAGCCTATATGTCCCTCAACACGAACACCAATTCAATGGAGACAGATTATGGCGATTTCAGTCGGTGACAGCCTGCCAGAGGCAACCTTTGTGAAGATGGGCGATGCAGGCCCCGAAGAGGTGACGGTGTCATCGCTGACCAAGGGCCGCAAAGTGGTGATCTTCGGTCTGCCCGGTGCGTTCACGCCGACCTGCCATTCCGCCCATGTCCCCAGCTTCATGCGCACCAAGGACGACTTCGCCGCCAAAGGCGTAGACGAGATCATCTGTGTATCGGTCAACGACCCGTTCGTGATGAAGGCCTGGGGCGAAGCAACCGGGGCAACGGCCGCTGGCCTGTCGATGATGGCCGATGCGGGCAGTGCGTTCACCGGCGCGATTGGTTTGCAGTTCGACGCACCACCCGTGGGCTTGCTGGCGCGCTCCAAGCGCTATGCGATGCTGGTCGAGGACGGCGTCGTGAAGCTGTTGCAAGAAGAAGAAAGCCCCGGCACCTGTGAGGTGTCCGGTGGCGAAGCGCTGCTGGCAGCGATGTAAAACGCGCCCAATGGTCAAGGCAAAGGGGTCGCGTGCTGCGGCCCCTTTTTCGTTACCCTTGCAGGATCGTGCGTGTCGGGAACGGAATATCGATCCCTTCCGCATCAAAGCGATCCTTGATCTGACGCGTCAGATCGCATTTCAGCCCCCAATAATCGCTCGCCGTACACCAAACGCGGACTTTGAAATCGACGGAGCTTTCGCCCAGATCCGTGACTTTGATAAAGGGCGCAGGCTCGACGAAACTGCGTGCGTCGGCTTTGACGATTTGGGTCATTGCCGCCTCGGCCAGCTTCAAGTCCGCCGAGTAGCTGACCCCAATCGTTAGATCGATCATGCGCGTGTCATAGGCCGAATAGTTCTTGATCGCGCTGTCCCAGACTTGCCCATTGGGAATGGTGATCTGGACATTGTCCAGCGTTGCAATCTCGGTCGTGAACAATGTGATCTGTTTCACGGTGCCGGAATAGCCAGCAAGTTCAACGAATTGTCCCAGCTTGAACGGTCGGAAGGCCACCAGCATCACTCCGGCCGCGATGTTCGACAGCGTGCCTTGCAACGCCAGACCAATCGCCAAACCCGCCGCACCCAAAAGCGCCACCAAAGACGTTGTCTGGATCCCAAAGCGGTTCAATACAAAGATCACAGCGAGCGCCAGGATCAGATATTGCGCCAGCGAGCCGAGGAAGGTGAACAGCGTATCGTCAATCTCGGGCTTGTTGTCGCCCACCCGGCCCAAGAACGATTTGACCCGACCCGACACCCAGTAGGCAACGACGAGAATGACGATCGCGTAAACCACGTTGAGACCCAACTGGATCGCCCAATCAAGGTTCTGTTCGACGAAGGTCGCAGCTTCTTCGGCGGTCATGCGAGGGCATCCATCTTCATCGCAAGCTGTACATCAAGCGCAGACAAGCCGCCCGCATCATGGGTCGTCAGCGTCACCTCAACGGTGCGGTACACATTGGACCATTCCGGGTGATGGTTCATTTTCTCGGCGATCAGGGCGGCGCGGGTCATGAAGCCAAACGCCTCGATGAAGTTTTTGAACTGGTAGGTTTTGTGGATGGCATCGCGGCCCTCCACGATCTGCCAACCTGCGGCAAGCACTGGGGCCAGCTCCGCCTCGCGTGTGCCTAGATCGAGCGGTTCGGTCATTCCTGTTCCTCCACGGTCATTTTCTTGAAGGGGCCGTAGCCCTCGAGCACGTTGTTTTCGTGATCCACCGCGCGGGCTTCTTCGTCAAGATAGCGGGCGATGGCATCGGCAAATCCTGCATCGGCGACCCAATGCAGCGAATTGGTGCGCACAGGCAGATAGCCGCGGGCAAGTTTATGCGCGCCCTGCGCTCCGGCCTCGACGGTCTTGAGGCCGTGGCGGATGGCGAAGTCGATAGCCTGATAATAGCAGATCTCAAAATGCAGGCAGGGGAAATCGGCGATGCACCCCCAGTAGCGCCCGTAGAGTTTTTCGCGTCCGATGAAATTCAGCGCCCCTGCGACGGGCTGCCCGTTTCGGATCGCGAGCACCAATAGCATGTCGTCGCGCAGGGTCTCGTGGGCCACGTCAAAAAAGCGCCGCGTCAGGTAAGGCGTGCCCCATTTGCGCGCGCCGGTGTCTTGGTAGAACTGCCAGAAGGCGTCCCAATGCGCAGGCTCGATCTGGTCACCGGTCAGGCAAACGATCTCGCCGCCAAAGGCCTGTGCGGTGGCCCGTTCCTTGCGGATGTTCTTGCGTTTGCGGCTGGAGAGCGCGGCCAGGAACCCGTCGAAATCGGTGTAATCGTCGTTTTCCCAGTGAAACTGCTGGCTCGCGCGCGGCATTAACCCCATCGCGGTCCCTGCTTCGCGTTCGTCTTCTTCGCAAAAGGTGATGTGCAGGGACGAGACCTCCATCTCGCTGGCCACCTGCACTGCTCCTTGGACCAAGGCGGCGCGGCCTGTCCCTTCAAACCCCGGCTTGACCAGCAAGCGACGCCCGGTGGCGGGGGTAAAGGGCACGGCCATTTGCAGCTTTGGGTAATAGCGCCCGCCCGCGCGTTCCCATGCATGGGCCCAGTTGTGGTCAAAGATATACTCGCCCTGACTGTGCGACTTGGCATACATCGGGGCGACACCGATGAGATCGCCATCGATGCGCGCCGCCAGATGACGCGGCTCCCAGCCGCTGCCGGTGCCGACCGAGCCGGAGGTTTCAAGCGCGCGCAAAAAGCGGTGCGTGGTGAAAGGATCGTTGGGTCGGTCCCCATTTTCGGCCTCGGGACACGCACAGCTATCCCAATCGGCGGCGCTGATCTGGCCGAGGTCACTGAGAATGGAAAGCTCGATCTGGGTCTCGGGCGCGGTCATTTTGCTGTGTCCGTTGGGATGTATCGCCACGTGGCGCGAGGGGCCAAGGCGTCAAGGGACGGGGGGCAGATAGCCTTCGAAGGTGATGTTATCTGCGGTTTTGCGGGCCGTCGCCTCGGCCTGTGCGCTGCGGATCGTCCAGGTTAAAACGGGATGACCTTGTGCTTTGATCTCAGCCACGCGCGGGCTGTCGAGATCGGCTGCCTCATGGCTGATGAAGCTTGCCCCCACTGCTTCGAAATCGGCAATGGCCCGCAGATGAGCGCGCATTTCCGATGATAAGCCCTCATCGGTGAACGTGCCGGTGGTCAGACCCCGCGGCACGTCCGGGGCCATTTTCGCCATGCGCGCGACCATGCGCGGATCGAATGACATCACCGCAACGGGGCCTTTGTACTTGCCGAGCGCGGCAGCAACCGCGCGTTCAAGCATTCCGGTATCGCGGTCCCCTTGCGATTTGAGTTCCAGCAGGATCGGGATGCGCCCTCGGACCTCCTTGAGGATCTTGGGGAGGGGCTGAGGGGTGTCGCGCCCGCCCTTCAGCGCGAAGGTTTGCAGAAGCGAGGATGGGAACCGATGCACCGCCCCCTTTTGCCATGTCAGCCTGTCCAGATCATAATCGTGAAACACCATTGCCTCGCCATCGGCAGACAACTGGAGGTCAAGTTCGACCCCATAGCCTTTGCCGATGGCGGCGCGCACAGCGCTAAGGCTGTTTTCGATGATGCCCGCATCCGGCGTGTGAAGCCCGCGATGGGCCAGCGGCTTGGTGCGAAAGATGTCAGGAAGCGGGATCATTTGATCTGGAAAATGCCTTCAATCTCGACCGCCACACCGAACGGAAGCGACGCGGCGGACACGGCCGAGCGCGCGTGGCGTCCGGCTTCGCCCAGCACGTCGACCATGAAGTCGGACGCGCCGTTGATGACTTTGGGCTGCTCGGCGAAATCCGGGGTGGAGTTCACAAAGCCCACGAGCTTCACCGCGCGCACAAGGCGGCCAAAATCGCCGTCGCAGGCTTTCTTCACCTGGGCGAGCAGATGGATCGCGCAGATCTTCGCAATCTCTGCCCCTTGTTCGGTGGTCATGGTGTCCCCCAGCTTGCCGGGGGTCAGCTTGCCATCGACGAACGGCACTTGGCCCGAGATATGGACCAGATCACCGACCTTGACGAACGGGACATAGTTAGCCGCGGGCGCAGGTGCGTCGGGCAACGTGATGCCCATCTCAGACAGGCGGGCTTCGATAGGATGGGTCATGCGATCATCTCCGGGCGTTGGGTTTGCGCAAGGCTACCCGTCTCGACCCGCAGACGAAAGAGGCGATCAGCTTTCCTTGAGCGCGTGGCTGAAAAAGCGACTGAGCGGGCTGAGTAAATACGTAAGCGGGGATTGGTCTGTCGTTCGGATAAAGGCCTCGACCGGCATACCGGGCACCAGCGCCAGCGCCGCCAAAGGGTTTATGTCTTCATCCTGGGGCGAGATATGTATCTGGTAATAGGGTTGACCACTGGCCGCATCAGTTAGGGCATCGGCTGACACGCGCGTAACGCGCGCGCGGATTTCCGGTGGCTTCGGGCCGTTGAATGCGGAGAAGCGCAGACGCACGTCTTGGCCTACAAAGACTTCATCCACATTGTGCGGCCGCAGCCGACTGACGACGCGCAAAGGCCGATCTTGCGGCACAATATACACCAATGGTTCTGCGGCGCGGATGACTGCGCGTTCGGCGAAGACGGTCATATCATGGACAATGCCCCCAACAGGTGCGCGGATTTCTAGGCGTAGCAGTTCCTCGGTCAACGCATGATGGCGTTGTGTAAGATCGCTTTGCGCCACATGTAGATCACGTAATTGCGTGATGGCCGCTTCCCGCCGTTGTGTGTCCAGCGTCAGCATATGGAGATCGAGATCGGTTTGTCGGCCCGCGGCCTCGGCAATTGCAGCAACTAACTCACCAACTTGACCGGACAGGACGGCCTGCTCGCGTTCTAACACCAGCACACGTGCCGATGAGGCAAGACCGCGTTCCAGGAGATCCTGCTGATTGCGCAGTGCAATCGTTACGAGGTCTCTCTGACGGGTTGCAGCAACCCTTTGGGCGACCATGCCTTGAATCTGCAAATCGATTTGGCTGCGGCGACGTTGAAGCTGCTCGCGCGCTTGCATACGGGCGGTAAAGCGGGCGTCGAACAACCGGCTTTGACCTTTGGTTAGGTCTGAAACGTCGGGGTTGTGGCGGGCTGCGTCCAGCAACGCGGGTGGGAAAGTGATGTGTTGGTCCAGATCGCGTTCTGCCTCAAGTCGCGCGCGCCGGGCCATAGCTTCAAACAGCTGCCCCTGAACCACGGCGCGTTCCGTCTGGATCAACGTTGGATCAAGCTCGATGAGGATATCGCCTGCGGACACGACATCGCCGTCCCGCGCGCGGATGTTGTAAACCACACCGCCGTTCGCATGTTGCACGACCTGGCGGTTCTGTTCGACCTGGACATTGCCATGCGAGATAAGCGCGCCTGCGAGACGGGCATTGATAGACCAAACCCCAAAGCCAAAAACCAGCATGATCATGGCAAGGAGGCCTACGATCAAAGGACGCTTTGCGCTTAGATTCGGGGAAGATGTGCTCATGCAACGCCCCCTCCCATTCCTTGTGTGCGCGAGATATCCTTGTGGTTAAGCACCGTGGCTTTCAAAATCTCGTCCCTTGGTCCGAAGGCTTTGAGCACCCCGCTTTCCAGCACCAGCAACAGATCACAATGTTGGATTGCAGCGGGCCGATGCGCCATGATCAAGACGGAGCACCCAGCATCCTTCATTGCGGCGATCGCGTGGTTCAGCGCGACGGACCCTGCATTGTCGAGGTTCGAATTCGGCTCGTCGAGCACCAGCAACACTGGGTCGCCAAAAAGCGCGCGCGCCAATCCGATACGCTGAATTTGTCCGCCGGACAGACGTGCATTTGTCATGCTAATGGCCGTGTCATACCCGTCTGGAAGCCGCAGGATCATGTCGTGGGCATCTGCCTTCTGAGCCGCACGAATGACATCTACATCTTTCGCATCGGGATTTAGTCGTGCGATATTCTCTTTAATCGTGCCATCAAAGAGCCGAATATGTTGTGGCAGATACCCAATGTGGTCTCCAAGCCGATCGGGATCATACTGTAGCAAAGTCGCACCATCGAGCCGGATCGACCCGGTTGCGGGGGCCCAAAGGCCTGTGAGCGCGCGCGCAAGTGTGGATTTCCCGGATCCGGATTGCCCAATGACACCAAGTGCTTGACCGGGCTCCATGTGGAAGCTGCACAGTCTTAGCGCAGCTTGCCCTTGCCCCGGTGGGACAACTGTTAGATCGCGCACATCCAGCACAGCGCGCGGGCGCGGCAATGACGTATGCGACCGCTCTGCTGGGCAGTCCGCTAGGATGTCCTTAAGATCTTTGCGCGCTTCGTATGCACGCTGGATCACGGCCCAGTTGCCGATCGTTTGCTCAATCGGGGCCAGCGCGCGTCCAAGCAGAATCGATGCGGCAATCATCGTCCCAGCGGTCAAATCCTCGCGCAGCACCAGCAACGCGCCCATCGCCAGCATGGCGGATTGCAAGAACAGCCGTGTCGATTTGGTGGCTGCGGAAAAAGCCCCACTGCGGTCCGACAGTGTCAAATGTGCGCTGACACCCCAATTGCGCAGGCGCTGCCATCGCCCAAACGCCGCCTCACGCATCCCCATCGTGCGGATGGTATCGCTTTCGGCCGTCATCTGCGCCGCCATTTCGTCGGCAGTTCGAACGACCAATAGACCGCGCGCCTGCGCGGTTCTCGTGGAGGTTTGGTTTAGCATCGCAATGCACACCAGAACGCCACCACCAACGATGGCCAGCGTGCCAAGCCATGGGTGAAAGATGAAGATCCCCAGCAGGAAAAATGGCGTCCAAGGCAGATCGAATGCTGCCAGGCAGGCTGGGCTGGACAACAAGCGTTGGACCGCTTCCAAATCCGCGAGACCGCGCGTCCCTCTGCCCGTGCCCGATTGACTGCTATGACGCAAAACGGCGAAAAACACCCGTTTATCTAGGCCCGTTTGGAAGCGCGCGCCTGCACGTGCCAATAGGCGACCGCGCGCGTAGTCCAACAAACCCATCATTGTGTAGAGAAAGACCACCAGTAGCGTCAGCGTTAGTAGCGTTTCTTCGGAGCGCGACCCTAGGACCCGGTCATAGACTTGCATCATAAAGATTGGTCCGGTTAGGATTAACGCATTGACAAAGAAAGAAAATATAAAGGTGATGCCATAGAGGGGCAGGTTCCGCCGTTCTGTGCTGCGGAACTCGGTCGTGGGAGGGCTTGCCGAAGTGCTCATCAATGATATGCGCCTGTTGCCAAAATACCGCGAATCCCGGTTTATCGACGGGAAGCTGGGACGAGAGGTCTAAACCCGCTGATCCCGATTGGTATTCTGGTCAGAAATAGCTAATTGAACCCTTAACAATTCAAATTTGAGATAGAAAACGCACCTTGCTGCCTCGCCCTGTTCTAAATCATATCTCGCGTGCTGTGCTGCTTATCGGCGTGCTGGTGGTCGCCGGCTGTGCGTCGGCTCCGACAACTCGGAATGCCGTGCATGATCCGCTGGAAGGTCTGAACCGCGCCAGTCACGGCCTCAACAAGGCTGTTGATACTGTCGCGTTGCGCCCGGCAAGCGTTGTTTATGATGCTGTGGTTCCGAACCCTGTCGCACGTGGCATCGATAACTTTTCCGGCAACCTCGACCAGCCCGGCCATATCTTGAATGGTATCTTGCAAGGGCGCCCCGGAGAGGCCAGCCGCGCGTTTCTTAGGTTTATGGTGAATTCGACCTTTGGATTGGGCGGCCTGCTCGATCCGGCCAGTGATATGGGTTTGGCGAACGAGCCGACCGATTTCGGTGAAACGCTCCATGTTTGGGGCGCTGGGGAAGGTGCCTATATCGAACTTCCACTTCTTGGCCCTTCGACCACGCGCGACGCAATTGGGCGTGCGGGCAGTGCTGTCATGAACCCGACCCGCTTGCTAACGACGACAACGCTGCAAGATCAGCGCCTTCGGCAAGCCGGAGCTGCCGACCTGCTGGGGGATCGTGCCGAAGCCGCGCCGCTGATTGACCCGCTGCTATATGAGAGTGCAGATAGTTATGCTTCGGTGCGGAGTGGCTATTTGCAGGCCCGGAGGTTCCAACTTGGAAGTGCCGGTTCCACTTACCTTGAGGCTTCTGGACTGGATCCCTTTGATGACCCATTTGACGACCCGTTCGATGACCCCGTTCGCCCTTAACCGTCGCGCTGTTGTTGCTGGTTTTGGCGCTTTGGCGCTGATGCCTGGGCAGGCTATTGCGCTGACGACGGCTGAGGCGTCTGCGCTGGTAAACCGTGTGGTAAACGACATCAACAGCTCCATCGGGTCGGGGCGGACCGGCAATGCGCTGTATCGTGATTTCGAGAATATCTTTGCGCGCTATGCCGACACTGCTGTTATCGCGCGCTCGGTCCTTGGGGCTGACTGGCGCTCGATCAACGACGCGCAGCGCCGCAATTTCACCGGCGTTTTCCAGAGCTACATGGCGCGCAAATACGGGCGTCGCTTTCGGGAATTCCAAGGGGGCCGGATCGAGGTTACGCGCGCGGCTCCGGTGAACCGGTATGTCGAGGTCAACGCCCGCGCACTTTTGCCGGGACGCTCGCCTATTGCGATGACATTCCTGATCTCAGATCGTGGCGGCAGAGACCGCTTCTTTGACATTCGGATCGAGGGGATCAGCCTTGCCCGCACGGAACGCGACGAAATCGGCGCGATGCTGGATCAACGTCGCGGCGATATCGATCAGGTGATTGCGCATCTGCGCACGCTTTAGCCGCGCGTAAGGGCGGGAATATTGGCCGCTTCGCGCAGCTCGTCCATCAGGCCCGACAACAGCTTAAGCGGCACCTCGTTGATCAACCGCCCCTCTGCGTCGAACTCTTTGGCGGGTGCGGCCAACAGAAACTCGGCCTGCACAAGATGCGTCCGAAACGGCTGCATCGCCAGGCGCAACGCATAGTTGCCGCGCGCGCCGCCTGAGCGACCTGCCGCCGCTGACATCAAGGCCACGGGCTTGCCCTTCCACGGACCGCCTTGCGTGCGGCTGATCCAGTCGAGCGCGTTTTTTAGCACACCCGACAGGCTTTGATTGTATTCCGGGGTCGAGATCACGATGGCATCTGCCTGCGCAATTTGGTCGGCAAGGGTCTGCACCTGCGCCGGGATGCCTTCGGCGTCTTCGAGATCCCCATCATAAAGCGGCAGGTTAAGATCGGCCTCGACAAATATGTCTGGCTGGAACAGGCGGGACGCCTCGCGGATCAAACTCCGATTGTGAGACGCTTTGCGCAGAGACCCCGAAAGGCCGAGAAGGGTTGTGGACATGATGGGAAACTCCGTTCGCGTTAGGCGACAGTTAACCCAGCATATCTCTTTTGCAAGGGAAGGCGTTAGGCCGGTTCAAGCGCTAGCATACGCGCAAGCCCGGTATTGCCATCCGTCAGGTCAGACAATTGCACTGTGTCCAACTCGGCGTAGAACGCAGCCAACGCGCGCCCCAAGACCCCCCGCAGTTTGCAACACGCAACGATGGGGCATTCGTTTTCGCCACCCTCGAAGCATTCTGTGAACGGGACGCTTGCCTCAAACTCGCGACAGACATCACCGATGCAAATCTCGTCCGCCGGACGGCTGAGCCGAACACCGCCATTGCGTCCGCGCACGGTATGAAGAAAGCCGGACTGGCTGAGTTTGTGGATCACGAGGCCCAGATGGTTTTCCGAGGCGTTGCAGTACTGCGCGATTTCCGCTTTGCGCACGATCTGTCCGGGGTTTACCGCGCAGAACATTAAGCTCCGCATGGCCAGGTTTGTTCGCATAGTCAGTCGCATAGTGCATCCTCCGAGGGGGCCGTGAGGCAAGCGCGTTCTGTTCCTGTCTAGGGGGATGGGCGAGTCGGCGCATTGATGCAGATCATGCTTTTGCGCTACATCTTTTGCGCGAAATCTTCGCTTCGAACGACCGGGTGTATCACTTCAGGTGGCGATATGCAGGTCTGTTGACCAGTCGACCAGACGGCTCCCAAGCCGCGCTGGCGGCTGCATATCGGTCAGGAATGTGTCGATATCCGACAGCGACCCGATCTTCACCGGTGCTTGCCGTTGGAATTTCGACGCATCCGCCACAAGGATCGAGCGTCTCGCCTGCGCGCGGGCCGTTCGGCTGACTTGGACCTCGCGGAAATCGAAGTCGAGAAAGTCGCCTTCCACATCCAAAGCCGACGCGCTGAGGATCGCGAAATCCGGTTTGAACTGGCGCAGGAAAGCAACGGTCTGCTCGCCCACAAGCCCCGCATCCGAGCGGCGCAAGACACCGCCTGCGACGATAACCTCTGCGCTGGGATTATCTGCCAATGTCGTCGCGGCCCTTAGATTGTTGGTGATAATCATCAGGCCGTCATGTTGCAGCAGTGCCTCTGCGACGGCCTCGGCGGATGTGCCAATGTCCAGATAGATCGAGGCCCTGTCCGGGATCAGCGCGGCGGTCTGGCGCGCGATCCGACGCTTTGCGTCCGCGTTCAGGACCTGCCGATCCGCATACCCGATATTGGCCACCGTCGACCGAGGCACGGCACCGCCATGGGTGCGTGTCAGAAGGCTCGCGGCTTCCATGTCGGCCAGATCGCGGCGGATGGTTTGGACCGTAACTCTGTGCAGGCGGGCAAGCGCGTCAGTGCTGACGCGCCCGGTATTGCGCAGGTCAGTCAGGATCGCAGTGCGTCGGGTACTTTCGGACATATACGCTCACTTTCGAAGCGAACATACTTCGCGCGATTTCAGGCGCAAAGCGAAAATGCTACGCAGTGTCCACAAAGGAGACAGCAGATGGCAGATTTCGACCTCTTCGTGATTGGTGGCGGTATCAACGGCGTTGGCATTGCCCGCGACGCGGCTGGGCGCGGCCTGAAGGTCGGATTGGCCGAAATGGGCGATCTCGCGGGGGCCACATCCAGTGCGTCTACCAAATTGTTCCATGGTGGTCTGCGCTATCTGGAGTTCTTCAAATTTCGCCTCGTCAAGGAAAGCCTGATCGAACGGGAGATGTTGCTGAAAGCCATGCCCCATATCAGCTGGCCGATGCGGTTCGTGCTGCCATTTCATAAGGATATGCGGTTTGAGGGATCCACGCCGACCTCGCGTCTGCTCAACACCGTGATGCCGTGGATGAAGGGGCGTCGTCCGTCCTGGCTGATCCGTTTGGGCCTGTTTTTGTACGACAATCTCGGAGGGCGCGAAATCCTGCCTGCAACACAAACGCTTCGGTTGCAGGACAGCCCTGAAGGCACGCCGTTGCAGCAGAAATTTGCCAAGGCTTACGAGTATTCCGATTGCTGGATCGAGGATTCGCGCCTTGTCGTGCTGAACGCCCGCGATGCCGAGGCGCGCGGGGCCAAGATTTCCGTGCGCACCAAGGTGGTCAGCGGCGAGCGCCTCGATGATATGTGGCGGCTGGAGCTGAGCGATGGACGCATGGTGACCGCAAAAGCCGTGGTAAATGCAGGCGGCCCATGGGTTGAGGATGTGTTGAAAGGCGTGCTGCGCCGGAATGCGCGCGAAGGCGTGCGGCTGGTGCGCGGGTCGCATATCGTGGTGCCGAAGCTTTACGATCACGACAAATGCTACTTCTTTCAGGGCGAAGACGGTCGGATCATTTTCGCCATTCCCTACGAGACCGACTTCACCTTGATCGGCACGACCGATCAGGAACATACCCAGCTTGGCGAAAAGCCGGTGTGCACGCCTGATGAGCAACACTACTTGTGCGATTTTGCCTCAAATTATTTCGAAAAACCTGTGACCCGCGATCAGATCGTCTGGACCTATTCCGGGGTGCGGCCGCTTTATGATGATGGGGCCAGCAGCGCGACCGAGGCAACGCGGGATTATGTCTTGTCGCTTGATACCCAAGGCGCACCGTTGCTGAGCGTGTTTGGCGGCAAGATCACCACGTATCGCAGGCTCGCAGAAAGCGCTTTGGTAAAGCTTGGGGCGCATGTGCCGATGGGCGCGCCCTGGACCGCAGGCGTTGCATTGCCCGGCGGGGATTTCGCGGTTCACGAGGTGCAAAGCCTCATCGCGAAGCTGAATGCGGACTACCCGTTCCTCGACCCGCGCTGGGCCAAGCGGCTGATCCGCGCGTATGGGACCGAAGCGTGGGATGTGCTGGGCGATGCAAAAGAGGCCGCTGATCTGGGCACGGATTTCGGTGCCAGCTTGACCGAGGCCGAGGTGATCTGGCTGCGCGACCGCGAATTTGCCCGCGCGGCGGCGGATGTGGTTTGGCGGCGCTCGAAACTGGGTTTGCGGATGACCGAGGCGCAGATCGATGCGCTCGATCAGTGGTTCGAAGATAAAAGCCAAGTTGCGGCCTAGGGGCGCGCCGGATTAACTAAGAAAAAAGGGAGGGGACGCGATGACCTATGTATTGGCGATAGACCAAGGCACGACCTCGACGCGGGCGATGGTGTTTGATGGCGCGCTCAAAGTGGTGGGCGTGGCGCAGCAGGAGTTTGAGCAGCATTTCCCCCATTCGGGCTGGGTAGAGCATGACCCCGAAGACATCTGGCGCACGGTCCAGGAGACCTGCCGCGAGGTGCTTGCCATGTCTGGGCTCACCGCCTCTGACATCGCCGCGATCGGCATCACCAACCAGCGCGAGACGACGCTTGTGTGGGACCGCGAGACTGGTAAGGCCATTCATAACGCGATTGTTTGGCAAGACCGCCGCACCGCGCCCTTCTGCGCCGAGTTGCGCGCGGAGGGGTTCGAGGACGAGATCACGCACCGCACCGGTTTGCTGGCGGATCCGTATTTTTCGGGCACCAAGGTCCATCATATCCTGAACACCGTCGAGGGCGCGCGCCAGATGGCTGAAGCCGGGAAGCTGGCCTTCGGCACCATCGACAGCTTTCTGATTTGGCGCATGACCGGGGGCGCGCAGCACGCGACTGATGCGACGAACGCTGCACGTACGATGCTCTATAACATTCGTGAGGGCGCGTGGGACGAAACCATCTGCGCGCGCTTTGGTATCCCGATATCGATGCTGCCCGAGGTGCGCGATTGCGCGTCTGACTTTGGTGTCACTGACCTGCTGGGCGGCCAAACCCCGATCCTTGGTGTGGCGGGCGATCAACAGGCCGCCACGCTTGGCCAAGCCTGCTTCCAGCCGGGGATGCTGAAATCCACCTATGGCACAGGCTGCTTTGCGCTGTTGAACACTGGCGACACGTTGGTCAGCAGCACCAACCGGTTGCTCGGCACGATTGCGTATCAGTTCGATGGCAAGCCGACTTACGCGCTCGAAGGGTCGATCTTCAATGCGGGCACCGTGGTGCAATGGCTGCGCGATGGGGTCGGGATGGTCGAGGCTGCGCATCATACAGACGCGCTCGCCGCCCAAGCGGATCCTGAGCAAAACGTCATGATCGTGCCCGCGTTCACGGGCCTCGGGGCCCCTTGGTGGGATCCAAATGCGCGCGGGGCGATGTTTGGGATCACCCGTGCAACAGGCCCGGCCGAGTTTGCCAAGGCCGCCCTCGAAAGCGTCGGCTATCAGACCGCAGACCTGATCAGCGCGATGCGGGCGGATTGGAATGGCGGTGATGCGGGCCAGGTGCTGCGCGTCGATGGCGGCATGACGGCGAGCAACGCGGCGATGCAGTTCCTGTCCGATATTCTGGGCGCGCAAGTGGATCGGCCCGAGGTGCTTGAGACCACAGCCGTCGGCGCCGCATGGGTCGCCGGGATGCGCGCGGGGGTCTATCCGCAGCCGGAAGAGTTCGCGCAAACCTGGGCGCTAGAGCGACGGTTCGAGCCTGCAATGGAGGCCGATACGCGTGACGCAAAGCTCGCGCAGTGGCACAGCGCTGTTGCCGGAACGCAAGCTTATCGCGGTTAACGCAGCTAGATTGCGGATTGCGAGACGCGGTCGCCTTGTTAACCACAGGGCGGCGGCTTACATCGCCCTTCATGAAACGCTGGCTTCCCTTTGTCAAAAATGACCCCTCGGTCGCGGTGATCCGTCTGTCAGGCGTGATCGCGACCGGATCGCGCGGCGCGTTGAACGATGCGTCGCTGGCAGGCACCATCGAAAAGGCGTTCGGGCGCGGCAAGCCAAGTGCTGTTGCGCTCTTGTTGAACTCGCCCGGCGGCTCGCCCGTGCAATCGTCGCTGATCGCGGCGCGGATCAGGCGTCTGGCTGCGGAAAAAGACGTGCCGGTTTATGCGTTTGTCGAGGATGTTGCGGCCTCCGGGGGGTATTGGCTGGCCTGTGCGGCGGACGAGATTTACGTCGATGACAGCTCCATCGTTGGGTCCATCGGGGTGATATCGGCCAGCTTCGGCTTCCATGAGCTGATGCAGCGACAAGGGATCGAGCGGCGGGTCCACACCGCAGGCAAAGACAAATCCATGCTCGATCCGTTCCGGCCTGAGCGCGATGAAGACATCAGCCGCCTCAAGGATCTGCAAAAGCAAATCCACGACGCCTTCATTGCCCATGTGCAAAGCCGTCGCGGCGCGAAGCTGCCCGAGGGCGAAGACTTGTTCACGGGCGAGATCTGGGTCGGGCAGAAAGCGATCGACACCGGCCTCGCCGACGGGATCGGACATCTGGTGCCGACGCTTAAGTCCAAGTTCGGTGACAAGGTGAAATTCCGCGTTTACGGTCAACGCAAGTCGTTCCTCAGCCGCATCGGCGCGCAGGTCTTTGGCGATGCCTTGGCCCAGATCGAGGATCGCGCGCTCTGGGCGCGGTTCGGGCTTTAAGCGCATATGGTCAAGATCGTCACATTTTTCCTGATCGGCATGATGGTTTTGGCCATGTTTGGCCGGTTGCGCCTGCCGGGTGTCGGCAAGGTGGCGCTTCAGAAGCCAAAACGCTGCAAGTCGTGTAAGCGGTTCCTGTTCAACAACGATCCCTGTCCGTGCGGCAGTTCGGGCCGCAAAGGGTAATACATGCTGCTTCTCGACTTCGCGATGGTGGTCCTTGGCCTGTTTATTCTGGTGGGTGCGGGCGATGTGTTGGTCAAAGGGGCGGTGAACCTGTCGCTGCGCCTTGGCATTCCGGCGCTTATCGTGTCGCTGACGGTCGTTGCCTTTGGGACCTCCGCGCCTGAGCTGCTGATCTCCATCAAGGCGGTTCTTGAAGATGCGCCGGGGATTGCGCTGGGCAATGTGGTCGGCTCGAACATCGCGAATGTGCTGCTGGTGTTGGGCCTGCCTGCGCTGTTTGTCGGGTTGCAAACCGCCGATTGTGAGGTCAAGCGCAGCTATGTCCAGATGATTGCAGCGACGGTGCTGTTCATCGCGGTCTGCTTCCTTGGCCCGATCACCTGGGTGCATGGCCTCGTTCTGGTCGGTGCGCTGGCGTGGATGCTGCTGGATGCGATTGCGCAAGCCCGGATGCATAAACGCGAAGTGGCCGCCGAGGCCCAAGCCAGCGAGGCGCTTGAGCTGGAAGAGGTCGAAGGGGCAGACCCCGACCTGCCATGGGCGAAAATCATTCTGTTTCTGGCGCTTGGCCTGATCGGCTTGCCGCTTGGGGCGGACCTTCTGGTGGACGGATCGGTCAATATCGCGCGCGCCTTCGGCATGAGCGAGACGGTCATCGGCCTGACCCTCGTGGCCTTCGGCACCTCTCTGCCCGAGCTGGCCGCCGTTGTTGCCGCCGCGTATCGCGGTCATGGCGATGTTGCACTTGGGGGTGTCATCGGGTCGAACATGTTCAATCTGCTGGCCATCATCGGCATTGCGGCGTTCGTCGGCGACATGGCCGTGCCCGCCGAGTTGCTGCGCTTTGACCTGTGGATCATGGCAGCCGCCTCGCTGGTGCTGGCCCCTATCGTCTATATGCGCTGGAACATCGGGCGCGTGTTCGGCGGGGTCTTGACCGCGCTTTATGCGGTCTATGTCGTGTTCCTTCTGACTTAGAACCGGTAGCGCCATGACATCTCGGACTTCACCTGGAACCGCCCTGATCACCGGGGCGGGCAAACGCCTTGGCCGCGCGATGGCCGTGGCCTTGGCCGAGCAGGGCTATGATATTGCCGTGCATTACGCCGGTTCCGCGCAGGGTGCGGATGAGACAGCCGAGATGTGCCGCGCCCATGGCGTGCGGGCTCAGACGCTTCAGGCGGATCTGCTGGACGCGGATGCAACCGAGGCGCTGATCCCCTCCGCTGTTGATGCGATGGGTCCGCTGACGGTGCTGATCAACAACGCGTCGATCTTCGAATATGACACGCTGGACACCGCAAGCGCGCAAAGCTGGGACCGTCATATGGGATCGAACCTGCGTGCGCCGCTGTTTCTGACGCAGGCCTTCGCGCGCCAAGTGCCCGAGGCGGGTCCGGACGATCAAGGCGAGCCTGTCGCGCAAGGGCTGGTCATCAATATGGTGGACCAACGGGTGCGCAAGCTGACGCCTGAATTCATGACCTACACGATTGCCAAGATGGGGCTTTGGGCGTTCACGCAGACGGCGGCACAGGCCCTCGCGCCACATGTGCGCGTCAACGCGATTGGGCCGGGTCCAACGATGCAGGGGGCGCGCCAATCAGCTGAGCATTTCGCCAATCAGCGGGCGGCAACGGTGCTGAAACGCGGCAGCAGCCCCGATGGCATTGTGAGGGCCTTGCTGTATTTTCTGGGCGCGACCGAGGTGACAGGCCAGTTGATTTGCGTCGACGGAGGGCAGCATTTGGGCTGGGAAACGCCAGATGTGTTGGGCGTAGAATAGACAAACCGAAGTCATGGACACGTCAATTGTCCACGGGACGAGACACTGTCACAAAACCGTTAAGAATCTGTTAAGCATTACATAGGCTTACCCTGTGGGTGAAAAAGAGTTATTGAATAACAATGGCTTAAATGTGCGCCTAAAAAACAGGCAAACCGATCTCTTGCCAATAAAAGCAAGGCGATGGCTCGGCGCGCTGGATTTTGCCCACCGACTTATCCCCAGATTTTGGGGAAGCCTTCACACTTGAATTGCTTGCCAAACCCGCGCAGCGAACCGAGAATCGTTTTATGTCTGACCCTACTCTCTCTGAGGCCCCCGAAACCGGCCACGCTGTGATCCAGTCTTACCTCAAGACGCTGGATGGCAGTCCCGGGGTCTACCGGATGCTCGACGCCGAAAATCGGGTGCTTTACGTTGGCAAGGCGCGCAATCTGAAGGCGCGCGTGTCGAATTATGCACGCCCTTCTGGACATTCTGCGCGCATCGACCGGATGATCCGCACCACCGCTTCGATGATGTTCCTGAGCACCCGGACAGAGACCGAGGCGCTGTTGCTGGAACAGAACCTGATCAAGCAGCTCAAGCCGAAATTCAACGTGCTCTTGCGCGACGACAAGAGCTTTCCGAACATCCTTGTCAGCCGCGAACATGGCTATCCGCAGATCAAGAAGCATCGCGGGGCCAAGAAGGAGAAGGGCAAATATTACGGCCCCTTCGCCAGTGCCGGATCGGTGAACCGCACGCTCAATCAACTGCAACGGGTGTTCTTGCTGCGCAACTGTTCCGACGCGATGTTCGAGTCGCGCACGCGCCCCTGCCTGCTCTATCAAATCAAGCGGTGCAGCGCGCCCTGCGTTGGTAAAATCAGCGAGTACGATTACGGCGCGCTGGTCCGCGATGCCGAACGGTTCCTGTCGGGCAAGTCCACCAAGGTCCAAGGCGATCTGGCCAAACAAATGGGCGAGGCGTCCGAGGCGATGGAGTTCGAGCGCGCCGCCGCCTTGCGCGACCGGATCAAGGCGCTGACCCAAGTGCAGACCACCCAAGGCATCAACCCCGAAGGCGTGGCCGAGGCCGATGTGATCGCGCTGCATCTCGATGGCGGTCAGGCCTGCGTGCAGGTTTTCTTCATTCGCGCGAACCAGAATTGGGGCAATCGCGACTACTACCCAAGGACCGGATCCGGGGCGGAGGAGGCTGAGATCCTCGAGGCCTTCCTTGGTCAATTTTATTCAGACCGCGAGCCTGCGCGTCAAATCCTGCTGTCGCATCCCATCGAAAACCTCGATCTGATGACCGCCGCTTTGACCGACAAGCTCGGTCGTAAGGTCGATGTGCAGGTCCCCCTGCGCGGCGAAAAGGCCGAGCTTGTCTCAGGTGCCGCGCGCAATGCCCGCGAAAGCCTCGCCCGCAAGATGAGCGAAAGCGCGACGCAGACCAAGCTGCTCAGCGGATTGGCCGAGGCGCTTGACCTCGACGGGCCGCCCAAGCGGATCGAGGTCTACGATAACAGCCACATCCAAGGCACCAACGCCGTCGGCGGTATGATCGTGGCGGGCCAAGACGGCTTTCTCAAAAGCCAGTACCGCAAGTTTAACATCAAGGGTGACAGCATCACGCCGGGCGACGATTTCGGCATGATGAAAGAGGTGCTGGAGCGTCGCTTCAAACGCCTTCTGAAGGAAGATCCCGACCGCAAGACCGAGAACTGGCCTGACCTGCTTCTGATCGACGGCGGGGCTGGGCAGGTCAGTGCGGTGGGCGAAATCCTCGGGCATCTGGGGGTCGAAGATGTGCCGTTCGTCGGTGTCGCCAAAGGCGAGGACCGCGATGCCGGCAAGGAAGAATTCTACCGCCCCGGTGGACGTCCCTTCGCGCTGAAGCACAACGATCCGGTGCTTTACTTCGTGCAGCGCCTGCGCGATGAAGCGCACCGTTTTGCCATCGGCACCCACCGCGCGAAACGCGCTAAGGCGATCACAGCGACCCCGCTTGATGACATTCCTGGCGTGGGGGCGACCCGTAAACGCGCGCTTCTGGCGCATTTCGGGTCCGCCAAGGCTGTCAGTCGCGCGCATCTGGCGGACCTCAAGGCGGTGGATGGCATTTCCGCAGCGCTGGCCGAGAAAGTCTACGACTTCTTTAACGAACGCGGCTAAGCGGCCCCTTCCGCTGGGCGATCCCTCGGGATAGAACCTCCTCATGTTTCTCAATATCCCAAATATCCTCACGATCCTGCGCCTGCTCGCCGCCCCCGGCGTGGCGGTTATGTTTCTTTATTTCGACCGCCCTTGGGCCGATATCTATGCGCTGGTGCTGTTCGTCGGCGCGGCGCTCACGGACTTTGTCGACGGCTACTTGGCCCGCGCGTGGAAGCAGGAAAGCAAGTTCGGCGCGATGCTGGACCCGATTGCCGACAAGGTGATGGTGGTGATCGCGCTGTTCGTGATCACCGGCTATTCAGGGATGAACCCATGGATCATCCTGCCTGCGGTGATGATCCTGTTCCGCGAAGTGTTCGTCAGCGGATTGCGCGAATTTCTCGGGGCGGATAGCGGCAAGCTGGCCGTGACCAAGCTGGCGAAATGGAAAACGACGCTTCAGATGGTCGCCATCGCCGTGCTGTTTGCCGGCATGGGGATCGAGCGGATGGATTGGTGGGACACCCTCGCACAGTTCGTGTTCTGGTTCGGGGTGGGGCTGCTCTGGGTGGCAGGGGTGTTAACCTTAATGACCGGGTGGGACTACTTTTCCAAGTCCTTACCCTATCTGAAGGCACCGGAATGAAGATCGAGGTGCTCTACTTCGCATGGCTGCGCGAGCGGATCGGTCTGGGCCGTGAGGTGATCGAAACCGAGGCCGCGACCGTCAGCGATCTGGTGGCCGAGCTACGCGCGCGCGAAGATCGCTACGATCTGGCGTTCTCGGATATGAGTGCGGTGCGCGTGGCCATTGACCAAGACCTCACGACCCTCGATGCGTCCCTCGAGGGCGCGCGCGAAGTGGCGTTCTTTCCTCCGATGACGGGCGGCTGATATGGGCCGGGCGCGCGTTCAGGCCGAAGCGTTCGATCCCGGCGCGGAGCTGAACGCCTTCACTCAAGCGCAATCCAGCATGGGCGCGGTCGTTAGCTTTTCCGGCATCGTGCGCGATGTCACCGGCGGGCTGGAACGGCTGGAGATCGAGCATTACCCCGGCATGACCCAACGCGCGATTACCGCAATCATGGACGAGGCCGTGTCGCGCTGGTCGCTGGGCGACGCGCTCGTTATCCACCGCTACGGCGATATCGCGGTCGGCGCGCCGATCATGATGGTCGCGACCGCCGCCCCCCACCGCGTCGATGCCTTTGCGGCAGCGGAGTTTCTGATGGATTACCTCAAATCCCGCGCGCCGTTCTGGAAGAAAGAGGTGACGCGCGAGGGGGCCGCGTGGGTCGCGTCCAAGGCCGAGGATGAGGATGCGTTAAAGCGCTGGTAGGCGTTACAGGTTCGCCTCAACGCGGAACGCCTCTGGAATTTCGTCGCGCCCGTCGAGCACCAAATCCACCATCACCTCAGCCACCTTCGGGGCCATCCCAAAGCCGATCTTGAAGCCTCCATTTGCGATGAAACGCCCCGCGTCCAGCGGATGCGCCCCCAGCATCGGGGCCCGCGATTTCGCGCGCGGACGCAAGCCCGCCCACCGCGCAATCACGGGCGCATCTTGCAGCGCTGGACACAAAAGGCGGGCCTTGTCGATCAGGTCCTCAAGCTGCGCATCGGTGCTTTGCGCATCCTCAAACTCGCGCTCAGACGTCGATCCAATCGCCACCGTCCCATCGCCATGGGGAATGATATGCAGCGCGTCGAGAAACAGTTGCGGCTGATCCCGCGCGTGATACGCGAACAAGGCCGCCTGACCCTTGATCGGTGCGCCCACGGACTTGCCAACGCGTGCGGATAATGCCGCAAGTCCCGCAGCACCTGTCGCCTCGACCACCAAGCCTTGCTCTTCCGCCTCGCCAATCACAACCTCCGCGCCCTTGCACCGCAAAGCCTCTTCCAACGCCGCGCACGCTTGCTGCGGATGTAGTCGCCCAGACAAGGTATCGTGGATTACAAAACCGGTCTCAGCCTCCGGCCCCCAGCCCTCAAACCGCGCGGCCTCAGCAACTTCCCAAACTGCGCGTCCTTGCCAAAGGGTCTTGGCATTCTCGCCGCGCGCCTCAGCCAACTCTAGCCCCCGCGCATCGAGAACCGCCTGCACGCGACCGGAACGCGCATAGCCGGGGTCATGCCCAGACACCTCGGCAACCCCAGCCCAAAACCCCTCCGCCATCAACAAGCTCTCGAGCTGAAACGCCTTCTTGTCGTTCCAATTCTCCGGCGTATGCGGGGCCAAGGCACCGACCAACCCACCGCTGGAGCCTGCGCCAATCGCCTCGCGCTCGATCACCCGCACCTTCGCGCCGCGTTGTACAGCGACCCACGCAATCGACAGCCCGAAAATGCCGCCGCCTCGTACGGTGATGTCCGCGATTGCCAATCCCTCAACTCCCGCCCAAGGTGCGCTTTTACGAGCCAAGGCCTAGGATAAACCGTGCAGATTGACCAGCAAGACGGGGTGGATTGGAAAGACGGTGTGCCGGTGGCGCGGCGCTTTGACGATCCTTATTTCTCGCTTGGGGATGGGCTGGCCGAGACGCGGCATGTGTTTCTGGGAGGCAACGACTTACCGGCGCGGTTCCGCAACGGGTTTCACATCGCTGAGCTGGGCTTTGGCACTGGGTTGAACCTGCTCGCGACATGGCAAGCGTGGCGCGAGAGCGGGCAGGAGGGCGTGCTGCACTACACCAGTTTCGAAGCGTTCCCAATGGGTCCGAGCGACATGGCCAAAGCGCTTGAGGCCTTCCCCGAATTGGCCAGCCTGTCCGCGCGGTTGGTGGCCAACTGGACGGGCGAGGCAGGCGTGATGGATCTGGATGAGACATTGCGCATAACCGTCATCGCGGGCGATGCGCGCCAGTCTTTGCCGATGTGGCACGGGTCGGCAGATGCATGGTTCCTTGATGGCTTCTCACCTGCCAAAAACCCCCAGCTGTGGGGCGACGACCTGATGCGCCACGTCGCGCGCAAGACCGCGCCAAACGGCACCTTCGCGACCTACACCGCCGCTGGGCATGTGCGCCGGGCCCTTTCCAGCGCCGGTTTCGACGTCCAACGCATCCCCGGCTTCGGCCGCAAGCGCCATATGAGCGTCGGCACCCTGAGGTCCCCCGCGTGACCCAGCAAAACCAAACTTGGCTCGGCATCTGGCTGATGGTCGCCACCACCTTCGTGTTCGCGATGCAGGACGGAATCTCGCGGCATTTGGCGGGCGAATACAACGTCCTGATGATCGTCATGATCCGCTACTGGTTCTTCGCGGCCTTCGTGATTTTCATCGCGTCGCGCAAGGCAGGCGGGGTGCGCGCAGCGGCGGCCACGTCACAACCGTGGCTGCAAATTGGGCGCGGTCTTCTGCTGGTGACCGAAATCTGCGTGATGCTCTCGGCCTTCGTTCTGTTGGGATTGGTCGAGTCGCACGCGGTCTTCACCTCCTACCCGCTGCTCGTCGCCGCGCTGTCAGGCCCCCTTCTGGGCGAGGCTGTTGGCTGGCGTCGGTGGACCGCCATCGGCGTCGGCTTTATCGGTGTGCTGATCATCCTCAAACCGGGCTTTGGTGTGTTTTCGCCTTACGCGCTGATCGCGTTGCTCGCAGCGTTCATGTTCGCGCTTTACGGCCTGCTGACGCGGTATGCGGCCCGCAAGGACAGTGCGGCGACCAGTTTCTTTTGGACCGGAACCGTGGGCGCAGTGGCGATCACCCTTGTCGGCATCTGGTTCTGGGAACCGATGACGACACCCGACTGGGGCTGGATGGCGCTGCTGTGTGTGACAGGGGCGGCGGGCCATTACTTGCTGATCAAGTGCTACGAGGTGGCCGAGGCAGGCGTCGTGCAACCCTTCGCCTACCTGCAACTCGTGTGGGTGTCGTTCCTCGGCGTGCTCGTTTTTGGCGAGGTGGTCGAAACCAACGTCATCATCGGCGTGCTTATCGTGGTTGGCGCAGGTCTGTTCACCTTGTGGCGCGAGCGCCAGGTCAGCAAACGCGCCTAACGCCCTTTCAGCTTGTCGATCACATCCAGCGGCAGGGGCCGCCCGGCCAGCATCATCCCGTAGACCACGCGGCTTTCGGTGACGCGCATGATGTAGTTGCGCGTCTCGGTGAACGGGACATGCTCGATCCAGTCGATGACATCCACGGAGCTGGCGCGCGGATCGCCGAAGCGCTCGATCCAAGCGCGCGGACGGCTGGGACCCGCATTGTAAGCGGCGGCAACAAGGGTCAGGGCGGTGCCGAAATCCTCGATTTGGCGGCGGATATAGTCGGACCCTAGCTGCGCGTTATACGCAGGATCGCTTAGCAAACGCCCTTCGGAAAACGGCAGCCCCATGATCCGAGCGGTCTCTGCCCCGGTGCGCGGCATGACCTGCATCAGGCCCATGGCACCCGCGCCGCTGATAACGATGGGGTCAAACTCGCTTTCGCGCCGGGCGATCGCGAGGGTCAGCGCGGGGTTGATCGTCAGGTTGGCATTCGCCAGATCCGTGACCGGATGGTAGGCGCGGTGCAGGATTTCGCCCTCGCTCGCGGCCCATTTGGCAAGGCGCAGCGCGATATGCGGCTCACGCAGATGCAGTGCGAGGTCCGCGAGGCTGCCGCGTTCTTGCAGGTTTAGACGCTCGGACAGATGCACCATCCAACGCTCGGCCAGATCACGCTCGCCTGCTTCTTGCAGCAGCAGGGCCGCTTGCAGAACACTGGTCGCCATGAAGCTTTGGCTGCGCCAGTCAGGGTAGACCTCGCGTCCGGTCAAAGCTGGGTCCGTGGGCAGGCCCGCCCGTTCTGCCGCAAGCTGGCCGTAAAACGCCGTCTGGTGCTGAGCACCGCGTTGATACGCTGCGCGGGCATTGGCGGATTGACCAAGCGCCTCGTACGCGCGGCCTTCCCAGTAGCCTGCGCGCCCAGCGGATATGGGCGAGGTGACCGTGGGGGCGAACCGCTGGAAGTGGCGCAGGGCGGTGTTTGCATCGCTCAGTTTGCGCAGGGCAATGAAGCCTGCGAGCCATTCCAGTTCCGAATAATCCCCGTATGTTTCCGGTGCTGGCAAGAAATGGCGCGCGGCGACGCGGTAGGCGAGGCGGTCATTGTCGTCGCGCATCAGGTCACGGGCCAGATCCGCGCGGCGGTCGGCCCAGTATTCCGGACGGCCCAAGCTCTCGAGCGAGCCTGAGCGTTCCTCCATCAGCTCAATCGCCGAGGCGAGGCGGCGTTTTTGCAAGCGCCAGCGATAACGCTCGTAGGCAAGGCCCGGATCGTTGGCGAGATTGCGTGGCACCGCATCAATAAGGCCGTCAACCCCGTTGCGATCTTCGCGCAGCGCAATCCGCGCTTCGGCCAAGGCGCGCCATCCGGCATCCACCATGGGCTGCATCCGTGCGGCGGCGCGCGTCTGGCCGTCCCACAAAAGCTGGTCGAGGCGCGCGGTATGGTGCGGTGCAATCAGGTTTCGGTGACGGCTCAGGAAGACCTGCTCCGTCTCAGCGCCCAGCACAAACTCACGCCACGCTTTCACGATCAACGCGTCCCCTTCCGCAGCGCGCCCGTTCGCGCGCAACGCATCCGCCAAGCGCAGCGAACCGGTGCCAGTCTGCGGCGCGTCCGGGCCAAAGAAGGTTTGGAGTTGCGACAGCGAAGCCCCCTCGGGGATCGAGGCCTCGCCTCGTCTGCGCATCAAGGGCAGGCCGGGCCAGTCGGCGTTGCGCGACAGGAAGTTCAGGTAATCGTCGAAATTGCCCTGCGGGGCGCGCAGCCAATGCCAGATCACCACATCGCGGGCCTGCTGGTCAGGCAGGGCGCGGGCCAGATCAAGGGCGCGGTTCCAATCGCTGCTGCGCGCGGCATCCAGCGCAGCACTGAGCGTTTGTGCGCGCCCGGACTGCGCCTGCGCGGGCACAAGCGGCAGGGAGAGGATGCAAAGGACCAGCGCTGCGACGCGCATAAGACGAGGGATCATGGCGGTTTCCGCTTTTTGTTCTGCTCTGCGCCTAACCTAGGGGCAAAAGTGCCGTGCTCAAATCAACATTTCTGCGACAGGCCTTGCGCGGGGGGCAAAAGGGCAGGTATCCGCCAATTGCATACCGCATGACCAAAGGAGGATAAGATATGTTTAGAGGATCGATGCCAGCCCTGGTCACGCCGCTGAAAGACGGCGCGGTGGACTTTGCGACGCTTGAAGCGCTCGTCGAATGGCACATCACTGAGGGTAGCCACGGGCTCGTCCCGGTTGGCACCACGGGCGAAAGCCCCACGATGACCCATGCCGAGCATGAAGCCGTGATCGAGGCCGTTGTCAAAACCGCCGCCGGGCGCGTGCCTGTTATCGCAGGGGCCGGTTCCAACAACACCGCCGAAGGGATTGGCCTGATCCAGCACGCCGCACGGGTCGGTGCAGACGGAGCACTCGTGGTGACGCCCTACTATAACAAGCCCAGCCAGGCAGGCCTGATCGCGCATTATACGGCGCTGCATGACGCGGCGGATATTCCGATCATCATCTACAACATCCCCGGACGCTCGGTCGTGGATATGTCGCCTGCAACGATGGGCGAGCTGGCCAAGTTGCCGCGTATCGCTGGCGTGAAGGATGCAACGGGCGATATCACGCGGGTGAGCCATCAACGCATGAAATGCGGTGCCGATTTCGTCCAGTTGTCGGGCGAAGATGCCAGCGCGCTAGGGTTCAATGCGCATGGCGGGGTCGGCTGTATCAGTGTGACCGCGAATGTGGCCCCAAAGCTTTGCGCCGAGTTCCAGGAGGCCACGCTTGCGGGTGACTATGCCAAAGCGCTGGTGTTGCAGGACAAACTGATGCCGCTACACACCGCGATCTTCCTCGAGCCGGGCCTTGTGGGCGCGAAATACGGTCTGTCGCTGTTGGGTCGGTGTTCCGAAGAGGTACGCTTGCCGCTTGTCGGCCTGACCGAGGGCGCGAAGCAGGCGATGAAAGATGCCATGCATCATGCGGGCCTGATCTAGGGCTGACAGCCGTCGGATTTTGGATATTTTCAAAAGCAAAGAGACGCGGGCGTTGTGAAAGCGCAGCCCGAGCCTTAGATAGCTGCGATCATGGCACAGACAAAATCAGACCCGAACTACAAGATCATCGCCGAAAACCGGCGGGCTCGGCGCGAATATGCGATCGAGGATGATCTGGAAGTGGGTCTCGTGCTGGAAGGCTCAGAGGTGAAATCCTTGCGCGCGGGTGGATCCAATATCGCGGAAAGCTACGCGTCGGTTGAGGATGGCGAGTTGTGGCTGGTGAACAGCTATATCGCGCCCTACGCTCAGGCCAAGACCTGGGGGCATGAGGAACGGCGCAGGCGCAAGCTGCTGGTTTCAAAGAAAGAACTCTCGAAACTGTGGAACGCCACCAAGCGGGACGGCATGACCATTGTGCCCTTGGTGATGTACTTCAATCACAAGGGCGTCGTGAAAATGAAGGTCGGTATCGCCAAGGGCAAAAAGCTGGCCGACAAGCGCGCGACGGATGCCAAGCGCGACTGGAACCGCCAGAAGTCCCGGCTTTTGAAGCAGCAGGGCTAGTTTTTCCCCTGCGCGCCGCGTCCCGCATCAGGCATACGCGTCCACAGTGTTTTGAAAGGTGCTACTCATGGAAAGTCTCATCATTAGCCTCGTCTCCGGTGCCGTTGGCGGTAACGTTGCGGGCGCTGTGCTCAAGAAATTCAACCTCGGTCTGCTCGGCAACTCGCTCGCCGGCATCGTCGGTGGCGGTGTTGGCGGTCAGCTGCTGGGCATGCTTGGTGCGGGCGGTCTTGATGGGATCGTCGGCAGCGTTGCCTCGGGCGGTGTTGGCGGTGCGGTCGTTCTGGCCGTTGTCGGCGCGATCAAGAGCATGATGGCCAAGTAGGCCGCGCCTGCTGGACAAACGGAGCCTCCGAGCGATAGTGCTAATCACGCGCGCTATCTTTCGGAGGCCCACATGGCAGATGATCCCAAAACCCTCGTCTCAACCGACTGGCTGGCGGCCCATCTGAACGATCCCGATCTGCGGATCCTCGATGCCTCGTGGTATTTGCCCAGCATGGGGCGCGATGGCGCGGCGGAATACCAAGACGCCCATATCCCCGGCGCGCGCTACTTCGATATCGACGAGATCAGCGATCAACGCTCGGACCTGCCCCATATGGCCCCGCCGGTTGAGAAATTCGTCAGCCGGATGCGCAAAATGGGCATCGGCGATGGGCATCAGATCGTGGTCTATGACGGCGCGGGCCTGTTTTCTGCGGCCCGTGTCTGGTGGCTGTTCCGGCTGATGGGCAAGACGGATGTTGCGGTGCTCGACGGTGGGTTCGCCAAATGGCAGGCCGAGGGGCGCGCGGTCGAGGACATGCCGCCGATGACCCGTGACCGCCATATCACCGTGTCTCGCCAGTCGAGCCTTGTGCGCGATGTGACGCAAGTTGCAGCGGCTTCGAAGCTGGGCACCCCGCAGATTGTCGATGCGCGCGCCGCTGATCGCTTTCGTGGCGAGGGGGCCGAGCCGCGTGCAGGTTTGCGCGCTGGGCATATTCCGGGCGCGCGCAATGTGCCGTTCAAGACGCTGTTGAATGACGACAGCACGATGAAATCCGTGGAGGATCAGCGCGCCGTGTTCGAGGCCGCTGGCGTCGATCTGGCCAAACCCGTGATCACCTCTTGCGGCTCCGGCGTGACCGCCGCGATCCTCAGCCTCGCGCTTGAGCGGATCGGGCACCGCAATCATTCCCTCTATGATGGTTCGTGGACCGAGTGGGGCCAGTACGACGACCTGCCGATTGCGACGGGCGAGGCCTAGATGCTGAGCGATCTGCCGGGTTACACGCCTGATCCGATTATCGCGTTGATGCAGGCGTTTATGGCCGATGCGCGCACGGACAAGATCGACCTCGGGGTGGGCGTGTACAAAGACGCGGATGGCCAGACGCCGATCTTTCGGGCGGTCAAGACTGCCGAGACGCGCATTCTCGAGACCCAAACGACCAAGGGCTATCTGCCGCTGTCCGGCGATCCGGTGTTTCATGACGCCGCCCGGACGTTGGTCTTTGGGGCAGATGCCGACACCAGCCGGATTGCCACGATTGCGACGCCGGGGGGCAGTTCTGCCCTGCGTCAGTTGCTTGATCTGGTGGCGATCGTGCGCCCGGGTGCGAAGGTCTGGATCAGCGATCCGACGTGGCCGAACCATGCGGGGCTTGCCTCGGCAGCGCGTCTGACGCCCTTGAATTACCGCTACTATGACGCGGCCAATGGTACCGTCGCGTGGGACGCCATGATGGACGATCTCGCCGGGATCGGCCCGGATGACGTCGTGATCCTGCACGGGGCCGCGCATAACCCAACCGGGGCTGATCTGTCGCCCGCGCAATGGTCCGCGCTCGGCGATCTGTTTGAACGCACCGGGGCCATGCCGCTTGTCGATGTCGCCTATCAAGGCTTTGCCGAGGGGGTCGAGGAAGACGCCGCAGGTCTGCGCCACCTCGCGTCGCGCTTGCCCAATATGCTGGTCGCGCTGTCCGGCTCCAAAAGCTTCGGCCTTTACCGCGACCGGGCTGCGGCGGCGTTCGTGCTGTCGGAATCCGGTGCGCTGCGCGATGTGGTGCAGGGCAATCTCACGGGCCTCAACCGCCTGAACTTCGCGTTCCCACCGGATCACGGCACGCGCGTGATGACGGAAATCCTGAACGACACCGATCTGCGCGCCGATTGGGAGGCCGAGCTGGCCGCCATGCGCACACGTCTTCAGGCGAACCGCAAGATGCTGGCGCGTGCCTTGCGCGAAACCTTGCAGACCGACCGCTTTGATGGGCTTGAGCGTCAGAAGGGTATGTTCTCGATCCTCGGGTTCGATGACGCGCTGCTGGAGCGGTTGCGCGAAGGGCACGGCCTTTATCTGGTCAAGCAAGGCCGGATCAATCTGGCAGGGCTGACCGAGACCAACACGCCGCTTGTCGCGCGCGCTATCGCGGCTGAACTGCGCTAGACCAAGACCCAAACCCCCAAACGCAAAACGGCCCCACATCGCTGCGGGGCCGCCTTTGTTTGGTGTGACGCCCCGAAGGGCATCACTGGGAGGTTGCATTAACCCTTCGAGAACTCAGGATAGGCTTCCATGCCGAGCTCGGATTTATCGAGGCCCATCATCTCGTCTTCCTCAGAGACCCGGATGCCGATTGTGGCTTTCAGGATCGTCCACAGGATCAGGGCTGCGACGAAGGTGAACACACCGTAAGCCACGATACCGGTCAGCTGAACCATCAGGCTTGCGTCCGTGTTGTAGAACACAACCGCAATGGTGCCCCAGATGCCTGCGAACAGGTGAACCGGGATGGCGCCAACAACGTCGTCGATCTTCAGCTTGTCAAGGAATGGAACCGCGAAGACCACGATCACACCACCGATGCCGCCAATCCACAGAGCGCCGAACAGCGAGGGTGCGAGCGGCTCAGCCGTGATGGAGACGAGACCCGCCAGAGCGCCGTTCAAGACCATCGTCAGGTCGACCTTCTTGTAGAGGACCTGCGTCAGGATCAGCGCCGCAACCGCACCGGCAGCAGCCGCCATGTTGGTGTTGGCGAAGATGCGCGACACGTCCGTGATGTCGCCCACGGTGCCAGCCGCCAGCTGCGAGCCGCCGTTAAAGCCGAACCAACCGAGCCACAGGATGAACGTGCCCAAGGTTGCGAGGGCAAGGTTCGAGCCGGGCATTGGGATGACTTTGCCGTCCTTGTACTTGCCCAAGCGTGGGCCAAGGATGATCGCGCCAGCCAGAGCAGCCCAGCCGCCAACGGAGTGCACGATGGTCGAGCCTGCGAAGTCGGAGAAACCCATCTCGGACAACCAGCCGCCGCCCCACTGCCAAGAGCCAGTGATCGGGTAAAGGATACCCGTCAGGATCAGGACGAAGATCAGGAACGGCCACAGTTTGATGCGCTCGGCCAGAACACCAGACACGATCGACGCGGTGGCGGCCACAAACATCAGCTGGAAGAAAAAGTCCGATCCGACAGAGGCGTAATCCAGCGATGCGTCTGCTGCCGCCAAGCCAACGGGCTCCAGCACGGTTGGGACGAAGTTGAAGGCGATGTAGCCGTTAAAATCGCCCGGATACATCAGGTTGAAGCCCACGAGCCAATACATGATCGACGCCAGCGAGAAGAGCGCGATGTTCTTGGTCAACTGCATCGTCACGTTCTTCGAGCGCACGAGGCCCGCTTCGAGCATTGCGAAACCTGCCGCCATCCAGAAGACGAGGAAACCGCCGACGAGGAACAGCAGGGTTGTCAGGATATAGGGCTGGATGTCAGGGGCCGCTTCGGCCTCTTGCGCCAGACCCATCGACGGAAGAGCGACCGCGAGGGCGACTACCGGAAGGAATTTATTGAGTTTCATTGATGTCATGTCCCTATGTTCAGACCGCTTAGATCGCGTCTTCATTGGTTTCGCCGGTCCGCACGCGCACAGCTTGGCTGACGTCGAGGACGAAGATTTTGCCGTCGCCGATCTTGTCGGTCTTGGCGGTGGACTGGATGGTCTCGACGACCTGATCGGCCATGGAGGCAGACACGACGATTTCCAGTTTCACTTTCGGCACGAAGTTCACGGCATACTCGGCCCCGCGATAGATCTCGGTATGGCCGGACTGCGATCCGAACCCCTTGATCTCGGTGACCATCATGCCGCGGACACCGATGGAGGTCAGCGCTTCACGGACCTCCTCCAGCTTGAACGGTTTGATTGCTGCGATGATAAGTTTCACGTTTGATACCCTTCCGATTTGGCAGGCCGCCCCTGAGGAGTGAGGCGTCACGAGATGCAAAACAGGGCGGAAGGCGGGTGGCTTCAACGCAAGCAGGTCCGTGAGGCGCAACTTGAAGTTGAAGTCGCACATTTTTTGCACAATTCGCGCTAGATGATTAATTCTTGTGCACAGGCTTGATGTGGAATGATCACGCAACCACTCCACATTCGACTCAAGGATGCGTATTCTAGGACCAACAAAAACAACACGCGCAGTGATCCGTCCCAGTTCCGTGCATGAGGCAGCACACCCGTCATGAGTGATGATTCTCGCCCCCGCCCCCCGGGCAACCCGCCAAGCGATGGTGGTCCAGACATGCCGCGCAAGCGTCGCGTGCGGATCGAGCGTGGCCCTTATACGGCCCCTCCGCCCGCTCCCGCGCCTGAGGGCCAGCCGCCGATGCCCCATGTGGTTGGCGAGCCGCGCCCGAAAGCGCCGCCCCCGCACGCCGGACGTCCCAGCGGGCCGGGTCCTCAGCCGCAGCCACAACCCCAGGCCAATCCGCACCCCCAGCAGCAAGCCCCGCGCCGTGTTCAGATGGACCCGAACGCCCCGCGCCCGCCACAGCCGCAACCCCCGCAACAGCCGCGTCCAATGCGTGCGGAGGGTCCCCCGCTGCGCGCGCCGCGCGCTCCGGCCCCGCCTCCGCCGCCCGTAGATGCGCCTCCGCCCGTTGAAAGCTTGCCCGGCAGTGGTGGGGGAGGGCCGCCCGAAGACACGGGCTCCGGCCTGACAGGCGTGTTGCGCTCTGTGATGCGCTGGATTGGCCGCACGCTATGGCGGATCGTGCGTTGGGTGTCTTGGATCGGATGGTCGCTTGCCTGGCGCGGTGCGATTGTCGTGATCGCCATTCTGGGGCTGACCACGCTTTATAATATGTCGATGCTGCCGCCTGCGGTGGACCTTGCGGATGGCCGGGTGCGTGGCTCGGTCACCATGAGCGACCGCAATGGCGATGTCTTCGCGTGGCGCGGTGACCAATTCGGCGGGATCATCACGGTCGACACAGTCTCGCCGCATCTGCGCAATGCCGTTGTCGCGACTGAGGATAAGCGTTTCTATTCGCATTGGGGCATTAGCCCGCGCGGTATCGCCAGTGCCGTGCGCATCAACCTCAACGAAGGGCGGGGGCCTTTGTCTGGCCACGGGGGGTCCACCATCACCCAGCAGGTTGCCAAGTTGCTGTGTCTCGGCAACGCCTTCGATCCAGAGGCGGGCATGACCGAAGCGCAATATGAGGCCGACTGCCGCGAAGGCTCCGTTTGGCGCAAGCTGCGCGAGGTGCCCTATGCGATGGCGCTGGAGGGGCGATATACCAAGGACGAGGTTCTGACGATCTACCTCAACCGTGCCTATCTGGGTGCCGGTGCGCGCGGGTTCGAGGCCGCCAGTCAGCGCTACTTTGGCAAATCAGCTGCGGATGTGAATGCGGCTGAGGCTGCGATGTTGGCGGGTTTATTGGTGGCCCCCTCACGATTTGCACCGACAAATGATCTTGCCCGTGCGCAACGCCGTGCCGCGACAATTGTTGGGCTTATGGAAGAGCAGGGCTATCTGAGCACAGCCCAAGCTGATGCTGCGCGCGCCAATCCCGCTGTCCTGTCAGATGCCGCCGAAGCGCGTGCGGGTGGGTATTTCGCCGATTGGGTGATGGAAACGGGGCCTGACTTTCTGACCCGCGACACCACCGAAGACGTGATCATCACCACGACGCTGGACCAGCGGATGCAGCGCGCCACCGAGCAAGCGTTGCAGCATGTGTTCGACACCCAAGTGCGCGAAGGCTCGAACGCGCAAGCCGCGATTGTCGTGATGTCCGCCGATGGGGCCGTGCGCGCCATGGTCGGGGGACGCCGCATTCAGGCGTCGGGCCAGTTCAACCGCGCAACCCAGGCGCTGCGCCAGACCGGGTCTGCGTTCAAGCCATTCGTGTTTGCCGCCGCCCTCGATCTCGGGTTTCGCTACGATGATATCGTGGATGATACGCCGCTGACCATCGATATTCCCGGCTCGGGCCCGTGGAGCCCGCGCAACTACACCAACGAATTCAGCGGTCCCGTGACCCTAACCGAAGCGCTGGCCGCCTCGTTGAACATCCCCGCCGTGCGTATTTCCGAAGAGGTTGGTCGCGAGAATGTCCGCACCGTTGCTGCGGGCTTTGGCATCGACCGCGATCTCGCACTTGGGCCTGCCTTGGCGCTCGGCGCGTCGGAAGCGACCTTGCTGGAAATGACCGCTGCCTATGCGGGTATCCTCAACGGGGGCAGCAGCGTCACACCTTACGGGCTGCGCGAGCTGCGTTTGCAAGGCGAAGCGGCACCCCTGATGGGACAAGTCGGCGGGATGGGCGAGCGGGTCATCTCTGAGCCCGCCGCGCGCCAGCTGACCTACATGATGAACCAGGTGATCGAGACCGGGACCGGACGGCGTGCCGCGTTGGACAATCACGAAGTTGCAGGCAAGACCGGCACGACCCAAGCGGCGCGCGATGCGTGGTTCATTGGCTTTACCGCGCAGTATGTGACTGGCGTTTGGATGGGCTACGACGACAACACTCCGCTGACTGGGGTGACGGGAGGCGGCTTGCCCGCCGAGATCTGGCGCGAGACGATGCAGCGCATTCATGCCGATCTGCCATCGCGGCCTTTGCCTATGTCAGTGCCCGAGCCACGTGTGATCGCGCCTGAACCGCAGCCGCAAGCCCAACAGACATCGCCACAACAGCCCGGTCAAAGTGCCGCCGAGCGGATCTTGCTGGATGTGCTTGGAACGCTTCTGGGGCGGAATTAACGCCTCAACAAACGTTTGTTGAGCCGACTACCGCGCGCTGCCTTGCGACACCTTCTCCACGTAGCTGCGCATTTCCTCGGCCTCGCGTCGAGCGTCGCGCAGGCCTTCCATGGCTGCGGACAGTTCTGCTTCGGATTGGGCGAGTTGGTTGGTTAGCTCTTCTTCGCGGTATTGCAGGTAGGTGATCGCCTGATCGCGGGTTTCCTCGGCTTCGTGCAGGGCTTGGGCCATTTGGTCCAGCTCGCCGATATCGGATTGGCTGACCCGGGTGAAGCGCGCCACCAGCCAGCTTGTTGCCCAGCCTGCGATGAAGGCCACAAACAGGATCACCGCAATCGCAAAGATGAACTCGGTTCTATTCATTCGCTGGCCTCTTCTTGCGCGGCAAGGGCCGCAGCCGCTTCTTCGGCGAGAAGCACACGGAATTCAATACGGCGATTGGCTTCGCGCCCCTCTGGGGTGCCGTTATCGGCAATTGGATTGCTTTCGCCATAGCCGCGCGCAATCAGGTTCGTTGTCAGCACACGGCGGTCCAGAAGCGCGCTCAGCACAGCCTCGGCGCGTTGCTGGCTCAGGCGCGAATTCATCTCTTCGCGGCCTTGGCTGTCGGTATGCCCCGCAATTTCCATCGGCACCTCTTCGCAGGCACTAACGATCTCGGCGATGCGATCCACAACATCCTGGGCGTCATCGGCAATCGTGGCAGAGCCAGCCTCGAAGGTGATTTTCTTCTCTGTCAGGGCGGCGTTGACCTTCACAGCGCATTCTTCGGGTGTCGGAAGCGCCAGCGCCGGGTCGAGCGATTCTTCGTACCGAATAGCGATCCGGAAATCTTCGGCCTCCCCAAGCTTATCCGCCAGAATGCGCGCGACGCTGCCATTGGCCTCGGGATTGCCCGTGTTCCCCGTCAGCTCGACAAATTCGGGCTGCACGACAAGGCTGCCATTGTTCAACTCGCTCAGCGCCTGCAATCCGGCGAGCACGCGCACGGGCCAGCCGTCGGGCAGGTTCGGATCAAGCCGTGTCGCGGAATAGACCTGATCGGTGCCAAAGAGCGATTGCGCATAGCTGTTGACCGCATTGCGCTGTTGATCGTCGGCCACACGCCCGCGCAATTGCACCAGACCTTCGGGGCTAAGCGTCGTGACGAATTCGGGCACCTCGTCTGTGCCGCCTGTGCCATCGATGCGCACCGGCTCGGGCAGGATCGAGTGCAGCGAAAAGACCGGGGGCAGGCTGGTTTCCAACTCGCCCACAACGCGGTCAAATGTCGGCTGCGGGGTTTCGGCCAAGGCCACGAGCGTGACATCGGCGTCCGAGAAGGTCAGCGTGCCGCCTTCCAGCGCGCTGAGGGCGGCGATGCCTTGACCGACGGCTTCGGACCAACGGGGGCTTGGCACGCCGAGGCCGACCTCGCAGGTGACCTTGCCCTCGACACCGGCAGCCGCGGCGGCGGATACGATCTGTTGGCGCGCCTGTTCCGTGTCGGCGGAGCACGCGTCGAAACTGGCAAGGCCATCCTCGATCGAAAAGCGCAACGTGAACGGCGAGATCACCGGGCGCGGCGCGCTGATATCCAGAACCAGATCAATGCCATCAGGTGCGGCGCGGCTCAGCGCGGCTTCAATCTGGGCTTTTTGCGAAGGCCCCGCGCTAAGGGCCGTGACCGAAACCCGGTCCGCCGCCACCGAGATTTTCGAGCGTGGCAAGTCCCGCAGCGCTTCCAGCGCGAATTCCAGGGCTTCATCCCATCCTTCGGGCACGCTGTGATCCGCCGTTTCCAGCATGTCGGCCACTTGCGAGGTCCCGTCCAGCTGATCAAGCCCCTCCAGCACGCGCGCCCGTCCCGTGGCCGCAGGGATCAAGCCGATCAACTGGATGCCATCGCCGTTGCGCAGCATCTCGATCGAAAAGCGCAGCGGCTCAAGCCCGGTTGCATCTGCGACATCCATGGCATCGATCAACCGGTCCGGGGCAACATGGCCGCCCGCAATCGACAGCGCGGTGAAGCGCGTCGCCTCGTCGGGGGCCGTGCCGGACAGCGTGACCAACAGGCCATCGGCGTTGATGTCGACAAATTGCAGGGCCTGCGCCGAAAGCGCGCTTTCCAGCTCGGAAACCGAGCGGCGCTCCACAAGGCTAGCCGCGACACTCGCCGCCCCAACGCACAGCACCGCCGCCACCGCGAGGGCGATAACCTGGATGATGAGGGGGCGCGAAGCAGTCACGATATAGGGGTCTCCCGTTGGCGTGGCCGAATGATCTGAAGGCTGTTCTAGACCGCCTCTGCACCGGGTTCAATCAGACCAATGCAGCAAGGCCAAGAAACAAGACCGCGATCAGGCCCGTATCACGGTTGCTGCGAAACAGATGCATACAGACGCCCGGGTCGTCGATATCCAGCCGGCGCAGTTGCCAGACCATGTGCCAGCCCATGCCCCAAGCCGCGCCAAGCCCCAAAACCAGTTGTAATGGGTTGCCCGTTGGCAAAAGCGCGATCAGCGTGGCGATGCCAAACAGCACAACCGTCGCGACCATGAATCCTCTCAGCCAGCGCGGCGAGTTGTCGGCGAATAACCGCGCGGTGGATTTCACGCCGATCAGCGCGTCATCTTCGGTGTCCTGATGGGCATAGATGGTGTCGTAGAACAAGGTCCATGCAATGCCCGAAGCATAGAGGACAAGTGCCGCAAGGCCGAGCTGCCCCGCCTCCGCGGTCCAAAGCAAGATTGCCCCCCAGTTGAAGGCAAGGCCAAGAAAGACCTGCGGCCACCAGGTAAAGCGTTTGGCAAAGGGGTAGATCGCGACCAGCGCCAACGACGCGACGCCCAGCAGGATCGCGGGCAGCGGAAAGGTCAGCAAGATCGCGAAGGCAATCAGGGCTTGCGCGACCATCCAGGCGGCGGCCTGCTTCACGCTGACCTGCCCCGATGGAATGGGCCGCGAGCGGGTGCGCGCGACCTGGGCATCAAAATCGCGGTCGGTGATGTCGTTCCACGTGCAGCCCGCGCCGCGCATCAGGAACGCTCCCGCCGCAGCCCCAAGCATCAGCCAGCCCGAGTACAGATCCAGCCCGTCGGTCGCCGCCGCCGCCAACAAAACGCCCCACCAGCACGGAAGCAGCAGCAGCCATGTGCCAATCGGACGATCCGCGCGGCTGAGGCGCAGATAAGGCCTGCTCGCGGCCGGGGCCAGATGGTCGACCCAGTTCCAAGGCACCGCATCTGCGACCGCGCCTTCGACTGGCGTTCCTTGTGCTTTGGTCATAGACAATATCCCCATGGCGACAGCGAAAATCAGGTTGTGTGTTAACGAAGCGCTTGGGGCGGGGCAAACGGTTCCTCTGACCCGTGATCAGGCGCATTATCTGTTCAACGTTATGCGGCTGAGCATCGGCGACGGGATCTTCGTGTTCAACGGGCGCGATGGCGAATGGCGCGCCGAAGTGACCGAGGCCGGCAAGAGGGCCGGATCCCTGGCGCTGAAAGCCCAGACCGCCCAGCAACATATGCCGCCCGATCTGTGGCTTCTGTTCGCGCCGATCAAGAAAGCGCGCACCGATTTCATCGTCGAGAAGGCGACCGAGATGGGAGCCTCGCGCATCTTGCCGGTCACCACCGCTTACACCAATGCCGACCGGATCAACCAGGACCGTCTGCAAGCCCACGCCACCGAGGCCGCCGAGCAATGCGGTGGCACCTTTGTGCCCGAGGTCGAAGCGCTCGTGCGTCTCGACAAGCTGCTGCAAGACTGGCCGCAAGATCGTCGCCTGATGTTTTGCGACGAAGCTCTTGTCGGCGCGCGCGCCTCGTTGATGTCCGCGGGACCTGCCAGCAAATGGGCAATCCTGATCGGGCCAGAGGGGGGCTTCTCGGATGCGGAACGGGACCGTCTCAAAGCGTATGACTTCGTGACCCCGGTCAGCCTCGGCCCGCGTATCTTGCGCGCTGATACCGCTGCCGTTGCGGCCCTGACGCTGTGGCAAACCGTGTTGGGCGATTGGTGAGTGGGTTTGTGCGGCCCGAGGTCGGTGCGGCCCTGATGCGCTGGCGCGAAGTGCTGATCGCCGCCGCTGTCACGCTTCTGGGCCTCTATTTCACCCAGCTTCCCGGTCCGGTGAACCAAGGCGTCGGCGTCGTGCTGATCCTTGCGGGCATCGGCTATGTCATCGTCGGATGGCGGCGCGTTCGGTTTCGCGGGGCGGGCAATGCGCCGGGGGCTGTGCGCGTCGATGAAGGCCAAATCGCTTATTTCGGGCCTGCTGAGGGCGGAGCCGTAGCGCTGAGCCTGATGACCGCGCTGTCGCTGAACGGGCCGCCCACCGCGCGGGTCTGGCATATTCTGTCGGAAACCGGCGAAACGCTGGATATTCCCCATGATGCGGCAGGGGCCGAGGCGCTGTTTGACATCTTTGCCTCGCTGCCGGGTATGTCGCCAGATCACCTGCTGCGAAGCCTCAAAGGCAGCCAGACCGGGACCGTCGGGGTGTGGCAACGCGCCGATGTGGCCGGGTTGACACCGCTTGTTGGAAGGCAGAACCCTTAGCGCGATACCAAAGCGACCAACGGAGCGCGCGGCCCATGTCTATCCCTCAATCCGGCGGCGGCCTGATCGAAGACCATTCCCAACTTGCCGAATACCTCGCTGATGGCTGCAAGCCCAAGGACGCATGGCGCATCGGGACCGAGCACGAAAAGTTCGGCTACTGCCAAGACAGCCTCAAGCCGTTGCCTTATGAAGGCGAGCGGTCCATCCACGCGGTCTTGTCCGGGCTGCGCGACACCTATGGGTGGTCGCCGGTCGAGGAAGGCGGCAAGCTGATCGGGCTGGTAAAAGGCGCGGCAAATGTCAGCCTCGAGCCCGGCGGCGCGCTGGAACTCAGCGGCGGTCCTCTGGAAACGATCCACGAGACTTGTGACGAGGTGAACGAACACCTGCGCGAGGTCAAAGACGTGTCCGACAAGATCGGTGTGCGCTTCATCGGCCTCGGGGCGGCCCCCGTTTGGACCCATGACGAGATGCCCCTGATGCCCAAGGGCCGCTACAAGCTGATGGACGGCTACATGCAAAAGGTAGGCTCCATGGGCACGTCGATGATGCGGCGGACCTGCACGGTTCAAGTGAACCTCGATTTCGGGTCCGAGGCCGATATGGTGCAAAAGCTGCGCGTGGCTTTGGCGTTGCAGCCTGTGGCGACAGCGCTGTTTGCCAATTCGCCGTTCTTCGAGGGCAAGCCAAACGGCCATAAGTCATGGCGCAGCCGCATCTGGCGCGACCTCGATCCGGCGCGCACTGGCATGTTGCCGTTCGTGTTCGAGGACGGGATGGGGTTCGAGCGTTGGGTCGATTACGCGCTCGATGTTCCGATGTATTTTGTCTACCGCGACGGGCAATATATCGACGCTTTGGGGCAATCCTTCCGTGATTTCCTGAAAGGCGAGCTGCCCGCGATGCCCGGTGAAAAGCCCTTGCTCAGCGATTGGGCCGACCACCTGACCACCGCATTCCCCGAAGCCCGGATCAAGAAGTATATCGAGATGCGCGGGGCCGATGGCGGACCTTGGCGGCGGCTTTGTGCGCTGCCCGCGCTCTGGGTGGGGCTGACCTATGATCAAGGCGCTTTGGATGCCGCATGGGATCTGGTGAAAGGCTGGAATGCCGAGACGCGCGAAGGGTTGCGGGTGGCGGCATCGGTAGACGGGCTGCAAGCGCGGGTCGGTGATATCAAGATGCACGATCTGGCGCGCGAGGTCGTGTCGATTGCCGAAGCCGGTTTGGCGGCGCGCGCGCGGCCCGGTGCCGGTGGACTTATTCCTGACGAGACGCATTTCCTCAACGCGCTGAAGGAAAGCCTCGACAGTGGCCAGACCCCAGCGGACGAATTGCTTGTCCGGTATCATGGGGACTGGCGGGGCGACCTCAGCCGCATCTACGAAGACTATTCGTACTAGACGGGCGCGCCTTCGACGGCACTGTCAGCGAGTGGTTTTTGGGCAGGGCTTAACGCTTCATTCACCACGCCGCGCAGGGTTGCGACGGCTTGCGTAAAGCCAAGGCCAAGCGCCAGACAAGCGATGCCAAGCGCGCCCAGCAACCCCACGAGCGAGGTTTGCAAGGCCGGCAATATCATCGCGGCCAGAACGACGCCGCCCAGCCCAATCGTGGCAAAGCCCGTTGCGATTGTGATCGCGGCGGATCGTGCGGCCCGGCCCGAGATCGGGCAGGCCCCCATCAAGGCCCCGATGCGCAGGATCATGTGGGTCAGGATTGCCAGTGCCGCGAGGGCGATGATGAAATAGGCGATGTAGAAGATGGTCATGTCGTTTCTACTTTCACGAGGTCAGACGGGAAAATTCGGGTTGCGGAAGCGGCGGTAGAGGATGGCAAAGACCATGCCCCAAAGGCCCGCATGGACCGCGCAGATCGCGGCGCAGAGGCCCACGACCCATGCCAGGGTCAAGGCGTCTGCGATGTCGGATCCGCGCGCGATAAAGTTCGGCAGAAATGCAAGATAGCAGGGTATGGTGAGGGCACAGATTGTCTTGAAGCCAAGGCCGAAAAAGCGATCGTCGCTGATCTCGCCCCGGCGGAGCGCCCACCAAAGGATCGGTCCGCCGATCAGCAGGTAAGGCAAGCCCCCGACAAGCACCGCAAAGCTTGGGATCAACAACAGCGGTGCGCCGAGCAGCCCGACGACCAGCGGGGCGAGGATCAGAGCAATGAAAAACGCCACGGGATCGACAAGCCGCTCGGGGGGCTTGGGTGTTGGAAATAAAATGCTTCTGGTTATCACAGTCATTTCTGAAATCTCCGAAATATGCGGGCAAATAAAGACTTAGTCTTTGCCCCCTGGAAGAAACCGCGCGATGCGTGCGCCGAGTTTCAGCACACTCAGTTGCACCCCACGCGGCAGGCGCGCGACCTCGGCGTACCAGCCATCGAACATCTCCATGGTGTCGAGTGTCTCGGCCATGCGCTTGCGGATCTTCTTAGGCGTGTCGTCCTCGCGCGCCTCTTCCGCGACTTTGCGAAGGGCGTTCAGCGTTGGCGTGAACTCGCGCTCGCGCCGCCCTTCAATGACGACATTCACCAGATCAAACATATCGCGGATGGAGGTGAAGTGGTCGCGGCGATCCCCAAGCTTACGGCTGGATTGGGCGAGGCCCCAGCCCTGAAGCTCTTTCAATGCCGTGGACACGTTGGAGCGCGCCATGCTGAGGGTCTCGCAAATCTCGTCAGCGGTCAGCGCCTCAGGCGCGAGGTGCAGCAGCGCGTGCACCTGTGCGACGGAGCGGTTCGTCCCCCATTTCGCACCCATCTCCCCCCAGTGGAGGATGAACTCTTGCATGGCGGGGGTCAGTTGCATCCGGGTATTCCTGAAATTTCTGATATAACAGAAATATCAGGCTTGACGGCAAAGTCAAGAATTACTGATGCCTAGCTGGGTTGACCCTGACGCGCGACGTTATTGCGATAGTATTCAAGGATTTCCGCACGACGCTCGGCCTCGGTCGGCGCGGGTTTCATACCGCGGGGCAGGCGCATTTTGGCCGGACCCTTCGCCCCGTAGGGATGTGTGCCGAATCTGTTGCGCCCGGGGGTGCTGGGCATCAGCAAAAAGAACAGAAGGATAATGACGCCGATGAGTGGAATGACCGTGATAAAGAACCACCAGCCGCTGTGATCGGTGTCATGCAAGCGCCGCACCAGCACGGTTAGGCTGGGGAGCCAGAAGAACAGCAGGTAAACGATGGTGGATATGCCGCCGAACTGCACGCTCAGCGCTTCGGCACGCTCGGGTCCGATGCTCGCGAAATACAAGGTTGCGCAAAATGTCAGCACAAAGACTGCGAGGAATTGATAGAGCGTAAACCACCAATATTCCGCGCGGCTCGCGCGTCCTGAAAAGTTCAGAATATTCGTGTAACTGCTTTTGATCGCACCGAAAAAACCCATCGCACTACTCTTTTTTGGCGTTTATCCTCGTTTCCGTGCCATTAAGCAGACGAATTATGTTCTCGCCGTGGCGATACCAGACCAATATTCCGAGCAATACTGTCAAAATCAGGACATCTGGCGCGCCTAGCCCCCATGCAAGCGCCGGTGCCATCACTGACGCCATGAGTGCCGACAGGGACGAGATGCGGAACGTGTAGGCCATGAACAGCCACACGACGCCCGCGCCAATCCCAACCGGCCATGCCAGCGTCAGCAGAAGGCCGAAGAATGTGGCGACGCCTTTGCCGCCCTTGAACCGCAAATAGACGGGAAAACAATGACCTAGGAATGCCATGAGGCCCGCAAGCTGGGCCGCGTCCTCGCCCAGAAACGCCCTTGCCACCAACACCGCAACACCCGCCTTGCCCGCATCGAACAGCAGCGTCAAAGCGGCGGCGAATTTGTTGCCGGTGCGCAATACGTTCGTCGCGCCGATATTGCCGGAGCCAATTTCGCGCAGGTTTCCGAGACCGAAAAGCCGCGCAATGACGATCCCGAAGGGGATCGCGCCGACGAGGTAGGCGATCACTGCGGTCAGCGCCAGCAGCTCGGGCGCGGTGGTTATCTCGGGCATCGCTTCAATCCTCCGCTAGCGGGTACACCTGCGCGCCCCCAACCCATGTGGCCTTCACGCGCCCCTGCATCCGCGCCCCGTCATAAGGGGTGTTTTTGGACTTTGAGTGCAGCTTTGCCCTGTCCAGAACGAACGGCGCATCGGGATCAAACAGCACCAGATCAGCGGGCGCTCCGGGGGCCAGACGACCACCGGGCAGGCGCAGACGTTTGGCGGGGTTCAGCGACAAGGCGCGCCAGAGCTGCGGCAGATCAAGCGCGCCGGAATGGACGAGGCGCATGGCGGCGGGCAGAAGCGTCTCGAGGCCCACAGCACCGCTCGCAGCCTCCTCAAACGGCAGGCGTTTGCTTTCCTCGTCCTGAGGTGTGTGCATCGAACAGATGACGTCGATCTCGCCGGACGCCACAGCCTCGACCATGGCCAAGCGATCCTCTTCCGAGCGCAGCGGCGGCTTGACCTTAAAGAAGGTGCGATAGGGGCCGACGTCGAACTCGTTGAGGGTCAGGTGATGGATGGAGATGCCTGCGGTGACGTCGAGGCCAGCCTCGCGCGCACGCTTGAGGGCGGGCAGGGATTTCGCGGTCGAGATCTGGTCGAGGTGGTAGCGCGCGCCGGTCATCTCGACGAGGGCCAGATCGCGCTCAAGGCCCATCCGCTCGGCCATCGGGGACACACCGGGCAGGCCGCGCAAGGTGGCGAACTTGCCGGAGGTGACGGCGGCGCCCTCGCTGAGCGTCGGGTCCTGCGCATGGCCGATCACCAGCGCATCAAGGCCCTTTGCATAGGTCAATGCGCGGCTCAGCACCTTGAGGTTTTGCACCACGCGGTCGCCATCGGAAAACGCCACCGCCCCCGCATCGCTGAGAAAGCCGAACTCAGTCATCTCACGCCCATCGCGGCCCTTGGTCAGCGCAGCCATCGGGGCGATGCGCACGCGCGAGACCTCCTGCGCGCGACGCTTGACGAAATCGAGCACCTCGGGCGTGTCCACCGGCGGCGTTGTGTCGGCGCGCGTGACCATGGTCGTGACACCCCCGGCGGCAGCGGCGCGCCCGGCGGTCTTGAAGCTTTCTTTGTGACGCTCGCCCGGCTCGCCGATCTTGACGCCCATGTCGATGATGCCGGGGGCGAGGCACTTACCGGCGCAATCGATCACCTCAGCGCCGTCGGGCGTGGTGGCGGGATCGCGCGCGAGGATCAGACCGTCGCGGATCAGCAGGCCACCCGGCTGGTCGGTGCCCGCTTCGGGGTCGATCAGGCGGGCGTTGGTGAGGTGGGTAAGGGTCATGTGGTGCGGCCTTGTATCTCGCGGATCAGGCGGTGGACATGCGCGCCGTCGGTGAGCGCGCGGAAGGTGAAGGGACCATACCGGCTGTTGCCAACGCCAAAGCCCCGCATATCGCCCCGTGCGCGATGGGGTGTGCCGAGGATCAGCGTGGACAGGTTGCCTTGCGTATAGGCGACTTGGGTGTCCTTGTTGATGGGCATATCCCTGAGGTGCCGCCCGAACGCGCGGGTCGCGATCCACGCGCGTTTGGTGGACAGCGCATAGACGGTGTGGCGGCGGTGAAACTGATCGTGAAAGAAGCGGCCAATAACGATGTAGACGCCGATCAGCAGGAACGGCAGGCCAAAGAGGTTGAACAGGATCGGTGCGCCCATAACCCAAACGCCGACGTTCCAGATCAGCGCGAACCCGCCCCAGAGCAACGAGAACGGGATCAAGAAAGCATCGCTGGCCCGCAACAGGAACAGCTTGTCCGAGGGGGCACCTTCCCAGAGCAATGTCTCGCCCTCGTCAAAATAGGGATCCCAACCTGTGCTCATGCTAGCTCGGCCACGCCAACATAGCGCGCTTGCGGCGTGGACCTGAGCGGCGGCGCATTGTCCGGCAGCGCGTTGTCGTAGATCAGCACGGCTTGGGCCACGTGGGGCGTGCCGAGGAACACGGCGTTGGCATCGACCTCGTGGCGCAGCAGCGGGCGGATATGGGCGTCGATCTCGTCGGCGCTCCCCTCGATCAGCTCGACATAGTTGCGGTCGAGATAGGGCAGATGCAGGTCATCCTCGAAGGTGCAGCGCGGCTCGGCATCCTGGGTGGTCCAGATCTGATCGACGTAGTTGAGGAACCCTTGGCTGGTCTCGAACGCGCATGTGAAGATGTGGACGGTTTCGGGCGCGGGAGGGACGACGCGGGTCGGGGCCTCGGGCCGCGCGGGTTTCTTGGCGAGGAGGGTGCGGAGCCAGCCTAGCATGGGACCTCTCCTTCTGGGGCCTCGGATTTTAGCGTCTTGAGCAAAGCGACGACCTTTGGGCCGTCAGGGATGAGGCGCAGCTCGAGGCCGCGTTCGCGGTAGCCGTTTATGAATAGATCCCACATCCACAACGGGTAGAAGATCCGAAGCCAACGCGGTCTTGGGAGGGTTGCAAGCGTCCAATGCAGCTTCGGCTCGGTGGAATATGGGATGTCGCCACCCGCCTGGTAGGGATCGAGTTGTATGTTTGTGAGGCGCTTCGGGGTAGCGTCGATTTTCAGCTCGGGTGTGATGGGCTTTTGGGTTAGGATTTCGCCCGTGTTAGTGTCAGCGCGCAACACCCGTTGCCTTGAGAGCGCATACCTTAGGCGTTTGCGAATGGCTTGATCTCGAATGCCGCGCCCGATTGCTATCCGTAACGCCATTGGGAATGCAGCCGCCAAAGCGAGCATCGCAGTCAGGTCTGGGTTGGGGCGGGCGAATGCCGTCAAGACAAAGAGGATCGCTGCTGTGCACCATGTAAATGTTGGCGTAACAATGAAGAAGTCCAGCCAATGGTGGAAGAAACGAATGCGTGTGTTTGGCCGCCCTGACCACAGCAACTCCTCGCCCGGCTCTAGATGTGGCGTCCAATCGAAATCGCTCACGCCGCGGCCTCCCGATCTGCCCGCAGGTTCTGCGCCAGCAGGTCCATCGCGGCCATGCGCACCGCCACGCCCATCTCGACCTGATCTTGGATCACCGAGCGGTTGATGTCGTCGGCCAGAAGCCCGTCGATTTCCACCCCTCGGTTCATTGGCCCCGGATGCATCACGATGGCATCGTCTTTGGCGTGGCCTAGCTTTTCGGGGTCGAGCCCGTAGCGGTGGTAGTATTCACGCTCGGACGGGATGAATCCGCCATCCATCCGTTCCTTTTGCAGCCGCAGCATCATCACCACATCGCAGCCCGCAAGCCCTTCGCGCATGTCGTCGTAAACCTCGACACCAAGCTCGGCCACACCGGACGGCATGAGGGTCGTGGGACCGACGAGGCGCACTCGATTCTCCATCTTGCCGAGCAGCATGATGTTGGACCGTGCCACGCGGCTATGGGCGATATCCCCACAGATCGCGATGTTCAGACGGTGCAGACGGCCCTTGGCGCGGCGTATGGTGAGCGCGTCGAGCAGCGCTTGGGTGGGATGCTCGTGCCGCCCGTCGCCCGCATTCAGCACCGCGCAATTTACCTTCTGGGCCAGCAGATCGACCGCACCGGATTGCGGATGGCGTACCACCAAAAGATCGGGGTGCATCGCGTTCAGGGTCATCGCCGTGTCGATCAGCGTCTCGCCCTTCTTGATGGAACTGGCGGCCATGGACATGTTCATGACGTCGGCACCAAGGCGTTTGCCGGCGATCTCGAAACTGGCTTGGGTGCGGGTGGAGGCCTCGAAAAACATGTTGATCTGGGTCATGCCTGCGAGCGCGTTGGCATGCTTCTCGGGACGGCGGTTGAGGTCCACATAGGTCTCGGCCAGATCGAGGAGGGTGACGATTTCGTCCGGCCCAAGTGGTTCGATCCCAAGTAGGTGTTTTGCCCGAAATGCCATTATGTCCCCCGACGCGCTGGGGCGGTTATAGGACGGTCTGGCGCGTGCTCACAAGACCGCCAATTGCGACTCAGGGAGCGGGGTCATAGGGTGCCGCTTATGCAGTTCTTTGACGCCGCCAGCCTTGATCAGATCGACCCGAACGACGCGCTGGCGATGCTGGCGTGGCAGGTCGAGCTTGGCGCGGATGAGGCGATCCTTGATGTGCCGATTGATCGGTTCGAGCTGCCTGCGAGCGTGGCCAAGCCCGTGGTGGCCAAGGACGCGCCCGTCGCTGAGGTGCCCGAGATTGATCCGGTGGCACAAGCCAAGGCCTTGGCGCAGGGGGCAGGCGCGCTGGACGCGCTGCGCGACGCGATGGCGGCGTATGAGCATTGTGAGTTGAAAAAGGGCGCCCGCAACATGGTCTTTGCCGATGGCAAACCCGGCGCGCGGATCATGGTGATTGGCGAAGCACCGGGGCGCGACGAGGACCGCGTGGGAAAGCCGTTTGTCGGGGCGGCGGGGCAATTGCTGGATGCGATGTTTTCCGCGATTGGGCTGGCGCGGGATGCGGACGATGTGCGCTCGGCGCTTTATATCACCAACGTTTTGCCCTGGCGGCCGCCGCAGAACCGGGACCCGTCGCCCGACGAGATCGAGATGATGATGCCGTTTCTCGCGCGCCATATTGCGCTGGCCAAGCCCGAGGTGCTGGTCGTGATGGGCAACATCGCGGCAGGCGCGCTATTGGGCAAACGCGGGATCACACGGTTGCGCGGGACATGGACCGAGGCGCAAGGATTGCCCTGTTTGCCAATGTTCCACCCGGCCTATCTACTGAGACAACCGCTGCAAAAACGCGCCGCTTGGGCGGATCTGCAGGCCCTACGCGCGAAACTCGATACTTGAAGGAGAGACCCCATGTCTGACCCCACCTACACCCCGCCCGAGGTCTGGACCTGGGACAAGGCCAGCGGCGGCACCTTTGCCAGCACCAACCGCCCTATCGCGGGCGCGACCCATGACAAGGAATTGCCCATGGGCAATCATCCGTTCCAGTTGCACTCGCTGGGCACACCCAACGGGGTGAAGGTGACGATCCTGTTTGAGGAGCTGCTGGAGGCGGGTTTCTCGGACGCCGAATACGACGCGTGGCTGATCAAGATCGGCGATGGCGATCAGTTTGGGTCGGGGTTCGTGGGGATCAATCCGAACTCGAAAATCCCGGCTTTGCTGGATTTGTCCGGCGATGCGCCTGTGCGGGTATTTGAATCGGGCGCGATCCTGATGCACTTGGCCGAGAAGTTCGATGCCTTCCTCGGGCCGAAGGAAAAGCGCGCGGAAATGCTGTCTTGGCTGTTCTGGCAGATGGGCAGCGCGCCGTTTCTGGGCGGCGGTTTTGGGCATTTCTATGCCTATGCGCCGGAGAAGTATGAATACCCGATCAACCGTTATGCGATGGAAACGAAGCGCCAGCTCGACGTGCTCGACCGGCATCTGGCGGACAGCAAGTTTATCGTGGGCGACGACTATACCATCGCGGATATGGCGATTTATCCGTGGTACGGGCGAATGGTCGAAGGTGGGGCTTACAATGCGGGTAAGTTCCTCAGCGTGCATGAGTATAAAAACGTGATCCGCTGGGCTGAGATGCTCGCCGCGCGTCCTGCCGTGGCGCGGGGCAAGATGGTCAACAAGGCAATGGGGCCGCTGGAAGAGCAGCTGCACGAGCGCCATGATGCGTCTGACTTTGAGCTGCGCACCCAAGACAAGATCGGCACACACGAGTGAGCCGGATCGACGAGGACCGCCCGTTTGTTCCCATGCGGATCGCGGTCCTCGCGGTGTCCGATACGCGCAGCTTGGCGGAGGATAAGTCCGGTGATGTTCTTGTTGCGCGGCTGACCGGCGCGGGACACTCGCTGGCCGCACGGCATATCCTACGCGATGACCGGAAGGCGATTGCGGATCAGTTGCGGGCTTGGATTGCCGACCCTGAGATTGATGTGGTGCTCTCGACGGGTGGCACGGGTTTGACGGGGCGCGATGTCAGCGTTGAAGCGCATCGCGACGTCTATGAGAAAGAGATCGACGCGTTCGGGACGGTCTTCACGATGGTGTCGTATCAGAAGATCGGTACGAGTGCCGTGCAAAGCCGGGCGACCGGTGGCGTGGCAGGCGGGACCTATTTGTTTGCGCTGCCGGGAAGTTCGGGTGCGTGCAAGGATGCGTGGGACGAGATTCTCCGATGGCAGTTCGATTACCGTCACAGGCCCTGCAATTTCGTGGAGATATTGCCGCGTTTGGACGAGCATCTACGCCGGAAATGAAAGAACCGGGCGCGGGGCCCGGTCCTTTGATCAATTCGCAGCGGTGAAGATGTCTGCGGGGATCGGCACGATGCCTGCGCGCAGCATCGTCTGGTTGTAGCCTGGATCATCGTCAAAGATCTTCTCGGTGCGCACGCCGGGCAGCTTGGCGAATTGCTCCATCAGCTTGACCGGGAACCATGTTGTGCGGATCGTCTCGAAGCCCGGCACGCGTTGCAGCGCGGTCGAGTTATACCGGGTGCAATAGGCTTTCGGCGCGGCCCCTTGCTGCTGCACCGATGCGATCATGGCGTTGGCTTGGGCGAGGGTCACGGACAGTTCCTGCACCACAACGTGATATGTCGTGCGCGCGTGGAAATCGATATAGAAGCTGCGCTGGAACTCGGTGAAGCCGAAATGCAGATCGTTGCGCTCGGGCACCAAAGGATGCTGCCACGAGCCCGCGGGATCATAAAGAACGCGCTGACTGCCGTTGATCATGATCGCCGAATGGCCGCCCGCACCGGTCGAATTGCTGACCATGGTATAAAGCGTCACGGTCGGCTGGCCGCCCGGACTATAGGCGGCGCGGGACACCAATTCGTCTGAGGCCCACTTTTCTTCGGCGCCGCCGCCACATCCGACAAGGAAAAGCGTGGCAGCGGTTAACATGGCAGCGAGACGCATCGGTATCGGCCCCTTTGGCTAGGCGTTGATCATCGCAAGGAGAATGAGCGCCACGATGATCACCACGACCGTCCAGATCGTGAAGCGGACGAAGCCGTCAAAGGTCTTCTCCTGCTCTTTGGTGTCCATCGAGCCGTGCTTGTGATCAGACATATCAATTCTCCTACATTTCGTAGTTGTGGATAGGGCTAGCGGAATTCCGCGCGTGTGTCACCGCGCGATTCCGTGAGGTGCGGCCCGCGTTCTGCGGGTGTGGCGCGTTTGCGTCAAGGCGGCGTTTGGCCTCGGTTAGGCGGGGGTTGCGTCGGCGTCCAGATCTGCGGCAAGCCGGAAGCCGATCCGGTTGGCGGGCTTGGCCGCACTCGGCTTGGGAAGCGCGCGCAACAGGACGGTCAACTGGCTGACATGCTGGATCATCTGGGTGCGCGCCCCGGTCTGATCCGTGCCGTAAAAGGTCAGTAAATCCGGCTCGAAGAAGCCCATGCCTTCGATGCGCAGCACGCCGGCCTCGCCCCCGGTGAAGCCCATGGCCACCTCGTGATCGGCGTCCAGGTGCTTCTCGAAGTTCTGGATATAGAGGATCAGGCGCTGATAGGCCCATTCGGCGGGGGATTTCTGCGCCATTGGCGTCTTGGTCACGGCCTCGGGCAAGGGCGTTTGTTCGGCACTTTGTGCGTCGGGATCGGTGTGGACGACGCGCGCGCGGGGCAGGGCGGCGGCCTCGATGGCCTCGGCGGTCGTGGCGATAACTTCGGTCATAGTATCTCCCTATAGCGGCACAGCTGTCGTGTGCTTCAACTCCTCCATAACGAAACTCGCGGAGATGTCCGAGACCGAAACGCGCGCGATCAGGCGTTTGTAAAAGGTGTCGTAGGCGGCGACGTCGGCCACTTGCACGCGCAGCACATAATCGAGGTCACCTGTCATGCGGTAGGCGCCGGTAATCTCGGGCATGGATTGCACGGCGCGGGTCAGATCGGACATGGTTTTGGCATCATGCAGACTGGTGCGGATCAGGACCATGACGGTCAGACCGCAGCCGACCTTGGTGGCATCAACGAGGGCGACCCGCCCTGTCAGAACGCCCGATTGTTCAAGGATCTTGATCCGCCGCCAGCACGCATTGCGCGACAGGCCGACCCGTTCGGACAGGGTGTCGACCGAAAGGCTGGCGTCAGATTGCAGTTCCGACAGGATTTTACGGTCGAGTGTATCGAGTTGGTGCTCCATATTGGGATAATGTCCCAACATATGCGGCAGGTATAGGTGTATTTGGGATCAATTCACGCTCGCGCTTGGGTAGCCTGTTTCAAACGCGCAACAGGAGACCCCCTCAGATGACCGACGCCACGAACCAGCCCGCCAAGAAATCCGGTGTGATCCAGCAAATCTTTCTAAATCACCCTGAATCCGTGGATGAGACGTTCTTCGAGCATTTTCGCTTTGCTCTGACTTTCTCGTTCTGGCTGTTTGTGGCTGCTGGCGCGGCCTTCATCCACGCGCTGATCCCGGCGCTGTGCAAGACCACGGGCAGCGATATCATCAAGCGGCTCCATGCCCGCATTGTGAACCGCGTTCCTCACTAGATGTGCCGCATTGCTGCGTATCTCGGGCCGGAAACGGCGCTGGAGAATGTGATTATCAAACCCGTCCATTCGTTGTTGGAGCAATCGCAACATGCCAGCGAGGCGAAGCTTGCGGTCAATGGCGATGGCTTTGGCATCGCGTGGTATGGCGCGTCAGACATGCCGGGTCTGTACCGCGACGTGCTGCCTGCGTGGTCCGATGGCAACCTGACGAGCTTGTGCCGGATGGTCCGCTCGCCCTTGTTTATCGGCCATATCCGCGCCTCGACCATGGGCGAGACGAGCCGTCAGAATTGCCATCCGTTCACCTCGGGCGCGTGGAGTTTCTGCCATAACGGCCAAGTCCCGCATTTCCCGGCAATCCGGCGACGGCTTGAGGCGGCCTTGCCCGACGCGCTGTATGAACAGCGGCGCGGCACGACCGATAGTGAGATGGTGTTTTTGACGTTGCTGGCGCATGGGCTTGAGCGTGATCCGAGCGCTGCGTTTGCCGGAATGCTCGACGCGCTTGGCCCGGCGGGCGCAGATGGGCCGATCCGGTTGACTACGGTTCTGACGGATGGCGCGTCGCTCTATGCGTTTCGCTATGCGACTGACGGTAAATGCCCCACGCTTTATGCGTCACGCGACTGGGCGGAAGGCGGCGTTGTTCTGGCGTCTGAGCCTTTGTGCGGGGATAGCGCGAAATGGTCTGCGATCCCGCCGAATACGTTGTGCGAGGTGACGGCGCAGGGGATGACCACGACGTCGGTTATCCCTCAGCTGGCCGCCTGATACAGCCACGCGCCGTCTTCGCGCTTGGTGCGGGTGGCGCGTCCGGCTTGGTGGAGGTGGTTGAGATGGGCGATGGATTCCACCAGCGCCAGCCCGTATTCGCCGTCCTTGATTTTGCGCTTGAAGAGCGGAGTGAAGCAGTCGTGAGCGGTGCGGGGCGTTTCTAGATAGGCCTCTAGTCGGGTAAGCGCGCCGTGGTGGTTCTGGATCAGCTGCGTCAGGCGGAAGGGCAGCCCGGTGAAGGGCAGTTTGTGGCCGGGGAGGATGAGTTGGGTGGGCGTGGCGTATTGGCCGAGACGCTCGCAGCTCTCTAGCCAATCGCTAACAGGATCGGCGTCCGGCTCGGTCGCGTAGACGCCTAGATTGGGGGAGATCGTGGCGAGCAGTTGATCGCCACCGAGGACGATTTCGCCGTTCCAGAGCGTGGCATGTTCTGCCGCATGGCCGTTGCCCATATGGACGGTCCAAGTGCGCTGCCCGAGGGTGATGCTCTGGCCTTCGGTCAGGCGCGTGAAGCCGAGCGGCATTGGCTCGACCATATCGGCGAAGTTGAAGGGGCGCTCTGTGCTGCGTTTCGCATAGACCTCCGGGTCCATCCCGGCACTGCGCCAGAAGGCGAGGGTCTCGGCCACAGGCAGGGCTTGGTCGTCGAGCGTGAGCATCCGCGCCATCAGCCATGCGGTGCGCGACATCAACAGCTCGGCCCCGTGATGGCTTTGGAACCACCCGGCCATGCCGACGTGATCGGGGTGATGATGGGTGACGAGGACGCGGGAGACGGGCTTGCCGCCAAGGGGGCCTTCCAGCAGCTTGGACCAGAGCCGATGCCCGCGCTTGCTGGCGAAGCCGGTGTCGATGATCGTCCAACTGTCGCCTTCGTCGAGCGCATAGATATTGACGTGATCGAGGGCCATGGGCAGCGGCAGGCGGATCCAGAGGATGCCTTTGGCCACCTCTATCGCCTCGCCCTCCGTCGGAGGGTCGGGGAAGGGCGTTTGGATGCCCACGGGGCTGGGATCGTTCATTTAGGCGGCGCTACCGAAGAGGTCATCATCATAGAGCCCGGTATCGCCCGCATTCATCGCCGCAAGCAAGGCGCTATGCTCGGGCAGCAGGCGTAGGATATAGACCTTGGCGAGCGCGGACCGGGGGCCTTTGCCGCCTTCGGCCATGGCCGCGCGCAGGTGGTACATCCCGCCGAGCACACGGGCGAAGGCGCGTTGATAGGGCACGGCGCCTGCGAAACGGATGTTCATGTCAGGCTCGGCCAACAGCGCCTCGGTCGCCTCGCGCAGGGTCTCGGCGGCTTGCCAGACAGGTTCGGCCAGCGCAGGTTGGGCGGTGCGGGCGGCTTCGGCCTCGGTTTCAATCGCATCGATCAGGCGGAGCACGGCCTCGCCGTCCTCGCCCAGTTTGCGGCCCACGAGGTCCATGGCTTGGATGCCGTTGGTGCCCTCGTAGATCGTCGCGACGCGGACATCGCGCAGATACTGCGCGACGCCGGTTTCTTCGATAAAGCCCATGCCGCCATGGACCTGAATCGCCTCGGACGCCACGGCGACGCCCGTGTCGGTGCAGAACGACTTGGCGAGCGGGGTCAGGATGCCGACGCGGTCGCTCCATTCGGCCTCGCCGGTGGCGTTGGACATGTCGATGGCAACGGCGCAATCGAGGGCGAGCGCACGGGCCGCGAAGGTATCGGCGCGCATCGACATGAGCATCCGGCGGACATCGGAATGATCGCTGATCGCCCCGCTGATCGGGCGCAGAGGTGCGCCTTGCACCCGGTCGCGCGCATAGGAGAGGGCGGTTTGGGTCGCGGCCTCGGCCACACCGACGCCTTGGGCGGCGCAGCCTAAACGCGCGTTGTTCATCATGGTAAACATCGCGCGGATACCGCCGCCGGGCTTGCCGATCAGCCAGCCTTTGGCGTCTGCGAACTCCATCACCGCAGTGGGCGAGGCGTGCAGGCCCATTTTATGCTCAAGCGAGACGACGCGGACTCCGTTGCGCTTGCCTGCATTGCCGTCGGCGTCGGGCAGGTGCTTGGGGACGAGGAACAGGCTGACACCGCGGATGCCCTCGGGCGCGTCGGGCAAGCGCGCGAGCACGAGGTGGATGGTGTTGTCGGTGAAGTCGCAATCGCCCCACGATATATAGATCTTCTGGCCTGAGACGGCGTAGGTGTCGTCGCCCAAAGGCTCGGCCTTTGAGCGCAACGCCCCCACATCGGACCCGGCTTGCGGCTCCGTCAGGTTCATCGTCGCATTCCATTCGCCGGAGATCAGCTTGGGGAGGTAGAGGTCCTTGATCGCGTCGCTCGCATGATGCTCAAGCGCCTCGATCTGGCCTTGGCTGAGCAATGTCGCCAGCTGGATCGACAGGCAGGACCCGGAAATCATCTCGTTCATAGCGGTGTTCAGCGCCATAGGCAGGCCCATACCGCCATAGTCGGGCGTGGACGACAGACCGATCCAGCCGCCCTCGGCCAGCGCCTTGTAGCCGCCATCGAAGCCGGGGCTGGTGCGCACGATCCCGTTTTCCAGCACCGCCGGATTTAGATCGCCCACGCGGTTCAGGGGGGCCAGCACCTCGTCGCAAATGCGCCCGCCTTCGGCGAGGATCGCGGCGGCGGTCTCGTCAGTCGCCTCGGCAAACCGCTCGGTCGTTTGAACCTGCGCGAACCCGGTCACATGGCTTAGGACGAACTGGATGTCGGCGGTGGGGGCGGTATAGGGCATCGCGGTCTTCTCTCATTCCAAAGGCTTGGCAGGGGGGCTGCCACGGGATATGCCCCGCGCCACGGGAGAAACCGTGCCATGCGCAGCGCGCGCGCGGCAATTTGAACGCTGCGTCACGAGAAAGGACCGCGTGTGGAAACCCTGCATCTTGGGACGAGTGACGTGGATTTGGGGCATGCCGCTGAGGTGCTGCGCGCTGGCGGTCTCGTCGCGTTTCCGACGGAGACGGTTTACGGGCTTGGGGCAGACGCGACGTCGGATGCGGCGGTGGCCTCGATCTATACGGCGAAGGGCAGGCCGTCGTTCAATCCGTTGATCGTGCATCTGGGCGAGGCCTGTTGGGCTGGGCGCTATGCGGAGGTACCGGCTGAGGCGGAGGCCTTGATGGAGGCGTTCTGGCCGGGGCCTTTGACAATCGTACTGCCGCGCTTGCCGGGATGTGTGTTGGCCGAGCGGGTCAGCGCTGGTCTGGGCAGTGTCGCGCTGAGGATGCCAGATCATGCGGTAGCTTTGGGGCTGCTGCGCGCTTCGGGCTTGCCGCTGGCGGCGCCCTCGGCGAACCCCTCGGGCGCGGTTAGTCCGACGACGGCGGCGCATGTGCTGGACGGCTTGAGCGGGCGGATTGCGGCGGTTGTCGATGATGGCCCATGCGGCGTTGGGCTGGAATCGACCGTGCTGAGTTTAACGGGCGATGCGCCACGCCTGTTGCGCCCGGGTGCCGTGTCTGCTGACGCGCTGCGCGAGGTTCTGGGGCGCGATGTAGAGGTGCCGGGCGACGAGATCGTGCCGAGCGCGCCGGGTCAGCTTGCCTCGCATTACGCGCCTTCGGTGCCTGTGGTGCTGAACGCATCGAAACGCCCGGAGGGTGCTTTGTGGTTGGGCTTTGGGCCGGACTGCGCGCGCGCGGATCTGTCCCTGTCAGAGGTCGGGGATCTGAACGCTGCGGCGCGCGGTCTGTTTGCTGCGTTGCGCCGCCTTGATGCGCGTGCCGCTCCCGGTCAATCCATTGCGGTGGCCCCGATCCCAAACGAGGGCGTTGGCATCGCCATCAATGATCGGCTCAGACGCGCGGCAGCTCCGCGCTAGGCCCGCCCGCCCACTGTCGACAACATCGATGGATCAATGCCGATGCTGTGCAATGCACGGCTCCACATCTGATCTACATCCGGATTGAAAACCAGTTTGTCCTCGGCATCGCCGGTGAGCCATCCATTGGCCTGCAACTCCTGCTCCAGTTGACCTGGCCCCCACCCGGCATAGCCGAGCGCCAACAGGCAAGTGTCAGGCCCACCTCCTTCGGCGATGTCTTGCAAGATATCCATTGTGGCGGTCATCGCGAAACGGTCATCGACCTGAAGCGTCGTGTCGCTGCCGGCGTATTCCGCGCTGTGCAGCACAAATCCGCGCCCATGCTCGACCGGGCCGCCGAACCGGATGGGCATATTGCGCATCTTGTCGGTCGGTGTGATCCCGATCTGCTGCATCAGGCTGGCTAAGTCGAGATCGGAGGCAGGCTTGTTCAAGATCAGCCCCATCGCACCTTCGCTGGAATGCGCACACATATAGACCACGCTATGGTCAAAGCGTGGATCGCCCATTCCGGGCATAGCGATCAGAATTTGGCCCGTCAGTGAGTCTGGCGTTTGCGCAGGTGTCATCCCCTAACTGTGGGGTGCGCCGCGATCCGGTTCAAGTCTGTTGCCGTGCTGTAGCGAGGTCACATTACATATGCCTCCCCCGAATGTGATTTTCTTGTGCGTGTTGGCTGCGTAATGTGGCGCGATGAATAAAATGTTGATCTCTGCTCTCTGCACGCTTGCCCTTGGATGGGGTGTGGCACCCGGTAATGCCCAAAGCGGTGATGTGATCTCGGCGGAGGTCTTGCCCGGATGGCGCACCGATCGGGGCACCCATATGGCGGCGGTGCGGTTGACGCTTGCGCCCGGTTGGAAGACCTATTGGCGCGCGCCCGGTGAAGGTGGCATTCCCCCGCAGATCAACTTTTCCGGCTCCCGTAATGTGACGGCAGCGGAAACTCATTTCCCCGCGCCTGAGGTTTTTTATGCCAACGGATTGCGCAGCATTGGCTACAGCAAGCAGGTCGTGTTGCCGATTGAGTTTGCCGTGCCGGACCGGGGCCGTGCGGCGCAGCTGACGGCGCGTATGGATATCGGTGTCTGCGAGGATATCTGTATGCCGATGAGCCTGAACATTCGTGCGACCTTGCCCTCGGATGGCGCGCGCGATGGGGTTATTCTCGACGCGTTGGCGGCACGTCCGGCGGTGTTTGACAGTCCCTTGGACTGCAAGGTGACGCCGATCGCGGACGGATTGCGCGTTTCGGCCAGCTATGCTGTGCCGCCGGGAACGCGCGCCGGGGCGGTTTCCGTGGTGGAGCCCGGCGATCCGACGGTTTGGGCCACCGATACGCAGACGGCCATTGTCGCGGGCCGCGTGACATCTACTGTAGAGTTCGTCCCGCCACGCGGCCAGCCGATGCTATTGGACCGCTCGGCAATCCGGGTGACAGTGCTGGGTGGGGCAAGGGCGTATGAGTTGCGTGGGTGTGATTAAGCGTCAAGCACCGCTTGCCTTGGGCAGCCCATCATATGGTCGTTGACCAAGCCCGCCGCTTGCATAAACGCATAGACCGTTGTGGGGCCACAGAACCGAAACTCTGCTTTCTTAAGGTCTTTTGACAGCGCTGTGGACAGTGGGGTTTGGCTGGGCACGTCTGCCATGGTCTTCGGGCGGTTTTGTAATGGCGTGTGGTTGACGCGACTCCAGATGAAATTCGCGAAGCCTTCGTCGTCTTGCAATGTCAGATAGGCCTGCGCGTTGGTGATCGTGGCCTCGATCTTGCCGCGATGGCGGACGATGCCTGGATCGCAGAGCAGGCGTTGGATATCGTCTTCGCCCCATGTGGCAATGACCGAGGGCTCGAACCCTGCAAAAGCGCTGCGGAATCCTTCACGCTTGCGCAGTATGGTGATCCAGGACAGCCCGGCTTGGAACCCTTCGAGGGTCAGTTGTTCCCATAACGCACGCGGATCGCGCTGTGGCACCCCCCATTCGGTGTCGTGATAGGCTACATAAAGCGGGTCATCGCCGCACCAGTCGCATCGTTTGTTCATCGGCTCTCCCCCGTTTCGATCAAATTGGAACAAAACGCGAAACTTCACAACTTTTTAAGTCCTATGGCGTTTGTGTGGTGAAGAGAGTTTTTTGGGAGCATCACATGGGCAAACCACAACGACCGCCGTCCTTTGACGGTGCAGACAATCCGCTGGCCTTTGCCATGAACGCGCGGGATCGCGATGTGCTGCACATGGTGCGCGACGCGATCGCCCGCAATGATGTGATGCTGGCCTATCAACCCGTCATGCAAGCACGCGGAAATGGCCGGGTGGCGTTTCACGAGGGTCTGATCCGGGTGCTGGATGCGACGGGACGGGTGATCCCGGCGCGTGAATTTATCGATGTGGTGGAAACGCAAGAGCTGGGCCGACAGATCGACACCTGCGCGTTGGAAGAAGGGTTGAAGGCATTGGACCGCGTGCCGGATTTGCGGTTGTCGATCAACATGTCTGCGCGCTCTATCGGCTATCCGGCCTGGCGCGAAGCGCTGGACCGCGGCCTTGCGCGCAATACCTCCATTGCCGAGCGCCTGATCCTCGAGATCACCGAAAGCAGCGCAATGACGGTGCCTGACCTAGTCACCGTGTTCATGGCCGAGTTGCACAGAAAGGGTATCTCCTTCGCGCTGGATGACTTCGGGGCGGGGTTCACCTCGTTCCGATATCTGCGCGATTTCTACTTCGATATCCTCAAGATTGACGGACAGTTTATACGTGACGTCGCGACGGACACGGATAACCAGGTGCTGGCCCAGGCCTTGATCACGATCGGGCAGCAATTTGATATGTATACGGTCGCAGAATCTGTTGAAACTCAAGAGGATGCGGATTTCTTGGTGGCTTGCGGCGTCGATTGTCTGCAAGGGTATTTATACGCAGCACCGACCACGACACCGGACTGGTCCAAGGGCGCGCAGGGCGTTGTAAAGCGCCAGCGACGTCGCAAGAAAAGGTTCCGGCGCGGCTAGCGTTTCGACGGTAAGAAATCGTTTACCCCTAAACCTTTCTACCTTGCGACAACCCGCCCCGTGACACCGTGTCTGTTGTTCGCTCGCCGCCTGCCGCCTAGAGCAGAGCAGACTGCTGAGGTGCTATTTTGCGTTCTCGGCGGGTCCGGCTTGCCCAGTGAGGGGCTGCCGAAGCGAGACCCATTAGGAGAAACAGATGACCAATGTTGTGATCGCCTCTGCTGCCCGGACCGCCGTCGGCAGCTTTAGCGGCTCATTTGCCAACACCCCGGCCCACGATCTGGGCGCAAGCGTTCTGGAAGCGCTGGTCGCCCGCGCAGGCATCGACAAGGCAGACGTGTCCGAGACCATCCTCGGTCAGGTCCTGACCGGCGGCCAAGGCCAGAACCCAGCACGTCAGGCACATATCAATGCAGGCCTGCCACAGGAAAGCGCTGCTTGGGGCATTAACCAAGTGTGCGGCTCTGGCCTACGCGCTGTTGCTCTGGCCGCTCAGCATATCCAGCTTGGCGACGCGTCGATTGTGTGTGCCGGTGGTCAAGAAAACATGTCAATGAGCCCCCATGTCGCGAACCTGCGTCCGGGCCAGAAGATGGGCGACATGAAGTTCGTCGATTCGATGATCCGCGACGGTCTATGGGACGCCTTCAACGGCTATCACATGGGCCAGACCGCCGAGAACGTCGCCGAGAAATGGCAGATCAGCCGCGAACAGCAAGACGAGTTCGCTGTTGCGTCGCAGAACAAAGCCGAAGCCGCACAGCTGGCCGGCAAGTTCGATGACGAGATCGCCGCCTTCACCGTCAAGACCCGCAAAGGCGACATCATTGTCGATAAGGACGAGTATATCCGTCACGGTGCCACCATGGCCGCGATGCAGAAACTGCGTCCTGCCTTCACCAAAGATGGCTCCGTCACGGCGGCAAACGCCTCTGGTCTGAACGACGGTGCCGCTGGTGCCTTGTTGATGAGCGCGGATGAGGCTGAAAAGCGCGGGATCGAGCCTTTGGCCCGGATCGCAAGCTACGCAACCGCAGGCCTCGACCCGTCGATCATGGGCGTTGGCCCAATCTATGCGTCGCGCAAAGCGCTGGAAAAAGCTGGGTGGTCTGTTGACGATCTGGACCTCGTTGAGGCGAACGAAGCCTTTGCCGCGCAAGCTTGCGCCGTGAACAAGGACATGGGGTGGGATCCGGCCATTGTGAACGTCAATGGCGGCGCGATTGCCATCGGTCACCCGATCGGGGCCTCGGGCGCGCGCGTTCTCAACACTCTGTTGTTCGAGATGAAGCGTCGGGATGCGAAGAAAGGTCTGGCCACGCTGTGCATCGGCGGCGGCATGGGTGTTGCGCTCTGCGTTGAGCGTCCCTGATCTGATTTTCCGGCAGGCCTGATCTGGGCCTGCCGCCCCCCAAATTTACCAACATCTCCGAAGGAGGATTTATCATGGGACGTGTAGCACTCGTCACAGGCGGCTCGCGCGGTATCGGCGAAGCCATCTCGAAGAAATTGCAGGCCGACGGTTTTACCGTTGCGGCGACTTATGCGGGTAACGATGAAGCGGCCGCCGCTTTCACCGAAGCCACAGGCATCAAGACCTATAAGTGGAACGTAGCGGATTACGACAGCTCCAAAGCGGGCATCGCGCAGGTCGAAGCGGATCTGGGCCCGATTGAGGTCGTCGTCGCCAATGCGGGCATAACCCGCGACGCGCCGTTCCACAAAATGACCCCGGATCAGTGGAAAGACGTGATCGACACGAACCTGACCGGCGTGTTCAACACCGTTCACCCGATCTGGCCCGGCATGCGCGAGCGCAAATTCGGTCGTGTGATCGTGATCTCGTCGATCAATGGCCAGAAGGGTCAGTTCGCTCAGGTGAACTATGCCGCGACGAAAGCGGGCGACCTGGGGATCGTGAAGTCCTTGGCGCAAGAAGGCGCGCGCGCTGGCATCACGGCAAACGCGGTTTGCCCGGGCTACATCGCGACGGAAATGGTCATGTCGATCCCCGAGAAAGTGCGCGACAGCATCATCGCGGGAATCCCGGCGGGCCGTTTGGGCGAGCCGGAAGAAATCGCGCGCTGTGTGGCGTTCCTGGCGTCCGACGATTCGGGCTTTATCAACGGCTCGACCATCTCGGCGAATGGCGCGCAGTTCTTCGTCTGATTTCATTCGAATTTGAGATGCTTAGGTCTGCCCGTCTGGGCGGGCCTTTTTCGTTTTCCCTAACAATGTTAGGAGCGCGCAGATTTGTCCTAAGCAGGCTACTTAATTTCAAGGACTTAGCCCTGTTTTTCTTAACAAACGGTTAGCGCCCCTAACATTGTTAGGCGCGTTAAGGCGCTCTTAACGTTCAAAGCAAAAAACCCCCGCAAAAATGCGAGGGCCTTTGGGTAAACTGGCCTGGGAGAGGCAAGTGCGAAACGCTTACCGTGCCCGCAGAGGGTGGCGCAGCGTCTCGATGATCTGTGCAAAAACCTGCGCGCGCTCGGCATGGGCTTTGCGGATGGCGTCACGTTGACGGTTGGTTGAGGGGGGCTCGAACATAGGAGTGACCTTTCAATAGGGGTGTCTGGCTTAGCGGATGCTGCGCAGCGGGTGGCGCAAGGTGTGGATGATCTGCGCGAAAACTTGCGCGCGCTCGGCGTGGGCTTTGCGGATGGCGTCACGTTGGCGGAGGGTTGCGGGTGTCTCGAACATGTCGGGTCCTTTCCGGTGTGTGTCTCGTTTCGTTGACCTGAATATGTGCTTTGGCCCCTCGTTCCACAAACGAGACTTTTCAACGCTTCAGTTAAGATATACTGAACTGAAATGGTTGATCGCCTTCCCCCACTCACAGCCCTGCGCGCCTTCGAGGCTGCTGCACGCCATCTTTCCTTCGCTCTTGCGGCGTCTGAGCTGAACGTCACACCAGCCGCCCTCAGCTTTCAGATCAAATCGCTTGAGACCCATTTGGGCGCGCCCTTGTTCAATCGCCTCAACCGCGCGGTGAGCCTGACGGACGCTGGCAAGGCGCTTGCCCCAGGCACATCGGATGGTTTTGACCGTCTGCACCGGGCTTGGGGGGCGGCAAAGCGCAGCGGCAATCAGCGCGGTCTGACCATCACCGCGGGTCCTGCGATCACCGCCAAGTGGCTTGCGCCGCGCCTCTTTAGCTTCGCGGCGGCGCATCCTGAGATAGAGCTGCGCTTTTCCGCCACCCTGCGCCTTGTCGATTTCGACCATGATGACGTGGATGTCGCGATCCGGTTCGGGCCCGCCGGGAAGGATGGCGATGTTTTCTCGATTCCGATTATCGAGGAATGGGTGTCGCCGATGATGTCGCCCGAGTTGGCCGAGCGGGTGCGTCGGCGTGAAGACCTTCGCGATCTGCCGCTGCTACATCAAGATGACATCAGGTTTCTGAAGCCCCCGATTGACTGGCCGGCCTGGTTTCGCGCCGCGGGACTTGGTGAGGCGGCGGACAACGGCCCTCGGTTCTCGCAAGCGGATCATGCGATTGATGCGGCTGAGGCGGGGCTGGGGGTTGTGCTGGGGCGCGCCTCGCTGGCGGAGAAATCGCTCAGGGAAGGTCGGCTGGTGTCGCCCTTCAGCCTCGCGTTGAAGACGGATGCCAATTATAGGTTCTTGTGTAGGATGGGGGCGGAGCACAAGGCCCCGGTCAAGCCGTTCATGGACTGGCTTTTGAGCGAGGTCAGCGCGATTGCTGCCCTCGCGGAGGGGCGCGACTTTGTTCAAGCGGCAGATGTGCCGAGCTAACCCGTCGCGCCCAAGACCTTAGTGAGGTTGCAGCTTGGAAATCTGTTCCTTCAACCGCAGTTTCTGTTTCTTAAGTTCCGCGATCCGAAGGCTGTCCATACCAGCGCTGCGCTGGGCCATATCAACTTGTTGCTCAAGCGACTGATGTTTGCGACGCAATTCCTGAAGATGCGAGCTTACGGTCATTAGAAACCTCCAATTGAGTGTTGTGAGGACTTTAGTGCAGCACAGATTTTTTCACCTGTCATCCCTGTGCATAGAATTTGAAACATTCTGCGGCTGCATTCTGATGGGGCGCTACAACGTCAGGTTAGCCCCGTCTCGCAAGATCGCGCGCGCCGCTTCGGTGTCGTCGAGCCCGTCTTTGACATGCCGCGCGCCTGCGTGAAGTACGAAAGGTGCCAGCAGCTGAAACGGAGCCTTCGCGCCCTTTCTGGCTTGAAAGATCACGCGTTTTGCCGCCCGCCCGACCCTTGGTGCAAGCGGCAAGACCCTGGCCCCGCCAAGCCGTCCATCGAGCGAACGCATCAAATCCGGCAACCGCTCGGCGCTAAAAATCAGGCTGACACTGCCGCCGGGACGCACCCGCCGCGTCGCAGCATCGAGCCAATTTGCCAGTGGCAAGTTTTCGCGCATCGCGGCCTCTCGGCCTGCATTTTGCGCAACAGTCCCTCCGCCAGCCGGATAATAGGGCGGATTGCAGAGGACGTGATCGAAGCTCAACGCTCTCAGCGTGTCCGGCAGATCGCCCACGTCGGCCTCGATTACCTCCATCTGCAAGCCAGTCTCGGTACAATTCCGGCGGGCGAGGGCGGCAGTATTCGCATCAAGCTCCACCCCTGTCACACGCGCCTTGGTCCGATGCGCCACGCAAAGCCCGGCGGTGCCGACCCCGCAGCCCAGATCGAGAACCCTCTCACCAGCCTTTGCAGGCACACTGGCCGCCAAAAGAACCGCATCGGTCGACGCGCGAAATCCATCCAGCGGCTGCCACACATGCAGTGCGCCCCCCAGAAACCCGTCATGGCTGAGCCCGGTGTCCCCGCTCATGCCCGCTCCGGAACCTCGATCCCGTTGTCGCGCAGCACCGCACTTGCCTCGAAATGATCCTCGCGCCGCACCATCAGACGGCGCGGCAAAATGCCGATGCTGCCTTCAAGCGCACTCATGTGGACGTCCATTGCGAAGCATTCTATATCCTCACCTTGCAATAAGGCTTGGGCGAAGGCGATCACGGTGGGATCGTTGGTGCTGATAAGCTGTAACATGACCTTGATCTAAGGGCAGGCGCACCCGCTTGTCGAGGCGACTGACAGGACCGTGATGAGCTTGGACCACGCAGCAACAAAACCCCACGACCGTCTCGCCGCCGCCTTGGCGCAGGATCTGGACGCCGTGAACACCACGATCCGCGCACGGATGTCGAGTGAGCACGCCCCCCGCATCCCCGAGGTGACCGCGCATTTGATCGAGGCGGGTGGCAAGCGTTTGCGTCCGATGCTGACTTTGGCGAGCGCGCGGATGATGGGTTATGCGGGCGAGGATCACATCAAGCTGGCCGCGACGGTGGAGTTTATTCACACCGCGACGCTGCTGCACGACGACGTTGTTGATGAAAGCGGCCAGCGCCGTGGGCGTCCAACGGCGAACTTGCTGTGGGATAACTCGTCGAGCGTTCTGGTGGGCGATTACCTTTTTGCACGCTCGTTTCAATTGATGGTTGAGACGGGGTCGTTGCGGGTGCTGGATATCCTCGCAAACGCTGCCGCGACCATTGCGGAAGGCGAGGTCTTGCAACTGACCGCCGCCCGCAATCTGGCCACGACCGAGGACACTTATCGCCAAGTCGTGCGCGGCAAGACGGCAGCGCTGTTTTCGGCGGCGACTGAGGTGGGCGGCGAGGTTGCCGGGGCCACGCCTGCGCAAATCAAGGCGCTATGGACCTATGGCGACGCGCTCGGCATTGCCTTTCAGATTGTGGATGACCTGCTCGATTTCGGCGGCGTTGGCGCTGTCATGGGCAAGAATACCGGCGATGATCTGCGCGAGGGCAAGCTGACCCTGCCGGTGATCAAAGCTCTGGCGCAGGCGGATGAGACCGAGCGTGCGTTCTGGACCCGCGTGGTCGAGAAGGCCGATTATCGTGATGGCGATGTCGAGGAAGCGCAGCGCATCCTGACCAAGCATGGCGCGCTTGAGGCGACGCGCGCTGAGGCGATTGCGTGGACCGGGAAGGCGCGCGCGGCGCTTGCCGATCTGCCCGCGCATCCCTTGCGGGACATGCTCGATGATCTGGCGGATTACGTGGTGGCGCGGACGCTCTGAGCGTCTACTAAGACCGGGCCAGAAGCTGCCCACCATCTTGGGTGCGCGACGCGGAAGGATGCGACGGCGACCTCTGCCTCGGCTGCCGTTTCATACAGCCCAAAGCACGTCGCCCCTGATCCCGACATTCTCGCCAAGAGGCATCCGTCGGTCGCGCGCAAGGCGGCAAGACCGTCTGCGATCTGTGGCAGGGCCTCAACGGCTGGGGCCTCCAGATCGTTGCGTTGGGCGGACAGCCAGTCGACGAAGCCGCTTGCGGGCACCGGATCGAGGCCGGGATTGTCGCGGGACCTCAGCCGTTTGAACACGTCCGGTGTCGCGACCCCGACGCGCGGATTGGCGAGGACCATATGCAGGGGCGGTAGGCCTGAGACCGGGGTCAGAACGTCACCGATCCCTTCCATGCGCGTTGGCGCACCGACCATGCAGACAGGCAGGTCCGCGCCGAGCGGCAAGGTGGTCTGAGGCGATGGCTCGGGCATGTCCCAGAGCACGGACAAAGCGCGTAAAGTTGCGGAGGCATCCGAGGACCCTCCACCGATGCCGCTGGCGGGGGGCAATCTTTTTTCTAGGTGCAGCGTCGCCCCACGCGAGGGATCCAGCAGACGCGCGGCTTTCATCATCAGGTTGCTGGCATCCACGGGAACGCCCTCGGCATTCGGACCGGACACGGTCATCGAGAGGCTCTCGGCGGTCCTTGCCGTTACCGTGTCCCCGATCTCGGCAAACACCACGAGGCTGTCCAATAGGTGATATCCATCCGCGCGCCGCCCAACAACGTGCAGGGCGAGGTTCACCTTTGCTGGGGCGAAGGCTGTGACGGTCATGCCCAACGCCGATGATTAGAGGTCAGTGCCAGCACTCGCAGCCTTCTCGGCGAGCGAGGGCGCGCCTTCTTCGTCGAGCACCACATCAAGGCCCACGTCGAGCTTGCGTTGAATGCGCTCTGGATCGGCTTCGCTGTTCTCGTCCTCGGGGTCCACGAAGGACAGGGCGCGGGACCACTGGAACTCCGCCTCGCGTTTGCGGCCAACGGCCCAGTAAACATCGCCCAGATGGTCGTTGATCACCGGATCGATCGGCAGCAGCGAGACGGCGCGTTCCATCGGGGCGACCGCTTCCTCAAACCGGCCGAGACGATAGAGGACCCAACCCAGCGAGTCGGTGATATAGCCGCTATCGGGTCGCGCTGCACTCGCCGTGCGGATCATCTCAAGCGCTTCATCAAGGTTCTCGCGCTTCTCCACGAGGCTGTAGCCGAGATAGTTCAGCACATTGGGCTGGTCTGGGTTCAGCTCCAGCGCCTTACGGAAATCAGCCTCGGCAGCGGGCCAATCGTCGATCCGCTCATGAGCGATGCCGCGTGTGTAATAGACGAACCATTGGCCGGGTTCCTCGGTTGGGTAGAGGGAGATCGCGCGGTCGTAGGCTTCCGCCGCCGCCTCGAAGTCACTCATGCGGCGGTAAGTGTCGCCCAGCGTTGTATAGACCAGCGGCACACCGGGGCGCGTTTCGGACAGTTGGGTCAAAACCTCGATCGCGGCATCGGGCTTTTCGGCACGGTTGAGGGCTTCGGCGCGCCCGATCTCGGCTTTCATATAGGCGGCACTGTCGCGGGACACCTGATCATAGGAGCGCGTGGCCAGATCGAATTGCTCAAGCTCTTCAAGAAGCCGTGCGGTCAAGATCGATGCATCAGCATTGCCGGGGGCCAGATACTGTGCGAAGCGCGCATAGAGCAGCGTAAAGCCGTCTGCCGCTTGACCGCGTAGGGCGAGGGCGACGGAATAAAACGCTTCGCCCATGCCATCTTGTGGGATGCGGATCATGTCGAAAGGCACGGCTTCACCTGCCGCAAGCGGTTCGTAGAAAACCGCGATCTCCGGGTCACTGAGGTCGAAGTTCTCGGCTAATGTTGCTGCTGCGGCTTCTGTTTCGCCCAACTGACCAAGGCTGATGGCAAGTGCCAAAACGCTTCGGCGGGTGCGCACGCCCGGGTTTTGTTCGTCACCGACCAGAAGGCGCACGGTTTCTTCGAAATTGCCGACATATGCGAAGGCGAGCGCCTTTTGGAACGTGCCAAAGCCGATATATTCTTCATTCTCGATAATCGCATCAAACGCGGCCATCGCGCGGTCCACATCGCCCACATCAAGCCAGCCCCATCCGGTCAGCAGCCCGTCGATCAGCGGGCCAATGCGCCCGGTCTCCGCCAGCTCGTCCAGCAACCGTATATCCGCCCCGCTCTTCAGCGCATGGGCGGTCAGCACCATCAAGGCGATCTGGTTGGTGGGGTCCTGATCCAGCAGCACGCGCGCGATCGGTACGCTGTCGTCGATACGGCCCAGCCCGACATTGGCCAGAAGCGCGCTTTCGGCGAGTGACGCGTTGGCGCGATCTTGGGCGAGCGCGCGGCTGTAGAACTCGGCTGCCTCAGCGTAATCGTTGTTCATGATCGCTTGGCGGCCTGCCAGATAGGCACCAGACAACCCCTCGGCGGAGGACTGGACGGGCAGCAGAAGGCCCAGCGCAAGGCTGGCGGAGATCATCAAACGCATCGGGTCGCACTTTCCTTATGACGTTGGCCAGAGGCTAGTGCGCAGCGTTGGGTAAGACAATGGCAGGGGCGGCGCGAAGGCCGCCCCATGACGCATTGTTTACATATTGGGATAGTTTGGCCCGTCCCCGCCCTGCGGCGTGACCCAGGTGATGTTCTGGCTGGGGTCTTTGATATCGCAGGTCTTGCAGTGCACGCAGTTCTGGAAGTTGATCTGAAAGCGGGGATCTTTGCCCTCCTCATGGACCACCTCGTAGACGCCTGCGGGGCAATAGCGCTCGGCAGGCTCGGCGTATTTCGGCAGGTTGACCGAGATCGGGACGCTTGCGTCTTTCAGGTGCAAGTGCGCCGGCTGGCTTTCCTCGTGGTTGGTCATCGAGAACGACACGTTGGTCAGCCGGTCAAAGCTGAGCGTTCCGTCGGGCTTGGGATACTTGATCTCGTTCCACTTGCGCGCTTCGCCCGTCGCCTCGGCATCGGTGCGCCCGTGCTTGATGGTGCCGAACACGGATTTGCCAAACAGGTTGTTGGTCCACATATCGAACCCACCGAACGCCAGCGAGGCCAGCAGGCCCTTCTTCGACCAGATCGGCTTCACGTTGCGCACGTTCTTCAGGTCCTTGCCGACATCGCCCTCTTTCAACTCGGTGTCGTATTCCTCCAGCGTATCACTTGCGCGCCCGGCCTTGATCGCCGCCGCCGCAGCGTCAGCGGCGTGGATACCCGACAGCATCGCGTTGTGATTGCCCTTGATGCGCGGCACGTTGACGAGGCCCACCGAGCAGCCCAGCAGCGCCCCACCGGGGAACGCGGCTTTGGGCATGGACTGGTAGCCCCCTTCGGAGATCGCGCGCGCGCCGTAGGCCACGCGTTTGCCGCCTTTCAGCAGCTCGGCGACCATAGGATGGTGCTTGAAGCGCTGGAATTCCATGTAAGGAAACAGATGCGGGTTTTCGTAGTTCAGATGTACGACGAAGCCGACATAGACCTGATTGTTGTCGAGATGGTAGATGAACGATCCGCCGCCCGCATTGTCGCCCAAAGGCCAGCCCATCGTGTGGGTGACGGTGCCCTCGCGGTGCTTTTCGGGATCAATCTCCCAGATTTCCTTCATGCCGAGGCCGAATTTCGGGGCGTCGGCATCCTTGTCCAGCTCGTATTTCGCGATCACCTCTTTGGACAGCGACCCGCGCACGCCTTCGGACAGGAACACGTATTTGCCGTGCAGCTCCATCCCCGGCTCGGTGCCTTCGCCGATGCTGCCATCCGCTTCCAGCCCGAAGACGCCGGCGACGACGCCTTTGACCTCGCCATTCTCGCCATAGACCAGTTCCGAGCACGCCATGCCCGGGAAAATCTCGACGCCCAGTTCCTCGGCCTGCTCAGCCATCCAGCGGCACACATTGCCCATGGAGACGATGTAGTTGCCGTGGTTGTTCATCAGGGGTGGCATGACGATGTTGGGGATGCGGATCTGGCCCGCTTCGCCGAGGAAGTAGAAGTTGTCCTTCTTGACGGGCACATTAATCGGCGCGCCTTTTTCCTCCCAATCGGGGATCAGCTGGTTCAGACCAACCGGATCGAGGACCGCGCCCGACAGGATATGCGCGCCCACTTCGGAGCCCTTTTCCAGCACAACCACGCTCAGGTCGGCGTCGATTTGCTTCAGCCGGATCGCGGCGCTTAGGCCAGCGGGGCCAGCGCCCACGATGACCACGTCATATTCCATCGATTCACGTTCGATCTGCGACATTATCTTTCCCCTCGATCTTGCTCGGAAACTGGCCTACCGGCATGCGTCGATTTGGTCAATCGCCCTCGGGCGCGTTGGCCTGAGACGGCGCGTCACCAAGCAAATAGCGCGGTCCGTTGCCCTTGGATGCGGCAGAATCGCCCGCATTCCACAGCGCGCAGGACGGCAGGCTGAGGCAGCCGCAGCCAATGCAGCCATCCAGATCGTCGCGCATCTTTTGCAAGGCGGCGATCCGGTCATCCAGATCGGTGCGAAACACATCCGCCATATTGCGCCAGTCTGCGGGCGTTGGCGTGCGCGATCCGGGCAGGGCGGTCAGCACCTCGCGAATCCGCGCCAGCGAAAAGCCAAAGCGCTGGGCAATCAGGATGAAGCTGAGGCGGCGGATATCGGCGCGGTGAAACCTGCGCTGGCCGCCTGCGTTACGCTCGGGCGCGATCAGGCCTTCGGTTTCGTAGTATCTGATTGCGGACACTGAAAGCCCCGTGCGCGTTGCAAGTTGTCCAATGGAAAGCATGGCAGAAATCCCTTGACCTAAAGTTAGGTTGAGGAATTATCAGATGCGGGTCAACCACACCAGCGCCCGAACGGAGGCCTCTATGACTGCCCAGCTAGAACACGCGAACCTCACCGTTGCCGACCCCGATGCCACCGCCGCCTGGATGCAGGCTGCGTTCGGCTGGCATATCCGCTGGGAAGGCGAGACCCAGACCGGGCTGCGCGCGATCCATGTCGGGACCGACCAAGGCTACCTCGCGCTGTTCGCCGCCGAGACGCCGAGCGTGCCAGCAACCGGGCGCTACAAGACCATTGGGGCGATGAACCATCTGGGCGTTGTCGTCGAGGATCTGGATGCGACCGAGGCGAAGGTCCGCGAAGCAGGCTTCACCCCGCATCACCATGCCGATTACGAACCCGGTCGGCGTTTCTATTTCATGGACGATCTGGGGGTGGAGTACGAAGTGGTGAGCTACGGCGCGTAACGCCTCTTGCGTGGGAATTTGCCATGTCTATGTTAGGCGATTGTAATTTTGCCTGACCAAGAAGGCCCGTCCCATGGACAAGATCCCCCTGACGCGCGCTGGCTACACCAAGCTGGATGCCGAACTCAAAGTGCTCAAATCCGAAGAGCGCCCTGCCGTGATCCGCGCGATTGCGGAGGCGCGCGAGCATGGCGATCTGTCTGAGAACGCTGAATATCACGCCGCGCGCGAAAAGCAGTCCTTTATCGAGGGGCGCGTCAAAGAGCTGGAATCGATCCTTGGACTGGCCGAGGTGATCGACCCGGCAAAGATGTCCGGTGCGGTGAAATTCGGCGCGACCGTTCACATCGTGGACGAGGACACCGACGAGGAAAAAACCTATCAGATCGTGGGCGAGCCTGAGGCTAATCTCGAGCTTGGCCTTCTGAACATGAAATCGCCTATTGCGCGGGCGATGATTGGCAAGGAAGAAGGCGACAGCGTCGAGGTGCGAACCCCCGGCGGCACACGGTCCTACGAGATCTTGAGCATCGCGTATAAGTAACCCCTGCAAGGCCACGGATGTCAGAGCAAACCCCCGAGCGTCGGCCCGCAGCGCCCACGCTCACCAAACCCAGTTCCCAGCGTGTCACGCCCGTCGAGTTTATTGCGGGCGCGCTTAGTGTGGTGTGGCTGGTGGGTGTCGGGATCGCGTTTTTGGGGTTGGGCGTCGCCAATCCCGGACCTGACGGGCAGCCGATCGATTTTGTTATGCTCATGCTCGCCGTGTTCATGCCGATCGCGTTGATCTGGGTCGCCGCCGCCGTGGCTCGCACCGCGCGGGTGATGAAGGAAGAAGCCACGCGCCTGCAATCGGCCATCACTGCGATGCGCTTTGCGTATATCGAGCAGGCTCAGTCTGGCGTCAGCGGCGGCGCAAAGCCGGGGATCGAGCGGAAACTCGACGAGATAGCCCAAGCTCAGCGACAGACTGAGGCGGCCGTCGTGCAATTCACCTCGCGTCGGGATCCATCGGTCTCTGAGAGAAAGCCGGCCCTTGCAAAGGACGTGGCTGAGACCGCGATGACGTTGGAGGACGGTCAACCCGCTTTGGCCCTCGGCACCCCGAGCGAGGCGCTGAGCGAGCCGATCACGATTGCCGATTTCGTGAAGGCCGCGAATTTTCCCGAGACGGCTGAAGACAAAGACGGGTTCCGCGCGCTGCGCTTGGCGCTTGAGGATCGCGAGGCATCGAAATTGATCCGCTCGGCCCAAGATATCCTGACGCTGCTTAGCCAAGACGGCATCTATATGGACGACCTGCGCCCCGACCGTACCAAGCCCGACCTGTGGCGTCGGTTTGCCGCCGGAGAGCGCGGCGGTCCGATTGCGGCATTGGGCGGGATCCGGGATCGCTCGTGTTTGGCGCTAACTTCGGCGCGGATGCGCTCGGACCCGGTGTTTCGCGACACTGCGCACCATTACCTGCGCCAGTTCGACCGCACCTTGATCGGGTTCGAGGAGACCGCCAGCGACGCCGAGTTGGCTGAGTTCGCGGATACACGCTCGGCCCGCGCGTTTATGCTGCTGGGGCGGGTGACGGGGATGTTTGATTAAAAGCGTTCTTGGGAACTTCTTAGAAAGCAACTATCGGATTTCGCGTTCGAACGCAGTGAGAGGCAGCGAATATCCGTTTCAACCTTTCTCAAAACGCTTAGATACCGTATGACGCAAACGGAATGAACCGCACCAGATCGCCCGGTTGGATTTGCATCGCAGGCTCAGCAACCTCCACCAACCCCGTCGCCCATGACAATCCCGACACCCTGCCTGACCCTTCAGAGGCAAACACCTCCGCAGCACCGTCTACGTTGATCCGCGCGCGATAATACTCACGCCGCCCCTCGCGCTTGGACTTGGTAAATGCGGCAGGCACCGTGAAGCCTTGTGGCGCTTGCCAGCCTGCGCCCGATAGCGCTTGCACCGACGGATAGCCGAACAGCAGCGCACAGACGAAGGCCGCGACCGGATTGCCCGGCAGCCCGAAAATCGGCACGCCGTCCCACACGCCAAGGGCCAGCGGACGCCCCGGTTTCAACGCGATGCGCCACAGGGCGAGCGATCCGGTATCCTCCAACAACGCTGAAACGTGGTCCTCATCCCCCGCCGACGCGCCGCCAGAGGTCAGGATCATATCGCATCTGGTTGCGGCCTCGCTCAGCATATCGGTCAGAGCTGCGCGGTCATCCGGGGCATGGCCCAGATCGACCGCCTCGCAGCCCCACGCGTTCGCCAATCCCAGCAACATCGGGCGGTTGGCGTCATAGACCTGGTGCGGATCGGTGGGGGCTCCGGGCCGCGCCAACTCGTCGCCAGTGGACAGCACACCCAGCCGGAGCGGCTTGTACGTCGCCACCTCGCCGACCCCAACCGACGCCGCGAGCGCCAAATCCTGCGCACGCAACCGCTGCCCGGCGCGCAGCACCACGTCGCCCGCCACGCTATCTTCGCCCGCCTTGCGCGTGTTTGCCCCGCGCTTCACAGGCCCCCGGAACGCGACATGGGTTTCGTTGAGCGCGCAATCTTCCTCCAGAACCAACGTGTCCACGCCCTCGGGAATGATCGCGCCGGTTAAAACGCGCAACGCGTCGCCATGGGGCAGCGTCCCCTCAAACGGCGCGCCCGCCGCAGCGCGTCCGGGGTGCAGGGGCAAAAGCTGATCGCCGTCGCCGGTCGCCGCATGGGCAAACCCGTAGCCATCTATTGCGGCATTGGCGGCGGGCGGATGGCTGCGCTGGGCGGTAACATCGGCGGCCAGAACCTGTCCCAGCGCCTGATCAAGCGATGTCCTCTCAGTCGCCAAGATGGGGCGTAACCGGTCGCGCAGCATCGCTTGCGCCTCGGTCACCGGCGTCCAGTGATGGCCGGGGGGCAGGGCGAAGCAATCGTTGGACAGGGGCGGGGGCTTGAGCGGCGCGGTCGTGTTGGTCCTCAAATGCACCTCCTGCCCAAGCCCGAATATCCAGCCCTCCTGTATGCGCGCGGCATCGGGCATCTGCGCGTTCACAAGACCGCAAAGCATATCATCAGACAAGTCTGCGATCTGCGCCCCGAGCGTTTCGACCTGCCATGCATCCTTGATCTTGCCCTCCGGCGGCGGGCCTTTCACCGTGAGGGAGGGCCAAACCTCGACGATCCTGATCGGCGTCTCAGCGGGCTCGAACGGCCAGATGGACAAGGCGAGACCGAACCGCGCCCGCAATCGCGCGAGCATCGGTATCCCCATGAGCGCCTGACTGCCGACAGCCCCCGCGCCGGCGAGCTGCCAGAGCGGGAAGGCCCCTTTCGCCATCGCTTCGGCGGCGCGTTTCTCGGGGATTTGCGCGGTTCTGGCGAGGCCCTTACGCGGCAAGCCGTCGATGTCGCGCGCCAATCCGTTGCCCCAAAACGGGCCGATCCCATCGAAGAGCGCGTTCATTTGGGCGGCGACATCGAAGCGATTGTTGGCTTTGGGCGTGTCCTCGATCCGCGCGGCAAACCAATCCCACAGCGCAAATGGATCGGCAGTCCCGGTCACACGCTCGGCGGTTCCGGCGGGAAACCCGAAGGGAAAGTCAAAGCCAATCAGGACGCGGTGCCCGGCAGCACGCGCGGCCTCGAGCACCTCGATCAGCCAAGCTTCAAACACCTGCCGATTGCGGAAATATTGTGCGTCTTCGCCCGCAAACGCGGCCCAGATCGCATCTTTCACAGGCTTGGCCCCGCGATCATTGCCGCCGGACCAATCGACGATCAGGACGCGGTCATAAAGGCTCATAACCCGACCTCGGCCAGCACGAAATCCGTCAAAGCGCGCGCATCGTTTAGGTCGAGCACCTTGCAAGGCACCTCCACCACCCCATCCGTCGCAACCACCCGGATGGTCGGATCACCGGGCGCGATCAGGGGATGCCCGGTCTCGGCGCGCCAGACCTCGATCTTCGGATGCGGCGCGCTTTTCCACCCCTCGACCAGAACCAAATCGACGGGCGAGAGCTTGGCGATAAGCTCCTCCAACGACGGCTCCTCCGCCCCGCGCAACTCCGCCATCAAGGCCCAACGATCTTGCCCGGCGACCAGCACCTCGGACGCCCCTGCCGCGCGGTGGCGGTAACTGTCGCGCCCCTCATGATCCACATCGAAACTGTGATGGGCATGCTTGACGGTGGACACGGTGAAGCCGCGCGCGGTGATTTCCGTCACCAGCCGCTCCATCAACCCGGTTTTGCCCGCGTTCTTCCAGCCGGTGATGCCGTAGCGCTTCATAGCAGAGCCTCGGCGGCTGCCAGATCTTCGGGGGTGTTGACGTTGAAGAAGGGATCGAAAGGCTCGACCGGGAATTCCGCAAGCCCCGTATTATGGCCGTCGGTCCACAGCACGACCTTGCGCAGACCGTCCTTCAAAGCGGCGCGCAGGTCACCGCGCAAGGCCACAGGCCAGAGCCCGAAGGTCGGATGGCGGTAGAGTTTGCCGCTGTCTGGATCACGCGTCGCCGCAAGGGTGAAATCGCCCGCCTCGGCCAATCGCGCGCCCAGATCGAGCGGGAAGAACGGTGTATCCGCCGCTGCCGTCAGGATGTGCGAGGCCCCGTGGTCTGCCGCCCAGTCCATCCCGGCAAGCACCCCTGCGAGCGGTCCGGGAAACCCCGCGAGGCTGTCGGGCGTGACGGGCAATCCGTAAGCGTCAAACCGCGCCGCATCGCCATTTGCGTTCAATACCAGCGAGGATACCTGCGGCGCTATCCGCCCGACAACCCGCGAAAGCAACGTCTCTCCGCCCAGCAACAACGCCCCCTTATCGCCCCCGCCCATACGCGTGGCGCGACCTCCGGCGAGGATCACTCCGACAGGCGCGCTCATCCCGCATCTGCCGATTTGCGGCGGGATTTGCGCGGCTCATCCGGCACGGTGTCGGGATCGATATCCCACGACAGCCGATCCTCGCCAGCCAAACACACGAACCGCTTGCCCTTCATCCGTCCGATCAAGGTCAGCCCCACCTCACGCGCGATCTCGACCCCCCATGCGGTAAAGCCCGAGCGCGAGGCGAGCGCAGGTATCCCCATGAGCGCGGTCTTGATCACCATCTCGGAGGTCAATCGCCCGGTGGTATAGAGCGTCTTGTCCGCCGCACTGACCCCCTCGGCGCGCATCCATCCGGCGATCTTGTCGACGGCGTTATGGCGCCCGACATCCTCCATATAGACCAAGGGCCGCGCGCCTTGGCACAGGACCGTGCCGTGGATCGCGCCTGCCTCCAGATAGAGGCTGGGCGTCGTGTTGATCCGGTGCGCCAGCGCGTAGAGGTTCGAGGCGCGTAGCGTCATCGCGGGCAAAGCGACCTCCGAAAGCCCCTCCATCATGTCGCCAAACACCGTGCCGACCGCGCAGCCGCTGGTGCGGGTGGCCTTCGCGAGGCGCGCTTCATGGTTCGTCTCGACCGCCGTGCGCACCACGACAACGCCGAGGTCTTCGTCGTAGTCGATGCCCGTCACGTCATCCGAAGGCGCGATCATGCGTTGGTTGGTCAGGAACCCGAGCGCTAGGTATTCCGGGTGGTCGCCAATGGTCATCGCGGTGACGATTTCGCGGGAATTGAGGTAGATCGTCAAAGGACGCTCCTCGATCACCGACAGATCGACCGCAGCGCCCGTGTGATCGCGTCCGGTCACGGTACGGGTCAGCCCGCGTGCGCTCAGATCAGGCGCAATTAGATAGTCATCACTGTTTGCGGGGGCGGCAACACGATTTGTCATTTGAACCTTCCCAAACGGCAGGATAGCCATTTCAGCATCAAGTTAAGGCCCGTGCATGTCCGCCACCATCCCCAAATCCGCCTTCTGGTCCGGTTTCCGCGACAGCGCGCCCTTTGTTGTGGTGGTTGCCCCCTTCGCGCTGGTGTTCGGCGTGATCGCGACAGAAGCGGGGCTGAACTTGGCGCAGGTCATGGGGTTTACGATTCTTGTCATCGCTGGGGCCGCGCAATTGACTGCGCTTCAATTGATGACGGACAATGCGCCGACCTTTGTGGTGCTCGCCTCGGCGTTGGCGGTGAACTTGCGGATGGCGATGTATTCGGCCTCGCTGGCCCCGCATCTGGGCAAGGCTCCGTTGTGGCAGCGCGCCTTTGCCGCCTATTTCCTCGTCGACCAGTCCTACGCGGTCTCGTCGCTGAAATATGATCGCGCGCCTGAGATGAGCACGGCGCAGAAAGTCGCGTATTTCTTCGGCTCCGTCGCCCCGGTCGCGCCGGTTTGGTATGGTTTCACGCTTATTGGCGCTCTGGTCGGTCAGGCGATTCCGCCGGAATATGCGCTCGATTTCGCGGTGCCGATTGCGTTTCTGGCGTTGATCGCTCCCGCCTTGCGGACGCTTGCCCATGTGGCGGCCGCGTTCGTGGCCGTGGTGACGGTGTTGGCGTTTGCGTGGGTGCCCTACAATCTGGGCCTGATGATCGCCGCCGTGCTCGGCATGATGGCGGGCGCGCAGGTCGAGTTGATGCGGGAGCGCCGCGCATGATCGCCGAGAACGCGCCGGTCTGGTTCATTATCCTCGCCATGGGGATCGGCACCTTCGTCATTCGGTTCTCGTTCCTCGGGCTAATCGGGGATCGCGAGTTGCCGCCTTGGGTGCTGCGCCACCTGCGCTATACGGCCGTTGCGGTCTTGCCCGCGCTCGTGGCCCCCTTGGTGATCTGGCCGGAAGCCACACAAGGTGCGCTTGATCCCGCGCGTTTGGCCGCTGCGGTTGTGACATTGACGGTCGGAATGCTGTCCAAATCGGTGATCTGGGCGATTGTCGCTGGTGCAGGTACGCTTTTTGGGCTTCTCAGTCTCATTGGATGAAGCATCCGTGACTTGCGCATTTTTTTCTTGGTGCAGCGACGGAAAACCCTACGTGATGCGTTTAACCAGAATAACGACCTGACCGTTTCGCGGAGACATCGTCCATGCGCTTTCTGACACGCAGCCTCATGGGGCTGTTCTTGACTGCCCTCACCTTGGGCCTCTTGGGCTATGCCGGATCGACGCTGTATAGCGCGGTGCAGGCGCGCATGTCCGAGGAGCCGTTCTCCAGACCCGCCCGCGAGCGCATCGTTAGCGTCAACGTGGTGCCCTACGCGCCCGAGACGATCCAGCCGGAGTTGACCGCATTCGGCGAGGTGCTTAGCCGCCGGACGCTTGATCTGCGTGCCGTTGTCGGCGGGCGCGTGATCGAGCTGTCGCCTGAATTTGCCGAGGGCGGTCGCGTTACGGCTGGCACGGTTTTGGCGCGCCTCGACCCGGCTGAGGCGGAATCCGCGCTTGCTGTGGCCGAGGCCGATGTGACCGAGGCGGCTGCGGATTTGCGCGAGGCCGAGCGTGCGCTTTTGTTGGCCCAAGATGAGGTCACAGCCGCCCAAACCCAAGCCGATCTGCGCGCCCGCGCGCTCGAGCGCCAGCGTGATCTGGAAGCGCGCGGCGTCGGCACGGCTGCGGCGGTTGAGGCTGCGGAACTTGCAGCCTCTGCCGCGTCTCAAGCGATCCTGTCGCGCCGCCAGTCGCTGGCCAATGCCGAGGCCCGGATCGACCAAGCCCGCACCACGATCGAGCGTCGCCAGATTGCGCTGGGCAATGCCGAACGCCGTCTTGCCGACACCCAAATCATGGCCAGTTTCGACGGCACGCTCGCAGAGGTGTCCGTTGTCGAAGGTCGCATCGTGTCCTCCAACGAGCGGATCGCGCAGCTGATTGATCCCGATGCGCTTGAGGTCGCCTTCCGTGTGTCCACTGCGCAATACACGCGCCTGCTCGATGACGATGGGCGTCTGCGCGATGTCCCTGTGCGCCTGACCCTCGATGTGTCGGGCATCGACATCACCGCCGAAAGCCGCATCAGCCGTGAAAGTGCCGCGGTGGGGGCCGGCCAAACCGGACGCCAGTTATTCGCCCAACTTGACGGAGCGCGCGGCTTCCGGCCAGGTGATTTTGTCAGTGTCACGATTGTGGAGCCGCCTCTGGACCGTGTCGCGCGCTTGCCTGCGACGGCTGTTGATGCGGGTGGCAATGTGCTTGTCGTTGGCGACGATCAGCGCCTTCGGATCGAGACGGTTGAGGTTCTGCGACGCGAGCGCGATGATGTCATCGTGCGCGCGCGCGGTCTGGCCGGGCAATCCATCGTGGCCGAACGCTCGCCCTTGTTGGGTAGCGGAATTCGTGTGCAGCCAGTCACACCGGGCGAGGGGGCCGCGCCGCCTCCGCCACCGGAAACACTCGCGCTTGATGACGAACGCCGCGCGCGTTTGATCGCCTTTGTCGAGGGCAATAATCGTATGCCGCCGCCCGTAAAGGCGCGGATGTTGGAGCAGCTCGCGCAGCCAGAGGTGCCCGCGCAGGTCGTGAACCGCCTTGAAAGCCGGATGGGGAGCTAGACAATGCTGGGACGTGCCGGAGGCTTGATTTCGTATTTCACGCGCCATGGGACAGCGGCCAACTTGGTGCTGGTGCTGCTGATCGCCGCCGGGGCCGCGTCGATCCCGAACATGCGCGCGCAGTTCTTTCCCGATGTGATCATCGACAACGTAACCGTATCGGTGCGCTGGGACGGGGCCGGGGCCGAGGATGTGGATGCAGCTATCGTGCAAATCCTCCAGCCTGCGCTTTTGACCGTCGAAGGCGTCGAGTCCTCGACCGCCACGGCGCGCGAAGGCCAAGCCTCCATCCGCCTCGAATTTGACCCCGGTTGGGACATGGCCCGCGCTGCAGATGATGTGCAAAGCACCGTGGATCAGATCACCAACCTGCCGTCCGAGGCCGACACGCCCAATGTGCGGCGCGGGGCGTGGCGGGACCGCGTGACAGATGTTGTGATCACTGGACCTGTTGGTGTCGACCAGCTTGCGCGCTTCACCGACGAGTTTGTCGCGCGGCTTTTCCTAGAGGGCGTCACGCGCGCCACGATCCGGGGCATCGCCGATCCAAGGATCGTGATCGAGGTCACCTCCGGCGCCTTGGTCGAGCATGACGTGACCCTCGCCGAGATTGCCGCAGCTGTCGGGGCCGAAGCCGAAAGCGATCCTGCGGGCGATGTGACCGGGGCCAATGCGCGGGTGCGCACCGGGATCGCCAAGCGCTCGCCCGAGGAGTTGTCGCTTGTTGTGCTGCGCTCGAACCCCGATGGCAGCACCCTTACCGTGGGCGATGTGGCCAGCCTGCGCAGTGAAGGCATCGACCGCCAGCGTGCCTATTTCGTGGGGGACAATCCTGCGATTTCGATCCGTGTGGACCGCACCGATCAAGGCGACGCGATCTCGATGCAGCGCCAGGTTGAAGAGGTCGCCGCCGAGGTCCAGTCCGGCCTGCCCGAGGGCGTGTCCATTGACCTGATCCGCACCCGGTCCGAGTTGATCACCGGGCGCTTGAACATTCTGCTGGACAACGCGCTTGTTGGCCTGATGCTCGTCGTCGGCTTGCTGTTCTTGTTCCTGAACGCGCGTACCGCTTTCTGGGTGGCCGCGGGCATTCCCGTTGCCCTGATGGGCGCTATTGCGCTGATGTTTGCCGCTGGCTTGACGATCAACATGATATCGTTGTTTGCGCTCATAATAACGCTCGGGATCGTGGTGGATGACGCCATTGTGGTGGGTGAGCACGCTGATTTCAGGGCGCGACAACTCAAGGAAAAACCGGTCGAGGCGGCTGAGAACGCGGCCAAACGCATGGCGATGCCGGTGTTCTCGGCCACCCTGACGACGATCATCGCGTTCTGGGGGCTGACGATGATCGAAGGGCGCTTTGGCGACCTGATCGCGGATATCCCTTTTACCGTGATCGTCGTGCTGATCGCCTCGCTGATCGAGTGTTTTATCATCTTGCCCAACCACATGGCCCACGCCCTCAAGGAACGCGAAAGCGATGCGTTCAGTCGCGCCCGCGTTGCCATGGCCGCCGTGCCGATCCTGCTGATCGCGGGCGGTCTGGCGAGCCTTGGGTATCACGGCCTCGTCGGTCTGGACGGCCTTACCGATCCGACGCTGATCATCACCGCGCTCAGCGGTATGGCAGCGGTCGCAGGCGTCTTTCTGATCCTGCCGCGCGCCCGCAAGCTGCGGGTGCTCTGGGCGATGTCACGCCAAGGCTTCGATCTGCCCAGCCACGTGGTCAACAAAGGCCTCGACTGGTTCCGCCGGGTGATCTTCCGTCCGCTCATGGCAGGCGTGATCGCCGCGCGCTATCCGGTCTTCGCGGGTATCTTCGTGATCCTCGCCAGCCAGATCACGCTGTTCATCCAGGGCGACGTGACGTGGCGGTTTTTCAACTCGCCCGAACAAGGCTCCGTCTCGGGCAACTTCGCGATGCTGCCGGGGGCGACGCGGGACGACACGCTGGAGGTCATGCGCTCCATCCAGGCCACCACCGAAGAGCTGGGCGCGAAATACGAGGCCGAACATGGCGTGAACCCGCTGGTCTATGTACTGGCCGAAGTGGGCGGCGGCACGGGGCGCGCGCTTGCCATTGCCGACACCAAAACGCCAGACCAGCTGGGGTCCATCGCAATCGAGCTGATTGATGCCGATCTGCGTCCCTATTCCAGCCGCGAGTTTGTCGCCGCCTTGCAAGAGGCCGCCGGCAGCCATCCGATGCTAGAGGCGTTTAGCTTCCGCTCGTGGGGCTCTGGTCCGGGCGGTGATGCGCTGGACGTGCAGATCACCGGGGCCGAGGCGGAGGTTTTGAAAGCCGCCGCCGAGGCCTTGAAGACGCGGATGGCGCAATTTGGCGAGGTGTCAGCCCTTGAGGATGATCTGGCCTATGACAAGGAAGAGCTGGTGCTCGACCTGACCCCGCAAGGGGCAGCGCTGGGCTTTACCATCGACGGGATCGGGCGTGTGCTGCGGGATCGTCTGAACGGGATCGAGGCGGCCAGTTTCCCGTCAGGCGTCCGCTCGGCGACCATTCAAGTAGAGCTACCGTCAGGTGAGCTGACCGCAGACTTCCTTGACCGTACGCAAATGCGCAGCCCCTCCGGCGTCTACGTCGCGCTTGCCGATATTGTGACGGTCACATCGCGCACCGGCTTCTCGACCATCCGACGCGAGAACGGGTTGCATGTGGTGTCGGTGACTGGGGATATCTCAGAAGATAACGCGGCGCGCGCGCAAGAGATCATGGAGCAGACCCGTGACGTGATCTTGCCGGAGTTGGAGTCGCAGTTCGGGGTCACCACCCGCCTAAGCGGGCTGGCCGAGCAGGAAAACGACTTCCTGACCGACGCGCTTCTGGGCTTCGGGCTGTGCTTGCTGGGCATCTTCTTGGTGCTGGCCTGGATCTTTTCCAGCTGGACGCGGCCTGTGGTGGTCATGGCGATCATTCCGTTTGGCCTTGTGGGCACCATCTACGGCCATTTCATGTGGGATGTGCCGCTGAGTATGTTCTCGGTGGTGGGCATCATCGGGATGACCGGGATTATCATCAACGACTCGATTGTTCTGGTCACGACCGTGGACGAGTATTCCAAGGACAGAGGGCTGGTGCCTGCGATCATCGACGCTGCCTCAGATCGTTTCCGGCCTGTGTTGTTAACCACGTTGACGACCGTGCTGGGCCTCGCGCCGTTGCTGTTCGAGACCTCGCAACAGGCGCAATTCCTGCGGCCCACGGTGGTCACGCTGGTTTACGGTTTGGCGTTCGGCATGGTCCTCGTGCTGCTCTTGGTGCCTGCATTGCTGGCCATCGGGCAGGATTTCCAGCGCCAAGGCGCAGCCCTTCGCCGCGCCTTGAAGGTGCCGAGCCGGGCCAAGGGCATGGGCGGGACGATCACTGGCGTTGCGCTCGTGCTCGGGGCGCTGTTCGCAGCGACGCTCGGGGTAACGGCGGTCACCGGCGCGTTGCCGGAGGTGCTCGCAGGCCTTGTCCCAGCGCTGGCCACGTCGAACCCGATGGGGGCCGCGACGTTGATCTTCATCGCAGGCAGTGCGGCATTGATCGTTGCCGCGTGGATCGTGCTGGCGGGCGCCCTGATGCTGTCGAAGAGGCGGGCGGCGTCCTAGGAATCGTCTTGCGTGATCGCCGCGATGATCGCCTGCGCACTGTCGGTGTCCCAATAGGCATCGCCGCGCAGGCGGGCGATCTCCATGCCGTCGGGGTCCAGAATCACCGTGATTGGCAGGCCCGCGACGCCCATCTCGGCAGACAGGCTCATGTTCGGATCGCGGTATTTCGGCAGGCCCTCGATGCCTTCCTCGGCAAAGAAGCGGTCGATGGCCTCAGGCGCATTGCGGCCCGACGCGACGGTCACGACGCGAAAGTCCTCGTCGCCCATCAAGGCCTGCAAATTCGCCAGCGAGGGCATTTCCTTGCGGCATGGCGCGCACCAGGTGGCCCAGAAGTTCAGCACCACATGATCGCCCTCCAGATCGGCCAGCGTCATCTGGCTGCCATCCTCGTCCAGAAAGGCAGCATCCGAGGTCGCTTTGGGCACCGAATGGAACATCAGTTTGCGCATCTGGTCTTCGCGCAGGGCCTCGACCGCACTCCAATCCAGCGCGACCGCCTCAGGGGTGGTGTCACGCCCAGAGGCCCAGTATAACCCAGCCGCGACAATCCCGAGGCCCAAGGCCGCAACGCCAATCCATTTGGTCATCCGAATTCTTCCTCTTTCCGAAAGGCTTCCATGTCTGACGCCCCCGATACTGCCCAAGCCAACACCATGTGGGGTGGCCGTTTTGCTGCCGGTCCCGACGCGATCATGGAAGCAATTAACGCCTCCATCGGGTTTGACCAGCGCCTTGCGCGCCAAGACATCGAGGGCTCTCGTGCCCATGCGTCGATGCTCGCCCAGCAAGGTATCCTTACCGATAAGGATGCCGAGGCGATCCGGGAAGGCCTTCTCACGGTGTTGTCAGAGATCGAGGGCGGAACATTTCAGTTCTCGACCGCGCTGGAAGACATCCACATGAACGTCGAGGCGCGTTTGAAAGAGGTTGTCGGTGAGGCAGCTGGCCGTCTGCACACCGCCCGGTCGCGCAATGACCAAGTGGCAACCGACTTCCGGCTCTGGGTCCGCGACCAATGTGACGCCGCGATTGATGGGCTGGAGGCGTTGCAAAAAGCGCTGCTGGCCCAAGCCGAGGCGGGCGCGGAGTGGGTCATGCCCGGCTTCACCCATCTGCAAACCGCACAGCCGGTCACATGGGGGCATCACATGATGGCCTATGTGGAGATGTTCGGGCGCGACCGCTCGCGTTTCGTCGATGCGCGCAAACGGATGAATGAGTCGCCTTTGGGGGCTGCTGCTTTGGCTGGAACCAGCTTCCCGATTGACCGGGAGATGACGGCGGCGGCTTTGGGTTTCGATCGCCCGATGGCAAACTCGCTCGACGCCGTGTCCGACCGTGATTTCGCGCTCGAGTTCCTTGCGGCCTCCACCATCTGCGCCATGCATCTGTCACGCTTCGCCGAAGAGTTGGTGATTTGGTCCTCGGCGCAGTTCCGGTTCGTGGCCTTGTCGGATCGCTTCTCAACCGGCTCGTCGATCATGCCACAGAAGAAGAACCCCGACGCTGCCGAGCTGATCCGCGCCAAGATCGGGCGGATCCTTGGGGCGAATGTCGCACTGCTGACCGTGATGAAGGGCCTGCCGCTGGCCTATTCGAAGGACATGCAGGAAGACAAAGAGCAGGTGTTTGACGCCGCCGATACCTTGATGCTGGCGCTCGCGGCGATGACGGGGATGGTCAGCGACATGACCGCGAACCGCGCGTCGCTTGAAGTGGCCGCCGCGTCTGGCTTTTCGACCGCCACGGATTTGGCCGACTGGTTGGTCCGCGAATTGGACATGCCGTTCCGCGATGCGCATCACGTGACCGGAAGCCTCGTGGCGCTGGCCGAGGGGAAGGGCTGCGATCTACCGGACCTGAGCCTTGCAGACATGCAATCGGTTCACGAGGCAATCACCGAGGCCGTTTTTGGTGTCCTTGGCGTCCATAACTCCGTCGCCAGCCGCACGTCCTATGGCGGTACGGCCCCGGTGCAAGTGCGCGCGCAGATCGAGCGCTGGAAGGAGCATCTGGGATGATCCGTCTCGCCCTTGTGGCCGTTTTGATGCTGACCGCGTGCAGCGGCCCGCCGCGCCTGAGTGCAGATATCGACGTGTCCGAGCAAACCGTGCGCCCACGCGCCAGCTTCAACCTCGGCGGCCTAGGAGTGAACCTGTCCCCATGACCCGAATTCTCGCCTGTCTTTGCCTGATCGCCGCGCTAACTGCCTGTGGTGTGGACGGCGCACCTATCGCGCCTGACCGCGACATTCCCACTGGCCTGTTTCGAGGTGAATAAATGACACCCCTTCGCATACTCTATCTGTTGCTCGCTATCTGGGGCGTGATCCATCCGATGTATTACTTCCTCGGGTGGTTCTCGGAAAACGGCTGGTCGATCATGGCGATGGTCGATGCGTGGCACGTCAATGCCGCGACCTCGGGCCTTGTATGGGATCTGACGATTGCCGCTGTTGCCCTGACGGTGTTCATCATCGCGGAAACGGTGTCGCGCCGCGCGTGGCTTGGCCTGATCGCGATCCCCGCCACCTTCTGCATCGGGGTCAGCTGCGGTTTGCCGCTTTTACCTCTTCCTGCGGTCTGCGCCCTCAGCGCAGCGCAGTTGAGTATTTAGAGCAAGAAAGAACATGGATCATTTCATCTACAAGGGCGGCGTGCTGCATGCCGAGGACGTGTCTGTGGCTGAGATTGCCGCGAGCGTCGGCTCTCCCTTCTACGTCTATTCCGCCGCCACCCTGACGCGCCATTTTCAGGTGTTTCAGGAAGCACTCGCCTGGACCGATCACACGATCTGCTTTGCGATGAAGTCCAACAGCAACCAAGCGGTTCTCAAGCTGCTGGGCGATCTGGGCGCGGGCATGGATGTGGTGTCTGGCGGTGAATATGCGCGCGCGAAAGCGGCAGGTGTTCCGGGCGAACGGATCGTGTTTTTCCGGCGTGGGCAAGACCCGTGACGAGATGCGCTTGGCCCTGACCGGGGGCGTGCGCCAGTTCAATGTCGAGAGGCGAGCCTGAGATGGAGGTGCTGTCGGAAGTGGCGGTGTCCTTGGGCCTCGTCGCGCCGATCACCGTGCGGGTGAACCCCGATGTGGATGCGCGCACGCATGAGAAGATCTCTACGGGCAAGAAGGGCGACAAGTTTGGCATCCCGATTTCGCGCGCGTCCGAGGTGTACGCCCGCGCCGCCGCGTTGCCCGGCCTCAAGGTCGTCGGCATTGATGTGCATATCGGTAGCCAACTGACCGAGCTGGACCCGTTCGAGCAGGCCTACCTAAAGGTCGCCGACCTGACGCGCCAATTGCGCTCTGAGGGGCACGAAATCAGCCGCCTCGATCTGGGCGGGGGCTTGGGCATTCCCTATGCGCGCTCCAACGAGGCCCCGCCTTTGCCGATGGAATATGGCGCGCTGATCCAGCGCACCGTCGGTGATCTGGGCTGCGAGATCGAGATTGAGCCGGGCCGTCTGATTTCGGGCAATGCCGGGATCATGGTTGCGGGCGTCATCTACGTCAAAGACGGGGACGGCACGAATTTCCTGATCCTCGACGGCGCGATGAACGACCTCATTCGGCCTGCGATGTATGGGGCGTGGCACGATATCATTCCGGTGGCCGAGGCCGAGGCGGGGGTGGACCAGGCGCTTTACGATATCGTCGGTCCGGTCTGCGAATCTGGGGATACCTTCGCCAAAGCGCGGTCCATGCCGCCGCTCAGCGCGGGTGATCTGGTCGCGTTCCGTTCGGCGGGCGCATATGGCGCGGTGATGTCGAGCGAGTATAACACGCGCCCCTTGGATCCCGGAGGTTTTGGTCCAGGGCGATCAATTCGCTGTCATTCGGGCGCGTCCGACCTTTGACGAATTCATCTCGCGAGATACCATTCCAGAATGGCTGTAGGGTGGCGTGCTGCCCGGACCGGAGTGTGAATGACTGACCCGAGACACGATCCCGAGACCCAATCCGCGCGCCTCGCGCTGGCCAAACCCTTGGGCTGGACGCGTCTGGGGATGGCCTTGGAACGCGCGGTGCGCTGCTTCTGGCCGCTGTGGGTGATCGCCGGTGCGGTTCTGACGTTCTGGGCATTTGGCGGGGTGTTGTCCCCGATCCTCGTCGGCGTGGCCTGTGGTTTGTCCGGTCTCGCCCCTGATCTGGGGCGCTTGGCGGTTTCGCTGGCCCTCGCGCGAAGAATCCGCGGCGCGTCTTGATCTCGCGACGCCCGGCAGGCCTGTTCAAACTCTCGACGACACGCTCGCGATTGGTGACGCCGATCCTGCCGCCCAAGCCGTCTGGCGCGCGCATTTGGCGCGTATCGCGGCGCTCGCCCGCAAGGCCAAGCCCGTCGCGCCAGACCTGAAACTCTCGTCCCGCGACCCGTTTGCGCTCCGCTATGTCGCGGCCACTGGCGTCCTGCTCGCACTGATCTTCGGCACTTGGCAAAACCGCACCGAGGGTGGCGGTCTGGGCGGGCCTGCCCAAGCGCTCGCCACCGGCCCTGCATGGGAAGGTTGGGCCGAGCCGCCTGCCTATACCGGGCGGCCCAGCCTCTATCTGAACGAGCTGACCGAGGCCGTCGCCGTGCCCGAAGGCAGCCGTCTGACGCTGCGTCTTTATGGGCCCGAAGGACAGCCTGACCGTCACGCAAACTGTGACCGACACCGCGCCCGAAGGCAGCACCGATCCGGTGCAGGAGCTGCGCGTGGACCGCTCCGGCGATCTGGCGATTGATGGGCGCAATGGGCGCGCGTGGGCGATCATGATGGATGCCGACCGCGCGCCTGAGATTACCATCGATGGCCCGCTCAGCCGTGTGGCCGGAGGCGAGATGCGTTTGCCGTTCACCGCGCGCGACGACTTTGCCGTGATCGGCGGGACCGCGCGGATTGAGCTCGACCTCGGTGTCGTTGATCGTCGCTACGGCCTCGCCGCCGAGCCAGAGCGGCGCGAGGACATCACCTTTCCGATCCCGCTGACCCTGACCGGGGACCGCGCTGAGTTTACCGAAGTGCTGGCCGAAAATTTCTCGTTGCATCCGTGGGCCAATCTGCCCGTGCGGATCTCGCTCAGCGCCGAAGATGACCTTGGCCAGATCGGGCTGTCCTTGCCGTTCGAGATGGAGCTGCCCGGTCGACGTTTCTTCAACCCCATCGCGTCCGCCATCATCGAGCAGCGCCGCGATTCTTCTGTGGACCACGACCAACGCCAACCGCGTCGATATGATCCTGCGCGCGATCACCAACCTGCCCGAAGACACGTTCACCAACGAGACGGCGTATCTGCTGCTGACGACCTCAATGCAGCGTCTGCAAGGCGCGCTGGACGAGGGCAGCTTGTCGGCGCAAGCGCGCGATGAGGTGGCTGAGCTGCTCTGGGAAGCGGCCCTCCAGTTTGAAGAAGGCAACCTTGCCGATGCCGCCGAGCGTCTGCGCCGTGCCCAGGAAATGCTGAACGAGGCGATGCGCCGGGGCGCGTCCGAGGACGAGATTTCCGAGCTGATGCAAGAGCTGCGCGAGGCGCTCGATGACTACATGCGCCAGCTGGCAGAGCAGCAGCGCGAAAGCGGCGAGCCGTTGGCCGAGGCCGATCCGAACGCGCAAGCCATGGGCGAGGACCAGTTGCAGCAACTGCTCGATCAGATTGAAGAGCTGATGCAGCAAGGCCGGATGGACGAGGCGCAGGCGCTGCTCGACCAGCTGATGGAGATGATGGAAAACATGCAGGTCGCCGAGGGCGAAGGCGGCCAACAAGGCGACAGTCCCGGCGAGCAATCCATGGAAGAGCTACAAGACACACTGCGCGAGCAACAAGAGCTCGCCGATGATGCGTTCCGCGAGTTGCAGGAAGGCCAGCCGCGCCGTCAGGGACCGCAACCCGGCCAGCAACAACAACAGCAGGGCCAAGAGGGTCAGCAAGGCGAACAAGGTCAGCAGGGACAGCAAGGTCAAGGTCAGCAACAGGGGCAGCAAGGACAGGGCCAAGAGGGCCAGGAAGGCGAAAACGGTCAAGCGGGTCAAGGCGGACAGCAGCAGCCCGGCCAAGGGCAGCAGGCCAAAGCGATCAGCCGGGTCAGCCTTTGGCGGACTCGCTGGCAGATCGACAGCTTGCCCTGCGCGGTATTCTGGAAAGCCAGCGGCGCAACTTGCCCGGTGCCGGAACCGAAGCGGGCGATAACGCCCGCGAGGCTTTGGGCCGGGCGGGCGAAGCGATGGATGACGCGGCAGAGGCGCTGGAACAAGGCGAATTGGGCGAAGCGCTCGACGACCAATCGCGTGCAATTGATGCGCTGCGTCAGGGAATGCAGGATCTGGGCGAGATGCTTGCGCAGGAGCAAGACGGTCAGATGAACGGCCAAGGTCAGGCGCGCGCGGGGGAAACACCCGAAAGCGAGCGCGATCCTCTGGGGCGCGAGGCAGGTAATTTCGGGCGTCTCGGGACAGAAGATTCGCTGCTCGGGGGCGAAACCGAACAACGCCGGGCGCAAGATCTGCTGGACGAGATCCGCCGCCGCGCGGGCGAGCGCGAACGCCCCGAGGCCGAGCGCGATTACCTGAACCGGTTGCTTGATCGGTTCAGCGAATAAGGCGCCTCGGGGTGCCCATTATTTTAACTGTTGTCTGTGATCAACTGGCTGATCTGCTCGGACAAGCCGCGCACGGTCGTGTCCAGCCAGCCGCGCGCTGAATTCACCTCGGTGGTGAACAGGGTCATGTAAGGCTCGGCCTGCGGGAACCTTGCGGAGATTTCAGGCGCGAAAACGTAGGTGAAAATGCCGCCTGCCGCCAGAAACAACATCAAGCTGAACCCCAGCCGGAAGCCTTGGCCCCGGCGGACCTTCTTCAAACGCTCTTCAACCTCGACATAAGCGGGCACAGAGGTCTTGCGGTCGGTCGAGGCACGCAGACTTGAGTTGATCTCTTCGATATCAGGCAACATCTCGCTGCGCGCGCCGCCATCCCGGCTGACGCGGCGGGGCCCGATTGTGCCTGAGGGCACCAAATCCTCGTCCGGCAAATCCCTCGGATCAGTGGGCACCCGGCGTGATTGGCGCGGGGCAGCCCCTGCCAACGCCAGCTCTTCTTGGCTTTCCATCGGCTCACCACGCCGCGCGCGCGCCTCGCGGGCGGCTTCCTCGCGCAGCACCCGCAACACATCGGGATCAATCTCCCGGCGCTGATGTTGGGCCGCGGGCTGCGGTGCATCTGCAAGCTCGGGACTGTCATCTGCCCCGGCACGAGCCGCGCGCTGGGCTGCAACTCGCGATCTACGTGCAGGCGCTGCGGGCTCTGCATCGGGGCGGTGTATCTTGATCTCAGGCTGGCCAGTCCGCTGGGGACGGCGCGGTTTGGGCGCAGCACCTGTCGCCTCGGCGGTCGCTTTGGCTTGATCCGGGTGCGGCTCAAACCACGCATGGGCACAGTTGGAACACTGCACATCACGGCCCGCATCGGGGATGACACTGACATCCACCTCATACTCCGCGCTGCAATTTGGACAAATCAGCCGCATACCAGCCCCTCTTGATCGGCACATGCCGAAAACCCACGCATCCTACCTAGCAACGCGCCGCGTGCATTCCAAGCCTGCGCACGCATGGCCAGCCGATTGCAACAGGCGGCTGCCGCCGATAACACGGGGGCCAGAGCAGCAGGCGAGAGGGCCTCTAGTGATCGAGTTGGACAACGTCGCCTATAGCTACGGCAACGGCCCCGCGCTGTTGTCGGAGGTGTCGTTGAAGCTCGCGCCCGGTTCGTTCCACTTTCTGACCGGACCATCGGGGGCGGGCAAGACCACGTTTCTGAAGCTGTGTTATCTGGAATTGCAGCCCACGCTTGGCAGCGTTCAGGTCTTCGGGGTCGATGCGCCTCAACTAAACCGCAATGCCGTGGCCTCGCTGCGCCTCAAGATCGGGGTGGTGCATCAAGATTGCCAGTTCCTCGATCATCTGACCGTCGCCGAGAACATCGCTTTGCCGCTGACCGTCTCGGGTCGCCCGGTGTCCAAAACAGATATGGACGACCTACTGGGCTGGGTCGGGTTGCGCCACCAAGCCAGCCAGCTTCCGCCCGAGTTGTCCGGGGGCGAGCGTCAACGCGCCGCCCTCGCCCGTGCCGTGATGACCGCGCCCGATGTGATCCTTGCGGACGAACCCACCGGTAATGTCGATTGGGAGATGTCCTTGCGCCTGCTGTCGCTGCTGGTGGAGCTGAACAAGATGGGCAAAACCGTCCTCATCGCCACCCATGATCTGTCCCTGATCCGCGCCGCCAAGAGCCAGGTCGCCACGCGGGTGTTGCGGATCGCGGGCGGACGCCTGACATTGGCAGGGGCGGATCTGTGAAGCTGTCCGCGCTCCTCCTTCTGGCCACGGATCGCCAAGCCGACCGCATCGTGCCGCCGACGGGATATACGGCGCGGTTAACCTTGTTCACCGCCGCCGGCATGGCCTTCCTCGCGATCTTCGCAATCGCCTTGTCGCTGGCCACCTCGCGCGTGGCCTCGCAATGGTCCGACGCGCTCGCCCGGTCCTCGACCATCCGCATTTCTGCGCCCGTCGCCCAAATGCCCGCGCAGATCGAAGCGGTAAGCCGTGTCCTGCAAACCACACCCGGCATCGCCTCCTTCCGGGTGCTCAGCCGCGACGAGCAGGCCGCGTTGCTGGAGCCTTGGCTGGGCGCAGGCATCCCGATTGAGGCGCTGCCCGTGCCTGCGCTGATCGAGGTGATTGAGGATGATGATGGTATCGCCGCTGACGGGTTGCGATTGCGCCTAACGGCCGAGGCCCCCGGTGCCGTGCTCGATGACCATACGCGCTGGCGGCAACCGCTTGTCGAGGCCGCTGGCGGTCTGCGCGTGCTCGGCCTGTTGTCGCTCGTCCTTATCGGCGGGGCGACGGCGGCGATGATCACGCTTGCCGCGCAAGCCGCCCTCGCCGCCAATCGCCAAGTCATCCAAGTGCTCCGCCTTGTGGGCGCGCGCGACACCTATATCGCGGGGGCGTTCATGCGGCGATTCACCAACCGTGCCGCGCTCGGGGCGACCATCGGCGCAGGCGCTGGCGTCATCGCGATCACGCTTTTGCCCGGCACGCGCACGGCCGAAAGCTTCCTCACCGATCTGGGCTTCCAGGGGGCCGGATGGCTCACGCCGCTTCTGGTGCCGCCCGCGGTCGCAGCGCTCGCCCTATTCGCCACACGCGCAGCGGCGCAGAGGGTCTTGAAAGGACTGTCATGAGATACGCAATCCAATGGGTCCGCTCGCTTTTGTTCATCGCTCAGATGTATCTGATGATGCCCATCCTCTCGATCTACTACTTCCCCTACGCGCTGATCACCCGGCGCGGCGCCTATGAGGGCTGCATCACCTATTGCCACTGGGTGCGCTGGACGGCGTCCTGGATGATCGGGCTAAAGACCGAGGTGCGCGGAACACCTCCGACGGGCGAAGCGATCATCGCCGCCAAGCATCAAAGCTTCCTCGATATTCTGCTGATCGTGTCGGTGATCAAGGAGCCGAAATTTATCATGAAGGCCGAGCTGAAATATGCCCCTTTCTTGGGGTGGTTCGGCAAGCGCATCGGCAATATCGCGGTCGACCGTAAACATAAAGCCGGCGCGATCCAGCAGATGGTGGGCCAAGTGAAGGCCGAGGATGCGCCCAAGGGGCAGCTGATTATCTACCCCCAAGGCACCCGCGTCGCCCCGGGTGTCGACAAGCCCTACAAGGCCGGGGTCGGCGCGCTTTATGCAGCGCTCGGCCAACCTTGCACGCCTGCGGGCACCAATGTGGGCGTGTTCTGGCCGCGTCACGGGATCTACCGCAAGCCCGGCGTGGCAGTGGTCGAGTTCCTGCCGGTGATCGAGCCGGGGCTGGAGATTGCGGAGTTTATGGAGCGGGTCGAGGCGGTTGTCGAAGAATCCTCCGATCGCCTGATGGCGGAAGCGGGGTTCAAGGTCTGATGGAAGCGATCAAGACGATAGAGGCGCTTGAGGCGCAATATGGGACGCCCGGTGCGGCCTCGATCAAGAAGGTCACGGCCTTCCTGACGCCCGCCTATCGCAAATGGGTGGAGGCCGCGCGGTTCTGCATCCTCAGCACTGTGGGTCCAAACGGCACCGATGGCAGCCCGCGCGGGGACGAGGGGCCTGCGGTGACGATCCTCGATGATCGCACGTTGGCGATGCCCGATTGGCGCGGCAACAACCGTCTGGATAGCTTGCGCAATATCGTCGAGGACGGGCGCGTTTCCTTGATGCTGATGGTGCCGGGCAAGACCAACGTGATCCGGGTGAACGGGACGGCGGTGGTGACGGCGGATGAGGGTTTGCGAGGGCGGTTTGCGCGGGCGGATGGCAAGACGCCCGCGACGGTGATCGTGATTTCTATCCGCGAGGTCTACAGCCAATGCGCGCGGGCGTTGATGCGCTCGGCTTTGTGGAAGGGCGATTACGAGGGCGATTTGCCGAGTGTGGGGGACATGCTGGCGGAGATCGACAGCGGGGCGTTCGACGGCGCCGTCTATGATGCGGAGTGGTTGCCGAGGGCGAAGACGACGATGTGGTAAGCGCGCGCTTGTCGCGACGGGATCATTGTCTCCATGCTGCATGTGCAAAAAGACCGTTGTGCCTCGCTGCGCAATAATCTACCTCATGTCGCGACGTTAACGAAACATCATTACGCCTCGGAGATGCCGCATGTCCTTCCGCCTTCAACCCGCCCCCGTTGCTCGCCCAAATCGTTGTCAGCTCTTTGGCCCCGGCTCCAACACCAAGCTGTTCGCGAAAATGGCGGCGAGTGCGGCGGATGTCATCAATCTCGACCTCGAAGACAGCGTTGCGCCCTCCGACAAGGACGCCGCCCGCGCCAATGTCATTCAGGCGATCAACGAGGTCGATTGGAACACCAAGCACCTGAGCGTGCGGATCAATGGCCTCGATACCCCCTATTGGTACAAGGACGTGGTCGATGTGATGGAACAGGCGGGCGAGCGCCTCGACCAGATCATGATCCCCAAAGTTGGCTGCGCGGCGGATGTCTACGCGGTCGATGCGCTGGTGACGGCGATTGAGGCCGCGACCGGGCGCAAGAAACCTGTGGCGTTCGAGGTCATCATCGAGAGTGCCGCCGGGATCGCCCATGTCGAGGAAATTGCCGCGTCCAGCCCGCGTTTGCAGGCCATGAGCCTCGGCGCCGCAGATTTCGCCGCCTCCATGGGGATGCAAACGACCGGGATCGGCGGGACGCAGGAGAATTACTACATGGCCCGCGAGGGTGCGAAGCACTGGTCCGACCCGTGGCACTGGGCGCAAGCGGCCATCGTCGCAGCGTGCCGGACCCATGGGGTTCTGCCCGTCGATGGTCCGTTCGGGGATTTCTCGGATGACGAGGGCTACCGGGCGCAGGCATTGCGGTCCGCGACCCTCGGGATGGTCGGCAAATGGGCGATCCATCCGAAGCAAATCGCGCTGGCCAACGAGGTGTTCACGCCATCTGCCGAGGCCGTCGCCGAGGCGCGCGAGATTTTGGCTGCGATGGAAGAGGCGAAAGCCAGCGGGGCAGGGGCAACCGTCTATAAGGGCCGCTTGGTCGATATCGCGAGCATCAAACAGGCCGAGGTGATTGTGAAGCAGTCAGAGATGATTGCGGGGGCCTGAGGCCCCCGGTTCTTGAGTATTTTTGGCAAGAAAGAGCTAGCGTAGCGGCAGGCAAATCTCAGTGATCAGATCATCGGGCGCAGTGTCATGCGGGCCGTTGAGGTAGTTCTCATAAACCGGCGCATCGGCGACCTCCTCACCGGATTGGGGCAACCACATCCCGTAAAGGTAGTCGTAAGCCGCCTTTAACCCTGCATAAGGCCCTTTGAAGGTCAGCACAGCGGTCTTGCCAGCATGGGTCGAGACCTCCTCCATATCCTCGGGCACAGCCACACCATCGGCGAGCACAACGCCGCCATGGCTGCGCAACTGGTCGGGCGCGACTGCGTTTGGATCATCGTAGTAAATCCCGGACATACCACGCGCACCGGGCCACAGATCGCGAGCGGTGAAGGCGGCTTGCAGGGCCTCGAACGTTCTGCCGATCTCTAGGTATGGCCCTTGATGGGACATCGCGGCGAGGCGCTGGGCGGGGACTGTTTTGATGGCGACGTCGTACATTGTGAACTCCTGTTCCAATTTGCGTTTGTGCGGCGACATCAGGTCCCCGCGTTTGCGGAACGCCCCAGGGGCCATCGCGTAGGCGGCCTTGAAAGCGCGCCCAAAGCTCTGGACGCTTTCAAACCCGGCCTGCTTGGCAATCGCGGCGATGTCCTGATCGGTCTGCACCAACCAACACGCCGCCCGGTGCACGCGAATGCGCCGAACGGCCTGCGCACAGGTCTCGCCGGTCATGCCGTGAAACACCCGGTGCCAATGAAACCGCGACATCGCCGCCACATCCGCAAGCGTGTCCAGCGACAGATCCCCGGCGGGGTTGTCGTGGATATGGTCCAGCACGCGGCGCAGGCGGGTTTCATAGAGGGCGGTCATAGGAAGGCTCCTGTTTCGTTCCGTGACATCTGCTTGCCATGGGCGCGATGAACAAATCTTGCCGAGTTGCATCGGTCTCGCAGGACAGCCATATACTGCCTTAAGCGCGCGGAGGCCCCTGATGAATAACTACCTCGAATTTGAAAAACCCTTGGCTGAAATCGAAGGCAAAGCCGAAGAGCTGCGCGCGATGGGCCGTGCCAGCCCCGAGATGGATGTCGAAGGCGAAGCCAAGGCGCTGGATGCCAAGGCAGAGGCGATGTTGGGTGACTTGTATAAATCGCTCACCCCTTGGCGCAAATGCCAAGTCGCGCGCCATCCCAACCGCCCCCATTGCCGCGACTATATCGAGGCGCTGTTTACCGAATACACCCCATTGGCCGGGGACCGGAACTTTGCCGATGACCACGCGGTGATGGGCGGGCTTGCGCGTCTGGAGGACCGTCCAGTGATGGTGATCGGGCACGAGAAGGGCCACGACACCAAAACCCGGATCGAGCGGAATTTCGGCATGGCCCGGCCCGAGGGCTACCGCAAAGCGATCCGGCTGATGCAGATGGCCGACAAGTTCGGCATTCCCGTGGTCACGCTCGTTGACACCCCCGGTGCCTATCCCGGCAAAGGCGCGGAAGAGCGTGGGCAATCCGAGGCGATTGCCCGGTCCACCGAGGCCTGCTTGCAGCTGAAAGTGCCGCTTGTGTCGGTGATCATCGGCGAAGGCGGCTCCGGCGGGGCCGTGGCCTTCGCGACGGCGAGCGAGCTGGCGATGCTCGAGCATTCGATCTATTCGGTGATCTCGCCCGAGGGTTGCGCGTCGATCCTGTGGAAAGACGCCGAGAAAATGCGCGAGGCGGCCGAGGCGCTGCGCCTGACCGCGCAGGACCTTCAGAAGCTGGGCGTGATTGATCGGATCATCGACGAGCCTGTCGGCGGCGCACAGCGTCACCGCGAGCAGACGATCCAGAATGTGGGCAAAGCGCTGAACCAGATGCTCAATAAATACGACGGCAAAAGCGGCGAGCAGATCTTGTCGGCGCGCCGCAAGAAGTTCCTCGCCCTTGGGTCAAAGGGCTTGGCCGCCTAACTGCGCTTCCCGAACCACATCCGGCCAAACAGGCCGTCGCGGCGGATATACTGGTGGTAAAGTGCTGCGCCGATATGGGCGAGGATCAGCAGGCCAAGCAGCGTGGTCAGCACTCCATGGGCCGCACGCGGGGCGATATCGTCGAAGGTGGCAGGCAGCGCCTCGCTTGATCCTCCGAACACAATCGCAGGCAACCCGGCGAGGTTCGCAGTCGCCAGTCCGCTGGCACAGACCGCGGCCACAAGCGCGTAAAACAGCCAATGGGTCAGCACACCGAGGCGGTCGATCAGGGCGTTCCCGGTCTCCGCATGGGGCGGTTTGCGGGTGGCGAGACGTGTGCCGAGGCGGATCACCATCAGCACCAGGATGGCGATGCCGACGCTCATATGCATCCGAAGCGAGATCAGTTTGAACGGATCGTCATTCGGGGTCTCGGCCAGCACAAAGCCGCCCATGATCAGGCCGCCGATAATCATCGCGGCGAGCAGCCAATGCAGAACAACGAGGGCAGGGTGATAACGGGTCATGGGGGTCCTCCGGGGCAAAATACGACTCTCTCTATAAGTCGCATTTGTAATTGTTGCAATTGCAATTCTTGCGAGTGCTAATGTTGCGCGCTACGAGAGGGTATGCCCGAAGACACCTCTCCCACCCCCGAAGCCCGTACGGTCCGCCAGCATTCCTACGGCTGGTATATCCAGACGCTGGCCGCTGAGATGAACGCCCGTATGGATGCCGAGCTGGCCCCACTTGGGATCACGCGCCATCATTTCGGTGTCTTGATGATCTTGCTGGATCAGGAAGGGCTCAGTCAGGCCGAGATCGGCAAGCGCATCAACCTGCCGGGCTATGCCACAACACGCGGGATGGACGCGCTGGAGGCCAAAGGCCTGGTGGAGCGCCGTGCCGACGCCACCTCCCGCCGCGCCTACCGGGTGTTCCTGACGGATACGGGGCGCGCGCTTGGGCCGACGCTCTTTGGAATCGTGGGCCGCGTGAATGGTGGGCTGGCAAAGGGGCTGAGCGCCGAGCAAGGCGATGCGCTGCTAGTAGGGTTGCGGGTGATGTCTGCGAATGCGCGGCAAGGCGGGCAATAATTTATCAAATTTGGCGACAAAATCGTGAGTATCTTGCGCAATACTGCGCTTTATCCACAGATTTCGCGAAGAAATCCCATCTCAACTTGATAGTTTCCTCCCGTACCTGATTCTGGCCCGTGGGAGCGCATCATGATTAAGACCCCTTACCTCCTCTTTCTTGGCGATGCTGCCGATCCGCTTGCTGCGAAAGTTGCCCAAGGCATCAAGGACTGGCGGCCTGAGTTCGCGCTGGGCCAGTTCCGTCTTGAGGGCTGCAACGCCGACATGGACATCCCCGATCTGTCGCTGGAAGAGGCCTATGCCAAAGGCGCGCGCACCCTCGTCATCGGTGTGGCCAATCGCGGGGGCGTCATCAGTCCTGCATGGAAGCATGTGTTGATTGAGGCGCTCATGGCCGGGTTTGACATCGCCAGCGGTCTGCACAATCTGCTGCAAGACGAAGCCGATCTGGTCGCCGTGGCCGAGGCCGAAGGTCGCCAGCTGTTCGACGTCCGCATCCCCAACCACGACTACCCGATTGCCAATGGTGAAAAGCGCACCGGCAAGCGTTGCCTCGCGGTCGGCACCGATTGCTCCGTCGGCAAGATGTACACCGCGATTGCGATGGAAAAGACCATGCGCGAGCGCGGCATGAAGGCCACCTTCCGCGCCACCGGCCAGACCGGGATTCTGATCACCGGTGATGGTGTGCCGCTGGATGCCGTAGTCGCGGATTTCATGGCGGGTGCTGTTGAGTGGCTGACACCCGACAATGACGCCGACCACTGGGACCTGATCGAAGGCCAAGGCAGCCTTTTCCACGCCAGCTATTCCGGCGTGACCATGGCCTTGATCCACGGCGGTGCGCCCGACGCACTGATCCTCAGCCACGAGCCGACCCGCACCCATATGCGCGGTCTGCCCAGCTACGATCTGCCCTCGCTTGAGGCGTTGCGCGATCTGTCGCTGACACTGGCGCGCGTGGTGAACCCGAACTGCGAAGTGGTCGGTATTTCGGTCAACACCAAAGCGCTTGATGATGCGGAAGCCGAAGAGTGCCTGTCGCAGATCGAGATGCGCATGGGCCTGCCCACCGTCGATCCGTTCCGCCAAGGGGCCGAGCGTCTTGTTGATGCGCTAGAGGCCCTGTCTGCCCCCGCGCAATTCGTAGCCGCCGAATGATCCAGGTCCACGCGGACACCTTTCCGCTGGCCGAGGTCTTCACTATCGCGCGCGGCTCGCGCACCGAGGCCCATGTCTTGCGGGCGACGATCACGCGGGGCGGGGTCACGGGGCAGGGCGAATGCGTGCCTTATGCGCGTTACGGCGAAAGCATGGACAGCGTGGCGGCGCTTATCAAAGGGCTACCCGCCGATATCGACCGCATGGCCTTGCAAGACGCGTTGCCCGCCGGTGCGGCGCGCAATGCCGTCGATTGCGCGCTGTGGGACCTAGAAGCCAAGCAAGCCGGTTGCCGCGCGTGGGATCTCGCCAGACTGCCCGCGCCGGGTCCTGAGATCACCGCCTTCACGCTGTCGCTTGACACGCCCGACAACATGCAGGCCGCTGCTGCGCGCCACGCCCACCGCCCTTTGCTAAAGATCAAACTGGGCACACCGGATGATATGGCGCGGCTTGAGGCGGTGCGTCGCGGTGCGCCCCGCGCCAAGATCATCGTCGATGCGAACGAGGGCTGGAGCGCCGAAGTCTACGCCGATCTTGCCCCTCATCTGGGTCGCCTCGGTGTGGCTTTGGTCGAGCAACCCATGCCCGCCGGAGCCGACGATATGCTGGCCGAAATCGCACGTCCCATTCCGGTCTGCGCTGACGAATCCTGCCACGACCGCGTGTCCTTGCCGGACCTCAAGGGCAAGTACGATATGGTGAACCTCAAGCTCGACAAGACCGGGGGGCTGACCGAGGGGCTGTCCCTAAAAGAGGACGCTTTGGCGCAAGGCTACAGCCTGATGGTCGGGTGCATGGTCGGCAGCTCGCTCGCGATGGCACCCGCGACATTGCTCGCGCAAGGGGCCGCCTATACCGACCTCGACGGCCCGCTTTTGCTGGCCGAGGATCGCGATCCGCCGCTGGTGTTCGACGCGTCGGGTGTCCACACGCCAAGCGCCGCCCTCTGGGGTTAAAGCTTGACCACGCAGCAAGGCGCGGTAAACGAAACGCCTTGAATAAGGGAGCCCGCCATGAGCCGCACAGTTTACGTCAACGGAACCTACCTGCCCGAAGAAGAGGCGACCGTTTCGATCTTTGATCGCGGGTTTCTGTTCGCGGATGGCGTCTACGAGGTCACGAGCGTGCTCGAAGGCAAGTTGATCGACTTCGCGGGCCACGCCAAACGCCTGACGCGCTCGCTGAACGAACTCGAGATGGCCGCGCCTTGCACCGAGGACGAGCTGCTCGAAATCCACCGCCAACTGATCGCCCGCAACGAGCTGACCGAAGGCCTGATCTACCTGCAAGTCACTCGTGGGGCCGCCGATCGCGACTTTGCGTATCCGTCTTCGGACACCACACCGACGCTGGTGCTGTTCACCCAAGCCAAGCAGATTGCCGTCAGTGCGGCGGCCGAGACGGGGATGAAGGTCATCTCCATCGCCGACCAGCGTTGGGGGCGGCGCGATATCAAGACGGTGCAGCTTCTCTATCCCTCGATGGGCAAGATGATGGCGAAAGCCGCCGGGGCCGATGATGCGTGGATGGTCGAGGACGGGTTCGTGACCGAGGGCACGTCGAACAACGCCTATATCGTCACCAAGGAGGGCACGATTGTGACCCGCCACCTGTCGACGGAAATCCTGCACGGGATCACCCGCGCCGCCGTCCTGAAAATGGCCGCCGAGGCGCAGATGACCGTCGAAGAACGCCCCTTCACCATCCAAGAGGCGCAAGATGCGGCAGAGGCGTTCATCACCTCGGCCTCCAGCTTCGTTATGCCCATCGTCGAGATTGACGGAGAGACAATCGGGGAAGGCAAGCCGGGCCAAGTCGCCACGCGATTGCGCGAGATTTATCTGGATGAAAGCCGCAAGGCGGCTGTTTGAGTATTTAGGGCAAGAAAAAACAGGCGCGCCGCGACCCTTTCGAGCCGCGGCGTCTTTTCCTTGCACGGCCATCGGCGCTCCCGCCTGTACCGCAAGACTATTCTAGAGCGCGCCGAGTTAAGGCAGTCCTAACGCGCCCCCTTTTTCTTGCTAAAAATACTCATCCATCGCTCAAAGCTTGGAACGCGACCTGCAATTCATCGGCTTGCCTGACCCCCTCCAGCCGCCGAACCAGCGCGCCTTCTGCATCGTACAAAAGCAACGTCACATGCGCGGCCCCAGCGGCATAGGCGAAACTGGCCCCGACATCGCTGCGAATATTTGCAACGCGGTAATCAAGTCCACTGGCGTCCATGCCCTTCAGCGCCCGCTTGGTCTGGCGCTGCAACTCGGTACATAAGCTACAGCTGGGATCGTGGATCTGCACAATCGTGGGCCGCCCCTGACCAATCGTTGTCAGGTCCTGCTCGGCCACTGTCGCTTGAACCGCGCGCACGGACACCACACCAACCGCGCCCAACGCGACCACTCCGATCGCGCCGTTGCGCAGCAGTTTCAGCGTCTCGCGCTTGGCCTTATCGGCAGGCACATCGCGCTTGGCTTGCGCGGCTTTGCGGGCATTCTTTTTCATCGGGACCTCGGAGCGTAACCGTTGCCCGAGCTAAGCCAGATCAAACGCGCCTGATCCAATCACGCCCTATACCGATTGCGTGATCAGTGGCTCTGATCAAACGCCTCTTTCTGCGCGGCACTCGCCTCTGTCTGATACGACGCTTTCCATTCCGCCATCGTCATCCCGTAGAACGCCTCGCGCGCCTCGTCTTTGCTCATCTCGATCCCGCGCGCGTTTGCGGCCTCTTGATACCAGCGTGACAGGCAATTCCGGCAAAACCCCGCGAGGTTCATCATATCGATGTTCTGCACATCGGTACGCTCTTCCATCAGGTGGCGCTTCAACGCACGAAAGGCGGCGGCTTCAAGCTCGATCTGGGTTTGGTCATCCATGAGAGGTCTCCTTTAAGGACGTAGCGGCGGCGGTCAAAGCGCTGGCGAGCCTTAGCCCCCACGCGCGTTGACCCGCTTCATCGCAGATGAGGTCATTGCGCACCTCGATCAAGACATGGACCCGTCCGGGCACGATCCCGTGACGGTCCATCGTGTCGCCGGGCAGGTGACCGGAATAGGGCTCGTTATCGCCGACAATCAGCCCGTCTTCTCGCGCCAGCTCAGCAATCAAGGGATCGGCGAGGCGGCGATCTTCCGACGACAAAAGCCCCACATGCCAGGGCCGTGGCGCCCGCCCGCGCAGTTGCGGCGTGAACGAATGCACCGACACCAACATCGCCTCAGGATGCCCCGCCAGCACCCGCGCAATTGCTTTGTGATAGGGGCGGTGCAAGGTCTCCAGACGCCGCTCACGCTCGGCTGCATCGACATGGCGGTTCGCGGGAATGATCGTCCCATCATAGAGGCGCATCAGCAGCGTCGGATCATGCTCGCCCCGGTTGGGATCAATCACCAGACGCGAGAAATCCGACAGGATTGCAGGCGCGCTTAAGGCCTCGGCCATCACCCGCGTCAGGCCCTCAGCGCCCACATCATAGGCGATGTGACGCTCCATATCTTCGCGCGGCAATCCCAGATCGCCCCCCGCAACATCCTCGGGCACCCGGTTGCTGGCGTGATCGCAGATCAGCACCCAGTCGGGGCTTTGCCCGCCCGTTATCTGGTAGTAGGGATGTCCGAGATCGGTATCAGGCATGCATCGTCCAATTGTCACATCGCCCTGCGACTTAGCGCGTAACACCCTCAAGCGCCAGTTGCCGCGATGGCCAAATTGGGTCATACGCATGCCAACTCCGGTACCGCTAACATACATTCGCTGACAGAAAGCCGCCCCATGCGCAGACTTCGCAACCTCAAGATCGTCGCCACCCTCGGCCCAGCCTCGTCCGACTACGAGACCATTCGCGCGCTCTTTGACGCCGGCGCGGACGTGTTCCGCCTGAATATGAGCCACGGTGCCCATGAAGACATCAGCCATCGCCACGAGATCATTCGCCAGATCGAGCGTGAAACCGGTCGCCCCATCGCCATCCTCGCCGACCTGCAAGGCCCCAAGCTGCGCTGCGGCGAGTTCGCCGATGGCCCTTACGAGCTGGAGGTCGGCCAGAAATTCCGCTTCGATCTGGACAAAACCCCCGGCGATCAGCACCGCGTTTGCCTGCCCCATCCTGAGATTTTTGCAGCCCTCAAAGAGGGCGCGCGCTTGTTGATCAATGACGGCAAGATCGCCGTGACCGTGGATCACTTCGGCAAGGACTACGCCAATTGCACCGTCACCGTCGGCGGCGAGATTTCCAACCGCAAGGGCGTGAACGTGCCCGATGTGGTGCTGCCCTTGGCGGCGCTGTCGGACAAAGACCGCAAGGACCTGGAGTTCGTCTGCACCCTCGGCGTCGATTGGCTGGCGCTCTCGTTCGTGCAGCGGGCCGAGGACGTGACAGAGGCGCGCGAGCTGGCCGGTGGCCGTGCCGCGATCCTGTCGAAGATCGAAAAGCCCGCCGCGGTGGATGCGTATGATGAGATCCTCGCCGTGTCCGACGGCATCATGGTCGCGCGTGGCGATCTGGGGGTGGAGCTTCCGGTGTGGAAAGTGCCGCCGATCCAGAAGCAGCTGGTGCGCGGGGCGCGCAAGGCTGCGAAGCCTGTGATTGTGGCCACTCAGATGCTCGAATCGATGATCACCAGCCCGGTGCCCACCCGGGCCGAGGTCTCGGATGTGGCCGCCGCCATCTATGAGGGCGCCGATGCGGTCATGCTCAGCGCCGAATCCGCCGCTGGTGATTTCCCGATCGAAGCCGTGACGACGATGAATAACGTCGCGGTCGAGGTCGAAAGCGATCCGACCTACCGGCAGGTGATCGAGGCTTCGCGCCCGCGTGTCCACAACTCGGTGCCCGATGGCATCGTGGCCGCCGCGCGCGAGATTGCCGAGACGACCGATATCAAGGCGATCTGCTGTTTCTCGCAGTCAGGCTCCACTGTGCTCAAGGTCAGCCGCGAAAAGCCGCGCGTGCCGATCATCGCGCTGACCTCGCTTCTTGGCACGGCACGCAGGCTCAGCCTGACTTGGGGGGCGCATTGCGTGATGACCTCCGAAGTGACGCGCTTCAAGATGGCCGTCGTTGCGGCGGCGCGGGCGGCGCGCACCGAAGGTTTCGCGACCGAGGCAGACCAAATCCTTGTCATTGCAGGCGTGCCGTTTAATGTAAAAGGCTCGACAAACATCCTGCGTGTGGCCCCCTGTGACGAGAGCCAGATTTTCGCAACCGAACCCGGATAGAGGCCGCCTATGCTGATACAGGACCTGACCCTCGTTGGCGCGCTGCTGATGGCGGCGATTGGGGTAACGGGTCTAATCACGGCATGGGTCGATGACCATTTCCCGATGCGCGGGCTGGCGTTCTTGATCCTTGCCGGGGTGCTCGGCTGGGAGACATGGGAAACGCGTGGGCGCGTTCTGGTGTTCGACGATATCCCGATTGCCTTCATGCGCCTGATCAACCTGGCTTTGCAGGCCGTGACCTAGACATCGGCTCTTGCCAATTTCGAACGCCCCTGCTACCCGCACGACCTGATCCACAATCGGATCGCCCGACCCCGGCTTAAGTGGCATGCCGTGGGACGGGGCAAGCGTTTAGACGCAAGACACGAATAGGAGACGCAAATGCCCAAAATGAAGACGAAATCGAGCGCCAAGAAGCGCTTCAAGGTCACGGCGACCGGGAAAGTCATGGCAGGCCAGGCTGGCAAGCGCCACGGCATGATCAAGCGCACGAATAAGTTTCTGCGCAATGCGCGCGGCACGACCGAGCTCAGCGCAGCAGACACTAAAATCGTTAAGGGCTATATGCCCTATGACCGCTAAGGAGCGCCGGATATGAGCCGTACCAAAGGTGGAACCGTCACCCACGCCCGTCACCGCAAAGTCATCAAAGCCGCCAAAGGCTATTATGGACGTCGCAAGAGCACTTTCAAAGTTGCCAAGCAGGCGGTGGACAAGGCCAATCAATACGCAACACGCGATCGCAAGAATCGCAAGCGCCAGTTCCGCGCGCTGTGGATCCAGCGGATCAACGCAGCTGTGCGCTCGCATGATGCAGCCCTGACCTACTCGCGCTTCATCAACGGTCTGGCGCTTGCCGGGATCGAGGTGGACCGCAAAGTTCTGGCCGATCTGGCCGTGCGCGAGCCAGAAGCCTTCGGCGCAATCGTGGGCCAAGCCCAAGAGGCGCTGGCGAAAGCCGCCTAAAGGCTGCCAGCCTCAGGACATTAAGAAGGCCGCTCCAATCGGGGCGGCCTTCTTTAGGCGTTAAAGAGCCTCTCGATCGAGTCTTCACTCAACCGCAGCGAGTCGCCGTCGAGCAGGTAGGCTTGCACATCTGTCGACGCGATTTCAGCGGGCGCGACCCCGATCAGGACAACGCTGCCGACATTCCGGGCCGATCCGTCGGTAATCGAGGCCACTCCGGTCAAGTCAGGCTCGACCAATGTCGCAGGCCCTTGGCCCGTATTCACGGCCGTCAACGTCAAGGGCAAGCGCGCGGTATTGGCCCCCTGCACCAAGTCGTTCGATGATCCATAAACGCCAAGAAAGATGCGATCCTCACCCGGCTCGAAATCTGAGACCACCGTGATCGGATCATCTGAGAATGAGTCGTTTTCGTTCAAAACCAGCAAGCGGTCGTTGCCTGCACCTAGGCGCACGAGGTTCACGCCATCTTCAGTCCTCACAGAATCGTCGCCATCCCCAGCGTTAAGGACTTCCACACCGATCCGATCTGTATCGGGTGGGGCATCGAAATTATCCTGCAACGTGTCGTTGCCAGCGCCCGCATATAGCAGGTCAACGCCCGTCCCCCCGTAGAGGTCATCGCCAAATGCGCCGCCGATCAGCACATCGTCGTCTTCATACCCAAAAAGTTGATCGGAGCCGCCTCGCCCCGCCAACAGATCGTTCCCTGCGTCGCCTTCAAGGATGTCTCCACCGCTCTGGGGCCTTTGCCGGCCAAGGATAATGTCATTTCCGGCACCACCAGAGAAGAGGTCGGTATCGGCCCCACCCTCGATCAAGTCATCGCCGTCATCCCCGAAGATGAAGCGTGTATCATCCGCAGCGCGCAACACATCGTCAGCCGGGGTCCCCAACACTGTGGAATTCGCATCCGCCTCGGTCTCTGGCTCCGCCGCCAAGCGCGCTGTCGCGCCATCGATGACAGTGTCGAACTGGGCAGGATCGAGCAGCACATCGGCCTCCGCCTCCGTTAGACTCAAGGCGAACCCAAGCGGATCACTGGCTGAAATCGTATTGCCGCGCAATTCGTCAAACTCGCTGGATGGGTCCGCGTCTGCTTGTGCCTCAGCCTCGTTATCGTCATCAAAGAAAATATCGCTCACGAGGGCGGCAGCTATCCCAAAGGAGAGCGCTAGAAACACACTGAAACCGATTATCCCTAAAGCCATTTCTTGCCCCTAAATGTTAAGGCAAAACGTAACAGTTTGCGTGTGTTGTCAGAAGTTGAATCATCCTCATGCTGGGAAAGCTCCAATCCCACGAAACACTCCCCCTACGGTCGGGCGTATTGGTGCCAGTTCAGAAACGATGCGCGTAGGTCTCGCCCCTCCCACCACCGATTCAACCCAACGTTAACCAAACCCTAATAACAAAGCGCAAAGCCTCCCATGACCGCTAAGAAGCGCCGGACATGTGCCGTAACAAAGGTAAAAATGCCACTCACGCCAAAGAGGCACTGGCAAACGCAGCCCCTGCAGAAGCCGCCTAAAAGCTGCTAGCCTCAGGTTTTTATTGAAGCCGCTCCGTTTGGGGCGGCCTTTTTTGTTAACGGCCTGCCAAGCCGACCAGTTGGTTAAAGCCGTCATCCTCAGGCGCGGTGATGCCAGCATTGTCCGTCAGCAACGCAGTGATGTCGCCTGCCTGCAATTGGCTGGGTGTCACGCCGACGAGGATCACGCCGGACAGGTTCAGATCGGTCAACGGATCAATACCTTCGACATCGCTGAGATCAGGCTCAACCAACGTGGCAGGGCCTTGATTGGTCTCTATACTGCGCAACGTCAGCGCCAATTCGCGTGTGATCTCACCGGCCAGAATGTCAGGGTCCTTGGCAAGGACGCCCAAGAAGATACGGTCCTCTCCGGGGGTGAAATCGGTCACGACCGCCAAGGGATCGTCGTCGAGCGCCTCGTTGCTGTTAAGCATGATCAGGCGGTCCTGACCCTCGCCCAGCTCGACCAGCGTGGTGCCGAGGCCGAGCGTTACAAAGTCGTCGCCCGCGCCCGCATTCACAACTTCAAGCCCGGTCTCAAAGGCCTCGCCAACGTTAAAGCGGTTAATGTCGTCATCCCCGGCCCCGCCAAAGAACATATTCGTCCCGGCGCGCCGCGTGATCAAATCATCGTCTCCGCCACCGCCCAGCATGATATCATCCCCAGCTTCGCCAGAGATGCGGTCGTCGCCTTCGCCACCAAAGACGATATCATCGCCACTGCCGCCAAAAAGAACCGCATTCTCCCCTTCGTCGAGCGTGCTACCTGGCCCCGATCCACCAAGGACGATATCGTCGCCGCCATCGGCAAAGACTTCGCTCGTGCCCAGCCCTGCAGCTAGCAGATCATCGCCGTCCAGACTGTCAATCGCGGTCACGTCATCCGCCGCACGGATGATGTCATCGCCCGGCGTTCCAACGAGGTTTCCATTTCCCGACGCGGGCGTCTCAGGCTCTGCGCTCAGACGCGCCAAGGCGTCCTGACGGGTGGGTTCAAGCTGGCTCTCGTCGAGCAACGTCCCGGCTTCATCCTCAGTCAGCCCCAAGGCGAAACCGAGCGGGTCATCGGTCGACACAGCACTGGCCCGCAATTCGTCGAACTCGCTGGACGGGTCCGCGTCTGCCTGCGCCTCAGTCTGGCTATCGTCATCAAAGAAAATATCGCTCACGAGGGCGGCAGTTATCCCGAAGGAGAGCGCTAGAAACACACTGAAACCGATTATCCCTAAAGCCATTTCTTGCCCCTAAATGTTAAGGTAAAAACGTAACAGTTTGCGTGTGTTGTCAGAAGTTGAATCATCCTCACGTTGGGAAAGCTCCAATCCCACGAAACACTCCCCCTACGGTCGGGCGTATTGGTGCCAGTTCAGAAACGATGCGCGTAGGTCTCACCCTTCCCACCCCCCTCAACCCCATGTTAACCTGAGCTGAAATAACAAAGCGCAAAGCGCCCTTACCCCGAGCAGGTTGCCCCCATGGCCCGCATCAGCGAGCTCCATTACTCCAACACCTACGCGGCCAATTCCGGCGTGGCCGAGTTCCTCGAGGTGTCCCTGGCCCCCGGCGAGAACCCCGCCGATTTCACCGTCGCCTTCTATGACGCCGACGGCACCAGCCTGCTGAACGTCACCCTCGACAACCCGTTCGTGCAGACCAGCTTTGATGCGGACGCGAACGAGTTCATCTACGTCATCCAGAACGGCCCCTTCGCGATCACCCTGACCGATCCCGACGGCCAGCAGGCGTTCAATTCCGAGGCCTTTGCGCTGGTCAACACCAACACCAATCAGGTGCTCGATTTCTGCGATATCGGCGGTGGCACGACCGAGATCGAGGCGCTCGATGGTCCCGCGCTCGGGGCGACTTCGGAAAATATCGCCGTCCCTACCGGCCCGGATGCCGCGACCTACTCGCTGCAATTCAACCAACCCAACCCTGATACGCTTGTGCTGCAAGCCGTCACGCCAGGCGATACGGGCGGTGATCTGCTTCACCAGCGGCACCCTGATCCGCACGCCCTCAGGCGCGCGCAAGATCGAGGATCTGCGCCCCGGCGATCTGGTCAGCACCCTCGATAATGGCCCGCAGTCCCTGCGTTGGGTGGGGCATCGCAAGGTCGCCGCCAAAGGCAAGTTCGCGCCGATCCGCATCGAGCAAGGCACGCTCGGCAACACCCGCGATCTGCTCGTCTCACCCCAGCACCGGATGCTGATCCAAGGCGCGCGGGCCGAGCTGCTGTTCGGGCAAGCTGAGGTGCTCGCCGCAGCGCTCCACCTCGTCGATGATCGCCAGATCACGCGCCAAGAGGGTGGGCGCGTCACCTATCACCACTTTCTGTTCGACACGCATCAGATCATCTTCGCCGAAGACGCCCCCAGCGAAAGCTTCCATCCCGGCGACTGGTCCCTCGGGATCCTCGGAGATGCGGTGCGCGAGGAGGTCCTGACCCTGTTCCCCAAGCTCATCGCCCAAGGCTACGGCCCCTCGGCACGCCAAGCCCTCAAATCCCACGAGGCGGCGCTGCTGCGCGGCTAGCGCAAGGCGACGTCGCCCAGGACGCCCCAGTGGTTCGATCCCAAACGTGGGCGGGTCTCAACCGTCCCGCCCCCCGGTGCAAGGACATGGTCAATCGGCAAGGGCAGGCCCGCGTGGATATAGGTGCGCCGCATCGGCCCCGCACGCCTTGTGCCTGTGACCCGCGCGATCTCTTGCACGCGGCCGGTCCACGGAAAGGCGTTGAAATCCCCCGCGATCACAATCGGCCCGTCAAGCGCGCCCAGCAAGCGAGGCACCTCCGCCTCGGTCATCGCCGTGTCCGTTGGCCAAGGGTGCGGAATATGTACTGAGACGGCCCAAACGAGGACATCATTCACCACAATCTGTGCTCCAGCCGTCGAGCGGTTGCCCGAGCAAAAACGCTGGTCCGTCATGGGCAATCGCGACAGAACCGCAATGCGTATCCGTCCTGAATAGGCGCAGATATGCTGGTGCGGGAAGGCCTCCCCCAGCTGACCGAGAATGTGAGAATTCTCATCTGTAATCTCCTGCAACATGACCACATCCGCATTCGCGGTCCGGATGTCCTCGGCAATCGGGGCCATCCCGATATTGTTGTGCAACAGGTTCTTGGAATAAACGCGCAGGTCTCCGCCCGGCTTGCCCGGCATCAAGGGAACCGCGACCGATCCCAGCGCAATCAGGCCCAGAGACACAAGCGCCAGTCGAAATCTGCCCGCGCCTGCAAACAAGGCAACCAAGCACATCATGCCGGTCACGGGGCGCAGCAAGGCAATCGAGGTCGCACTTCGGTGAAGGTCCGGCAAGAACCCCCACACCGTCAATACCGCGCCGAGCACGGCGATGCTCGCCACGATCGCTTTCATTCTGCCACCTTGCACTTTTGCGCCTCTCTGGATACCCCGCGTCCGACACGCATCGAAAGGCCCCGACCATGGATAATCTGCGCGAGAAGTATCTTGGCCTCATTGCAGGCGCCAGCGACGAGGCGACCATCGAGGCGCTGCGCGTCCAAGCCGTCGGCAAGAAGGGCGAGGTTGCCTTGCAGATGCGCGAGCTCGGCAAGATGACGCCGGAGCAGCGTCAGGAAATGGGGCCGAAGCTGAATGCCTTGAAGGACGAGATCAACTCCGCCCTCGCCGCGAAGAAATCCGCCCTCATCGATGCCGCGCTGAACGAGCGTTTGCAGGCCGAATGGCTCGACGTGACACTCCCCGGTCGCGGGCGTCCCGCAGGCACGATCCACCCGATCAGCCAGGTCACCGAGGAGGTCACCGCGATCTTCGCCGATATGGGTTTCGCCGTGGCCGAAGGCCCGCAGGTGGAAACCGATTGGTACAATTTCGACGCGCTCAACATCCCCGGCCACCACCCCGCACGCGCCGAGATGGACACCTTCTACATGGCGCGCGCGACAGGCGACGAGCGCCCCCCGCATGTGCTGCGCACGCACACCAGCCCGGTGCAAATCCGGTCGATGGAAAAGCAGGGCGCGCCCATCCGCGTGATCTGCCCGGGCCGCGTCTACCGCGCTGATTACGACCAGACCCACACGCCGATGTTCCATCAGGTGGAGGGGTTGGCGATTGATACCGATATCTCCATGGCGAACCTGAAATGGGTGCTGGAGGAGTTCGTTAAAGCCTTCTTCGGGGTCGATGATGTCGAGCTGCGGTTCCGGGCGAGCCACTTTCCGTTCACCGAGCCAAGCGCCGAGGTCGATATCCGCTGCTCGTGGGCCGGTGGTGTGCTGAAAGTGGGGGAGGGTGACGACTGGCTGGAGATTTTGGGCTCGGGCATGGTCCACCCCAAGGTGCTCGCCGCTGGCGGGATCGATCCTCAGAAGTACCAAGGCTTCGCCTTCGGGATGGGCATCGACCGGATCGCAATGCTGAAATACGGGATCCCCGATTTGCGCGCGTTCTTCGACAGTGATCTGCGGTGGTTGCGCCACTACGGGTTCGGGGCGTTGCAGCAGCCGAATTTGCATGGGGGGCTATAGTATTAGATGTGGTGGACGCTCCTCTCGGCGGGATTGGGAGCGGCAACGGCGCTGCTGATAGCGTTCGTTGCGTATCCCTATCAGAAAAACAAAGACCGCAATCTCGAATTGCAGCGGGAAAAACGATCCCTCTATCAACGGCTATTATCTGATCTTTCGTCTATGGATGATATGACTTGGGGTTATGAACCAATTCCAGATGGCTATGGTAGTAAGCTTCGCGAAGTCGCCCTTAGACTTCATTTATACGCACCTGAAGAGGTGATTGATGCAGTGCACATTGAATTAGATGCACGGCTTGATTTGATGACTTTCTTTCGAGATAGTGTAGACGGAGGGTTCGCTGACAAGGATGTAGGGGAGCTAGCGGATATTTTCTTTGGAGCCCAAGCAAGGCTTATGAGATTACTGCGCTATGACCTTACTGGAGAGCATATCGATACTTCGAAAATGAAGAATCCATACGCAGTTTTGGCATTTGACCACAAAATAACAATTGAGAAGCCGTAGGGCGGGGTTAACCCCGCTAACCAAACCTCCCCACCTCGGCGGGTGAAATCACGCACCCTACATCCTTCCCTAAAGGACCGGAATCAAGCCGCAGGCGCCGGTCCAGCGACGGTCCGTCCCCACGGGCTGGCGCTTTGCGACCCTCGCGCCAGCCGCTTAGGTCCCACAACCTCGGCAACCATAAACTGCCAAACTGATTGACCTGCGAGCGCCACCCCACGGCCCGCCGCTGGACCTCTCCGCCCAGACGCCCCACCTCTCCCTTGCGCACTCACCCCCGCTATGCCCATGATACCGCACACACATTCAAGGACATCGCCCATGCTTCGCCTCGCCCTCGCCGCAGCCCTTCTCGCCACGCCCACCCTCGCCGACGAGGTCTGGACCTCGGAAATGGGCGACATCGTCTATCAATCCGAACGCTCCAACGCCGCGATCCTGTCCTTCACCAATCTCGACGCCTACGAAGGCACGCTGGTGATCCCCGGTCTTGCGGGCAATTTCAGCAATCGCGGCGTGCATGAGGGCTACTGGCTCGGCACCGGCGCGGGCGATTGCCCGGCGTTCATGTCGATGCCCGGCAGTGACGAGGCGACCACCAACTGGGGCCGCGCAACGATCATCTTCGACGAGGCGGCGTTCCCGACCTCGTTCACCCTGATGCTCGGCTGGTGTTTCGAGGACCCGCGCGTGCCCATGCGCGCCATCACCAACGCAGGCTAGCCCATGCGCAACCGCGTCGCCCTCGTCGTTCTGCTCAGCATCATCGTGCTCGCCCATATCGCGATGTGGCGCTCGGAAATGCCGCGCGACGTGGCGATGCGGTTCACCATTATCAACGCCATTGGCTGGAGCATCGTCTTGCTGCCCATCCTGCTGGTCAATCGGTGGCTCAAAGCGGTCGAGGCGCGCAACATCTCCGACTGACCGGACCCGAGCCCTCCTCACCACAATCTGCCAGCACTTTTCCGCGTCCCGTCAAAATCCTTGCAACCCTTTAGCTTTATGTGCAATTTCCTGCTCTGTCAGACTCGAAAGGCCTTCCCATGACCCGCACGCTCGCAATCGCCTCCCTTCTCACCGCCTTGGCCGGGACACCCGCTTTGGCGCAGGATTTCTTCGTCGGCATCGTCGCTGGCCCGTCGAATGGCGAAACGCAGGCCGGGAACCTGCCCGTCAACACCCGCAGCATTGGGGTCGAGTTCGGCGCGCAGCAGAAATTCGGCAATACCGTGTTCGGCGAGGCCAGCTTGCGCTTCGGGCGCGGCAATGGCGGCGTGACCGGGGTGACCGAGCTGACCGGAACCGTTTCGGGCTTCCTCGGGTTGGGCGCATATGTGACCGACAGCTTCTATGTCAGCGGTCGCATCGGTCGCGTGTCGGGCGGCTACACCAACCTTTTGACCACATTGCCAGAGACCGCAATCGGCAACTCGGTCGGCGTGGGCTTCGGCTATGACATCAACGCCGACTATGCGCTCAGCTTCAACGCGGATCGGACCAATTTCGACGCCCCGATCGGGGCATACGAGACGACGACGCTGTCTGTGTCCGTGCGGCGCAAGTTCTAAAACAGGGCGAAGGCGGGCCGGACCCGATACCCGTCCGACCGCCTTTCCATCACCGCCCCCATGCGCTATCCGTCCCTCCAAATCCGCACGGGGCTCTAAGCACATGAAATTCACTCTCTCCTGGCTCAAAGATCACCTTGAGACGACCGCCACCCTCGACGACATCACCTACGCCCTGACCGATCTGGGGCTCGAGGTTGAAGGGGTCGAGGATCGCGGCGCCAAGCTGCGCGACTTCACCATCGGCAAGGTCGTCAAGGCGGAGAAGCATCCCGATGCGGACCGCCTGCGCGTCTGCCAGGTCGAGACGGACGAGGGCCTCAAGCAGATCATCTGCGGCGCGCCCAACGCGCGCGAGGGCATCACCGTCGTGATCGCCAAGCCCGGCGTCTATGTGCCCGGTATCGACACCACCATCGGGGTCGGCAAAATCCGTGGGATCGAGAGTTTCGGCATGATGGCGTCCGAGCGCGAGATGGAGCTTTCTGACGAGCACGACGGCATTATCGAGCTGCCCTCCGGCGAGGTCGGCGATGCCTTCGTCGATTGGCTGGCCGCGCACGACCCTGCCAAAGTCGATCCGGTCATCGAGATCGCGATCACGCCCAACCGCCCCGACGCCCTCGGTGTTGCGGGCATTGCGCGCGATCTGGCCGCACGCGGTCTGGGCACGCTGAAGACCAAAGACCCCGAGGCCGTCGCAGGCACCTTCCCATGCCCCATCAGCGTGACCATCGACGCCTCCTCCGCCGAGGGCGTGTCCTGTCTTCTATGGCCGTGTCATCAAGGGCGTCGAAAACGGCCCCAGCCCCGCATGGCTGCAAGACAAGCTGCGCGCCATCGGCCTGCGTCCGATCAGCTTCCTCGTCGATGTGACGAACTACTTCACTTATGACCGCAATCGCCCGCTCCACGTGTTCGACGCCGACAAGGTGGCGGGCGACAGCTTGCGCGTCTACCCCGCGCAAGGCGGCGAGACGATCATGGGGCTCGACGGACAAGGAATACACGTTCCAGCCCGGCCAAACGATCATCGCCGATGCAAATGGCCCCGAATCCATCGCGGGGGTGATGGGAGGGCTGCACTCCGGCTGCACCGAGGACACCGTGAACGTCTTCATCGAGGCCGCTTATTTCGACCCGATCCGCACCGCCTATACGGGCCGCGCGCTGAAGATTAACTCCGATGCGCGCTACCGGTTCGAGCGTGGGATCGATCCGGCGTGGACGCCCAACGGGCTTGAGGCCGCGACGCCGTCTGATCCTCGACGTCGCAGGCGGCGAGGCCTCCGAGGTTGTGGTGGCAGGGTCGATCCCCGACACCGCGCGCGCCTATAAGCTGGACACCGACCGCGTCGTCTCGCTGGTCGGCATGGAGATCCCGGCGGACACGCAACGCGCCTCGCTCGAAGCGCTTGGCTTTGTGATGGACGGCGACATGGCGCAGGTGCCCAGCTGGCGTCCAGACGTGCAAGGCGAGGCTGATCTGGTCGAAGAAGTGGCGCGCATCGCGTCGCTGACCAAGCTGGAAGGCAAGCCAATGAAGCGGCTGCCCGGCGTGCCCAAGCCCGTTCTGACGCCCTCGCAAACCCGCGAGATCGCGGCGCGGCGGACGATGGCGGCGCTGGGCTACAACGATGTGTGTGACCTACAGCTTCATCGACCAGAAGGCGGCTGCGCTTTTCAACGGCGGTGATGCGGCCAGCGCGCTGGAAAACCCGATCAGTTCCGAGCTTAGCCATATGCGCCCCGCGCTTTTGCCGGGCCTTCTGCAAGCCGCAGCGCGCAATCAGGCGCGCGGTTTCATGGATCTGGCGCTGTTCGAGCTGGGCGCGGCCTTCTCCGGTGGCGAGCCGGGCGAGCAGCATGTGCTGGCCAGCGGTATCCTTGTCGGCAAGACGCTTAGCAAAGACGTGCATGGCGAAAGCCGCAGCGTCGATGTCTTTGACGCCAAAGCCGATGCCGAGGCCGTTTTGGCCGCGATGGGCGCACCCGCCAAGGTGCAAATCCTGCGCGGTACGGACGCGTGGTGGCATCCGGGACGGTCGGGCAAGATCTGCCTGGGGCCAAAGAAAGTGCTCGGTGTGTTCGGCGAAATCCACCCGAAGGTGCTGGCCGAGATGGACGTGAAAGGCCCCGCCGTGGGCTTCACGCTCTGGCCCGCTGAAATCCCGTTCCCGAAATCCGCGACCTCGACACGGGCCGCGCTGAACTTGCGCGATCTGCAAGCGGTGGAGCGGGACTTTGCCTTCGTCGTCGACGCGCAGGTCGAAGCGCTAACGCTGGTGAATGCCGCTGCCGGGGCCGACAAAGCCTTGATCGACGAGGTGCGTGTGTTTGACGAATTCATCGGCGGTAGCTTGGGCGAGGACAAGAAAAGCCTCGCGATCACCGTGCGGATGCAGCCTGTCGACAAGACGCTGACCGAGAAAGACATCGAGGCCGTCGGTGCCAAGATCATCGAGAAGGTCGGCAAAGCGACAGGCGGGATTTTACGCGGCTAGCCTGCCAAAGGTGAAAAAAGGAATAAAATATGACCCTCAAAGTTTATCTCTCCGGCGAGATCCACACCGATTGGCGCGAGCAGATCATCGATGGCTGCAAGGGGCTCGATGTGGAATTCTCCAGCCCTGTGGTGATCCACGAGAACTCCGACGATTGTGGCGTGGCGATCCTCGGCGAGGAGCCAAATAAGTATTGGCACGACCACAAAGGCGCGATGATGAACGCGATCCGAACCCGCAAGGGCATCCAAGACGCCGATGTCGTGGTGGTCCGGTTCGGCGAGAAATACCGCCAGTGGAACGCTGCGTTCGATGCCGGGTTCGCCGCAGCGCTCGGCAAAAGCTTGATCGTGGTGCAAATGCCAGAGCATCAGCATGCGCTCAAAGAAGTTGATGCCGCCGCCCTCGCCGTGACCGAAGACCCGGCGAAGGTGGCAGACATCCTGCGGTATGTGCTCACAAGCGAGCTTCCTGCTTAGGCTTCACGCGGCGGAATATTGCGCGCGGCCTGCACTGCGGGCCGTGCCCTGAACCGGGCGTCGTAGGCGACGACGTTCGGGAAATCCTCCCAGCCGAGCAAGTCCTTGGTGCCATAGAAGTCGAGCGCACCCAACCACGGCCCAATCGCCATATCGGCAATGGAATAGTCGCCCGCAATCCAGTCCTTGCCCTCAAGCGCTGTGTTCAGGAACGCCCAGCAACCGCTTGCTTTCATCGATATAGCGCTGCTGAGGGCGTTTTATCTTCCCACTGGCTTCCGGCGAATTTCGAGAAGAAGCCCAACTGGCCGAACATCGGCCCCAAGCCGCCCATCTGCCACATCAGCCACTGGATAACCTGCGACTTCTCGGTCGCGCTCTGACCAATGAACTGGCCCGACTTTTCCGCCAGATAGATCAAGATCGCGCCGCTCTCAAACAACGTGACGGGCGTGCCGTCCGGCCCATTGGGGTCAATGATCGCGGGTATCTTGTTGTTGGGGTTCAATGACAAGAACTCAGGGCTTTTCACATCCGCGTCCGACAAAGTGACTGTGTGCGCTTCATAGGCCAAACCCATCTCCTCCAGTGCCAAGGAGACCTTGATTCCGTTGGGGGTCGGGAAAGAATACAGCTGGATCACGCTCGTGTCTGCTGCGGGCCATTTTGCGTTGATCGGGAATTGGTCAAAAGAACTCATCGTCACTCTCCGTTTCGGTTCCCGTTTAACTTAGGGGGGAACTTCGCCGGAAATAACCCGTGCTGACGTGCTCAAATCTGTTACCGAGTGTGCGCCGATGCAGGAGAGAGTGCGGCATAACAAAATGGGGACAGCATCACATGCTTAAAGAATTTCAGACCTTCATCGCCAAGGGCAATGTCATGGACATGGCCGTCGGTATCATCATCGGTGCGGCCTTCACGGCGATCGTCAAATCCATGGTCGACGACCTGATCAACCCGATCATCGGGGCGATCTTCGGGGGTGTTGATTTCACCAACTTCTTCGTCGTGCTGGGCGAGGGCGAGTATGCGTCCCTCGAGGCCGCGCGCGAGGCCGGTGCCGCAGCCTTTGCTTATGGCGCGTTCCTGACAGCCGTCATCAACTTCCTCATCATCGCCTTCGTGGTCTTCTTGCTGGTCAAGAACGTCAACAAGATCAAAGACGCGATGAAGAAGGAAGAAGAAGCAGCTCCCGCGGCAGATCCCGGCCCGTCCGAGAAGGACGTGCTGATCGAAATCCGCGACGCGCTTGCCAAGCGCTAAGACTTAACGATCCTCGCGTGGACCGCAGCTTTTGGGTCCACGCGTGACACGAACTGTAACTGGAATTCCGATGACTGAACTCGATCTTGACCAGACCGACCGCGCCATCCTGACCCGGCTTCAACGCCAAGGTCGCCTGACCAATGCGGAACTTGCCGAGGCGGTGAACCTGTCGCAATCCGCGTGCCACCGCCGTGTCGCGCGGCTGGAGGCGTCCGGCATCATCGCAGGCTATGTGGCGCTGCTCGATGCGCGCAAGATGGGCCGTAAGACCACCGTCTTCGTGGAAATCACCCTCAACGGTCAAGCCGACGAGGTGCTCACCGCGTTCGAGCAAGCCGTGGGCCGCGTGCCTGAGGTGCTGGAATGTCATCTGATGGCGGGCAGTGCGGATTACCTGTTGAAAGTGGTCTCCGATGATGCCGAAGACTTCGCGCGGCTGCACCGCAAGCATCTGGCCGGGTTGCCGGGGGTGGCCAAGCTGCAATCCAGCTTCTCGCTCAAGACCGTGCGCAACACGACGGCGCTGCCGGTTTAGCGCAACTCAAACGCCAGCATCAGGATCGCGATTGCGCCGACCCACGCAATCAATGCGCGCCACCCGATCAGGACGGCGGTATGGTCGATCCGCTCGCGCGTCGTTTGCACAAGCCCCGCCGACAGGGCCGCACAGGTGGTGATCCCCAAGCCCATGCCGATGACAAAAGGGGTGGGTAGCTCGCCAAAGGCGTGCGCCTCCATCAAAAAGCGGCTCGGCAGGGCGGTCGCCACTGTCGCGAGGGCCATCATCGCAAAGCTCGGAAGCGACAAGGCCATGATCCCGATGACGGACACGACCAGCGCGCTCGCCATCAACCACAACACCGACACTTGCGGCACGAACGGCCCCAGCCCCAAGCCCAACACCACACCCAAGATCATCGCGGGCCAGATCGATATCGCGCCCTCACGCCGCCAGATCCCCGCTAGCATTCCAAGACCGATCAGCAGGACCGCCACAGGCAGCATCAGCCACGGCTGCGACAGGCCTTTGAGGATCAGGGCATAGGTGTCCTGACCACTTTCAAACGCATGGGCATAGACCGGGCCAGCAACAAGCAGCCCGGTCAATACGGCAAACGTCCGGATCACGCAGCGCCCGTCAGGAAGGCCGCGCCCGCCAAGGCAATCACGGCCCCCGCGCCGCGCACGGCCCAGGATCCGCCTTTTATGCCGTTCAAGGCCCCAAAGGCGATGCCCGCGACATGCAAGGCACCCGTCGCGATCACAAAGCCAACGGCATAGGCAATCGGGTTGGCCGCATCGGGCAGCTCCGTGCCATGGGCGTGGCCGTGGAAGACGGCGAAGACGCCGACGATAACCGCAGCCACCCAGATCGGGGCTTTGATCCAAAACGCCACCAGCAGGCCAAGGACAAGGCCCGAGGCCGCGATGCCGATCTCGACCGCCGGAAGCGGGATGCCAAGGACGCCAGCCGCCCCGCCAAGGGCCATAACCAGTGGGAAGACCAGCGGCAGGATCCACAAGGCAGGCGCGCCAAGCACCGCGCCCCAAAGGCCAACGGCGACCATAGCGACGACATGGTCAAGGCCATAGATCGGGTGGGTGAGGCCGGACAGGAAGCCACCCGCAAGGCCCTCGCCCTCATGGGCGAGCGATGGTGAAGCCGTGATCACCAACAATGTGGCGGCGAGCGTTAAGAAAAGACTGATAGGACGCATTGGACAGATTCCCCCGAGAAGCATTTCGGGGAAACCTAGCGGCCTCCTCAGGTTTCGCAAGCAAGTGCTAGCTGCGAAGAACGAGCGATGGCGCAACCACGTCGATCCCCAGCGCCTTGCCAACCGCATAATAGGTCAACTGCCCGGCATGCACGTTCAATCCCGCGAGCAAGTGCGGATCATCAAGGCACGCCTGCTTCCACCCCTTGTCGGCCAGCGCCAGCATGAACGGCATCGTCGCGTTGCCAAGGGCGATGGTCGAGGTCCGCGCGACCGCGCCCGGCATGTTGGCCACGCAGTAATGCATGATCCCGTCCACGTCATAGATCGGGTCCGCATGGGTGGTGGCGCGCGAGGTCTCGAAGCACCCACCTTGGTCGATGGCCACGTCCACGAGCACTGATCCGGGCTTCATGTCGGCAAACTGCGCGCGCGTGACCAGCTTCGGGGCAGCCGCGCCGGGGATCAGCACCGCACCGATCACCATGTCGGCGGTGCTCAGATGCTCGGCCAGCAGGCCCGCGCTGGAATAGCCGGTGTTGAAATCGCGTGCGAAGGCATCATCGAGATAGCGCAACCGCGCGAGCGAGCGATCCAGCACCGTCACATCCGCCCCCATGCCCGCCGCAATGCGCGCCGCATGGGTGCCGACAACGCCGCCGCCGATCACCAGCACTTTCGCAGGCCCGACGCCCGGAACGCCGCCCATCAAGACGCCGCGCCCGCCATTGGCTTTCTGCAAGGTCCACGCGCCGACCTGCGGGGCAAGACGACCGGCAACCTCGGACATCGGGGCGAGCAGAGGCAGGCCACCGCTGGCATCGGTCACGGTCTCATAGGCAATCGCGGTGCAGCCAGAGGCCAGCAGGTCTTTCGTCTGCGCGGGGTCCGGCGCGAGGTGCAGGTAGGTGAACAGCAACTGGCCTTCGCGCAGCATCTCCCGCTCATTCGCCTGCGGTTCCTTCACCTTAACGATCATATCGGCTGAGGCGAAAATCTCCGCCGCGGTGTCGATGATCCGCGCGCCCGCAGCCTCGTAATCCGAATCCTCAAAGCCCGCACCCGTGCCTGCGCCTTTCTGGACAAGCACCTCGTGACCATGAGTGCTTGCTTCACGTGCCGCGTTCGGGGTTAGGCCGACGCGGAATTCCTGGGGTTTGATCTCTGTTGGGCAACCGATTTTCATGGATAAGGCCTCCTCCTGCCATTGGCGCAGGATTAGGGGGGCTGCTATGCAATGTGCTGCCTATTTTGCCCGCCGATGAGTGAAAGTCTCGAAGAAATCCCCGAAGTGCAATTGAATAATGAGTTATTATTGCGCTGCGCTACGGCAATCCGCAACCTATTCCCGGTAATCCTCATGGCATGCTTTGCAATTCTCTCCAAGCCGCGCCAAAGCCGGGCCAAGATCCGCCTGTGAGGTGATCGCTTGCGACACATCTAGTGCCAAAGCCTCAAGGGCCTCGGACTGCGCAACAAAGTCCTCGAAATTCGCCCAGATCGCAGGACGCGCTTCCGATTTGGGATCCTCATCCGCACCCTCGAACAGCTCCGGGATCAGCCGCGCCTGCGCCGCAATCTCCAAGGCAGCCGTCTGTGCCGCCTCCGCATCAAACGCGGCCCTGCCGCGCGCCATCGTTCCGATCACCTTTACGCTGTCGGCGATGGCAGACATGCCGTTCATCCGGGCCATCACGCCGGGGTTCTGCACGCCTTGATGCGCCCAAGCCGCACCGCCTGCTATCAGGCTCAACGCCAAAATCAGTCGTGTCATCGTAAAACTCCCTTAACGCGTCGGCAAAATCGGAAACCAATCCTCCCGCAACCTTTGCCCCGGCTCCATCCCATGCCCTGGAAACGGGGGCGAGGTCTTGCCCGGACGCTCCACATAGCGCGCATCATCACCGAGCAGCCTAAGCGAAAACGCGCGCCGCCGCTTGCCCGCGAGATTGCCCCGCGCACCGTGCAGCGTCTTATAGTGAAACGCCACCGCGTCGCCGGGCTGCATGGGCCATTCAAGCACTTTGAACTCCAAGGGCGCCGCATCGGGGTCGGGCACGGGACGGTAGGTGCCATCATCCGGGAAGAAGTTATCCTCGTGCAGCCATTTCGTCGGCAGCACGGGCTTGTCCCACAGATGACTGCCCGCGACGAGGCGCAACGACGCCTCCTCCACCGGATCAACGGGCACCCAGAAGCTGACCATCTGCGTGCCCTCGACAAAGTAGTAAGGCGCGTCCTGATGCCAGGGGGTCGGTTTGGCGGTGCCGGGCTCTTTGACCAGCACATGGTCATGAAACATCTGCACTGTCTCAGACCCCATCAAATCGCGGGCCGATTCCACCGCGTCACTCTCAGTAATCACCCGCTGAAATTCCGGGATGCGTTGCCAATTGCAGTAGTCGTCAAAAAACCGCCCCTGCTCGCCCTCCAGCAAATTCTCCGCCGCATAGGGGCCGGGCTCGGCCATATTGCGATCAATGCCCGCGCGGATCTCGTCCACCCAATCGGCAAACAGCCCGGGGATCATCACGGCACCATCGCGTTGGAAGGCGTCTATCTGGTGTTGGTCTAACATAGCGGGTAACTTGCCAGAGTGGCGCACAAAAACAAACCCCCGCAGCCAGGCTCCGGGGGTTCAAAAGTCGTGTGTCGCAGAGCGTGGATGATTTACATCATACCTTCGCGCTGTGCTTTTTTCCGTGCCAGTTTCCGGGCGCGGCGGATCGCTTCGGCGCCTTCGCGCGCTTTTTTCTCGGACGGTTTCTCGTAATGTTGCTTGAGCTTCATTTCCCGAAACACACCCTCGCGCTGAAGTTTCTTCTTCAGAGCGCGAAGCGCTTGATCGACGTTGTTATCACGAACACTTACCTGCATGTGGTTGTCACCACCTTCCTAAGTTAGAGTTTGCATGAATTTGCAGGAAGTGGCGCTATAGCAACCGCGCCTTATGTTGTCCACTGCCCTGTTCTGACCCGGAGAGTACCCATGACCGAGACCCGAAGCACGCACCAGATAAAGGCCGACCTGCTCGACGCGATTGTGCCCCATGTCACCTTCGATGGTTGGTCGCAAAGCGCTTACGAGGCTGCTGTTGCTGAGACCGGCATCGAGATGGCGCTGGCCAATGCGATTTGTCCGCGCGGGGCCACGGACCTCGCGCTCGCGTTCCACAAGCGGGGCGATGCCCTGATGGTGGCGCGTTTGCGCGGCGCTGATCTGGGCGAGATGCGGTTTCGCGACCGGATCGCCGCTGGCGTGCGGTTCCGGCTGGAAGCGGTGGAGGTGGATAAGGAGGTCGTGCGTCGCGGCACAACCTTGTTCGCGTTGCCCCACCTTGCTGCTGACGGTGCCAAGGCGATCTGGGGGACGGCCGATGCGATCTGGGATACGCTTGGTGATGCGTCTGAGGACTATAACTGGTACTCAAAACGCACCCTTTTATCAGGTGTTTATGGGTCCACGGTGCTGTTCTGGCTTGGCGATGACGGCGACGGGCATGAGGCCACCTGGGCCTTCCTCGATCGGCGCATCAGTGATGTGATGCAGATCGAGAAGGTCAAGAAACAGGTGAACGACAACGCCGTGCTCAGCCAATTGATGACCGGCCCCAACTGGCTTCTCAGCAAGATCAAGGCCCCAACACGCGGCCCAAACGCCGACTTCCCCGGCCACTGGTCCGAGCCGCCTGCCAACTAACGAAAGCCCCTCGATATGACCCTGCCCGATACGATGCGCGCGATTGAAATCACCCAACCCGGTGGCCCCGAGGTGCTGCGTGAGGTCACGCGTCCCGTGCCCACGCCCGGTCCCGGCGAGGTCCTGATCAAGGTCGCCTATGCTGGGGTGAACCGTCCCGATGCGCTGCAACGGGCCGGGGCCTACAACCCGCCGCCCACGGCCAGCGATCTGCCGGGGCTGGAGGTGTCGGGCGAGGTTATCGCGGCAGGATTCGGCGCGCAAAGCCATATCGGATCGCATGTGTGCGCGCTGACACCGGGCGGGGGCTACGCGGAATATGTGGTTTGCGCCGCCGATCACTGCCTGCCGATCCCTGAGGGCATGCCCCTCGATCAAGCCGCTGCCTTGCCGGAGACCTACTTCACCGTCTGGTCCAACGTCGTGATGCGCGGGCGACTGAAAGCGGGCGAGCGGTTCCTCGTGCACGGAGGCTCGTCCGGGATCGGAACAACCGCGATCCAGATCGCCACCATGCTCGGCGCGCGGGTGTGGTCGACGGCGGGAAGTGCAGCGAAATGCGAGGCTTGCACCAAGCTAGGCGCGACAGCCATCAACTACCGCGACGAGGATTTCGTCAACGTTCTCAAGGCCGAAGGCGGGGCCAATCTTATCCTCGACATGGTCGGCGGCAGCTACATCCCGCGTAACATCAAGGTGCTGGCAACCGAAGGCCGCCTCGTCCAAATCGCATTCCTCGAAGGTCCAAAGGTCGAGCTTAACTTCGCCCAGATCATGATGCGCCGCCTCACAATCACCGGCTCCACCCTGCGTCCGCAAAGTGATTTGGCCAAGGCCGAGATCGCAAGCCAGCTCCGTGCCCATGTCTGGCCATGGCTCAATGCAGGTCGGATCAAACCGATTATGGACAGCGAATTCCCCCTCAGCGACGCCGCCAAGGCCCATGCGCATCTGGAAGGCGGCAGCCATATCGGGAAGATCGTTCTGAAGGTCTAGCGCGCCCTGCCCATTCAGGGTTCTCTAAATACTCATCTACCGCAACGGATCCATCCGCGCGTTGTCCAACGAGCAATCGCGCCGCACATCCCGCCCACAGGCCCGGGGCTCCAGCCCTCGGGTCAGGCAAATCCGCACCTCGCGCACAAAGCTGTCGCGGCAGGTCACCGTCACGCCGTCAGCCTCCAAGGCGGGGTTTGCCTCAAGGAACGCCTCCTCCACGACAGACGCCGGAAACCGATACGTCTTGTCGAGGCGCCGAAAGATCGAGGGTCGTGTCACGCGATCATAGGCCAGTTGCGACAGCTCGTAATAGTCGTCCGAGGACAACCCCGTGCAGCGCCCATGCTTATTCCACTGGTGCCAGGCCAGACCGCCGGTCCCAAACAAAGACGCCTGCGCCGCGGTATCCGACCGCGAGGGATTCCGCTCATTGGTGTTGCAATAGCTTGGCCAGCCACTCTCATATTGCGGCCAAAGCCCGTGCAGCGTCCAGCCAAACCCGGTATCGGCCTCGCATTGCTCGGACCCACGCGCATCGCCTTCGAGGGCGCAGTAAGACGGCGTCCAGCTCAGCGCCATGACGTAGTAATCAAACTCGCCCGCACGCTCGCCATCGGCGAAAGCCGCAACCGCACTCATCATCCAAAACACCAACGCGCGCATTGCCTCTTCCCCTTTTGCCGGCTCTCGCCTATATCCTCACCAAGTTCCCTGACATTGTGAACCTGCAACCGCAACCCGGTTGCCATCGGCCCCGAAGGCTGGTGACGGGGTTTCCATGTCCGCAGCGCTAGGAGAAAGACCATGGCAAAACCATTGATGGCCAAAGCCACCGCCGTCTGGCTGGTGGATAACACAACGCTGACCTTCAAGCAGGTCGCGGATTTCTGCGGGTTCCACGAGCTGGAAGTGCAAGGCATTGCCGATGGCGATGTGGCGACAGGCGTCAAAGGCTTCGATCCGATTGCCAACAACCAGCTCGACCAGTCTGAGATCGACAAGTCGGAAAAAGATCCGCGCCGTCCGTTGAAGCTGAAGGTCTATGCCGCAGCCTCCGGCGAGGAAAAGCGCCGTGGTCCTCGTTATACACCTTTGTCGAAGCGCCAAGATCGCCCGGCCTCGATCCTGTGGTTGGTCAAGTTCCACCCTGAGCTGACCGATGGCCAGATCGGCAAGCTGGTCGGCACCACCAAGCCGACCATTCAGGCCATCCGCGAGCGCACGCACTGGAACATCCAGAACATCCAACCGATTGATCCGGTGGCTTTGGGTCTGTGTAAGCAGATCGAACTGGACGCAGCCGTCCAGAAAGCCGCCGCCAAGAAAGCCGCTGAAGGCGGTGCGATGACCGATGACGAGCGTCGCAAGCTGGTGTCGACCGAAACGAGCCTCGCAATGGAGACGGAGCCAAAGATCCCAACGGCGATTGCCGGGCTCGAAGGGTTCAGCCTTGGTGGCGCGTCCGATGAGGATGAAGACGAGAAGCTCGGCAAGGGTTTGGACGCGGATAACCTCTTCAATCTGCCAGATGCCAAAGATGACGACGAGGATGAAGATCAGACCTGATCTTCATCCAGAGCGCGACAGACAAAACCCCGGACCTTTTCAGGTGCCGGGGTTTTTTATGGGCATTCAGAATGGTGGACAGGGCAGATGCCTTCGGCGAGAGTATTTCGGGAACCCTGAAACACGGAGTGACCTTATGCGGATGATCGGGATAGCGGCGATTGTGGTCCTGAGCGCCGGAACGGCGGCGGCGGATTGCGCCTCCATGTGGGTCACGCGCAATATGGTGTTTGACCGGGCGGGCTATTGCTTCGGCTCAACCCTTGGCCAAGCGTTGTTCGACAACGCGGATTGCACGCCCGGCGACGTGGAGCTGACCTTGGCCGAGCGGGATTTCGTGGCCCATACCCGCGCGATGGAGGCGGAGTTCCAGTGCAACATCGATACCGGGCGCTCCACCCTTGATATCGAGAACTTGAATGCCTGGATGCGGCTGAAAGATTTGCCCTACCGCGATATTGGCGAAAGCGGCTGCATCGGGTGGCAGGGGGCGCGCACGGCGTTGCATGTGGCGGCCTCCGAGCAAAGCCCGGTCATTGGTCAAATCATGCGCGGGGATACGCTGATCTTTGCCCATGGCGATATCGGGGATTTCAGCTTTGTGCAGGTCCGGCGTGGCGCGCGGCAGACCGATCTGGGATGGGTGCGCTTGTCCCTCGACGAGGCGGCTTGCGAGATGTTCGCGGGCTAGACCGACTTCCGCGCCCTGAGCGCCGCTGAAATGGTCCCATCGTCCAGAAAATCCAACTCGCCCCCGATGGGCACGCCTTGCGCCAGCGAGGTCACGGCGATCCCGCGTCCTTCCATCTCGTCGGCGATATAATGCGCGGTGGTTTGGCCATCGACCGTGGCGTTGAGGGCGAGGATGACTTCGGTGACCTCTTCCTCCTCCAGCCGCGACAGCAGGCGCGGAATGCGCAGCTCGTCCGGGCCAATGGCGTCGAGCGCCGATAGCGTCCCACCCAGCACGTGGTAGCGCCCTTGGAAGGCCTGCCCTCGCTCCATCGCCCAAAGGTCCGCCACATCCTCGACCACGCAGATCTGACCGTTGCGGCGCTTTTCGCTGTCGCAAATGGGGCAAGTGTCAGCGGTGCTGATATTGCCGCAGGTCAGGCAATCGCGCGCGGTGGCGGCGACTTGGGTCAGGGCTTCGGCCAAGGGCGTCATCACCTGACCGCGCTTTTTCAGCAAATGCAGCACCGCGCGCCGCGACGACCGAGGGCCCAGCCCCGGCAGTCGCGCCATCAAGTCAATCAGTGCTTCGAGTTCGCGGTTCCCGTCTGCCAAGGTCTAGCCGAACGGATTTGCCATGCCGGGGGGCAGGCCTAGGCCTTCGGTCAGCTTTCCCATTTCCTCGGCGCTTTTGGCGGCGGCGCGGGCTTGCGCGTCCTTGATCGCGGCGAGGATCAGGTCCTCGACCACCTCTTTTTCATCGGGGTTGAAGATCGACGGGTCGATGTCGAGTGCGGTCAGCTCGCCCTTCGCCGTTGCCGTCGCCTTGACGAGGCCCGCACCGGATTCGCCGACCACGGTCATGGTCTCAAGCGCGGCCTGCATCTCGCCCATCTTTTCCTGCATTTCCTGCGCCTGCTTCATGACCTTCGCCATGTCGCCAAGTCCGCCTAATCCTTTGAGCATCTGAATTCTCCTGTAAGTCTATGTCTATCCATCCTCGAACGGATCCCAATCGGGATCGTCGGAGGGGGCATCGTCTATTTCGGGCAAAGCTTCGGCGGCGGCTTGTGCGTCCAGTTCGGCCTGGCTGCGGATATGCGTGATCTCGGCCGCGGGAAAGGCGGCGAAGACTGCGGCCACCAGCGGATGGGCCATGGCTTTGGCCTTCAGATCGTTCGCGTCGGCATCTCTGGTCTCGGCAATCGTCGGGGCACCGCCTTCGGCTTCCACGCTGACGCCCCAGCGTGCGCCGGTCCAGCCTTGCAGGCGCTGGGCGAGGCGTTGGGCCAGATCGCGCGGCGCGCTTGGCGTCGGCTCAAACGTGATGCGACCGGGCGTGTAGCGGATCAGGCGCAGGCAGGTTTCCACCTCGATCAGCAGGGGGACGTCATGGGCGCGGATCACCTCGACGACATCGTTGAATTGCATGTATTTCGCCAACGGATCGGGCTGTGCAGCGGCTTGCGGCATGGCTTGCGCGCCGCTGATCGCGCTCGCCCGGTGGTCCGCACCGCCTGTGGGCGCGGGCGCGGATGGCGCAGGTGCCGCGCTTGGCGGGCGCTCATGAAGCAGTTTCGCCAGATCGCCCGGCGTGGGCAGATCGGCCACGTGTGTCAGCCTAATCACCGCCATTTCAGCGGCCATCACGGCGTTGGGCGCGACGGAGACCTCCTCCAGCGCTTTCAGCAGCATCTGCCACATCCGCGTCAGCACCCGCATCGGGATACGCTCGGCAAGGCCTTGCCCGCGCGCGCGCTCGTCGGGGCTTACGGTGGGGTCTTGGGCCGCATCGGGCGTGATCTTGACGATGCTGATCCAGTGCGTCAGCTCGGCCAGATCGCGCAGGATCGCCACCGGATCGGCCCCATCGGCATATTGCGCGGCCAGCTCGCCCAAGGCACCGGCGGCATCGCCACCAAGGATCGCCTCGAACAGATCAAGCCCGCGCCCGCGATCCGCGAGGCCGAGCATGGCGCGGACTTCATCGGCGCTCGTCTCGCCCTGACCTTGGCTGATCGCTTGATCCAGCAGGCTCATCGCATCGCGCACGGACCCTTCGGCGGCGCGGGTGATCAGCGCCAAAGCATCTTCGGCCACAGAAGCGCCCTCAAGCCCTGCGATCTTTTGCAGATGTGCGATCATCACCTCAGGCTCGATCCGGCGCAGATCGAAACGCTGACACCGCGACAGAACCGTGACCGGAACCTTGCGGATTTCCGTGGTGGCGAAGATGAATTTCACATGGGCGGGCGGTTCTTCCAGCGTCTTCAGAAGCGCGTTGAACGCACTCGTCGACAGCATGTGAACTTCGTCGATGATATAGATCTTATAGCGGGCGGAGGCGGCGCGATAATTGACCGAGTTGATCACCTCGCGCATGTCGCCAACACCGGTGTTCGACGCGGCATCCATTTCCAGCACGTCTACATGACGGCCTTCGGCAATCGCGCGGCATGGCTCGCACTGACCACAAGGCTCGGTCGTTGGACCCCCATCGCCATCGGGTCCGACGCAGTTCATCCCCTTGGCGATGATCCGCGCGGTGGTGGTTTTGCCGGTTCCGCGAATGCCCGTCATCATAAAGGCCTGCGCGATCCGGTCGGCGGCAAACGCATTTTTCAGCGTGCGCACCATCGCATCCTGACCGATCAGGTCCGCAAAGGTCGCGGGGCGGTATTTCCGCGCCAGAACTTGATAGCCTTGCTCGCTCATGCGTGCCCCCGAATCCAGAGCCATAAGGTAGGCGAGCGGTTGCGCGGCGTCCAGCGTTCGGCTAGCTATTAGCAAGGCCCTTCGGGTGGGCCACCTGATCCGCGGAAAGCTGCACTGGCACCCCTTCAAGATGCGAAAATCGACAAGATTTCGGTTTTCTCTGCCCGGATAGCGGATCATCGGGCGGCATGAGGGAACCCCGATGACTGATTCACTGGATAATTTGCGCCGTGATGCGAAGGCTTTGAAAAAGGCGTTCGAGGCTGGAGATGCGAACGCTGTGCAGCGACTGCATGGTGTTCGCAAAGCCCCCAAGCACGCCGATTTCCTGCATGTGGTGGCGCGCGAGGCGGGCTTTGCCTCTTGGCCCGAGATGAAGCTGAACGTCGAGATGCAAGGGATGGACCGCGCCACCAAGCAGGTTCGGTTGCGGCAGGCCTTGTTTCAAGGGACCGCGGATGTGGTGAACGGGCTTTTGGACCATACGCCCGATCTGGCGGCAGGCGAGGTGCCGTTGCTGGTGGCGCTCTACGATGTTGCTGCGATGGAGGCGGTTTTGGATCGTGATCCTGAGGCCGCGACGCGTCTTTATGCGCCGCGGCGCCCGATGTGCCACTTGACGTTCTCACGCCATATTCATGCGCATCCAGAGCTTGAAGACGACATGCTTGCGATGGCCGAGCTGCTGGTTTCCCACGGCGCGGATGTGAATGATCACTGGCTCTGGCCGCAGGATAGCGCGCCCCTCAGCGCGCTCTATGGGGCGATTGGGCATGTGGGATCTATGCGCATGGCGCAGTGGTTGCTGGAGCATGGCGCCGATCCGAATGATGGCGAGTCGCTCTATCACGCGACCGAGTTGGGGCATGCGGGCGGGGTGGAGTTGTTGCTGTCGTATGGGGCGAAGCCGAATGGCACCAACGCGCTGCTCAGGGCGATGGATTTCGACGATGTCGAGATGGTGCGCCTGATGTTGGGGGCGGGGGCTGACCCAAATGCCGGTTCGCTGTCGCCCCTGCATCAGGGCGCGCGTCGCCATGTGTCTGCTCAGATGATCGAGGTGCTGTTGGATCACGGGGCTGATACAGCTGTCGTTTATCAAGATATGACGCCTTATGCGTTTGCGCGTCTGCATGGTGCGTCTGAGGTCGCGGCGGCGTTAACCAAGGCAGGCGTTTCGTCCGAGCTGTCGGCTGTCGAGGCGCAACTGGCCCGTGCGGCCGATGGCGAGATCCGCGAGGGCGATTGGATCGACATGGCAAAGCTTAACGCCGCGCAATCGCAGTTAATGACCCAACTTGTCGGTCGGGAAGACAGCTTGCCCCATATCCAGCGCCTCGTCGCGATGGGGTTCGATGCGAATGCGGCGAACGACCAAGGCATGACGCCGTTTCATCTGGCCGGATGGGAAGGTTTGCTGGACGAGATGGCGTATTTCCTTCGCCTCGGACCGGATATGGCGCATCTAAACGCCTTTGGAGGCACGATCTTTTCTACAGTTCTGCATGGGGCATCAAATTGTCCTCACCGCGCGGCGCGTGACCATGTCGGGTGTATGCGGCTTCTTCTTGAGCACGGCGTTGCCCTGCCGCGTAAGGCGCTTTCCCATGCTGGGGGTGCCGAAATGGCGATGTTCCTCAAGGATTGGGCGGACGCGCATCCGGGGCAGGTCGTTGCTCATGGTGTGATTTAACCACGTGAGCGAGGAATTTGGTTAACGATGGCACAGTGCTGTCACAATCATGGTAAACTCTAGAAATCATGATGCGACTTTTGCCTTTCCTCGTCCTGTTTATGTGGCTGCTGGCCATGAGCGCATCTTACAATGCGTTCATCACCCCGGCAGTTGGCACAGGCACGCGCTTCGACTCTGCCCGGTTTGGCGAGATCGTCGGCTGGCAGATTATGGCGACGGTTATGGCTGTCTTCCAGTGGCGCTTGGGGCGCCAATTGCGCAAGCGCAGCCCGATGCGCGCGATCTCGGTGATACCATTGCTGATCGCCATCGGGCTGGCTTTGTATGCGCTAGGCTTGATCGCCCAAGCGCTTTTGTTGGGGGTCTAACGCGGTTCAGAAATCGCGCTTGGCCTTGGATCGCGCTTTGCCCTGATTGTACATCTTCTGACGGGTGCGATCCTTCTTGCGGGCTTCGGCGAGGGTGGCGGTGTTATGCGCCTCTTCCAGCAGCAGTTTCTTCCAACGCTGGTAGCGATCGTGCTCGACCGTGCCTGCCTTCACGGCGGCGGTAACGGCGCAACCCGGCTCGGTCTCGTGGCTGCAATCGGAAAACTTGCACCCCTCGGCCAGCTCGGACATATCGGCAAACACTGCCTCGATCCCGTCGGAGGCATCGCTCAGCGGCACGGCGCGCATTCCTGGCGTATCGATGAGCCAGCCTCCGTGCAAAGTCCGCAACATCTGACGTGAGGTGCTGGTATGCCGCCCCTTTGCGTCGTCTTCCCGGATGCCGCCTGTGTCCAAATCCGACCCCGTTAACCCGTTGGTTAACGTGGTTTTGCCCACGCCGCTCGATCCCATTAACGCTAATGTTTGTCCGGTGCGGCACCACGGGGCGAGGCGTTCCACCTCGGCCTTGTCGCGCGCATCAAGGCTGATAACCGTGACAAGCGGCGAAATCGCTTCGGCCTGTTTTTGCAGTGGTCTTGCATCCGCGACCTCGTCTGCACGGGTCAGGATCACCAACGGCAAACAGTCGGCGCTGGCAGCCATCGCGATGTAACGCTCCAGCCGCGCGATGTTGAAATCGGCGTTGCAGGCGGTGACGATCCCGAGGGTTTCGACATTCGCCGCCATCAATTGCGACCGCGCATCGGGGCCGGAGGCACGGCGTTGCAGCATGCTGAACGGCTCCAGCCGCTTTTGCGCAAAGTAGTCATCCGCCAGCACCCAATCGCCAACGGCATATTCGCCTGTGCTGGTTTCAGGCGGCAGTTTCAGGCGGATCGGCCCAGCGGCCCCGAGCGCATGAAGCGTTGTGCGGGTCACGCTGGTCAGGCGGTAGGGGGAAAGCTCGGCATCCGTATCCTCGCGTTGCGATTGGAAATGTTCGGTCCAGCCGAGGTCGGTCAGGGAAGGGGTGGTCAATGGAAGTGTCCTCAGGTCACGTCGATAGGCGCGCAGGCGAAAGGGCGAGCGCGGGGCGTGGGAGGGACGGGCAAAGCATTAAGGCGTTGCAGCGGTCCCGAGGGTGAGGGCAAGATCCATGAAGCCTCCTGAGTTAAGGTTAATGCGTTAAGCTTAACAGGGAGGGTTTTGGCTGGCGACCCCCTCTTTGAGGCGCGGTCTTCTCGCGCATCCTGCGGATACGCTGCCAGACCTACGCGCGGTTTGCTTCGCAAATCGCGCTTGGGTGAGAGATTGACAACGACCCAAGCGGGAATCGTTACGGCTGCTTCCTTCCGGACCTGACCGGGTTGGCGAAGTGCTTGCCCGCGCCAACCTCTCGATTTGCCATATAGCGAGCGTCTGGACCTTTCGCAAGGGACCTGCGCGTGGCAGGAAGGCGGCGCAGCGAAGGGAACATGACGTGGAAGACAGAATTACATTCGGCAGCTCTGATCTGGACCGTGCGGGCGAATTGCGCGGCGATGGCGAGGCCCTTGCGCAAATGCTGAAAAGCCGCGAGGCGGGTGTTTTGGCGGTCTGGCGTGGCAAGCCTTTGGTGGCCGAGGGTGCGCTGGTCTGGCTGCCCCATGACCATGCCGTGCTGTCCAGCGCTGACGAGCCGCCGGTGTTTCTGGGGCGCGACGCGGCGGGTCCTCGGTTCACGCAAGACATCTCTAACTGGGAACCCGAGACGGATGCGTCCGAGGTTGGCGCCTTCCTCGATCCGTCGATCCAGCATCATCCCGATGCGCCAGATGGGGCGGGCTTTACCGAGTTGCGCGGGATCATGACCCAGCTGTCGCGCCGGGATGCTGAGCTGGCCGCAAGCGCGCGTGCGGTGCTGTCGTGGCACGAAACGCATGGGTTTTGTGCCAAATGCGGTGCGAAAAGCGTGATCAGCCAAGGAGGGTGGCAACGCGATTGCCCAAGCTGCGGGGCAAAGCATTTCCCGCGCACCGATCCGGTTGTCATTATGCTTGTGACCCACGGCAATGACGTGCTGCTGGGGCGTTCGCCGTTTTGGCCCGAAGGATTCTACTCGCTTCTGGCTGGATTTATCGAGCCGGGCGAAACCGTCGAGGCCGCCGTGCGCCGTGAGGTGTTTGAAGAGGCAGGCGTGCGTGTCGGCCCGGTCAAATACATCGCCAGCCAGCCTTGGCCGTTTCCGTCATCCTTGATGATGGGATGCGCGGGCGAGGCGACCAGCCGTGAAATTACCATTGACGAGAACGAGTTAGCCGATGCCCGCTGGGTCAGTCGCGAGGAAATGGTCGAGGTCTTTGCGGGCACCCATCCTGAGCTGGGACAGCCGCGCAAGGGGGCAATAGCGCACTCACTTTTGCAGGCTTGGCTTTCAGATCGCCTCGCCTAGGCCATTATTTCGCACCAATTCGGCAGTCATCTGATCGCACACCCTGAATGGGGGTGTGTGACCAGTGGAGTGCCTGATGAAGTTTTCGACCGAGCAAATTGTGGCGGCCCCGCAAGAGGCGCTTTGGGCTGCGCTGACAGATTTTTCCCGGTTCGAGCGTCAGGCCATCACGTCGGGCGCAGAGCTTCACCGCACCGATACCCTGACCCGCCCCGGCGTTGGCATGGGCTGGCGTGCGCGGTTTGATATGCGCGGTCGGACACGCGAGATGACGGCGACACTGGCCGAGATGAACGATCCGGGCGTGTTGAGCTTCGCGGGCAAACTGTCCGGTATGGAAGGCGATCTGACCTTCGTGCTGACGCCGATCGGGCCGGACACCACACGGCTTGAGGCGGAGTTGTCGCTGCGCGCGCGCTCAATCACGGCCAAGGTTATGCTGCAATCGCTGAAGCTGGCGCGGGGCAATGTTGCAAAAGGGTTCCGGGGGCGCGTGAAGGCGTTTTGTCGGATGTCCGAGCAGCAGGTTGCGATGGCGTAACCCCTGCGATGCATTTAGGTCCGATATGGACCTATTGTTTAGCATGCGAAACAATAGGTCATCTTAGCTGACCTAAGATTATGATTTTATTAACCAAACACTTGGTATGGTGCCACAAGATACTGTGGCGCCCTCCCCGTTAGCGACCAGCGCGATCCGTGGGGTAGACGCCCAGAACCTCCAGGTAAGAGGTGAAATAGCCGAGCTCTTCCAACGCGCGGGCAACCTCCGCGTCATCGGGATGCCCTTCGATATCGGCGTAAAACTGGGTTGCGGTGAACGACCCGCCCACCATGTAGCTTTCCAGCTTGGTCATGTTGACGCCGTTGGTCGCGAACCCGCCCATTGCCTTATACAGCGCCGCCGGAATGTTGCGCACCTGAAACACGAAGCTGGTCATCATGCCGGAGGTGCCACGCCGCCGCAGATCGGCCTCGCGCGACATGATCAAAAAGCGCGTGGTGTTGGTGTCTTCGTCCTCGATATGGCGGGCCAGCACGTCGAGGCCGTAAATCTCGGCGGCAAGCTCGCTGGCGAGGGCGGCGGTTTTCGGATCGCCAAGCTCGGAGATTTCGCGCGCCGCACGGGCGTTGTCGGGGCTGACACGGCCCTTGATCTTGTTGTCCCGCAGAAAACTGGCGCATTGGGGCAACAGCACGAGGTGCGAATACGCTTCCTCCACCTGCGCCAACTGCGTGCCTTTGACCGCGAGCAAGTTGATATGCACCCGCACGAAGGCCTCGTCGATGATATGCAGCCCGCTTTTGGGCAACAGCCGGTGGATGTCGGCAACACGCCCGTATGTGGTGTTTTCCACTGGAAGCATCCCCAACTCGGCCTGACCAGAGCGGACCGCCTCAAACACATCCTCGAAACTGGCGCAGGGCAGGGCCTCGTAATCGGGGCGTTTTTCGTGGCAGGCTTGGTGCGAATAGGCTCCGGGTTCGCCCTGAAAGGCTATGCGTCTGGTCATGGCGGTCCTCATGCGCGTTTCGTCGCGCTTTCTAGTGCTTGCTCTTAGCCGACGGAAGCGCATATATCCGCTCAACCCCTGCACAAGGTGAGAATTCTTAGATGTTTGATACGATGACGATGACAAAAGCGCTTGGGGCCCTGTGCGGTGCCTTGCTTATTTTCCTGCTCGGCAAGTGGGCAGCGGATTCGCTCTATGGGTTTTACGGCCATGATAAGCATCACGCCGAATCCTATGTGATCGACACTGGCGAGGATGAAGCCGCCGAGATGGAAGAGGTGGTCGAGGTTGCCTTTGCCGATGTTTATGCGATTGCAGATGCGAGCGCGGGCGAGCGTCTGTGGCGCCAATGCGCGGCCTGTCACGCGCTTGAGGCTGGCAAGAACGGTGTTGGTCCTTACCTGCACGGCGTTGTTGATCGGCCAAAGCATTCGGTCGAAGGCTATGACTATTCTTCGGCCCTGCTGGAGACGACAGGCGCTTGGACGCCCGAGACGATTTCCGAGTTCATCGAAAGCCCCCGCGCCTACGCGCCCGGCACCAAGATGGCCTATAACGGGATGCGCGACGTTGAAGATCGCGCCAACCTGATTGCCTATCTGGCGACGTTCCAGTAACGCGCCGATCACAACAGCTTCAGAAAGCCGCCCCAAACCGGGCGGCTTTTTTGTTTTTGCTCTCTTTTGGCTTACGTGTGCGTGAAGGAGGGGTGATTGCGCTTGAATCTTTCGTCGTGCGCTCTTTACCTTTCCAAACGTGACCGACGCATCTTTGGGGAGAGCATAATGACCAGCAAGACCACGCAGGCCAAACAATCTCAGGCGAAAGCCGCTGACCGCAGTCGCGCGATCAAAGCGCAGATTACCGGGTTGGGCGCTGGGCTGCTGATCCTCGGTGGGCTGGCGACAGCCGCGTTTGGCGCCACGCCGGAAACCGTCACCGTCACCCACGCGTATAGTAACTTCGGCACCGTGAAATACGCCGATCCAAACTTTCCCCATCTGGACTACGTGAATCCCAACGCCCCTAAAGGCGGTTATATCAGTGTGTCATCGCAGAGCAATTTCGACAGCTTCAACCCGTTTACACGCAAGGGCGTGGACGAGCGGACTGCATCGACCTTGATGCTGGAAGATATCCTGACATCAGTGGCGGACGACCCGTATGGCCTGTATTGCTATTTGTGCACCACGATGGAATACCCCGAAAGCCGCGACTGGGTGATCTTCAACTTGCGCGAGGATGTGACCTTCTCAGACGGCACACCGCTGACCGCGGATGACCTGGAATTCGGCTTCAACCTGATCCTCGAGCAAGGCATCGCCGAGTATCGCAACGTCGTCTCGGGCTATATCGCCGGGGTCGAGGTGCTTGGCCCGCACCGGATCAAATACACCTTCACCGAAGATGCCCCGCGCCGCGATGTTATTGGCTTTGCGGGTGGCACCAACGCCTTCTCGCGCGCGTGGTTCGAAGAAACCGGCGCGCGCATTGATGAAAGCCAGTCTGTTCCGTTCATGGGCACCGGGCCGTATGTGCTGGGCGACGTGGATATGGGCCGCTCGGTCACCTATGTGAAGGACCCCGATTGGTGGGGCGCGGATCACCCGCTGAATGTGGGGCGCTGGAATTTCGACGAGATCAGCGTCGAGGTGTTTGCGGATGCCTCTGCCGCCCTCGAAGGGTTCAAGGCGGGGGAATATACCTTCCGCAATGAGAACTCGTCGAAGGAATGGGCGACCTCGTATGACTTCCCGGCGGTCGAGGCGGGGCATGTAAACGTGCGCGAGTTACCCGACGGGTCCATTGGATCGGCCCAAGGCTTTGTCTTCAATTTGCGCGAGGAGAAGTGGCAAGACATCCGCGTGCGCGAAGCCGTCAACATGATGCTGAACTTCGAGTGGGCGAACGAGACGCTGTTCTTCGGCCTATACGAGCGCCCAGTTTCGTTTTGGCAAAACAGCGACCTAGAAGCGAAAGGCGCGCCGTCTGACGCGGAACTTGCCTTGCTGCGCCCGCTGGTGGACCAAGGCTTGCTGCCGGAAAGTATTTTGACCGATGAAGTGGTCATGGCCCATGCCAATGACGGCGAACAGAACCAACCTGACCGCCGCACTCGCCGTGCAGCCTTGGCGCTGTTGGAAGAGGCCGGTTGGATTGCTGGCGATGATGGTCTGGTGCGCAACGCGGCAGGCGAGACGCTGGAGACAGTGATCCTACAGACCTCGCCTGCGTTCGATCGGATTGTGAACCCCTATGTGGAGAACCTGCGCGGCATCGGCATTGATGCGCGCTTAGAACGTGTCGACACGGCGCAGTATATCGAGCGTCGTCGCGCTGCCGATTGGGATTTGGTGAACCACACGCTGACCCAAGGCTACGAGCCGGGCAGCGGCTTGCGTCAATGGTTCGACAGCTCGACAGCAGGCGATTCCAGCCGCAATTTGATGGCCTTGCAGAACGAAGGTATCGATGCGCTGCTGGATGTCGCTATTGCCGCCGAGACATTGGAAGAGGTCACGATCGCCGCGCAAGCGCTCGACCGCGTGTTGCGGGCCGAGAAGTTCTGGATCCCGCAATGGTTCAAGGACGTGCACACCGTCGCCTATTGGGACCAGTATGGCTTCCCGGACGAGCTGCCGCCCTTGGCGCTGGGCACGCTGGATTTCTGGTGGTTCGATGCGGAAGGCGCGCAAGCCTTGAAAGACGCAGGGGCGCTCTGATCCGATGATCAGTTATATCGTCCGGCGGCTTTTATTGATCTTTCCGACTCTGTTCGGGATCATGGTGCTGAATTTCGCGCTGACCCAGTTTGTGCCGGGCGGCCCGATCGAGCAGATCATCGCCCGCATGGAAGGCGGCGGAGATGTGTTCGAAGCGTTCTCCGGCGGGGGCAATGAGTTGGCGGAAGCCACCGACGGGGCGGGCGCGGAAAGCGGTTATGTCGGATCGCGCGGGCTGCCGGAGGATTTCATCGCGGAGTTGGAGCGCGAATTTGGCTTCGACAAACCCCCGGTCGAGCGGTTCTTCGATATGATGTGGAACTACATGCGCCTCGATTTCGGCGAGAGTTATTTCCGGTCCATTGGCGTGATGGAGTTGGTGGCCGAGAAGTTGCCGGTGTCGATATCGCTGGGGCTCTGGTCGACCTTGATCGCTTATCTGGTGTCGATCCCCTTGGGCATTCGCAAGGCGGTCAAGGACGGATCGACCTTTGACAGTTGGACAAGCGGCTTGATCATCGTGGGTTACGCGATCCCCGGCTTTCTGTTCGCGATTGCGCTGCTGGTGATCTTTGCGGGCGGCAGTTACTGGCAGATTTTCCCGCTGAGGGGGCTGACCTCGGACAATTGGGAAGACCTCAGCTTGATTGGTAAGGTGCTGGATTACTTCTGGCATATCGCGCTGCCGGTCGCGGCTTCGACGATCTCGGCCTTTGCGACGCTGACCTTGTTGACGAAGAACAGCTTCCTCGACGAGATCAAGAAGCAATACGTCATCACCGCGCGCGCCAAGGGCCTGTCGGAGCGGCGGGTGCTTTACGGCCATGTCTTCCGCAATGCCATGCTGATCGTAATCGCGGGCTTCCCGGCGGTGTTCGTGTCGGTGTTCTTTGGCGGGTCGCTGATCATTGAGACGATCTTCAGCCTCGACGGATTGGGACGCTTGGGCTTTGAAGCGGCGGTCAGCCGGGACTATCCGGTGATCTTCGGGACCTTGTTCGTATTTGGCCTGATCGGCCTGACGATGGGGCTGATTTCGGACCTGATGTATGTCTGGATCGATCCGCGCATCGACTTTGAATCGCGGGAGACCTGAGCATGGCTGTCGCGGAAACCCTGCCTGAGGCACGCAAGAAACGCTGGGCGTTGTCGCCCCTGAACAAGCGGCGTTGGCAGAATTTTTGTGCCAACAGGCGGGCCTATTGGTCGCTTTGGATCTTCTCGTTCCTGTTTGGCCTGACCCTGATGGCGGAATTCATTGCCAATGACAAACCTCTGATCGTCAGTTATCAAGGCCAACTTTATTCCCCGATTACAACGTTTTATCCCGAGACGGCCTTTGGCGGCGATTTCCGCACCGAAGCGGTTTACCGCGATGTCGAAGTTCAGTGTCTGATCGTGTCCGGCGGGCTTGAGGATTGCTGGGACGACCCCGAGGATGTGATCGCGCAGGTGCAGGAAACCGGGCTGTTCAACGGCGCTGAGGTCGATGCCGGTTGGATGATCTGGCCGCTGATTCCATATTCTTACAACACGGTTAACGACATCGATGGGGCCGCGCCAAGCGCGCCCGACAGCACCCATTGGCTGGGCACCGATGACACCGCGCGCGATGTGCTGGCACGAGTGATCTATGGGTTCCGCCTGAGCGTGACCTTTGCGCTGGTGGTGACTTTGCTGACCAGTGTGATCGGCATCGCGGCGGGGGCCATTCAGGGCTATTTCGGCGGCATCATCGATCTGGTGTTCCAACGGATCATCGAGCTGTGGGGCGCGACGCCGAGCCTCTATATCATCATCATCGTGGCGGCGATATTTCAGATGAACTTCTGGTTATTGGTGTTCTTAATGGTGCTATTTGGATGGACGGCGCTTGTGGGTGTCGTGCGCGCGGAATTCCTGCGGGCGCGCAATTTCGAGTATGTCCGCGCCGCCCGTGCATTGGGCGTGTCGAACGCGACGATCATGTTCCGCCATGTGCTGCCAAACGCGATGGTCGCCACGGTGACCATGCTGCCGTTCATCATCACCGGGGCGATTGGCAGCCTCGCATCGCTGGACTTTCTGGGCTTTGGATTGCCGTCTTCGGCCCCGTCGCTGGGCGAGTTGACCTTGCAGGCCAAGCAGAACTTGCAGGCACCGTGGCTCGGCTTCACGGCCTTCTTTACCTTCGCGATTATGCTGTCGCTTCTGGTCTTCGTCTTTGAAGGCATCCGCGACGCATTCGATCCCAGAAAGACATTCTCATGACGCCGCTCTTGAAGGTCGATGGTTTGAATGTGCGGTTCCGCCAAGGCGGGGCGGTCACCCACGCGGTGCGCGATGTCAGCTTCGAGGTCGGCAAGGGCGAGACCGTCGCGCTGGTCGGCGAGAGCGGTTCCGGCAAGTCGGTCACCGCGCTGAGCACCGTGTCGCTGTTGCCTGAAAGCGCCGAGATTGACGGCAGCATCACCTATGCCGGCGATCAGCTTCTGGGTGTGGATGAGACGGCGCTGCGCAAGGTGCGCGGCAACGATATCAGCTTCATCTTTCAGGAGCCGATGACCTCGCTGAACCCGCTGCATACGATTGAAAAGCAGCTTAGGGAGACGCTGACTGTCCACCAGGGCCTGACCGGGGCTGCCGCGCGCGTACGGATTATTGAGTTGCTGGATAAGGTCGGCATTCGCGACGCGGAAAGCCGTCTGAGCGCCTATCCGCACCAGTTGTCGGGTGGCCAACGCCAACGGGTGATGATCGCAATGGCGCTGGCCAATGGGCCAGAGCTGCTGGTGGCGGACGAGCCGACGACAGCGCTGGACGTGACGATCCAAGCGCAGATCCTCGATCTGCTGGCCGAGTTGAAAGACCGTGAGGGCATGAGCCTCTTGTTCATCACTCATGACCTTGGGATCGTGCGCAAAATTGCGGATCGAGTTTGTGTCATGCAAGGCGGCGAGATTGTCGAAACCGGGCCAACGGCGCAGATTTTCAGCAACCCACAGCATCCCTATACGAAGAAACTGCTGGCTGCGGACCCAAGTGGTGCCCCCGACAAAGTCGCCGAAAACGCGCCGGAAATCGTTTCGACCCATGATCTGCGCATCTGGTTTCCGATCACCGCAGGCCTGCTGCGCCGCACGGTCGGGCATGTGAAGGCGGTCAACGCGGCGACACTTTCGGTGCGCGCGGGCGAGACGGTGGGCATCGTGGGCGAGTCCGGTTCGGGTAAGACGACGCTCGCGCTGGCGGTGATGCGTTTGTTGTCGTCCCAGGGGCCGATCACCTTTCAGGGCAAAGACATTCAAGGCTGGTCCTCCAAAGCGCTGCGCCCGATCCGGCGCGACATGCAGATCGTGTTTCAGGACCCCTTTGGCAGCCTCAGCCCGCGCATGACCGTGGCGCAGATCATTGCCGAGGGCTTAACAATCCACGAGGTCGATCCGGGACGTGAGCCGCGCGATATGGTGGCGGAAATGCTGACGGAAGTCGGCCTCGATCCGGCGATGATGGACCGCTATCCGCACGAGTTTTCGGGAGGCCAGCGCCAGCGGATCGCGATTGCCCGCGCGATGATCTTACGGCCGAAACTGGTGGTTCTGGACGAGCCGACAAGCGCGCTGGACATGACGGTGCAGGTCCAGATCGTCGAATTGCTGCGCGAATTGCAGCGTAAATACGGGCTGGCGTACCTGTTTATCAGCCATGATCTAAAAGTTGTGCGCGCGCTGAGCCACAAGGTCATGGTGATGAAGCAGGGCGATGTCGTGGAAATGGGCGATGTGCAGCGCGTGTTTGACGCGCCGCAAACCGAGTACACGAAGGAATTGATGGCAGCGGCCTTCGATCTGAAAGCCGCTGGTGCTGCCTAGGTCCTAGGTGCTGACCCTGGCCTAAATCGCGGCGGAGTGGCTCTTTTCCGACATCTCATAAGTATCGAAGGTGCGGGCGATCATGCGGGTCAGCGGGCGACCTTCATGAACGATTTCCATACCTTGCGGTGAGATGCGGACCATATCTGGGAACGCTTCGGCGGTTTGACGATACATCTGATCGAGCCGGGCACGGCTGGTGCCGAAGCTTTCGATGATCTCGGCGCTGTCGATGCGGAAATCGCACATCAAGGCCTCGATCAGGCGCGACCGCATCAGATCTTCGCCGGTGAAGGCATGGCCGCGTGCAGTTGCAAATTCACCCGCGCGGATGGCCTTCGTGTAGGCCGCAGTGGCACTGGCGTTTTGCGCAAACCCACCGGGGAACCGCGAGATCGCAGATGCCCCAAGCCCGATCAGCACGGGCGCTTTGTCATCCACATAGCCCTGGAAATTGCGCCGCAAATGCCCAGTGCGCTGCGCCATATCGAGGCCATCGCCTTTTTGGGCGAAATGGTCGATGCCGATCTCGCTGTAGCCGTCCCATAGAAACAGGCGGCGTGCAGTCTCGAACAGGTGCAAACGCTCTTCGGCGGTCGGCAATTGGTCGGTCGGGATCATGGTTTGACGGCGTGCCATCCAAGGCACGTGCGCATAGCCATAAAGCGCGACCCGGTCTGGTGAGAGCGACAACAGCTTTTGGACCGAGTCGGTCATCTTGGCGGGGGACTGGCCCGGCAGACCATATAGAATGTCCGCGTTGAGGCTGTGAATGGCGCGGGCGCGCAACGCCTCAACCGCTTGGGCGGTGACCTCGAAGGTCTGACTGCGCCCGATCACGTCCTGGATGTCGGTATCGAAATCCTGCACGCCGATAGACGCGCGGTTCATCCCTTCGGCGGCGAGCGCATCAAGGCGGGTCTCGTCAATCTCGTTGGGATCGATCTCGACGGAAAATTCGACATCATCGTTAAGCTCGGCGATCGTGCGCACGGCGGTGGCAAGCTCGTGCATCATATCGGGCGACAGCAAGGTCGGCGTGCCGCCACCCCAGTGAATGCGTGCGATCTTTACACCTTGCGGCAGAGCGTCACGCAGCATTGCAACTTCCGCCAGTAAGGTATCCAAATAGGCCCGAACAGGGGCCATGGTGCTCATACCCTGGGTACGACAGGCGCAGAACCAACAGAGACGACGGCAGAAAGGCACATGCAGATAGATCGATACAGGTGTGTCAGCCGTCAGCTGACCGACCCAATCGAGGTAATGCCCCGGCCCGATGTCATTCTTGAAATGCGTGGCGGTCGGATAACTGGTATACCGTGGTACACGCGCATCAAACAAACCCAAACGCGAAAGTTGTGTTTTAATTTCCATGTCACTACAATGCCCTCTTAGCGAGGGGATTCTTTGACCCAGATCAATTGGATCCCAAATGACGACTGAAGCTGTGCTTTCTCTTGAAAAAGATTGCTCCGAATGCCCGATCCGCCACCGCGCTGTCTGCGCCCGGTGCGAAACGGATGAACTATCGATGCTGGAATCTATGCGATTCTACCGTCACTATAAAGCTGGCCAAACCATCGTTTGGTCCGGTGATGAAATGTCGTTTGTCGGCTCTGTCGTGGCTGGGATTGCGACGCTGAGCCAGACCATGGAAGATGGCCGCCGCCAGATGGTGGGCCTGTTGTTGCCATCGGACTTTCTGGGCCGCCCCGGACGTACGCTTGCCCCGTATGATGTGACTGCGACTACCGATCTAACGCTTTGTTGTTTCAAGAAGAAACCGTTTGAGGGTCTCGTCGTTTCCACCCCGCATGTCGCACAGCGCTTGCTGGAAATGACCCTGGACGAGTTGGATGCCGCGCGCGAATGGATGCTGCTTCTGGGGCGCAAAACAGCGCGTGAAAAGATCGCGAGTTTGATCGCGATTATTGCGCGGCGTGATGCGGTTTTGACGAACCATAACCCGCGCGACGCCTTCACCTTTGACTTGCCGATGACCCGCGAGGCGATGGCTGACTATCTGGGACTGACGCTTGAAACGGTTAGCCGGCAGGTGTCTGCGCTCAAGCGCGCGGGCGTGATCCAGTTGGTGGGCAAACGGACGGTGACCGTTCCTGATTTTGCCGCGCTGATGGATGAGACCGGCGATGACAGCGATGGTGGTCTGCTGGTCTGACGTGATTTGCGCGCCTGATTTCAAGGTCGGGCGCGCTGCGACATAGTGTCGAGGCACCCGTTAAATTGAGACATTTGGGCACATCTTTAACGTCGGATCGCCTTTGGGTTGCGGTGAAAAAGATGAGTTTCTGGCGTAGTTTTGCAGTTTGACAGCACCACAAGCCCATCCTGACTGCGGCAGAGCGGCGCAGAAATCTAAAATTTAGATCTATTGCATATACAGCGACGCGCCGGGCTTTTTTGGTTCGACGCGGCGTGATCCGCGGAGCCGTGTTCTTTGGCCTGGCCGCAGGGGAGCTTGCTGGTGGTTTGTATAAGTCGCTGAATTTTATATATTTAATCGCCGATCTCCCTTTGATTTGAGCGCTTCCGGAGATCCGATTTCGTAGGCCATGCCCTCGCTCCCTTACGGCAGAGGGACGCTCTGCACGTCGCTTTCTCTCCTATTTTCAGCGATCCCGACCCGTCTCATCGCGCGAAACAAAGCTCCCGCCTGCGCTGAGCCCGTTCCCGTTTAACCCCTTGGTAAGTCCCTTTCGGCAAGCCTGCGACCAAGGGGACCTCTTTGACATGGATCAAGGAGGCTCAACCTGCGGTGGGTCATCACCGATCTATAAAGACGGGCCGAGTCTGTGTTCCGGGAGCGGCCGTCCTTACCCAATTCGAAGGGACGAAACATGTGGGACTATATTAAGATGATCCTCCTGGGGGTCGTTGTACTGGGCGCAGCAATTGCTGCGAACTTTGCACGCGATCTTGCGTATCAGGTTCATGCGATCATCATTCTAGCAACGGCCGGTGGCCTATTTATCTGGACCGTCCGCCGCGCGGGCGAGCCAAAAGCAGCCCTCGCAGGTGGCGGCGAATACATGGATGATGTCATCCGTGCAGGCGTTATCGCGACGGCATTCTGGGGGGTGGTCGGATTTCTGGCCGGGACGTTTATCGCGTTCCAACTGGCCTATCCGATTCTGAACTTCGAATGGGCGCAAGGCTATCTGAATTTCGGCAAACTTCGCCCGCTGCACACGTCAGCGGTGATTTTTGCGTTTGGGGGCAACGCTTTGATCTGCACGTCGTTCTACATCGTGCAGCGCACCTCGGCCTCGCGGCTTTGGGGCGGTAATCTCGCGTGGTTTGTCTTCTGGGGCTATAACTTCTTCATCGTGCTGGCGGCGACGGGGTACCTTCTGGGAGCCACGCAATCGAAAGAATATGCCGAGCCTGAGTGGTATGTAGACCTGTGGCTGACCGTCGTTTGGGTCGCCTATCTGCTGGTCTTTATGGGCACGATCATGACCCGCAAAGAAAAGCATATCTACGTGGCCAACTGGTTCTTCCTCGCGTTCATCGTGACCGTGGCGATGCTGCATATCGTGAACAACTTGTCCTTGCCCGTGTCGATCTTCGGCTCGCGGTCGGTTTCGGCCTTCTCGGGTGTGCAAGATGCGATGGTGCAGTGGTGGTACGGCCATAACGCGGTGGGCTTCTTCCTGACCGCAGGCTTCCTGGGCATGATGTACTACTTCGTTCCCAAGCAGGCCGAGCGGCCCGTGTTCAGCTATAAGCTGTCGATCATCCACTTCTGGGCGTTGATCTTCCTCTATATCTGGGCGGGTCCACACCACTTGCATTACACCGCACTGCCGGACTGGGCTTCGACCCTCGGCATGGTGTTCTCGATCGTGCTGTGGATGCCTTCATGGGGCGGTATGATCAACGGTCTGATGACGCTGTCTGGCGCATGGGACAAGCTGCGCACCGACCCCGTGATCCGCATGATGGTTGTGTCTATCGGCTTCTACGGCATGTCCACATTCGAGGGTCCGATGATGTCGATCCGCGCAGTGAACTCGCTGTCGCATTACACCGACTGGACCATCGGGCACGTGCATTCCGGCGCGCTTGGATGGAACGGTATGATCACCTTCGGTGCATTGTACTTCCTGGTGCCAAAGCTGTGGAACAAAGAGCGTCTCTACTCGCTGTCGATGGTGTCCTGGCACTTCTGGCTCGCGACGATCGGGATCGTGCTCTACGCGTCCTCGATGTGGGTGACCGGTATCATGGAAGGCCTGATGTGGCGCGAAGTTGATGCCAACGGCTTCCTTGTGAACTCGTTCGCCGACACGGTGGCCGCGAAGTTCCCAATGTATGTCGTGCGGGCTTTGGGCGGTGTTCTGTTCCTCGCCGGTTCGGTCATCATGTGTGTCAACCTCTGGCTGACAGTCACGCGAGGCAAGGCGCAAGCCGCGGCTCCGCTGGCCCAGCCTGCTGAATAAGGAGGACTGACAAATGGCAATCCTTGATAAGCATAAAATCCTAGAAACCAATGTCACGCTTCTATTGGTGTTCAGCCTTCTGGTGGTCGCCATCGGTGGCATCGTGCAGATCGCACCCCTGTTCTACCTTGAGAATACCATCGAGGATGTAGAAGGCATGCGCCCCTACTCCCCGTTGGAGCTAGCAGGTCGGGACGTTTATATCCGGGAGGGGTGCTATGTGTGCCACTCTCAGATGATCCGCCCGATGCGCGACGAGGTGGAGCGCTACGGTCACTACTCGCTGGCGGCGGAGTCGAAATACGACCACCCGTTCCAGTGGGGTTCCAAGCGGACCGGGCCTGATCTGGCCCGTGTGGGTGGTCGGTATTCGGATGCATGGCATGTTGATCACCTCGTTGATCCGCAATCCGTGGTGCCCGAGAGCGTGATGCCGAAATACGGCTTCTTGCTGAACAACGTCATCGACGGCGCGTATATCGGCGAGTTGATGGCGACCCACCGCGCGGTTGGTGTGCCTTACGACGATGTGATGCTGGCTTCGGCCCAAGCGGACTTCGCCGTACAGGTGGACCCCGATGGCGACTGGGACGACTTCGTTGCACGCTATCCCAAAGCGCAGGTGCGTAACTTCGACGGACGCCCTGAGCTGACCGAGATGGACGCGCTGATCGCCTACCTGCAAATGCTGGGCACGCTGGTCGATTTCTCGACCTTCACGCCTGACGCAAGCCGCTAGGAGGGACCGAGTATGGAAACCTATTCGTTCCTGCGCCAGTTCGCCGATAGCTGGGGGCTTTTGGTGATGTTCGCCTTCTTTGTCTCCGTCATCCTCTGGGCCTTCCGGCCCGGGGCGAAGGCAGACCAGAAAGACTGCGCCGACATCGTCTTCCGCAATGACGGACAGCCCGCCCCTGAGGCGTCTCAACCGACCCGCGCCACCAAAATGAAGGAGGCAGCGCAATGAGCAAGAAACCTGATCCCAAGACCCAACAGGACGATCCGGAAACAACCGGCCACTCCTGGGACGGTATTCAGGAGTTTAACAACCCTCTGCCGCGCTGGTGGCTCTGGACCTTCTACGCCACGATCATCTGGGGCATTGGCTATACCGTTGCCTATCCCGCATGGCCGATGCTGAAGGAAGCCACACCGGGACTTCTGGGCTATTCGACCCGCGCAGAAGTGCAGGAAGACATCGACACAGTCGCTTTGGCCAATGCCGATATCGAAATGCGCCTGGCCTCTGCGGATCTCAGCACGATTGCTGATGATGCAGCGTTGCAAAGCTACGCAACGAATGCCGGTGCAGCCGTGTTCCGCACATGGTGTGCGCAATGTCACGGGTCGGGCGCTGCAGGCGTTCAGGCGTCGGGCTATCCAAACCTGCTGGACGACGACTGGCTTTGGGGCGGCACCATCGAAGAGATCCACTACACCGTCAGCCACGGCATTCGGAACGACGTGGATTTTGATGCGCATTGGTCGCAAATGCCTGCGTACGGCGAGTTGTTCACCGAAGACGAGATCGCGTCCGTGGTGCAGCATGTCAAAGCCATCTCCGGGCAAGATCATGACGCGAGCCTTGCTGAGACGGGCAGTGTCTTGTTCATGGACAACTGTGCTGCTTGCCATGGTGACGAAGGCATGGGCGACACGTTCCAAGGTGCGCCAAACCTGACCGATGCCATCTGGCTTTACGGTGGGGACGAGGCGACTTTGACCGAAACCGTGACCTATTCACGCTTCGGCGTCATGCCACCCTGGACCGAGCGTCTGAGCGCGGCTGAGATTGCCGCTGTCAGTGCCTATGTCCACCAGCTCGGGGGCGGCCAGTAACGGCTCAGCCCTTCGATAACCGAGGCGCAATTGCGCGCCTCGGCTTTCGGCACCAATCCCCGTTTCTGTTCGCGCGTTTCCTGGGGGTTGGTGCCGTTTTAGACTTCAGACCAATAGTTTAGTCGTGTCCTGACAGGATGCCGCAGCGCCACAAGACCCCATGCCCAAGTCGCGAAAGAAACCTAAATCCTCCATACAAAGTTTGACTCAGGTCAAGGCAGCCACACGGGTTCTCGGCGAAACATAAACCCAAGTAGATTATAAACCTTTACGAGCGCAAAAGGACGGCACCCCCTGTGTCCAACACCGACCCTGCCCCACAATCGCTTTACGCCGCGCGCGAGCCGATTTTCCCCAAGCGCGTTTCCGGCCCTTTCCGCAACTTCAAGTGGTGGATTATGGCCGTCACCTTGGGGATTTATTACCTGACGCCATGGATCCGCTGGGATCGGGGGCTTAATCTGCCCGACCAGGCGGTACTCGTCGATCTGGCCAACCGCCGCTTTTTCTTCTTCATGATCGAGATTTGGCCGCACGAGTTTTACTTCGTCGCAGGCCTGCTGATCATGGCCGGGCTCGGGCTGTTTCTGTTCACCTCGGCGCTGGGCCGCGTCTGGTGCGGCTATACCTGCCCGCAAACGGTCTGGACCGATCTGTTTATCCTCGTCGAGCGCTGGATCGAAGGCGACCGTAACAACCGCCTGCGCATCCACCGCGCGCCATGGTCAGCCAATAAGGTACGTTTGCGCCTGACCAAATGGATCACCTGGACATTGATCGCCATTGCGACAGGCGGGGCTTGGGTGTTCTACTTCACCGACGCGCCAACGCTTTTGTGGGATTTGCTGACCTTCTCGGCGCACCCCATTGCCTATACGACGATCTTCATTCTGACCGCGACGACCTTGCTGTTTGGCGGCTTCGCGCGCGAGCAGGTCTGCATTTACATGTGCCCCTGGCCGCGCATTCAGGCCGCGATGATGGACGAAGACACAATCACCATCGGCTACCGCGACTGGCGGGGCGAGCCGCGCAGGCATTCCGACGAGATCACCGAGACGAACCCGCAAGGCGATTGCATCGACTGCATGGCGTGCGTGAACGTGTGCCCGATGGGTATCGACATTCGCGACGGTCAACAGATGGAATGCATCACCTGCGGTCTGTGCATCGATGCCTGCGACGACATCATGGCCAAGATCGGCAAGCCGCGTGGTCTGGTGGATTACCTTGCCTTGTCCGATGAACAGGCCGAGCGCAGCGGCACCCCGAACAAATCCATCTGGAGCCACATTCTGCGCCCGCGCACGATTATGTACACCACGCTTTGGGCCGGGGTCGGAATCGCTTTGGTCGTGGCCTTGTTCCTGCGCTCGGAGATCGACATCACCGTCTCGCCGATCCGCAACCCGCAATTCGTCACCATGTCGGACGGCACCATCCGCAACACCTACGATATGCGGCTGTTGAACAAGCAGGGCGAGGACGAGGTGTTCTATATCTCGCTCAGCTCGGAAGCCGATTTGGCCCTGTCGCTTGAGGGGGCCGAAGGGCTTTCGATCACTGTGCCCGCCGACAGCACCTTCCTGCAACGTGTCTATGTCATGGCCCCGCCGCGCAGTGAGGCCGCGGGTGCCGAACGCACGCCGTTCCGCTTCTGGGTCAACCAGCTGGGCAGCAGCGAGCGGGCATTCAAAGACACAATCTTCAACGGAACCGGAACGGAGTAACCCATGTCCGATATCTCGACCGATACCAAAATCTCAGGCCGTCCTCTAACCGGGCGCAAGGTCCTGCTTATCCTGTTGAGCGCTTTTGGCGTGATCCTCGCGGCGAATTTGACGCTGGCCTTCTCTGCCGTGGGGACATTCCCCGGCGTCGAAACCAAGCATCCCTATGTGGTCAGCCAGAACTTTGACGCGGACCGCTCGGCGCAACTGGCGCTGGGCTGGGATGTGCGCGCAACCGTGCAGGACGACACGCTCAGGCTGTCGGTCAAGGACGCCTATGGCAACGCGGTGCAGCCAGAGCTGACCAGCGCCACCTTAGGCCGTGCAACCCATGTGCAAGACGATCAAACACCCGCATTTCGCTGGGAAGGCGGCGCGTTTCTGGCCCCGGTCGATTTGGCCCCGGGCAATTGGAACTTGCGGCTTGCTGCACTGGCTGCAGACGGTACGCCGTTTCGTCAGCGCATCGTGATCTACGTGGCCCCCTAGGCGCGATTGATGTCCGCGACCGCAACAGCCTCTGCATGTCCGGCCTGTGCCGCAGCCCCCGCGGCTGAGGCCTTGGCCGAGAGCGCCGGGCATGGGGATCATCTGATCTCGCTGCCCGGTATCCACTGTGCGTTGTGTATCTCGGGCGTCGAGAAGGGCTTGCAAGCTATGCCCGGCGTGCGGTCGGCGCGGGTGAACCTGACGCTGAAACGGGCAACCGTGGATGCTGATTTGGGGGTCGAGACGGCTGACTTGATCGCGCAGCTCGACCGGTTGGGGTTTGAAGCCTACGAGCTTGACCAAGGGCAACTCACGCAAGGCGGTGCCGACAAACAGTCGCGCGATCTGTTGATGCGGATGGGTGTTGCGGGCTTTGGCATGATGAATGTCATGCTGCTATCGGTTGCGGTTTGGTCCGGAGCCGAGGACGCGACCCGCGATATGTTCCACTGGATTTCCGCGATGATTGCCTTGCCGATCATCGCGTTTTCCGGCCAGCCGTTCTTTGTCAATGCGTGGGCCGCGCTGAAGGCCGGACGTCTGAACATGGATGTGCCGATCTCGCTCGCGATCCTGCTGGCGGCGGGCATGTCTTTGTACGAGACCGCAAATTCCGGCGAACATGCCTATTTCGATGCGGCGGTCTCATTGACGTTTTTCTTGCTCGCCGGACGGTATCTGGATTTCCGCACGCGGGCTTCGGCCCGATCTGCCGCACAGGAACTGGCCGCGATGGAAGTCCCGCGCGCCCAGAAATTGATCGGCGGCGCGGAAGTGACTGTGCCGGTGGGCGAGTTGGCGGTGGGTGATCTGATCCGGGTCTTGCCGGGCACGCGTGTGCCAGCGGATGGCGTGATCGAGACCGGGCTTTCGGAGTTGGACCGCGCCTTGCTGACAGGCGAAACGCTGCCCGCTTTGGCGGAGCCCGGCACATCTGTAAACGCGGGCGAGGTGAACCTGACCGGTGTGTTGACCGTGCGGGTCACTGCGGCGGGCCGCGACAGCGCGCTGCACCGTATGGCGGATTTGGTGGCCGTCGCCGAAAGCGCGCGGACCCGCTATACCTCGTTGGCCGATAAAGCGGCGGGGCTTTATGCGCCGGGGGTTCATATCCTTGCCGTGTTCGCGGCGGTGGGCTGGTATCTTTATACGTGGGATTTGCGCGTTGCCTTGAACATCGCATCGGCGGTTTTGATCATTACCTGCCCTTGCGCATTGGGCCTTGCGGTGCCTGCGGTGGTGACAGCGGCGTCTGGCCGCTTGTTCCGCAAGGGGCTTTTGATCAAGGATGGCACCGCGCTGGAGCGGTTGGCCGAGGTCGATACGGTCGTGTTCGACAAAACCGGGACGCTGACCTTGGGCCTGCCGGAATTGCAGGATGTGGCCGGGTTTGTAGAGGCCGATTTGCAGATCGCGATGGGCCTCGCAGGCGGGTCGGCGCATCCTTTGGCAAAGGCGCTGCATATGGCGGGCCAGCGCCATGGGGGCGTCGCGGCTGAGCTGACGGATATGATCGAAGTGCCCGGATACGGGGTTGAGGCGCGGCTTGGCGGCAAGCGTGTGCGGCTCGGGCGCGCGGAATGGATCGGGGCTGAGGCCGGGAGCGAGACCGCGACATGGTTGTCGGTCGAAGGTCACGCGCCGGTGGAGTTTCGGTTCACCGATAAGCTGCGTCCAGGGGCGGCGCAGGCGGTCGCGGATTTGCAGGCGAAGGGCCTGCGGGTCATGGTGTTGTCTGGCGATACCGCGCCTGCGGTTGCGGATATTGCGCGCCAGCTTGGCATTCCCGAGGCGCGCGGCAACTGCTTGCCCGAGGACAAGGCAGCACTGATCGACGAGATGACGCAAAGCGGCGCGCGGGTCTTGATGGTTGGCGACGGGCTGAACGATACGGCGGCGTTGACGGCGGCGCATGTGTCAATCTCGCCAGCGTCCGCGCTGGACGCGGCACGGGTGGCATCCGACATTGTTTTGCTCGGCCAGGACCTGTCGCCGCTGGGCGATGCGTTGGCGACCTCGCGTAAATCCATCAAGCGGATTCGCGAGAACTTCACGATCTCGACCATTTACAACATACTTGCGGTTCCGCTTGCGATCGCAGGCCTTGCAACCCCATTGATTGCGGCACTTGCGATGTCTACCTCTTCGATTACCGTGGGTCTGAACTCGATCCGGCTAAAGTAGGCGCAGCATGGATATTCTCACATACCTGATCCCGATCTCGCTGGTGCTGGGCGGGCTTGGCCTTGCGGCGTTCTTCTGGACCTTGAAGACCAAGCAATATGACGATCCCAAGGGCGATGCGAGCCGCATTCTGACCAGCGATTACGACGACAAGCCAAAGCCGTAAGCCGCAAGCCTAGCCCTGATTGGGCGCAACCGGGTCGCAGTCGATCGCTTGGGCGCGCAAACGGCGACAGGTCATCTCGGCCCGACTTTGAGACAGGCCAGAAAACGCAGCTTCAAACTGACCGCTGCGGCGTTCGATCTTGCGTTCGGCCACGCTCAGCATCGCCATCTCGCGGATTGCGACTTGTAACAGCTTATGCTCAGCCTCGCGCTGGGTGTTGTAAGCCCCGACGATAACCCGCCATGTGCCCTCGGCAGGGCTGGTGTCGCGGGTGATTATGCGGGGGGCCGGGGGCTCGAGCGGGGTAACTGCGACGAAGCGCGGGCCATTCACCTCGGCCGGCTCAGCCTCTTCCAGCGTTTGGGTTGGATCGGTGGAGGTGGACACGGCCACATCCAGATCAAGCGTGTTTGGCACAGGCGCGCCCGGTTCCGGATCGGCTTGCGCCATGTCACGCGGTGCTGGGCGCGGTGCAGGGGTAGGGGCGATCTCGGTCGCCTCGGGCTGCACATCCGCCAGCGCGCTCGCCACACCTTCCGCGATTGCGATCATCTCGGCCGGATCGGTCCGGTCCGGGCGTGGCATAGGCCGCAACGATCTGCTGACGGCAAGCGGGCCACGCGGTTCGCGGTAATTCGGCAAGTCCGGCGCGCGGGTTGGCGCGTTGCGCGGCGCACGAGCAAAGCCCATGTCCAACAGCTCGATCACGCGGGCATTGCGTGTGGCCCCCGATCGCCCGCCAAAGACGGTCGCGATAATCCGCACATCGCCGCGCCGGGCCGAGGCGACAAGGTTCCACCCTGCGGCACGCGTATAGCCCGTCTTGATGCCATCCGCCCCGCGATACGCGTTCAGCACACGACGGTTGGTGTTGCGCACTTGGCCCATGCTGGTGTCGGTCGCAAGGCGTGAGAACAGGTTGTAGTATTGCGGATAGTCGTAATGCAGCCGTCTGCCCATCGTTGTCATATCGCGCGCAGTGGACAGATGACCGCTTTGTGTCAGGCCATGTGCGTTGCGGAAATTGGTGCGGGTCATGCCAAGGGCGACGGCTGTGCGGTTCATCCGGCGGGTGAAGGCGGCTTCCGAGCCAGAGATCGCTTCGCCAATCGCGGTGGCCGCGTCATTGGCGGATTTCACGGCGGAGGCGCGGATCAAATAGCGCAAGGCAATGCGCTGGCCGGACCGCAGACCCAGCTTGGACGGTGGCTCATTGGCGGCATTCTGCGAGACACGGACGCGGGTATCGAGCGATATTTCCCCTAAGCGGATCGCTTCGAACGCGATGTAGAGCGTCATCATTTTCGTCAGCGAGGCAGGGTGTAGGCGCGTGTCGGCATTGCGCGCATGTAGCACCTCGCCGGTGCGCGCGTCGATCACCATGGCGGCATAAGGGGCTGCGTGGCTGGGCGCTGCAAAAGCCAAAGACATGCAAAACATGCCAAATGCCACAAGCGCCGTGAACCATGTCCGGATCATCGCGGGTATTCCTAACTCTGCCTCGGCGGGTCCGTTTTCCGGCCCGATTTTTAATTGTGGATAACTTTTAGCACGAAAGAGCGCATCGGTGAATGGTGGAATTGTGCATAATGTTGGGTTTCGACAAACGAAGTTGCGGAAGATGCTTCTGTCACAGCGCGCGCGCAGGTATGCGTGAACCACATAAACTCTGCCTTGCGAGTTGAGACGATTCCGGGGCATTGGACAGCGTCCCCTCTTTTCAGATCGTGCGGGGGGCTTATATTGCCAAAGCGTTCTAGTTGGACCCCTGAAAAGATACTGGATAAAATGACTGCAATGGCCTTCGATATGACGACCGCGAGTCTTCACGGACCGTATATGGCAAAGCCGCCTGCTGGACCGGATGGCCCAGAGGACGACACCGTTGTGGTGACCAAGCCAAAAACCAAAACGGAGAAGCCGCCGCTCTATAAGGTGATGATTCTCAACGACGACTATACCCCGATGGAGTTTGTCGTGATGGTCCTCGAACGGTTCTTTGGTATGAACCACGCGCAATCGGTGGAATTGATGCTCACGGTGCACAAAAAGGGTCTCGCGATAGTTGGGGTGTTTTCGTACGAAATTGCTGAGACAAAAGTCACACAAGTGATGGATTTCGCCCGCCGTCATCAGCACCCGTTGCAATGCACGATGGAAAAAGAGTGAGGCTTCGCGCCCGCTTTCGTAGGTAATCCCAATATGACCTCTGCCAGATTTGAAGCCGCCTTGCGCGATGGTGATCTCGTGTTGCCTGCTCAGGGCCGCGTGCTTGTCCTGCGGGCCGATCCGGACATGGCACAATCTCTGCCGTTAGATCGCTGTGATGTGCTCCATGGGTTCGCGCCGGACCATGCGGCGTGGGCGCGTGCGGGTGCGGCGATGATCCAAGTGCCAAGCACTGGCTACAGCGCTGCATTTGTGGCCTGTCCGCGCGGGCGCGATCATGCGAAACGCCTTGTGGCTGAGGCATTGGGATCGGTGTCAACAGGTGGGCTGCTTTTGGTCGATGGGCAGAAAACCGACGGGATTGAGCCGCTCTTGAAAGCGCTGAAAACCCATATGTCTTGCGTCGAGGTGCTGGCGAAAGCGCATGGCAAGCTCGCCTGGCTGTCGCGCCCGGACGTGGTGCCGGATGCAATCGCCGCTTGGGGTACGCTTGCGCCGCGCGCGCCCGAAGGCTGGGTGACAGCACCAGGTGTTTTTTCTGCCGAGGCGATTGATGCAGGCTCAGCCCTGCTGGCCGACACCCTGCCGTCCTTGAAAGGTCGTGTGTGTGACCTTGGTGCGGGCTGGGGGTATCTGTCGCGTGGGATCCTTGAGGTGCCCAAGGTTAGCAGTCTCGATCTGGTGGAGGCCGAGCAGGCAGCGCTTGAGGCGGCTCGGCAAAATATCAACGATCCGCGTGCGGCATTCCACTGGGCGGATGCGCGCAATTTCGGAACACCGCAGGCTTACGATTTTGTCGTGACCAACCCCCCGTTTCACACCGGTCGTGCGGCAGATCCTGCGCTCGGTCAGGCGTTTCTTGCCCGCGGGGCCGTGCTGTTGAAGCGGTCGGGCACCCTTGCCCTTGTGGCGAATCGGCACTTACCTTACGAGCGCGTGCTCAGCGACCAATTTGGGGATGTCCAAACGGTAGCGCTGAGCGGTGGGTATAAGGTGATCCACGCAACCCGACCGCGTCAGCCGCGCTGACGTTACGCACGGAGTAGCCCCATGTCATTTTCCATCGTAGGCAAGACCGCCATCATCACGGGGGCCGCCAATGGTGTTGGCCTCGCGATTGCGCGCCATTTTGCGGATCAAGGGGCAAACGTGATGTTTGCGGACCGCGACGAGGTGCGGCTGGAGGCCGAGTGCGGGGAGGCAAGTGGCGTCGAGGACGGGAATGTACGTTACTTTTCAGGCGATCTGCGCGAGCGGCTGACTTTGGCAAACCTGCTGTCGGCGACTCTGGACGCCTTCGACCGGGTGGATATCTTGGTAAACGCGTCGCGCCAGGTGATGGTGTCCGACCCGCTCAGCCCAGATGAAGACAATGTGGAAGCAATGTTGGCACAAAACCTAATCCCGGCTTTGCGCCTGAGCCAGTTGGTTGCCAAACGCATGATAAAACAGGCCGAAGAAGATGGGCGCGAGGCCGGGCAGATCGGTTCCATCGTCAACCTCAGCTCAATTGCGGCGCGCCGCACGCATACGGATTTGCTGGGGTATTCCGTGGCCTCCGCGGCACTCGATCAGATGACGCGCTCTTTTGCGGTGGCTTTGGCCGAACAGCGCATCCGGGTGAATGCCGTGGCTTTTGGCAGTGTGATGTCCAATTCGCTGAAAGAAACCTTGAAGGACCAATCCGACCTGCGTTCGGAAATCCTCGATTGCACTCCCATGGCTCGGATCGCCTCGCCCGCCGAGGTTGCGGATGCGGTGCAGTATCTTGCCTCCGAAGGGTCCGGTTTCGTGACGGGCCAAGTGATTACCATCGATGGGGGGCGCACTTTGGTTGATCCGGTGACCGCGCCTGCGCATTAAGTCACACACCCAAGGTGTCATTTTTTCCTGACACTTTGTCCGGTGTTTGCTAGTCTTCGCCAAGACCAACGGAGACTATGATGACTGCTCAATTTGACGACAAGAAAGCCCGTGCCAGCGGCTGGTTCCGGCAACTGCGCGACGACATTGTCGCGGCCTTTGAAGGCTTGGAAGACACCCAAGTGGACGGGCCATTTGCCGATCTGCCCGCCGGGCGGTTCGAGCTCAGCGAGACCACGCGGTCCAGCGATGATGGCTCGGATGCGGGCGGCGGCTTGATGAGCGTCATGCGCGGTGGGCGCTGCTTCGAGAAGGTTGGCGTCAATATCTCGACCGTCTACGGCACGCTCGCGCCGCGCGCGGTGGCGGCGATGGCGGCGCGCAAGGATATTCCCGGCATGACGGAGGATCCACGGTTCTGGGCGTCGGGCATTTCGCTTGTGGCCCATATGCGCAATCCGCATGCGCCTGCGGTTCACATGAACACGCGCATGTTCTGGACCCCGCAAACATGGTGGTTCGGCGGTGGGTCGGACCTGAACCCATGCCTTGAGAAGCCCGAGGATACGGCGTTTTTCCACAATGTCCTTAAGGAGTATTGTGACCGCCATGGTCCTGAAATCTATCCAGAATACAAAGCTTGGGCGGACGAATATTTCTTCGTGCCGCACCGAGGGCGCGCGCGGGGTGTGGGCGGTATTTTCTATGATGATCGCAATACCGGGGATTGGGAGGCTGATTTCGCCCTGACCCAGGATGCAGGCCGCGCCTTCCTGCCTGCCTTCTTGCCGGTGACCGAAAAGAACCGGAACCTGCCATGGACGGACGCGGATAAAGAGGCCCAGCTTGTGCATCGCGGCCTCTATGCGGAATACAACCTGGTGTATGATCGTGGCACGAAGTTCGGGCTGGAGACCGGGCATAACGCGGATGCGGTCTTGATGTCGCTGCCACCGGAAGCGAAATGGATCTAGGCTGGCGTTTTTTTTGAGTATTTGGGGAACCCTGAAACCTTCGTAACGCGCCGTTAATCCTTGGCGCGTTACAAGACAGAGCGGAACAGGCAGGAGTGCCGATGGCCGTGAACACTGAAGCCACACCGTCTCATTGGATTGGGGCGGTGTGCGCGTTTCAGGGTTCGGTAAATACTCTCCCGCCGAAGGCGTCAGGCGGGCACGGTCTCGCGCACCGTGTCGATCATCAACTGCACGTTCTCGGGGTCCGCATCCGGCGTGATGCCGTGGCCCAGGTTGAAGATATGCGGGCCGTTCGACAGCGCCTTGCAGATCGCGCGCGTGTCATCGATCAGGGCCTGTCCTCCGCTCACCATATGGCTGGACTTTAGGTTGCCCTGCACACAGCCATCGACTTGCACGTTCTGCGCAACCCACTCGGCCGACACGGAATTGTCGATCGCCACGCAATCAGCGCCGGTTTTCTTGGCGAACCCGATATAGTTTTGATCGGCCTCACGCGGGAAGGCGATGATGGGCAGGTTGGGGTGTTTGGCCTTGAGCGCTGCGATGATCTTGATCGTGGGCTCAAGCGCGTATTTGGTAAACGCCTCGCCTTTCAGGGAGCCTGCCCAACTGTCGAAGATCTTGACGACCTCCGCACCGGCCTGCACCTGCATATCGAGATAGGTGATCGTCGCCTCAGTCAGCCTGTCCATCAAGGCGTCAAACAGCGCCGGGTTCTCGGCCATCAGTTTATGCGCGGGACCTTGGTCCGGTGTGCCGCGCCCCGCGATCATATAGGTCGCGACGGTCCATGGCGCGCCTGCGAAGCCGATCAGCGTCGTCTCGGACGGCAACTCGCGTGACAGGATGCGCACGGTTTCATAGACCGAGGCTAGATGTTCATGGATGTCATCCGGCCCTTTGATCCTGGCGAAATCCGCATCGGTTGTGATCGTCGATAAACGCGGACCCTCGCCCGTCACGAACCACAGATCAGCCCCAATCGCCTGGGGGACAAGCAAAATATCGGCAAACAATATCGCGGCATCGAAGCCGTAGCGGCGGATCGGCTGCAAGGTGACTTCGGCGGCAAGCTCAGAATTATAGCACAGCGACAGAAAATCCCCGGCTTGGGCCCGCGTCGCGCGGTATTCGGGCAGGTAGCGCCCGGCCTGGCGCATCATCCAAATCGGCGGCGTGGGAAGGGTTTCGCCCGCAAGGCTGCGCAGGATCTTTTTCGTCGGTGCCATGGTCATTGCCTTCTGTGTCGTCATGTCTCGTCTGATTTACATAGTCTTTCATGTCAGGGTCAGCCAGGCAATCAGATATTGTCAGGCCAAGTTGACACATATAAAGATGACACCATGAAGATCGACCTCCCGACCCCCGCCCAGCCCTTGCGTATCGGCACCCGTGGATCCCCACTGGCGCTGGCACAAGCCCATGAGACCCGCAGTCGTCTGATGGCAGCGTTCGACCTGCCGGAAACTGCGTTTGAAATCGTGGTGATCAAGGTCATGGGCGACCAAATCCTTGATAAAGCGCTGAAGGATATTGGCGGTAAAGGGCTGTTCACACGCGAGATTGAGGAAGACTTGATCGCCGGCAAGATCGATATCGCGGTGCATTCCATGAAAGATATGCCGGTCGAACAACCGGGCGGTTTACTTTTGAACACCTACCTGCCGCGTGAAGATGTGCGCGACGCATTCGTGACGCTGAATGGCGGTAGCTTGGCCGATTTGCCGCAAGGGGCCGTGGTTGGGTCGTCGTCGCTACGCAGGCGCGCGCAACTGGCGCACCGTCGTCCTGATTTGGAGCTAGTTGAGTTTCGCGGTAATGTGCAGACCCGGATGAAGAAGCTGGAAGAGGGCGTTGCGCAAGCGACGTTTCTTGCGACGGCGGGATTGAACCGTTTGAATATGACGGATGTGCCGCGCAGATCGATTGAGCCTGAAGAGATGCTGCCCGCTGTCGCGCAAGGGGCCATCGGGATCGAGCGGCGCGGGGATGACATGCGTGTAGCAAGCTTGTTGGATGCAATTCACGATATTCCAACTGGGCAACGCTTGGCCTGTGAGCGGGCTTATTTGGGTGCTCTGGATGGATCTTGTGAGACTCCAATCGCGGGGCTTGCTTTGCTAGAGGGCACAGAGATTTGGATGCGCGGCGAGATTCTTCGCCCCGATGGATCAGAGGTTATCCTCGAAGAGGGGCGCGCGCCGGTTGCGGATGGTGCGGAGCTGGGCGTTGAACTGGCTGAGCGGTTGCGCACTCGTGCACCGACCGATTTCTTTAGTTGGATTGCGGCTTAGGGTCAGGACTCATTAATCCTGTCCCCTCGGCGCATAATCCGCGCAATCTCAGGGGGTTTAGGCGAAAAAGGCATCGCTGATGATGATACCTCGCCGGAACCGGCGCAGCCTATATTTAGTCGATGAAGGTAAGGGGGGCCCTTTTCAAATCGACTAAGTCGCTGAGATGAAGCGGATTTGGCGTTCCGCCGCCCCTGCAGTGCATGACCATACACAATAGGGTCGGATTTGATGGATGATCCGTCTGACTACGGTACAGTTGCTTGAAATAGGACCACTATTCCTGCGCGCCCGTTCCTTCCTGTCGAGACACTGCTGTGCAATACTCTGCCGGACAGCGTGTTAGACAAAAATCTGTCAAACCGAGGGGGCAGGATTAATGGGCCCTGGCCCTAGCACTGGACTTCGCCGATCATTGATCCAGAGCTAAATTGACAATCAGCAGGGTGAGTTATCCTAATAGATCTGGCTGATTATCGCGCATGGGCCATTGAATTGGTTCGTGCGCTGGTTCGGGACTTTGAGGTATTTGGGCTAGACAAAGCACGCCCCCTCAAATCAGAATTTCATTCTGCGCAATAACGCCGCCGGTTAAGGTTAACGCCGCCGGTTAAGGTTAACGCCGCCGGTTAAGGTTAACGCCGCCGGTTAAGGTTAACGCCGCCGGTTAAGGTTAACGCCGCCGGTTAAGGTTAACGCCGCCGGTTAAGGTTAACGCCGCCGGTTACACACTAAACTCCCAGCGTCTCACACAACAGACGGTAAGACCTTCCCGGGATTGAGCAGCCCGTTTGGATCAAATGCCGCCTTCACCGCATGCATCATCTCCAGCGCTACTGGGTCCTTGCGGCGCGCCATGCTGCCCATCTTCGACAGCCCGATTCCATGTTCCGCCGAAAAACTGCCTCCCAGCGCAAGTGTGACGTCCTCTACCGCCTCCGTTATCGCGACATGTTGCGCCTTGTCTTCGCTCGTCGGCCAGACCGCATAATGCACGTTCCCGTCACCCAAGTGGCTGACCGAGCAGTCGCGCGCACCCGGGTCAAGTTCAGCCAAGCGTTGGCCCATCCGCGCCAAAAAGGTGGAGACTTTGTCAACGGGTACGGACACATCATGGTTCACGAGCGGCTTCGTGGTTAACAAAACCTCTCCCGCACGTTCGCGCCGATCCCACATTTCGCGGCGCTGCGCTTCGTTCTGGGCCACAGCCGCATTCAAGGCGAGGCCCTCCTCCAGCACTGCCGCCAAGGTCTCTTCCAGCGCATTTGTCAGAGGCACGGATCCATCCGCGCCCGCATGCGCCATTGTGGCTTGAGTCGTGCCAACCTCCACCAATATATTGACTTCGTATGTCGCCTCAAAGGGCTCGCGGGTGTCAGGATGCTTGGCCTTGAGCGTCTCCATATAAAGACGCGGCATATATTCGAATGCCTCGACCATCCCCCCGGTCGCTTCTTGTAGCCGATTAAGCAACACCAGCGCGGCGTCCAGATCGGGGGCCGCAACCATAGCAGTCGCATAAGCTTTGGGCTGCGGGACGAGTTTCATCACCGCGCCCGTGATAATCCCCAAAGTGCCTTCCGCACCGATCATTAGGTCTTTCAGATCGAACCCGGAATTGTCTTTGTGTAGCGCGCTCATCAAGTTCATCACGCGCCCATCGGCCAGCACGACCTCGAGGCCCAAACATAAATGGCGCGTGGATCCATAGCGCAGCACATTTGATCCGCCTGCATTCGTGCTAAGCACCCCCCCGATCATCGCCGAACCGCGCGCCCCGAAATAGAGTGGGAACATCAGGTCATGGGCATTGGCCGCATCGTGCAGTTGGCTAAGAATTACCCCGGCCTCGACCACCGCGACGCGCGCATCCGTTCGGATCTCGCGGATCTGGTTCATCCGCTCGAGCGACAGCATCAAGGCCCCTTCAGCGGAAGTCCCACCGTTGAGGCCAGTATTGCCAGCGACAGGCACGACAGAGGTGTTGGTCTCGGACGCCAACTTCAGGATCGCGCTGACTTCTTCGGTCGAGCGCGGTTTCACCACGGCAAGGGGCGTCCAGTGGTAGCTTTCGGTCCAATCTGAGGCGTATTTGCCCAAATCGTCTCCGGTCAGAACATGCGCTGCCCCTGTGATCGCGGCCAGTTTGTCGAGCATTTGCATGTGGGATCCTCCTCAGTCGCAGAATGGCCTTCCTGTCCGGGAAGGTCTAGCGGAACCACTCGGCCCAGCCGTCTAGGTAGTATTTCATGAGAGCGTGGGTTTGCATTGTGTTTGGCTCGACCTCGACCTTCGCCATGTCGGGCGGGAAAACCCGTGCCGCATCTAATGTGTCTTGGGTGAGGTATAGCAGGTCGTTTGGGAATGTAAGGGTGCGCTCGGTCGGCTCCATTTTACCTGCAATGATGAATCCCCAGATCCCGAAACTGGGGATGGTGACGTGCAACGGCTCCACCCATAGACCTTGGCCCGGGGCGATGGGATTGCGGGTGCCGGAGAGGGTTTTCTCAAGCGACCAAAACGCGGAACGTGCAAACAGGGGGGATCCGGCTTGGGACACGAAAAGGCCTGTGGCGGAGAGGCGGTCGAGCATTCGGGCGTAGAACTCGCGGGTATAAAGGCGCGATAAGGATAGGTTTGAAGGGTCGGGTAAATCGGCGATGATAAGGTCATAGGTTTCGCCGGGCTCGGACAGGAATTGCCACGCATCTGCGTTGACAGTTTTTAACTTCTGGTTGCGCAAGGCGAAGTCATTGAGGGCTGCAAGATCGTCGCGATCGCGAAAAAGGCTTGTCACTGCGGGGTCGAGATCGACCAAGTCTATGGCTAACACTCTGGGATCTTTGAGAACTTCGCGTGCGGCCATCCCGTCACCGCCGCCGAGGATCAACACGCGTGCTGGATTGGCAACGCGCGCCAAGGCGGGGTGGACGAGCATTTCATGGTATCGATGCTCATCAAGGCTATCGAATTGGATCGATTGGTTCAGAAATAACCGTGTGCGGTCGCGGAAGCGGGTGATGGTGATTTGCTGGTAAGGTGTTGTTTGCGAGACGATCACCTCGTCCTCGTAGAGCGTCGCATCTAGGACCGAGACCAGCGTTTCGGCCCGCACCAAAGCCACCGCGCAGACAAGGACGGCCACGGCCCAGACGGCGCGAAACGCCCACCCAAGGATGTCCTTAAACAGCCAGAGAGAAATTCCTGCGACGAGTAAGTTCAGCAGCCCGAAGGCGAGCGACGCCGACATCAAACCAAGCTGCGGCACCACAAGCAACGGGAAGGCCAAGGCGGCCGCCAGAGCGCCCAGATAATCGGCGGTAAGTACATTTGCGAGGGTGTGTTTGCCGGCCCCCATCGCAGTCAGAATGCGAGTGATCAGCGGGATCTCCAACCCGGACAAAGCACCGCAGAGGAACACGATGGTAAAGAGAACCCCGGTGATCCCTTCCAGATAGGCATAGGTCGCAAAGAGGATCGGCGCGGAAAAACCGCCAACGATGCCAAGCGCGATCTGGCTGGTGGCAAAGCCTGCCTCGGCGTTCTCGACATAGCGCGAGGCAAACGCGCCCACGCCCATGGAAGTCAGAAACAACCCGATGACCAAGGAAAACTGCGTAACGCTATCGCCCAGCAGGTAGGATGCGGCAGCGCCGGCGACCAGTTCATAGACCAGCCCGGCCACCGCCACCACGAAGGTGGAGGCCAGCAAAAGCGCAACCTTGTGATCGTCGCGCAAGCCGGGGCCGGTTTGGTCGGTCAGGACAGGATCACGGCTGAGATCAGGATCGACAGGGCGATAAAGATCGCGCCCATCAATACGGCGATGGCCATGTTGTGTTCCTCTTCGATCTCTTTGCGCAGCGAGAAGGGCGTGATCCATTCGATGATCATCCAGAAGAAGATCATCAGGCCGAGACCGACGAAGGCATAAAAGATCGTACCGAGGAATTCGGCGATTTGGATGGCGGCAAACATTGGTTAAACCCTTGTGTCTAGTGTCATCATTTTATGCTGCGCACGCCGTAATACGGCACGCCAGCAGATCCGGTGCGGACCGATTGAAGATCCGTGCTTTCGCCCCAGACGCCAGCTTGGCCAAGATACCATGCCGAGCCGAGCAGACCTGCAAACAATAGCGAGATTACGATGCGCGTCATCAGTCGTCGTCGCTCCAGTCACTGCCGGCCCAGCGGCGGGATTTGTGGAACATACGCCGTCCCAGAATGGCAGCACCCGACAGGGCCGACACAACGGCGGCGATCAGCATCCAGAACGCCGATTTCACCCCTTCGGTCACCGAAACGCTGATCTGGTTCGGGCGCGATCCATTGCCCCAACTGCCTGATTCCGACTGCTCGATATTCAGGGTGTAGCGACCCGTTTCCGGCAACCGCAACGTCGCGGTCGTGATGCGCGAGCCTTCGGACCAGTTCTCGCCGTCTTGCCTGCCGAAGTAGTATTCCGCCTGCCGCCCAAATTCGACAAGGCTGTCTCCGCCGGGGCGGATCAGTTCGATATCATACCATGCCCAGCCATTGCTCGCGTTGCTTTCCAACCGGATCGTGACCAGATCGGCGGCATTGCTGATGTCGAATGGCAACGAGATCGGGCGCGTCGTAGGCAGGTTCCGCTCGGTCATCACGGGTGTGCTGTTGCCCGCGAGCATCCCCCACAAAAACAGCGCGATGCCCGCCGAGACAAACCCCATATTGCGCAAAAACGGCCCATGCGCCCATGGCACGAACGGTTGCAGCGGATGCACACCCTTGGCCCGCGGCATCTGTGTCAGCCCAAAGGCCTGCTGCACCACATCCGGCGCAAGATACGAGGTCAGCTCCACCTCGCGCTCAGGCCCGTTCAGCGCTTGGGTCAGTTGCTGGGTGTCGCTCATGAAGGTCACGTAAGGCGTGCGATCCCCGCGCCGGGGCGCGAAGTTGAAGCTGCCCTCGGCATAGGCAATGCGGCGCGCGCCAGACTCGAAATAGGCAAACCGCTCGCCCCCCCAATAGGTCGAAGGCTTGTTCTCTGCCCGGTTGACCCGCGCTTCCGTCCACCAGCCGGAATTGCCCATCCCGCGCACTTTGCGGGTGAAGGTGAAATGCCCATCCTCTATCGCCAGCCAGCAATAGCCGTGGGTGGGCGAGAACAGCTGATGCTCGATCCATTCCCATTTCTGGCCTTGATACGTCTCGATCACCTGCAACGTGCCGATGACGGTCCAGTGGACATCCTCAAGCGTGCCTTCCATCCCCAGCTCGAACGGCGTGTCGGGGCGGGGGGCCTTGTTGTAGGCCTCGAGGATCTTGTAGTTGTCTTGGGCGTCCAGAAGTGCTCCGCAATATTCGCAGGACCGCGAGGTCACACGCCCCCCGCCCAACACCGACAAGCCCGCGCCGCAGGACGTGCAATTGATCGAGCGGGTGGTCTCAGCGCTGCTCATGTCACGGTCTTGATCTTCCACGGATCAATCCATTCGCCAACATACCACGCATTGCCGCCATCCCAGACCTCAAGCGACAAAAGCCCGCCCGAGGGCGAGGTGAAGTTCGCGTAATAATGCTGCTCGCCAAGCGCGACGACCTCGGGCAGCGCGCCGCGGAACGCAATGCAGGTCGCCTCGTCCGTTTCGCTGAGCATATAAGTCTCGCGGTCAAATTCGACCTGCGTTCCGAGGGTCAGGTTCTTGGGCACGTCCGGGGCGGCGCGGCGTGGCACTTTGCGCTCCACCGCGTATTCGCCTTCGTCGACGCTGATCCAGATGCCCTCGGGCCCAGCTACACTGAGCGGGCACCAAAACTCGTCCCACCAGCCCGCGCCATAATCGAACCGGATATGCCCGGACGGGGTGTATTGCTTTGAGCCGATCATCACCGTCTGACCCACGGCCATCAGGCTTGGCGCGTCCAGCATCACGCCGCGCTCGCCCGCCGCACGCAGGGCCTCGCCATCGCGCACGATCGTGGTGCCGCAGCTGTCACAATCGAGCATACGGGCAAAGGCGATCTTGGCCCCGAGGGGGCTGCCGCAATTGGGACAGTGTGTTGTGTCGGTCATGATGGCAACTTGGCTAGCATATCCGCGCGGCAAGGCAAGTCTGCGTCGGGGCAGGGCTTGCGTATTTCATGGTTGACCCGCCCCGCCCGCTGGCTTACGAGGCGCGCACTTAGGCGCGGTAGCTCAGCTGGTTAGAGCGCACGACTCATAATCGTGAGGTCGAGAGTTCAAGTCTCTCCCACGCCACCACTTCCCCTAAATCACTTAGAGAACGCCCACCGCGTATGCTGGTGGTAAGGTGCATCTGGCGTTACCTCGATGCTTGGCCAGCCGTCGTGGTTTGCGGCATCAGGCCAGCCTTGGGCTTCCAGCGCGATCCCGGAATAGCTGGGGTAGGGCGCGCCGTGATGGCCGATAAACGCGCCGGTATCGAAGCTGCCGAAATCGAAAAGCTGCAAGCCGGGCTCCGTCGTCGACATCTCCATCGTGACGCCTGTCTCGCCAGTGATCCGCGCGGCCAGCGTCAACGGGCGTTTCGCGTCTGCCAGCACGTAATTGAGGTCAAACATACGCTCCGGACCAGCCGCAAAAGGCGTAGGGTCGCGAAAATCGAACGGGCTGCCGTCTACAGGCAAAACACGTCCCGTCACCATCAGATCTGGCCCGTTCTCGGTATACCGATCGGCAAATATCTGAACGCTATGCCCGCGCGCATCCAGGCTGCCGTCGAGGTTCCAATAACTGTGGTTTGCCAGATTGATCAGCGTGGGCGCATCTGTTTGGGCGACCAGCACCATATCCAAAGCGGCGCCGATCACGCGGTATTCTGCGCGGATCACGCGGGTTCCGGGGAAGCCCGATAGCCCATCCGGCAGCGCCAGCTCCAGCACGGCGTGGGTTGGCGAGGTCTCAACGATGCTCCAGACGCTGACATGGGGCCCATGTGATCCGCCATGCTTGGTATGGGTGTCGTCCAGATTGGCCTCGAACCGGTGCATCACGCCTGCAATCGGCGCGCGTGCGTTTCTGATCCGGTTCACCACCGGCCCCATCACCGCGCCAAAGCTCTTCATTGGCCCGGCATAGCCCGCCAGATCAGGGCCGCCCAGCGTCAGGGGATGGTCCAGCCCCGCCAGCCTGACATCTTGCAGAACCGTCCCCCATGTCAGGATCGAGATAGTAAGCTCGTCCGTCCCGATGGTGATCTTTTCGACGATCTCACCGGCGGCGGTGGTCCCGAAAGGGGTGATCTGAGCGCTCATCGTAGGATCCTAATCGTTGTCTATCTGACCCGCGCCCGCGCCTGCGGCGGTTTCATCCGTCGCGGGCACCAACGCGCCGTGACCGAGGGTCTTCAGCCCGTCCCACACGGCCTCGTCCACCGCAAAGGGCGGCGGCGTTGCTGCGCGTTCCGGCTGTCCCGCACCCCCCTTGCGCAACCCGTAGCGCGGGCGCGCGCCGCTGATCTGCCATGTGCCCTCGCGCGTGCGCGCGTAGCCTTCCAGCAAGGTGATATCGGCGAGGGTTGCCAAGATCAGGGGACCGCTTTCGGCCAAGTCAAACGCGCTTGAAGCCAACATCGGCAAGCTGTCACAGACCAGCGTTTGGCCCGACAGGCGCGGCTTGACCGGATCGGGGCCGAGCGCGTCGAGCACCAGTTTTGCCCCATCAAGGCCATGCTCGCACAGCGACAAGCCCGCTGCCGTTAACTCGTCCGCAATGCCAGGTGCGAGGCCCCGGCCAATTGCGGCGCGTGTCATCAAGGCGGACAGTTCGGATCGGGCGGCATAGATCATCGCAGGGTCGGAAACGCCCAGTCATCCGTGGCCGTCCCCTTCGCGATTTCTTCTGCCAAGGGCGCGCCTTGGAAGAGCGTCACCCGCGTCCAACGGTCTGATTTTGGGTCGAACTTCGACGCCCCAAACACCGCCAGCTTGGCGCGCAGCAGGTCGATGGGACGCGTCTTGGCGTCGAGCACGTTATCGCGCACTTCCGCGTAAGTCAGATCGCCAACGGCTTGGACACGGCGCGCGATGCGGCGATGCTCGGGCGCGGTCATCAGCAGGCTTGCCAGCGGCGCAATCGGGTCGGCTTTGCAAAGCGCCAGATCGAAGGCTTGGATTTGGCGCGCGATATCCAGCGGGTTCTCACGATCCGCCCCCGAGATCACATGACGCTCGCCCAAGCGCGGTTCCAGTTTGTCCTCGGAGACGTACCAAAAGAGGTCCTGCGCACCCTCGGCCTTAAGGTTAATTTCAAGCGCCCAACTGTAGCTGCGGCGCAGCTTGTCGCGCATCCGGGCGTTGCTGATCGTGGTGTCGAAGGTGGGCGTGTGGTCGTCGCACATGGTCTCGCAAAGATCATCGACCAGCTCGGGATGTGCCTCAACCAGCAGGGCAACGATAAGCTCTTGGCATTCGTCGCTTTTGTCCTGCGCATCGGCCCAGAGGGTGTCGGGGTTGAGCCTGTCCAACTCGGCCCGCAGCACCTCGATTCGGGTCATCTGCACGTCGTCGGCCACGGACCATTCCGCGACATGGGCTTTGGCACGCTCCAGAAGTGGCGCAATCCGCGCGGCGTCTGCACCGGCGTCCAGCACACGGGCGAGGGCGGTTTCGCGGGCCTGCATCCACGCATGTAGCAGACCGGGATGGTTCACGAGGAACGGCGCCATGCCGAGGCCGGTGGAGTTGCCGATGCCGAGATGGCGCTTGAGCTTTGCGTCCAGCGGCACAGCTTTGTCACCACCCTTGGCGCGCGCCACATGCTCCACCAGATCGAGGGTGAATTGCCGGATTAACCAAACCGTCAGCATCTCAGCCGCAAAAGGTCCGTTCAAAACGGGCCGGTCCTTGATCCGATCCCGATCCGCGATGCCGAACTTGCCGTTGCCGTAGACGGCTGTGGTGCGCATCAGATAGCCGATCTGGCCAATCTCGTCGGCGTCCGGCTGCTGGCCTTGCGCGAGCGCGTCGACCACGCTTGCAAACAGGCGCATCGACTTGTTGGCGCGGCTGAGGATCAGCTCCGTTGGTTGCATCCGCCCGCCTTCCTGGCGCGGGACTTGCGATTGCAGGCGGTCGAGATCCTCGGTCGAAGGCAGCCCATCAAACAAGGTAAACGTCGTGTCCCACACTTCCGCGATCACCCGGTCGGTGCGGGCGTCATCGGGGATGGCGTTGGAATAGGCGATCAGCGAATAGACGTGCCCGCCGAGCGGAACACTCAGCACCGCGCGCCCATGGCCTTGCGCATCGATGTCCCATACGGGCCGGGTCACCTCGGCCTTCTGAGCGATCAGGGCGCGGATCAACCGACGCATGAAACTCAGTCGGGTCGGAAAGGCCGCCCCGAGGCGTGACAGGCGCATAACCACGTTCGGATCGCGCAAGGGTATCGTGGTTAATGCGTCAGGATGCAGGCTCAAATGCGGTCTCCCAGAAGCGAAGCCAGTTCTCGCCCATGATGCCCGCAATCTCGGCCTCGTCAAATCCTACATCGCGCAGGCCCTGCGCTATAATGTCAAAGTGGGTGTTGTTCTCGAACCACTTGGGCTGCGGCGGAAAGCCCGCCTGCGCCGCACTGCCTTCGCCGTAATCCAGATCGCGCGTCCAGCGCCCGTTGCGCATCCAGGTTACGATGCTGTCGGGCTGGTCCTGACACAGATCGGTGCCGATCCCGAGATGCTGCGCGCCATAGCGCGACGCCGCCTCGGCAGCCATTTCGCAGAAACTGGTTAACGTGCAGGCGCTGCCGTCCCTCAGGTGATGCGGATAGACTGAAAAGCCGATCATGCCGCCCGCTTGGGTCAGCGCCTTGATCACCGTGTCGGATTTGTTGCGCAAGGCGGCGTGCCACCAATGGGGGTTGGCGTGGGTGATCGCAATCGGTCGGGCAGAATAGTCAATGGCCTCAAGGGTCGAGCGCTCGCCCGAATGGCTCATGTCGATCAGGATACCGAGGCGGTTCATCTCTGCCACGACCTGCTTGCCCATGCGCGTGAGGCCGGTGTCTTCAGCCTCGTAACACCCGGTCGCCAGCAAGGACTGGTTGTTATAGGTCAGCTGCATCACGCGCAGGCCAAGATCGTTCCACACGGCCAGAAGCCCCAGATCATCCTCGATCGGTTGGGCGGTCTGGAAGCCGAAAATAATCGCCGTCTTGCCCTCGTCCCGTGCCGCCCGAATATCCGCGGCCGAGCGTCCGGGCCGGATCAGATCGCCATGGCGCAAGAACATCTCGTTCCACGCCTCGACGTTCAGAACCGCCTCGCGAAAGCTCTCGTGATAGGCGATTGTCACATGGACGGCATCGACGCCGCCGACCCGCATCTGCTCGAAAATCTTGCGCGACCAGTTGGCGTATTGCAGCGCGTCAATGCGAATAGGCGTCATCCGTGCTTCCCGTAGTAGAGGCCGACCACATGCTCAGCTTCCGCGAAAAACAGCCACCGCAGGGCGAGGACACCGCCCAGATGCAGCAGGATCACTGGGATCGCGATCAGGTGGCCGACGGGTAGGGCGATCAGCATTAACCAAGGGACAAACAGGCCGAGGCCCATGCCAATGATCCGCAGTTTCAGGCTGTGTTTGCGCCCAATCTGGTGGACCATTTCCTTCATCAGATAGTTGGTGCCGGTGTGGGGGCCCTCAAACATCCGCATCGCACCGCCGTTCAGACCCGTGGCCGAGTTCAGCGTATGCCCGCGCTCGCGAAACCGCTTGTCGCCGGTTTGATAGGCATAGGCCTGGATGCCGAAGGCCGCGATCAACAAAGGCGCTGCGATGCCGAGCTTCGAGGCCAAAAGTGCGCCGCCCGCGAGGCTGAGCGTCAGAAACAGCGCAGGCGTTGTCCAATGATTCCAACGCGGTACGGTCTTCATCTGCGTGTAGATCATCGAGGTGGTGAACACCGTCGCAAGGCTAAGCGCGGCCCCGAGCCAGCCGAGGACTGCAACCTTGGTGTCAAAGAAAATCGCCAGCAATGCGTAAAGTCCAAGCACGGTTAACGCCGCCACTGCACACACGCCTTCGCGGCTGAGCCAGCTGGTTTTCCACTGGCTAAACGCGCGCCAAGCCCGCTCAGGGTGGCCGAGGTGGAAGGTCGAAGACAGCAACCCGCCGACGGACAGCGCGTAGCCAATGGCGAAGAAGGTAAACAGAACCCACCCGTCCACATCGGGCATGTTCAGCCCGAGGAAGGTTAACAGCCCAAAGCCGAGGCCGGACAACGTGGTAAACAGGATGATACTTGGGGCCGGGTGCATCTAGCGCGCTCCTCCGGGTAGCTTGTCGAGGGTCTTGTCGAGCCAGCCAAGAAAGCCGTGCGATTCCGAGGCGACGGGGGCCAGCAAAGGCGCAAGGATATCCAACTCAGGCTCCGGCTGCGCGTCCGCTTTGGGACGCGGGGGCAGGTATTTGTTGGTGGGCTTTGTGCCCTGCTCTGCCATCAGATCGATGCCGCCGCGCTCGGCACTCAGGACCGACACGTTGCTCTCGGGATCGGCGAAATCGCCAAAGTGGCGCGCCCCAGCAGGACAGGTGCGCACGCAAGCGGGCTCGCGGTCTTCCTCAGGCAGGTTCTCGTTATAAATCCGGTCCACGCAGAGGGTGCATTTCTTCATCACACCCGCCGCCTGATCCATCTCGCGCGCGCCATACGGACAGGCCCAAGCGCACAGACCACAGCCGATACAGGCATCCTCATTCACCAAGACAATGCCGTCCTCGGCCCGCTTATAGCTGGCACCGGTCGGGCACACGGTGACGCAAGGCGCATCCTCGCAATGCAGGCAGGATTTCGGGAAATGCACGATCTGGGCAGGCGCATCCTTCGGGGTGATCTCATAGGAATGGACCCGGTTCAGGAACGTCCCCGAAGGCTCCGCCCCATAGGCATCCTGATCGCTGAGAGGTGCTCCGTAATTTTCGGTGTTCCAGCCTTTGCAGGACACCACACACGCATGGCAGCCCACACAGGTGTCCAGATCAATGACCAGACCTAGCTTTTTGGTCGTGCTCGTCGGCAGTTCGGTCATGCCACGCCTCCCAACATCGACAGCGACGCCGACTGCGCGCTGACCTCACGGATGATATACAGAACGAAGCTGCCGAAGGTCACAAAGACAAAGGCGGCGATCAAGAGCAGTGTCCGTCGCGGCGTCATTGCGCGCCCTCCTTCTCTTTCTTGCTAAAAATACTCATTCTCCGACCCCCTGCCCATGAAGCGGATCGAAAGCAGGTTGAGCCTCAACCGGCGCATCCACCTTCTCGACCTGCACGCGCAGATCAAACCACGCGGCTTGGCCTGTCACTGGATCGGAGTTCGAATAGCGCATCCCGTCGCCCTTCGGCGGCAACAGGTCCGAAATCAAGTGGTTCAGCAAGAACCCCTTCGTGGCCTCGGGCGCGTCTTTGTCCAAAGCCCAAGCGCCCTTCCGCTTACCAATCGCGTTCCACGTCCACACGGTTTTCGCGTTCAAAGCGCCCATCAAAGCCACAGGCACCGTGATCTCGCCATGGGGAGAGCTGACCTTCGCCCAATCCCCCACTTCAAACCCGTTTTCTTCCCAAACATCTGTCGGCACATAGAGCGGGTTCCGCCCGTGGATCTGACGAAGCCACGCGTTTTGCGAGCCCCACGAGTGGTACATCGCCATCGGGCGTTGGGTCAGCGCGTGCAGCGGATAGGCATCCTGATCGACATCCTCGCCAAAGGGCGGCGACCAGAACGGCAGCGGATCCATCGCCTGCTTCAAGCGTTCGCGCAGATGATCGGGCGGCTGGATATCGCCTTTGCCTTCGGCGGCGGCCTGCATGCGGCGCAGCGGCTCGACGTAGAGCTGGAACAGATACGGCTGTTCCTTGTCGAAAAAGCCCTTCTCGACCGCCCATTCCTGGTAGCGCTTGTTCCACGGCTTGTAGAACGCGGCCTCCTCCGGGACGTGCTCGACCCAGAAGCCACCATTGTCGATATACTTCTGCAACTGGTCGGGGTTCGCGTCGCCACGCCCGGCACCGGACCCGTCCTTATTGCGCCAACCGGCCAAAGGCCCCACGCCCGGCCGGCGAATGTGGTTGGTGATGTAGTCGCCGTAATCGGCGTATTTCTGCGAGCCGTCTTCATTCACGAACCCCGGCAGGCTCAAGAGCGCGCCAAGCTCGCACAGCATCGACTGGAAGCCTTTGACATCACGGTCCGGCTCAATCACCGGCCAGCGGATGGCGTCGGCGACAGCGTCAGCCTCGCAGATCGGTCGGTCGAGCAGGCTGATACAATCGTGGCGCTCTAGGTAGGTCGTATCGGGCAAAATCAGGTCCGCATAGGCCACCATCTCCGAGCTATAAGCATCGGAGTAAATGATCCGAGGAATCACATAATTCCCGTCCTCATCCTCATCCGTCAGCATCTTCATCGTGCCAGCGGTGTTCATCGACGAGTTCCACGCCATGTTCGCCATGTAGAGGAACAGCGTGTCCACCTTATACGGATCACCCGCATGGGCGTTGGCGATGACCGTGTGCATCAGGCCGTGGGCACTCAGCGGGTTCTCCCACGAGAACGCCTTGTCGATCCGGATCGGATTGCCGTCCTTATCAAGCGCCAGATCGGCAGGCCCGTGCGGATAGCCCAGATGCGGACCATCGAGGGGTTGTCCCGGTGTGACCTTGAAATGCGGCTTCGGATGCGCGGTCGCGGGCTTCGGATAAGGCGGCTTGAAGCGGAAGCCACCGGGGGTTTCCACAGCACCAAGGATGATCTGCAACATGTGCAAAGCGCGCGCGGTCTGGAACCCGTTAGAGTGCGCAGAGATCCCGCGCATCGCATGGAACGCCACCGGACGACCGGTCATCTTGGTGTGCTTGCGACCCCTGAAATCGGTCCATTCCTGGTCGATCTCGATCGCCTCATCAAAGGCGACGCGGGCAATGTCAGCGGCAATCGCGCGGATGCGGGCGGCGGAGATGCCCACACGCTCGGCCACATTTTCGGGCGCGTATTGCTCGTCTAGGTAGCGATCGAGCATCAGGTGGAAGACGGGCTTGTGGGTGATCCCGGCATTGCGCCAGCCATTGACCAGATCGGGGGCGACGTCCTCTTTGTCGAAACACCGCGGGCGCTTTTCCTTGCGGTCCATGACCAACTCGCGGCCCTGCTCGTCGCGCAGGATCAGCCCGTAATTTTCGCTCGCCGGATCGCAATCCACGAGGCAGGCGGCGTTGGTGAACTGGGCGAGGTATTCGAAATCGACCTTGCCGGCCTTCATCAGCAGATGCACCAGCGACAGGATCAAGAGGCCATCCGTGCCCGGCGTAATCCCAACCCATTCATCCGCAATCGCGTTATAGCCCGAGCGAATAGGGTTCACGCCAATGACCTTCGCGCCGCGCGCTTTCAGCTTGCCCAGACCCATCTTGATCGGGTTGCTGTCGTGATCCTCGGCCACGCCAAAGAGCATGAACAGTTTCGCACGCTCCCAATCCGGCTGTCCAAATTCCCAAAACGCGCCGCCCATCGTATAGATGCCCGCAGCGGCCATATTGACCGAGCAGAACCCACCATGGGCCGCATAGTTCGGGGTGCCGTAGGCTTGCGCCCAGAACGAGGTGAAGCTTTGCGACTGATCGCGTCCGGTAAAGAAGGCCAGCTTCTCGGGGGTCTGGCGGATCGGCTCCAGCCAGTCCTTGGCGATGCCGAGCGCCTCCTCCCAAGTGATCTCTTCAAACTTGCCTTCGCCGCGCTTGCCAACGCGCTTCAAAGGCGCTTTCAGCCGCGAGGGGGCCGTGACCTGCATGATCCCAGCCGAGCCCTTGGCGCAGAGCACGCCCTTATTGACCGGGTGGTCCTTGTTGCCCTCGATATAGGCAACCTTGCCGTCCTTCATATGCACGTTAATCCCGCAGCGGCAGGCGCACATGTAGCAGGTGGTCTTGCGGATCTCGTCCGAGACACGCGGGCTGAGGTTGATTTTCGGTTCTCCCACGCGCGGACCCTCCCAAGTCATAGGCAGGGTCGACTTTGCTGTGCAAGCGCTTGCAAAGCAACCCTTCCGTGTATCTGGTATCAAGGGATGAAGCCGACTGGTGTGATGTGCAAGGCGCAATTGCGGATAGGTTGGATGTGACGCGGCCTCGTCTTGAACTTGGTCGCAAACCCATGCGCGATGTCGGTCTTGGCGCGGCGTGGTGGCGCGCAATGTGACAAAGCACTCAAGACCAAGCGGAGGCCCCCATGTTCCTGAGCATTTTCGATATCTTCAAGATCGGCATCGGCCCGTCCTCGTCGCACACGATGGGGCCGATGACCGCCGCCGCGCGCTTTCTCGAGGACCTGCGTGGCGGGCGCGACAAGGAGCCCGGAGCGGGTGAATTGGCCGCACTCGGCGCGTCGCTTCATGGCTCGCTTGCGTTCACCGGGAAAGGTCATGCCACCGACCGGGCGGTTGTGCTGGGGTTGATGGGGTATCTGCCCCATACGCTCGACCCCGACCGGGCCGAGGGCGAGGAGGCCGAGGTTCGCGCGCGCGGCACCGTGCGTCCCGAGGGCTTGGGCGAGCTGAAGTTTGAGCCTGAGACAGACCTTGTTTTCGACTACGACCGCACGCTTGCAGGCCACGCCAACGGGATGATCCTGCGCGCGTTCGATGCGGCTGGGAACCTCTATATGGAGGAGACGTATTACTCCATCGGGGGTGGTTTCGTCATGACGGCGGCGGAACTCGAGGCGCGCGATACCGGCGGCGCAGACGCGTTCCATGCCGAGAAGGAAGAGGCCGGTTTTCCCTATCCCTTTGGCAGCGCTGTCGAAATGCTGGAGATGGGGGCGAAGTCCGGCAAGACCATCGCCCAGATGAAATGGGAGAACGAGCGCGCATTGATGGCCGAGCATGAGCTGAGCGAGGGGATCGAGGCGATCCGCAGCGCAATGTTCCGGTGCATCGACCGAGGGCTGCGCATCGATGGCGAGTTGCCGGGGGGGCTGCGGGTCAAACGCCGAGCCAAGAAGATATACGAAAGCCTGAAGGCGGAAGAAGGCCGCAACCTCGCCCAACCCCATGTCGCCAATGACTGGATGAGCGTTTATGCGATGGCCGTGAACGAAGAAAACGCCGCTGGGGGGCGCGTGGTGACATCGCCCACCAACGGGGCCGCCGGGGTGGTGCCGAGCGTGCTGCGCTACTACCGCGACCACTGCATCGGGGCTCATGCGGAAGGGGTGCGCCAGTTCCTGCTGACAGCGGCGGCGATTGGCGGATTGATCAAGCACAACGCGAGTATTTCGGGGGCCGAGGTCGGCTGCCAAGGGGAGGTCGGGTCCGCGGCGTCGATGGCGGCCGCCGGGCTGTGCGCGGCCTTAGGCGGGACGAACGCGCAGGTCGAAAACGCTGCCGAGATCGCGCTTGAGCATCACCTCGGCATGACCTGCGATCCTGTTGGGGGGCTGGTGCAGGTGCCGTGTATAGAGCGGAATGGTTTGGGTGCGATCAAAGCCGTGTCCGCCGCGTCCTTGTCATTGCGTGGGGACGGGACGCATTTCATGCCGCTGGACAATTGCATTGAGACGATGCGCCAGACGGGCGTGGATATGAACGAGAAGTATAAGGAGACGAGCTTGGGTGGACTGGCCGTTAATCTGCCGGGATGCTGAGGTTTTGCGGGTTTTGATGTCAAACCTTACCAAAGGGTTAAGGTCCCTAACAATGTTAGGCGCGTTAACCCATTGGAAAGGTCTCGAGCACTCAGTGTGTCTTAACTCATTGAAAAGTGGTCGCGCGTCTGAGTGTTTTGAGGGTCAAAATCGGCGCTCCTAACATTGTTAGGGACGTTAACCAATTCGGGGACCCAGAGCGGCATCATTCCCGCCCCCTCAACACCTGCGCAGGCCGCGCCGCCAAGGGCCTCCACGCAAACGCCAACCCCGCCGCAAGCGTCGCCAGCGCTCCCCCGACCACAATCGCCAACGCACTGACCCACTCAAACGCGAACTCCGTGTCCATCACGAAGGTCATCACGCTCCATCCGGCCAGCCCTCCGGCGACAATCGCCACAACGCCCGCCGCTGCGCCCAAGATCGCCGAGCGCAGCGCGAAGCTCGCCAAAATGCGCCCCCGCGCTGCCCCCACGGTCTTCAAGACCGCAGCCTCGAACACGCGGTTCCGCTCCCCCGCTGCCGCCGCGCCGATCAGGACGACGAAGCCTGTGATCAAGGTCGCTGCCGCGCCGTAGCTCGTCGCCGCTGCCAGCCCCGACAACGCCTCCGTCACCCGGTCAATGGCGTCGCGCACCCGGATCGCGGTGATGTTCGGGGCATCCGCCGCCACGTCGCGCAGGATGGAGGCTTCGGCCGCTTCTTCGGCGTAAACCGTCGCGATATGCGTGTGTGGCGCACCGGCCAAGGCGCTTGGATTCATGGTTAAGATGAAGCCGATCCCGGCGGTCGAAAAGTCCACCTCGCGGAAGCTGGTGATCTCGCCGGTGATGTCGCGGCCAAGGATGTTGATCGTCAATTCATCCCCAAGCACAAGCCCCATCTCGACGGCTTCCTCAGCGGCAAAACTGATCTGCGGCGGGCCGGAATAGTCCTGCGCCCACCACTCGCCCTCCGTAATCGTGGTGTTCTCGGACGGAGCCACCGAATAGGTCACGCCCCGGTCCCCTTGCAGCACCCAATGCTCGCCTGCGACCTCGCGCGCGGGCGCGCCGTTAATCCGCGTGATGATCCCGCGCAGCATCGGCGCGCTGTCTACGCGACTGACATCAGGGTCACTTTGGACGCGGTCTAGGAATGCCGGGAGCTGATCATTCTGGATATCGACGAAGAAATAGCTTGGCGCGACACTGGGCAGATCCCGCTCAATCGCGCTGCGCAGATTGCTGTCGATCTGCCCGACACTTGCCAAGACGGCCAGTCCCAGACCCAAAGACAAAACCACGCTCGTCGCCTCTCCTCCCGGCCCGCCAACCGCTCCAAGCGCGAGCCGCAACGATGTGCGCCCACGCACCAGTTTGGCTCGTGCCAAACGTCGCGCCGCCCGTCGCACCAGCCATGCCGACAGGGTTAACAGGATCAGCGCTCCTAGAATGCCGCCCGCTGCCCCGAGGGTCAGACGCCACACGCCTGAGAACCATGTCGCAAGCCCGATCAGCGCCAGTAAGGCCACGCCGATTGCGAGGATGTATGGCAGTCTCGGCCATGCCCGCACCGGCCCTGAGGCATCGCGAAACAACGCGGCGGCGCGCACTTGCTCAGTCCTTGCCAGCGGCCAAAGGGTGAAGACCAATGCGGTCAGCCCGCCATATAATGCCGCCTCCCATAAAGGTCCCGGATGGACTCCGAAGGCCGCCGGGATCGGCAAGCGCGCCTCGATGATCGGGGCAAAGATCAACGGCAAGACAGCCCCCAGCATCAAGCCCAAGACGATCCCGACCGCAGACAAGATGCCGATTTGAATCAAATAAGCCGCAAAAATAGTGCGCCCTTCTGCGCCCAAAGTCTTCAAGGTCGCGATCACACCGGTTTTGGCGTCCAGATAGGACCGCACCGCCGCCGATACGCCCACGCCGCCAACCGCCAGGCCTGCCAAGCCCACTAGCACCAAGAACGCCCCGATCCGGTCCACGAACTCGGAAATCCCCGGAGCGCCATTGCGACTGTCGCGCCAGCGCAGCCCGCTTTCGGCGAACTGCGCTTCGGCCTCGGCTTCCAGCGCGTCCAGATCAACGCCCGGCGGCAGGGTCAAGCGGTAGGCGCTGTCAAACAGCGTACCCGGCTCCAGCAAGGACGAGTTTGCCAGATCCTGCGTGCGCACAATACTGCGCGGCCCCAGCCCGAACCCGCCGCCCGCGCTGTCCGGCTCGCGGGTCAGCGCAGCCATCAAAACGAAATCCTGCGTCCCAAGGCGCACCACGTCGCCCATCTCCAACCCCAATCGGTCGATCAAGACGCGCTGCGCCACTAGTCCGGGCACACCCTCGACCCCGGCGAGCGCGTCGGCAAGCGGCATCGATGGCTCCAACCCAACCTCGCCCTTCAACGGATAGGCCGCGTCCACGCCCTTCACTTGCGTCAAGCCGCGCTCGGTCTCGCCGTCGCGGTCCACGACGACCATGCTGCGGAAGTCCACAATCTCGGACACAGCCTCGGCTTGGGCGGTCATCCACGCCAACTCATCTTCGTCTGCAAAGCGGTAGGTGAACGCAATCGAGGCATCGCCGCCGAGGATCACCGCGCCCTCGCGCGACAGCCCGTCCTGAATGGACACGCGCACCGATCCGACCGCTGCAATCGCGGCCACACCCAGCGCCAGGCACGCCAGAAATACGTAAAACCCCTGCAATCCGCCGCGCAACTCTCGCCGCGCGATCTTCCAGGCGATCATTGCGCCGCCTCGCGCGTTTGCAGCGTATCCGCCTCGATCCGACCATCGCGCAGGGTGACAACGCGGTCGCAGCGCTCGGCCAGTTCGGGCGCGTGAGTCACTAGAACGAGGGTGGAGCCGTGGCGATCGCGCAGCCCAAACAGCATATCCATAATCGCCTGTCCGTTGGAGCCATCGAGGTTCCCGGTCGGCTCGTCCGCCAGCAAGATATCGGGGCGGGGGGCGGCGGCACGGGCGAGGGCAACGCGCTGCTGCTCGCCCCCGGACATCTGGCTGGGGTAGTGATGCACCCGGTCGCCAAGGCCGACGCTGACAAGCTCTGCCTCCGCCCGCTCAAACGCGTCTGCCGCGCCCGCCAGTTCCAGCGGCGTTGCGACGTTTTCCAAGGCGGTCATCGTCGGAATAAGGTGGAAGGATTGGAACACCACGCCCATATGTCCCCTGCGGAACCGCGCCAATGCGTCCTCGCCCATCACCGTCAGGTCTTGGCCGAGCGCTTGAACCGACCCGCCTGTGGCGCGCTCCAGCCCGCCCATCAGCATGAGGAGAGATGACTTGCCCGACCCAGAAGGCCCCACCATTCCAACGGTTTGCCCGCGTTCGATGTCCAGTGAGATGTCGTGCAAGATGTCCACGCGGCCCGCATTGCCCATCAGGCTTAGCTCGACATCGGACAGGGACAAAACGGGGTCGGTCATTGGGGGGCTCCGGGCAAAGTGCAACGCCTTTACATATGGGGCGCGCAAAGGCGCTCTCAACCTAGGGGCCGCGTGTTTTGCGGTGCTTGCGCTCAGCGCGCCGCTTCATGCCGAAACCGTGATCGCGGCTTTGGGCGACAGCCTGACGCAAGGCTACGGGTTGGTGCAGGAAGACGGGTTCGTCCCGCAGCTGGAGGGTTGGTTGCTGGCCCAAGGCGCAGATGTACGGATGGTTAACGCAGGTGTGTCCGGCGATACCACTGCGGGGGGGCTTTCCCGTGTGGCTTGGACCCTAACCGATGACGTCGATGCCTTGATCGTGGCGCTGGGCGGCAATGACCTGCTGCGCGCGATCCCGCCTGAGGCAAGCCGCGCCAATCTTGACGGCATCTTACAGGCGGCTGCCGCGCGCGAGGTGCCGGTGTTGCTGATCGGGCTGCAAGCGCCGGGCAATTACGGGCCGGAGTATAAAGCGGCGTTTGATGCTATTTATCCTGAGCTGGCTGAGGCCTACGGCGCGTTGCATGTGGACAGCTTTCTTGGCGCGCTTCAATCTGAGGCCGATCAGGGGGCGGCGCTTCGGGCCTATATGCAGGGCGATGGCATCCATCCCAACAAGGACGGTGTGGCAAAGATTGTCGAGGCATTGGGTCCGCAGGTCCAAGCCTTGATTGACCGACTGGATTAGGAGGGGCAGCGGCCATTCGAATGGCCGCCCGAAAGGCTCATCGATGAGCCTTCACCCTCCTTCACTCGCCTGCAACAATCTCCGCCGGAGTGCGTCCGGCAAGCGTAATCTCCACCCGCTTGCTCTCAATCTGAGCGATCAGGATGGTGCGTAGCGCGGCGCGCTCCTCGGCGATCATGCCGCGAATTTCGGCCTCGAACTCTTCGCGGTTGAACAACTCGTCCAGCTTGATCACCGCATAATCCGTCGCGATCCAGCCCACGATAAAGCCGCCCGCGCCACCAACAGCAGCCCCAATCGGCCCCAAAGGCGCGCCAATCGCCGCACCAACACCAGCCGCGCCACCGGCCCCTGTGCCACGGGTTGCCGTCTTCGCCGCTGTCTTGCGCCCAATCGACAGCAGCAGTTTGCGCGCAACCGCCCGGCTGACGATCTTGACCGCCTGCATTCCAACGCGCGCACCCGCCACGCCCAGCACCAGCGAGATCGGCTTACCGGTCGAGGCCCGCGCGCTGGCGTCATCCAGTGCGATCCGTGTGCCTTCGGTCAAAAACCGCATCTCAGCGCCTTCCAGCGCGGTCGCCAGTTTCGCATTCAAAGCCTGCTCGTAGGTCGCGTTAAACTGCGCCTCTAGCGACAGAACCGAGCCATCCAGACGCTCTTGAAACCCGCCAAACAGGCGCTCTTCCAACGCATCGCCAACCTGACCCGTCGCGAGTTGCGCCAGCTGGGTATATTCCCCCAAAACAGAGTAATGAAAATCCGCATACGCAGGGATCGCGGCATCGACGGGTCCAAACAGCAGGTCCAGATGGTTGTCCACCTGCGCCACCGTCGCCGTCTCGGCCCGCAAGGCGGCATCATCCACAATCGCTGCAATTTCCGCCAGCGGGATCACTCGGCGCTGGGCGTCAAAATCGCCGCGCTGGATGCCAAAAGCCGTCAGCCCAATCGTCAAAACGGTTAGACCTGCGATCAATGCCCAGAACGGCCCACCCACACGGCGGCGGGGGCCATCGGGCGCATTTGGAACGCGCACGGGGTTGTCAAGCACCAGAGGGCTCGTCATATCAGTCCCTCCTTTCAGGTCGGGTTACGGGGTCTTGGGCTCGTAGGCGGCGGTCACGGTATCGACGACCAACCGGGTCAGCGAGAAACTGACCAACGCATTGTAGAACAGCAGTAAGATAAGCCCTAAAGGGGAAAATGAGAAGGTTTGCGTCTGTTTGGCAAGGACCCAACCCGCGGTTTCCAAGCTGCGCGGCAGTCCCAAAGCCCAAGCGACAATGTGGTCGCGGGGGGGCAGAACGCTTTGGCCCTCGGCAATCGCGACGCTTAGGTTCGGGGCGTCGGCGGCGGCGGGCGCAGGCTCCAGATACCAGCCCAGATAGAAAAACGCAGCCGTCCCGATCAGACCCATAACCACGGCGGCAATCGGTCCAGCGATGACCAAAACGAGATCACGGCGCGTGTGCAACGCGGCCCACCGTGCGGCAAAGGACAGCGCAAACCCGGTCACGACGCAGAGGCCAAACGCCAGATACAACTCGCGCTCGGACCCTGTCAGCGCGAAATCTGCCAGCGTGATCACTGTCGCAAGCGCCGCGACCATTCCGATCAAATGCGCCACGATCCGGCCCTGAAAAATCCGGTAGAGCCAACTGTCCGTCCGCAAGATTGCGCGTCGCCATGTCATGCGTCGGATCACCGATCTGCGGTAGGTGCCGCGCCACACCAGCAGCGCTACCACGACCAAAAGCAAGATCGCCGGGTCACCTACGGGGTAAAGTAAACGCCACAGATACAGCACGCCCACAGCCAAAACAGCCGCTGCAAACCCTGCAAAATATGACATTGGCACGTATTTCATCTTCGGGCGCGGCGGCGGGATCCTCGGTTTGGCAGGCTCTACCGCCTTATACAGACGCGGGCGCTCTTTGTCGCCCAAAACGCCCACACCCGCGTTGACCTCGCCCAATCCCTGGGGTTGGATAAGCGCTGCCTGAAACCGCGAGACTTTTGTCATGACCACATACCTTTTTCCCCCGGCCCCTCATCCAAGTTTGGATATTGAGGGCGAGGATACCTGTTACCCAATCCACCGTATTTTCTGTGTCGGGCGAAACTATGTCGCTCATGCGACCGAGATGGGCGGCGAGGTGGATCGCGAGGCCCCATGGTACTTCATGAAGTCCGCCCACGCCTACACGCCGTCGGGGCAAACGCGGCCCTATCCGCCCGGCACCTCGAACTTTCACCACGAGATGGAGCTGGTCATCGCGCTCGGCGCGCCTGCCTTTCGGGTGTCCGTGGAAGACGCAATGGACGCCGTTTTCGGTTATGCCGCAGGCTTTGACATGACCCGGCGCGATCTCCAGCAGGTCGGCAAGGACAACCGTCGTCCGTGGGATTTGGGAAAAGATATTGAGAGCGGAGCGATCATCAGCACTGTTTCACGAGCGGCAACAATGGGTGAGATTGGCCCGCAACGTATCCATCTCAGTGTCAATGGAGCGACTCGCCAAGATGCGACGCTGGCTGATATGGTCTGGAGTGTACCCGAGATCATCGCGCATCTGTCGCAGTTCTATCACCTGCAAGCCGGGGACGTGATCATGAGCGGAACCCCCGCCGGGGTCGGTGCCGTTGTGGCAGGCGATGCGATAGAAGGCCAGATAGATGGGCTAGCACCCGTGTCTTTGACGCTTACGGACCCGGAATAGAAAAGGAAACGTCTCATGCGGAAACCCAGTTTTAAAGCGATGCTGATCTTGTCCCTGATGGCCAGCACCCCTGCGCAAGCCGATAGCCAAGCCGACGCGCGCTATATCTCTGAACAAAGTTTTTCGCCTGCGATCCTTCAAGGCATTATGGATACCACCGGGCCGATGATCTCGGCGGCGATCCAACAGCAACTCAGTGCACGCGATATTGTCCTAAGCGATCCCGACGCCTTCTTGCAGTTGTTGGCGGAAGAGTTCCAAGGTTTCTTTCTGGCCGAAATGCGCAGGCAGAATACGATTATCCTTCAGGAAATGTTCACCGACCAAGAGCTTTCCGATATCGCCGCGTTCTTCGCCACCCCCTCGGGTCAAACGTATTTGCAACGCACGCCCGAGTTGATGCAGCGCGGATCAGAGATCGGCGAGCAGGTCGGCGGGATCGCATTTCAGCTGGCCGGGGCGCGGATTGCGCAGCGCATGGAGGACGAAGGCATCACCTTCAGCGTTGACAAGTCCATGTCCCAACGCCTGATGGATATGCTCAGGCCCTAAGACTTTACCACACCCCGCGCGCGCGGATCGCCGAGCTGCTCTCTCCGCGCATCGGCACATTCACAAAACTCCACGCCGGGGCCTGCGCATAGGCCAGCCCGAACGCATCGCGCTTGCGCACCCGGTAGGACCGATAAAGCTGCGCCGCCTTCGAGGTGCGCGCGGGGATCCGTCCGCCGGGACGCGCCAGCACCCCTAAAGGCACCGTCTCGATGATCTGCTGCCAGTTCTCCCACCGGTGAAACTGCGCCAGATTATCCGCACCCATCAGCCACACGAAATGCGTCTTCGGATAAAGCCGCCTCAGCGCCTTGATCGTCTGCGCCGTATAGCGTGTGCCAATCCACGCCTCGATATCCGTGACCGTCACATTCGGGTGCTGCATCAGATCGCGCGCCGCCGCGACACGACGCTCCAGCGGAGCAGGCCCATGCGCCTTTAACGGATTGCCCGGACTGACCAGCCACCACACGCCGTCCAGCCCGAACCGCTTCAATGCCTCACGCGTGATATGGACATGGCCCGCATGGGGCGGATCAAACGACCCGCCCAGCAACCCAATCGCCTGACCGGGCCGCGCGCCCGGAATGTCGTGGCGTGCGATCACACCTCTTCCGAGGACTTTGCCCAGAGGTTGATGTCTTCCTCGGTCGCGTGCTGATCAATCTCGGCCAACTCTTCCGCCGTGAAATCCAAGTTCCCGACCGCGCCTGCGCAATCCACGATCTGGCTCGGCTTAGACGCGCCGATCAACGCCGTCGTGATCCCCTCATCGCGCAAGACCCACGCAATCGCCATCTGCGCGAGCGTCTGGCCGCGCCGCTCGGCAATCTGATTCAACGCGCGCACCGACGCCAACGCCCGTTCCGTAATCGTGCCCGGATCCAACGACTTACCAAGCGCCGCACGGCTGTCCTCAGGCACGCCATTCAGATACTTCTTCGACAAGATCCCCTGCGCCAGCGGCGTAAAGGCAATCGAGCCAACGCCAAGTTCGGCAAGCGTGTCCTTCAAACCATCGCGCTCCACCCAACGGTTCAGCATGTTGTAGCTCGGCTGGTGGATCAAACAGGGCGTACCCAGATCGTTCAGGATCGCGACCGCTTCACGGGTACGCTCGGTGTTATAGGAGGAGATGCCGACATAAAGCGCACGGCCCGAGCGGACGATATGATCAAGCGCGCCCATGGTTTCCTCCAGCGGCGTGTCGGGATCAAAGCGGTGCGAGTAGAAGATATCGACGTAATCCAGCCCCATCCGTTTCAACGAGGCATCGCAGCTGGAGATCAGGTATTTCCGGCTGCCCCATTCGCCATAAGGCCCCGGTCCCATCAGGTAGCCCGCTTTGGAGCTGATGATCAGCTCGTCGCGATACCCGGCAAAATCCGTCCGCAAAATCTCGCCAAACGCTTCCTCGGCAGCGCCTCCGGGAGGGCCATAGTTGTTCGCCAGATCAAAATGCGTGATCCCGGCATCAAACGCCGTCTGGCACAGCGCGCGTTTCACATCATGCGGGGTGCCGTGGCAAAAGTTGTGCCACAGACCAAGGCTAATCGCGGGCAGCTTCAGACCCGAGCGGCCACATCGGCGGTAGGCCATTTCGTCATAGCGGGTCTCGGCAGGGATATATCTCATTGCGTGCTCCTTGGGCTTGCGCGCACACTGCACCTGAGCGGGGCGTTGTCAAATCCCGTCACCGTGAAAGGACAGTCCCCTATGCGATTGCTCACAGAACTCGGGCTCGGCACCTCCCTGCGCCGGGGCGACTATACCGAGGCCGCGTGCCGGGCCGTGCGCGATGCGCTCTGGCACAACTCCATTAACCTTGCTGAGCTGTTTGGGTTCGACAAATCCGACATGCGCATCAAGGTCGAGATCGGTGCGCAGCAGCCCGATAGGGTTAACGTGGCCGAGGTCGCGAAGGTCTTTCCTTACGGCCAGACGGAAATCGTGGTGACCAAAGGCGGGCTAGACGTGCCGCGCCCCGATGGGGACGGTAATCCGACGATCATGGTGAACGCGGCGCTGAGCGTCAGCTTCGATATGGAGGCCGCGACATGAGCGACCAACGTTTCATCATCGAAATGGGTATGGGCAACGACCAATACGGCCAAGACTACACCAAGGCCGCCGCGCGCGCGATCGAGGACGCGATCCGCCATTCCGCGATCCCGATGTTCCAGGCCACCGATCTGTCCAGCGACGAGATGCGCGTGCAAGTCACCGTCGCGGTGCAGGAGCCGGACAAGGTCGATACCGAGGCGCTTGCCGAAAAGCTCCCCCGAGGACGCGCGACTGTCACTGCCACCCATGGCGGCCTCAACGTGGTGAACGACGAAATTGGCACGACGCTGGTGATCGCGACAGCGGCGGTCGAGGCTTTCTTGCCACGCCAGACCGCTTGGCGCCTCAAGACCAGTTGATCCGGGGGCAGGGCGGCTCTAGGCGTTGAACGAGGTTCACAACCCCGGATGCTGCCCATGTCCACGACTACCGACCGCCGCGCCGCGTTGCGCGAAACCCTGATCACCCTCGCCCGTGCGCGGATTGCCGAGGACGGCCTTCGTGCGCTGAAGGCCCGCGATCTGGCCAAATCCGCCGACTGCTCGGTCGGCGCGATCTACAACGTGTTCGGCGATCTGAACGAGCTGGCGATGGCCGTGAACGGCGAGACCTTCAAGGCGCTGGGCGCGCATGTGCTCGCGGGCCTCGCGCCGCATAAGGACGCTTCCGCCGTGGACCGCCTGATTGCGATGTCCGATGCCTATCTCGATTTCGCGTCGCAAAATGCCCGGCTCTGGCGGGCATTGTTCGACATCTCGTTGACCCGCAGCAAAGCGCCCGACTGGTATCTGGGCGCGCTCGACAACCTCTTTGCTATAATCGACGGCCCGATTGGCGAGGTGTTTCCCGATCTCGATGCCGAAGGGGTGCGTTTGCGGACCCGGGCGTTGTTCAGTTCCGTTCACGGGATCGTGCTACTCGGTATCGAGAATCGCATTTCCGGGGTGGGCCAAGACGACATGCCCGAAATGATCCGTTTCATCTTGCGAAGCATCGCCGACAAATAATTTGAACAATGTTCATTTTTTGCCTTGAACGCCGTTCACGAATCGCGCATATACACCTCATGAACGATGTTCACGCCGATCTAGGAACGGAGAAAGACACATGCTCAAGACCCTGAACACCCTCCTGATGGGCCAGTCCGCCCGCGCCGAGGAAGCCTTGCAAGACCGCTTCGCACTCGAGTTGATCGACCAGAAAGTGCGCGAGGCCGAAGCCGGAATGCGCGCCGCCAAATCGCAGCTCGCCCTTCTGATCCAGCGCGAACGCACGGAGACGCGGCTGTTGTCCCAACTCGAAAGCCGGATCGCGGATCTAAGCAAACGCGCCAGCCAAGCCCTGCTGGCCGAGCGTGACGACCTCGCCTCCGAGGCCTGCGCCGCGATTGCCGAGATGGAAAACGAGCGCGCCGTGCGCCGCGACACCCTCGCCCATATCCAAGGCCAAGGCATCCGTCTGCGCCGCGCGGTCGAGGCCGGGCATCGCCGCATGATCGATCTGCGCCAAGGCGCGCTCAGGGCCAGGGCGCTCCGCCGCGAGCAAGACATGCAAGCCCGCCTCGGTGGGGCCGCGCGCGCCCAAAGTGCCGCGCGCGAGGCCGAGGACCTGATCGCAAGGGTGCTCGAGCGGGACTGCCCCGGCGAGCAGGCCGATATCCTGGCTGAGCTGGAAGAGGGTCTGACCAAGACCGGTATCACCGACCGCCTCGCCGCCGCAGGCTTCGGCCCCAAACTGAAATCGAGTGCGGCCGACGTCATGGCCCGCCTCAAGACCAACCCCCAAACCGCTTAATCCCAGCCTAGGAGACCTCAAAATGGACCGCAAAGAAGACAACGCCCTCATCACCTTCTTCAACGGCGCAGGCGTGCTGATCGCCTATGTCATGCTCGGGGTGTCGCTGTGGCTGAGCACCGATGTGCCGCTCTCGACAAAGGGCTTCTGGGCCATCGCCGTGATGATGCTGACCATCAGTCTGGTGAACTTCGTCAAGTACCGGTTCGACAGCAAACTGTCCGAGGACCGCCTGACCAAGCTAGAAGAGGCCAAGACCGAACGTCTGCTCGGCGACTACATCTCCGATCCGAAAACCTGATCACCCACTCCCACGTGTGTGGAGTCCCACCCTTTATCCCACACACCAAACTGGCCCGGACCTCGTGTTCGGGCCCTTTTTCATGACGGCGACACCGCGTCGCCAAGGCCGATCTCGCCGACCTGCACAACCGATGCACACCACCCGCCATGCCCCCGCATCGCCGCATATCCGCCATGCCCAAGCGCCGCCTCCATCCGTGAACACGGGGCACACACCGTCGAAATCTCCAAGACCGCCGATCCAACCCGCACCTGCCGTCCCTTCAAAGCACTCAAATTCACCCCCTCAACCACCAAATTCCGCCGCAAAACCTCCGCCGCCACAGGCCCAACCCCCAGATACGATCCAATCGCGCTCAAATGCTCCGCTTGCACCAGCGTCACCGCCCGCTTGCCCGCGCGTCCATGATCGCCCGCCAAACCGTCCAGCCCAACCGTCACCCGCGCCACCACGTCCATCCCTTCAAGCCGCGCGCCCCTCAGCCCAATCCACGCAACGCGCCCCGGCTGCGCAAACCGCCCCATCATCTCGCCCAACTGCCCTTGCACACGCCCCTCCATTCAGGGTTCCAAAAATACTCAAACCGCAACGCCGATTGCCCCGCGCCGACACCTCCGGTAAACCCCCGCAAAACCCATCAAGCCGGAGCGTTCCCAATGGCCGCCTATAAATACGTGTACCACATGGACGGTGTGTCCAAGACCTATCCCGGTGGCAAAAAATGCTTCGAGAACGTGCGCCTATCGTTCCTGCCCGGCGTCAAGATCGGTGTCGTGGGCGTCAACGGCGCGGGTAAATCCACGCTGATGAAAATCATGGCCGGGATCGATAAGGATTTCACCGGCGAGGCGTGGGCGGCCGAGGGTGCGAAAGTCGGCTACCTGCCACAGGAGCCTGCACTCGCCGAGGACGTCAGCGTGCGCGAAAACGTCATGCTCGGAGTCAAAGCCAAGAAGGACATCCTGGATCGCTATAACGAGCTTGCGATGAACTATTCCGACGAGACCGCCGAAGAGATGGCGACGCTTCAGGACGAGATCGACGCCCAAAACCTGTGGGATCTGGACAGCCAGGTCGACGTCGCGATGGAAGCGCTCCGTTGCCCGCCCGACGACGCGATGCCCGAAAACCTGTCGGGGGGCGAACGTCGCCGCGTGGCCCTGTGCAAGCTGCTGCTCGAAGCGCCCGACATGCTGCTTCTCGACGAGCCGACCAACCACCTCGACGCTGAGACAATCGCGTGGCTGCAAAAGCACCTGATCGAGTACAAAGGCACCATCCTGATCGTCACCCACGATCGCTACTTCCTCGACGATATCACCGGCTGGATCCTCGAGCTCGACCGCGGGCGCGGCATTCCGTACGAGGGCAACTACTCGGCGTGGCTGGAGCAAAAAGCCAAACGGCTTGAGCGCGAAGCCAAGGACGACAAGTCCAAGCAAAAGACCCTTGAGCGTGAACTTGAATGGATCCGCGCCGGCGCCAAGGCCCGCCAAGCCAAGAGCAAAGCGCGTATCAACGCCTACGAGGAACTCGCCGGTCAGTCCGAGCGCGAGAAACTCAGCCGCGCCCAGATCATCATCCCCAACGGGCCGCGCTTGGGTCAAAAGGTGATCGAGGTCGAAAACCTCACCAAAGCTTACGGCGACAAGCTGCTGGTCGAAGGCCTGTCCTTCGCGCTGCCCCCCGGCGGCATCGTCGGCGTGATCGGTCCCAACGGGGCGGGTAAATCGACGCTCTTTCGGATGCTGACGGGCCAGGAACAGCCCGATAGCGGCACGGTCGAATACGGTGATACCGTTTCGCTCAGCTACGTGGACCAGTCCCGCGATGCGCTCGATGCCAAGAAAACCGTATGGGAAGAGATCTCAGACGGGGGCGAAATCATCCAGCTCGGGGACGCCCAAATGAACAGCCGCGCCTATTGCAGTGCGTTCAACTTCAAGGGTGGCGACCAGCAGAAACCCGTGGGCCTTTTGTCCGGGGGCGAGCGCAACCGCGTCCATATGGCGAAGCTTCTGAAAAGTGGTGGCAATGTGCTGCTCCTCGATGAACCTACGAACGACCTTGACGTGGAAACGTTAAGAGCTCTTGAAGAAGCGATTGAGAATTTCGCCGGCTGCGCTGTGGTCATCAGCCACGACCGCTTCTTCCTCGACCGGCTCTGCACTCACATCCTCGCGTTCGAGGGCGAGGCCCATGTCGAATGGTTCGAGGGCAACTTCGAGGCCTACGAGGAAGACAAAGTCCGCCGCTTGGGGCCAGATGCGCTAGAGCCGACGCGGGTGAAGTACAAGAAGTTTACGCGGTGAGATAGTATATGTTAGGCTCATTCCAGCAACTACCCTTTAGGAGTAGTAGAGAATGAGCCTGACGCAATACCAAGACCCTCAAGTTGCCCATTTCGTTTTGTCATATTATGGCGGAGCGGCAGATAATCATCGCCTCGATTTGTATGATGCATCCGCGTCTTTCTACGGCTTTGCACGAACGGTAGCTATTCTCGGTCACTACTACTCAACTGGCAAGCTGATTGCGCAAGCACCTAGCAGTTCCGTCAAGGTTTACCTCGAAGCTACCGAAGAGGGATCAGTAAGGCAGATGATTTCAGCTGCTGCTATTGGAGCAATTGTTAGCACACCGCTCACGGTCTTCATTACGCGAACTTTGGACACTTGGATTCCAGCTCCAGACTCACAGTCTCAGCAGATCATTGAATTGCTTCAAGAACAAAACAGATTGTTGGCTTCGCAGCATGGTCAAGGAGCCGACTCATCCGAAGCGAAAGACGCCGAAAGTGTCGCGGATGAGTTTATTGAGAATCATGAAGATGAAATCAGCGTTCTGAGAAGTATTACATCTGGTTCATTTAAGGATATTTTTCGACCTGTCGGTCGGTCTGTCGAAAATGTCGGTATCGCTTCAGGTCGAACTGAAACCCCAATCGGCGTAGTTAATCAAAGATCTCTTAGTCTGATTCAGGCAGACAAGGCGGATGAAGAAGTCATATCGCTCTTGGCTGTTGTAAATTCGTTCAGCAGGAGTTCAAAAACTGGTGTTGTGTTCTCTAAAGACTTTGGCCGAGGTTTCCGCATTGAATATAGTAATAAGGAACCGCTTACATCTGAGGACGATTTTTCTTGGAGTCAATATTACCAGAAGCCGGTCCGATTGAGGGGGCGATTTTTTAGATTTTTCGACGGAAGTATCAAGAAGTTCATAGTTTATGGTATTGAGAGGGCGACAGAAATTGAGGCCAGAGAGTATCGCCAAATGCGTATTGAAGGCTGATCCAAAACCCTTACTGAACCCAAGTTACTTTGATACCGAGACTCTCAGCGAAGCCGCCTCGTAAATGCTTCGGCCCGATCAACAGGTTGGCCAAAACAATTCGAGTGGCCATCCGCAGGACTACTTCCTAATCCGCCTCCCAACCCAAACTCTCCGCCGTATACTCCCCCATCCGCGCCTCGCGCTCCGCCTTCTCGCGCTCGAGCCGCGCCTCCATCCGGTCATACCGCTCGATCAGCTTCTCCTCGACCCGCAGAAATTCGTTGATCTTCATCTGCATCCACGTGCGCAGCAGCGCATTGATCCGCTCCTGATAGCCTTTGCCCATCGCCTTGAAACACCGTGCGACCGAGCGATCCAGATACAGCGTCACCTTCTCCTTCTTCTCGGTCACCGCATAGTCGAACTCCAGCATGTGCCATTCGTCGGGCGCCTCCTCGCGCACCGTCCGCTCGATCATGTCGCCTTTGCGCATGAACATCAGTGCGTCGTACATCGCGTCCTCCGCACGCTGGCGGGCTTTGGTTTTGGGGCGCAGGGCCAAGGACATGTCACACCTCGCTTTGTGAATATCCCATAGCCTCTCAACAAAAGGTTAAGGCCTCGCAAATGCACCGAACGGTCGCACCGACGTTATACCGACGCATTACCGACGTGATACCGACGCCATATTTCGCCGCCTTCACATCCCCGGCACCCCCTCTAACATCCTGCGCGCCAGCTCGCTAAATCCGAGCTATGAAACACGCCCTCGCCCTCGCCATAGCGCTCCCCCTCGTCGCCGCCATCCTCGCGGCAGCGCTCAACCTCCCGCAAACCCTCGGCGCGCACCCGCAATGGGCGACCAGCGTGATCCTCATCGGCACGCCCATCGGCATCGCGCTTGCCTACGCGCTCAGCGCAATCCGCCTCCCGCAAGCTATCCGCATAACCACAGGCATAGCCCTCACCGCAGCGGCCTTCCTAACCGCCCGCTATGGCCGCGCAGAATTCGGAGCCTCCTTCGCCGAGGACCAATTCGCAGGCCAGCTCTGGCACTTCGGCTGGATCGCCACATGCGCTTTTGCGGCCCTTACGCTCGCAAGCCTAATCCTGCGCAAAACCGCCTAGTCTGTGCCACGCATACCACGACGAATCCTTGAAATGCGCGCGAAACCTGCTATATGCCCTCTCAGCTAACTCTATCGACCCTGTCTCCCTTATACGGCTTCAGTCATTCGATCCAAGACGACGCCGGGCTGCCGCAACTCCGCGGGCAGCGCAAATAGGAGACTACGGATATGGCCACTGGCACCGTAAAATGGTTCAACACAACTAAAGGCTTCGGCTTTATCGCACCCGACACTGGCGGCAAGGACGTGTTTGTACACATCTCTGCTGTCGAGCGCGCAGGCCTGACCTCGCTCGCCGACAACCAGAAAGTGACTTTCGACCTCGAAGCTGGCCGTGATGGCCGCGAGAGCGCGTCGAACATCCAGCTGGCGTAAGCCTGCACGCCTCTCGGGGCAAATGACCTAACGGAATTGGGCGCGACCACCTCGGTCAGCGCCCTTTTTCATGCGCGCAGTCTTGACCGCCCCCGCCCTCCATGCGCCCTTAGTCGCCACGCGCGCGAGGGAGGCTGCCATGTATCAACCTGTCATCACCGGAACCGGGGTGTTCACGCCCGACCAGGTCATCACCAATGACGAGCTGGTCGTGGCCTTCAACGCCTATGCCGACAAGTTCAACGCCGCGCATGCCGAGGCAATCGAGGCAGGCGAGATTGCCGCCAAACCGCATTCCTCGTCCGAGTTCATCTTCAACGCCAGCGGGATCGAGCGGCGGTATGTGATGGACAAAGACGGTGTGCTCGACCCCGACACCATGTATCCGCGCCTGCGCAAGCGCGACGATGGCGAGCCGGGGATTATGGCCGAGATGGCGCTTGATGCGGCCCAGAAGGCGCTCGCCGAGGCGGGTGTTGAGGGGTCCGAGGTTGATCTGATCCTTGTCGCCGCCTCCAATCACGAGCGTGCCTACCCCGCAATTGCCATTGAAGTTCAACAGCTTTTGGGGGCGGGGGGCTTCGCGTTTGACATGAACGTGGCCTGCTCGTCAGCCACCTTCGGCATCCAAGCGGCGTCCGACATGGTGCGCGCCGGGTCCGCACGCAAGGCGCTGGTTCTTAGTCCGGAGATTTGCAGCGGCCATCTGGAATGGCGCGATCGCGACTGTCATTTCATCTTCGGCGATGTCGCAACGGCGGTCCTGATCGAGCGGAAGGAGGACGCCAAGGCGGGCCACTGGGACATCCTCTCGACCCGCTGTGCGACGCAGTTTTCCAACAACATTCGCAACAATAACGGGTTCCTGCGCCGCAGCTTGCCCGAGGGTCTGACCGATCAGCGCGACATGCAGTTCATGCAAAACGGGCGCAAGGTGTTCAAGGAAGTGCTGCCGATGGTCGCCGCGCATATCGCGGGTCACCTGGCCGAAGAGGGCGTTGCGGCGGACGGTCTCAAGCGCCTCTGGCTGCACCAAGCGAACAAGACGATGAACGATTTTATCGGCAAGAAAGTCCTCGGCCGCACCCCTGAGCGGGGCGAGCAGCCCAACATCTTGCAGGACTACGCGAACACCTCCTCCGCAGGCTCGATCATCGCGTTCTCGCAGCATTCCAGCGATATGGTGGCGGGTCAGACGGGGCTGATCTGCTCGTTTGGCGCAGGGTATTCGGTCGGTTCAGTGATCGTGACGCGCAGCGCCTAGCCGCCCCAGACGTGGTTTAACAGCAGGATATTCGGCGTGATGAATGCGAAGGCGAGGCAGAAGAACCGCGCGCCATTGACGAAGGGCTTCATCGGGCCTTGGCCAAAGACATACTCGTGATCGTCCGCGATGAGCGATGGGTCCATGTCTTGCATTCCGTGTTCCTTTAAGAATCGTGAGGATAGCGCGTCCTAGCCTTACGATAACGCCATGAGATCAGGTGTCTATATGTCGCAGGTAAATTCATCACACAGGCCCGAGCTGCAATGAAACATCCGTTCTTCTTTGGCTACGGCTCGCTGGTGAACCTTAGGACCCACAGGTTTCAGGAGGCGGCGCCCGCGCGCTTGCAAGGATGGCGCAGGGTGTGGCGCGAGACCGACCTGCGCCCCGCCGCGTTTCTAAGCGTCGAGCCGGATCCGCAGGCGAGCCTCGACGGGATGATCGCCGCGGTGCCAGATGCGGACTGGAGCGCGCTTGATGCCCGCGAATACGCCTATGCCCGCCATGCGGTTGATTTGGACGGGCTTACGACACACGCGGCTGAGGTGTCAGATGTGCAACTTTATGCGACGCGGCCAGAGATCAGTCGCCCGGCGGGCACGCAACATCCGATCCTGCTGAGCTATCTTGACGTGGTCGTGCAGGGCTATCTGGCGCAGTTCGGCGAGGACGGTGTGGCGCGGTTCTTCGAGACGACCCATGGGTGGGATGCGCCGATCCTTGATGACCGATCCGCTCCGATTTATCCGCGCGCGCAGAGCCTTACGCCTGACGAGATAGCGCTGGTCGACGCGTGGACCGCGCAGCTAGCGGCGGTGGTGCATCATCGATAGCAGGCGCTCGTGAAAGCGCGGGGTGTCTGCCTTGCGCAAGCTGCCCGTGGCAATCAACCGCTCGGCCAAGCCCCATGCCAGAAGACCGAAAATCAAGCCCCCGACCGCTTGTCCGATCAACACGCCGGGTGCGCCGAACCACATAGAGCCCAGCATCACCAAGGGGATCGTGCCGAGCGTGTGCCGCCCCCAGTTCAGCCATGTGGAATAGAACGGATGGCCCATATTGTTGAACGCGGCATTGGCGACAAACAGCGTGCCGTTGAAGAAGAAAGCCAAGGCCAGTGGGCCGCAAAACAGGTAGATCAGCACCGTTGCATCGTCACTGGCTTGGAACAGCGCCGCAATTGGGCCGCGTAGAAAGAACAGGATCAGTGAAGCGGCCACCACGTAAAGCGCGGTAAACAACAACGCCGCGCGGAATGCGCCTCGGACCCGGTCGGGTTTGTCTGCGCCGACATTCTGGCCGATGATCGGCCCAACAGCGCCGGATAGGGCGAAGATCACGCCGAAAGCCACGGGCGTCAGACGTGCGATGATCGCCATGCCCGCGACCGCGTCCTCGCCATACTCGGCCATGGAGCGTGTGACATAGGCCTGACCGATGGGTGTGGCGAGCTGCGTCAGGATCGCCGGGGCGGCGATGGTGGTGATTGGGGGCAAGTCCTCCATAAGGCTCGCGGGGGTCGGGCGGTCAAAGCCGCCGTGGTAGCGGATGATCGGGATCAGCGCGACCGCGCCAATGGTGATGCGCGCGGCGACGGAGGCGAGGGCGGCACCGGTGAGTTCCAGGTCCAGCCCGAAGATCAGGATCGGGTCGAGCACCGCATTGACCACGCCGCCCCAGATCGTCGCCATCATCGCGCGGCGCGCATCGCCATGGGCGCGCAGGATAGCACCGCCGATCATGCCGACCATGAGGAAAGGCAGGGAGGGCACGATGATTTGGAGGTAGCCAACGGCGAGATCCGCCGTCTCGCCCGACGCGCCCAGCAGTGAGACGAAGAACGGCAGGTTCATCCAGACGAGTGCTGCAAAGATCGCCCCGAACACGACGCCAAAGATCACCGCATTTCCGGCGCGGCGGCGGGCGAGTGCTTCGTCCCCAGCCCCGAGCGCGCGCGCGACCAAGGCCCCGGCGGCAATGGCCATGCCAATCCCGAAGGAGGTCGTGAAAAAGAGGATCGCACCGGCATAGCCGACGGCTGCGGCCAAGGCGGCTTGGCCCAGCATCGAGATGAAGATCATGTCGATCAGATCCACCGCGAACACCGCGACCAGCCCCACGGAGGCGGTCAGCGACATGACGGTGACGTGGTTAAACAGGTTCCCGGTTAGGAACTTGGCTTGTTCGGCCATAGCGCTCTCTTTCGTCGTCCCATCCCCTTGATAGACCGGGTTTGCCTCCGGCGGGGATATTTTTGGAACAATGAAAGTGCGCAGGCGCTCAGAGTTTTGGTTTGGCCTGCATGAGCGGTAAGAAGTCGGCCATTTCCGGCCCGCGCTGGCGACCTGTGAGGGCTTTGCGCAGGGGCATGAACAGGGTTTTGCCTTTGCGACCGGTGGCCTCTTTCATCTCGGACGTCCACTTGCCCCAGGTCTCAGCTGAGTAGGGCGGCGCGGGCAGGCGGGTGAGGGCCTCGGCGATGAAGTCACGGTCCTCGTCTTCCACGAGCGGGGTGGCCCCATCGCGCAGCACCTCCCACCATGGCCCTAGATCGGCGCGGGTGTTGATGTTCTCGCGCATGACGTCCCAGAATTGCGGGGCGATCTCGGTGGGGACCCCGAGGGCGGCGATCTCGTCAGCCATGGCTTCAAACGGCAAGCTGCCGAGGTGGCGGTGGGTCAGCGGGCCAAGGTCCTCGACGTCGAATTTCGTGGGGGCGGAACCGAACTGGCCGATCTCGAACCCTTCGACCAACTCGTCCAGCGAGGTGCGCAGCTCAACCGGTTGCGATGAGCCGAGGCGCGCCATGAGGCTGAGCAGCGCCAGAGGCTCCACACCATTTTCGCGCAGATCGCGGATCGCGAGGGTGCCGAGGCGTTTGGACAAGCTCTCGCCCTGCGGCCCGGTCAGCAGCGAGTGATGCGCGAACTGCGGACAGGTGCCGCCAAGCGCTTCGATGATCTGGATTTGCGTGGCGGTGTTCGTCACATGGTCCGAGCCGCGCACAACATGGGTGACGCCCATCTCGGTGTCATCGACGACGCTCGCAATCGTATAAAGCACCTGACCATCGCCGCGAATAAGCACAGGATCGGACACGGAGGCCGCATCGATGGAGATATCGCCAAGCACGCCATCGGTCCACGCAATCCGTGCGTGATCCAGCTTGAAACGCCACACGCCATTGCCCCGCTCGGCGCGCATCGCGTCTTTGTCAGCGTCCGACAGCGATAGGGCCGCGCGATCATAAACCGGTGGCTTGCCCATGTTCAGCTGCTTCTTGCGTTTCAGGTCCAGCTCGGTCGGCGTCTCGAACGCCTCGTAAAACCGACCCGCCGCGCGCAGCTTGTCGGCGGCGTCAGCGTAGCGGTCCAGGCGGCTCGATTGCGTCTCGACGCGGTCCCAGGTCAGGCCCAGCCATTCGAGGTCCTGCTTGATCGCATCGACGTATTCCTGTTTCGACCGCTCAGGGTCGGTGTCGTCGATCCGCAGGATGAACTCGCCGCCCGCCTTGCGCGCGATCATCCAGTTCATCAGTGCGGTGCGCAGATTGCCAACATGGATATAGCCGGTGGGCGAGGGGGCGAAACGGGTGACGGTCATGGGGATACGAAGCCTTTGATTGCGCATCGTCCTCTTTCATAAAGGGTCTCGCTTGTCCATATCAGGGCGATGGACTGGACCCACACCACACCGCCCGATCTGGAAGCAATTGCCGCGCTGGCCGAAGCTGCGCGCGCGGCCTTGCCCGAAGCCGTGCGTGTCGCCGCGAAGGATGTGGCGCTTCGGGTGGAGGACTGGCCGGATGACGCGATGCTCGACGGGTTGGAGATCGACAGCGCCTATGCCTTGACCGGGCTTTATGAGGGTATCCCGCTGACCGAAAAGTCGGTGATGGATCAGCCCCATGGCCCTGATGTGATCTGGCTGTTTCGCCGTCCGATCCTCGAGGAATGGGCAGATCGTGGCGATATCGCGCTGGGGCATCTGGTGGCGCATGTGCTGGTGCATGAGTTCGCGCATCACTTTGGCTGGTCCGACGCGGATATCGCCGAGATTGATCGGTGGTGGGAGTAGCACATCACGTCTGCGCCAGTGCACAGGGATGAGGGAGCCGTTGCGCTACGTTTCACCCCCAGACCTTGACCCACTCGGAGCATTCAGCATGATCAAGATGACACGTCGCCAAGCGTTGACCACTGGGGCCGCAGTCCCGCTTGCCCTTGCCGGGACAACGCACACCAGCTTTGCCGAAGGACATGCCATGGGGCCGTCACGCGGATCAGTTCACCAACGGTTTACGCTCGGGGACTTCGAGGTCACGACTTTGCTCGCAGGCACCACGCCGCGTGACAATCCGCAAGGCATCTTCGGGATGAACGTGTCGGCGGAAGAGTTCGCTGCCGTCAGCGCCCAGAACTTCATCCCCAGCGACATGGCGCAATTCTTCTTCACGCCGACCGTGGTGAAAGCAGGCGATAACACGATCCTGTTCGATACCGGGCTGAACGCTGGCGGGATCACCTCCGCGCTGTCCGAGGCTGGATATGAAGCGGCTGACATAACCCATGTCGTGCTGACCCACATGCACGGTGACCATATCGGCGGGCTGATGAACGCAGGCGCGCCGACCTTTGCCAACGCGGTCTATGTGACCGGCGCTGTCGAGCATAACCATTGGTCTGCGGCGGATAACGCCAGCTTCAAAGGCAATGTCGCCCCCTTGAACGAGAAGATGCGCTTTCTGAGTGGCGGTGATGCCGTCGCTCCCGGTATCGAGGCGGTAGAGGCGTTTGGCCATACCCCCGGCCACATGGCGTACCGGGTTGAATCGAACGGCGCGGCCCTGATGTTGATCGCCGATCTGGCAAATCATCCCATCTGGTCGCTAGAGCGTCCCGATTGGGAAGTCCGCTTCGATGCCGACAAAGCGGCCGCTGCCGCATCGCGTCGCAAGGTGCTGGGGATGGTTGCCGACGCGCGTATCCCGATGATCGGCTACCACATGCCGTTTCCGGGCATTGGCTATGTCGAGACGCGCGGCGATGGGTTCCGCTATGTGCCACACTCCTACCAGTTGGTGCTGTAACTTTAGCTGGCTTGAACCGGGTATTTCTGGTTCAGGTCTTGCAAACCCGCGCGGATCAACTCTGCTAGAACCTCCATGTCGATGTCAGCCAGCTTGTTGATATAGAGGCAGGATTTGCCGATCTTGTGCTTCCCGAGGCGATCAAGGATGCTGCTAAAGTCAGCATATCCAGGCATGATATAGATCGACAGGTTTGTTTTTCGCGGGCTGAAGCCTGTCGCGAGGAAATCTCCTTCACGACCGCTGTCGTAGCGGTAATGGTAGGCCCCATATCCCACAATTGTTGGTCCCCACATGCGTGGAGTCCATCCCGTGATCTGACGAAACATCGCGTCAAGGGCGAGGCCGTCTGCGCGGCGTGTCGGATGCTCGACCGCGTCCAGAAAGGCCGTGACATCCACTTCGGTCGCTTGGGTTTTGTTGCTGGACAACGCATGCTCCTATCCCGCTAAGGGATCAGTCTGGGGCAGAATTAGTTATTTGTTAAGAGAATGCGGTCATGAAGAGGGCACGCATCGTGAGGGAGACCGTATATGGATGGGGCTTTCTCTGAAGCTGCCGATCAAAAGGCCGAGTGCGCGTCGCTGGAGGTGGCCATTGGGCTATTTGATACGCCTGCGTTTGTTCTCTGTGTGGTTGAAGGGACCCCGCGTCAGTTTCGTTTTGCCGCCATCAATCCGGCTTACGAGCGTGACGTTGGCGTTGTGTCGGACGCACTTGTGGGACTTGTGCTGGATCAGGCCTTGCCGAAACGGCAGGCGCAGACGGTTCAACTTAATTATGACCGCTGCTTGGCCGCTGGCGAAGGCATTACCTATGAAGAAATGTTGCAATTTGGCGAGGTGGAACGTTGGTGGCTGACAACCCTGACGCCGCACTCTGGGAACAACGGGAAGGTCACGCATCTGATTGGCATCACCCGTGATATCACGGACCGCAAGACCCAAGAGCAGGCGCAAGCGTTTGAGTTGGCCGAGTTGGGCGCGCTCAATGGGGAATTGCGCACCCTGACGGCGATGGCGGCCCATGATCTGCGCGGTCCGCTTGGAACAATGGAATCGCTTCTTGATCTGATTAAGGAAGACTTCGTCGATATGGGCGACGGGAAGGTTGATTTGATGGAAGCGGGCCTTGATCTGATCCAGAGCTTGCGTCCGCAAATTGATGCGGTGCTGCAACGTGCGATGTCCCTCGATCAGCGGGATCCACCGCGCCAGCGGGTCGAGCTGGACCATGTCTGCGCCGATCTTGCCGCCTTGATTGATCCAAATGGGCACCTGACCATCACCTATCCAAGCCTTGCGCTCCAAGCCGATCTGATCGCGGTGCAGCTTATTCTGCGTAACTTGTTTGACAACGCAGCCCGTTATGCGCGTTCGCGGATCATGGTCGAAGCCGTCCGCATCCCTGGAGGTGCTGTCGAAATTACCGTGGCCGATGATGGTCCGGGGCTTGATGTCGCCCAGTTGGCCGAAGAGCCTCGCAATGGACATGGGTTTGGTCTGAGCGCGGTGCGCCACATGATCCAAAGCCGAGGCGGTGAACTGAGGCTGGAAGGTCACGGCATACTGGGTGGGCTGTCGACCCATTTCACTTTGCCGGATGCGTTGGCCTAGGGTCAGGACCCATTCATCCTGCCCCCTCGGCGCAAAATCCGCGAAATCTCAGGGGGTGTAGGCGAAACAGGCATCGTCGAGGACGATGCCTCGCCGGAACGGGCGCAGCCCATACTTGGTCGATGAAGGTAAGGGTGGTTTCCTTTTCAAATCGGCCAAGCCGCTGAGATGAAGCGGATTTTGCGTCCCGTCGCCCGGCAGCGCATGACCATGCACGAGAGGGTCGGATTTGACGGATTTCCCGCCTGACCGCAGAACAATCGCTTGAAATAGAACCACTCGCCGCCCGGCAGGGTATCGCGCAGCGATGCACGAGAGGGGTTCCTGCGCGCTCATTCCTTCCTCTCGGGACATTGCTGCGCAATACCCTGCCGGACAGCGTGTCAGACAAAAAATCTGTCAAACCGAGGGGGCAGGATGAATGGGTCCTGACCCTAGACGGGGCCTGTATATTCACCACGCGCAGGGTAGGCCTTCTCGATCGCGAAATCGACGGCGGAGAGAAGCTCGCTGAAATGCGGCCGGACGAAGGGCATGGTCTGGACGCTCATGTAATAGAGCGTTTGGTCGGGGTTGATCAGGAACAGGCCGGGTTCGGCAAAGAGAGCAGGTTCTTCAATGCCAATCGACGTTTTGCCGCGCGATGTCGAGATATAGAGCCCCCAATCACGCGCCATTTGCAGCGGCAGCCCGTAAGCGAAGCGCAGTTTCTCGGCCGGGATTTTGTCCACCATGCCTTGCGCGCGATCTGCGTCGTCGCTGCTGATCGCCACCGTGGCAATGCCCCGCTCGGCAAAGGCATCGACGCGGGTTTCAAGCTCCTTCAGATACGTCGCACAAATCGGGCAATGCAGGCCGCGGTAGAAGCACACAACCGTCCCGCGCTGGGCAGTTTCGGTGGTCAGATCAAACGTGCCGCCGCCGAGAAGCGGAACAGTTAGGGCAGGGGTTTGCTGGCGGGGGATGAGCATGGGGCGCGCCTTTTTTATGGGCTGAAGGTTGGCTGTAGCCTAGCTGCCTAACAATCTTAGGGATAGGGGTGTGCTGGCCCAGCTGAGGGTCTGATTTCAAATTGGGTCCAAATGAAATGAAATAATTTCAATGACTTAGAAAACCATGCGCGCCGGTCGCCATCCGATTTCTTACCAAAAAGTTACCACGCTTAACATTCTTAGGGCTGTTAACCTTTCGTTAGGCCTTTCGCCTCCTAGCCCTCGTCCCGCCACCTGTTCACAATCGGATACCGCCGATCCAGCCAGAACGCACGTTTCGTCAGGCGCGGCCCGGGTGCCGACTGGAAGCGCTTGTATTCGCTGATGTAAAGCAGATGCTCGACCTTCTTCACCACAGTGCGCTCGAACCCTTCGGCCACCAGATCTGCGACGCTTGCTTCGCGGTCGACCAGCCCCTCCAGTATTGCGTCGAGCACCTCATATGGCGGTAAGCTGTCCGCGTCCTTCTGATCCGGCCGCAACTCAGCCGAGGGGGGCTTGTCGATGATCCGAACGGGAATGACCTCGCCCGCAGGCCCGCTCATCCAATCGCGGTGGTTGGCATTGCGCCAGCGGCAGGTCTCAAACACCCGCGTTTTGTAGAGGTCTTTGATGGGGTTATAGCCCCCCGCCATATCGCCATAGATCGTCGCATACCCGACCGCGACCTCGGATTTATTGCCCGTGGTCAACAACATCTCGCCGAACTTGTTGCTCAGCGCCATCAGCAGCAGACCCCGTAGGCGCGATTGGATGTTCTCTTCCGTCAGGCCCCCTTCGGTACCTTCAAAAAGGGTCCCGAGGGCTTCGGTCACCGCCGCGCGCGGCCCTGCAATCGGCACCGTGTCGTGCCGTACACCCAAGGCCCCCGCGCAGGCCGCTGCATCTTCGAGCGAGTGTGCGGAGGTGTATTCCGACGGCAGCATCACGCAGCGCACATTCTCAGGCCCCAAAGCATCCGCCGCAATCGTGGCCACCAGCGCGGAATCAATCCCGCCGGACATGCCCAAAAGGACCTTCTGGAACCCGGTCTTGCCCATATAATCGCGCAGTCCCTCGACCATGACGCGGTAATCCTGCTCCCATGCATCGGGATGCGACACCACCGGGCCGGGCAAGGCGTGCCATCCCGCATCGCCACGCTCAAAGTCCAGATGCGCGATCACTTCGTCCAGCACTGGCAGCTTCATCGCCAATTCACCGCCGGGGTTCAGCGCGAAGGATCCGCCATCGAAGACCTGATCGTCCTGTCCGCCCACCATGTTCAGGTACACAAGCGGCAATCCCGTCTCGACCACGCGCTGGACCATCAGGTTCAACCGCACGTCGAACTTGTCGCGATAATAGGGCGACCCATTGGGCACGAGCAAAATCTCTGCGCCGGTCTCGGCCAAGGTTTCCGCCACGCTCGGCCACCACGCATCCTCGCAGATGGGCGATCCGATGCGGACGGGACCGACTTGATAGGGCCCGTCAATCTCGCGCGTTTTATACAGGCGCACCTCGTCGAACACACCGTCATTGGGCAATTCGTGCTTGCGGATGACCGTGCGGATCTTGCCGCCGTCCAGGATCGCATAGCCGTTGTATAGCCCCGTCTCATCGCGCCACGGCGTTCCGATTCCCATCACCGGACCGTCCGCACAGGCGGTGGCAAGGGCCTCCACCTGCGCCATCGCAGCCGTGGCAAAGGCGGGCTTCATGACGAGGTCCTGCGTCTGGTAGCCGGTCACGAACATCTCGGGCAGGGCCACCATATCGGACCCGGCGGCCTTCGCATCTTCCCAGGCCGCACGCGCTTTGTCGGCATTGGCAGCCAAGGCCCCAACGGTTGGGTTCAGTTGCGCAAGTGTAAGGCGAAATCTGTCGGTCATAAGGATCCCTCGTTCCTGCCGCTATCTAGCAGATGAGGCGTGAAGGGAAAGTGGGGTGGCTTCACACGCTTTGTGATCTGGAAAACCGTTGTCTCCGCACAGGGCCTCAAGTAGCGTGCTGCAGCGAGAGGCGCGGTCAAAGCTGCCGCAGCACGAGAGGTGGTTGATGAACTTTCCGGTGATGCGAAATGGTATTGCGACGCTCCTGATGGGGGCTGCGATCACGGTGGCAGGCACGCATACGACCCACGCGCAAGACGGCGTCACGGTTAAGCAATTCGATGATGGTGGCATCTATGAAGGCACCTTCCGCAACGGGCGCCAGCATGGGACAGGCACATACCGGTTGCCGAATGGCTATGAATATACCGGTGACTGGGTCGACGGTGAGATCCAAGGCGAGGGCACTGCGAGGTTTCCCAATGGCTCGGTCTATTCGGGGCAGTTTCAGCGTGGCAAACCTGAAGGCACGGGCCGGATCATCTTTGCCGATGGCAGCCAGTATGAAGGCGATTGGGTAGACGGCAAGATCACCGGCGAGGGTGTTGCGACCTACGCCGATGGGTCCGTCTACCAAGGCGGCTTCCTGAACGCGCAAAAGCATGGGCGCGGTGTGCTGCAACGGGCCAATGGGTTCGTTTACGATGGCGATTGGGTGAACGGGCTGGAAGACGGTGCGGCGACAATCACCTATCCCGATGGCAGCATCTATGAGGGCACAATGGTCCAGGGCGCGCGCTCGGGCGAGGGGCGTTTGACCATGCTCGACGGGCTGACCTATGTGGGCGAGTGGGCCGAGGGGCAGATGGCAGGCGAAGGGCGGCTGGTGCAGCCCAATGGCGATATCTACGAAGGCTTGCTGTCGGGCGGTTTGCGCGAAGGCAAAGGTGTGATGACCTATGCCAACGGGTTTCGCTATGAGGGCGATTTCCTCAACGATATGCGCCATGGAACCGGGCGTTTCGAAGGCCCGGATGGATATCTCTACGAGGGGGGTTGGGCGCAAGGGCAGATCAGCGGCGAGGGGGCTGTGACCTATCCCGATGGCTCCATCTACACGGGTCGTTTTGCCGAAGGGCTGGCCGATGGCCAAGGCCGGATCGTCTATCCCGATGGCAGCAGTTACGAGGGTGCTTGGAAGGCCGGGGTGATCGAAGGGCAAGGCACCGCGCGTTACGCCAATGGGATCGTCTATGAAGGCGGGTTCATGAATGCCAAGACTCACGGCCAAGGCACGATGACCTATGCGGATGGCTACAGCTATACCGGGGGGTGGACCCAAGGGCTGCGCGATGGGGAGGGCGAGGCGACCTATCCCGATGGCACCATCTATCGCGGTCAGTTCGTCGAGGGTCTGCGCCAGGGAGTCGGCACGATCATCCACGCGGATGGGTTCAGCTATACCGGCGAGTGGCGCGAGGGCGAAATGACCGGCTCGGGCACAGCGACCTATACCAATGGCGACAGCTATGCGGGCATGTTCCGCAATGGCAAGCGCTGGGGGATCGGCACGATGACCTATGTCAGCGGCGAGGTCGAAGAGGGGCGCTGGCAGAACGGGGCATTCATGGGCTCGATCACCGATCCCGAGGGGGACGATACCTAGCCCGGCGGCACGCCGTAGGCGCAACGCGCATTCCCGCAATTGGGGAATGCACACCTTGGTATACATCTTTTCATTGCCCGACTCGCCGGAAACGGGTATCCCTTGCAGATCGAAACGACGCGTTTCGAAGGTGCGCTTAGACCACGCATCTAAAATAGGGAGGACGACCAATGGCCGACCGACCGGGGCGGCGCAACGATCCCGATATCTCAGACCTGTTCGCAGGGGCTGAAATACATGTGACCAAAACCCTGTCCGACTTGCCGGTCGGGGCGGTGCGCCTTCTTGCGCGCGAAGTGGTCCAGCAGCTTGCGCAGTCCATGCCGCGTGCCAGTGACCGTTTGCACGGAACCGGCCCGGACGAAACGGACGAGCTGTGCGATGCGCTTCTGTCGCCCGACCGTATAACCGCGCGTGATTTTGTCCGCAGGTTGCGCGAAGACGGGGTGCCTGTCGAAGACATCTACCTGCAGTTCCTTGCCCCCGCCGCCGCGCGATTGGGCGAGCGTTGGGAGCGTGACGAGCTGTCCTTTACCGAAGTCGGCATCGCCGTCACGCGCCTGTACACAATGGTCGTCGCCCTGCGCAAACTGACCCCGAATATCACGCGCCCGGTCGACAAGCAGGCGGTCTTCGCGACCGTTCCGGGCGAAATCCACACGCTCGGCGTTACCATGGCTGCCGATATGTTCACCCGTGCGGGCTGGACCATTACGCTGCTGACCAACCGCGATCACGCAACCCTTGTGCGCGATATCAGCGATACGGGCGTGGTGCTGATCGGATTGTCGGCAGGAACGCGCCGTTCGCTCGTGTCCCTCGTGCGCCTCATTGTTGCGCTGCGCGTGGCACGTCCCAGCTGTCGCATTCTGGTGTCGGGCCAAGTCACGAAGCTCGGGATCGATCTGGCAGGCGCTGCCGGGGCTGATGCGGTGGCCGAGGACGTCCATAGCGCGCTCGCCGAGATGGAGCGTTTGGCCGCTGCTTATGACAGGCAGGACGCCTAGCCGATCTAGACCACCTCCCCCGCATCCAGCCGCTTCAACCACCGGCCCGCATCGCGCAGCACGGCATCGCGGCGCCCCTCGTCCATCCGCTCCCATGTTCGGTACATCTGCGCCATCCGGGGATTGCCCTGAAATTTCTCGCGGTGCCGCAGCAGGAAATCCCAGTAGAGCAGATTGAACGGGCACGCCTTGTCGCCGGTCTTCGTGGTCACGGAATAGCTGCACCCCTTGCAGTAATCGCTCATCTTATTGATGTAAGCGCCGCTCGACACGTAAGGTTTCGACGCGACCACGCCCCCGTCGGCAAACTGGCTCATGCCCACGGTATTCGGGGCCTCGACCCATTCGAACGCGTCCGCATAGACCGCCAAGTACCATTCATGCACCTCGCCCGGATCGACCCCGGCCAGCAGCGCGAAGTTGCCCGTCACCATCAGGCGTTGAATGTGGTGCGCATAGGCCTCGTCGCGGGTCTGCGCGACGGCTTTGCTGATACAGTTCATCCGCGTCGGCGCGCCCCAGAAGAAGCCGGGAAGCGCGCGGGTGTGGTTCAGGCCGTTGCGCGCGGTGTAGTCGGGGCCTTCGTGGAAATAGATGCCTCGGATGTATTCGCGCCAGCCGAGGATTTGGCGAATGAACCCCTCGACCGCGTTCAACGGCGCATTGCCCGCGCGGTAGGTGGCCTCGGCTTTGCGGCACACGTCGAGCGGGTCGAGCAGCCCGATATTCAGATAAAACGAGATCAGCCCGTGATAGAGGAATTTTTGATCCGCCAGCATCGCGTCTTGGTAATCGCCGAAGGTGGGCAGACAGGTCTCAAGGAAATCTGTCAGACACGCCTGCGCCCCATCGGCATCGGTCGCGAACCAGAACGGCTCAAGCGTACCGAAATTGTCGGGGAATTCTTGGGCGACGAGGGTCAGCACCTCGCGCGTCACCTCATCCGGCTCGGTCCTCAGCCGTTCGGGGAACGCCATCCCCTTCGCAGGCGGCTTACGGTTGTCATGGTCGTAGTTCCACTTGCCGCCCTCGGGCTTGTCCCCGTCCATCAAGATCCCGGTCTTGCGGCGCATCTCGCGGTAGAAATACTCCATCCGCAGTTGTTTGCGACCCGAGGCCCAAGCCTCAAACTCCGCATGAGAGGCGATGAAGCGGTCATCGTTCAGCAGGCAGACGCCCATCTCCTCCAGCTCAGCGATCAAGCGAAACTCGCCCGGACGGGTCGCGATCATCTCGGACGCGCCATGCACCTCCGAGGCGCGCAACAACGCCTCGCGGATCGATCCCGCAGGCTCGGGCGCGTCATAGGTGGTGTACTCCACCGTCCAGCCCGAGGCGCGCAACCGCGCAGCAAACTTCCGCATCGCGGCAAAGATCAGCGCGATTTTCTTCGGGTGGTGGGGGACATACGTCGCCTCCGCCCGCACCTCGGCCATCACCACCACGTCGCGGGCTTTGTCGGCAGCGGCAAGGGCACTTAGCCCTTCGCTCAGTTGATCGCCCAGCACCAGAACCAGCTTCACCACGGCACCGCCTTCCCGGCCCAATCGAAGAACCCGCCGGTATCCGCAGGCGATAGCCCGTCCATCACACGCAGCAAATTCTCCGCCGCCTCGCTGGCCGCGACCTTCTTATGCGCCGGATAGCCGGTCGTGAACCGCGTCGCCACGGTGCCCGGATGCAGCGCCACCACCACGGCCTCTCGCCGCTTGCGCCCGATCTCGATGGCTGCCGTGTGCACGATCTGGTTCGCCGCAGCCTTCGCCGCGCGGTAGGAATACCACCCGCCCATCTGGTTATCGCCGATGGAGCCGACGCGCGCGGTCAGCACCGCCACCCGGCACACGCGGTCACGGGGGATCAGCCGTGCTGCGTGTTTCAGCACCAGCGCTGGCCCAATCGCGTTGGCCGCGAAGACCTGCGCCATCTCGCCCGCCGTCACCGCCGACAGCGCCTTTTCCGGTGTCCCGAGGATGCCACTGGCCACAATGATCCGGTCGTAAGGCCCGCCAAGCGCGCCAAGGACCGCCTCAACGCTCGCCTCGTCGGTCACGTCCAAGCCGTTCACGCTGCGCGACAGGCGTGTGACGACATCGCCGCGCGCCTCAAGTGCGTCTGCCAAAGCTGCGCCGACCCCGCCGGACGCGCCGATAATAAGTGCATGTTCCATGTCGCTGCCAGCTAGCCGCATTTTGCCCAACAACAAGCGTCAAATTCATTCTTCCCTTTTTAACCAACCCTTGCCATAACTCTGCCCATGACCAAGCAGCCTACATTGCGTCTCGACGCCCTGCTTCTTCTTAGCCGCCTCTGAGCGTGCCTTTTGGCGCGACCGCTCAGAGGAGTTCATCGCGCCAACATCACCCAGAACATACCGGCTAATTGAAAGACCAATCCTATGACCAAGACCGAGCAAGACCGCGTCGTTATCTTTGACACCACCCTGCGCGATGGCGAGCAATCGCCGGGTGCCACCATGACCCATGCCGAGAAGCTGGAGATTGCTGGCCTGCTGGACGAGATGGGCGTCGATGTGATCGAGGCAGGCTTCCCAATCGCCAGTGACGGTGACTTCAACGCCGTGTCCGAGATAGCTAAGAACGCTCAGACCAGCGTTATCTGCGGTCTGGCCCGCGCCCAGATCGGCGACATTGATCGCTGCTGGGAGGCCGTGAAGCATGCCAAACGCCCCCGTATTCACACCTTCATCGGGACCTCGCCCTTGCACCGCGCCATCCCGAACCTGACCAAAGACGAGATGGCCGACCGCATCCACGAGACCGTCAGCCATGCGCGTAACCTCTGCGACAACGTCCAATGGTCGCCGATGGACGCCACCCGGACCGAGCATGATTATCTGTGCCGCGTCATCGAGATCGCCATCAAGGCCGGTGCCACGACAATCAACATCCCCGACACCGTGGGCTACACCGCGCCGCGCGAAAGCGCCGACCTGATCCGTATGCTGATCGAGCGTGTGCCGGGCGCGGACGAGATCATCTTCGCCACGCACTGCCATAACGATCTGGGCATGGCGACGGCGAACTCCTTGGCCGCTGTAGAAGCGGGTGCGCGTCAGATCGAATGCACGATCAATGGTCTGGGCGAGCGGGCGGGTAACACCGCGCTGGAAGAGGTCGTTATGGCGATCAAGACCCGCAACGATATCATGCCCTACCGCACCGGGATCGATGCCACCAAGATCATCAACATCTCGCGCCGTGTGGCGGCTGTGGCGGGCTTTCCGGTGCAGTTCAACAAGGCCATCGTCGGCAAGAACGCCTTCGCGCATGAGAGCGGCATTCACCAAGACGGCATGCTGAAGAACCCCGAGAATTTCGAGATCATGCGCCCCGAGGATATCGGTCTGAAAGAGACCAACCTGGTGATGGGCAAGCACTCAGGGCGGGCGGCGTTGCGCTCTAAGCTGGCGGATCTGGGCTATGAGATGGGCGATAACCAACTCAAGGACGTGTTCGTGCGCTTCAAGGCCTTGGCGGATCGCAAGAAGGATATCTTCGACGACGATCTGATCGCCCTGATGCGCGACACCAGCGGGGACGAGGAAGCCGACCGCATCAAGGTCAAGTTCCTGCGTGTGATCTGCGGGACAGAGGCCCCTCAAAGCGCTGATCTGACCCTGACCGTGGACGGCACCGATCATCAGGTGACCGCGACCGGCGACGGTCCCGTGGATGCGGCGTTCAATGCGGTGAAAATGATCGTGCCGCATGAGGCGCGTTTGCAGCTGTATCAAGTCCATGCTGTGACCGAGGGCACCGATGCCCAAGCCACGGTCAGCGTGCGGATGGAAGAGGATGGGCGCATCGTGACGGGTCAGTCCGCCGATACCGATACGGTCGTGGCCAGTGCGAAGGCGTATGTGCACGCGCTGAACCGCTTGCTTGTACGGCGTGAAAAAGCCGGGACGGATGGCAAAGAAGTGTCCTATAAGGACGCCATCTAGTCTAAACTCAAAAAACGGCGGCAAAATAGCGCTCATTTGATCGCAGGCGTGGGTTTACCCGGCGCCTGCGCGTCTCCATATAGGCCCTCAGTACCCATTGGGGCGGGACGATCCTGCCCCCCAATATACAGGACGACACGGCCCATGTTTGGCGGCTTCAGCCTTTTCTCAGCCGATATGGCCATCGACCTCGGGACGGCCAACACCCTCGTCTACGTGCGGGGCAAAGGTATCATCCTGAACGAGCCGTCCGTGGTCGCCTATAACGTCAAAGAAGGGCGCAAGCATGTGCTCGCGGTCGGGGAAGACGCTAAGTTGATGCTGGGCAGAACGCCCGGTTCCATCCAGGCGATCCGGCCGATGCGTGAAGGTGTAATCGCCGATTTCGACGTGGCCGAGGAGATGATCAAGCACTTCATCCGCAAGGTTCACCGTCGTACGACCTTCACCAAGCCCAAGATCATCGTCTGTGTGCCCCATGGGGCCACGCCGGTCGAAAAACGCGCGATCCGGCAGTCGGTTCTGGGCGCAGGCGCGCGCAAAGCGGGCCTGATTGCGGAGCCTATCGCAGCCGCCATTGGCGCGGGCATGCCGATCACCGATCCGACCGGTAACATGGTCGTTGATATCGGCGGTGGGACGACCGAGGTCGCGGTGATGTCGCTGGGCGATATCGTCTATGCGCGCTCGGTCCGGGTCGGGGGCGACCGTATGGACGAGGCGATCATCAGTTATCTCAGACGCCAACAAAACCTTCTGGTGGGCGAGGCGACGGCAGAGCGGATCAAGACCTCCATCGGGACGGCGCGGATGCCCGACGATGGGCGCGGGGCCTCGATGATGATCCGCGGGCGTGACCTTTTGAACGGTATCCCCAAGGAGACAGAGCTGACCCAAGCCCAAGTGGCCGAGGCCCTGTCCGAGCCTGTGCAACAGATTTGCGAGGCGGTGATGACCGCGCTGGAAGCAACACCGCCGGACCTTGCCGCGGATATCGTCGACCGTGGCGTTATGCTTACGGGGGGTGGTGCGCTGCTTGGTGACCTCGATCTGGCGCTTCGCGAACAGACCGGCTTGCCGATCTCCATCGCGGACGAGTCACTGCATTGCGTGGCGCTTGGGACGGGAAAAGCTCTGGAATATGAAAAAGAGCTGCGTCACGCTATAGATTACGAGAGCTGATCTTTCACACCTCAGTGCAGGAGCGCACGTGGCCAGGTCTCAGAACGATGACGGCAATTACGGAACCTTTATCCGCCGCCTCCTGATCGGGGTGACGGTGACGTTGCTGATTGTGCTGATCCTGGTGTGGCGCATCGACAATCCACGGGTGGAACGGATGCGCGCGGCGGTGGTCGAAGCCATCGTGCCCAATTTCGAGTGGGCCTTGGTGCCGGTGACGGGCCTTGCGCGGATGGGCGAAGATTTCGCGACCTACACGCGCCTTTACGAGCAGAACCAACAGCTCCGGCGCGAGTTGCAACAGCTGGAAGCCTGGCGCGAAGCGGCGCTTCAGCTGGAGCAGGAAAATGCGCGGCTGCTGGATCTGAACAACGTGCGTCTGGATCCTGAGCTGACCTTTGTGACGGGGGTCGTCACGGCAGACAATGGCACAAGTTTCCGACGCTCGCTGATCCTGAACATTGGCGCGCGCGACGGCATTCGCGAGGGGTTGGCGGCGATGGATGGCCTCGGCCTTGTCGGGCGCATCGCCGGGATTTCGCCGACCACCGCGCGGGTCTTGCTGCTAACCGACAGCGCCAGCAACGTGCCCGTCAGCGTGCAGCCGTCTGGGCAAACTGCGCTTCTGATGGGCGATAACTCGTCCGCGCCGGTGTTGGAATTTGTCGAGAACCCCGAGCAAGTGCGCCCCGGTGACCGCGTGGTGTCCTCGGGCGATGGCGGGGTGTTCCCGGACGGCTTGCTGGTCGGGCAAGTGGCGCTGGGCCGCGATGGTCGCCTGCGCGTGCGGCTGTCTGCCGATTACGAGCGGCTCGAGTTCCTGCGCGTGTTGCGCACCACGCCGCGGCCCGAGATTGGCGAGGCGGCCCCCCTGATCCCGCCCCAGCCCGTGCAAGAGCTGCCGCCAGAGGACGCGCCCGAGGCCATCTCAGACGCAAACGCAGATGGTTGATAACTTCGCCCTCCAAGTGTGGCTCTATCGCGGGTTGGCCTGCGTGCTGGTCATGGTCTGGTCATTCATAACCTTGCTCCCGCTTGGCCCCTCGACCTTGCCATGGCCCGACCTGATCTTCTGCATGATGATCGCGTGGGTCGTGCGCCGTCCCGATCTGATGCCGTTCCCGCTGGTGGTGTTCCTCGGTCTCATCATGGATTTCTTGTTCTTCAAGACCCCCGGTGCTTGGACGCTAGTGCTGTTGGTCGCAACGGAAGTCTTGCGCAAATCCACTGATCAGGAAGGCGATTCCGGTCTCGCGTTTGAAGCGGTCGCGGTTGTCCTCACCCTCATCAGTGCCTTCCTTGGTCACCGCGCCATCCTCGCCGTATTTGGGGTGCCGCAACCCCCCTTGGGCGGGACACTTCTCGAGCTTGTGTTCACAATACTCGCATATCCGCTTGTCGCACTCGTCACGGTCTATATCTTTCGGATACGTCGCCCCGACCCCCTCGAGACCCTCTCATTCAAGGTGCGCACATGAGACGCACAGACCGTGAAACCGAAGCCAGCGTGCGCAAGATCACCCGGCGCACTGCGTTTTTAGGCGCGGTGCAGGTGGGTTTTCTCGGTGTGCTCGGATGGCGGATGCGCCAATTGCAGGTGGAACAGGCCGACGAGTTTCGCCTTCTGGCCGAAGAAAACCGCATCAATTTTCGCCTGCTGCCGCCTGCGCGTGGGTTGATCTATGACCGCAACGGCGTTGTGCTGGCCGAGAACGAGCCGAATTACCGCGTCGTCATCGTGCGCGAGGATGCAGGCGACGTGGATATGGTGCTCGACCGTCTGGCCAAGCTGATTGCGCTAGAGCCTGACGAGCTGGAGCGCACCCGCCTCGAGATTTCGCGCCGCTCGCCGTTCGTGCCGATCACCATTGCGGATCGGCTCAGCTGGCAAGATTTCGCGGAGATCGCGGTGAATGCGCCCGCGCTTCCCGGCATCACGCCCGAGGTCGGCCTGTCGCGCTACTATCCGCTCGGTGCCGATTTCGCCCATGTTGTGGGCTATGTCGGGCCGGTCTCGGATTTCGACCTGCAACGCATCGACGACGACGATCCCTTGCTGCAAATCCCGCGCTTCCAGATCGGCAAAACCGGGGTCGAGAACCGTCTGGAGCGTACGCTGCGCGGCAGTGCTGGCACCAAACGGATCGAGGTGAACGCTGCGGGCCGTGTGATGCGCGAGCTGGGGCGCGAGGAAGGGCGCGCGGGCAGCAATATCCAACTGACCGTGGATTACGCGCTGCAAAACTACGTCGAGGCCCGTCTTGGCGAAGAAAGCGCGTCGGGCATCGTGCTGGATGTGGAAACCGGCGATGTGCTCGCGCTTGGCTCCGCGCCCACGTACGATCCGAACCTCTTTGTGCGCGGGATCACGACGACCGCCTATAACGAGCTGCTGAACAATCCTTACCGCCCGCTCGCCACCAAAAGCGTGCAAGGCACCTATCCGCCGGGATCGACCTTCAAGATGGTCACGGCTTTGGCCGCCCTCGAAGACGGCGTGATGGAGCTGGACGAGCGGATTTCGTGTGGCGGGTTCACCGAGCTTGGGGATCGTCGGTTCCACTGCTGGAAGCGCGGCGGGCACGGGCGCATGGACCTGAAGGCGAGCCTGCGCGAAAGTTGCGACGTCTATTACTACGACATCGCCCAACGCGTCGGGATCAACAAGATCAGCGCGATGGCACGGCGCTTAGGTCTCGGGCGGCGTTATGACCTGCCGCTGAACGCCGTGGCCGAAGGCCTGATGCCCACGCGCGAATGGAAGAAAGAGGTGCGCGGTGACGACTGGCTGATCGGGGACACGCTGAACGCGTGTATCGGGCAGGGCTTCATGCTCGCCTCGCCCATGCAGCTGGCGGTGATGACCGCGCGTCTGGCCACCAACCGCGCGATCGAGCCGAACCTCATCCGCACCATCGATGGGCGCACGCCGGAGCGTGCGCCTGCGCCGGGTCTCGGGATCAACCCGACCCATCTGGCAGCCGTCCGAGAGGCGATGGACGAGGTGATGAACACCCGCACCGGCACCGCCTACGGCTCGCGTCTGATCGCTGAGGAATACCGTATTTCCGGCAAGACCGGCACCAGTCAGGTGCGCAACATCACGATGGCCGAGCGCGCCAGCGGTGTGATCCGCAACGCCGATCTGCCGTGGGAGCGGCGTGATCACGCGCTTTTCGTTGGCTACGGTCCGCAACCTGCGCCCAAATATGCCGTCTCAGTAATTGTCGAGCATGGCGGCGGTGGATCTGCCGCAGCCGCCCCCATTGCGCGCGATATCTTGCTGCGCGCGATGCACGGTGATCTGCCGCCCTTGGCCGCCTATCCCCGCCATTTGCGCAACGCCATCGCCCGCGAGCGCGACGCGCTGGAATTGCTGCCGCCGATACAACCCTCGGAAGGACGCAGCCGCGCATGAGTTATCTTGAATATAACGTGCGCACCGTGCCTGTGGGGCCGAGCAAGCTTTTGTACCTCAATTGGGGGCTGATCTTGCTGTTGGTGGCGGTCGCCTCGATGGGGTTCTTGATGCTCTATTCCGTGGCGGGCGGCGACATCACGCGCTGGGCCGAGCCGCAAATGAAGCGCTTTGGCGCGGCCCTAGCGATCATGTTCTTCGTGGCCCTCGTGCCGATCCACATTTGGCGCAACCTGTCGGTGCTGGGTTATTGCGCCACGCTGGTGCTGTTGATCGGGGTGGAGCTGTTCGGCGAGGTCCGCATGGGCGCACAACGCTGGATCGATCTGGGCTTCATGCGCCTGCAACCGTCCGAGTTGATGAAGATCACGATGGTGATGGTGTTGGCGGCGTATTACGACTGGATCGATGTCGACAAGGTCTCGCGCCCGCAATTCATGGTCCTGCCGATTGCGATCATCCTCGTGCCGGTAGCACTCGTGTTGGGCCAACCTGACCTCGGCACCTCGCTTTTGTTGCTGCTGGGCGGCGCGGTCGTCATGTTCATCGCGGGCGTTCACTGGGCCTATTTCGCCGCCGTCATCGCGGGTGGGGTCGGGATGATCTATGCGGTCTTCGCGTCGCGCGGGCAGTCGTGGCAATTGCTGCAAGACTACCAATACCGCCGGATCGACACCTTTCTGGACCCCTCCCAAGACCCCTTGGGCGCGGGCTACCACATCACGCAATCGAAGATCGCGCTCGGCTCGGGCGGCTGGACGGGGCGGGGCTTCATGGAGGGCACGCAAAGCCGTCTGAATTTTCTGCCCGAGAAGCACACCGATTTTATCTTCACGACCCTCGCGGAAGAGTTCGGCTTTCTGGGGGGTGCTTCCTTGCTGCTGCTTTATGCGCTGATCATTGCGTTCTGTATCGCCTCGGCGCTGAAAACCCGCGACCGGTTTGCGTCCTTGCTGATCCTCGGCATCGCGGCGGCGTTCTTCTTCTATTTCGCGGTCAACATGGCGATGGTCATGGGGCTGGCCCCCGTGGTCGGTGTGCCCTTGCCGCTGGTCAGCTATGGCGGCTCGGCGATGCTGGTGATTATGGCGGGGTTCGGGCTGGTGCAAAGCGCGCATGTCCACAGGCCCCGGTCCAGATAAGGAATTTTCGATATGAGTGTGACTGTCCTGTTCGCCGCCCTGCCAATGCGCTGGGCGCAGTACGAAGCGCCTTTGCGCGCGGCGTTTGAAGCGGCGGGCGTGTCGGTCAATTTGATCGCGCCTGACGCGCCCTACGACCCCGCCCAGATCGACTACATCGTCTATGCGCCCAATAGCGATGTGCAGGATTTTGCGCCGTTCACGCGCTGCAAGGCGGTGCTGAACCTCTGGGCCGGGGTGGAGGATGTGGTGGGCAATGCGAGCCTGACACAACCGCTCGCCCGGATGGTGGATTACGGCCTGACCGAGGGCATGGTCGACTGGTGCGTGGGCCATGTGATGCGGCACCATCTGGGGATGGACGCGCATATTCACGGCCAAGACGGGGTCTGGCGCGCCGGGATCGTGCCGCCTTTGGCGCGGGATCGGGTCGTTACGGTTCTGGGAATGGGCGAGCTGGGGACTGAGGTTGCCAAGGCGCTGTCCGCGTTGCGGTTTCGGGTGCGCGGGTGGAGTAGGTCATTGAGGACGGTTGAGGGGGTTGCGACCTTTGCGGGGCCGGAGGGTCTGACGGACGCGCTGAGCGGGGCCGATGGCGTTGTGCTGCTCTTGCCGAACACGCCCGCGACGGAGAACACGCTGGATGCGCAGGCGATGGCCGCGATGAAGCGGGGGGCGTTTGTGGTGAACCCGGGTCGCGGGCCGTTGATTGACGACGACGCGTTGATCTCGGCGCTGGACGCTGGGCAGATCGGCCATGCGACGCTCGATGTGTTCCGGGTGGAGCCTTTGCCTGCGGATCATCCGTTCTGGGCGCATCCGGGTGTGACGGTGACTCCGCATATCGCGTCGGAGACCCGTGCCAAAAGTGCGGCGGAGGTTATTGCCGAAAACGTGCGGAGGGGCGAGGCGGGGGAGCCGTTCTTGCACCTCGTGGACCGGGAAGCGGGGTACTAAATTTAGGTCCGATCCGGTCCTATTGTTTCGCATGCGAAACAATGTGTCAACAGTGCTGACCTATAACTTATTGATTTGTTAACCTAAATTAACGAAACCCTAACGTAATTTCGGCGGGCTATCCGGGTCCATTCCCGGCGCGCCGGGGGTTTGCGGGCGCTCTGGCACCGGCAGATCGAACCGCAAGCCGTGCCGGGCGAGGGCTGCGGCCAGCGGATCAGACGCCGCGAAGAAGGCCACGTCGATCATGCCTGCCTCGATGCCCGCGAAGGTCAACGCCTCCTGCGCGGCCTCGGCCAAGGTGGCCTGCGCGTCCGGCACGGCGTCGATGAAGGCCAGCAGCGGAGCTGTCGCGCCGCCCTCATACGCGGCCTGCACGAGGAAGGCCGACCCCGCCAAGCCCCCGGCGCGCGCCAGCTTCGCGTCGAGTGCGGTTAGCACGGCCTCGGGCAAGCTGATGGGCGGGTGGATCTCTGTCGGGCTGGCTTCCATCTCGGCAGGGCGGGCGGACAGGGTCTCGGCCAACCACACCAGCGCCTCATAGGGCAAGACGATGGACGAGGGCGCGACCTCTAGGTTCAGGCCGAGGCTTGCACCTTGGTCCGCCATCATCTGCACAAGGCGCCGTCCGGGCATCGCGGCATAGGGGGCCGCGCCGCCGAGGAACTGGGTCAGGCGGTCCTCGCGGTCGAAAGCGAGCACCATCTTGCCGTCATCGATGGGAAAGACGAGGGGGTAGAGCTCGCCGCCCTCGACCTCGCTGGCCAGCGCGAGGATCAGCTCGCTATCGGCCACGCGCTCGTAGAACTTCAGGCGCAGGGCGTCATCGTCGGGGGCGGCGTCCATGGCGGCATGGGCGGCATCGATGGCGGTGATCTCGGTCATGGGGCAAGGACCTCTGAAACTCGGGTGCGCAGGGCGGGGAGCAGGTCTGCGGCAAACCACGGATTGCGTTTGATCCATCCGGTATTGCGCCACGAGGGGTGCGGCAAGGGAAAGACGCGCGGCGCATGGTCCCGCCAGCCTGCGACGGTGTCGGTGACGTTTGTGCGGGTGGTCAGGTGCCAGCGCTGGGCTGCGCCGCCGACGAAAAGGGTCAGATCGAGGTTCGGTAACGTTTTCATAACCTCGGCATGCCATGTTTGTGCACAAATCCTCGGCGGCGGAAGATCGCTGCCTTTTGCGTCGTAGCCCGGAAAGCAGAATGCCATCGGGACGATTGCGACGCGGGATTGGTCATAGAATGTGACCTCATCCACACCCAACCAATCCCGCAGGCGGTCGCCGGAGGGGTCCGTGAACGGCTGGCCACTGGCGTGAACGCGCGCGCCGGGGGCTTGGCCCGCGATCAGAACGCGCGCGTCGTGGTGAAACCAGACGACGGGACGCGGGCTGTGCTGCGTCGCTGTGGCGGCAAAACGGTCTGCGCATAAGCGGCATGCGGCGATTGAGTTGGCAAGATTGGACATAAGCGTAAACTTTAGAGCGCGTGAAGGGTGAAGCAACGGACATCTACGCGCGGGGTTCGCGCCAATAAAACAAGGCTCGAGCCGCACCTATAGGCACCGGACTACTCCGTTTCATGACAATGCGTCGAAACAGTTTTGAAAAATGGGGCGGAAAATACTGCGAACTCGACACAATGCTGCCCCATACACCCTCTATCCCTCACGACTGAAGAACGCCGTCCCTATGTGTATGGACGCGAATGGAGAGTGTCTTGATCGAGTTTGACCGCGTCAGCAAAAGCTTCTGGACCGGAAAGCAGCGTAAAGTTGTCTTGGACGAAGCTTCGTTTCAGGTGAACCTTGGAACGTCTGTTGGCATTCTTGCGCCCAACGGGACCGGCAAGACCACGATCATCAACATGATGGCGGGGCTTGAGAAACCGGACGAGGGCACGATTTCGCGCACCAGCCGCATCTCGTTCCCGCTGGGGTTCATGGGCGGGGTCGTGAACCGCCATACCGGGCGCGAAAACGCGCGCTATATTGCGCGCCTCTATGATCTGGACCCGGATTATGTCGAAGCCTTTTGCCGCTATCTCTGCGACATCAAGGAATACTTCGACATGCCTGTGGGGACCTATTCCCAAGGGATGCGGGCGCGGTTCAGCTTTGCGCTGATGCTTAGCCTCGATTTTGACATTTATTTGATTGATGAAGGGATGCCGTCGACGACGGATGTCGGATTCAACAAGCGTGCAGGGGCTGTCCTGCGCGAACGCCTGCAAACCGCCACGGTAGTGGTGGTGTCCCACCAGGCTTCTACCCTTGAAAAGTTCTGTCGTTCGGCTGCGGTGTTGTCGAACGGCAAGTTGCATATGTTTGAAACACTCGAAGAAGCGAAGCGTCTGTATGACTACGAAACCCAAAGCTAGGAAGTTCCGCCTGCGGACCGGACGGTCGACAAGCGCGCCTCAGCCTGAGGCGTCTGTTGATCCCGTGCATGCGCCGAACCCAGCCCCTGCACATGCGCCGCGCCCTGCGGCGACTGCGGATGATTTGCCGTTCTCGGAAGCGCATGACGACGGCTTTGGCGGGATGGATTTTCACGGCGGTGGGGCCGCCGCCCCGGCTGAGGCCAAGCGTCCCGTGGCCCCGCGCCGTCCCAAGCGGGGTGACGCGCAAGCGAACCCGGCGCAGGCGGGCGGGCAGCGCCCCCGCGCACAGGTGGTCAAACGCGCCCGCGAGGTGGATCCGGACCAGCAATCCGATCTGAGCAACGACCAGGAGATCGAGGCCATTCGCAAGGAAGGCCTGACCGGGCGCCAATTGCGCATTGCGCGCCGTGTGGCCCAACGCAACGGCCTGAACCCGGTCTCGGATCTGGATGCTGTGCGCCAGTTGCGCCAACGCGGCATCGATCCGTTTGCGCGGGAGAATATGCTGCAGCTTGTGGCGGGCGAGACGGCGAAAACGCCCGGACCCGCGCAGAACCAGTTGCCGCAGACCGTGCCTCAAGGCCAACCCCCGGCCCCTGCCGGCGCACCTGCTGGCGCGCCCAAGGGCGGGCATCCGACCACGGGCGCGGATGTGGCCAAGGAAGTGCAGCGCATCCAGCGCGATATCTTGCGTCGCCGCCGCAAGCGGATGGTGCTTTTGTTCGCGCGCTTGCTGTTCTTTGTGATGATCCCGACGTTTCTGGCCGGTGCATATTACTACAAATACGCGACGCCGATGTATGCGACGAATTCCGAATTCGTGATCCAGCAGGCCGATAGCGGCGCTGGAGGCGCTGGCATGGGGGGCATGTTCGCGGGCACCGGGCTTGCAACCAGCCAGGATGCTGTGACGGTGCAAAGTTACCTGCAATCGCGCGATGCCATGCTGCGGCTGGACGGCGACCTTGGGTTCAAGGCGCATTTCCAGCAAGAAGATATCGACCCGCTGCAACGGCTGGAGCCGGGTGCCACGAACGAGGCCGCCTATAAGGTCTATCGCCGCCACGTGAAAATCGGCTTCGATCCCACCGAAGGCATCGTCAAGATGGAGGTAATCGCCGCCGATCCCGAAACGAGTGCGGCCTTTGCCGAAGCCTTGATCAGTTACGCTGAGGAGCAGGTCGATAGCCTGACAGAGCGCCTGCGCGCCGACCAGATGGCAGGGGCCAATGACAGCTACGAGGATGCCGAATTGCGGATGTTGGAGGCGCAACAGCGCGTCGTCACCTTGCAAGAACAACGCGGTGTGATGAGTGCGCAGGCCGAGGCCTCGTCCCTGATGAGCCAGATTTCCACCTTCGAAGTGCAGCTTGAGAACGAGCGTTTGCGCCTCGCGGAATTGCAGGCCAATGCGACGCCGAACCGAACCCGCGTCTCGATTGTCGAGGGCAATATTCGCCGCCTTGAGAACCTTGTCGCCGACCTGCGTGGCCGGATGACCGAAGGCGGAGCCGGGGGCGCTGCCTCGTTGGCACGGGTTTCGGGCGAGTTGATGATCGCCGAGCAGGACCTGCAAACCCGCACCCTGCTGTTGCAGCAATCCTTGCAGCAACTTGAGACCGCGCGGATTGAGGCCAACCGTCAGGTGCGCTATCTGTCTGTTGGCGTGACACCGATTGCCCCGGACGAGGCCGCCTATCCAAGGGCGCTGGAAAACACATTCCTTGCGTTCATGATTTTTGGCGGGATCTACCTGATGCTATCGCTGACCGCTTCGATATTGCGCGAACAGGTCTCGGGATAAGTATGAAACAATTTGATGTGCGGGGCGTGACGTTTTCGAACGACGCGCCCCTCGTTGTGATCGCAGGGCCTTGCCAGCTCGAGGACTATGATCACGCGTTGGAAATCGGCCTTGCGATGAAAGCGGCCTGTGCGGCGGCGGGCGCGGGCTACGTGTTCAAGGCCAGCTATGACAAGGCGAACCGCACCTCCGTCGGCGGCAAGCGCGGGATGGGGATGGAGGCTGGGCTTGAGGCGCTGGCGCGGCTGCGCGAGGCGCTCGATGTGCCGGTGCTGACAGATATTCACGCGCCCGAGCAATGCAGCCTCGCCGCCGAGCATGTCGATATCCTGCAAATACCTGCCTTTCTGTGCCGACAGACCGATCTCTTGCTGGCCGCTGGCGAAACGGGCGCTGTCATCAACATCAAGAAGGGTCAGTTTCTGGCCCCTTGGGACATGGATAACGTCGTCGCGAAAGTCGAGAGCACGGGCAACCAGAAGATCCTCGTGACCGAGCGCGGCACCTCGTTCGGCTACAACACGCTCGTGACAGACATGCGCGGCCTGCCGAGGATGATGCAGACGGGCTATCCGGTGGTGATGGATGCCACGCACTCGGTGCAGCAGCCGGGCGGGCAGGGCGGAAGCTCTGGCGGGCAGCGCGAATTTGCGCCGGTGATGGCACGTGTGGCGGTCAGCCTCGGCATCTCGGCGGTGTTTGTCGAGACGCATCAGACGCCGGACACGGCCCCCTCGGATGGGCCGAACATGATCCCTTTGGATCAGATGCCTAGCCTTGTGGATAGCTTGATGGCGTTTGATAAACTGGCAAAACAAGACCCAATTCGTCTCTAGTCTTTCCCGGAGTGTCCCATGACCAAGCCCCTCGCCGATGTCACTGTCAACACGTGGGAATTCCTGCGCGACCCGATGATCAAACCCACCGGCTTTCGCGAATACGACGCGCGTTGGCGCTTCCCGGACGAGATCAACTTGCCGGGGATTACAGCGCTTGGGCTGGGGCTTGGGACCCAGATGCATAAACGCGGGATCGAACCTGTGATCGCGGTGGGCAACGACTACCGCGACTACTCGCTGAGCGTGAAGAACGCGCTGATCCTCGGGCTGATGCAGGCGGGGATCCACGTTAAGGATATCGGGCCCTGCCTGTCGCCGATGGCCTATTTCAGCCAGTTTCACCTCGATGCCCCTGCGGTCGCGATGGTTACGGCGTCGCACAACCCCAACGGCTGGACCGGCGTGAAAATGGGGTTCGAGCGCCCCGTCACCCACGGCCCCGACGAGATGAGCGAGCTGCGTGACATCGTTTTGGGCGGCGAGGGCATCGCCCGCGATGGTGGCAAGCTGGAGCGTGTCGATGGCGTGATGGAGGCCTATATCAAGGACCTCGTGGGCGACTATAAGATGAGCCGCCCCCTGAAGGTTGTCTGTGCTGCGGGCAACGGCACGGCGGCGGCGTTCGGCCCGGCTGTGCTGGAGGCGATGGGCGTCGAGGTCATCCGCAGCCATTGCGAGCTGGACTACACCTTCCCGCATTACAACCCTAATCCCGAAGCGATGGAGATGCTGCACGACATGGCCGACACGGTGCGCGCGACCGGGGCGGACCTCGCGCTGGGCTTTGATGGGGACGGGGATCGCTGCGGGGTCGTGGACAACACCGGGGACGAGATTTTCGCCGACAAGGTCGGCGTGATCCTCGCGCGCGATTGGGCGAAAAGCTATCCGGGCGCGACCTTCGTGGCGGATGTGAAATCGACGGGCCTGTTTGCGAGTGACCCTGAGTTGATCAAGCACGGCATCAAGGCGGATTACTGGAAGACCGGGCACTCCCACATGAAACGGCGGGTGCGCGATACGGGCGCTTTGGCGGGGTTCGAGAAGTCTGGGCACTACTTTTTGGCGGGCGATATCGGGCGCGGCTACGATTGCGGGATGCGCGTGGCGGTCGAGATCTGCAAGCTGATGGACCGCAATCCAGACGCCAGCATGAGTGACCTAAAGGACGCACTGCCCAAGACCTACGCGACGCCGACGATGTCGCCCTATGCGTCCGATACCGAGAAATACGGGATCCTAGAGCGGGTTGTGGCGAAATTGACGGGTCTGGAGACGCTTGCCGGACGCCCCGTGAAGGAGGTCGTGACCGTCAACGGGGCGCGCGTGATCCTCGACAATGGGGCATGGGGGCTGGTGCGTGCGTCGTCGAACACGCCCAATCTGGTGGTCGTGTGCGAGAGCCCCGAAAGCGAGGCCGAGATGCGCGCAATCTTCGAAGATCTGGACGCCGTGATCCGCACAGAGCCGGGTGTGGGGGAGTATGATCAGAAAATATGAGGCTAGGTGGGGGAAAGTGCGCACAAGGACTTGCGGCCCAAGGCTTGAGGCACTATTCCACCGCCCACGTTGGGGTGTAGCCAAGCGGTAAGGCATCGGTTTTTGGTACCGTGTATCGTAGGTTCGAATCCTACCACCCCAGCCACAACCTGTAACATATTGGTATAGTTGGATATTTTCCCAAAAAGCCCCGCGATTTTGGGGTTATTTTGGTGGTTCATAATACCCCAGACCCTACATGCGAGGTAAATCCGGCCAATTCTGCGAAGAGTCTGGAAACGCGTTGTCGGCGCTAGCAGTTTGGGGTTTTCGGATGTACGCGCGATTCTTGAATAACGACGGATTTCAACTTCCGATGCCACGCAACTTTCCGGCACTGGCTCAAGACGCGAGTTTGACTGTCAGAGATCGCCGAATGATGTGGCAAGCCGCTAGCGCCCAGACTAATGCGATGGTAGTCGGCCTGTAAGCTATTGAAAATAGGCGGTTAATCTGGGCGTATCAAATGATGTAGTGATGCTTCGAATCCTGACTCCCCAGCCACAACCTGTAACATATTGGTATAGTTGGATATTTTCCCAAAAAGCCCCGCGATTTTGGGGTTATTTTGGTGGTTCATAATACCCCAGACCCTACATACGAGAGAAATCCGGCCAATTCTGCGAAGAGTCTGGAAACGCGTTGTCGGCGCTAGCAGTTTGGGGTTTTCGGATGTACGCGCGATTCTTGAATAACGAGGGATTTCAACTTCCAATGCCACGCAACTTTCGGGCACTGGCTCAATGGGTTGGCTCTGACGTGGGACATCAGATTGCGGCGCGGGAAAATGAACGCTTTCCCACTATGCTGCTGAACCTGCACTGTTATTTGTGTCTTCTTGGCAGATCAGAGCGCGGCGAGTTGCTTGCGTTGATCGGACCAGATTGGCGAGCAGGCGTGCCGCATGAGCCAGTCGGATGTCAGGCTGGTTGGCTGGGTGCCTTGCGCCACTGAGCGGATGACATCCGGCGCGAGAAACGCCAGCTCGATCACTTGTTGAATACGGCGCTTTGAGACGCCTTCGCTGTCGGCTATCTCGCTGAAAGTCTTTCCGGAGCGCAGCAGATCAAAATACCGATGCGCCCTTCCGATGTTGCGCAGCAGAGTTGCGTCGATGGCAGGTGCTTCTGTGCCGATGATCAACTTCGTCTCCACCCCGCGCTTGCGCAGTTGAAACGATGAGGTGAGCAGCAACAGGTCTTCGTTGATGCGAGACGGATCAACCGTCAGGAACTCACCTAAGCTTTCGGCTGTGATCGAGATTTTGATTGTGCCGGGGGCGAGATCAATGCGCCCGACCAAGTCCAAGAGATCGCGGCAGGCGTCCTCTTTCTTGCCTACATGTGCGCTCCCAAGCGCTGTCAGCGTTTCGCCGAGCGCGAAGGTCTCCTCTGTGGTGGCATCTAGCAAGATGCCCGCTCGAACCTCCGGGCAGGTCATATGCTGACCTATCAGGCTTGCGACCTTCTCCTCCAGCTCCGGGGCAGGCAAGCGCCAGCCAGAGGGGTCTCGGGATGCCGAGCCGCGTATCAGACGATGTGACACGTAGTACCTGAGCCTGCGCCCCTTGGCGGTCTTGGTATGACTTGGCGTGAGCCGGTCACCGGTTTGATCGAAGAGCTTGCCCACCAGCCTCGAGACCGAAGCTTTGGGTCCCGCGCGGTTGCGCTTGGTGAAGGTGCGCCCTTTTGCGGACGCTGAATTGAGCTGACCTTGAATGCTATCCCAGACGTCAGGCGCAATCAAAGGCGGGTGCTGACCGGGATAGACATTCGCATGATGCCGGATACGACCCGCATAGATTGGGTTGGTCAGAATGTAATGGATATGACCATGACTGAAGGGGGCTCCGCCCTTCACTTTACCGGAGCAGAGCGTTCGGATCGGAGTCCTTAACCCTTGCGCGTCCACCACTTCCTTTACCCGCCGGATATTCTGGTGCGCGAGGTAGAGGTCAAACAGAGTGCGGATCACATCTGCATCCGGCTCTGCAATCTTCAAAGATCGCCCATCCGGAGCGTAGCCCAGCGGGACAGTCGCCCCCATCCAAAGGCCCTTCTTCTTGGAGGCCGTGATTTTGTCGCGGATGCGCTCTGCGGTGACTTCCCGCTCGAACTGGGCAAAGCTCAAAAGCATGTTGAGCGTCAGCCGCCCCATGCTGGTTGCGGTGTTAAACGACTGGGTGACAGATACGAAGGACGCGCCTGCCGCATCTAGACGGTCAACCATCTTGGCAAAGTCAGCCAGAGACCGCGTCAGTCGGTCGATCTTGTAGACAAGGATCTGATCAATGGCTCCTCGGTCGATATCTGCGAGCAGCCGCTGCAGGCCGGGTCGTTCTAATGTGCCGCCCGATATCCCGCCGTCGTCATAGCGCTCGGGCGACAGAACCCAGCCTTCGGCCTTCTGGCTTGTGATATAGGCGGCGCAAGCCTCATACTGGGCGTCCAGAGAGTTGAACTCCTGCTCCAAACCGTCCTCGGAGCTTTTGCGGGTGTAGATGGCGCAGCGGATCTTGGTCATGACGCGCCTCCCGCTTTCCCGCTCAAGCCAAAGAACCTTGGTCCAGACCAGTTGGTGCCGGTGATCCTCAGGGCGATGGCGGACAGGGAGCGGAACCGTTCTCCTTTCATACGGAACCCATCTTCGATCACTTCGACCTGATACTTGCGGCCATTCCACTCCCGAACAAGCTGTGTTCCGGTCCGGACTTCCGCCACCTTGGCTTGTCCCGGCAAGTCGCAAGCGGCGGCCTTTAAGGCGCGCTTGGTATCCGGTCGCAAGCCGCCGTACGTTTTGCACTGGGTCTGCCAGATCAGCGCTTTGCGCATGAAGATCATCGACACAAAGTGTGGGGGTGCGTCGCCAAACGCCTCGATCCAAGCAAGGCGTAAGGCGGCGCGATCCATTTGACCGAGCGCGGCCCAGCGAGACTGAATGCAGTCCTGCGTCGCCATCAGGTGGCATCCGCAGGACTGGCGACGATGCGGTAGCGCGCCGGTCCACCTTTGGCGGGCTTCGTTGAGGTCAGCTCAAAGCCGGCTTTGCGAAGGCCGGATAGGGCAGCACGGGTGGTATGCGGCAGCCAGCCGAACTTCTCGCTGATTGTGGAGACATCGGCTCCGGTCTTCCGACGCAACATCTCAACCAATTGAGCTTTCTTGGTCGCGGGTTTGGATCGTCCTGCCATGGTCATCTCTCCTTTTAAGGTCAGGCAGGAACGGTTTGCTCCTGCTACTGATCAGAGCCCGGAGGGCCGGGCGGAGAGGCGCGCCGCTGGCAGCGGGTGCGTCGCTGGGACAGTACCGCTCTGGTCGACGCTGAAGTCCAGTAGAACATGCAATAATGTCTTGAAACATTGAGACCCGTTCCGGTCCCAACAAAAGATGTACCGCAGGTTCGAATCCATCTGGCCCAGCCACTCAGTCCGCATATTTTTTGTGTCTTGAACTTGTCAGCAGATAGGTCCGTGTTTACAGGGCCTTGGCGTGGTGGGGGTTATTGAGAGACGCTATATGGGCCACGATCACGGCGCATATAGCCTCCGCGTCTCTCTTGGCGTTTCCTGCGGTACGAGTTTGGGTTTTTGGTCGAGGAGCGCGCTGTTATAGCGTCGCGAACTGGTCGTGCTGCGCAGTCCAGTTGGCTGGAACGCCCGTCTTGACCAGGTAGTCGGAGGTGAGCCCGTGGGGCTGCGTCCCTTCGGAGATGACTTTGAGCGTTTCGGGCGCAAGGAGGGCTAGGTCCACAACATCCTGGATCCGGCGCTTTGATATGCCTTCGGCCTTGGCGATCTCGGTGAAGGTCTGGCCTTCAAGGATCATGCCGAGCCAACGCTGCGCTTTGACGATGTTCTTGACCAGTGTCAGGTCGATCTCAGCAGGCGCGCCACCCAGATGCAGTTTGAGCTCCACCCCGCGACGCCGCATCTGGAAGGGCGCTTCGATAGAGAGACCCGCCGGGTTTATCTGATCAGCCCCGCAGCCTGCCACCTTGGCACACTGGATCCGATCAATCTGGATGCTGATCCAGCCGGTTTTGAGATCAACGCACTTGATCATTGCTAAGTGCCCCGCACGTGGATCAAGCTTTGCTAGCCTTTCGGTGATCGCAAGAATCTCCGCCGCACTCACATCCTGCAGAAGGCTCGCGGTTATGTCTGAGCGCTTGAGATGCTTACTCACCAGCTCCCCGAGGAGCGCCTCAATCTGCTCAGCAGGCAACCGCCAGGCCTCAGGATGCTTTCTGCTGCGATCGGTGACGAGCCGCCGAGAGATGTAATGACGCAAGCGCTTGCCGTCCTTGCGTGTATGCGACGGCGTAAGACCATCGCCGGTCTCATCAAAAAGCTTGCCGATCAACGGCGATGACGTTGCTCTCTGCGATGTGCCCCGTTCGCGCGCGGCTCCGTCTGCCAACAAGCGCTGCACCTTACCTCCCAACCTTCATGCTTCTGACTTGCGACATAGGCCTCACAGGCCTCTCGCTGAGCATCGAGGGTGTTGAAATCCTGATCCAACCCCTCCTCCGTGCTCTTGCGGGTGTAGATGGCGCAGCGGACCCGGCGCATCACCGGACACCAAAAAAGCGCGGCCCAGACCAATGCGCCCCGGTGATGTGCTTGGCGATGGCCGAGAGCGAGCGCCAGGTCTTGCCGTCCATGACATAACCGCTCGAGGTGACCTCGACTTGATAGGTTCGACCGTTCCATTCGCGCACGAGATGCGAGCCGGGCCGCGTTACCGCTGGAGCGGTCGCCACGCCCGCCGACTTACCCGACGCGATGCGGACCAAGACCTTCGCCGTTCGAACGGGCAAGCCACCCAGCACCTTGCTCTGTAGATCCCAGATCAACACGCGTCTCAGGAACTGAGGCGACAGGTACTTCGGGGGCGGCCTGCCAAACGCACCGCGCCAGCGATCAAGGCAGCCAGCGCGGTCGAGGCTTTCCAGTTCGGCCAAAGAAGCCCCGAGCCCTGCCTTTGCTTTGCCTGTCATTGACCATCCGCCGCAACAATCAGCCGATACACCGAGCCTTTTGCGGTCTCTTTCCGCTCGATTGTATGGCCTGCTTTGCGCTGGTTAGAGATCGCCGCACGAACCGTATGAGCCTGCCAGTCAAACGCGGTCTGGATCTGGGCGATTGTGGCCCCCGACTTGCGCGCCAAGAGCTTGCGCAATTGGTCCGAGCGGGTTGGCGTCTCACGCTTGAGTTTGGGCTTTGTGATTGTCGGGGTTTGGATGTCCAAGGTCTGTGTCATCGGTATCTCCACTCAAATAACGCCGAACCAATCGACGCTTTGTACCGATTGGAGCCCGGCACAAACCGGGCAGGAGATTACACCAGCAGTACCGCTTCACGTCAGACAGAAGTCCAGTGCTTTGTGCAGAGATGGCGGTAAGCGGCCCTTCGCTGCGCGGTGCACAAAGGGGTGCTGAGCGGACTATGCTGCCTTTTGCTCACGCGGCTTTTGCTGACGCAGAAACGCTTCGCAGATGCGGCGCGAGAAATTCGGCGGCGCAGCAGATTTCCCCAGACTGGCCGTTCACGAGCACCAAACCCGTGAGATTTCAGCCTGTCCTTTCGCTGCGACCGGATTCGACCAACTAGGCGCGTACAAAGCGCCATTTCGCCGCAGTAACTACCAAGGCTTGCTTTACTAGAATTAGGTTCCAGCAGTCGAACCCTCAATCAAGCGCCGTGTCTCGCTCAGCACCGCGAAGACGACTAAGTGTGACCGGAGTGACACCGAGAAAAGATGCTATCAAATAGTGACCGAAAAGCCTTTCGTGTCGCGGGAAATCTTTCCGAAACCATGCGAGGCGATCTGCGCCGCCAAGTGCGGCGAGGCACCACTCCCGATCAGCCTTGCGAGCCAGTTCTTGCTGCAAAATTCCGTTTGCCCATTCGCGAATTGGCTTCGATGCTAGCATAAGCTCAGTCAGGGCGCGGCTGTCCATTTGCGCAACCAATGCATCCGCAACCACCTCTATGGAAACGAGCGAGGGCCCATTTCTGGTTCTCGCAACATTGGGTGCGACCACGCACGGACCAGCGTTAAAGCTAACGCAAACGCCGCGGCCTTCTGGATCGCTAATTTGGCTCGTGGCGCGCCCATCAAGAATGATGCGCTCCATTGGGTCTGGTTCGCCCTGCGTCGCAATGCGACGCCCCTTTTCGACAAATTCAACATTCCATGCTGCCGCGAACTCACGCGCTGTGTCTGCATCTAAAGCGTTCGGGGGACATGTCAGAAAGGTAAAGAGGTCCAAATCGCGAATTCCTTATCAAACGATAATGCCAGCTTTGCTCGCGCTCAGTACGGAGGTGCCAATGGGAAGGAGAACAACCAATGAATATGACGATACCAACTAAGCAGTACGGGCGGCAAGCGGCACTCTTCGGTCTCGCGGCCGCCGGATTCTATTTGCTGATGATCTTTGGCACTCTGGCGCACATCGAGACCTTATCCGGCCTTCGCCCTTTCGACATGCGCCCGGGCGGGTATTCGGCTGAACTGGCAAATGCGCTGATCGAAGCCTTGGGTGCCAGTGGAAGGTGGTACTATCTCACGAGGCAAATCCCACTTGATCTGGTTTATCCCACTCTCATGGCGCTGACCTTAGTGTCATTGCTCAAATGGCTTGGGTCATGTGGCGTCAGGCAAAACCTTGTTCGCATTGGAACTTGGTTTTCGATTGCGGCAGGTATCGCTGACTATCTAGAGAACGCCGGCATCTGCATAATGATCCTGAGTTGGCCAGAAATATCAGCCAACACTGTCTTGGCGGCAAGTGTAGCTTCTATTGTGAAATCGGGCTTAACGACGGCTGCTGTCTTGGTCGTCGTGCTTGGTGTCGGTGTTTGGGCGTTCCGAAGGATACGTACTTACGCCTAATCGATGCCTGCTGATGGTTCCATTAGCTTTCCTAAACCTGATTTTCGCCACGCGATCCACGATCGGCGGATCTAGGATGCACTGTCTTTCGCGGCTTCAGCAATCAACCGGCAAGACCTGGAACGAAGGGGTCGTTCGCCGCAGTGTCGGCGATGTCTGTTTGGAACAACCCAGCCAAGTACCCGGAACTCGATGATATCCGTTTGATAAGAAAATGACCTCAACGACTTGTGCGCCGAGCAAAAAAACCGTTCTTTGCGTCTGTGCGCATCCTGGAGTTATGAAAGCACGAAGATGACACGAATTGTTTCGTTTTCCGGATCCGGCCTTGACCTGGGTGCTCTGCATTGCGCCATGCTTGCCGCGTTTTCTGACTATATCGTTCCGTTGCAACCAGATGCAGACACGTTCAAAGCGGCGCTGAGCTCGAGAGGTTTTGACCCCGAGGCGTCCTTCGTCGCCGTTGACGATGATGAAGTCATCGGGTTTTGGAACGTCGCGACGCGGAACACCAAACGGTATCTGATAGGCAGCGGAACACGGATTGGCCACAGAGGCCGGGGATTGGCGTCTCGTTTGGGTATGGCGGCGATACGTGCGGCGGAGAATGCCGGAATCGAGAACTTTTGGCTTGAGGTTATCGAGGGAAACACAGGCGCTGAACGTCTTTATCGGAAGATGGGATTTGGTGTGACCAGGAAGCTCGACTGCTATCGGCTTGATCATCCATCTCCTGATCGGTCCTCATGCGAATTGTCGGATTTCGGCACCGTTGCCAATGTCATTCAGCGGTATTCGACCTGGAAGCCATCTTGGCAAAACGCGACGGAATCCCTTTACGGCGCACAGCTGACGCCCTTCCTACATGGAAAAGGCGGAGTCATCATCGGCGCAGGTGGCCTCGTGCATCAGATTGCCGCCAGCGAGCCCTCGGCTTTGGAAGACCTCCTCGCTGCGGCAGCCACAGTCGGCTCGCTGACATTGGTCAATGTCGATTCCGCTGACAACGCCTTGTGTTCTCTTGTGCAGAAGCTTGGGGCTCATCGCTTTATCGTTCAGTCTGAAATGTGCCTGTCCTTGCCAAACGTCTCCTAGCGGTAGTTCGAGCCCGGCGCAGCATCAAGCAGTTTTGGGCTCTTCGCGGTCATACGCTGCGCTGGTCACGAGTGACCGGTTAGGCGCGTCGCAGCCGTTCGTTGCGGTGCGCATGAACTGACACAACGCGGGACGAAGTGTGAATACGCTGCGACTGCGCCAATGACTGCATACAAAAAACCGACTTCTAAGTCAGATTGCCAGGGGCATCCGCGACCAAGCGATGAAGCAGGCCGGAAAGCTGCTCCAAATCTTCCTCGGTCCAGCGGTCACGAAAAATATAGCCTGCTTGTTTTGTGAATGTGACACGCGCTTCGTGAACTTTCTCCAGCCCAGATTCGGTCAGGACTACAAATGCCAACCTGGCGTCCCTTTCGTCCGTTTGTCGCGCTACCACCCCAATTTTCTCCAAGGGCGCTGCCATACGCGTTACCGTCGACGCGCTCATGTGCATCCGCTTTGCAAGTTCGACACGGGACAGACGATGTAGAGGTGCCTGTTCCAAGTGCATGAGGAGAAAAACCTCGTTCACCGAGAGACCGTGGACCGAAGCGAAATCGCCCGAAAGTCGTGCTTTGATCTGATCCGCTGATTGCAGAAGGCGAAGAGTATTTGTGAGGCATAAATCATTCATGTGGATATTCTATACATATTGCTTGCATGTGCAAGTACATTGCAATATTGGTGCGCGAATTATCCTGATCAACAATGGACGACGTCATGGACCTTGAAATCATTTTCTCTATTTCTGGCTTGCTTGCGATGGCAGGCTGGCTTGTTTTGCTCGCATCGCCGCTCATTCCACGTTGGTCTGACTTGATTGCTGGTTATCTCATTCCGACGTTGCTCTCATTAGGCTACGTCACTCTCATTCTCTTTTTTCCATCAAACGGCGGCGGCGGATTTGGCAGTCTCGCCGAAGTTATCGACCTGTTTTCGAACCCGAATGCGATGATGGCAGGGTGGGTGCATTATCTGGCGTTTGACTTATTGATCGGGGCTTGGATGTGCAGAACGTCAAGGCGCGATGGCCTGAGCTTCTGGCTTGTCGCGCCCTGCCTTCCAGTCACGTTTCTTTTTGGTCCAGCGGGTTTCCTTGCCTTTTCAATCGTTCGCATCTTTGCGCCGAAAAAAGCGGCCTAAACTGATTCACACTAAAGAAAGACCTTCCCAATGCATGACGATGACACACAGCAAGTTCACCTGATTTGCGGCTCAACGGGCGCGGGTAAAACGACATATGCCCGCGCGTTGGCCAATAGCAACGGCGGAGTTGTATTCTCGATCGATGAATGGATGATATCCTTGTTTGGGGAGGATGCACCGGACGCCTTGGACCCCGCATGGATTTTCCCACGCGTCCATCGTTGCGAGGCGCAAATGTGGGCAATGGCGTTGCAGCTTGGCAAGTTGGGGATTCCATCAATCCTGGACTTTGGGTTTCAGCGGCAAGAACACCGTCAGAAGTATGTCAGACTCGCGAAACAAGCCCAGTTTACGGCAAAGCTGCACGTCCTAAATGTCGATGCTTCAGAGCGCTGGAAACGTATTGAGGCGCGCAATACGAACCGAGGCGAGAGCTTCCATATGGAAATCACACGCGGCATGTTTGACTATATCGAAACGACTTGGGAACTGCCCAGCGATGATGAGGTGGCCTCGATGTCGCTGGCAGATTTGGAATAGCGTCTATTAATTACATCATAGATCGGTCGTTCGTACAGCATGCAGCATCCTTCAAATTGGGCTCGCTACCGCCGACCGTGGCATGAAATTCCTAGGTCCGTTCTGGGTTGGCGAACGGCAGCAACCGCCCGCCAACGACATTCAGATGTCGATCCGTTCTGCAATGCTTAACGCATCTTCCAGCTCAACGCCCAGATAACGCACCGTGCTATCTACCTTCGTGTGGCCAAGCAAAAGCTGCACGGCGCGAAGGTTGCCCGTTTTGCGGTAAATTTCCGCAGCTTTGGTGCGGCGCATCGAGTGTGTGCCGTATCCGCTGGGTTCCAGACCAATCGCTGTCACCCAGTCACGCACAAGTCGACCATATTGTCGTGTTGAGATATGCGGACGGTCATGAAAACGGCTCGGGAACATAAAGCGGCTTCCGATCATCTCGAGTGATCTTGCCCATGCAATGACGCTATCCCTCGTGTTTTCAGTCAGTTCAAACTGAACTGGTTTTTTGGTTTTGCTTTGGATCACTGACACCCGTTCACGCACGCGATTGTCCTTCACCAAATCCGTTACGGCGAGAGTGATCAGATCGCAACCCCGAAGTTTGCTATCAATTGCGACGTTAAACAGCGCAAGGTCGCGAAGATAACCTGCAAGTTCGAGCCGGGCACGTATTGCCCACACTTGTTTGGGAAGCAGCGGTCGTTTCTGACCTATTATCCGCCCTTTGTTCCATGCTTTGTGTTTTGGGGTGACTGCGGGAAGTTGGACTCTTGGCATTATATGCCCTCCAATCCTCCCTCCAAACCCAGACATCAGCACAGCGCTGACAACAAGAGCATAGCATCCTGTTGAACGGCTGGTGTCCGAAGTCGCTTGCAGGCGGTGTTGCTGCAAATGCATTGGGCCGCGATGAGCCCAAACTGTACCTCAATTTTTCTTGCTGCGTGCGCTTGCAGCATCAGAAATGCCGCGTGAGAAAGAAAAATGGTGCCTCCTCGCGGCGGAAACAACGTTCGTTCATGCAGACTGCAGCGAGGATTTACACGTTTTTATGGATTGCATCTGAAATGCCTGGAGCCGGTTTGGACTGCACCGAGACGCACATATGTTAGTAAATTGGTAGCTGCAGCGCGCACCTCCTTTCACTCCTTAGACCGCACCGCTGCCTCTCGATACCCTTTGGGCGTCATGCCTGTTTCCCGTTTGAACGCTTTGTAAAACGTTGAACGCGAGTTGAAACCGACATCCAACGAGACCGTCAATGAGTTTGCCAATCCCTTAGCAATGAGCGGTTTGGCAGCCTCAATCCGGTGATGCGCGATAAAGTCGAAGAACGTTGACCCGATTTGTTCATTGAGCGTTTGGGAAATCTGATTGGGCAATGCGCCCACATGGCGGGATAGTTTTTGCAAAGAAAGGTTCGGATCAAGATACAACGCATCCTGTGTCATCGCTGATCTAATCCGCGTCGCAAGCTGTTCCGCGTGTGCGTCTGTCAAAGCAGATCGCGCATACTTCGGCTCCGACGGATCGTTTGGCGGCGCATCTTCTTCGATCTCCGCTTCTGGTGGAGCAATCGATGCAAAGGCCACAACGAATAACAGCAGGCAGGCCGTCAGGACGTAGATGAGCTCCTTTACGACGACCTGATCAAACCCTGTATTATCAGCAACAAATGTGAATGCGGTCGCAGCCCATAAAGCAACAAGAGACACCACAAACCAGTCGAGCCAACGCAATTCGCGGTTATCAAGGTTGGAATAAAGCGACCGCAGTTTAGACCGGTAGTCGCGCAATCGTCTAAGTGTCGCGAAGAGATATAAACAAGATGAACCCACCCAACAGAAAATCAGGATGAACGTGAACAAAACAAGCGTTGAAGGTGCAATCCCCGCTGGCAGTTCACCCGCGATGAACATCGCAGTTTTGGCTTGGGCTGGCTGCAACCAGTAGCCGAGCATGACCATGCCGCCTACGACCGGCAAAACGACGTCGCGCCGCCGGATAGCCGAAGACCTCAGTTCGGTCGTCTTTGCGGCCACATAATAGAATACTGCTGGAGGCAGAATTAGCAGCAGTACCAGTACGGCCGGTAAGTAGAATCCGTACATCGATGGGGCGAACGCAAATACGAGTGGTGTGGAAACGATGCCGCCGAACACGCCAAAGACCAACATGAGATAGAAACGTGCATGCCCGTCTTGCGTGCCACGGATCGCCGACATGACGCCCGCCAGTGCTAGCCCCAAGCAGGCGGCAGAAAGGGCAATGGTTCCATCGGTATGCATACTAATTGATAGGCCCAATCCCCTACCAGCATCAATGCTCTGCCAACATCATTGTCCGAAGTGTCACTACGGACATTCAAAAGTGTACGCGCCGTCCCGCACGGACGAAAGACGAGGATTTCTGGGTCAGAGAGGGTTCAAATTTCACAGCCATAGATGTTCGGCCACAGCCGCAGAGAACCCCAATGATTATTCTTGTGACACTCACCACCATCGCCCACATCGCATCCGGTGCCATCGCCGTTTTGATGGGCGCCATCACACTCGCCGTCCGAAAAGGTGCGAGGTCCCATATCAACACTGGCCGCGTCTTCACTGTCTGTATGGGCCTATCGTCATTGCTTGGCGCGGTGCTCGGTTTGATCAAGTTTGAGACCTTCTACATCACGTTTCACGCAGGTGTGTTGGGGATGACCTTGGTCCTGAGCGGGTGGATCCTTGCAAGGATGCAGAACGGCCATCTCGGTACTCGGTTCGTTGCAATTGGATTTGTGAACTTTCTGAATACCGCAGGACTGGTCGCTGCCGGTTTCTGCGCGTTGAGTTTACCAGAGCAAACTCTGCGTGGATTTGCGGCCGCCGACTACTTTTTCCTAGCGGGCATGGCGGGCATCGCCTTGGCCAACGACCTTGTCATTCTCTTGCGCAAGACCCTGTCTGACAGACATCGGATCGCACAGCACCTGTGGCGTATGTGTCTTGGGTTTTTCATCGCAGCCGGTTCTGCGTTCACGGGGCCGGGAGCGAGCATTTTCCCAAAGGTCGTGCGTGACAGCGGTATTCTCTCGCTTCCCGAACTCACAATCATCCTCCTCATGTTGTTTTGGCTTTTCCGGATCGTGTTTGGGAAGGGGCGTCGCCCACTTTTGAAACGGTCTTGATGCCAGACAACAACAGGCTGCTCCGCTCAAAGCACAAACATCTGCAATTCTCCAACCAAAGGCTCATCTCACTGAGCCCCCAAACTTAACCAACGCGCGCTAATGCGCACAAAGAAAGAGAAGACTATGAAACCTATTACAACAATCACTGCGACCATGCTGGCCATCCTACCCGTTAGCGTCTTCGCGCAAGACGCCGCACAAAACGCTGCCGAAGACACCTTCGCTGGGCACGGTATCTTTTTCACCGTTTCTGGTGGGTTGGTCTCTGCGCCATCTTTCCTTGGCAGTGGCGAGGCTTCGGTTTACGGGCTCCCAAATATCTCGGTTGCCATTGGCGACCGCCTAAATGTCTCCTTGCTCGACGGGGTGTCATATGATGTCTACAAGGACGACAATCTTTCCGCAGGGGCAACCTTAACATATGATTTTGGCCGTGAAGAGACGCCATCCGACCACGCGCTGTTGCTGTCCAGCGCCCCCAATTCAGAGATCGCTGGACTGGGTGATATTGAAGAGACCGCCGAAGTCGGTGGATACATCGAATACAACTACGGGAACATGCAAGCCACGCTTGAGATACGCAAAGGTGTCGACGGCGGACATGACGGGATCGTTGGAGACGTTGATATCACCTACAACGCGCCTGTAGAGATCTTTGGGAAGCAATCTGTCATTTCTTTTGGTCCAACGGCCAGTTTCTCAGATGACAACTACGCAAGTACCTTCTTTGATGTCTCTGCGGCTCAATCCACGGCCTCCAGTATCAGTGAGTATGACGCAGACGGTGGTCTCATGTCGTACGGTTTGCATGCGTCCGCTTACGTGCCCCTAAATCAGAATGTGGCACTTGTTGGCTTCGCCGATTTTGACCAACTCACTGGAGACGTAGGCGACTCTTCGATTGTGCAAGAGCGCGGGTCAGATGAGCAGGTGACCGCCGGACTTATCCTCAACTACACCTTTTGATGATTTGAAGGGCGAAGAGGGTAACACCCATGATTAAGTTCAAATATCTTTGTATCAGTGTGATCTTGGTTATGGTTGTTGCCTTCGCCGGCCACGCGAGCGTCGCGCCGCTGTCCTTGCAAAAGGGAAAATGGCCCACGGATGATGCGCTCTACCATCACGCTTCTGAAGCCGCTGCAGTATCGAGGACGTAGGCGCGCCCCTCTAAGGGATCGTCTGACATGGCTGTCAATTTCGATCCGGGCATATGAATCCCAGCATCGTTTTCGCCACTGTCCTGCAAACCAATCTTTGTACTGCGCACCACCAAATTCAAGCCAAGGAGAAGGCAAATGACAAATGCTCTAAAACAACGGATTATTGGCCTTTGTATTCTGGTAGCATTTCCGCTTTTCGGCGGCGGACAAGCGATGTTGGGCACCGAGTTACACGGGCTTGGCCTATTCTTGTGTCTGATCAATTCGCTCGTTGTGATTTTAGCCGGGTTTATGATGCGTTCGGTCATGGCGACATCTGCGCCACGAAGCGGAGACATCTATTTTGGTACCCGTATCGCTGAGGGCTTGTTCTTGGGACTAAGCGTCTTGGGTGTTCATGGGAGTTTCCTGGGTCTGACGATGACCAGCAACACCCTCTACCAGATTGCGATGACTGTGCTTGGCCTCGGCAGCTTGCCGATGTGTCGCTGGCTGATCGGTTCAAATTTCGTGCCGAAGTGGCTCGGAACATCGGGTTTTGTAGGATATCTATGTCTCGTTGCCGCGATGGGCGCCGCGGCATACGGCGCCGAGACGGCGTCGGTGGCACTGTTGCTGCCAGGAGCCGTATTCGAGGTCTCGTTTGGTCTTTTTCTCGCTCTGCGAGGCCGGAAGTATGTGCGGCAAAGTCTATAGAATGACTATTCCTGCGGCTTCGCGCCTCGCCACAGGGCCAATCTGACAAACTGACGGTGCCAAATTAATGGGTCCTGACCCCATTCCTCTCACGGCCCAGAGCTGCCATTGGCGCCCCGTGGAGTGAACGGCTGGTCTGAGCCTCGTTGACCAATGCTGCACTTCCCACCAACGTCCGCTTAGGGATATTCATCCCAATCACCAGGTCAACGAGCCAGTCTCAGTGCGACACCTAATCAGAGAGACATATTTTGTTTCCATCCAGATCCCGGACATAAGCAGAGAACTTGGGCCCACGCTGGTGCGGCGCTCCCTCGCAGGTGCCCCCGAGCTCTATGGCCAAAGCGTACATTCTCCTGACATCCTCTTCGCCGCCAACACAAAACCCAACCATTGTTCCGTTACCGTTGGTCGCAGGCTTTTCATCAAAGGGTTTGGCCGCAGCGAAGGCAAAATCCGCACCAAGCCAGTAAGTCATTCTGTCTGAGGGTGACATGCTTTGAAGGCCCGACTGCGCAAAGAGCGCGTTGTAGAAGATTTTTGCAGCGGCCATGTCGTTCGTTCCTACAACAAAGTAGTTCATTTTCATCGTTTCATCTCCTGTGTGCCAGTCGCTTCAGCCCGGCGTTGTTTCAGTGACTCAGGATGTATCGACTAATATGACATTTTATGTCTTATTTGATTCATGGCACGGACGAATGCGCAAGACAGGCTGAGACGATTGGAGTTGCTTGCAGTTCAGCTCAAGCAGGATGCCCATTGTACGGTCAAAGATCTGGCGCAACAGCATGATGTCAGCGCACGCACGATCGCGCGCGATCTGGCGCTTATGCGGAACCAAGGCATGCAGATCGACGCAGATCGCGGACGTGGAGGCGGTGTGCGCCTTGACCGAAACTGGGGCGTTGGTCGAATGAACCTGACATATGCCGAGGCGGTCGATCTCCTTATCAGCATCGCAGTTGCGGAGCAGATGAACTCACCGATGTTGCTAGCGAACCTCGCTTCGGTAAGACGGCAGCTAGTGGCTTCGTTCTCGCCCGAGAAACGCAATAAGGTGAACCGGCTCAAGTCCCGTATCTTGATAGGTGTCACGGCATCGACTTATGTTCAGGCCGGCGCCAAGGCCCCACCAAAAAGGGTTGTGCAAGCCGTGCATCAGGCCTTTGTCGATCAAAAGGTATTGGAGCTTCGTTATCAACGAGAAGACGGTGCCATCTCCGACCGGCAAATCGAGCCGCAGTATCTGTTGTTGAAATATCCTATTTGGTACGTCGTTGCGATCGATCGTCTGACAGACGAACCAAGGACATTTCGGTGCGATCGGATGCTTGAGGCTTCAATGTGCGAAGCGCGTTTCAAGCTCCTGTCGAAAGAAGCGTTCCAACCCTCGTTGGTCGTTGATGACCAGTCGCTGTGATCGAACCATGGCCGGTCAGCGGGCAGACATTCAATGGCAAATCCGCCCCGCATTCCACACACTGGCGCGAACCACAGCGAACAACCGCTGTGAGCCCAGTTTGACCGATCCTGCAAGATGTACGAACGGCAGCTCCGACGCCAAAGTTTACAGGTCAAAGCCTGAACAACCCAAGGTGTTCGACAACTTCGCGTTTGGTAGCGTTTGTTCGGTCTCGTGCAATCTCCGTACCTTTTCTAATTACGTCTAAGACATAGGCGGGGTCTTTCGACAGTTGCGCTCTTCGCGTCCGAATAGGAGCAAGCAGCTCTTGCAGTATGCCGTCCAGTCGTTTTTTAACCACTCCGTCGCCAAGCCCGCCTCGCTGGTACTTTGCCGTCAGCTCTTCAACAGCGATCTTGTCTTCATCAAACGCGTCCAGATACGCGAAGACAACATTGCCTTCGACCTGTCCGGGGTCTTCGACACGCAAATGGTTCGGATCGGTAAACATCGCTTTGACGGCGGCGCTGATTTCATCTGGCGATGCCGAAAGTGGAATAGCGTTGCCACCTGATTTAGACATCTTCGCTTTGCCGTCGATGCCGGGAAGCCGTCCGGCCCTTGGGATAACAGCGACGGCCTCGGGAAGTACCTTTCGGTTAGCGGTGGAATTGATCCGACGCACTATCTCATTGGTCTGTTCTATGAGTGGCGCTTGGTCGTCGCCCACTGGGACCACGGTTGCTTTGAATGCAGTGATATCAGCGGCTTGTGCCGCCGGGTAGCATAGAAAGCCCGCAGGTATATCACGGCCAAATCCACGCGTCCGGATTTCATCTTTAATCGTTGGATTGCGTTCTAGGCGGGATACAGTGACGAAGTTGAGATACAGCATCGACAGTTCCGCAAGCGCTGGTAGATGCGATTGCAGGCAGATTGTCGTGCGCGTTGGATCGATGCCGACAGCAAGATAATCAAGAGCAACTTCCATCACGCTGCGTCGTACCTTTTCAGGATCATGAGCGTTATCGGTTAGTGCTTGAGTATCCGCCAGAAGCAAAAATTGCTCATGACTGTCTTGGTACGCCAAACGGTTTGCAAGCGAACCTGCGTAGTGGCCGATATGAAGAGGCCCCGTCGTGCGGTCTCCGGTAAGAATGACTGGTTTGGTCATGAGCATGTCCTCGTTGAGAAGAGGTACCGCAGGACGCATGGAAACAAAAAAGGCCGCCCAAACGGCGACCTCGGAATAAAATACTGTCCAGTCGCCTTATGAGGAGACCAGCCACCAAAAGTTCGAGATGATTTTTGTGCTTTCCATAGAACTGCGTGTAATCCTCTAACCAAGGTCGGTCAATACGGCATCGCTTATATAGGGATTGAGCGTCTGAAGCGGACTCTCGCGCATCCGCAGCGAATTCACCCTCTGTCCCTCGCCTAGTTGGTCGAATCCGGTCGCAGCGAAAGGACAGTCTGAAATCTCACGGGTTTGGTGCTCGTGAACGGCCAGTCTGGGGAAATCTGCTGCGCCGCCGAATTTCTCGCGCGGCATCTGCGAAGCGTTTCTGCGTCAGCAAAAGCCGCGTGAGCAAAAGGCAGCATAGTCCGCATCTTGTAAGTTCGACGTCTGATCTATGCTGCGACATACACGAACGGCCGGTTGAATCGCTGCGCGGAAGCACGAACTTTTTCGCTCATGCCGCATTCTTCACGCTGCGAGCGCACGCAGCACAAGATCACAATGGCCGAGTCGGGCTCGAAGAAGACCTTCGCTGTGCGATCCATCAACGTCCGCATTGGGCCGTACGCTACCGGACACCACGCTCGACACAAAGGGCGGGAAGCCGCCATTCGCTGCGCCCTAAACAAATGACCGCTCTTGGGCTTAGCTACGAACCGATCCTTTTTCGTGGCAGCTTCCATCAAGATGTCTCCCTCATCACATTGAGCGCGTCGTAGACCGTCACGATTTGGTTGGTTGGTGTATCGGGTAAGCGGGCCTTTTTTGCCTTGAGAATGACGCCGAGGTTCATGACCTTGGGTTTGCATTTTAGCCAGGGCGTGCAATGCTTTGGGAAGCGAGCGGGAGACATAGGATCGGGTGATGCACCCCCTTATACTGCGCCAACCGTATTCAAGCCGGACAGGCGGAACCGTGTCTGCTAAGCTTGGGCCGTCGATCAAGCCATTTGCTTCAGACAGGCAAGTGCGGTTGAACTATCCGTACTAGCCCTGAAAAAAGCTGTCGCAGCCTATGCAAGACCACGCAACCACGTTCGAGACACAGGACCTTCTTAACGAGGCCCGTTTCGAGATGTGGCGCACCGTGACTGCGCCGTTCTTTTCGTTCTCGCCAACGGCCCCAGTGCAAGATGGGTTCGAAGCGAATGTCGAGATATGTGCGGTCAGCGACATCATGGTGTGCGACTCTGCCTCCAGTGCGCAGGTCTTCCGGCGCAGCACGCCCCATTTGGGATTGTCGGCGTGGGATCATGTGCTCGTCCAGCTTTACGTCGAAGGCGGATATGTCGGCGATGTGGCTGGCGCGGAGATCAAGGTACGGGCGGGCGATATATGTGTGCTCGATCTGTCGCAATCGCTGCACACGCAGGCCACTGCCTTTCGCAATGTGACCGTCGCGATGCCACGGCGGTTGGTGGCGCAGTCGCAGTCGGTCTTCTATCATGGGCGGGTCATCGCGCGGGAACATCCCATGGCTCCGCTGATTGCTATGCACTTGAAGTTCCTGTCCGAGAATGCAGGCCAATTGGGCGTGGAGGAGGTCGAGGCGGGTGTTGCAGCTCTGATCCCGTTGTTTGAAGGAACCCAAGACCGGGCCGGCCAATCTGACAGACGTGCGGCCCAACTTGCCACCGCGCGCGAACAGGTCGTGCGCTATATCGACCTGCATCTGACCTCCTCGGACCTGTCGCCCGATGCGCTGGCTTTGGCCTGCAACATGTCGCGCGCGACGCTCTATCGACTGACGGCACTGGCTGGCGGAGTGCAGGGCCTCGTACAGAACCGGAAGCTGGAACGGGCGTGGGATATGCTCTCGAGGGCGAAATCGCGACTGACCTTAGAAGAGGTCGCCTTCGCCTGCGGGTTTTCCACAGCGGCGCATTTCTCGAGGCTGTTCAAGCAAAGCTACGGGATCAGCCCAAGCGGGTTGCGCGCCATGGTCCAGCGCGGCGAGACGGTCGAGGGGTTGCGCAAGGGCAAGCAGGCCAGCGAGTGGCTGACGACCCTGCGTGACGCGCACCAAAGGCTACAGTTTACAAGCTTCTAGCGGAAAACTGAGACGCTGAGACAAGCGTCAGACGTGCCGACTAGGTTATCCACAGCCCGGTGCGGCATTTGTGCGCCGAAGCATAAGCGGGATGTAGGAACATTATGATACCAACAATTTTTCGGCGATGTGTGCTTGCCGCTGTCATGTCGACGGCCTCAACATCCGCTTTCGCCGCAATCCTGAATTGTGACGGGACATTTCAAAACGCAACGCTTCCGGCGAATAGCTTTCTCGATTTTCGCTTTGACGCAGAGGAAAATGACAAGCTCGGTTACGCGCTCGAAGCGACAGCGGGTGGCGGTGCTGCATTTCAAGCGAGCGTGCAGATTTTCGATGGAACAAATGCCGTCGTCGTAAATGAGCTCTTCACCAACCAGGATTCGGATCAGTTTACAGTCGTATCAGATGGTGTTCACACGGTTCGGTTTTTTAATGCGGCCGGGCAGCCTAGCGTTGAGCTAAAGACCAATTGTGAGGCCGCAGGCCCCTCCGCTGCCGAGATCAATTCCGTCGCCGCGACCCAAGCTCAACTCGTGACGGGTGCTGCAGGCGCGTCGGCCTCGTTCAGCAGTTCGGCCTTGTCCAACGCCATGTCAGCGCGCAATGGCGGCGGCGCGACGGTCAGCAGCAACCGCATCACGTTCTCATCGCGCAACGGGGCCGGTGACAGTGGCTGGACGGCATGGGGCACGGCCGCGTTCACTCAGTTCAACGGACGCACGGATGGCACCGCCCGGTCGCTGACCTTTGGTCTTGATTATGCGGTCTCACCCAACTTGTTGGTCGGGGTGATGGCGGGGCTGAACACTTATGAGCAAACCACTGCAGGCACCAAACTGTCGGGCCGCGCGACCGAAGTGGGGCCCTATGTGGTCTATGATCTGGGCAAGACGTTCGATCTGGAGGCCTTCTTGACCTACAGCCGCCCAAACTATGATCTCGCCGGAGCGAGCCTGCAAAGCACCCGCGTCACCGGTGGTGTGAAACTGCGCGCGCAATATGAGGCAGGGGGCGTCCAGCTCGACAGCCACCTTAGCCTGCGCGGCTTTAATGAGACGACAGAGGCTTTCGCAGGTCAGGTGGCGGCGCGCACGGTCGAGCAATACGTCGCCTCGCTGAGCACCAAGGCAACCTTCAACACCGCAGGGTTGTGGCAGCCGACGCTGGGCCTGGGCGTGGACGCGATCAGCACCCGTGATGGGCGGGGGGGGAATGCGTCCTGGATCTCGCCGCGTGCCTCTCTAGGGATCGGTTATGCGTCAGGGCTTACGAGTTTTAACGCGTCGATCGATGCCGGGCGGGCGCTTAGGGACACCACTGATCTGACGCTTCATCTGGGACTGTCGGTGCGGTTCTAAGAGATTGGTTTGGCGCGGAAGGGCCTATTGTCCGGGCGCGCCATGTAACGATTGGCTGAAGGGAAATTTCTATGAAACTCGTATATGCAATGGCATTTAGCCTGACGATGTCTTCCGGTTCACTGGCGTGCGATCTAGATGCGGTCGAGAGCATGCTTGATGTCAGCGGCTTTGCGAACACACAGGCCAATGCGCCCATTATGTGGAAAGCGGCTTTTGCCGCTTACGACCATGATCGTAGCGAATTGGCCGAGGCTGCCGAGACGATGATGCAAAGCTATCAGCCCCAGCATGCCGCCGAGGTTTTCTCGGTCGACGCGTTCTGCCTTCACATGACCCCAGATGCGATTGAAAGCACGATTGCGTTTTACACCAGCCCCCTTGGCCAAGCGATATCCGCTGCGGAAGCAGTCGATCCTGACATGGCGGCCGGACAGGTACTTGCCGACGGACTTGGGGCTGAGCGCAAGGCGCTTCTCGACACGCTTGCAACCAGCGCTGACAGCCCGTTTGCGCAGTTTATCCAAGCTGAAGAGGACATCGCGATCTACTTCGGGCGCGAGGCAAAACGGCTGGAGGTTTGGGACAATCCCGAAACGGACCTCGCGACCCGCATCCGCGCGGCCCAGTTCGAACTTGGCGGGCGTGACTACTGGCAAAGCGCGACACCCGCTATCGTCGCCTATGTCTACCGCGACTTCAGTGACGATGATCTTCGGGCCTATACCGCGTTTCTGGCAGACCCAAACACGCGGCTGGTCTATGCCACCCACACTGCTGTGATGTCCGAGCTGCACGAGCACGTCATCGACTTCATATTGGGAGCGTTTGTGGCGCTTCAGATCAGTTTCGATACGTAGGGCAAGCGACCTGCACCACGAACGCAGCACTGCACAACGAACGGGAATACAGCGCGGGATTGAGGCCGTCATTGGCTGCGCGTCAGACGAACGGCAGGTTTGGGCCGTACGTTACCGGACACCACGCTCGACACAAAGGGCCAGAAAGCGTTCATTCGCTGCGTTTGAGCGCGCCCTGAGCGTTCTTTCAAAGGCCGCCGTTCAATTGGCGTGAACTCAAGAATCCAGCGGCCGATCGATTTGTGGTAGAGAGCGAATGCCGACTGATGTTGAGCCATTTTTGGCGGGAACTAGCATGGTAACCATTGATCCAGTACGTCAATTCATTTGCCTCACATAACTTATTGGACCGACTTGGGCAGAAAACGAACCGTGTTGGCCACTCTTCTTGGCGTAGATCGTGGAAAGCGAGAAAGTCTTTAACAGTGCTTTCAAGGTTCTGGGCACATGAAGCGCAAAGACCGACGGCCCTGTCCTTGCATTGTTACCACACGAGCCTTTGGCCCGCGCTTGAAGCCGCATCAAACCAGTTTACGGCCATACCCGCATTCAATAAACGTGCTCACGAGTTGTCAGATGGAGAAGATCGTGAACCATGATATTATTTATGTAATGGGCGCTGTTGTGTTGGGAGCAACCAGCTCGACAGCTGCATTTGGTCAAGAGGCTGTCGGGCCTGCCGTTGAAACGATCAACGGTAAGATCTCGCTTGGGTATACGAACTCCGCAGATGCTGCCCAGGGCAGCGGCGCTTTTGCGGTTGGAAGCCTTGCATTCCCAGTGACATCTTCTTTCGGCGCCCAGATCGACGTGGGTACAGATCGGCTAGATACATCCGCCAATCAGATGAACGGCACCAGCGGCGCTGGCCTCCACGTGTTCTACCGTGATCCATCAAGCTACCTGCTCGGCGTCTACGGCCACGTTGTAAACTCCGACACCGCTGCCGGGTCGCTTCGCAACACGCGCATTGGTGTTGAAGGCGAGATCTATCTTGGCGATTACACCGTCCAAGGCTTCGTCGGTCAGGACGAGGTCTCGGGCTTGGGTGCGACCAATCGTTTCGACGTCTTCGATATCACGGTCAATCGCTACCTTGGCGATATGATGATGGTTTCCGTCGGAGCAGAGCGTGCATTTGGCCGTACGGACGGATCGATCGGGCTAGAGTATATGACTGCGCTCGGTGGTTCGCAGACTGCTCTGTTTGCAGAAGCGAGCTTCGGAGATAGCGGCAATAAACTGACTGCCGGTGTCTCTGTCTACTTCGGAAGCAACGGCATGAGCCTAAAAGGCGTTCATCGTCGCAATGACCCGCCCTCAAGGCTTGGGTCGGCTGCACGAACAGGGTACTTTCAAACGCTGACGTCCGGTGCGCTGAACTTGGCCGCAGCCCCTCCCGCTAAAGTCTAGATCTAGTCTAGGAACAAATAGACCTATGTGTCTGATGACGCGCCATTTTCCAAAGTGGTGCGTTTTCTATTGCCCAGCTGACGTCAGGCCCGGTGAGCGTGGAAAGATACGCCTGGAGCGCCTTTTGGTCTTGCGCAGCCAAAGGCTGTTTTCGGTCTATCCGCATGACGAAGCGGTTGGGCCGTTCAGCGCTCAACTGCCACATCCCGTTCTCACTAAACCGACTAAGATGATCCGGGGCCAAAGCATCATGGACCTCCAAGAGCTGCCGTTGCATCAGAGAATTCGCCGTACGTCCAAAGAGCATGGCCCGCGGAAACGTCGAACCACAACTGCAACCGTCTGGCATCGACATGAAACTAGCTTGGTCGCCTGTATCAAATCGCAAGAGGGGCATCGCACGATCATATAGCGATGTAACGACCAGCGCGCCTGGAGACCCTGCGGCTGCTTGCTCGCCGTCCGAGGTCAAGATTTCGATCCGGGCGGCGTCGCTCATCAGATGAAAGGCCCGACTGTCCGTGCATCGTATCCCAATCGGTCCAGCACTGCCGAGATGGTAGGTTTCGGCGACCCGCGTGCCAAACTGGTCCTCTAGGAAGGCCTTCTGAGCAATCCCCAGTGGCTCATGAGATGACAAGAGTCCGGTGATCGGCAAGTCGCGCGCCTGGTCTTTGCCGATCGCCAGCGCCAACCGGACCAGCACGGACGGACGGGACCACAACGTCTGCGAACCCCGTGCGCGCAGCTCTTTGGCGAGTTGCTCTGGCGCCATGTCGGCCCCTAGACCAAACTGCCGCGATGTCGCGCCGCCCAGGAGGCGCTGAATTGGACCTGCATCCTCTAGCCCAGCCCAACGAAGCGCTCTGCGTTGGATTGCTTCATCGATGAGGTGTGCGAACCGTGTTCGGCTCAGCACAAGCGGGGGCGTCGTCAGCCCGCCACAATATGCAGGCTCGATGCGACCAAACTCCTTCGGAAGCGTTCTTGCGACAAGATCTGGTGCGTTCTCTTGGACCGAACGGCGCGACAAGGGCTGAACTGAAGTGCTGTTCTGTTTGGCATGATAAAACGGGATGGTCTCGGTCGAATGGGCAACCAACGCGTGATACGCCTCATCGGCAATCGAAGAGCGCTCAGCCTCACTCAGGGCCTCAACGCTCTTTGTCATGTCGTCGATAACGGCTTCCAAACGCGCTGGATCGTCATCCACAGAGCCGCTGTCCTGCGCCAGTGGGCCTAGATCTGGCGCCTCTTGGTCATTTTGATTTTGAAGGGCTCTGTCCCGAAGCTGCCCAAAGAGTGGAAATTGCTCTGCAGCCCTTAGGGCCTCAACCAGTGCAGCGGCGAGTTTGGTTGCATAAGGCTCGGGCGCGAGCTGCCACATATGCGTGCCGACACCCGAGGTGTTTACCTCGATGATCGCAGGCCCATCGGGCCCTGTCATAAGATCGAAACTTGCGTAGCCGACGCCAAATGCTGACAGCGCTCTGCTGGCGAGCGACAACATACTTTCGGTTTCTGGCTCAAGCGATGTTAAATCCTGGCCTGCATTCGCAAGTTCACGCCAATTCGGGGTCCCGATCGCCTGAGTTTTCAAAACAGATGCGCCCAAGATATGACCCGCGAATGCGTCAACCTTCAGTGTCTCTGACGCTCCGACATGGCGGCGCATCACGACGTCGCAGGACGGATCATAGTCTGCGGGGAGTTTGGGTGTTTGCGTTGGCTTCGCTGGCCAAAGAAAAACACCAGCGCGCTGGTACGACCAATCAAACTTGACGATGGCTTGATCTACCCGCCAATCCCTTAACGCCTGCACAAACTCAGCCGTATTGGCAGGCGCAACATAGGGCACAACCCGCGCGCCAGCGGCTTTGACGACATCAAGGCGCGTTTTGCGATTTAGCGTACGTTGACCCACAATGCGGACCGTATCCGAGACGAGGTCCGAGCGAACAGGATCACAGGCCCAAATGAGATCCGGTGCGCCGCCCGAGGTTGGCCACCTGTTTGTTTGAACGAACCGGACACCCGCGTCAGCGAGATGTTTTGCGAGCGCCTGCCTGTCCGGCGACATCTTCGCGTCAGTGTGGGCGACATCGACGCATAGCAGAAAGGGTTGGTCGCGAACGAGATGCGTCATCAAAGGTTTCCTCGCTGATTCCAGATTGCGATTTTGAAGCCAAAATGGATCGAATGCAGCCCCACTGGTTTTAGCTTCAGTTCTGGATCGTCAATAGGAGCGATTTTGATCCGCTTGTAAGAGAACCCCTAGTTCGGACCAAGAGAGTTGGCTCCCGGTCACGCCAACCAGTGAGACGGGTCAGTTCTAGAGCTGTTTTGTCCGGATCGCAGTCATCCAGTAAGTCGACAATGCTGCGATCTGCACGGACGGCCGCTTTCGGGAAAGCGCCTAGTGGGACTTCGCCTAGCTCGAATGTCCGCTTAGGGCCTATTCTGTTGAAAAACTCTTGTTGATTTGAACCTTGGTTGCTGATTCAATTTCCTTGTTTGTAAGGGAGATTGATCGCGATGATGGGACCACGTCAGGTAGCGCATTCGGCTCTGTTCTACGATTTTTCGAAAGAGGATCATGTACCAGGTGATCATGTATTGCGGGCGATAGATGGCGTCATTGACCTGTCTAGCATTCGTGCTCATCTGACAGATTTCTACAGTTCCACGGGTCGTCCTTCGGTTGATCCAGAGCTTATGATGCGCATGCTGCTGGTCGGATACATCATGGGCATTCGATCCGAGCGGCGGCTTTGCGAAGAGGTTCATTTGAACCTCGCCTATCGTTGGTTTTGCAAGCTGGATCTGACAGATTCAGTTCCCGATCATTCCACCTTTTCGAAGAACCGTCATGGTCGCTTTCGTGACAGCGATGTGCTGCGGCATGTGTTCGAGACAGTGGTCGCGCAATGCATCGAAGCTGGATTGGCGAGCGGACAGCGGTACGCGGCAGATGCAAGCATCATTGCCGCTGATGCCAATCGCCAAAAATCGACACCGAAGGCCGACTGGAACCCAGAAACAATCGACCCAAGCCAAGCACCACGTGCTGTCCGTGAGTATTTGGAAACCCTAGATGACGCTGCTTTTGGCGCGGCCAGCACCGTAACACCAAAGTTCATGTCGCATTCAGATCCAGCATCTCAATGGACTGGCGCACGCGGCGGGCCTGCGTATTTTGCGTACTCTACAAACTACCTGATCGACACGGATAATGCGGTAATTATGGATGTTGAGCCCACACGGTCCATTCGGCAAGCTGAAGTCGGAGCCGTCAGAACTATGATTGATCGCGTGCAAGAGAAGCATGATCTTATACGTGAACGTCTAATAGCAGACACGGCTTATGGTTCAGGGCCCATGTTGGATTGGTTGGTAGAAAAGCGTGGGATTGCACTGCATATTCCCGTCATAGATAAATCAGGGCGCAAGGACGGAACGTTCGAACGTGCCGACTTCACTTTCGACGTTGAGAACGATCGATACATTTGCCCGAACGGCAAAGAACTCAAGTAGTTTCGGCGCGCGTACAAAACGCCACGATCAGGTACGAACAAAGATGAGACGATGCGTTACCGCGCCCGCAAGCCCGACTGTGATAGTTGTCTGCTGAAGACACGCTGTTGCCCCAAAGAGCCTCAACGAAAAGTGACAAGATCGATCTACGAAACATCCCGCGATGCTGCCCGCGCCTTGGCGCAAACCAAGCAATATAGCCTCTCATGTAAATTGCGAAAAAAAGTCGAGATGTCCTTCGCACATCTCAAACGCATTCATGGCCTAGGAAGGCTCCGGCTACGCGGCCCCTATGGCGCACATGATGAATTTATCCTCGCTGCAACCGCTCAGAACCTCAAAAAACTCGCAAAACTGGCTCCAAACCAAAACTACATCGGAAAGGCTGCCTAAGCAGGGGCGTTCGACCAGATTGTGAAGCTGAACCCAGCACGTAAATCTGTGAGTTTTTCAACAAAATTGGCCGATCAGACCCAGTGCCACATGATCAACATCAAAGTGGCTAAGGCGGACGATCCCGGGAGTCAGCAGCTGATTGACGTCTCGAATGATAGCTAGACGTTCGCAGGCACCTACTTGCGTAGCCGTTGGATTCTTAGGGTTTTGGATTGACTTAAGGTTCGGCGTTGACCTTCCTATTCTATCCGACTTCCCAAGTTTGTAACTCTGGCTTGCCTGTGCGATTACGCCGCCACAACAACCGGAGAGAGACTAAAATGCACTTACTCAGGTTGACCGCCCTTACGCTGTTTTTGAGCTCGACGTTCTTTCTGCAACCGGCCGTTTCCAACGCGCAAACGGATCGGCTCGCTTCGCAGAATGTCCAGACGCTGATTGAAGCGCTTGAGAACGATGAGGCCCGCGCGGCGTTGCTAGAAGCGTTACGGGCAATGGGTGAAGGCGATGCCGGTTCTGTTGTTCCACCAGCAGCCAGCGCCGCGAACGACTCCCCTACGGCCCAAGTACCCTCATGGGCGGCTCGGACAGCGGAAGCGAGCAGTAACTTGGCTGCCAGTCTGACGACGGGCACTCTACGAGTCTTCAATGACATTAGGCGTCTATCTGTTCTGCCGAGCCTGCTGACGCCCGAGCGACGTGGGATCATTCTGACCGAAGGTTTGGCGCTTCTGCTCACTGCGATTGTGACCCTGATCATTTACCGTCTGTTGAGGGTGCTCTCACGACGAGTGCGGGCGTCACAAAGTGGACAGGGCGATCTGTTGTCGCGGCGCGCGATTACCTTTTCAATCCAGGCCCTCCTTCGGCTCAGTTCGGTGGTGTTTGCATGGATGGTTGGGTATGCGCTGGCCGGATTCGCTTTCGGTGGCCAGGGGCTAGCACTGTCGCAAGTGCTGTACTTGAACGCGTTTCTCATCGTTGGTTTGGCGTCCGTCGTCTTGTCCGTCTTTGTCAGCCATGACGCGCGCGATATGACCTTTGCGCGACTGCCGCTCGAGGTGGAGACCGTGATTTACCGTTCCGTCCGTACGACCTTTGGCTTTCTAACCTATGGGCTCGTGGCAGCCGTTCCGATCTCGCAAGTTTGGCTAAATTTCGTTGTCGCGCGCTCACTGCGCACAATCATCGTCACTGTAGGGGCGTTGATTGCAATTGCTGCGATCTACCGGATTTCGCGCACTTTGGCGAAGGTTCAGGAGCCGGAGCTTATCGCCGAAAGCGTCGGCCAACCCGATGCCGAGGACGAGGGGCTCACCCAAACCATCGCCGACAGTACAATCAGCATCTGGGACAGAGTCTGGCCGCTTCTTGCCTACTCCTTCGTTGTTGTCGCGTATCTTGTGGCGCTCGCAAACCCCAATCAGATGGTTGAACTGGTCGGACGTGCAGCGCTCTTTTCGGGCCTCGGATTGGCCTGTCTGCTGATCGCTTTGCGGGCTATGACGTTTGCATCCGAGACCCCTAACGTTGCCCTCCCTAGCTACATTGAGAGGGCTTTGCCCCCACTGGCACCAAGATTGTCGGCATTCTTGCCGCTGGTTCTGGTTGTCATTGGTCTGCTCCTGACCTTAACGGCGATTGGACTGACGCTTGATGGATGGGGTCTGCTTAGTCTTGGGGTGTGGATCGACGCCGGTGGCAGTGCGATTTTATGGCGATTGGCGACAGTGGTCCTGTTTGCGTTCCTCCTCATCTTGGGATGGAGCATGCTGACCGCCTGGATCGACACGCAGCTGACCGCTGAGATCAAGGGCAAACAGGTCTCCGCGCGCTCCAGAACACTGCTGGCGCTGTTTCGGAACGCAGTCTCTATCGCAATCGTTGTATTTGGCGGCATGACGCTTTTGTCCGAGCTTGGAATTGATATCGCCCCACTTCTGGCTGGTGCTGGTGTGATCGGATTGGCCATCGGTTTTGGCGCGCAGAAGTTGGTTCAAGACATTATCACCGGTATTTTCATTCAACTTGAGAATGCTATCAACGAGGGCGATGTCATCACGGTGGCCGGGATCACGGGCGGTGTAGAGAAGCTGACCATTCGGTCAGTCGCGCTGCGCGACCTTGCTGGAGCATATCACTTGATCCCGTTCTCGGCTGTCGATACAGTGGCCAACTTCATGCGCAAGTTTGGCTACCATGTAGAAGTTGTCGGGGTCGCCTACGACTCAGACCTCGAGGTTGTGCAGCAGGCCATGCATGATGCGTTTGATGTGCTGAAGGCTGGACCTCATGGGATAAACATTATCGCGCCGCTAGAATGGCATGGCGTTGTCGGCTTGGCTGATAGCTCGGTCAATTTGAGGGCGCGGATCAAAACCAAACCGGGGCAGCAATGGGCTTTGGGGCGCGCTTATACTGGCGAGGTGAAGAAAGCGCTCGATGCGGCTGGGGTAGAGATCCCGTACCCGCACCGCGAACTTCGCTTGCCCAACGCCTTGCTAGAGCGCCTTGCCCCGCCGACTAAGGCTGGGAGTAATGCGCCCAGCTAAGCCCACGCGGCTTAGGCCTCCTTAAAGACCAAGCTCACCCCATTCAGGCAATGGCGTTTTCCGGTCGGTGCGGGTCCGTCATCGAAGATGTGGCCTAGATGGCTTCCGCAGCGGCGGCAGTGTACCTCTGTGCGCACTTGGAAGATGAAGCGGCGGTCTTCTTTGGTGCGCACTGCATCCGTCAGATTGTCCCAGAAGCTTGGCCAGCCGGTTTCGCTGTCATATTTCGTCTCGCTTGAGTAGAGCGGCAGATCGCAGCCTTTGCAGTGGTAGGTGCCCGGATCGTAAACCTTATCGAGGGGGCTGGAGCCCGCACGCTCGGTCTCTTCTTCGCGCATGACGGCGTATTCGAGGTCGGTCAGCATCGCTCGCCATTCGGCCTCGGTCCGCGTGATCTCGAAGGGGCCTTCGTTTGCAAAAGCCGATGAGAAGGCCATTGGGGCGAGGGCGCTGGCTGCCAGTGTGGTGAGGAAGTGACGGCGTAACATGGGTCGGTCCTTTCGTTCTAAAAAAGAGCGGCCCTGCTTGGCGGTTTGTTGGGGACAATGCCAAGACAGGGCCAGTTATGTGCTGCGGACAGGGGTGCAGCACTGGGACAGGTCACTTATTTCGGGAGCAGAACGTCCTGAATCACATGGATCACGCCATTCGACTGATCGACATCGGCGATAGTGATCACGCTTGCGCGCCCGCTCTCATCATAGATGTAAGTGTTGCTGCCTCGGACCTGCGCGCTCAGGGCATCACCTGAGACCGCGCGGAAATGGTAAAAGCCGTCGGCCGAGGCACTGGCACGCGCGCGGATCGTGGCCAGCGAGATGTCGCCTGCAACCACATGGCTCGTCAGAACCTTGGTAAGCTGATCCTTGTTCTCGGGCTTCAGCAAGGTCGCAACGGTGCCGTCAGGCAAGGCAGCAAAGCCATCGTCTACAGGCGCAAACACTGTGAACGGGCCGGGGCTTGCCAGCGTGTCGACAAGCCCGGCGGCTTGGACTGCGGCGACAAGAGTGGTGTGAATGGGCGAGTTCACTGCGTTCTCAACAATGTTGCGCTCCTCAAGCATCGGCGCACCGCCAACGGTTGGGTTCATGGCAGAGGCAGCGGTTGCGGCGATGCCAACGATGGAAGCGACGTTGACGGCAATAAGGGCGGGCTTGAAGACTGATTTGAACATTATGAATTCCGTTTCTGTTTTATTTGGATTGGCAGCTGGGGTCTTCCCACGTCCCACACAAAAGGCGCGGGAAGACCAACTCGTTACGCGAGACACTCGTAACGAAAGGGGCCTTAGCTGGCGGGCAGCAGCACGGTGTCGATCACGTGGATCACGCCGTTCGATTGCTTGACGTCGGCGATGGTAACAGTGGCCACACGACCGTTCTCGTCCGTCAATGTGATCATCTCGCCGTCCATGCGGGCTTCCAGCATGCAACCGCCGAGTGTTGGGACGATATGCATTCCGTCGTCATCGGCAATCATGCCACCAATGGCGTCAGACATCGCGTCCGCTGCAACCACGTGGCAGGTCAGTACTGTTTGCAGCGCCTCGAGGTTCTCGGGCTTGAGAAGATTGGCAACTGCGCCTTCGGGCAAAGCGGCAAAGGCATCGTCCACTGGCGCAAAGACCGTGAAGGGGCCTTCGCCTTGCAGCGTCTCAACGAGACCTGCGGCCTGCACGGCGGCCACAAGCGTGGTGTGGATCGGCGAGTTGACGGCGTTCTCGATGATGTTGCGCTCGACCAGCATTTCAGCGCCGCCCACTTCGGGGTTCGGCTTGGCATGGCCCGCAGCAAATGCAGCAGTTGCAGAGACAGCGAGGGCAGCGGCGGTCATCAGAGGCTTAGAGAATGTCATCGTGTGTATTCCTTTTAACAAGACCAGACGTTTCGTCCGGAGATGCTAGGAACCACGAAGGGCGGGAGGGATAAGTTTCAAAGAAAGTGAAAAAACTTCAAACTTTCTTCTAAGCTTCTGTAATCGCACCGATTGCAAGGACCTCGCCGGTGGGTGCGCCGGTGGGAGAACCGCCCAAAGGCTCGTCGGAGATTGCCAGAACAGCCCCGGCCAGCAAAGCGCGCAGCTCAGGATCTACGGCAACCTCAACCTTAGCCGCCTCGATAACGCCAAGTGACACTGGTGCCGTTGTACCTTCCGCAATGATCCACAGCTCTAGTGTGCGACCGTCACGCGGGCCGCCTGCAAGGCGGGCGATCCTCAGAGTGTTCGAGCGCGCTTCAAATCGGGCTTCCACGATCAACGAGGCGTCTTCTGCGGCAATCTCGGCAACATAACTCGGGCCAGCAGGCGTCATGAGATCCGGTAGGATCACAGCGGCGGCTCCGAGCATGGCAAAGCCCGCGAGGGCGCTGCCCCAGAAACGCATCCCAAAACCGGTACGTACAAGCTTGGCGTCAGTAAAGAGCGTGTCTTCAATGGCACGAAACACCTGGGCGGGCGGGGCAACCTCAGCCACCTCATCCGCAAACGGCGCGAACTGGTCTTCCCAGTTGGCCACCAAACGACGCAGCGCAGGCTCGTCGCGCAAACGCGCCTCAAAGGCCGTTTCCTCTTCGGGCGAGAGCACGCGCAGAACGTACTCGCCCGCGAGGGCAAGATCGTCGTCGCTATGATCGGGTCCGAGGCTCATCGGCTCAGGCACTCCTTCAGGGCGAGCAAACTGCGGCGGAGCCACGTTCGCATCGTATTGAGGGGGACATTAAAGCGTGCTGCAAGATCGGCATAGCTTTCGCCCTCCAGATAGGCACCGCGCACGGCACCGGCTTTGTCCTCGTCCAACTCGCTCAAGCAGCCCGACAAGCGCCGGGCCTCCGAGCTGGCAATCGCCGCCGCTTCGGGTGTCGGGCCCGTATCCGGCAGCTCGGGCATATCATCGATATCAGCGCCGCTGTCTTTGCGGGTTCTCAACCGATCAATGGCTGCGTTGCGCGCGATGGTCACAAGCCATGTGATAGGCGAGTATCCATTCGCAGCATAACGATCCGAGTTGTTCCAAACCTTGACGAAAGTGTCTTGCAAGACCTCCTCCGCTTCAGCCCGGTTGTTCAAGACACGCAAGCACACGCCAAAAAGTTTCGCCGAGGTCGCAGAATAAAGCGCGGCAAATGCGTCGCGGTCGCCTAGAGCGATGCGAGCGATGTGGGACTCAAGCGTAGAGGTGTCGGTCGGGGACATCTTGGGTGTTAGTTCCTTAGCCAGCCACGGACTTAGAACAGTTAGCCCAGCTTTGCCATATCGCTACAATCACAAGCGTTCTTGTTCCTGACAGCCAACGTCGCCCGACCTGTTCGGTAAGTCTATGCATTAAGCTCGTAATTCGCGGAACTCTCTACCAGAACCGCCTTTAACATGGAGTAGGTTAATGAACGGCCTTCGACTGTGAGATGTCTGCTTTGTGAATGACGCGGCGCAGTATGTAGTTCTTTTGCAAAAGTCCGGCTTGGGCCGTGAGCGGCGACTGTTCTAAGTCATCCGGTCAAGATGTTATAATGTGGAGGATGGTCGGAACGAGCCTAGAGGCCCCAATGCTGTCCGGCGTTCCAAAGTCTGCTTTCATCTTAACGCTCTTGTGGGACACAAAGATCCACTGCGGCCTCACCTGATCGCCATAAGCGTTTTGCGATACTCTCTTTGAGGACTGCGCGGCTCTGACGCAAAATTCTTCTCGGGATCGACGAGCAAACACTAAGCGTCCGAGCAGTTGAAATCACCGGAAACCATATCGGCGACGCACCTGTTCTGCACGATCTGCTCAGCCACATCCCTGCAGAGGAGCAAATCGGCAATGTCACCGCCAATAGCGCCTGTTATACCCGCAAGTGCCACGACTTTATCGCTGACTGCAATGCGCATGCCGTCATCCTTCCGAGGCTCCGCCTGTTCAGGGCTGGAACAAGCCACTGGAGCATTTCCGGTTGCGGGTCCCCCCGCAGGAACGCCAAACAATGGAAGACAGCGACAGCATGCGCAATCGCGCACAACGGGACGCTTAGTGCGTCGAAGTACTTCGGACGCGCCATCTGGCGAAACTGGACAGGATCCCACCTCCGAAGCCGCGTCGAGACGGAACCTCTCTGGATCAAGCTTCGCATACCCTTGCGGGTCAGCGGATGCATTGTATGAATTTGCTTGGCCTACGCCTTATGTGCCGGGACTTCTACCGCGAGGTCGCGAAAGTCCAAGTCTGCGTTGCCGTCATGAACGGCCAGAACGCGCTCGGCATAGCCTTCCCGTCGGCCGTGAAATAAGTCCGTCCGAGGAAATGGGTAGGCTGTTGATCACCCGATGTGCGCAACAGAGCCTGCTTACCCGAAAATCTACCTCTCAGCAGTCGCCCTCGCTGCAATCGTCACCTGTTAGCTTTGCAACCTAATCCTAACCGAGTGCTGCGACTGCAAGAACGCCGAGCGAAAGGCCAGACGCAAAACCGCCGGAAATCATTAAAGTTACGATCGCATTTTTTGAATTAAGCATTTTCAAACCCCTTCACTGAAATAACACTTCAGATCAATGATGGTTCCAGAGTGGGGCGATCAATTACCTTGCAAATTTCTCTAGCGCCGCGACTGAACCAGCAAGAAGCAGAAAATCACCAACCCTTATTTCTGTCGCAACGGTTGTAAGAATCTCATTTGTTTCGCGAATTCTCGCTATTACTCTCAAGTCATCTCCAAGCTCTAAACCGCCGATGGTATCAGGCCAGTCTTCGCCAACCTCTATTGTCCGCAAGCGCATTTGATTTGAAAGCGAGATCCGGTCATCAACCTGAGCTTCATCTTCCAAAGCATCGCAGATACTGTCGGCAACGGTATCGTGTGGCGCGATAGCGTCTTCAAGGTTTAGCTCGCGACAGACTTCGAACAGCTCTGACGCGACGATCTGCGGGATAACCCGACCGAACCCAACCGAGCGGGCCACGAGCGAGGCCATGATATTGTCCTCTGATGCGTTGGTCAGCGCGATTAGTACGTCTTTTTCGTCACTATGGGCATCGCGTAACACAGATGGCAAAGTGCCGTCGCCTTCGATCATGCCGCAATCGAGCTTTTCAGCAAAACTGTCTAGCCGCCCGCGATCCCGATCAATCAAAACCACCTCGTGGCCACTGTCGATAAGACGCTCGGCAGTTGCGGTGCCGAATTTTGACCCGCCTACAATGACAATACGCATGAGTTAGCTCCTTCTGCGAAACCAGGTGCCTGGCAAAAGCAGCACCAGCACGGCAATAAATTCTAGGCGCCCAAGCCACATCGCGACTGTTAGCGCCAGCTTGAGGTCAGAGGGCATGTCCGAACCGACGACTCCGGTTGATAGACCGACCGTCGAAAGGGTCGAGATTGTATCGAAGAGAGATGCGAGCGGTGGGTAGCCACGGGCCAGAAAGAGACCCCACAAGCAAAACGCCGTGACCGCATAGAGCAGCAGCAACGACAATAGTGAGATGAGCGCACGCTCTTCCACAGGCTTGGCGTTCTGGCGCAAGGGGGCAACGGCGCGGTCGGGCAAACGAGGCGCGCGCAGGGCAAAGACGGTAGCGCGAGCGAGTGTGCCGAAACGTGCGAGTTTCACGCCCCCCGCCGTCGATCCGACATCGCCACCGAGTAGCATCGCCACAACAAAGACCAACACCAACGGGCCTCCAGCGGGCATGGCCGAGGACGAGAAACCAGCGGTTGTCAGGCCGGAGATGAGATTGGCGAGATCCCGCGCGGTATCCTCGCCCTGCCATCCGTTTTGTAACACGCTCGCCACCAGGCCGAGCATGCAGACCAAAACCAAGGCCGTCCCCAGACGACGCGCGCTGCCCAACTGCCAAGCGGCTGCGAACTTGCCCTGCGCAATCAATCCAATGGTCAGCAGGGACAAAGCGCCGAGCACAGAGGCCAGCAAAACGACCCCTTGCCCGAGAGCGGAGTAGCTGGCCAAGCTGTCACTGCGCGGTGCAAAACCGCCAGTGGAGATCGCGGACAGAATGAGGACGAATGCATCGCGCATGTCCGGCAGAACGACCATCGCGAACACGACCATGACCATGGTCAGGCCTGCATATACCCCCAGCAATTGCCGTGCCTGCTGCCTTGCCGACGCAATGCGGTCACCTTGATCTATCCCGACCCGACCGAGCTGCCGCGCTGGTAGTCCCGGTGTGAGGATCAAGGCGAGGACTGCCGTAGCCATCAAGAGCCCCCCGCACCATTGCATCCATGAGCGTAAGAAATGCGCTGCGAACGGCCAGTTATCGGGGTCGGGGGCAACAGAAAGGCCAGTGGTTGTGATTGCGCTCATCCCTTCGAACAAGGCATCGATAGGTGGAAGGTCGAGGACCTGAAACGCCGCTAGAGTGGATACGGGCGCGAGCAGGAACAAAAGCGCAACCGAAACCAGTGCCTCGATCTGGCGCAGATCGCGTGGAAGCGGTTTACGAAAGACGGCGACGAAGATGACCAAGGCGAGCGCCGCAGGCACTGCCAGGGAAGTAGCCAGAACGCGTTGCCCTTCGAAAAAAGCCCAGATCGCTGGCGGGGCAAGAAGCAGAACCAAAGCGGGCATGTGTTTTGCAAGCGTTAGGGCCACCACGCCGCCGCGCGCCCGTTGCATCAGGGTCGCGGCTCCGTCTCCTGTCGCGGATTTTTGCACCATTTGCTCTAAGCCGCGTCAGTGACGGCGCGGACGGGCACAGGCTCGTTCACGGTCAGAGTACGATATGGGAACGGAATTTCAATCCCGGCATCATCCAGCGCGCGTTTAGTCGCCGACACGACACGATCGCGGCTGGCGCGGATGTCGATGGGTTCCGATCCGGTCCACCAAGTAATCTCGAAGTCAACTGAGCTGGCCCCAAAGGTCTTGGCGAACACCTGAATATCTTTGACGTCATCACGCACCATATCAACGGCACGGACGGCCTGCTCGATCACCTTGCGCGCGGCATCCACATCCTCGCCGTAGGCCACTCCACACATGATGGAGGTCCGACGAAAGGCCTTGTCGGTCCGAACGGTGACGGGGTTGTGGAAGAGCTGCGCATTGGGCATGACGACGAGCTGCCCATCAGTTTGACGAATACGAGTGTCGCGGATCGTGATCTTCTCGATCTTACCCTCCGCCCCGTCACAAGCCACGTGATCTCCGATCTGGAAGGGCTCGCGCAGCAAGATCAGTATGCCTGCAAGGAAGTTTTCGAACGTATCCTTGAAAGCAAAACCTATCGCGACAGACCCTAGACCCAAGGTCGCAAGCGCGCGCCCTGGCGTTATGGTGGGGAATACGACGATCAACGCTGCTAAGATAGCAGCCGTCCAAATCGCAACGGCCGCGAGCATTTGCAAAACTTCGAGCAGGTTGCGTCGTAGTCGCGCGCGACGTCCGATCCGGCCGACGAGAGCACGGACGCCCCAGACAAGCACTGCCGTGACGACAAGCAGGCAAAGAGCTACGCCGAGGCGAGGCAAGGCGGCGATCGCAGTCTCGGCCCACCCACCGACTTGCTCCAGCAAAGTGGCCTGAATATCGGTCGGCAAAATCTCATCAACTGCGTTTTCCATGTTTCACAAACGTACCGCGCGCCAAAAAGGTTCCGATATTTTGGAACTTTTAGGGGGTGACTGCGCGTTAAGATCGTATGTCAAATGCAAAAGGAACTCCTCTCATGGGCGACGCGATCCTGCCACGCGATACCGATCTGACCGAAGCCGAAGAGGAAAAAGAGGCCGTCGAAGAAGCGGCTGGCCTGTCTCCACGCCTGATTTTCGAGACCATTCGCCGAAATGGTATCGAGGAGCTACGCCGCCCGATTAGCGCGCTTTGGTTTTCCGGTATCGCGGCAGGCATCCTGATTGGCTTTTCCGTTCTCGGCGAAGCCTTGTTACGGGACAATCTGCCTGATGCTGATTGGCGCTATATAATTGAAAATGCAGGCTACTCGCTGGGGTTCCTGTTGGTCATTCTGGGTCGGATGCAGCTCTTTACCGAGAACACGATTACGACCGTAGTGCCTGTGGTGCTAGACCCGTGTCGAGACACCATCTTGGGGACCGCCCGACTGTGGGGAGTGGTTCTACTGGCCAACATTGTGGGGGCGTTCTTGTTTGCGAGTTTTCTGGTTTTTGCGCCAGTTCTTGGGGACAGCGTCATGACCATCATCGGTGATCTGTCGCGCCATGCAACCGGAATGCCTGCATTTGAAGGCTTCGTACGGGGCGTGCCTGCTGGCGTCTTGATAGCAGCCCTTGTCTGGATGTTGCCCTCAGCGCCCTCGAACCAACTGGCGCTGATCGTTGTCTTCACGTGGTTGATTGCGTTGGGTGATTTTACCCACATCATTGCCGGTTCGGTGGAGATGGCGTTCTTGATGGTGCAAGGTGAGTTGGCGATGGCGGACGCAGTGCTACGGTTCTTCTTGCCAGTTCTGGCAGGCAATGTTGTGGGCGGGACCTTGGTCTTCACAATGCTTACGTGGGCGCAGATTCGTCCCGAGGTAAAACAAAACTAACGCGTTTTGCGTAGCCAAGATGCAAAACCATAAGCCGCCCGTGTCACAAGCCAGGGGCGGTTTTTTTTGGAATGAGACGCGTAAAAAATGGGCCGAAGCGATGTGCTTCGACCCTTTGCCTCATATAGCGATCAGCGCTAGTTCTCAGTCGAGATCGCAGAATTTCCCTGGACTTGCAAAGCTGCACCCTCTGGAGTGTCGTCCTCACTGCCAAGCCAACCTGATAGGATGAACATCAGGGCGAAGGCAAAAACCACGGCCAGCCCAATTCCGATGAGTGGAACTCGGTGGCGGTCAATTTGGGTGTCGGTATTGGTGCTTGGCGCGGACATGAAAGCCCTCCTGAAATGAGTTTTGTCTGCTTGCTCAACGTCTCAGACACCTTTCGGTTCCAAGACACGGCGAGATGTTTCACAATTGAAATTTTGAGATGGTTTTGAACGCCATGCGTTTGATGTGCGTGAGTTTAGACAAGGTAGCCTTGCGCTTCGCGCCATGGCCCCGTTTCCACAATCTTGCCGCCGCTCCAAGCAAAATGGGGATCAAGATCGAGATGTTCGGTCTGACGCAAAAGGAAACTGCGGACACTATCGAAGGCCCCTAGTTAACCGTAGATCAAGCTAGCAGTGTGATCCCCGTCGAGATCGTTACCGCTCCCCTCGGATCTGAAAAGGTTGAGGGCCTCGATAGGTTGCGCTAGGCCTTGCGAAAGTCCAGTGTAAAGGGAACAAGCGCCAGCGCCTTTGCTGGGTCGGCGTGCATTTGAACACAGAGCTTTTTGCATTGTTTTGAAGCCGCAAATGTCCGCTTGGTTTGTCGCCCTCATTTCAAAGCCGTCGATGCGGAGGTCCAAGACACGTAAGCAACCATGATCGCCGAAAGAAAAGCCCCCGGCGAATGTCGTAATCACCGAGGCTTTTCTTGTTATCAGTAGCACGTCATCCGGTTTGGCGCAAAACCTCGGTGGCTGCCCGCGTCACGATATGCGTTCCGTCTTTCGGGAAATGCGCGAGCAAGTCAGCGCTGACCTGCGCGGAACCGTCCCCTTCGACAACGAGCTTATCTAGCGCGCCGGTCTCGGGTTCGAACGTAATATCCGAAAGAGTACCGAGCTCGCCCACATCGCCAAACACCGACAGCCCTCGCACACTGGTGAACAAGCGCCACGCGGGGTTGTTTGTCTTGGGCGTGGCACGGGACGGCCCTTGTGGCATGAGCCGTTCATTCAACGCCGCGGCAGCCATTTGCGGTGAAACGCTGTTTCCAAAAGGGCCGGTGACCACCGCTGGCAAGCGCGCGGGATCAAGCGGTACCGGGCGCGGCGTGGCGGCTTCAGCATAGGCGATCTCGATCGCCGTCTTGTCCAGTGTTGTGTAGGGCTGACGATCCACCCAATTAAGGCGGTTCAAGCCGATAAGCAGCGGTGCATCTTCCCACCCATCACCGGTTTGCACATGTAAATACAACACGTGACGCGCTTGGAAATCGATCAATACGTCATCGATTTTGCCGATAGCATCACCCGGCGCGACGGTATCGCTGTCTGCGAAATGAAGTTGGGTGTCGAGCAGTTGCGACAGGGTTATCATTAAAGGGTCTCCGATACGTGATAAGGGCACCCAAGCGATGGGTGCCCTTGATTTTCTTGAATAGGACGGGCTTGGCACTTAAGCCGCCAGCGCCAAGTCCAACACGTGATGCGTGCCCACTGCTGGATGGCTTTTGCCTTCTGTTAGGGCGGCGCGCATCATCTTGAGGCCCACGATGACAGGATTGCCGTCGGTGGCCCAAACGGCTGCTTCTCGTGGGGAGAGTTTAAGAAGGGTCACCTTCGGATCTTCACGCCCGCGCTCGAACCAAGCGGCTGCGGCGAGGCTCCATAACTCATCAAGCTTTTCCTCGCTTTCATAGACAACGAGGCTGCCACACAGGGATGCGTGATAGTCTTGATCGGGCGAAACCATGGTAAATCCGGCCTCGGCACCGTGACCAATCGCCGACACCAAATCCGTGTCGGCAGAAGTGATGAACCAAAGCGCGCCGTTCTCAGGATCAGCGAAATGGGTCATCGGCTGTGGGTGCTGATCGGTGTCGCGCATCCACAACATGCCCGTGCGGGTGTTTTTCAGCTCGGACCACATCTGCGTGCGGGCCGCATCTGCACCTTCGGTCAGATTGGCCATGGCTTAGACCTTCGACATGAGCTTATCGAACTCATCCTTGGCTTCTTCTTTGGTCTTGCCGTATTTATTTTGCAGCAAGCCTTCGAGTTGATTGCGGTCGCCTTTGGCTTGCTCCAGCTCGTCATCCGTCAAGTCGCCATAAGCGCTCTGCATCTGGCCTTTGATCTCAGTCCATTTGCCTTTGATTTGGTCGGAATTCATAGCGGATCCTCCTTCAGGATTTGTTTGCGTCTTCGTTAACCCAACGCCTCGGATCGGCGATAGTTCCGGGGGTTCGGGTCTGTCTGCGCACAAAAAAGCCCCCTCCGGCGGAACCGAAGGGGGCGGGCGATGCGACAGCATCATGTCGTCTTAGTTCGACGCTTGACGGGTGTCGTCTTCTGGCGCTTCCACGTCGAGCGTTGGGACGGTCACTTGGGTCTCACCGACCGAAATTTCGCCGGTATCAACGTCAAATTCAGGGGCGTTACCACCCTCGACCGACACATCTACATCTGGAAGACGTGCTTCTTCGGTCTGGTCAACGTCGACAAAATAAATGCCAAAGGCAACCAAGGCGACGGCGGCGATAACTGCGATAATTGTTCCGGTTTTCATAGTTTGCTCCGTTTTCGGTATCTGTTTACTCAACGCCGCGAGGAGAATGTTGTTCCAAGAAATTTCAGATTTCGACGTTTGGGAGAGTTTTGCGGTGTGTTGAAGCAGTCAGGCCAGTGCTGCGCGGCGCATACCTTATGCTGCGATAACGACGCCTTGACCTGCGAGGTCGCGCTTAAGAATGCCGAGATTGCGTCTGTTCGCTTTGAACACGGCATCGAATGCGTCGCCTAGAATCGGAATACCGCCGATCACGAGGTCGGCTGTGGTATTGGCCGTCATGCGGGCCAGTGCGCGCTTGCGTGCGCCCATCTTCCGGCCTTGCAGGATCAGATATACCGCAGGCCCGATGGTCACAACGTCACCGATCCCGGGGATCAACCCCAGGATCGAGTCCCAACCGAAGCGAATATGCGTCCCTGGCACCCGAAATCGGGCGTCCAGGGAATTGGCGAGGCGCTCCAGCCGTTCAATCGCAGCCATGTGGCTCTGATCGATAGCCGGGCCGGATTTAGGCATGGGAATGGCCGCCTTTACGGGCGATGATCCAGATCGCGTGCACGATACCGGGGATATAGCCCAGAACCGTAAGCAAGATGTTCAGCCAGAAATGCTTACCAAGGCCGACCTGCAAGAACACGCCCAGCGGGGGCAAGATGATGGCGAAAATGATACGAATGAGATCCATGGGATCCTCCTGTCGTGGCGGGCGCGCGGCCCGATGTTGCGTTTCTGGGTTCTGAACTAGGAACGCGTGAGGGTCGGGTCTTGTTCCATCCTTTCGTCGTTTTCCGTCCGCGCGACGCCTAAAGTGTCGGCCTTTACGGCACCGCGCTGGCCCATGGGACGATCGGGCCCCACGGTGCTGTCTTCGCGCGTTTGCGCTTCCAGCTCAGCGTCCAGCGACGCCCCGAGAAGAACGATAAACGCCGAGAGCCACATCCATGTCAGCAAGATGATCACGCCACCCAGCGCGCCGAACGTCTCGTTATAACTGGCGAAGGACTGCACATAGAGGCTGAAGCCGTAAGACCCCAAAACCCACAACGCGCAGGCCAAGGTCGCACCCGGCGTCAACCACCGCCACCGCGCTTTGCGGCGCGAGGGTCCGAAGCGGTAAAGGATCGCGATCCCGCCCACACCAAACGCAAACAAGATTGGCCAGCGCAGCACAAAGGCTAGCGCGGCAGCCCATCCTTCGGGCGTGACATAGGCAAGTAAGGCCGGGACAGCCGCAACGACCAGAACAGCGAAAAGCAGTCCCAGTATCATTGCAAAGGTCAGCGCGATCGTCAGCGCCTTGAGGTGAATGAACCCGCGCGCCTCGTCTTCCTCATAGATCACGTTCAGACCTTTGATAAAGTTCTCAACCGCGCGACTAGCTGAGTAGAGAGCCACGCTGAGCGCGATCAGCACCGCCACGGACAGGCTCCTGCTTTCGGCACTGGCCACGTCCCGCAACTGACCTAAGACAATTTCTGCCCCCTCGTCCGGAAACGCCCTGAACAAATCTTCGCTTTGGGCCATGAGTGTCGCAGGATCCATAAATAGACCCGCAAGTGCGACTACGGCGGTGATACCGGGAAATACGGATAGGAGGCCGTAGAAGGCAATTCCCGCTGCCAGCAAGCCTATGTTCTGCGAGCCAAGCCGCTTAAACACGCGTGTGGTGACATCTAGCAATCCCGATAGCGGAATGGCGGCTGGGTGGGATGCGGTGCGGCCTCGGGTCATCGTCATGGTGCCTCAATCATTTGGAAGAACTTGATCGAACAACGCAGCTCATACTCCGCTGGTTCCAATCTGGTGTAGGCGGAGCGCGGGCCTAACAGGCTAAAACCCAAACAAAAGTCAAATCTTGGGAACCAGGTCGCTGCGGGGTGCGTTGCCTTCCCAACTGCAACTCACCTTGGAGGTTTCTACTGTGACCAAAGACCTGCCATCCGAAATCGACAACCTTCGCACTACGATCAATGACGCGTTGGTCGGATATCGCAAACTGTCCGACAAAGCCGAAAGTGACCTACGCCCGCAGGTGACCTTGCTGATTGACATGCACCAATCCCACGCCGATGCGCTGACCAGCCTGAAGTCCGACGATGCAGCGCCTGCGGGCACTTCCCTGATGGCCGACGTGCACAAGACTGTTATTGGAGCGCGTGGCCTTGTCGATGATCTCGACAGTGATTTGTTGCCCGCGCTCAAGGATGGTGAGGAGCACATTATTTCAAAATATGATGATGCGATTGCCGCTGTTGCCGGGCGTGAACCCGTAGCGTCGACGTTGAGGCAACAGCGGGCTGAACTGAAATCCGTCATCGCCGAGTTTGACGCCGCTGCCTAAACACAAAGCGCGTATCATTCTTGAGACATCCAAAAAGGAGATCGCAACTATGGCATCCTCGACCAACTCACAAAGTAAGATAACGACTGCCGCTCAGAAAGCCAAAGCTGAGGCCACCGAGCTGGCCAGCAAAGCGACGCAGGCTGCAAAGGCCGAAGCCGGTGTGCAAGCCGAAACGGCGCGCCAAGCCGCCGTTGTCGAGGCGGAGGCTGCGACCGAAGCGGCCAGAGCGGCCACCGACGCCTATCCCGAAGGCAGTCTACAACACCGCGCAGGCGAGCAAGTCGCGCAAAGCCTTGATGCAGCCGCAAAGGCGCTGCGCGAAGCTGATATGGCTGCAATGGCACAAAACGCGGCAGCATTCGCGCGCCGCAACCCACTGCTCGTCCTAGGAGGTGCCGCTGTGGCTGGCTTTGCCGCTGCGCGCTTCCTCAAGGCTTCCGATCCAGCGCCGATCGCGTCGAATATCGACCATGGGCCGGATCCTTGGACGGGCCACCTTGCCAGCCGTGCAGCCCCCAAGCCAGACTGGGACATGCCGCATGCAGCGAGCGAGCGCACGGATGGCACTGTCCTGAGTCAAATGAACGGGGGGGAAGCCAAATGAGCCATCCGCATGATCCCAACCAGGCCGACCCGCGCGAAGCGCCCGGCCTTATCGCCGAGGTTCTAACGCATCTGTCGAACCTTGTGCGCCACGAGATCGCTCTGGCAAAGGCCGAGTTGTCGTCGAGCGCAAGCAAAGCCGGGCTTGGCATTGGCCTTCTGGTCGCTGCCGCCTTGATCAGCCTTGCCGCCCTGAACCTTCTCGCTGCCGCATCTGTTGCGGGGGTGGTGGCACTGGGTCTTGGCTGGGGCTGGGCCGCGCTGATCGCCGCTGGCATCTGGTTCGCCGTCGCAGCTGTTCTGGGCCTTTGGGGTCGCAGCAAGTTGTCCCCGAAATCCCTCGCGCCGACGCGCACGCTCGCCGAGCTGCGTAAGGACGTTTCTACATTCAAGGAGGTTTCCAATGCGTGATATCGCACAAGACCCCGCCACCATCGAAGACCGCATCGCCGCCGAGCGTGGTGCGCTGAGCCAAACGCTCGACAGCCTGCTGAACGCGGTCGCACCTGAGAAAATCGCAGGAACGATTGCCGACAGCGCCCAGCGTGAAGGGGCAGCGTTGCTGTCGACCGCCAAGCGCAATCCGGGTGCTGTTGCCTTGCTGGGCATCGGAGCCGCTTGGATGATCGCTGGGGCAGCGCAGCAGAAGCCGCAACCCGTCGCCTATGACACGTGCGAAGCGCCAACCGCGCCGGGGTTTGCGGGCGACGGCACGCCGCAATATGACGGCCAAACCGCGCGCATCGCGGCAGCGGATGCCGCAAGCACCCGTCCCTCCCCCACCGCGTCGCAGATGCGCCGCGCGCTGGATCGCGGTCTGGAGCATCTGCCAGAAGGTGCGCGGGCGCGGGTTCGCCAAGCACGCGAAGCCGCCATCACGGCGCAGGACAAGGTTGAAGCGAAAGCCGCACAGGCCGCCCGTGATATGGAGCGCCTCGCGCACCGCAACCCGCTTGCGACCGCCGGTATCGCGGCTGGCATCGGCGCACTGGTCGGGGCTGTGCTGCCCGGATCGGAAGCCGAAGACAAAATGCTCGGTGCGAAGTCGGATGCTTTGATCCGCGACGCCGAAGCCTTGTTGCAGAGCGAGCTACGCCAAGCACGCGCCACTGCTGAGGCGGCGGTCCGTGATGGTGTCCGGTCGGGCGAGGCGCAGTTGCGTTCCCGCCTGCACAGTTAAGACCTATCTGACCAAAAAGGAATGTGCCTCACGTCCGATCAGGGCGTGGGGCACGCGCGGTCTTGTCGATTGGCTGTACCTCCACTGAACAAGACCGCGCCTAGTTTTTCCCAAGTTGCGTGATCCAATGACCCCCCAGATCCTGCAAGACCGAGGCGTGAAGCTTTGCATCCTTCTGATCGCCTTCGTGGCCCTTGTGGCAGCTATGCGCGTCGCCCAACCCATTCTGGCCCCCACGGTGCTCGGGCTGGTAGTTGGTATCTTTGTATCGCCGTTGGTCGATAGATTAGATCGGTTGGGGCTGTCCCGTGTCCTGTTGTCGATGCTGATCATGGTTTTTACGATGGCTGCGATCATTGTTCTTTTCCTTGCGCTCGGACCTTTCCTCGACGCGCTCGTGGCCTCCCTTCCCAAAATACGGTCGGAAGTCTCGGCATGGCTCGAAATGATGCAGGGTGCGTTGCGCGGTATTGAGCGCGTGGGACAGGAGATCGAGGCAACGGTGGGCGAGACTACCGAGCCGGTTACATCAATACCTAGTTTGACAGACGCGCTCTGGATCGCCCCAAACATGGGCGCAAAGGTCCTCATTTTCGCGGGTGTGCTCTTTTTCTTCACCTTGACCCGCCCGGACCTATATGCGCAGGCAGGCAAAACTGCAGATCGCCTCTTCACCGCGGACAAAGCCGTCGCGCGGTATTTTGCAACCGTGACTGTCATCAACTCCCTATTGGGGCTGGCCGTTGCTGCCGCACTTAGCGTGATCGGCATTCCCGGTGCACTTGTCTGGGGGCTGGCGGCAGCGCTCTTGAACTTTGTCCTCTATTTGGGTCCCATTGCGATGGTGATCGGCCTTACCGTGGCGGGTTTGACGGTGTTTTCCGGCTTTGCCTCGCTTCTGCCTCCCGCAATCTTCCTGATCTTGAATTTGCTAGAAGCGCAGTTCATCACGCCAGCGCTCTTGGGGGAGCGGCTGTCAATCAATCCGTTGGCTTTGTTTCTCGCTATTGTCTTTGGCTTGTGGGTCTGGGGCCCAATTGGAGCTATCGTGGCGATCCCGGTTCTGGTTTGGATCAGTACGTTGCTTGAGCCACAACCTGACCCGATCTCATTGCGCAGGGAAAGATCGGTATCCGTCTAGCGCATACGCCTAGACTACATTCTCCGTCACACCTGGCAGAGCTCGGTGGTAGTTTTCAAGTCGTGTTGGATCGTGTCGTACCAAGAATCCTGACCGTACCTCGGGCCGTCGAAGGGTGTTGCGCTTTACCTCTCGGTCCCACCAAATTTGGGCCGTTGCGGGATCAAACGCTGTTGGAGGTAGTTCCCCAAACCACCAATGCCGGAACAGCCTATCCCGTACTTCGGCTATCCTATCAGTCTCGTTGATCCGCAATGACACCTCTGTGTCCCAGCGCATCGAACGCCCATTTAGATTTGCTGAGCCAACCATGGCTATTGTATTGTCCACAATCAGCGCCTTGCTGTGCACATGCACCACGGGCGAACCATGCAACACCGCTGCCGTATCGCGTGCAGAGTCGGCAGGCTGAACGGGTGTGGCGATGGTTGCGCGATCCCCGAAAGCCGCATCAATTCGCTGAATTGCGCGTGCCTGAAGCGACATTCCATAGCGTGCATCAAGACCACGGTTGCCTTCGAACGCGACATCATCGGGCAGGCTTGGCAACACGAGGATGAGCCGCAGGCCCGGCCGATCCTGCGCAGCGCGCACCAAAGCGTTGCTGATACGGCTGGAGCGTAGAAATTGCGTCTCGATGTAAACAAGCGATTGCGCGCCCGCGATGGCGTCTAAATGGTCTTGCTCAATCTCGCGCGCGAGATTGCGTGGCGATAAAAACGGGGCCGCGAACTTGCGCGGTGCGGAAAGCGTTCTGCGGATGGCAACACCGGCGCGGACTGGTTTTCGGCCTGCTGTGATATCCAGACAATCGTCGAGATGTTGTGCGGCCTCTTCGGCCTCGGGCCCCTTGAGCAAAAGTTGAATGTCAGCCCAGGTTTGGGACGAAGCCTTCTGGTGCATAGGACTGTCATCCCGGCGTGCATTGATATCGAGGCCCCCAATATACAGCCATTCGCGATCAATCACGGCGAGCTTCTGGTGATGTGTCACGGTGTGCAGATCCGGCCAACTGCCTGGATCAAGACCGACTGCCTGCCGCTTGCGGCGGGTTCCGCGCACGTCGCGCAGTTTGGATTTTAGCTTCTGGAGAAGCGCTGGCAAAAGCGCCAAACGCATCAAGCTTCCGGCTCGCGCCGGATGGAGCGCGGGGATTACTTCCAACTGGCCGGGGTCAAGGCGAGCGACCTCAGCGAGCGCTGCGGCTTGGCGCATACTGCGCCACGTCATCTCGTGCAGATCAGTTCCTAAAACTGGATCAAAGTCGCACAAGATGATCCGAATGCGCACCCCTCGGTTCAGGGTGTACAACAGAAGGTCCCACCAATCGGTGCCAATCTTGCGGGCCTCTGCGGATTTGAGCGGTGTCGAAAGATCAAAGATGCGAAATCCTGCGCTGACTTCCGAGGTTGCTGCAAGCACTCGCTTTTCAAACTCCGGCCAAGCTTCCTCAGCGGTGACAAGTACTTTAAAGGGGTTGGTGTTAGCCATGAGTTCGGCCCGACAGCCGCTGCTCGCCGCTGTCAAAATCCTGACGCTGGAACGTAATCGTCAATTTGTATCCGGCTTCGGTCGTCTCGACATTGCTTCGCCCTTCGAGCTGGATGATGAAGGCGCGCATCAGGCGACTACCCAAACCGGTGCTGTCGGTGTCATCGGTCACGCTGGTTCCGGCAGGGCGGGGAGCGAGTGAGTTAGAGATAGCAAGCGTCACCAGTCCGTTATCGTCCACGCCCAAACTAATGTCGATCATGGGACTGCTGTCTTGCGTTGCCATTCCTGCGTACTTTACGGCATTGGTCACCGCCTCGGAGACAAGCATTGATAGCGGCACGGCCTGGTCGGGATAGACTTGTAACTCTTCCAATTGCATCGACACGTTGGGAGCAATGCGGTCGGTAGCTGTTCCCAGATCGACGAGCTCGCTGGCGACCTTTTCGATCAAAGCCCTAGCATCTACCGTCACCATGTCGGTGGTGGTGTATAAAGATCGGTGAATAGTTGCCAGTCCGCGTACCCTGCGTTGCAGTTCCGCCAAGATCTCTTCTGCTTCGGGTGTCGTCACATTGCGGGCCTGCATGTTCATGATCGAAACGATCATTTGTAAGTTGTTTTTCACCCGGTGATGAACTTCGCGTAGCAGAACGGTTTTTTGTTGCAGGTTCTCTTCGGCCTCGTGTTCAGCTTTCATTAAGGTATGGGCCATGCGGTTGAAAGCGCGTTCAGCCTCGGCAATTTCTTCGGGAGGGTTCCTTAGCTCGAGGAACGGATCTTGACGTTCCCCTAACGCAAATCGGCGCATTCCATCGCGCAGGCTGCGCACATGCCTGACAACCAGTTGCTGGACACCTAAATAGGCCACAACGACCCCGGCGATCCACATCAGCACGGGAAACCCTAGCGCAGTCCAGACCCGCCAACCCAATTGATTTCTGAGCGCGGCCTCGACTGGCCAAGTTCCAATCAACAAAACGCCACCGGGCACCATCTCGTTGATCGCATAGAAGCGCTCCTGTCCATCGGCGCTCGTGGCCTTGAAGGTATCATCAACGCGATCTCGCAAAACATCGATCGTTAAACCCGGGGGTAGCACATGCTCTGCAGTCTCGATTCCCCTACTACCAGCAATGGGTCGGCCGTCGCCATTCACAGCGACAAGCTTGAGCCCGCCGTCGGCACCTGGATCGGGCAGGAGGGTCGAGGCCAATCGCAATGGGATCGATATGGACATAACGCCCAAGAAATTCCCCCGGTCATAGACGGGGTGGCTAGCAACCAGAGCCGGAACGCCCAATGAATTGCCGTCTGGGCTGACCTCGAACCGGGGGCGTGGATTTTCCAAGGCGGCAATGGCACTTGGCGTAGCAGACACATCCGCATTCTCATCGGTTGAAGCACACCGTAGAATGCCATCAGCTTCCACCATCCCGGCGAGTATGAACTGTGGGTGGGTCTCAATAAACTCACGCATGGCGGTGTCGCAGACTGCCTCGTCGTATCGCGTAGCCACAAAGGTTGCGCCTAAACCCTGGGCCGCACCAAGCGCTTCGTGCATTAGCTCGCGTTCGAGCGAGGCAGAACGCTGCGTTTCGCCAAGTAAGGCGACTTGCGACAGTCTTTCGGCTTCTGATATGACCTTAGCGGTTTGATACATCGCGACGAGGCCTAGCGGAAACAGAGCCAGTGACATCAAGCCAATGAGTTGAGCGGTCAGGCTGCGCGGCTTGTATTTTTCCATCGCTGCGGAAGCCCGTTCGAGCGGATGTTGTGTTTTCATCAGTTAGGGGCGCTATGCAGCTGATTGTCCGGCGGACACGATGCCCACAGTGACACTATCGGTGAGCTCAAGCGCATCTTCGCTTTCCAGCTCCAACAGCTCGACCAATCGCTGCCTAGCACGGTTCACGCGGCTCTTGATGGTTCCAACAGCAACGCCACAGGTCTCCGCCGCTTCTTCGTAAGAAAAACCGCCAGCCCCTACGAGGATTAACGCTTCGCGCTGTTCGTCGGGCAACTCATCGAAAGCCTGCGCGAAATCCCGCATCTGTAAGCGCCCGTCATGTTCGGGTTTCTGGCTGAGTTTTTCGGCCAACACGCCGTCGACGTCCTCAACTTCGCGCTTCCGTTTGCGGCGCAGCGAATAGAACGTGTTTCGTAGGATTGTGAACAACCAAGCCCGCATGTTCGTTCCGACTTCGAACTTGTCGATATTGGTCCAGGCCTTGACCAAGGTATCCTGCACAAGATCATCGGCGGTCGCGCCATTTCGCGTCAAGCTCAGAGCAAACGCACGCAAAGCGCCCAAGTGCTCGGTCAGCTCATCACGCGGATCATGCGTCATTGTGTTGATCCTTTTTGGACTGCACTTTACCTTCGGCGGACCGCAACTCGCTCAGAAGTTGGGTGAAACGGTCTGGGACCTCTTCCTGCGCAATCTCATCAAAGGCGCGTTTAAGGTTCTCGTCGATTTGACGCTTTACACTTGATGTGGGCTTGGGTCGGTTCATGTGGTTGCTCATCGCGCTAAATTTTTGGCCGTCTGTGGGAACCTAACGTCGCTTTGAGCGTTTGGTTCCCAGAATTCGTAAAAAAGATGAGGACAAATATTATGACAGCTTCAGCGGGGGCAGCGGTTACCGATCAAATCGGTCAAAACCTTCCCTTCTTGCGCCGCTACGCACGGGCGTTGACGGGCAATCGAGACACAGGTGATAAATATGCTATCGCTACGCTGGAGGCCGTTCTGGCCGACCCACAAGTCTATGATCCGGACATTGAGCCGCGAGAAGCGTTGTTTCAGGTTTTCCATTCCATCTGGTCTTCGACGGGCACACCAATAGAAGTTGGTGAGACCGCCTTGAACACCAGCGGCAAAGCCCAAGACCATCTTGCAACGCTAACGGCCAATTCGCGCGAAGCGCTTTTGCTCCACACGGTCGAGGATTTTTCGACCGCTGCTGTTGGCCGGATCATGGGAGAGGATGATGCAACTGCCGGTAAATTGATCAACATTGCCTACTCGGAAATGGCGAAATCCATCAAGGGTCGCGTGATGATCATCGAAGACGAGGCCCTGATTGCAGTGGATTTGGAGAGCATAGTTTCGGATATGGGGCACACCGTAACGGGCGTTGCCCGCACTGAAAGCGGTGCAATTGACTTGGCTGAGTCTGACCGCCCAGACCTGATCCTGTCCGACATCCAGCTTGCCGACAACTCCAGCGGGATCGACGCGGTGAACAAGATCTTGGCGAGTGGTGTGGATTGTCCTGTCGTGTTTATCACCGCTTATCCTGAGCGTTTATTGACCGGAGAAGGTCCGGAACCAGCGTTCCTGATCTCCAAGCCTTATACAGTAGAGCAAGTCCGCTCTGCCGTCAGTCAAGCGATGTTCTTTTCGTCGACCGAGACACTCAAGGCCTGATCTAAGTTTGTGTCACGTGGGATCAAATGAGGGGACGCTTCGGCGCCTCCTCTTCTTCGACCATCCCGATCTCTTTCAGCTTCGTCACATCGCTGATGGTCAATTGCCCATCTTGCCAGTTGGCGACGCCCAGTTCCCGCAACTTGGCCAAAGTCTTGTTGGTGTGCACCAATGACAGCCCAAGCGCATCTGCCAGATCTTGCTGACGATACGGCAATTGGCACGACCCCGCTTTGGCCAATCCAAGCAGCCGTGCGCGGTTGAATATGCGGTAAAGGCTCCACGCGATTTTCTCGACCGCGCCCTTTTGGCCGACGGAGGCAAGCGCGTCGCCGAGAAAGTGCTCCTCCACGGCGGCAAGAAATGTCAGATCGTAAGCGCGCTCGGGGTGATTTTGGAACAATCCGAACAAGTCAGCGCGGTTGAACACGCATAGCGTCATCGCCGTCGTTGTCTCGACCGAATGACGCATCTGACCCATCACGCCCGCTTGCAGCCCGATAAAGTCGCCCGGCATCACGAAACTGACAACTTGGCGCCGCCCATCCTGCAATGTCTTGAAACGTAGTCCATATCCGCTGAGTGCGGTGTAGAGTTGGGCTGCGTTGGAGCCTTCCATCAACAGCTGCGTTCCCGGCTCGACAATCATCTCACCGGTCTTGAACTTGCGCATGAAGGCTAGCTCACGTTCGGTGAACTCTGTGAACAGGTCGCGGCGGCGCAACGGGCAGTTGGTGCAGTCGGTCGTCACTTTCAGTCGCCTCCTATGTCATAGTTTAATGCAGCGCGAGCCGACACGGCGCATAGAGGTGCAGTGTCAATGAAAGAACGTTCGCGTGCCCGCATCCGAAAACCTATCTGCTGAGAGAGCGTCCGCCCTTCGTTGTGTCTTTTGCCTGACCTCAAATGCGTTGGAGGCAGAAGACATCAAAGATGCCGTCGAAGCCATGGGCGATTTTGAATACGCCGTCGCGCGCTCGGCTGAACTTTTGGAGACGGTGTTGGACAGGCAGGTGTTTCCCCCGGCCCTCGTCATCTTATCGATGAGCGAAGACCGCGCCCGAACACACTGCATCGTCACGCAGTTGCTTGATGTGCAAACGCCTGTCGTCGCCATCGATCCGGATGCGGACTTCGCGAAAACGCTTGGGCTGATTTGCCTGCACCGACCGTTCATGCATGACGATCTGGCGCAGGCACTGTCTTCCAGCTTATATCCAGCGCGCGTGAGTTAGCGGATACCGCGCACGGCAAGGCCCAGAAGGAAGCCGACGCCCACTGCGGCACCTACGGCCAGTGCGGGGTTGGCGCGCACGTTGCGCTCAAACTCGCCCCCGGCAAGCTCGGCGCGGACCTGCACTTCTTCGACCACGTCGCGGGCTTTCTCGCTGACCTCATCATAAGTCTCGCGGGCAACCTCAACGGTCTTCTTCTGTGCTTCATCAACGGATTTACGCAGCTGCGATACCGTGCCGGGCTTTGCTTCGGCTTCAGCGGCGTCGATCTGTTTCTTGGCGGTTCCGGTTGGCTTTGCAGTGGCCATGAGAAATCTCCTTTTCATCATATGGTTCATCTTCCCAACGAAGGCGCACGGCATTCGGTTCCGCACGCTTTGGAAATTTCTGATGGAACTTTCTGGCGCGGCGACGAGTTGTTCAACCAATCGACATCAATCTTGGAAGGAACACATCATGTTAAATTGGGCCGTCGTATTTTTCGCTATCGCCCTCATCGCAGCCCTCTTTGGCTTTGGCGGTATCGCAGGCGCATCTGCTGGCATCGCCCAGATCCTGTTCGTGCTGTTCCTCGTTCTGTTCGTCGCCTCGATGGTGATGCAGTTCGTGCGTCGCTGACATCTTTTTGACCAAAACGGGCGGAGGCAAACCCTCCGCCCGTTTTCGTATTTCTACCCTATTTTGCTGACTGATTGATTGGAAGTTTGATGGATCGCCGAGACGCGTTGACCGCTGCTTTTCTTGATGAACTTGGACCACATACAAACGGCCAGAGGAATTTCCGCCAAGCCGTCGAAGAGATCGCCCGCGATGTGATTACGGTGGAGAAAAACGATCCCCACTATGCCAAAGCGCGTGTGCTTCACCGCATCGCAGAGCCTGATCGCATCCTGTCCTTCCGCGTCACATGGCAGGATGATGACGGAGGCGTTCAGATCAACCGCGCGTGGCGCGTCCAGACCTCTAACGCGATTGGTCCCTATAAGGGCGGTATGCGATTTCACCCCGGCGTGTCCGAAGACACCCTGAAATTTCTCGGCTTCGAGCAGTGTTTCAAGAACGCACTGACGGGTTTGCCGCTGGGCGGCGCCAAGGGCGGATCGGATTTTGATCCCAAAGGCCGTAGCCAATCCGAAATCATGCGGTTCTGCCAAGCCCTGATGCGCGAACTGGCCCCGTTTATTGGCCCGGATCAGGACGTGCCCGCAGGCGATATCAATGTGGGTGCCGACGAGATTGGTTATCTGTTTGGCGCTTGGCGTCGGAATACGAACAGCTTTGGCGGCGCGCTGACGGGCAAGGGCTTGTCTTATGGCGGCTCGCAGCTTCGGGTGGAGGCGACGGGATACGGCCTTGTCTACTTCGCGGACGCCATGCTCGCCGAACAAGGCGATAGCATCGCGGGCAAGCGCGTTGCCATTTCGGGACGCGGGAATGTGGCAACCCACGCCGCCTTAAAGGCTGTCGCTGAGGGGGCCACGGTTGTGACGCTATCGGATACGGGCGGCACGCTTTTGGCCGAAGACGGGCTGTCCGCCGAGGCGATTGCTTGGGTGCAAGTCCGCAAGGCCGCTGGCGAAGATATGGCCAGCCCCCCGAAGGCGTTCAACGCTACTTACCATGCTGGTAAAACGCCTTGGGACACAGCCCCAGACATTGCCCTGCCCTGTGCCACCCAGAACGAGGTGGACGCGGATATGGCGAAGTCGCTCGTGGACGGCGATGTGCAGTTGCTCGCCGAGGGCGCGAACATGCCCCTGACCCGTGATGCCAGCTGTGTGCTGGAGCGTGCAAACATCCTTCATGCCCCCGGCAAAGCGGCCAATGCGGGCGGTGTTGCCGTGAGCGGGCTGGAGATGAGCCAGAACGCCCATGGCCGTTTCCTCAATCACGATGAGGTGGACCAAGCTTTGCGCTCGATCATTCGCAGTTTGCATGACCGTGTTGCCACCGAAGGCAAAGACACCTCCGGGATCAATTACAGCCGAGGCGCGAATGTCTCGGCCTATCGACAGTTGGCGGATGCCATTGTTGCACAAGGAATTTTATAGTGACCGATACCAGTGACACCCTTGAGACCTCGCAAACTGGCGCTGATCTTTTCATCAAAAGCCTCGAATGCTGCGGCGTGACAACGGTCTTTGGCGTGCCCGGCGAGGAAACCACCGCCCTGATGCGCGCGATTGAGGCATCGGATCTGACCTTCGTTTTGACCCGCCACGAACAAGCTGCCGCCTTCATGGCCAGCGTGCATGGTCGCCTGACAGGTCGTCCGGCGGTTTGCCTTGCAACGCTCGGGCCGGGGGCGACGAACCTGATCACGGGCGTGGCGGATGCGCATCTTGATCACGTGCCGCTGATTGCGGTGACGGGCCAAGGCAGCACGAACCGAATGGGTCCCGAAAGCCATCAGATGATTGATCTCGACGCGCTTTTCGCGCCAGTGACCAAGTTCAGCCGCACCATTGTGACGTCTGACGCGATTTCCGGCATTGCTGCCGAAGCGGTGCGCCGCGCGCTCGCAGAAAAACCCGGAGCGGTCCATGTGTGCCTGCCCGAGGACATCGCAAGCGCTGAGGTCGCGGGCGCGCCTTTGCCGCTGCCAACCCCGGCAAAGCTCATGCCAAGTTCAACCGCTATTGAGGCTGCCGCACGCCGCCTCGCCTGCGCTGAGCGCCCGGTGATCCTCGCAGGCGCCGGCGTTTTGCGCGGCAAGGCGGTCGAGACGCTGCAACGCTTTGCCGAAAGCTTGCAGTTGCCAATCGCGACCTCTTTCATGGCAAATGGTGTGCTGCCGCAAGGGCACCCGCTATCGCTTTATTCCTTCGGCCAGCCCGAAGACGATTATGTGGATTTGGCCCTGCAAGCTGCGGACCTCGTGATCGCGGTGGGCTTCGACCCGGTTGAATACCCGCTTGGCACGCTCTCGAACGGCAAACAGATCCCTGTTCTGGCGCTGTCGCAAACCGAAACGGCCTCGGACACAGGATGGCTTTTGGCGGGTCAGGTCGCAGGCGATCTGAACGCAACGCTTGAAGGGCTGATGACCGCGCTCGAAGGCCGCCGTTGGGATTTACCAAGCACGTTTGAGGCTACGCATGCTGCCATGGAAAAAACCTTGGCGCGCCGCCGCACCGCGAACGGTGTCGGGCCAATGGCCCCGCAAGACATCTGTTCCGAGATCACCCGTCAGATCCGTCCTGAAGACACTGTGCTGTCCGGCGTCGGTCTCCACAAGCTGTGGGTCGCACGTCACGTGATCCCCAAACGCGCGGGTCAGGTTATCATTCCCAATGGTCTGGCGGGGATGGGCTTGGCGTTGCCCGGTGCGGTTGCTGCCGCGCGTCTGAACAGTGAAGGCCGTGTGCTTGCGATCTGCGGGGACGGCGACGTGATGATGAATGTCCAGGACATGGAAACCGCAGCGCGCCTTGGCCTCGATCTGACGGTGATGGTTTGGGAGGATGGCGGCTACGGGCTGATCGACGAAAAACAGGCCGACGATGCTGACCCGGAAACGACAGCTCCGTCGCCGACCTTCTCGTTCAACAACTCAAGCTGGGCGCAATTGGCCACCGCATTTGGGTGGACCCATGCGCCTGTCGACGGGTTGGCTGCGTTGCCCGAGATTTTGCGCAGCGCCCATGCTGCGGCTGGTCCGGTCCTGCTCAGCCTGCCAGTGGATTACACCATCGCCGGCGGGATGCCGGGCGTAGTGAAAAACGCCGCATGAACGGAACCGGATCTGTGTTTGAGACGTTAAGATAACAACAGAGACTTACAGCGAAAGGACCAATGTTGTGGCCGACGCAATGAAAATCGTTCCGACCGAAGATGACGTATCCACCGGGGTGCGCGACACCTCAGCAATCGCGGATGCCATGGCTAATGTCTTGGCCGACACATATCGCCTCGTTTTCAAAACGCACGCATACCACTGGAACGTGGAGGGCCCGCTCTTCTACTCGATCCACAAATTGACCGAAGAACAGTACGAGAATATGTTTGCCGCAGCTGACGAGCTGGCCGAGCGTATCCGGGCCTTGGGCAAACTGGCCCCGGCTCAGTTGGCCGAGATTACCAGCCGTTCGCGGATCACTGATAAAGAGGGTCCGCTGAGCGCGGCCGAGATGTTGGAAGATCTCGCGTCCAACCACGAGCGTTTGGCCCACCGCCTGCACGCCGTTATCGAATTGATCGAAGGTCGCAAAGATCCCGTTACCGAGGATTTGGCGACTGAACGCAGCGCATTTCACGAGCAAGCCGCGTGGATGTTGCGCGCGCTCGGCAAGCATTAACGCCTCAGATTACGATTGCCCTGCCCTGTCCCCAGGGAAACTGACCCGCTTCGTGCGGGTCTTTTTTTCGTTTGAGGAAGGCCGTCGGGCTGGATCGCATCACTGGATGGTTTCGACCTCACGAGCACAAAAGCAGTTGGAATTAGGTGCTTTTTTCTCCATTTAACCCGGAACCAAATTCCCTCCAGATTGTTGTTTAAACATACGCAACTACGAAGAAGGAAACACAATGTCCTTGAAGAATAAAATCGCCATGACCGCCTCCGCAATCGCTCTGGTTGGAGCAACCAGCCTGACGGCTATGGAAGTTCAAGACGGCATGGAAACCAATGCTGACATCGCCACAAGCGCTATGTCTGTTGCCAACCTATCGACGCTTGTTGCAGCTGTAGATGCCGCAGGCCTGACGAAAACGCTGATGGGCGAAGGTCCGTTTACCGTCTTTGCCCCGATCGACTCGGCCTTTGAAGGTGTGCCCGTCGCGACCCTCATGATGGAAGAAAACCGTGAGATGCTGACAAACATCCTGACCAGCCATGTGGTCGCGGGCTCGTACACTGAGTTTCAGCTGGAAGAGATGATTGGCCAGCAGGCAGATGACGACGAGTTTACTTTCATTGAGACTCTTTCGGGCGAGCGCCTGCGCGTCGCTGCCCTACCCGGTGATGGTGTGTTGTTGTTTGACGGCGAGGGCAACGCGATTGAGGTGATCACCTCAGACATCACTGCTACCAACGGTGTGGTGCATGCGATCGACAAAGTGATCATGCCGAGCTCGTAACTCGAGACGACTTGTCAGATGTCATGGGGGCGACCTCTTGGTCGCCCCTTTAGCCTCAGACTGACAGGCCCCTGAGGTCATGATGCATTGATCTCCGCCTTGCGGCGTGATTCTCAGCTCCAAAACGGAGCGGTAACATGAGTTTTTTTGGGGGCTGAGCGACGCGCAGATGGCGCGTCTGGACCACTTTTTTCCGAAGTCCTATGGCAGGCTCCGTGTTGACGATAGGCGGGTTTTGAGCGGAATTATCTTCATCAACCGCAATGGTTTAAGGTGGCGCGATGCTCCTGCAGCCTATGGCCCCGACAAGACGCTCTACAGCCGGTGGAGACGCCCCCCTCTCAAACAAGATGTGCATGTTTTGCTGGGCAGCGGGAGCTAGAAAGGCATCTTCGCCCGAATGGTGGTCGGCCTGGATGCCGGGCAAGGTGAAGAGAAGACCGTGATGATTGACGCGACATATCTCAAGGCCCACCGAACAGCATCGCTGTGAAAAAGGGGGGCTTGCTCGCCTGTTCAGCGCCCGGCAGGGTATTTCCCCGGGAAATGTCCCGAGAGGGGGGGCGGGCCAAGGGCGGAACGAACACCAAACTGCATGCCGTCTGTGACAGCCAGGGACGTCCGATCGACTTGTTCGTCACTGCCTGACAGGTGAGCTACTGCGTCGGCGCTCGGGCGGTGCTCAGTCGCCTGCCAAACGTCAAATGGCTTCTCGGGGATCGCGGCTCCGATGCCGACTGGTTCCGAGACGCTTTGCAGTACAAGGGGATACGCGCCTGTATCCCAGGACGAAAGCAACGTAAGACGCGGGTTAAATACGACAAGCGCCGCTACAAACGACGAAACCGGATCGAGACCATGTTCGGCAGGCGGAAGGACTGGCGACCGGATACTACCGATGCCCCAAGTTGTTCCTCTCAGCAATCGCTCTCGCCGCTTTTGTCATCTATTGCTTATGAATCCTGACCCTAGGGTCTTCCTCACACATTGTGGTGCCGCTCGGCGTCTTTCTGCACCAGCTGGAGTGCGACAGATTCCTCAAAGATACTCCACTGTACCCGGCTCGACGTGTTCATAGCTGAGCATTTGGGTGATTGAATCAACTTGATCGTCATGGCGTCCACTTGGGAACGCCAGCAGCTCGGTTTCTAGCTCTGACAACCAAGGCGCAGAGCGTGGAAAGAGAACGCGAGATGATTGGAACTTCGCAGTTTGAATATAGGCTCTGACCTCTTTTGATTTGGTCGGGATGATCCCGACAGTGCTCAATCCTTGCTGCTTGAGTTCGTCAACTAGGCCCGTTCCAGCTCCGGCGTCTTCGATCAGGACGATCCACGGTCGGAACTCTTGCGCTTTTTCGATCATTTTCGCTTTGAGGTCAGGGTAGTTCAGCTTCTCACGGCAAACATCGATTAGGTAATAGAGGCCATTGTGGTAGAGCCAAGTTGTTCCCACTGAATAATCGTTCTGCTCCTTCGCTTTCGAGGCCGTATCCCAGCTTTGAAAGATACTATCTTCAGCTGTGTCATTGGGAAGACTGTCATAATAGTTGAGCCATTCGCGCTTAAACATATTGCCGCCAGGGGGCACGGGGCGCTGCTGATATTGCGCCTCAAAGACATCTGCGCCGAGATTGAACTTGAGCTGGTCCAGCACAGCGCGGTCTTCGCGCTCCGAATGCAGTATCTCGCCCTTGCGACGCTGGTGCACCCGGCCATTACCGATTTGGATAGCCTGATCCTGATGCGCTATTGCCGGCAAATCTAAGACAGTCCAGCCATGATCATCATACTCGGTGACATGACCGACAAGATCATCGACGTGCAGGCGCTGGCTGACAATGATGATGGCCCCGTGCTTCTTCTGATTAATCCGGGACAGAAGCGTGCCCGAGAACCAGTCGTTCACAGCCGTGCGACGCGCTTCAGACATGGCTTCGTCGGGTTTGAGGGGGTCGTCAACGATGATGATGTCACCGCCGCGCCCGGTAATAACGCCGCCAACGGAGGTTGCAAACCGGGTTCCCCGCTTGGTTAGGAGAACGTCCTGCTCCGTGTCCTTTTGTGGATCGGTACGCGTCTCAGGGAACAGCGTCATGTACCATGGCGACGATAAGATGTTTCTGTAGTCATTGTGCAGCTTGGTCGAGAGGTTCTGAGCATACGACACAGCAATGATCTCTTGGGTCGGATCATGGCCATGAACGAAGGCGGGAAAGGCGATCGAGGTTGAGATGGACTTCGCTGACCGTGGCGGCATGGTGATGATTAACCGCTTGATGTTGCCACGCCGGACCTCCTCGAGATGCCAGGCAATCGCTTCGATATGCCAGTTGTGCAGATATGGCGTGCCGGGGTTCAGGGTGTCGAAGCATTTTCGGATGAAGTAGCGGAACTCGCGCCGCAGGGTTTCCTGCAGCGCGAGCTTTGCATTCCGACGGATCCATTCCGGGTCGAGGGGGATGCGGTTCATTGTGCGTCACCTGTCTCTGCTGGGCCGCCCTCAGGATCATCCCCACCTTCGTCATCGCCACCGGAGATCTCACCGATGAGCGCCTCGAGCATGGCACGGTCACTGGGATCAAGTGCCTCATGGTCGACGAGCTGGTCGACATCATCAACCTGCGTAGATAGCAGGTTTACAAGCAATTGGATTGCACGGACGTCACCCTTGGTACATTTATGGGCAAGGCTACGCAGGATCACCTGCATCATCGTCAGTTTTTTCGATTTCCCGCCAACGTTCACGGTGACCTTGGAGGCCAGGATTACGTCGAGTTCGCCACGGACCGATTTGGGCTTCTTTTTCCGTCCCGCAGGATTGCCGCTCTGGCCCGGTTGAAACCGGCCCGACTTTGGAGGTTTGCAGAACCCCACATCGTAGTCGGCTTGCGGATCGATTCTTTGTGGATTGTGACCGCTCATTTGCCCGCCTCCTCGTCTGAGGATGGCAGGGCACAAAGGTCATCAAAACATTTGCCCATGGGCGCAGCCAGTTTGTCCATCCCTTCGCGGCTCACAAGGACCGCGTCCTTCCCGGTCATCTGCTGCCAACGCCGAATGGCCGTGTCGACGTAGCCGGGTTCATACTCGATGCCGTAACAACGGCGCCCGGTCTTCTCTGCGGCTAGCAGCGTGGTCCCGGATCCCAGAAAAGGATCAAAGACGATCTGTCCGCGCTTCGAGGCATCTTTGATCGCCTCCGCGATCATTGAGACCGGTTTCACTGTCGGGTGCAAAGCGAGATCATCGCCTTTCCCGGTTGTGAACGTGTTCACGCCGGGGAAGGTCCACACATTACTCCGGTTCCGGCCGAACTTACCCAGCTGGACATTATTCGTAGAAGACGCCCCAGGCTTCAGGAGCACGACGACAAGCTCGTGGGCGGAACGGTAGAACGACCCTTGGCCAGGGGAGGTCTTATTCCACACGCAAACGTTCTTTAGCTCAAGCTCCAATGCCCGACCGACCTTCAGTAGCAGTTCGATATGGCGCCAATCCATAAAGACGTAGAGCAAGGTTCCGTCCAAAGCGTACGCAATCATCACGCGCAGGCTTTCGGTCAGGAAGGTCTCGAACTCGGCATCAGACATTTCACCGGACGCGAAGGGGAACTCTTTGTGCATGGTCTTGCCGCGACCGCCGACATGGCCTTGCACGCGAACGTTATAGGGCGGATCGGTCATGACTAGTTGAGCACGCTCGCCATCGAAGAGCCGACCGCAGGTGTCTAGGTCCCGTGCATCGCCACACAGCAATCGATGACGTCCAAGGACCCAAAGATCGCCACGGCGCGAGATCGACCGATCAAGTGGCTCTGGGATCGTGTCGTCGGCATTAGAGGGTGCTGGCTCTTGATGATCATCAAGCACGATGTCGATCTCGCCGGTTTCAAATCCGGTGATCTCAATGTCAAAACTGTCTTCGATGGTGAGCTCGGAAAGCTCCTCTAATTCGATCGCGAGGAGTTCACCGTCCCAGCCTGCATTCAGCGCGATCTTATTGTCGGCGAGAATGTAGGCGCGCTTTTCGGCATCGCTTAGATGAGACAAGCGAAGGGTAGGGACCTTGCCCCAGCCGAGATGTTTCGCGGCTTCCAAGCGACCATGGCCCGCGATGACGACGTTCTCGTCGTCGATCAGGATTGGGTTGTTGAAGCCAAACTGCGCAATGCTCGCGGCGATCTGTTTGATCTGCTTCTTAGAATGGGTCCGGGCGTTGCGCGGGTTGGGATGCAGCCCCTCAGTCGGCAACAGTTCGATGCGATCTGGTGCCGCTGCCAGCATGTTGTCTTCACTTGGTGCGAAGCTTTCGATCGAGGGTGGCGATGAGTTTACAGTCTGCATTTCTATCTCCTTTGAGTTAACCTTGGAGATAGCGGCCGCTGTCGGGCTACATCAGTCTCCCAAAATAGCGTGTACGCTCGCAGGCCTCGGTGTTATCTTGCTCGGCGATGTGTTCTCTCAAGATGCGCTTGAAGTTGGAATCGACTGACCGCCCCTCGAAGCCGCTAACCCAACACGCCCGAACAAATCGGGCGAAGTTGGTGTTCGGGCCCCTTGCGATTTTCTTGCCAGTTAGAGTGTTCCAAAGGTTGGCGATCTCCACCGCGAACATGATCTTTTGGTACTTCACAGGTCGTCCCCTCTGCAGCAGGGCTTCTTCTTTCAAGTCGCTTTCGACCCAAGACCTCAATCGTGACAAAGCAGTCGTACTTGTCGGGCCTGTTTCGGCGATCTCCAAAAGTGTGCCAATGCGATGTGATCTGCGATCTTCCATCAGTCCCTTCCGAAACAGGTAAGAGATCCGCTGAACGAAGTGCGGCTCAACGGGACGATCCGGATTTAGGAGCTGCGCGTCGATCCACGCCTTTAGTGCTTCCAGATTGGCCTTCTGACCCGCCCGATCTTTACCCGGCAAGTTACCGGCTGAGACGAAAGCCTGCTCAATTCTGCCATACACAAAACAGGTGAGGTTTTCAGTCCATTGCTGGCTTCCAAGCCGCTTTGGACGGTAGATGACCTGTGGGGCATTTTTCCGATTTGGCATTTCCGCCAAGAACACGTCCACAGGAAGTGGTTGGGCGGGACCAACGCTCGGGTCGTGTTCAAGTTCAACCCTAAGGATGAGGTCCTGAAGTCTGTGGTGCATTCGGTGAGCTGCCTCTAGGCACGCGTCCGCTGCAGCGGCTGACTTGGAAGCTTCTGGCATTTCACGGAACCTTAGAAACGCGACAATTCTTAGAGGTATTGTCGGTGCTGCGGCATTGAAAGGCTTCCCTGCAAACGAAATAAAATTCCCTGCTGAGACGCTTAGGGAATTCTCTAGCTAGGGCTTTGATATTCTTTGACGGTTGGGCCTCGACTTCCGGACAAAAGTGCCAAAATTGAGGATTTCCCTTTTCTTTTCCCTGATAGCAGGGAATTTGGACCCGAGACCGGTTCGCTCGAGACTGCGTGCCCAGCCACTCAGTCCGTACATTTTAGGTGTCCTGAACCTGTCGCCGGATAGGTGCGTGTTTACGGGGCCTTGGCGTGTCGGCGCGTCTTGAGAGACGCGGTATGGGCCATGATCAGGCCCGATATAGCCCGCGCGTCTCTCTTGGCATTTTCGGCGGTACGAGTTTGGGTTTTGGTCGAGGCGCGCGCTGTTATAGCGTCGCGAACTGGTCGTGCTGCGCAGTCCAGTTGGCTGGAACGCCCGTCTTGATCAGATAGTCGGAGGTGAGCCCGTGGGGCTGCGTCCCTTCGGCGATGGCTTCGAGCGTTTCGGGCGCAAGAAGGGCTAGGTCCACAACGTCTTGGATACGACGCTTTGATGTCCCCTCGGCCTCTGCAATCTCACTGAAGGTCTGGCCTTCAAGGATCATGTCCAGCCAGCGCTGTGCTTTGACGATGTTCTTGACCAGTGTCAGGTCGATCTCAGCAGGCGCGCCACCCAGATGCAGTTTGAGCTCCACCCCGCGACGCCGCATCTGGAAGGGCGCTTCGATGGAGAGACCCGCCGGGTTTATCTGATCAGCCCCGCAGCCTGCCACCTTGGCACACTGGATCCGATCAATCTGGATGCTGATCCAGCCGGGTTTGAGATCAACGTACTTGATCATTGCTAAGTGCCCCGCACGTGGATCAAGCTTTGCTAGCCTTTCGGTGATCGCAAGAATCTCCGCCGCACTCACATCCTGCAAAAGGCTGGCAGTCATATCCGAGCGCTGCAGGTGCCTCCTCACCAGATCCCCGAGGCAGGCCTCGATCTGCTCAGCAGGCAACCGCCAGGCCTCAGGATGCTTCCGGCTGCGATCGGTGACGAGCCGCCGAGAGATGTAATAACGCAAGCGCTTGCCGTCCTTGCGTGTATGCGACGGCGTAAGACCATCGCCGGTCTCATCAAAAAGCTTGCCGATCAAGGGCGATGACGTTGCTCTCTGGGATGTGTCCCGTTCGCGTGCTGCTCCGTCGGCCAACAGACGCTGCACCTCCTCCCACGTCTCTGGATCAATGATCGCAGGATGCAGCCCATCGTAGACCTTCTGCTTGTGACGGATGCGTCCGGCATAGATCGGGTTGGTTAGGATGTGATGGATATGCCCGCGCTCAAAGGGCGTGCCGCCGGATGTCTTGCGATTTGGTCTCTGCCTGGTGCGTGACTTGAGCCCAAGACGATCCGCCCGTTCAGCGACTTCCCGCACGTTCTTGTGCTTGAGATACAGCCCATAGAGCGCCTTGATGGTCTCAGCCTCGCTCGCCTCAATCTTCAGCGTTCGACCATCCGGAAGATACCCGATTGGCGAGGTGCCACCCATCCAGAGTCCCTTCCGCTTCGAGGCTGCGATCTTGTCTCTGATCCGCTCTGCAGTCACTTCCCGCTCAAATTGCGCGAAGCTCAACAGCACGTTCAGTGTCAGACGTCCCATGCTGGTCGCTGTGTTGAACGATTGGGTGACCGACACAAACGACGCCTCGGCAGCGTCCAAGCGGTCCACCAGCTTGGCGAAGTCCGACAAGGACCTCGTCAGCCTGTCGATCTTGTAGACAACGATCTGGTCAACGCGCTTCTCGTCCACAGCCTGCATGAGCCGTTGCAGGGCAGGGCGCTCCAGATGCCCGCCTGAGATGCCACCGTCGTCATAGTGATCCGGTAGCACCTCCCACCCTTCATGTTTTTGGCTTGCGACATAGGCCTCGCAGGCCTCCCGCTGGGCATCGAGGGTGTTGAAGTCCTGATCCAACCCCTCCTCGGTGCTCTTGCGGGTGTAGATTGCGCAACGGACCCGGCGCACTACCGGACCCCGAAGAAGCGCGGTCCGGACCAATGCGCCCCGGTGATGTGTTTGGCGAGGGCTGAGAGCGACCGCCAGGTCTTGCCGTCCATGATGAAGCCATCCGAGGTGACCTCGACTTGATAAGTCCGCCCGTTCCATTCGCGCACAAGATGCGAGCCGGGCCGCGTCGCCGATGGAGCAGCCGCCTTGCCCGTCGCCTTGCCAGCGGCGATGCGGGCCAAGACCTTCGCCGTCCGCGCAGGAAGGCCACCCAAGACCCTGTTTTGCAGATCCCAGATCAACACGCGTCTCATGAACTGAGGCGAGAGATGCTTCGGAGGCGGCCTGCCAAACGTCTCGCGCCAGTGATTAAGACAGTCCGCGCGGTCGAGGCGTTCCAGCTCCGCGATTGAGACCTCGAGTCCGGCCTTGCCTCTACGCGTCATTGACCATTCGCCGCAACAACCAGCCGGTACACCGAGCCTTTCATGCTCTCCTTCCGCTCGATTGTATGACCTGCCTTGCGCTGGCTCGAGATCGCAGCGCGCGCCGTGTGCGGTTGCCAGTCAAACGCCTTTTGAATCTGGGCAATCGTGGCACCCGACTTGCGGGCTAAGAGCTTGCGCAGCTGGTCGGAACGGGTGGACTTCGCGCGCTTTGCCTTAGGCGTTGCACTTGTCTGCGTTGGTAAATCCAAGGTCTTTGTCATCTGTCTCTCCACTCAAACAACGTCGAGCCAATCGACGGCTTGTACTGAGCGGAGCCCGGCAAAACCGGGCGAGGAGACTATGCTCGCAGTACCGCTTCAGGCGCGTCAGAAGTCCAGTGGTTTGTGCAGAGATGGCGAATTCTGTTGAAAACCTCTTGCTTGATCGAGCGGTAAGTTACTGATTCAATTTCCCCATTGGTTGGGAGATTGAGCAATGATGGGACCGAAGCAGGAAGCACAGGCTGCGCTGTTCTATGAGTTCTCACTAGAGTACCATGTCCCACAAGATCATCTGCTAAGGTCGATAGATCGGTTTGTCGATCTGAGCGATATCCGCCAGTATCTGGCTGAGTTTTACAGCCACACTGGCCGTCCATCCATCGACCCCGAGCTGCTCATCCGTATGCTGTTGGTGGGGTACTGCTTCGGCATCCGGTCTGAACGTCGGCTGTGTGAAGAGGTGCATTTGAACTTAGCGTATCGCTGGTTTTGTCGCCTCGACCTTTCTGATCCTATCCCAAACCATTCGACGTTCTCAAAGAACCGACATGGGCGCTTCCGGGAAAGCGCGTTGCTAAGGCATCTGTTCGAGAAGACTGTCGCGCGGTGCATTGCGGATGGTCTGGTGAGCGGCCAACGGCTGGCTGCAGATGCCAGCTTGATCGAAGCTGACGCCAACAAACAGAACTCTACGCCGAAGGAGAACTGGGATCACAGCGCCATTGACCCAGCTGATGCGCCGCGCGCCGTGAAGGAGTATCTGGATGTTTTGGATAACGCCGCTTTTGGCGCAGCATCTAAGGTCGAGCCCAAGTTCACGTCCCATTCCGATCCCGCAAGCCAGTGGACCGCAGCCCGTAAAGGCCCCGCGTTCTTCAGCTATTCCACCAATTATCTTATCGATACCGACCACAGCGTCATCGTGGATGTCGAAGGCACCAGATCAATCCGGCAGGCCGAGGTTGGCTCTGTGCGCGACATGTTGGATCGCATCAAAAATCGACATGATATAGACCCTGAACGTCTGATAGCGGACAGCGCCTATGGCTCTGGCCCAATGCTGGGGTGGCTCGTTGATCGCAACATCAAGCCCCACATCCCGGTGCTGGATAAAGCTGGTCGCACCGACGGCACCTGGTCGCGCGCCGACTTCGAATGGGACGCCGACAACAACCAATACATCTGCCCGGAAGGTGAACCGCTCAAGCAGTTTCGCCGCAACTATTCTGACCCCAATCGCGGCCCCACTGGCAAAGGTGTCGCCAAGTATCAGGCGCTGAAACATACCTGCCAAGCCTGTCCGTCGAAGATCAAGTGCTGCCCGAAAGCGGATGCGCGCAAGATCACCCGCGAAGAACATGAAGACGCCCGTCAGGTTGCCCGCGACATAGCCAAAACCAAGCAATACAAAATCTCAATGCGATTGCGAAAGAAGGTAGAAATGCTCTTCGCCCACCTCAAACGCATCCTTGGACTTGGACGACTTCGATTGCGTGGACCATACGGTGCAAATGACGAATTCCTGCTCGCCGCTACCGCCCAAAACCTTCGCAAACTGGCCAAGATCTTTCCTGCACCGCAGCAAACGCGCAAAGCCTGATAAGAAAGACGCTCGCGCTCCGTTTGAAACGCTACTTTCTGCGCCCGCAGCACGTTGTTTTTCCACAGAATTGGCGGATTGCGGAAGTTCGCCGCAGGTGCAAGCTGCATTGGCCGCCGAACAAGAAGTCGACATTGAAAGTCCGGTTGGTAACGCGTCTTTGCTTTGGGGCCGCTCTGCATCTTTGAGACCACAGTGCCCGGTGTTGCGACCCCAAGAAAGGGCGGCTTCCGAGATCAGGAGGCCAAGAGAACCTCGCAGGCTTTGCGGAGCGGGTTTGACCAACTGAGCTTGGCGCTGGCCCAAAGGTTGGCCGCAATGCCGTTGTTCGACAAGATGCCAAGCGCGCTGTTTTTTGCGGGACAGATGTACAGGGCGCAGGTTGACCCCGCGGTTCCGCCATTTGCAAAAAGAACGTGATCCGTTGAGGACTTCCCTTTCGTGCTCATCCAGCCAGAACACTGCGCCATATGTTGAGAACCTTCACTGCTGCCCAGCTCAAAGAGCGGTTGGGTTGAACGCAAAATAGCGCGATCCAACGCTGTCGCGGGTCCGTTTGCCGCACGGACCACAGCTTTGGCGAACTGGGCTAGGTCGCGAGGCGAAGACCGCAAAACACCCGCTCCAGCCAAAGCGTCAAAACGCCATGGGGTCGCTGGCTTTCTATTTGGAAACCTCGGTTGCATGAAACGTTGAGGCTGGACGTCATGTACCTGACCCGTCGTGTCGTGGAGACCAAGCGGCCTAAGGACGCTTTCGGCAAGATGCTCGGCAAAGGGCTTGCCCTCCCTGATCGCCACGGCCTCCCCTAGCAAACCAAACCCAAGGTTCGAGTATGTGTGGCGCAGCTTGGTTCCAGGGTCTGCGCCGCGCCAATTCTGCAGCCATTCCACCAAGTCAGCCCGGGTGAAATCCGCGTAGGGGCCTTCGGGATGCTGCTGAAAGATAGCCTTCCAGAGCGGGATTTAGATGTTTGGCAGACCACTTGTGTGCGACGCCAGTCGTTCTGGCGTGATCCAGCGCGGCACATATTTGAGCGTGTCTGAGATCTCGCAAACCGGCGCGTGCGGGTCGATCTTTCCCTCTTCGACCTGCAGACATAGCAAGATGGCCGTGAAGACCTTGGTGATCGAGCCAATCTCGAAGACGAGGTCGCCCCAAGACGCCCTCGTTTCGTTGGGTCCGGTTCCTACGATGTTGTATTCGCCATCCTTCAGGTTAAACGCGACAACAGTGTGGCTCGGCCCTTGGTAGGGCTGCATCAATTCACGGATTGGGTGCGCTTGAGCATTCATGGGGTCATTCGTTCAGAAAGCTGCGGATTACGCCGAGCGCGGCTTCTGGATTGTCCCAAAGAACGTCATGTCCGGCATTTGGTATGGTCACCAGAGCAGCATTGGCGAAGCGGGAAAGATGCTGACGCTGGCGCGGCCCCAGCCAATCGTTGCAAGCTCCGGCCATCAGCAGGACAGGTCCCTGAAACTCCACCACATGCGACCCGAGCCGATCGACATCGGTCGCGGGCGCGTCGCGCCAGGTGCTGCTGGACAGTGCGCCGAAGCGCCAATTCGGCGCCGTGTAGCCACCAAGGCAGTGATAGGGGTTATCGGGATGATTGGTGAACACACCAACCATATGACCGATGAGGAAGTCGTCGGCTGCCGCGGCATCAGAGGGGGTGACATGTGCCGCGCGAAACCCGGACGTGACGGCCTGCCAGACGTAGCGCGGCCCGGACATAAAGCGCGCGCTTTCCGCGTCCCATGCGGCTTTGCCGGCGGCATCCAGATAGCCCGGTTCGATTAGAACGGCGCTCTCGATGGCATCCGGGTTCTGACCCAGGAAGGCCGCTGCCAGCATCGCACCCCAAGAATGGCCGATCAGAATCGGCGCCTGGTCAGGGGAGGTCAGATCGATGACCGCTTCAAGTTCCGCCAGGTGCCCGTCCAACGTGAGCAGGTCGGCTGATACCCGCTCCGACAGCCCCGCGCCGCGTTGGTCGTAGAACACCACCTGATAGCGGTCGGACAGTGCATCAAGCGCCTTTAACGATCGAAAATCTCCGCCCGGGCCGCCATGTAAGACAATGACGGTCCGCGCACGTTGGGGCCCTTCTGCAATGCGCATGTGCAGTTGAACACCTGCCACGGTTTCTGACGGCAAAGACGGATCATCGGTCACCAGCCGGGCGACGGGGTAATCGCCCCGTGTCCCCAGAAACATCAGGATGACCAAGAGGATCAGGCAGGCCAAAACACCAGTGACCCATTTCAGCGCGTTTTTCATCGAACGCCTCCGTGCTTTGCCACCTGACCGAGTACGTTGAACATGAAGCTGATCGGCCGCCTCGGCGCGTCGGTTTGGTTGAATGTGCCGATCAGGTAGATATCCGGTTCCGGCGCGTAATAGGCGAAAGACCCGCTGGCACCTGAATGCCCGATCAATTCGGGTGTTTTGCGAAACAGGGTCATCCAGCGCGGCAGTTTGATCCGCATCAGGCCGTGGCCGTACTGAATAGGGAAGAACAGCTTGTTCCATTGGCGCATGGCTCGGGCCGTCTCCGGTTGGAAGAGGTCGTTTTGCATAAATGCGCGCAGGAAGTTCATCATCTCGTCGAGCGTTGAAATGATGCCCCCATCCGCCGACATGGCGGTCAGTATCTTGGAAATGCGAAGCAAGCGATCTTCGTGATAGATGGGTAGCCCAACATCCGTCCCGTTCAGCACGCCAGTCTGTGTTAAGCTTATCGGCGCGCAGATACGGGTTTGCAGTGCTTCGTCGAAGCTCTGGCCTGTCACGCGCTCGATCACCGCGCCCAGAAGCTGGAAATTCGTGTCTGAGTAGTAGGATCGCCCAGCGTTGGGCGCAGCCTGCGGCGGCAACGCCCGGGTCATTTGCAGGACCTCCCCCAACCCGTAGCTGCGGTCGTTGCCGGCCTTCAAATCTGCCACCAGATCGCTTTCATAGTAGTCCGCAAGGCCGGAGGTTTGGTGCAGGAGGTGGCGAATAGTCAGCTGCGATCCGTAGTCCACCCCCTTCACGACATGCAGGCCGTCGAGATCGGTGCCCGGAAGGAGATCTTGTATGGGGTCGTCGAGCCTAATCCGACGCTCATCGATCAATTGCACCACCAGTGTTGCAGTGAACAGCTTGGTGATGCTGGCGATGGGAAAGCGCGTGTCCGAACGCGCGGCCCCAGCGCGGCCCTTGAAGTCGATCTGACCATCGCCGGACCGGACCCTGAGGATGACGCCGTTGGTGTTGGGCTTGCCGGCTTCTGTGTCGAGCAGGCTTTGAAGGCTTTCAGCGAGTTGCATTGTGATGCTCCGACTGGGAACGCGCCGTTCAGGCAAACGACAGGGTAGGATCGGGGCGCCTCATCAAGGCCACACCGACCGCGATGAACCAGGCAATCGCACCAAGCCCAAAAACAGCACCTGCGATGTCACCCAACGGCGGCAGGATGGTCAGCAGACCGCCCAGACCGCTCAAGAGTCCCAAACCGATGACGAGTTTGCCAAAGACGCGATGCCACATGGCCGCCAGGCTGATGCAGAGAATCCAGACACCGCCCGCAATTTCGTTACCGCCGCCTAGACCAAGTTCGACCGCGTGCAGAACTGTCCAGGTTTCCACGGCGCTCTCGAAATCGGTCTGGGCAAGGGCCACCGCGCGCTCGCTGGCGACGTTGGCAATCATTCCGGCCCCCAGAACCAGGGCGCACCAGACAAGCCCAAAGGCCAGAATGGCAGTGCTCCAGTCCGGGGACGCGGACCGGAGCCGCGCAGCCAGAGCGACCACAAGCACGGTCAGCGCCAGCGCATTCACGATGTAGATGATCGTGTTCCACGCGACGATAAGACCAAGGTTTTCTTGTGTGAAGCGCACAACCGCCGCCGGTTCGATGTCGCCCGTGCCATAGCCCAAGGGGGCCAGAATCGTGACCAACAGGGCAAAGCCAAACAGGTACGTGGCGGCACAGGTCAGGGCGGCCATGCCGCCGAGTGTCCGAATTGTCATTTCGAAGTCCTTTCCATCGGGAATTCAATCAAGGGGGAGGTTTGGCCAGGCGTTCGGCGGGCCATGAAGTGATCCGCGAGGTGGTGCGTGCCATGGGGCTGGCCGACCATGTCTTGGGCAAGGGCGCTAAGGAAGAAACGCGCAGGCCCATGGATCCGGCGCGGCGTGACCCACGGCAGAAGCCCCAGCGCCAGACGGCGCAGAAAATCGGGCAGGAACACGATGCGGGTCGGTTTGCCCAATGCATCAAAGGCAACTTCGGCCAGCTCTGATTGTGTGAAAATATCCGGCCCGCCGACATTAAGCGAACTCAGCTCAGCCTCGACCGCATCCGCGGTGGCAGCTGCAAGGTCCTGACCATGGATCGGGTTAATGCGTTTTTGCCCATCGCCAAAGAGCCAGGCCCGGCCGCGCTGTGCCATGTCCAGAAAGTCGGTCATGTCAGAAAAGTAGCCGCTGGGCGCGATCACCGTACTGGCAAGCCGACTGTCTTGCAGTTCGGCCACAAAGGCCGACTTGGCCGCGACCATCGGAACATGTCCAAGCGACCGGGCGCGGACGACATGGATATAGGCAAACCGCTTAACGCCCGCGCGTTCGGCTTCGCGCAGAAGATTGACGTTCGCTTGGAAATCGACATCCCAGTAGCCCAGACCGTCGGCTTGCCGGGTCAGACCCAGGCAGGATATCACCAAATCCGCGCCCGTCATGACCCCGGCCAGCGTGTCGGGTTGGGTTGCTTCGGCCTCGATCAGCTGGTCCGCTGCCAGATCCTGTGCGCGGCTCGCATTGCGCACCAGCGCAGTCACATACCAGCCACGCCGCTGGTATTCGGCACACATGTAGCGGCCCAGATAGCCGGTGGCGCCTGCGATGAAGACGGTGTTCATGGTCTTCTGCCTTTCTCGAACTTCGTGTCGAGACAGCAGATAGCCAAATACCTCGCCCCCTGGCATGACCGGAGCGCTCAATCAATTGACAGTTGGTAACAGGTGGGGCGTCAGGCAGCCTGATTGAGATAAGCAGTCGGGCTGAGCCCGGTCCATCGCTTGAACGCGCGCACGAAAGACGACGCTTCCGAGAAGCCCAACAGATAGGCCGTCTCGTTCACGGTGACGCGCTGCGCGCTCAGGTAATCCAGTGCCATGCGGTGGCGCAGGTCATCATGGATCTCGGCAAAGGTCACGCTTTCGGCCTTGAGCCTGCGATAGAGGGTCTGGCGGCTCATCCCAAGGTCTTTGGCGACCCGATCCATCGACAAAGTGCCTTCGTGCAGTTTCGGCAAGATCTGTGCTTCGATCTGGGCGCGGATTGAGGTTTCGGTCCGCAGCGCAGCCAGCAGCTTGTCGGCATGCTGGGTGAAGATACCGAACGCGTAGGCGTTGCCGGGTTCGAATTGCGTCTCGGGACTGTCCCAGACCGGGTCAATCCGCAGAGCGTTGCGGGATGCGTTGAACTGGACGGGCACCCGAAACAGGTCCGGGTACTGATCAGCGTGCGGCGGTGGCGGGTAGGTCACCTGCAATTCGATCTCGAATATCGCACCGGGGAAGGAGCGGCGAAACTCGCTGATGAACCGCGCAAAGGACACCTCGGACCAAAAGGCCATGTCGGGCGGCAGGATCAGATGATCTACGATCCAAAGCGCGTCGTTGATGCGCTGCAGTTCGAACCGATCCACGCCCGGCGGAAGCTCTACATCGCCCATCAGGTGCAAATAACGGTTGAGTTGCTCGAAAGAGTGGCGCAGCGACGCCGATGTGTGCACAATCTGGCCGACCACCGACATCGTTTCCAGTTCCGTATCGAACGTGTGGCGAAGCAATAGGGCCGTATCGCCCGTTTGCATGATCGCGGCGGCAATCAGCTTCTGATAGGCGGACACGCGGATCCTGTTGTCCTGGTCAGACAGATCGTCCTCGGTCAGCCCGCTTTCGGCCAGGATCGCGGAACGGTTCGCCCCTTTTTCGCAGGCATAAGAGGCGAAAGACGCGGCAAATCCCGCAGCCATCGTTTGGTCCGTCACGATCGTCGCCTCCTATCCTCCACCAGAGGCTACGGCCTGCACGTGAGGCCGGTCAACTCGGAGCGTAGGTAGGCATGGGCGTCTGAGAGAAGATGCAATCGGGCACCTTCGCGCAAACGCAAATCGCTATCATGCCGTGGCTGCCCCTAAGTTCGGCACGTGCAGCAGGCGTTGCCAATCGTCTCAATTCGGACAAAGCAAAACGCAAAACGGAGCGTTCTCGATTGCAGAGAACCTTAAGGAAAAGCCGCCATCGGACTCTCGCTCCATTACTGTTTCGTCCCGATGTGTGAGTTCCACAAAGCTCAAAATTCGCGCCAGCAGCGAATGACCGCAAAGCGGGCTGCGATTGCATCATTTGACAGTCGGGGGAAGGTCCGCAATGGGCCGTGAGTGACAGCGGCCCAAGTTTCTTAGATTTCAATGGCTTCAGAGATGGCCAGGGCGTCCTCTAATTCAACACCAAGATACCGGACAGTGCTGTCCATCTTGGTGTGTCTCAGTAGAAGCTGAACGGCCCGAAGATTGCCAGTCTCTTTGTATATCTATGTTACCTTGGTTCGGCGCATTGAATGCGTTCCGTAGGCTGTTGCCTCTAGGCCAATCGATGTGACCCAGTCGCGGACGATCCGGGCATATTGGCGCGTGGAGATATGTAGACGTTCGTGAAATCGGCCGGGCCACAGATATTCAGATCCGACCATAAGCGGGTCCTCCATCCATTTCGCGACTGATGCGCGTGTGCCTTCTGAAATCTCAAAGCGGACGGGTTTTCTGGTTTTGCTTTGAAGCACCGATGCCCGCCCCTGGATCTGTCCCGAAGCCATGACATCAACGATCTGCATGCGGCATAGATCGCAGCCGCGCAGTTTGCTGTCGATTGCCATATTGAAGAGTGCGAGATCGTGATAGTTTTCTGCGAGTTCAAGGCGAACGCGAATTGCCCAGACCTGCTTTGGTTTCGGCGGTCGCTTCTTCCCAACAATACGGCCCTTGTTCCAAGCGGGACGAAGCGCGCGAATGGCAGGTAAATTTGGTGTGCCCATGACTGATCCTCCGATCCGCCAATCCCTCCCGTAACGACAACCCGACGTTGACCCAGCTACCATATCACAGGCCGCGGCGATGCACCCGCAGTCGGCAAAGAACCCAATGCCACTTGCTATAGAAATTGCAAAAAAGAACAAATCATGAACAATGCTATACGTGCATGACAAGCGATTCTTTATACGGGCAAGTTTTGCCGTTCCCGCAGCCTGTAACCCTTGGGCGACCTGCGTTGACAGATGTTTTGTGCCACACACCTGCCGAAGCGGGGGCGATTGGTGTTGTGCTGGCCGAATTTGGTCAGGCCGACCTGCCGATCATCTGGGTGCAAGATTATGCCGCGCGCCGCGAAAACGGGCAGCTTTATATGCCGGGTCTGCGGGCCTTACAGGTTACCCAACCAATTTTGCGTGTCACCGTCAGCCATCCGCGCGATGTGCTGTGGGCAATGGAAGAGGCCGCGAATTGCGCGGGTCTGTCTGCGGTCATCGGCGAGGTGCATGGCGCGCCAGCCGTATTGGATTTCACCGCCACCAAACGTTTGGCTATGCGGGCCGAGACCTCTGGCGTACCGCTCTATCTAATCCGCAGCGGCGATCCTGGTGTGCTCAGTGCAGCGCGTGCGCGGTGGCGCGTGGGATCGTTGCCGTCCCAGCCCAACCCGCACGACCCACAAGCCCCTGGCAAGGCGCAATGGGACTTGGATTTGTTCCGGGCGCGCGGCCGCAATCCGGGCCGTTGGGTGGCGCGTTATGACCCGCAAGCAAGCCGCGCCGCAGATCGTCTCAGTCTGGTTTCCCGATCTGACATACGAGCGGTGGAAACGCGTGATCAGCGCATACCGGACGGTGCCGAACCGTGATGTGCCGGTGGTTCTCTCGCACGAAGGCAGTCATGGTCCTGTGGTCTACAGCACCAATCAGACGGCAAAAGAACGTGGCATCAAAACCGGTGATCGTGTGGTTGATGCGCAAGCGATCCACCTTGATTTACATGTGGAGCGTGCGGATTTGGAGGGCGATGAGGTCTTGATGCACCGCCTTGTGCATTGGACGCGGCGCTGGTGCCCGTGGACTGTGCAAGACAGATGCGACGGGCTTTATTTGGATGTCACAGGGGCCGCGCATTTGTTCGGCGGTGAGGTCCGGATACTGCGCGATATCGTGCAACGCCTTGCGATGCAGGGGCTGACCGCACGGGTTGCGATGGCACCGACACCGGGAGCAGCACAGGCGTTGGCGCGGTACGGGGCGCAATATCAGATTTCGCAGGATGCGGCGCAGGATTTGTCTGCGCTGCCGGTCGCGGCGTTGCGGATTACGCCTGAAATGGTGCGTTTGCTGAACCGGCTGGGCCTTAAGACAATTGGTGCTCTGGCTGCCGTTCCACGCGCCGCGCTGATGCAGCGGTTTTCGACTGTGCCGCAGGATTGCAATCCGCTGATGTTGATGGACCGCGCTTTTGGGGCCAGCCCTGATCCGATAAACGCGCCGCCCGATCATGAGCGTATCATGGCCCGCGCGCATTTGGCTGAGCCTGTGATTGACCCTGTCCCGCACCTCAAAGGGCTGGTCGATAATCTGTGCCAGCAGTTGGCTAAGGCGGAACAGGGCGCGCGGCAATTGCGACTGACGATCTACCGGATTGATAGCGAATGTCGCACTGTGCAGCTGCTGACGGCCAAGGCGAGCCGGGACGCGGCCCATCTCTTGCGCCTGTTTGATGGCAAGCTTGACGGTATTGATCCAGGGTTTGGCTTTGACTTGCTGACGCTTGAGGCCGCCCAGATTGAGCCTGTGTCGCGGATACAAGAAAATCTGTATGGCAAACGCGATACCCAAACCGATGTAGCAGGGTTGGTGGACAGGCTTTCCGCGCGGTTGGGGCGCGACAACATCACGTGGTCCACATGGCGCGAAAGTCATATCCCCGAACGGATCGAAGGCCGCGTACCCGCCTTGCAAGGTGCGCCCAGCGATGCGCCCGAATTGCTACATGATCGCCCCATCCGCGTGCTTAATCCACCTGAGGAGGTGCGCGTGATCTATGCTGTGCCCGAAGGCCCCCCGTCGCAATTTCGCTGGCGCGGTGTGCTGTATAAATCGACCCGCCACGCAGGGCCGGAACGGATCGCGCCCGAATGGTGGCGCGACCGTCCCGGCACGCGCCTGCGTGATTATTATAAGGTCGAAGTTCAGGATGGACGTCGCTTTTGGTTGTACCGTGAAGGGATTTTGCACGATGGGCGCGGCGCTGATCCGCGCTGGTTTATGCATGGATTTTTCGCCTGATGCCGCTACAAGAGGGACACCCACGTCGGACATTAGGGGATGAACGCTTCACGCCAAATCCACCTAGTCCATACGTCGAGTTTGGGCTGGCCAGTTGTTTTTCCTTTCTACGGGCTGCGTCTGATGCGGTGGATTTGACCGCGACGGCAAATATGTTGGGCTATGACCGCATCGGTATCTCGGATCACAACACACTTGCGGGCGTCGTGCGCATCCATACCGAGGCTGCAAAAGCCTGCGTGCACCCACTGATCGGCGCGCGTTTGGTATTACTATGCGGGACAGAACTACTGGCCTATCCACAGGATCGCGCCGCCTATGCACGATTATCAACGCTTTTGTCGCAAGGTAAAATGCAGACTGCAGACGGTGCATGGCAGGATAAAGGCGAAACGCATCTGACGCTTGAGATGCTGCGCGATCATGCAAAAGGCCTGCATCTGATCGTGATGCCGCCCGAGAACTTAGATGTCTTCGCGGCGGGCTTGCCCCGTCTGCTCTGCGCATTGCCCGGTATGGCCTATATCGGTGCGACGTTTCTCTACCGTGGTGATGATCGCGCGCGGATCAACCGGCTGGATACATTGGCCCGCACGCATGGCTTGGCGATTTTGGCGACGAATGATGTGCTTTATCACGCGCCCGAACGCCGCCCGCTACAGGACGTCATGGTCGCAATCCGTGAAGGCGTAACTGTCCCCAAGGCTGGTTTTCTGCTGGGTGCGAACGCCGAGCGCCACCTTAAATCCCCTTCCGAGATGTGCCGCCTGTTTGCTGATTGGCCTCATGCGATTATTGCCACACGCAAGCTTGCCGATACGATCACATTCCAACTAACCGACCTGCGTTACGAATACCCACATGAGATCGTGCCAACGGGCAAGACAGCCCAAGACGAGCTTGAACACCTCACATGGAAAGGGGCCAAAACCCGTTATCCTGACGGTGTACCCGATCATGTCACAGCGCTGATCCACAAAGAATTTGCGCTGATCAAAAGCAAAGATATCGCGCGGTATTTCCTGACGATCCACGACATTGTCCGCTTTGCCCGATACGAGGCACAACCACCGATCCTATGCCAAGGGCGCGGATCAGCTGCGAACTCTGCCGTTTGTTTCTGTCTGGGCGTGACCTCCGTCGATCCTAATGAAACCAACGTCCTGTTTGAACGCTTTCTCAGCGAAGAACGGGATGAGCCCCCTGACATTGACGTGGATTTCGAACACGAACGTCGCGAAGAGGTGATCCAATATGTGTACGGCAAATATGGCCGTCATCGCGCGGGGCTATGCGCGACCGTTATCCACTACCGTCCGCGTTCCGCCATTCGTGAGGTCGGCAAGGCGATGGGGCTGTCGGAGGATGTTACGTCGAAGCTTGCAGGTACTATTTGGGGTAGCTTTGAAGGGCAAATGGATGATGAACGCGCCAAAGAAGCGGGGCTTGACCTGTCTGATCCCTACCTGCGGATTGTGTTGAAACTCGCCAAACAAATGATCGGAATGCCGCGTCATCTGTCCCAGCATGTTGGCGGCTTTATCCTGACCGAACGCCCACTGACAGAGATTGTCCCTATCGGGAATGGGGCCATGCCAGAGCGCAGTTTCATCGAATGGGACAAGGATGACATCGACGCGCTTGGTATCTTCAAGGTCGATATTCTCGCACTTGGAATGCTGACCTGTATCGCCAAATGTTTCGACCTGCTGGAGGCGCATTACGACCAGCAGCTTGATCTCGCCACCGTCCCACAAGACGACACAGCGACCTATGACATGTTGTGCGACGGGGATAGCCTTGGCGTTTTCCAAGTCGAAAGCCGCGCACAAATGGCGATGCTTCCCAAACTGCGCCCGCGCGTGTTTTATGATCTGGTGATCGAGGTTGCCATCGTGCGCCCCGGTCCGATCCAAGGCGACATGGTGCATCCGTATCTGCGGCGCAGGCAAGGAATTGAGGAAGTCGATTATCCATGCCCCGCTCCAGAGCATCCGCAGGACGAACTAAAGAAAATTCTTGGCCGCACTATGGGCGTCCCAATCTTTCAAGAGCAAGCCATGCAAATCGCCATGGACGCGGCCAAGTTTACGCCTGCGCAGTCCAACGCCCTGCGCAAAGCGATGGCAACATTCCGGTCACGTGGCACGATTGAAACCCTACAATCGCAGATGGTCGGGAATATGGTTGAACGCGGATATGATCCCGTATTTGCGCAACGCTGCTTTGACCAGATCAAAGGTTTTGGCGAATACGGGTTCCCAGAAAGCCACGCGGCAAGTTTTGCCACGCTGGTATATGTCTCAAGCTGGATGAAATGTCATTATCCTGCGGCCTTTGCCTGCGCATTGCTGAATTCGCAACCAATGGGGTTTTACGCGCCAGCGCAGATCGTCCGCGATGCCCGCGACCATGGGGTAGAGGTGCGCGATGTGGACGTGAACTATTCTGATTGGGATTGCACATTGGAACCTTGCGGCGATGGCTTTGCCTTGCGATTGGGCATGCGCTTGGTCGATGGGCTATATGAAGACGCCGGCAATCGGATCGTCATCATGCGTGACACGCCATATAGTGACATCGCCACTCTGAAAGAGCGCGCAGGTTTAGACGTAAAAGCCTTAGGCAAGCTCTCTGCTGCTGACACGCTACGCTCTATGGGGCTCGAACGCCGTCAAGCGCTTTGGCAATCAAAAGCCTTGAAAGACGCCCCTGCCTTGCCGATTTTTGAACATTCGGGGGCCAGCACACGCGGCGTTGATCCAGAGGTAGCGTTGCCAAAAATGCCCAAAGCCGAACATGTCGTTGCTGATTATCAAACATTGCGATTATCCCTCAAAGCGCACCCCATGTCGTTTTACCGTGCCAGCCTGCACCAACAGGGGTTTGCCGCATCATCAGACCTAATACAAATGCATCATGGACAACGTGTCTCGCTTGCAGGGCTAGTATTGGTACGACAAAAACCGGGCAGCGCCAAAGGGGTTTGCTTTATCACGCTTGAGGATGAAACGGGCGTCACAAACCTCGTGATCTGGCCCAAAATGTTCAAAGCATACCGCTCGATCATCATGTCCGCACGACTGCTAGTCGTCAAAGGCCGGGTACAAACCGACGGGCGTGTCATTCATGTGGTTGCCGAAAATCTGCAAGATCGCAGCGATCGACTTTCGGGACTATCAGACGTTATATTGCCTGAAATCACGACACGAGGTGACCACCCGACGCATCCGATACCCGGACAGGTCGGGATCAGAGGGCACCCGCGCAATGTGCGGGTCATACCAAAGTCACGGGATTTTCATTGAAACTAAGCATGATCTTTTGAAAGAAGACGTTGATGTAATCGCAGCTAAATCAAATTTTGTAACGCACATTGTGAATTCGGCAACTACCGGATTTTGCTCGCACGGCGAAGGTCCGCTGCCCGGCAGCGTATGCGAAGCATGCGCGAGAGGGGAACACATCCTGCCTTGCAGCGTCGCGCGTGGTGTACGTTCGCCGCCTGATGCGTTCCCGTTTCAGCGGGTGAAAGAAGCTTTCTGCGACCGCGTTGTCCGTTGCCCGGCAGCGCATGTTTATATGTGTGAGAGGGATGACAATTACCGCGCCTACTCATGCTTGCATCCAGATTATGTTTGCTGAGAAACGATTGCCACTCTTTGCCAGTGAACTGTGACCCTTGGTCGGAATGGATCATGACCCTGTGCTTTAGTTTGCGCCGCCAAACGGCACTTAGTAATGCTTGCAGGGCCAGATCAGTTGTCATACGGGATTGCATCGATCCCGCTCCCCGGAAGTTGATTGCAAAGCAATCAATGAGAAGGGGCCAACGACACGCCGTGAGAACAGATCGATGACCACAGCGAGATATGATCGGCCTTCATGGGTCCTGATGTAGTTAATGTCGGTCACCCAAACCGCGTCAGATGCTGCAAGCTCAGACTGCCTGTCCAGCGTGTTGTCCGCGACTACAGCAGGCTTGCCGCCATAGCGACCAGGCCGACGCGTGTATCCGATCTGTGCTGTGATGCCTGCAAGGTTGGCCAAGCGTGCCACACGGTTCTCGGAGCAGGTCTCGCCAGCATCGTGCAGATCGTCGGTCAGCTTTCGATAGCCATAGACCTTGCCGCTCTCTGTCCATGCTTGTTGGATCAAATCCGTCTGACGCGCATCTTCCAGCGCACGCGCACTTACGGTCCTTTAAGCCATGCGTAAAAACCGCTGAAATGCACCGCCAGCACACGACACATAGATCGCACAGAAAACTCTGCGCGGTGAGCCTCTATGAACGCGTACTTCACTGAGACTCGCGCGCGAAGTACGCGGTCGCCTCTTTTAGAATGGTCCGCTCCTCGGTCACGCGGGCCAGCTCGCGTTTCAACCGCCTGATCTCTGCGGCCTGTTCGGCAACTTCTGACCTGACAAGTGGCGACTTCGCAAACTGCGCCTTCCAAGTATACAGCGACTTGGTGCTGATCCCGAGCCGTTCTGCCACTTCGCTGACCGCATATCCACGCTCAACAACCTGCGCCACAGCGTCCTGTTTAAACTCGTCTGTAAACCGAATGCCCTTGTTAATATCGGTCTCTCCTTCCTTCTCAACGATGCAAGCATTGTCTGCCAGGCAGCGGGTTCCAAAATTACCAAGCAAAGCGTCTACAAATCTAGCGGCACCTCACTTCGTTATCGGCAGGCCAGTTCGTGGTCTTGTAAGTCGGGGGTATGTGTCCGCTCATGCATCCCAGCTACCATGCTGGATTCGCAAGATGAATCCAGCACGCGATTTGTGCATCAGAGCCCGTTTGGTCCTAAAATGATCAAGCTAAGCCTCTACCAGCCCAGCTGCACCTCAGTCAGTTCGTTTCTTATTGAGGCCAATGCGAAACTGGCACAACTTAAGCCGACCGGAACCTACAACCCAAACATGGAGGATTGTCAGCCACATGAAGGAGCGATCAGGACAGATGCCGGAAGTCGGTGAATTTCGACAAATATTTCATCTACCGCTGATTTTTCAAGGAGATGGTGCGTTCAACTCGCAAGCTGTGGTCAACAAGCTGGTTAAAGACGGAAAGTGGGAGCCGGTTCAAGCTGTCCGCCCAGAAGACGAGGGTTTGTTTGCGGAATATGTATATTTTCATGATTTTGTGCGAGATTTCCTTTACCCGAACCCAGATAGTGACAAGCCTGCCTTCCGCCTCCTGCATGTCCAGAATCCGAGTAACTTAGTTGTTCGACTATCCGAGGCTTCACCTCCAATTGGTCTGAAAGTCGAACGGCAAACGCTACACGTTTTTGAGACCGGCGCGTTGGTGCTGACGGTCGAGGTATTGGTTAACGGAAAGCTAAGCCTGCCTGATGCAATGCAGCTGGTTGATAAGCTGAGGCGAAGCTACGTTCCCTACTGGGATGACAAAGGTTTGCCAGGAGGCGTACCGCATAGGATCGATTTTCAAGGCCCAGATGATGAAGCGCCCTGCGCAAGCCCTGTCGAGGCTACCATACGCCCTACCAAGGAGGAGTGTGCGGCGCACCTGCATGCGCATATAAGTACGGGCCAAGACGCGCCCATTATCGAACCTTGGGAGACATGGCTCGAAGGGATCGACCTTGCAACTTGGCGCGATCCTTCAGACGAGCGTGTGCCGGTGATGAGCTTCATCGTGCTCGCCCCACAGGAAGGTGTCAGTGCACGAGATACCATGAAGGCTATCAAGGATTCAGAGTGGGCGCAGTTGGCTGAAGCGGACGGCCAATCAGAGCATTTTTTATATAATCCCGTTTTTTTGGAGCAAAAGGAAAAGATTTGGTTTTATGATCGCTTTTTCCCACACGAGGATATGGATGACAAAGTGGCGTCGCGTCACGTATTTGGTGGGGCGCATTACGCTTTTGTCACCGTAAGTGGCAGCATGACGGATCTATTGCGCACCCACTTTACCCGCCACTATGCGCAAATCGGGCTGATCGTACGTTTTGAGATCGCGACTTTGCTGGCCTTTTCGTCTCAATTGACCGAACTGGTTTCGAAATTCGACCGTGATCCTAAGCGGGACTCGGCGGAGTATCGCTTTCGAAAGGACCTCGTGGTGCTGCGACAGAGGTTCTTGCGGTTTGTTCACCGCTTCCACTTTACGGGTGTCTCAAGCCAGATCCAACCCACCGAGATGCTGTCGCATTGGAGGGCTTCGACAGGGTTAGATGACTTGTTTGAAGATGTCAGCAACGAGATCAATAGTGCCGGTGATTTCGCCACGACCTTGATGGCGCAGGACGAAGCAGAGGCCGCCAACCGTATTGCTACGGCGGCAACATATCTGGCCATCCTTGGTTTGCCCGCCGCGCTTTTGGCCATGCCAGTCTTTGATGCAGCCTTCGTTAAGCGCTTGGTGTCTGACGCCCTGTGCGATGGCCAATGCGCTGATGCGACAAAGTTGGCTCTATGGGGTTTGGCCTATGTCGAATTATCTGTTGCTTCGATGTGCGCATTCGTGCTGTTTAGCCGGGTCTGGGGGAAAAAGCGTTAGCTTTGGCTCAGATATTGCATAAGGGATTGGTAGGATTAATGAATTTCAGATATTTCTCTCCAATTTCGATCACAACGCCTATTTTTGTGGTCGCGAAATCTATTAGCCTCAGATCGCACATTGAAATTGCGACGCAAAACAGTATGTTGTGAGAGGTGAATATAAGGCGAGTGCCCGCATCACAGCGGATTGAGACATGGGCAACACTGAAGGTGCCGTCATCTTTCAGATATAAGGCGAGTGCCCGCATCACAGCGGATTGAGACATTGCGCCTCCAGAATCAAAGATGCCATCACGGCATATAAGGCGAGTGCCCGCATCACAGCGGATTGAGACTCTACTGCTCCCGCAAAAGCGAGGATTCCAGTATAAGGCGAGTGCCCGCATCACAGCGGATTGAGACCTGCAAGCCTTCGATCACGTTGTCCGCGGTCTCAGTATAAGGCGAGTGCCCGCATCACAGCGGATTATGGCCCGCAGCTCCCGTAGGAAAAAACGGGCTCTATTCACAGGGCTCCTTTTGAGTTGCGCAACGCCCGCCACAGGGTAGGGTAATCAAGCAAGGGTGTTTGGGGGCTTCCAAGTGTTTCAGGTGTTGCGGATCGAAGGTGTCAATTTCGAGGACACGCTGCTTGATACAAATGATATCTCGGTTATTCGGGGTGCTAGCATGGCAATTGAGGGTGCTGGTGCTCGATGTGCTGAGGCATTGATTGCCCAATTTGGAAAGCGTGTCATTTGGGACTACTCGGCCGGTGAGCAATCTCTTTTCTCTTTTTCGGCGGAGTTGGAGGCAGATGACGTTCTCCGATGCGCTCTGGCTGCACTAAGCGAACCGCCTTGGTGTCATCTAAATTTTACGGTCGCCACGGCACAGGCCGCAACCGTCGAGAAAGCCACTCTTATTGCCGAGGCGCGCGCGCGGACCCAGCAATTTCAAACGTGGTCCGTCAAGGATATCACGACGCCGAACGCCAAGATGTCCGATGCGCTGGACCAGACACGTCCAGCCGCGCAGGTTGACCCGCGTGGGATCAAAGGTCAGCTGTCAGAGGCCACTTTTTCGCGCCTCGAATACGGTCGAAACAAGCGTCGCACATTTTACGATGATGTACTTGGGCCCGAAGTGCTTAAAGGTTACGGCGTATGCAATAGTTTCGAAGAGATGGTTGCAACGCAAAGCGAGGCGATTCCTCTTTCGGCACGCTCGAAAATTGCCGTGATCCATCTGGATGGCGATAGGTTTTCGAACCACAGAGCGAGCACATCAGCTCCGGAGATGAGTGCCTCTCTCAAGCAGATGCAAGCTAAGGTCTTGTCTCGTCTTCTTGGGGATGCGCTCGCAGTTGAAACGGAGGAATTTGGCACTGAGGCTCCGCGCCTGAGGTTCGAAACACTTCTCTGGGGGGGCGACGACATAACCATCATTGTCCCGGCCTGGCGTGCGTTTATGACCTTGATTGGATTCTATGACGAGATCAGGAACACAACCATTTCTGGCGTGCCAGTGACCTTTTCTGCTGCCTGCATCATTGCAAACTACAAGAGTCCAATCCGCCGACTTGTAGGGCTTGCTGATCGCGCTTGCAGCCTTAACAAGGCGAGTGGTGTCGGTGGCGGTGTAAGCTTTGACATTTTTGAGAGCATTGAGGTGCCAGAAGTCGCAACATTTGCGACCCAACGCTTGGATCGCTTTGGCGTACATCTACGGCCGCAGGACGTGTTGTTCCCAAGTGACCAGTTGGCTCAGTTGCAGTCAGATATCAGTTCCAAGAACGGGCAAACGTCGCTGCGTATGTCGCGGACCCAACTCCACCAGATCTTCAGTTCCGGGGGTGACCCAGAGCAAGCCGTCGAGGATTATGCAGCGCGCGTGCTGGGGGCTGAAGGACTAGCGCTTGATCAATTGCGCCTACCCGCAGTGCAGGAAATGCGACCTGCATGGGCCGATCTCGAATTTCGCTTGATGCTGCATGATTATGGGCAGCAGTATGCCTCAAAAGAAGTAACCAGATGATTGGTCGTCGCGTCCTAGATCTGACGCTAACGTTGCGCAGTCCCTTCTTATTCTCAGGCACTGGTGGCTTGAACATCGGACTGGATGCTGTCGCGTTGCGCGATCATGAAGGTTGCCCGCTAATCCCCCAAGATCAAGTGCGCGGAATTGTACGGCATGGTTTGAATGATGTTGCGCTCCACGCTGCTGATCTAACCCAAGCGGACGTCGACTCCATGTTTGGCGTATCCGCAGCCGACGCAACGTCTGACGACATCGAAGATGCGAACACCTTTGCCCCAAGGCGCGGCCGCCTTATTTTTTCGGATTTACGTGCCGAACTTTTTGGCGGGATGCCGCTTACAAATACGCGCGTATCGATAGATACCGAAACCGGCTCGGCCAAGGCAGGCCACTTGAATGTAGTCGAACTGGTCGCGCCCAAAGGCAGGGCCGTAGCCTTTAGAGGAAGCATTGTCTTCTGGGGAACTGAAGCGGAGGGTCAGTTGTGGGCGGCACGAATTGAAGCTGCGTTTAGCTGGATCAGTTCTATAGGTGCTATGAAGTCGTCCGGCTTTGGAGAGGTGGTTAGCGCCGCTTGTTTGCCGAAGCCGCAAACCACTGCACCCGCGCAGCCCAAAAGGCCGATAGGAAAGCGTCTTGCCGCGACCTTCTCATTCGACCGCCCTTTTTTGGTCAATGCGCAGCGGATTGCCGACAATTATTATCAAGGCGAGGTAGTGGTTCCTGGCGGAGCGATCAAAGGCGCGTTAGCGGAAAGACTTAGGGTCTTGGGGCATGACCCCAGTGCAATGGATGGCTTGAGCAATTTGGTCATCACTCATGCAAAGCCGGTCGGTTACTCGGAAGTCCTGTCCAATGCAATTGTCGGTGTGTCAGATGGTGACAGCTTTGAATTTGCTGATGCCATTGATGCGCCGAAGGGGGCGGGCATATTGATCAACGGACGAGCCGCCAAATTTACCATTGACTGGAAAGACGAGTTGTTCGGCGCATACTTCAATGAAACCGGTAAGCCGCCACTATATTCGCCAGATTTTGATGTACGAACACATGTAAGGATCGAGCAATCTACCGGTGCGGCAGAACATGGTATGCTTTACGTTTCAGGTGCGGTTTCGCCTGGCGTCAAAGACCGCTGGCAATGCACCTTAGACTTCGACAGTGTTGATGAGAAACAGCAAGCGTTGCTAACTGACGTGTTTCGGAGTGGTCTGGATGGCGTTGGCCGAACAAATGCAAGCCTTTGCCTTACGGGTGATCTGCAGGCCCGCGAATGCCCTAAATTAGTGGAGCGGCCAGACGGAAGTGTTGTCGTGATGCTGACAAGCGACGCATTTATGGCAGACCCAACACAGGGCGCTTGTTTCGACGCCTTTGCCTCCTACTGGAAGCGCGTATGTGGTGCCGATCTTCAAAACATGTTTGCTTCACAGCGATGGGCAGGTGGATATATCGCACGACGTTTCCAGTCATCAGGCGTCTACCGACCATTCTGCTTAACAAGCCGAGGCTCAGTATTTCGCTTAGTTGGTGCTGATAAGAAGGCACTTGAAGCTCTGTTGCGTAAGGGCCTGCCGACGATAGGTGCCACGAGTTGGCGCGAGAATCCATTCCAACCGCAGAATGGTTATGGTCATTTTGTAACTCTTAAACAGGACACTTTGAACGCACGAGAGGTCGAGTATGTATGACTTGGAACCACTCAAGCGCGCCGACTATGCGTTTTCACTTAGGGCGTTGACCGACCTTCATATCGGTACGGGGTTAGACCGGAAGGCGGACACCGATGATGGGTCTCGTGTTTCACTCATTGAAACGGGAGAGAAGGATGGGCAGGTCTGTCCAGTCTTGCCGGCAACAGCACTCAAAGGTGTGATGAGGCACTTGGCTTCTCTGATGGAGGTGGGCGAAGCTGTTTGCCGACTTTTTGGCTCATCTAATGCGGAGTATTCGCGCCAAGGCTGTCTGACGTTTCGAACGGCGTTTGCTGATGCTGTGGAGCCACTCCGGCAACATCGAACAGCGATTAATGCTGGTCGTGGTGTAGCCGATCCGAACAGGCTGTTTCAACGAGAGATTCTATCGGCAGGTACGGAGTTTGCCGTTCAAATTCGTCTTGAGGCGCGCGTTGACTTTGCTGCGTTGAGGCAGAGCTTTGAAGAGGTGTTGGTAGCTTTGGGAGACCCCAATATATTACAAGTCGGAGCTGGCCGAACCTTGGGGCAGGGTCAGCTACAGCTAAGCGGAGTAGTTACTCGCATCGATTGGGCCGCTAACTCTTGCGGTGTATTCTGCATGAAAGCGCCGCAACAGATTACAGTTAAGGCACCACCGATAGCTGCGCCTGACGCAAAGGTTCAGCTGAGTTGTGCGGGCCCCTATCTCACCCGCGATCCATACGCTGGTGAAGAGCGAAAAAGAAATGAAGATAGATCCGGCATTCCCCACAATGCGCCATTGCGTCGAGGCGGTCTGCCAGAAGTCCTGACCAGTTCTCTTAAGGGGTATCTGCGGCAGCGCGCAGACTGGTTGTGTGCGATCGAGAAGCTGCGCGCTCCCGGCACAGCTACTCAGTTTCGAGAGGGGATTGAGCGCTTGTTTGGTACTCCAGACCGGCGTGGTTTAATGGAGCTCGTTGTTGGAGACATCAAGTGTTCCCAGCCATTCAAATCTACCTCAGTGAAAATTGATCGCTTCAGCGGCGGCCCAATTGACAACGCATTGGTGACGACAGAAGCCGATACGGGTGTTCGATTTACTCTATCCGCAAGGCTTGATCCAGCGCGCAAAGCTTGTTCGGACTGTGCAAAGGAGTGGTGTCTAGATTGCAAAACGCTCGACATGATTTTTCGCGACCTAGAACAGAACGGCATAGTGCTCGGTACGGGAACCACCCGTGGATATGGTTGGTTCGAAGGCGAGGGTATATCGGATGAGTGAATGGAAGCGCTACGCGGCTAGTGAACTGCGTGAAGGCAAAAACTGGGGGGATGTTCTAGATAGCCTTTTCGGATCATTCATTGGCGACTTCAATGATGAGCATGATGCTGAAGACGCATTCGAAAGATTCTATGCCGAATTTCAGCACAACAAAGATAGACCCGAGCAAACCCCTGCATTGATCAACACCGCAGCGGTTTCCGGGAAGGTGCAAGTCAAGAAACCTTACGACTTCGTTCCCCTCAGTGCGAAAATCACCCCCCCGGAAGACGAGATTAAAGCTTCTCTAGATGCCAACAACATCCATAGCGAGCCGCTTGCTAGCGGCCTATGCGGTACGCTTTCGATTGTGGTTGAGTGTGATGGCCCTATCCTCGTTGGGCAGGACGGCGACGGTGGCGCTGTCTCAACCCCGCAAAAAATTGGCGAGACTTATGTTCTCCCTGGCACCACGCTTGCAGGCCTCACGCGCGCGGCATTGGAAAACATCGCAAGCGCACGGCTTACGCAAACGAATCTGCATCGTCGTTTTGGCATTCGTGACTTTGGACACCCTCTTTTTCAGAATGAGCGCAAGGAGGTAAGGGCAGGCTGGCTTCGTCCTGCGACTGAAGGCGAAATCGCTGACGAAAGGCAGAGTCCGTTCGTATTGGAACCCTGCAATTATCACCTCATCAAGATCCGTGATTTCGTCGCTGGCAAGGATGGTCGTGCGCAATACGCTTGGTTAAAAAGCAGCTTGGAGGATCGATATCGAAGCCGTTCCATGACCCGCACCGAAGTGGTCTTCGATTTTGACAGAACAGATCGGTTTTCGATTATCTCGCGGATTCATTCGCATGGACAAGAGACGCGGGTTGTTTTGGCCGAAGATGGTCCTCTCGAAGGTGTGTTTGTCTTCTCGGACAAGTCTCCCTCCTTTTCACCTCAAGGATTGAATGACCATGAGAAGAGTATCTTTTACAAGACGAGAGGCCGCGAAAGACTTGAACTGGAAATAATGGCGTTAGACGCGCAGGAAGCCAGTCCGGTAAAGGGGGCGTCAAAGAAGACTGAGACCGTTTTTGAGACCGTACCTAATGGTCCAACCAAGCAAATTTCGGCGTCGGTTTGGGACACATTTACGCGCAATAACAGCAAGCCCTCAAATCATCGACCAGACCCAGACGGCAATTGGGCAAAACTCAAACCTACACTCGATGCCGGCTATCGTATCCCTGTGTTTTGGGTTGAGGACGGTTTCGGCGAGGTCGCTGATCTTGGCCTCGTGCGCGCATTCAAGCGGGCGCATACGTACAACGTCCGTGATGTCTTGGAGCGCACAGGCTCGGGCGTGCATCTTCATGACGCTGATAAACTCGAGCCAGATTTTGTTGAAGCCTTGTTTGGCTATGTCCTTGAGGGGGACGAGAACCAGAAGTTGCTCGCCCCGGACGAGAGATCTTCGCAGGCTGCGAACCACTTGTCCCGGCATCTCAAGAGCCGGGTATCTTTTGGTTTCGCCAATCTGAGTGCGGCTACCCCTGGTGTGGAAGATGACCCCGTTAGCTCTGTCATGAGCGCACCAAAGCCATCCTATGGGCCGTTCTACCTTCGGTCTTCAGGGCGCTTCGATTGGAGCGCGTCGGACGTGCAATTGGCAGGCCGAAAACGCTACTGGCCGCGTAATGCGGATAAAGATCAAGTGTCCGGTTGGCTGCGCCGCAGTTCGGGAAATGGGAATGTGAAAACGATGTCCTCGATGAGGTTCCTCGTGCCAGAAGATCCTAAGCGAAAGCTGCGCTTCGAGGGGCGGGTTCGCTTGCACAACGTGACGGTTGCTGAGTTGGGTGCGATTTTGTGGGCCCTCACGTTTGGGGGGCAAGAAACTTACAGACACCTCATCGGGCGGGGGAAAGCCGCGGGGGCTGGCCAATGCCGGATTGAGATATCGGCCCTTCAGTTAGAGTGCAATGATGGGACCCCCGCGCCAAGTGCTGCAACAGCGATGGAGGTGTTCGAAGACTTCATGATCTCCCATCATCCCGGGTGGCGGACGAAGGACCCCCTCAAGCGCTACTTGCAGCTGTGCAACCCGGCTATTGGGGAAGAAATGGCAAGCCAAGATAGCCTAGATTATATGCCCTTGCCGAGCTTTCAAAAGCTGCGAAAACTTGTGACATAAGGTTCGTCTCTTTTGGATTTGACTTCAGAATTCTGACAAGGTTATGATTTATCGGGATATATAGGAGGCAAAGAGCTAAGATATGGATGAGTTACCAAGAATGTCACATATTTGGTGTGCCTGGTTCAGAAGATTGGCTATTTTTGGTCGTAAATGCAAGGCTATATGGAAGGTGAGCTTGACCCAAATGCCCGCACGACAGCGGATTGAGACGTGGCTGACGAACACGAGAAAGTGCGGAGGCTTGACCCAAATGCCCGCACGACAGCGGATTGAGACTCTTTTGCGGGGAAGTTCACCACGTAGTGGTTTGGCTTGACCCAAATGCCCGCACGACAGCGGATTGAGACTCTGTCGCGATAGCTCGCGCAATGTCGTGTGCTTGACCCAAATGCCCGCACGACAGCGGATTGAGACATGGGAACGCGGGTTGCATCGACACCAATGGCTTGACCCAAATGCCCGCACGACAGCGGATTGAGGTTAACGGGCTCTTGAGGCGTGTTGCCGATTGTGCGCACAAACAGCGTGTGCGCGTGCCGCTTTTGGAGCCCCTACAGGACTACATGACGCGGTCCGCGCTTGCGTCTCTCAGCGTTAGTAGAGCCAATATGTTGTGTTGCGCTCGAACGGGGCTCCGTCGCCGTAAACGCAACTGCGGGCCTCCCCATCATGGCCGATAACATAGACACGCAAACTGTCCCCATCCCCCAGATGGGAGGCGACGCGTTGGGCAACTGCTTCGGCTTTTTGGCGCGTCAACCTTGTCTCGAAGACTGAATACTGAACTCGGGTCGCCACATCCTCCAAGAGCCGCGCGACTTTGCGTCGGTTCTTGTCTTTTGAGACATCGTAACTGAATACCGTAAGCATTTCGCCCCGTGGCATTTTACGCCTCCATGACATAGGGCAGGAAGCGGTCGATCTCTCCCTTGCGAAACGCACCTGCGAGATCCTGGGCCTGCCGCCGCATCAATGGCCGCCATGCCAGCTTGTAGCTGCGCCCTGTCACGTTGACCCGCTTGGCCACTGCGGCCTCATAGCCTTGGATAAGGGCGTCCCGCCCACTTCTTTCGATCCGCACACCGCCCTTGATGGGTGCGAACATCTCAGCACGAAGGCGACGTGCATTGAAAAGATACGCCACGACGCCTTCAACCAATGGGGCGCGAAATGGCTCCATCAGATCATAAACAAGCGCGTCACCTCGATCTTGGGCGGTGTGCAACGTCCCGAAACCCGGGTGCAATCCGGCATGGATAATGCTGCTGGACACATCGCGGGACAGGATCGCCGCAAGGTAATTCAGGCTTGCATTGATGGGGTCTTTTGCAGGTCTGCTCCGACGCATGGGCGTGGGTGCGTCACGGCTCAGCAAACCAAGCGCAGGCCAATAGTCGGCAGCGACCGCTCCCTCCAAGCCACGCAATCGCGCAATATCATCGATTCCATCGAGTTTGCGCAGCTGCCTTCCCATTCGCACCAGAGCAGATCGCACGTCGACGAGCGCAGGCCTTCGGTTAAGACGAAAGAGCTGCGTTCGTTGATTGCGTATCCGCGCGTTTACCAGCGCCTTGGCGAGGACAATTCGTGATGCAGGCTCTAGTGTATATTCAGCTTGCTTGAGATGAAGTGCGGCAGGCTCAGATCGGGGTACGCTGAGCACCCCACGCGGAGCCCCAAACCCATCGACGAGTGTGATATCGGTTTGCGTGGACAAGCAATGCTCATAAACCTCGGCCTCTACTCGGACCCCGGGGCCAACTTCGATCCTGCCGACACGATGATGCGCGATAGCTGCAAGTTCGCGTCCGTCTGCATGGGTTATGGCGAAGCTGAGATTGCGCAAGCCAAGACGCCGCCCTGGTTGCGTCAAGTATAGCACGCGCTCTCCGGCATCATAACCGGCAGTGGCTTCGGACGAAGCCTGTTCCGAAGTCTTGGTCTCCTTTGCATCCAACACTGCTATCTCGCGCAAGAGGGTCACGGGATCCTCCATCGGATCGGAAACTTGTGGTAGCGCGAATGTCCGGACAAACAGATGACCGAGGAAACTAAAGCCTCTGTCGAAATCTACGATGCGGGTGCCATCTTGATGAAGTTCCAGCCCATGCGTTTCGAGTGCATCCGTCGCCTCCTCAAGGGCCTTATATGCGTCGTTGCGTTTCTTGCATAAGATCACAAAGTCATCCGCGAACCTTACCAACCGGACACCCTTGCCGGACAATTCCTCGTCCAAAGCATCAAGATACAAGTTAGCCAACAACGGGGAGAGCGGGGAGCCTTGCGCAACCCCGCGACCGATGACACCCGTTTGCTCCGATTGATGATGGAGAACCGTCGCAACAAGCGACACGATTTCAACTCCGCCGGAGTATCCGGTCAGTGCTGCCTCAAGTTTCCCCAACAAGCGATCATGTTCGATTGCATCGAAGAAGCCGACAATGTCGGCCTCGATAACGTGTTGGAACCCAGCGTCGCGCCAACGCTCTATGGCCTGCACCGCTTGTTTGACCGAGCGGCCGGGGCGATAGGCAAAGCTCGACTCTTCGAACTGAGGGTCCAAAATGGGGGTCAGGACCTGCGCTAGGGCCGTGTGTACGATCCGGTCCGAAATGGCGGGGATCAGCAAGCGTCGAGACCCGCCTTTCTTTTTTGGAATATCCAAGATTCTGTAGGGCGCGGGGCTGTACGTGCCGGCGCGCAACGCTTCGGCCAATTCTGCCACACGGCGACCGGAACCGTTCTGAAACATCGCAATTGTGACGTTGTCACCGCCCGAGCAGCCGTTGTTCTGTCTTACGCGATCCCAGCCATCGTCAAGCTGACGGAGCGAAAGAAAGTTTTGCCACAGGGATGTCTTTGCGTCAGAGTTGTGTTGGGAGGTCAAATGACTAACCATTGTTGATATCTGGTTCAGAATATAGTCTATATCATTGATAATGGAGGAGGATATATGATTTTTGCCTCGATTTTTCGTGAGTTGCTAATCAAAATCCAATAGAACCTTGGCTGTCCTCAGAAAAGAATGTATGGGTGTGAGCAATATCAAGGGATTACAGGAGGTAAGTATTGGAGGAGTGTCCGCACGACAGCGGATTGAGACCCCAAAGATAAGCAGATTGCCATGCAGTGAAGTATTGGAGGAGTGTCCGCACGACAGCGGATTGAGACGGTATGGTCGTGACAAAACGTTCCGATCTTGGTATTGGAGGAGTGTCCGCACGACAGCGGATTGAGACCCAGGCTTTAACCTGGAAACGTTGCTCCCAGATGTATTGAAGGAGTGTCCGCACGACAGCGGATTGAACAAGGTGCCTGCGCATGTGAGGGTCGGGCATGGCGCATGTTTCCGAAACTGGCTTGGCTCGGGTCCTGTCCGAGGTCAGCTATGTCGATACCGTTGATCGACTTGCGATGCAGTTTTATGTCCAGACCGTGACACTGCGCTTGCGCAACGTAGGGCATATCGATCAGTTGGCGCTTTGTGGCCATGCCCGGAGGTCCTATCTGGGCGCGCTGGGACGCGCAGCTTCATCATCGGCGCGCCAAAAGCTACCCTGCCCTTGGGACCCGCCCTGCGCCCTTGACGTCTTTCGCCGTGAGCAACTGCGCACCCGTGGCGACGGTCTGCCCAAACCCTATCTGTTGTTCGCGACAGCCCAAGGGGCAGACATGTTGCTGCATCTGCGGGTGTTTGGCATGGCCAATGACTGGTTTCCGTCCGCCATTGACGGCCTAATTGTCGGGCTCAGAGAGATCCTTCCTTGGCAAAAACTTGATCGCAATATTCGCGCCTGCCCGCAGCTTGTGGATCGCTTCATCCGGGTGGAGGAGACGGTTGAAACCAGGCAGGCCAGTTCTTTGCGGCTTTCGCTAAACAATGTCGAGATCACCGACTCCGATCCGCTCAACGAGCCGCACAAACTGATGGGCCGCCTCATGCGCCGGGTTGATGGTGTCTCTCGCTGGTGTGGCGTTGCGCTTGATCCCGAAACGACCTGGCGGCTAACCCAACAGTTTGCGGAATTCGACTACGGAGTGATAGGCGGCTCAACCCGCGTCTACTTCAGTCCGAACGCAAAGGGCCAAGCTCGAAAAAAGACCCTCTTTTCTGGCACTATCGAAGTCATCGGTGATGTAACTGTGCTTCGCACTTTGGCATTTCTCGGCCAACTAAGCCATTTGGGCCGAGGTGTGGTTGAAGGGCTAGGACGAGTTGAAGTCGACGCTATTTCATCGGCTTGAACAGAAAAGTGACCTGTCTCGGAAGCTTCGAGGGCCCGGTCTGGCGGTCTCGGGCAGCACCCATCTGGTGGACTCAGTCGCCGTTCGCTGAACTCGGTCGACTGTAAGAGCCTTGCGTTGTGGAAAGCTGGGGCAGGCTGCCCCTGAATGTCCCGTTTGGTTTGCTTGTGCGCCGCACTTCCGTTCTCACCCATCTCCCATTTCACCCGAACTTTTCGACCACCAACTGTCCGACGAGCCTATTTTGCTGCGCCTCGGTTGTCGCCGGATCCAGCATGATCTGCTGGAGGTCGGGCAGGAGCCCAAGCAGTTGGCCCATGCGCTTGGTTGGGAAGCGGGCTCCGCGCTTGAGGGGAACCCCGAGTGCGCGCCATGCGACGTAGCAGTCCTTGAGGAGCACGCGGATCGGCTGACGCTCGTAGTCCATTTGTCGCGTGAGGAACTGGTCGCGGGTCCACGCCAAGCGCTTTGGCAGTGCCTCGTTGAGTAGCATCGCAACGGTGAGTGGATCACCAATGACAGGCTTCCAGTCATAGCGCTGTCCGTCGCGCGCGCGGTCCAGGATGTCCTGCCGCATTAATGCATCGAGCAATGCCAAAGTGTTCATATGCTGCTTGTGCTCTTCCAGCGTGCAAGGTCCGTCGATCCTGACTCCGGTCTTTTGGTCGATCACAATGTCATCGGGATGCGGGAACTCAAGCGGATCGCAGCCGTGCTCGGCGCGGTGGATCGCAAAGCGCTTCGCTTGGTATGACTTGATCCGCTGCCAGCGCGCCACATCATCAGCAACCTGCTGATGGCGGTGCTCTTCGATGCGCAGCGCACTTTCGGTGATTTGGCGCTGCGAGTGCGAGTTGCCGCCGAGCGCCGTTGCAAACTGCTTTTGAATGACGGCGTTGAGTGCAGTCATGACGGTTTCTTCACTGCCGCTGCGAACCTTCACCTCGCGGCTGGCAATCTCGTTAAATGCAGCATCGTATTCTGGCGTGGTGGTGAGGGGCGGGGCATTTGGGCGTTTTGTACGGCTCATGGTGTGATCTCACCTGTGCGTGCCAAGGTCCGCGCGGACGCCAGCCTAGCCGAGAATGTCTCGCCCGAGGCAATATGGACAGGCTCCAGGCCCGTGATCTCGAAGAAGCGCCGCAGGATCAGGTCACAGTAGTCCGGCTCATACTCCAGGACATGTGCGATGCGCCCGCAGCCTTCAGCCGCAATCAAAGTCGTGCCAGAGCCTGCAAAAAGGTCCAGAACGTGGCTGCCGCGACGGCTGCAATCTCGAAGCGCATCCGCAACCATTGCAACCGGTTTGACCGTGGGATGCATCGCCAGGGCCGCTTTGGCATCGTCCGAGGGCACATTGACCCCGGCATAGTCCCATACATTGGTGCGATACCGCCCCGTCTCGCCAAGCCCAAAGCTGTTTATATGTGCTGCTGTGCCGACTTTGAACACGAACACCAACTCATGTTTGGAGCGATAGAATGTTCCCATGCCTGCATTGGTCTTGTTCCAAACGCACAGGTTCTTGAGCTCGGTGAAGGCCTGTGCGCCTGCATCAAGCAGTTCTCGCATGTGCCGCCAATCCATGCAGACATACGCAATGGCACCGTCGTTGCAAACGCCGGCGCCCAACGAAAGGGTCTGTGTCAGGAACTGGGTGAAGGCCTGCGCACTCATCTCCCCTGACGCAAATGCAAACTCCTTGTGCTGGACCGCACCCGAGCCACAAACATGGCCATCGATTGCCACGTTGTAAGGCGGGTCGGTGAAGATCAAATCCATTCGGTTGGCCCCAACTAAGCGTTTCACATCAGCAACTTCGCGCGCATCGCCGCATAGCAGGCGATGATCGCCTAAAGCCCAAAGGTCGCCATATTGCGTCGCCACTGGTCCGTTCGGCTTTGTCGGCAGAGTGTCTTGGATGTCTGGTGCCGGGCTGCTGGAGGCTTGATCCAAGACCAGATCAATCTCGGCGATCTCGAAGCCTGTCACCGACAGATCGAAGTCGATGTCCACAAGTCCTTGCAACTCGATTGCCAAGATATCGCGATCCCACCCGGCATGTTCGGCGAGGCGGTTGTCTGCGAGGACATAGGCCCGGCGTTCGTTTGCACTCAGATGCGACATGCGCAGGGCAGGGACATGCCCCAACCCAAGCGCAATCGCGGCTTCGACACGGCCATGACCGGCAATGATCTCGTCGTCATCGCTGAGCAGAACCGGATTGGTGAAGCCGAACCGTTCAATGCTGCTGGCAATCAGCTTGATCTGCTTGCGCGAGTGCGTGCGCGCGTTGTTCGCGTAGGGTCGAAGCTTGCGTGGATCGAGGTGCTCTAGGGCAGCAGGCGTTGTTACGGAGAAGTCGGGTGCAGCGGTCATTGCGTTCAGTCCTTGTCCATATGGTGCCTTGATGAGGCGCATGGACATACGACTAACGCTCAAAACGGCGTCTGTAAGTCGGGACTATTGGTGGACGAGGGCGGCAAGACGCCAGATTTGGGCGTCAGGAAGGCCAAAACGTTCAACGACCCCTTTAATGGGTATTGAACACCCCCTTTAACGGTTTTGCCTCCTTCACTGAGTGCCCAAATCGACTGATCACAACTCCGTGATGTTTCCGTAACAAGCCGCAAATAGGGGCGGCGGCCTCGTCATGCGCCCCAACACGAGCAAACCACTTCGCCGCGCATGCTTGTCCTCCGCCATCTTGGCACATGGGGCGTTGGAACACGACAATCCTGTCTCGCAACACGACTTAAGATCTTGGTTTCGGGGCCCTCACGCGCGCGATGAGGTAAAAAAGCCTGTAAACGGGCTTTTTTGGTCTGAGCTTTTCCCGCTAAACAGCAATCCGATCCCGCTTAACGACAATGTCATCCGGGATAACGACAATCCCATCCGGCTAAACGCCAATGTTTTGCGGGGGTAACGCGGCACCTTCCGGCCGCCATTCTCAGCGTGCTGCTGCTAAACCTCGGTATCTTCGAGATTATCGCGGTAGCCAGCGGAACCAACGTAGAGACTGGTTAGAGAAAAAAACATTGCACAGCCACTCAGTCCGCATATTTCTGGTGTCTTGAACTTGTCGGCAGATAGGCCCGTGTTTACGGGCGCTTGGCGTGGCGAGGGTTATTGAGAGACGCTATAAGGGCCATGATCACGGCGCATAAAGCCTCCGCGTCTCTCTTGGCGTTTCCGGCGGTACGAGTTTGGGTTTTGGTCGGGCTGCGCGCGCTGTTATAGCGCCGCGAACTGGTCCTGCTGCGCAGTCCAATTTGCCGGGAAGCCGGTCTTAATCAGGTAGTCGGAGGTGAGCCCCTGGGGCTGCGTGCCGTCGGAGATGGCTTTGAGTGTCTCGGGTGCGAGGAATGCCAGGTCGACGACGTCTTGGATGCGTCGCCTTGGTGTACCCTCGGCTTCTGCGATCTTACTGAAGGTTTGGCCTTCAAGGATCATGCCCAGCCAGCGCTGTGCCTTAACGATGTTCTGGACAAGCGTCAGGTCGATCTCAGCAGGCGCGCCACCCAGATGCAGTTTGAGCTCCACCCCGCGACGCCGCATCTGGAAGGGCGCTTCGATGGAGAGACCCGCCGGGTTTATCTGATCAGCCCCGCAGCCTGCCACCTTGGCACACTGGATCCGATCAATCTGGATGCTGATCCAGCCGGGTTTGAGATCAACGTACTTGATCATTGCTAAGTGCCCCGCACGTGGATCAAGCTTTGCTAGCCTTTCGGTGATCGCAAGAATCTCCGCCGCACTCACATCCTGCAAAAGGCTGGCAGTCATATCCGAGCGCTGCAGGTGCCTCCTCACCAGATCCCCGAGGCAGGCCTCGATCTGCTCAGCAGGCAACCGCCAGGCCTCAGGATGCTTCCGGCTGCGATCGGTGACGAGCCGCCGAGAGATGTAATAACGCAAGCGCTTGCCGTCCTTGCGTGTATGCGACGGCGTAAGACCATCGCCGGTCTCATCAAAAAGCTTGCCGATCAAGGGCGATGACGTTGCTCTCTGGGATGTGTCCCGTTCGCGTGCTGCTCCGTCGGCCAACAGACGCTGCACCTCCTCCCACGTCTCTGGATCAATGATCGCAGGATGCAGCCCATCGTAGACCTTCTGCTTGTGACGGATGCGACCCGCATAGATCGGGTTGGTCAGGATGTGGTGGATATGACCGCGCTCAAAGGGCGTGCCGCCGGATGCCTTGCCATTTGATCTCTGCCTAGAGCGCGACCTGAGGCCAAGCCGATCCGCCCGTTCGGTCACCTCCCGAACGTTGCCGTGCTCGAGGTACAAGCCGTAGAGCGCCTTGATGGTCTCAGCCTCGCTCGCCTCAATCTTAAGCGTTCGACCGTCCGGAAGATACCCGACCGGTGCGGTTCCACCCATCCACAAACCTTTGCGCTTCGAGGCCGCGATCTTGTCCCGAATGCGCTCTGCGGTTACTTCTCGCTCGAACTGCGCAAAGCTCAGAAGCACGTTCAGTGTCAAACGCCCCATGCTGGTGGCGGTGTTGAAGCTCTGGGTCACCGACACAAACGACGCCTTGGCAGCATCCAGCCGATCCACCAGCTTGGCGAAGTCCGACAAGGACCTCGTCAGCCTGTCGATCTTGTAGACCACAATCTGATCCACTCGCTTGTCGTCCACGGCCTGCATGAGCCGCTGCAGGGCAGGGCGCTCCAGATGCCCGCCTGAGATGCCACCGTCGTCGTAATGATCCTGTAGCACCTCCCAGCCTTCATGCTTCTGGCTGGCGACATAGGCTTCACAAGCCTCCCTCTGCGCATCGAGGGTGTTGAAGTCCTAATCGAGCCCCTCTTCAGTGCTCTTGCGGGTGTAGATGGAGCAGCGAATCCGGCGCATTACCGGACCCCGAAGAAGCGCGGTCCAGACCAATGCGCCCCGGTGATGTGCTTGGCGATGGCCGAGAGCGAGCGCCAGGTCTTGCCGTTCATCAAGTACCCATTCGAGGTCACCTCGACCTGATATGTTCGTCCGTTCCATTCGCGCACGAGATGCGAGCCTGGCTTTGCGACAGTTAGTGGGATAGCAGCGCCTGCTGTCTTGCCCGACGCGATGCGGGCCAAGACCTTTGCAGTCCGAACAGGCAAGCGACCCAGCACCTTGTTCTGCAGATCCCAAATCAACACGCGCCTCATAAACTGCGGTGACAAGTGCTTCGGAGGAGGCCTGCCAAATGCCTCGCGCCAGTGATCAAGACAGGCGGTGCGATCGAGGCGTTCCAGCTCCATAATTGAGGCCTCGAGCCCCGCCCTAGCTCCAGGCGTCATTGATCATCTGCCGGGGCCAGCAGCCGGTACACCGAACCCTTCGCGCTCTCCTGCCGCTCAATCGTGTGGCCCGCCTTGCGCTGGTTTGAGATGGCGGCACGAGCCGTGTGCGGCTGCCAGTCAAACGCCGTCTGGAGCTGCGCAATCGTGGCACCTGACCTGCGCGCCAAGAGCTTGCGCAACTGATCCGAACGGGTTGGCCGCTCACGTTTGGGCTTAGGAATTGTGATTGTTGGGATGTCCAAGGTCTGTGTCATTGGTATCTCCACTTACACAGCGCCGAACAAATCGGCGCCTTGTACCGATTGGAGCCCGGCACAGACCGGGCAGGAGATTACGCCAGCAGTACCGCTTCACGAGCGACAGAAGTCCAGTGGTTTATGCAGAGACGGCGGATTGCGGTCATTCGCCGCAGATAACCCTAAGGTCTGCTCTGCGGATACCGGGCACCATATCTGACATTCGAAGTCATAAGCACTCGCTGGCGTCGAGCGGAATGATAAGCGCTTCAGCATGAACTACTGGACACCCGCTGCCTTGATGGCTGCTTCGATTGCGATGCGCAGGATGCTCGGACCCGAGGCAATGATAGCAGTCGCAACAATGCTGCAAACTGTAGTTTGGATCGATGGCCATAAGACCTGGGATTTGTTCCTTACCCTGCGCCAAACGGCCCGCGTCGGCAAAGTCACGGCCATCACGAAGCGTGAAGGCGGAAGAAAGATGCCATTCAGAGAGAACGACGTTCGAGCAGTTCAGCGTTGTCGAGGTTAACAAGCAAGAAATATCCATTCGCCGGGTTTTGGAGGGCATTTTGGGGGTGTGACCGAATTGAACCGAAACGCTTCCTCGGTCGTCTGGAGGTGCCTTTCCGAATGCCCTGCTAAACTTAACAGAACACTCGAGCAAACAGCCAATCATTAGTCCATTGCCAACGTGTTTACGAACACTTTTCAATTTTTAATTTTCAACTCAGCTCTCTCCATGCATCGTACTGAGAAAGGAACGCCGTTCCGTGCAAATCTTCCATGAAACTAGAGCGTTTCAGCCGGTCCATGACTGGCCCTTTGACTTCGGACAGGTGAAACCCGATCCCAAGATCCCGCAGTCGGGCGTTGATCGCCTCAAGGCTTTCCAACGCTGAGAAATCCACCTCGTTGACCGACGACATCATCAGCACCACGTTTCGGATCTTGGTGCCGTTCACCACCCGGGTTTGGATTAGGTTCTCAAGGAACCGCGCATTCACGAAATACAGGCTCTCGTCAATTCGCAGCGTAAGAAGGCTATCTCTCGTTTCGACCGCATGACGGTGGATATTGCGGAAATGCTGGGTTTCGGGGATCAGGCCTACCTCTGCCACATGAGGACGTGAAGTTTTATAGAGGTGCAGCGCGATAGATAGCGCCACACCGCTGGCGACACCGACCTCGACCCCTGCACCTAACGTCAGCAAGATCGTGGTGACAACCGCTGCGAAATCGGCGCGGGCGTAGTCCCAAGTCTTGCGTAAGATCGATATCTCCACAAGGCTGAGCACTGCGACGATTATCGTGGCTGCGAGGGTGGCTTTGGGCAGGTAAAACACCAAGGGTGTCAGGGCGAGCGCGGCGATGGCGAGCCCGGCTGCGGTAAACGCCCCGGCGGCAGGCGTAGCGGCCCCGGCATCAAAATTCACCACGGACCGGGAGAACCCGCCTGTGACCGGAAAGCCCCCGGTAAAGGCTGCGCCGAGATTGGCGGCCCCCAGACCGATCAGCTCTTGGTCTGGGTCGATCCGTTGACGCTTTTTGGCGGCGAGGGTTTGGGCTACTGACACGGATTCCACGAACCCAATGATGGAGATCAAAATTGCGGGCATCGCCAGTTGGCGCACCAGATCGGTGGACAGATCGGGGAGCGTAAAAGGCGGCAGGCTTTGCGGCACGGCCCCGACGATGGCGACGCCTTTTGCATCAAGCCCAAAGCCCCACACCGCTAAGGTGGTCGCCACTACCGCAAAGACCGGCCCTGCCTTGGTGGCGAAATCGCTCGCGCGGGGCGAGACCCCGAGCCGAAGCAGTGCGGGTTTAAGCCCTTTGCGGACCCAAAACAAAAAACCCGTGGCAAGCGCGCCCAAGCCCAGCGTCAGCAGGTTCAGATCGGGCAGATGGGCCAGCAGCGACAGCGCGATCTCGGGTAAGGTGTGGCCATGCGCCTCGAGCCCCAACAGGTGTTTGAGCTGGCTTGCTGCGATCAGAATGCCGGACGCTGTGATAAAGCCGGAGATTACGGGATGGCTGAGGAAATTTGCGAGGAATCCCAACCGCAGCACACCTAGTAGTAGCAAGAATCCCCCCGACAGGAACGCCAGCGTCAGGGCGGCGACGGCATAGCCAGCGGTGCCTGCCTCTGCGACTTGACCGATGGCTGATGCGGTCAGCAAGGACACCACTGCCACCGGGCCCACCGCGAGCGCGCTGGAGGTTCCGAACACCGCGTAGAACAAGATCGGCACGATGGAGGCGTAAATTCCTGCCTCAGGCGGCAAACCGGCCAGCATGGCATAGGCCAGCGATTGCGGGATCAGCATGATCGTCACGATCACTGCGGCGATCAGGTCATTGGTCAGCGATTGACGAGAATAGCTGCGCCCCCAAACAAGGATCGGGAGGTATCGAGAGAATTGCATAGCGGATGTCCGGGGTGTGAGAGGCGGCGGGCACTGTGTCACCCGCCGCATGTGTTATTCAGCGGCGGCGGAGACTTTCTCGGGCTTTGCCATCCACTCTTTGCCGCGCAGCATGGCCTGCCAATAGACTGGCGGCAGTAACTTCTCCTTCAGGAACCACGCCGCGCGGCTGGGCTTGGTGCCGTCAATCAGCCAACCGGGGAAGGACGGCTTCAACGCGCCGCCATATCCAAACTCAGCCAGCACGATCTTGCCACGCTCGACCGTTAGCGGGCACGACCCGTAGCCGTCATATTGCGCCACAGCCGAGCATCCGGCGATATCGGCCACGATATTGTCGGCCACCGTCGGGGCCTGTTTGCGCGCGGCGGCGGCGGTCTTGGCGTTGGGCGCATTCATCACGTCACCGAGGCTCCAGATGTTGTCGAAGGTCTTGTGGCGCAGCGTCGCCTGATCCACGTCGACCCATCCAGCGGCATCGGCCAAGGGCGAGACGCGGATAAAGTCCGGCGCGGTTTGCGGCGGGCAGACATGGATCATGTCAAACGCAACCGTGACTTCCTCAGGCGCGCTCTCGGGCTCGGTGGCCTTGAAGGTGGCGGTTTTGGCGGACCCGTCGATCGCGGTCAGGGTGTGAAAGAAGTTCAGCGTCGCGTCGTATTTGGCGACGTAGCTTTCAAGTGCCGGGACATAGTCCTTGACCCCGAAGAGCACCCCACCTGCATTCATAAACTGAATGTCGATCTGGCCCAAAGCCCCATTGCGGAACCAGGCATCGCCGGACAAATACATCGCCTTTTGCGGCGCGCCTGCGCATTTGATCGGCATCGGTGGTTGGGTGAAGATGGCGCGGCCTTCTTTCAGGTTGCGGACCAACTCCCAGGTGTAGGGGGCCAGATCATATCGGTAGTTCGAGGTAACGCCATTGCGGCCAAGCGCTTCCTCCAACCCCTCGACAGCCGCCCAATCCAGCTTGAGGCCGGGACACACCACGAGACGGTCATAAGTCACCACGCGGCAACCATCGAGGATGATGGCGTTGTTCTTCGGCTCGAATGCCGCGACGGCGGATTTGACCCAGTGCACGCCTTTGGGGATCAAGCTGCCCATGGTCTTGGCGGTGCTGGAGGCGTCAAAGATCCCGCCCCCCACCATGGTCCAACCGGGCTGGTAGTAGTGAATGTCGGCAGGATCAATGATCGCGATCTCGAGATCGGGCTTGCGGGCTTTCAGACTGGAAGCCACGGAAATGCCCGCAGCCCCCGCGCCCACGATCACCACCTTGTAATGCGCGTCGCCTGTCTGGGTTGGTGTCTTGCCGCCATTGGCAATGCGCCGCGCAACCCCGTTCATGTCGTATCCCGCCGCCTTGGTGCGCGCGAGGATATCGGGCAAAGGGCGTGTGCGGGCCTCGCTCAGCGACCAAAGCGTGGCCGAGCGTGTGCCTGTTCGGCAATAGGCAAGCACCGGGCCGGGAAGTTCGGACAGGGCTTTGGCGAAGGCCTCGGCGGTCTCATCACTAACGATGCCGGGGGTGACGGGAAGGTAGTGAAACGACAGACCCTCTGCGCTTGCTGCCGCCGCCAATTCGTCATGCCCCGGCTGATCCGCTCCTTCGCCGTCAGGGCGGTTGGCGATAATCGAGCGGAACCCAGCCGCTTTGAGCGCCGCAATATCGGCTGGGGTAATCTGAGGGCTGACCGATAGGGCGTCGGTGATTTTGCGGAACTCCATGAGAGGTCTCCTGAGGCGTAGAGGATGGCGTGGACGAGGCAGGGCGGGGCGCAGCAGCGACGGGGGGGACGCCGCTGCGCGCGAGGCTCAGATGACGTTGACCGGCACCTTGAGGAAGCGTTTGCCGTCTTCCTCGGCAGGCGGCAGCGCACCTGCACGCATGTTGACCTGTAGCGACGGGATTATCAGGCGCGGCATTGCCAGCGTGGCATCGCGTTCGTCGCGCATCTTAATGAACTCGTCCTTGGTCTTGCCTTCGCCCACGTGGATATTGACCTCGCGTTGCGCCGCTACGGTGGTTTCCCAAACGAATTCATCGCGGCCTTTGGGCAGATAATCGTGACCCACGAAGATGCGCATTTCCGGCGGCAACGACAGAATCCGCTGGATCGACGCATAAAGCGCTTCAGACGATCCGCCCGGGAAATCGCAGCGCGCGGTCCCGAAATCAGGCATGAACAGCGTATCGCCCACAAAGGCCGCATCGCCCATCACATGGGTCATGCAGGCAGGCGTATGGCCGGGCGTGTGCAGCACCTGGCACTGCATCTCGCCCACAGTATAGGTGTCGCCATCATCAAACAGCCGGTCGAATTGCGAGCCGTCGCGCTGGAACTCTGTCCCCTCATTGAAGACCTTCCCGAAGGTGTCTTGTACGATAGTGATGTTGCGCCCGATGCCGATCTTGCCGCCCAATTGTTGCTGGATATAGGGCGCGCCGGACAAGTGGTCGGCATGGACATGGCTCTCGATCAGCCACTCTAGGGCTAGATCGTTGTCTTTGATATACGCAATCACCTCATCGGCGTGATCATAGGTGATCCGGCCCGCCGCGTAGTCGATGTCCATGACGCTATCAATGACAGCGCAGGCGTTCGAGGCGGGATCTATGACGACATAAGTAATTGTGTTGGTGGCGGTGTCGAAAAAGCCCTTCACGTCGGGCTTGACGGATAGGTCTGTGTGAATCGAAGTCATGCTAGTCTCCCTTATGATGGTGCAGGTTTGAATGTCAGTCGAGGTGGCACAATCCGCGCCAATCCCATGCCCGCCAGCAATGCGGCGGTGAAAATCAGGACACTCGGGTTGAGTGTGCCAAGGGCGGGCAATGCGCCGCCCGGACAAAAGCCTGAGATGCCCCAACCGATGCCGAACACCGCCGAGCCGGCGATCAGGCGGGTATCGAGCCGCCGTGATGTTGGGACGTAGAATTGCGGATCGAATGTGGGGGCGGGACGCTTGAGCACCACGCGGTAGCCGATGAAGGCCGTGACAAGCGCGCCGCCCATCACGAAGGCCAGTGACGGATCCCAAGTGCCGAACACATCAAAGAAATTCAGCACCTTGGCGGGATTGGCCATGCCCGAAATGGTGATGCCGACGCCAAAGACGAGGCCGGTGAGGTAGATGGCGAGGTTTTGCATTGCTCTTACCCTCCGATTACATGACGCATGACGAAGACGGTCACAAAAGTTGCGGCCATAAATGTCGCTGTGGCCGCGATGGACCGGGGCGACAGGCGCGCCATTCCGCACACGCCGTGACCGGACGTGCAGCCCGACCCGAAGGTCACGCCTACGCCGACGATCAGGCCGCCGATAACCAAAGCAGTTGAGCTGACGGGAACCTCGATCACAGGCCATGATCCGGTGGTCAGGGCGACGGCGGCAGGGCCGCTGATCATCCCCAGCAGAAGCGCAACGCGCCATGCCGTATCACCCTTAGGTCGGTCAAAAACGGTCATGCCAAGGATGCCCGTCGCCCCCATAATGCGGCCTTTCAGCAGCATTAGCAGAACCGATGCGGCCCCGATCAGGAGGCCCCCCATAAGGGAAGCCAAAGGCGTAAACTCCGTCATCGTCAGAGATCCACGCGGCAAGTCTTGATTCCAACTAAGCGGTAAGCTGGACAGTTTCCGACTACGGAGGTCAGAGTGAACACCGCAGCAACAGCCACCGCGATCCACTGCAAGACGCCCATTGCGGCGATGCCTGCGCTGAACGCAAAGACCAGCAAAGCCGCTGCCACGATCAGGCGCAAAGCCCTATCAATTTTTCCCATATTCGCAATCATGTCTGTCTCCTTCAGATAACTCTGAGGAGGGTATGGCATGAGGCGCGCTGGGGATTCGGTGACTTGGTCACCAAACTTTTGCAAACTGGTTTTTTGTTAGCCCGCCGAGGTCACAAGGCGTTCCAGCCCCTCGCGCCCGACCAGCCGGACCTCGCCGCGCGATTGCTCGACCCAAGTCCGGCGGTGGAACTCGGCCAGAGTGCGCGAGATCACTTCGCGCGCCGTCCCAAGCTCGGTCGCGAGGGCCGCGTGGGTGGCGTGAACTACACCGTTTGCATCCGACAACTCCAGCAAGCGTGCGGCAAGGCGGACATCCATGCGCTGGAAGACGATATCGTCGATCAGGGCGAACAGATCGGTTATCCGGCGCGAATACGCCTTGAAGATGAACTCGCGAAACACGCGCGATTGCCCGGTCAGATAGTCGAAGGTTTCGCGTGGGATGGCGACGGCGCGTACGTCCGTCTCGGCGATGCCATCGGCTGAGTAATCCTCGAAGGCCAGCATGCAGGCGGTGGTCAGCACACAACTGTCGCCCGCATTAACGCGGTAAAGCGCAACCTCGCGCCCGGTGGCCGAGCGTTGCTGGACGCGCACAGTTCCCTCCAGCAACAGCAGCAAATTATCGGCCGATTGGCCTGGCGCAAATATCTGCGTGCCCGCCGGAACTGAGACGATCTGACTGCGCGAGGTCAGGATGTCGCGGACATCTGATGGAAGGCTTTTGAGCCCTTCAAAGCGGTCTATCCAGTCAGAGGGGTCGGAATTTGTAAGGTGCATCTTGTACAAACCCTTGTGCTGCGGCGGCGTCAGAGAGACCGAGCGTAGCTCCAGCACTTCGCCTTAACCAGTCCACTTTTGCCAAAGACAGAACAGGCAGATCAGACCTCGTGAGCTGCACTGCTCCCCAATTTTGGACCGCCGGAAGCTGGAATTTTTCGACTGCCTCACGATGACGGGCTGGTGACGCCATCAGGATAATGCATGGCAATTGGGACGTTGTATCCGATCGCGCTGTGGGGTCTGTCCTCGTTGTAGTGCTTGCGCCAATCCTCCAACTTTTCGCTGGCGTCGGCAAGGCTCATGAACCAGTGCGCGTTCAGACATTCCGCCCTGAGCTTGCTGTTGAACGCCTCGATGAACCCGTTGTCCGTGGGTTTCCCGGGCCGCGAGAAGTCGAGGCTGACGTCGTTGGCATAGGCCCAGAGATCGAGATCACGGGAGATGAACTCGCTGCCGTTGTCGACTCTGATGGTTCTTGGATAGCCGATCCGTTCACAGACCCGTTCGAGCGTTTGCACGACGTCTTCGCCGCGATAGGAGAACCTGGGATCCGCCGCCGGGCAGAACCGAGAATGGGTATCCACGATGGTCAGGATACGCAGCTTCTTGCCCATGGCGAGCTGGTCATGCACGAAGTCCATCGCCCAGACATCGTTTGGCCCGACCGCTTCCTGGCGGTCCTCCCGAAGCTTGGCCTTCACCCGGCGCTTCGGATGCTTGTTCCTAAGCTGCAGGCCCAACTCATTATAAATCCTGCGGGTCTTCTTCATGTTGATCCCTCATCCCTCGCGTCGCAGCAGCACGTGGACGCGCCTGTAACCATAACGCACGCGTGTCTCTGCGATCTCTTTGATCCGTCTCTCGACGGCAGCCTGGCCCCCTCTCGGGACATCGCTACGCGATGCCCTGCCGGGCAGCGGTCCGCCGGGACTTGTAGTGGTAGGTGGACGTGTCGAAGCGAATGGTCCCACAGGCTCTCCGGATCGACACGCCCCAGTCCATGCACATCCCGGTGACGATCTCGCGCAAACGGCCAAGCTTCAGAGCTTTCGGCGAATGACGTCCGCGCGCCATTGTCCTCGGACCAATGGCGGACAAGGGCACGCCATCTCCCGATCCAGCGTCAAGTCGGCGACGATCTTCTTGAGCCGGTTGTTCTCGTCTTCGAGCGCCTTCAGCCTGCGCATCTCGTCCGGCAACAGGCCACCGTACTTCTTCTTACAGTTAAAGTAGGTCGCCTGGCTGATCCCGGCTTTGCGGCAGATCTCCGCGACCGGTGTCCCCTGCTCGCCTTGCTTCAGAATGAACGCCTTCTGCGCTTCGCTAAACTTCGATGCTTCCATGCGATTCCGCTCCTTTCCCAGCCAGGGAAACTTAGCGGAAAACTCCAGCTTCAAACGATCCAGTTTTCAGGGGGCAGAGCAGTCATGCCCCGCCCCCGTCCTACTGGCAGACCTTCACCGCCCCGCTGATCCGGCAAAACCCGGTGACCTTGCAAATCCTCGGGATCTGCTCGGCCCTTGCGGTGACAACAACGCTGGCAACGGCGCTGACCATGTCGGTGTCGCTGACCGTGGTGCTGACCTTGTCGGCAGGCTTGGTGAGCGTGATCCGCCGTCATATCCCCGAAACCGTTCGCCTGATCGTGCAGATCGTCATCGTGGTCTCGCTGGTCATTGTCATCGACCAAATCCTGCAAGCCTATTTCGCCGAGATCAGCCGCGCCCTGTCGGTCTATGTTGGATTGATCGCCACCAACTGCCTTGTGTTGGGCCGGACTGAGACTTACGCCCGCCACAATGCACCGCTGCCTGCCATGGTAGATGGGCTGGGCAACGGATTGGGCTATTCGCTGATCCTGATCCTGATCCTGATCGTAATCGGCGGGTTGCGTGCGCTGTTCGGCAAGGGCGAGCTGATGGGCTACACCATCCTGCCTCTGACAGAAGCAGGCGGTTGGTTCACGCCCCTCAGCCTGATGTTGTTGGCCCCGTCCGCCTTCTTCTTGTTGGGCCTTTTGGTCTGGGCGATCCGCACCGTTCTGCCAGATCAATCCGAGGCCCCGGATTACGCACCCTCCCGCGCGGCGGAGCCTGCCGAATGAGCGAGCTATGGGACCTCTTTCTTCTCGCGGCCTTCGTGGACAACATGCCGCTGACGCTGTTTCTGGGCCTCTGTACCTTCCTCGCGCTGTCGAAACGACCTGAGGCGGCCTTTGGCTTGGGCGTGGCCATGGCGGCTGTGTTGGCTGTGACCGTGCCCTTGAACCATGTGATCAATCACGGGTTGCTCGCGCCCGGCGCTTGGGGCTGGCTTGGGTTGCCGGATCTGGACCTGTCCTATCTGGCGCTGATCGCCTTCATCGGCGTGATCGCGGCCGCCGTGCAATTGCTGGAAATGGTGCTGGACCGCTTTGCGCCCACGATCCACGCCAGTTTTGGGGGGCTTTCTTCCCCTGCTGACCGTGCAATGCGCCATCCTCGCTGGCAGCCTGTTCATGGTCGAGCGCAACTATACCCTGGCGCAATCCGCCGTTTTCGGCCTTGGCAGCGGTGTGAGCTTTGCCGTCGCCGTGGCGATGCTGGGGGCCATCCGCGCGCGCCTGAACCACGCTGATTTGCCCCAAGGGCTGCGCGGTCTTGGGATCGCCTTTGTTCTGGCCGGTCTTATGTCGCTCGGCTTTGCCTCCTTTGCGCAAATGGCAGCGGCGCAATGACGGAAGTGATGCTGGGCAGCCTGGTCATCGTGGTCCTGATCCTGGGGCTGGCCATCGGACTGTTGGCGCTGCGCAGCAGGCTCGTGCCGGATATCGGGCTGGACATTGCCATCAATGGTAGCCGCCATATCGAAGCGCGTCGCGGCGACAAGCTGCTGGGCGCGTTGCATGACGTCGGCGTGATGATCCCGGCAGCCTGCGGCGGGTCGGGAACATGCGGTCTGTGCCGTGTCACCGTCACGGAGAAGGGGCAGGCGGACCGCAAGCCACCGAACGCGGGGTACTGTCAGCCCAAGATCGCCGCAACAACGTCCGACTGGCCTGCCAAACCGCATTGCGGGGCGATTGTGCGGTGACCGTGCCCGAGGCCATGCTGGAGGCGGTGGGCGGTGTTGTCTGCAAAGTCCACTCCAGCCGGATGCTCGCGCCGTTGATCCGCGAAATTGTGGTGGATCTGCCCGATGGGCTGACATCAGCCTTCAAGGCGGGGGACTTCATACAGATCACCGCGCCCCCCTATGCGCTGGACTTTGTCGCGCTGGACGTGCCGCCGCGCTTTGACGAGGCGTGAGACATCGCAGGGTGGTGCCGCCTTCGCGGGGCCTCAGACGCCGAGGTGACGCGCGCCTATTCACTGGCCAGCCGCCCTGAGGATGCCCGGCAAGCCGTCTTCAACATCCGCCTTGCCGTCCCACCTCCGGGGCAAGAGGACACCGTGCCCCCCGGGGTGGTCTCATCTTGGCTCTTCTCGTTGAAACCCGGGGATGACATCACCCTATCGGGTCCGTTTGGCGAGTTTCAAGTCCAACCCACCGCCCGCGAAATGGTCTATGTCGGCGGCGGCGTAGGCATGGCCCCGCTGCGCGCCATGATCCATCAGGAACTGGGCCGGGGCACGAAACGGCCCATCCGGTATTTCTATGGGCCCCGCTCACGCGATGATCTGTTTTACGCCGACACGTTCGAAGACCTCGCCGCCCAACATGACGGCTTTAGCTGGATGCCCGCCTTGTCGGACCCCGCTCCGGGGGACCGTTGGCTGGGGGCGACGGGCTTTGTCCACGAAATCCTCTATACCGAGATGTCGGATCATCCCGCGCCGGAGGATTGCGAGTATTACCTCTGTGGCCCGCCCGTAATGATCTCGGCGGTGCTGTCCACGCTAGATAGGTTGGGCGTCGCGCCCGACGCCATCTTCTACGACGATTTCGGAGCCTGAGCGATGCTGACACCTTCCAGTCCGCCTTCCCGCCGAACCGTGCTGGGCCTGCTGGCCGCCAGTTGCACCCTGCCGCAGACCGCGTTCGCAGGCCCTTTGCAGGCGGTCGAGGGCGGGGCCTTCGGCACCTATTGGCGGCTGCTGGGCCCGAACGGCGCGGATCTGGCGGCGATGCGTCCGGGTCTTGAGGCGCTCTTTGCCCACATCGACCAGCAATTCTCGCCCTACCGCGCCGATAGTTACATCAGCCGGATCAACTCCAGCGGCACCGCCCCTGCCAGCGCGCCGCCTGACCTGCTGAGGGTTGCTGAAGCAGGTCTGGACATCTCACAGCGCAGTGATGGTGCGTTCGACCCCACCGTGGGTCCGCAGGTTGCACAATTGGGATTTGGTCCGATCCAATCCGGCGGCCCCCGCGATTGGCGGGGTCTGACGGTCGGAGCTGGAACGCTGACCAAAGCACGCGCGGTTCTGACCCTCGACTTATGCGGGATCGCCAAAGGCTGGGCGGTGGACGAGGCGATCGGCCTGCTGCAAGGCGCAGGTCAAACCGGCGCGCTCCTTGATTTGGGGGGTGAACTGCGCGCCATCGGTCAGCATCCAGACGGGCGCGACTGGCAGGTCGCGGTTGAGGCCCCCATTGCGGCGATGTCAGCGCCCCACACTCTGCGGTTGCCGTCTGTATTGGCCGTCGCAACATCCGGCACGCGGGCGCAAAGTTACCAGCTGAACGACACGCTCGGTCACCGTAGTTGCGCAGGACGCTATGACTGCCGATGGATGGGCAACCGCGCTCTGCGCTGCAGGGCCCGACAATGGTCTGGAGATCGCCCGCCGCGAAGGGCTGGCAGCTCTGTTCCTGACTGCCGGACACGCAGGGCTGCAGGTCGGGCGCACTGGTGCCATTGACGACTTTATCCTGTAAGCGGAGGCTCCATGGAGATCGTTTTTGCCATCGTGATCATGACCCTCGCCGCAGGCGGTCTCGGTTTAGGTTTGGCCTTGGGCCGCGCACCCGCACGCACCAGTTGTGGGGCCGCTGAAGGATTGGCCAAAGCGCGCTGCGCCGATTGCCCCCTGCGCAAACGCGTCCAAGAAAAGGTCAACCCATGACCGCCTACCGTGTCCGCCACATCCTACGCACTGACAGCCCCACCCTGACGCCGCAAACCCCCATCCGCCGCGCCGTGGCGGTTCTGGTCGATACAGGCTCCGCCGCCGCGCCAGTGATCGGCGATGACGGCACGCTGGTGGGCATTCTGACAGGCAAAGACTGCTTTCGCCCCGCGCTCCATGCCAGTACCACCGCGAATGGCGCGGTGTGGTGGCCGATCAGATGACCACATCCGTTGTTCACGTTGACCGCGAAGACGAGATCATCCACGTGGCCGAGATGTTCCTTGCCCAGCCCTACCGACTCTTTCCCGTGCTAGAGGACACTCGGTTGCTGGGGCTCCTTTACCGATCAGATGTGCTAAGACTGCTGACGCGATTAGGGTGAACATAGCTCTCGGTGAGCCTCCCCCAAAGAAGTGGTCTGCCTATATGTTTAGGAAAGCGGAGGACCATAGATGGCGGCTTTGATGCACAAATCGTTTGAAGGGCGGTCTTCCCCTTTCCCCGGACGGACTTATCCCACGGGCACAGTGACGGGTATGCTAAGTTCAGTATAGCGGTTGAGCACCGCGATGCGGACTTGGATCTCCGCGAACTGCCGATCGAAGTCTCGCGCCATGCCTTGCCCGGCAGCACATGCTTGCATGTGTGAGAGGGGGGCTCTGCCCCATCAGTTTCACACAATGCATCCGCTGAACGACAGGGTTATGGGAAGCATGATCCCGAGAGGCTTGCTTTCGACGCGGCTCCGGCGATGGTAGCCGCTCCACCGTCGCCAGATAGCGCGACCTAGGTATCGCGACACGTTGACCGCTTCGTTCCGAGCGATGGCCCCGGCGCTGGTGGGCTTCCACGGTTTGGCATTCTTTCTGCGGCGGTATGACGGCGTGGGCATGGCGCTCGGCAATCGCGTCGTGGCATTTGCGCGTGTCGTAAGCCCCATCGGCGGTTACGGACCCGATGTCCTGATCGGGCGGGATTTAGTTGAGCAATTCGGGCAGCATTTGCGCGTCACCGACATTACTGTGGTGACTTCCACGGCTCGGACTTCCAGCGTTTCTGCGTCGATCCCTATGTGTATCTTGCGCCAAATGCGCCGCTTCGGGCCACCCTCTGTCCGGCAACACATGCTCGCATGTGTGAGAGGAATGCTTGCGCGCGTTCCACTCGCCCTCACCTGCGGATTTGATACCTGCACTGTCCGCTGCCCGGCAATTGCTGCTTGCAGCAATGAGAGGGGATCAGAAGGTTCAGCGGCCCGGGTCCTCCGCGATACGGGAGGCTGACATTCAGGGTCTTCTGGCGACGGCATAGTGTGATGTAATCCGGCACCGCCCAGTCCAAATCGACCAGACGCAGCAGGCTCTGCACGAAGCCGGTCGTTTACCTGGTCGTAATTGTCGCTCGGACCAATGGCGCAACCAATGACGACCATCCCAAACAAAACCTTCAGGGTAAGGCAGGCCTGGATCGCAGCATTACTGAAACGCTGTTGACGACCGCGCTTGCCGCCAGGTGGCGGTACCCGGACCATCTCCGGATCAAACCAAAGCTCAAGCGATCCGCGCCGCTTCAGCGCATCATTGTAAGCCGACCAGTTCGTGGTCTTGTACTTCGTAGGGGCCCAACTGCTCATACCCTCCAGCTATCATTCTGGATTTATACAAGGAATCCTTCACCCCATTTGTGCAACAAAGACGCGATGCCTAGCCAATTTGTTGTGCATGGGAAAGGCTCAAAAATTCACCTTGGCAGCATGGCCGCCAACGGCCTGGCATCGTTCTATGCCTCAAGTAGAGACTATTTTCCAAGGTGAGTTGAAGGAGCTCGGTCATGCCGGGCTTAACATGGCCAAAACAGGTTTCGGAGAAATTCGCAAGAAAACCCTTGCCGAAACCGGTTTCGAAAGTTTTGCATATCCCCAATGGGAGGACATACCGTGCAGACTGCTCAAGCAGCTACGGGTGCCAATCGGCCGACGGAAGGACGCCACCGCGTCACGATTGCCGATGTGGCGCGTGATCTGGGGGTGACCAAAAGCACCGTCAGCCGCGCACTCAATGGCTACCCCGATATTGCCGAGGCAACACGCCTTCGGATCAGCCGCGCCGCCGAGCGGTTGGGTTACCGACCGCTGGTGCATGCGCAGGCTATTCGGACGGGTCGGGTGCGCTCCCTAGGCCTCGTTCTGCAAATCGACAACGAAGACAGCGCGCGTCCGTTTCTTGCGGATTTCATTGCGGGCGTGACCCAAGCTGCCAGTGCCGAGAACTGGACGATCACCATTGCCACGGCCCCGACCGAGGCGCTTGTTCGCGAAACCCTGTCGCGCCTTGTCGATGAGCAAAAGGCGGATGGCTTCATCCTGCCGCGCACCTTGTTGCAAGACCGGCGGGTCGAGACGCTTCGGGCGCAGAACGTGCCGTTCATCATGTTTGGGCGCACAGAGAATCCTACGGGATGCGCCTGGTATGACATCAAGGGCGAGGATGCGATGCGAGCGGCGACGACGCGTCTGGCCTCGCTTGGTCATACGCGGATTGCCCACGTGCCCGGCGGGGTGGAGTACACATACTCCAAGCTGCGCATCGGCGGGTATCGCGACGGTTTGGCGGCGGCGGGCTTGCCGTTTGACCCTGATCTGATTGCGGCTGCGTCGATGACACGCCGCGAGGGCAAAGCCCAGACCCGCGCGCTTCTGGGTTTGGCCGAGCCACCCACCGCGATTGTCTTTGCCGTCGATCGCGCGGCCCTTGGGGCTTACGCCGCGGTGCAGGAGCTTGGCCTGCGGATCGGCGCTGATCTGTCTGTGATTGCCTATGACGGTCTGCCCGAAGGCGCCTATGCCGATCCGGGTCTGACAACCTTTGCCGTTAATTCGCGCCAAGCTGGCGAGCGCCTCGCCCAGCTGCTGATCGAGCGCATCCGGGGCACTGCCCCCGAAGACTTACGCGAGCTGGCACCGGCCACCCTCGTGGAGCGGGGGTCTGACCGACCGCCACAGCTGACGCCAATGCAATTGGCCCAGCACATGACGACCCATCAAGATTCTGATGTCCAATGGGAGGAACCAACATGACATTTCAGACCAAGACCAAGCTTTTTGCCAGCGCAGCGCTTACGCTCGCCCTGACGGCAGGCGCGGTCAACGCCGACACGATCCGCTTCTGGACCACCGAAGAGCAGCCCGAGCGTCTGGCCAAGCAACAAGACATGGCCGCACAGTTCGAAGCCGCAACAGGCACCTCGGTCGAGGTGATCCCGGTCACCGAATCCGACTTGGGCACACGCGCCACCGCAGCCTTTGCCGCAGGCGATTTGCCGGACGTGATCTACCACCCGCTGCAATACGCGCTGCCATGGGCCGAAGCGGGTATCCTCGACACCGAGGCGGCAACCGAAGTGGTTGAAGGGTTGGGCGAAGGCACATTTGCACCGGGCCCGCTGGCGATGGCTGCCGTTGAGGATGGCGTCGCATCGGTGCCGGTTGATGGCTGGACGCAGATGATCGTGTACCGCGCCGACAAGTTCGCCGAAGCCGGTCTTGAGGCCCCAACATCTTACGCCAACGTCGTCGCAGCCCTTGAGGCGCTGCACAACCCGCCTGAGATGTACGGTTTTGTGGCTGCCACCAAGGTGGACGAAAACTTCATGTCTCAGGTGCTCGAGCATGTCTTCCTCGCCAACGGTGTCTCGCCTGTCGACGCGGACGGCGCTGCCGAGTTGGATCTGGCCGCAACCACCGAAGTCCTGGACTTCTACAAGGCCATCGCGGAAGCCTCCCCTCCCGGCGAGCTCTTCTGGCAACAGTCGCGCGAGCTGTATTTCGCAGGCCAAGCGGCGATGATCATCTGGTCGCCGTTTATCCTCGACGAGCTGGCCGGTCTGCGCGACAGCGCCCCGCCCACGATCAACGACGATCCGACCTCTTCGGCGCTGGCATCGATGACCGGGATCGTTACCAACTTCTCGGGTCCATCGAACCCGGATGGGGCGGCTTGGGGTGACGTGCGCTACTTCGGCATCACCAACGACGCCGATACCGATGCGGCGATGGAATTCGTCAAGTTCTCCATGGACGAAGGCTACACTCAGACGCTGTCTATCGCACCTGAGGGCAAGTTCCCCGTGCGCCGTGGCACCGAGGCCGAGCCTGCGAAGTTCTCGGAAGCTTGGGCGATGCTGCCTGTAGGTGTGGACCGCAAAGCGCCATTGGGCGAGCTCTATGACCAAGCGATGATCGACGAGATTGTGGGTGGTCTGGACGTGGCCCAGCGTTGGGGCGTGGCCGAGGGCCAGTTGGGCCTCGCGTCCAAGATGATCAACTCTCAGGTCATCAACCGCGTTGTGCGTCAGTATATCGACGGCGAGATTGACGCGGCAGCTGCCGTGGCCGCGATGAACGAGCAGCTCGGCGCTATCGAGTAATCGAACCTCCCGTCCGTCCCGGCGCATCTGTCGGGGCGGACACCATTTGCCAGAAAGCCAGCGCTCATGAGCATTGCAACACCCCCCAAAGGAACAGGCCCGCTGGAAAAGCGCGAAGCCCGCTTGGCATGGTCGCTGCTTTTGCCAACGCTCTCCATCGTGTCGTTGGTCGTGGTGCTGCCCTTGCTGGCGATCTTCTGGATCAGTTTCAAACCCATCGGATTGGCCGATTTGCGCCCCCCGGCCCCGATCCTGCGCGAAAGCCTGCGCGGCTCGGGTGAGGATATGCGGATCGAGTACCGCCTGCGCAATTCCAGCCAAGAGGTGGAGCTAACCGGCGTCACGATCCGTGACAATTTCCCCAAGAGCCTTGTGATTGTGGGCGATCTTCCGGCGGGGTGTACGCTGACTGACCGGGTGTTCACATGCGATTTTGGCACGTTGGAGCCCGGCTACAACGAGCGCCTGCGTGTTCCGGTAATGCTGGCCGATGGTGCCGATGAGGATGCGGCTGAAGAGGCCGCTGAAGGATCCGAACCGAATGTCACCGGGCGCGGCACATCCATCCTGACCAACTCGGAATTTACGTTCGACAACTTCGCCCGCGTCTTTGACAGCGACGAGTTCTGGACCGTGATGTGGGTCACTATCTTCTACACGGTCTTCGGGACGCTCGGTGCGATTATCATGGGCCTGTTCGCGGCGATGCTGCTGAACAAGAGCTTTCGCGGCCAAGGTATCCTGCGCGGCCTCTATCTGTTTCCCTATGTCGCCCCCGTTATCGCCGTCGCCTTTACGTGGGTGAACCTGTTTGACCCGTTCTCAGGCTCGGCCAATGCGCTGTTGTTGCAGATGGGCGTGACGAATGAGGCGATCAACTTCTTCGGCCAACGCCCGCTCGCGTTGATCATGGTGACGGTGTTCGAGATCTGGCGTTACTTCCCGCTGAGCTTCCTGTTCATCCTCGCGCGCATGCAATCCATCGACAGCGATATGTATGAGGCCGCCGATATGGACGGGGCGTCGCCATTCCAGAAGTTCTGGTATCTCAGCCTGCCGATGCTGCTCGGCATTCTGTCGGTCCTGTTCCTGCTGCGCTTCATTTGGACCTTCAACAAGTTCGACGACATCTTCCTGCTGACAGGCGGCAATGCGGGCACGCGCACGCTTACGGTGAATGTCTACGAGCAGGCCTTTGCGATCTCGAATATTGGCGCGGGGGCGGCGGTGGCGGTGATCATCTTCGCCTGCCTGATCGCGTTTAGCTTCTTCTTCTTCCGGTTCATCAGTCGCGAGGAAGGATTATGAGTATTTTTAGCAAGAAAAACGAGAGGCCGCAGCGATGAAGAGTTTGCGCTTTGGCTACGTCTCCGGCCCGATCATCGGCGCGTTGTGGATGTTTACGCTGGCAACGACCGTGGCGATTGCCATGTCCTTTGCGACCGGCGATCCGTTCCGGCCCGCGCTGTGGCTGTCGCTGATCCAAGGGGCCGTGCTCGGTTTGCTGGCAACGAGCGGCCAGAGCACCCTGATCAAGACGGCCATCATCACCTTTGCGGTCCTCGTCCTGACCCTTGCTGGCCTCGGGCCGATGGTGATGGAAACCGGCGCTTTGACTGGCACCTTCGCTGCCGCAGCCCTCGCGCTGACCACAGGCTGGTCGCTGACCAAGATCATGGCCGACAATCCGATAGGCGCACTCACGCGGCATGAGATGGAGGAGGCCTGGATCCGATTTCTAACGGGCTTTGGCTACATCTTCTTCACCGCAATCGTGCTGATCCCATTCTATGTGATGGTGATGACCTCGCTGAAATCGCAATCAGCGCTTTTGCAAAACCCGCTCGATTTCTCGCTGGATCTGGACAAGGGCTGGGGCCTGTTTCGCAGCTATCACGAGCTGTTCCGGGACTTCAATTTCGGCACCTATATGTGGACCAGCTTTTATGTGTCGGTTCTCACGGTCTTCATCACGCTCGCCTTCTCCATCCCCGGTGCCTATGCGGTCGCGCGGTTGCGGTTTTCGGGACGCAAGGCGTTCTCGCGGGGTATCTTGTTGATCTACATGGTGCCGATGATCGTTCTGGCGCTGCCGATCTACATCGCCTTTTCGATCACCGGGCTGCGCAACACAGTGTTCGGGATCATCCTGATCTACCCGGTCACAACGATCCCGGTCGCCCTCTATATGCTGCAAGGCTACTTCCGCGGTTTGCCCGCCGAAGTGGAAGAGGCAGGCTTGATGGACGGCCTTAACCGTTTGCAGGTGATCTGGAAAATCACGCTGCCGCTGGCCTTGCCTGCGCTGGCCTCGGTCAGCTTGTATGTCTTCATGATCGCCTGGAACGAGTTCCTGCTGGCCTTCATGCTGCTCGATGACCCGTCGAAGTTCACGCTGACGCGCGGTGTCGCAATGCTCAACTCCTCCGAGATCCCCCGAGAACACCTGATGGCAGGCGCTGTGATTGCCACCGTGCCCGTCATGGCGCTGTTTCTGGGGCTCGAGAAATTCATGACAAAAGGCCTGACTGCCGGGAGTGTCAAAGGATGAATACGATGACTGCAACCCCCATGGATGAGCAGGCCCGCGCCATTCTGCGTGGCAATGATCGGGGCGGATATACCGTGCCCACCTCGGGCCTGTATCCCTACCAATGGAACTGGGATTCCGCCTTTGCCGCCTTCGGCTTTGCCCAGTTTGACATGCCCCGCGCGTGGGATGAGATGCACACGCTGTTTACGGGTCAATGGGACAACGGAATGGTCCCGCACATCCTGTTTCACAAGGCCGATCCGGGCTATTTTCCGGGGCCGGATGTGTGGGGCGGGGTCGGGCCGATTGCGTCGTCTGGGATCAGTCAGCCGCCTGTCGCTGCGAGCTTCGCCAAGCGCATGTACGATATGGATTCCGAGGCTGGACGCGCGGCGATTGCGCAGCTTTATCCAAAAATGAAGGCTTGGCACCGCTGGTTCATGGACTGGCGTCTGGACAATGGCGCCGTCTGCATCACCCATCCGTGGGAGGCCGGGCGCGACAACACTCCGGATTGGGACGGCGCGATGGCGGGGATCGAGCCTGTGGGCGTCGGGGAGTATACCCGCCGCGATACATCCCACGTGGATCCGGCCATGCGGCCCACGAAGTACGATTACGACCGCTATATTTGGCTGGTGCAACTGGGCAATCGGCTGGGATGGGATGAGGCGGCTTTGCTGCGTCAAAACCCCTTCCGCGTGGCCGATCCGACGATGACATTCACGCTGCTGCGCGCCGAGCGCGATTTGGCGGATCTGGGGCGCATCCTCGGCGAAGATGTGTCAGAGATTGAGGCGAATATCGCGGTGCTTGAGGCTGGGGCAGAGACGCTCTGGAACCCGGAACTGGCCTGCTATGATGCGCGCGACGCCCGCTCCGGCGCTTGGGCAGGATGCGTCTCAAACGCGTCGTTCCTGTGCTGGTATGCCGGGATCGATCATCCGGGGATGGCGGAACAGTATGACCGGATCACCTCGATCTCGACCTACCCGGTGCCGAGCCATGACCCCAGCTCTGATCGGTTCGACGCCAAGCGCTATTGGCGCGGCCCGACCTGGGGAATCATGAACGCGCTGATCGGTTTTGGACTGTCCGAGCAGGGGCACGCGGCCCGCGGCGAGGCCTTGCGCACAACAACCGCTGACCTGATCGCGCGCCACGGATTTGCCGAATACTTCGATCCGATGACAGGCGAAGCAGCAGGGGGCGGCACATTTACATGGACCGCTGCGGTCTGGCTCGGCTGGGCCTCACCGTCAAAGGGAGCAATCTAATGGGTGCGATCAAGCTGGAAGCCGTCGAGAAATGGTTCGGCGATGTGCAGGTGATCAAGGGGGTCGATCTGGACATCGATGACGGCGAGTTCGTCATTTTCGTGGGACCCTCGGGCTGTGGAAAGTCCACGTTGTTGCGCATGATCGGCGGGCTGGAGGAGACCTCTCGTGGGGCCATCAAGATCGACGGGCGCGATGTCACGTCCGAGCCGCCTGCCAAGCGCGGCCTGACGATGGTGTTCCAGAGCTACGCGCTTTATCCGCATATGAGCGTGCGCGAGAATATGGGCTTCTCGCTGAAGACCGCTGGCGCGCCGAAGGCCGAGATAGACACGAAGGTGAACCATGCCGCAAGCGTGTTGAAGCTGGAGGACTATCTGGACCGCCGTCCTAAGGACTTGTCCGGGGGGCAGCGCCAGCGCGTCGCGATTGGACGGTCGATTGTGCGCGATCCGACGGCCTTCCTGTTTGACGAGCCGCTATCAAACCTCGACGCGTCCTTGCGAGTCGAGATGCGCTACGAGATCGCCAAGCTACACCAAAACCTCGCCTCCACGATGATCTATGTGACCCACGACCAGGTCGAGGCGATGACGCTCGCGGACAAGATCGTGGTTTTGGAATTCGGCACCATCGCGCAGGTCGGCCCGCCGCGTGAGCTTTACGAGCGGCCTGCCAACCTGTTTGTGGCGCAATTTATCGGCTCGCCGAAGATGAACGTGGTGGCCTGTGCGACGGATGGTGGGCACTTCACGCTCGAAGGGGGGCGGGGTCAGCCCTATGGAGGTGCGCGGCCTGCGACCCATCTTGGCATTCGGCCAGAGCATATCGAGATCGGTGCGCCCGGCGACGGCGCCATCGACGGCGCTATTGATGTGGTCGAATACCTCGGGGCTGATTGCTTCGTCATCCTCGATTGTGGTGTGCTCGGTCAGATGACCGCGCGGGTGTCGGGTGAGACGGAGCTAGAGCCCGGCGGCAAGGTCGGCCTGATCTTCCCACCCGAGCGGCTACATTTCTTCGATGAGGCAGGGTTGGCGATGAGTTAAGCAATGCAAGCAAGTAGGCGGCACGTGTTCTAAATGTGCCCTGTTATTTGCGGTGTATTAAGAGGCTTTGGACCGTCCTTAAACATGTTAGCGCAAGGCCAAAGGCGCCGGATACAGACGTCAAATGCTCTGATCTTGTTGCGGTGCAGAAAGAAGCCTCACGCAGATGTCAGCTTTGGGCCGTCCAAGAAAAGCCGAGCAACTCACCAGTCTATTTGGCCTGAAGCGCCTTCGCCACCAGTGTTAAGCAGTGTCAGAATGTCCTGGCAGTTGTCGATACGTCCACCGCAGCAATCTGCCAGAAGAAAGCCGATGACGTTGTTGATCGCGGGTAGATGCGCAGCATAATGGATTTCTCTTTGGTTGCGGGTGCTTGTCAGCAAACCGGCGCGTTTGAGAATGGAAAGATGGCCCGATAGCGTTGAAGGCTTTGCGTCCAGCCGCTCCGCGATTGTCAGCGCGGGAACCCCATTGGGCGACGCTTTCACCAACAGCCGAAACGCAGCCAATCTTGTCGGGTGGGCGAGAGCGGCAAAGGTTTCGATAGCGGAGCCTTGGTTCATATTTCGTTAATGCCCGAAATATCGAAGCTTGACCAGTGGGCAAGAGTGCAATACCTCAAGAGTCAATTCGGCAATCGCCGAAATGAGAGGCATATGAGCGGGACATCGATCACATCGGAAGTTGATTTTGAGGGGATGGGCAAACAGCAGGGCTACCTGCGCGTGCCACATTCGGTCGATCGATCTGCCTACGGGTGGATCCCAGTGCCAATCACTGTCTTTCGCAATGGCGATGGACCCACATTGATTGTTTCAGCCGGCGTGCATGGAGACGAATACGAGGTCCAGATCGCTGTGGCCAACCTTGCGCGCCAGTTCAACGCCCCCGATATCCGCGGGCGGCTTATATTGCTGCCGATGTTGAATTTCCCCGCCGCAGAGGTGGGCTGCCGTGTGTCGCCGATCGATGATGGCAACTTGAACCGGCTCTATCCGGGTAGTCCGCAGGGGACCCCCTCTGAAATGATCGCGCATTTCCACGAAGAGGTGATCCTGCCCCTGGCGGACTATGCGGTCGATCTTCATTCTGGCGGGTCGTCTCTGATCTATCCCGCCACCGTTCTGCGAGGTCCATCCCATTCGCCGGAAGAAGAACAAGGTCTGTCGCTGCTGACAGAGGCGTTCGATCTTCCTTTCGCGTGGGTGTTTACTGGTGGCGGTGGCACAACCAGCACGGCGCGCACGGCCATGGGCGCTGCCAATCGTAAAGGCGTCGTCAATGTTATGGCGGAACTTGGTGGCAGCAATTGCGTGACCCCGGATGTTCTGCTTCGAACGGAGAGAGGCCTGCGACGGATCTTACACGCCCTTGGTATGCTGCCGGACTATGAGCCTGATGCAGCGCTTGGCACACGCGCTCTCAATGCAAAGGGCTCTGTTTACGCCTATGATGATGGCCTGTTCGAACCGCTAAGAACTATCGGCGACCCTGTGGTTTCAGGTGAGGTCATTGCGCGGATACATCATCCCGAAACCCCAGGCCGTGCCCCGGATGAGGTTGCGTCAACCCATGATGGCATTGTTCTGGCAATGCGTGCCATGGCCCCGGTCAAGCGTGGCGATGCGCTCTATCAAATCGCGGCGGATGCGGGTTGATATGGGGCGGCATCCGGTTTCTCTGAGTGACATACGCAAGGCCGCTACCGCGCTGAATGGCGTAGTGACGCGCACCCCGGTGCTGGAAAACGCGGATGTGAACGCGATGCTTGGTGGGCGTCTGCTGCTCAAAGCCGAGAATATGCAGCGCACCGGGGCCTTCAAGATCAGAGGTGCCTATCACCGCCTTCTGAATTTGATGGAAGAGGAGCGCGCACGAGGCGCGGTATCGTATTCCTCTGGCAATCACGCGCTTGGGCTGGCGCAAGCCGCAGCGATCATGGACACTTCGGCGGTGATCGTCATGCCGACGGATGCGCCCGAGGCCAAGCAGGCCGCTGTCCGAGCCATGGGGGCCCAGATCGTAACCTTTGACCGCGACGCACAGGATAGCGCGGATGTGGTGGCAAAGGTCATAGCCGAAACTGGGCGGATTGAAGTTCCCCCGAGCGCACACCCGCAAATTCTGGCCGGGGCGGGGACTGCGGCGCTAGAGCTTCTGGAAGACGTGTGCGAACCGATCAATGCCGTACTGATCCCATGCGGAGGTGGTGGGCTCACTGCCGCAACGGCACTGCTGATGGCAGAGGCCTCCCCCAGAACCGAAGTCTTTGCTGCTGAACCAACGCTTTTTGATGATACGCGCCGCTCGCTTGCGATGGGCAAACGCGTGCCAAACCCAAAAGGCCAGCGGACAATCTGTGACGCGATCATGACCCCGATCCCAGGTGAAATGACGTTTGCCATCAATCGCGATCTTCTCGCCGGTGGCGTGACCGCCACGGAAGACGAGGTGCGCGATGCGATGCGATTTGCATTCGAGCATTTCAAGATCGTGACAGAGCCTGGCGCGGTGGTTGGTCTGGCCGCCATTCTGAACGGACAAGTGTCGATCAAGAGCCGCGTCGTCGCGACCGTGATCACTGGAGGCAATATCGACTCACGGCGCTTTGCCCAGCTTTTGGAGACACCCCCATGACACTTGATCGCCGCCTCATGGCTGAATGGCTGGGCACTTTTTCCCTGCTTGCTACGGTTGTCGGCTCTGGCATCATGGCCGAACGTCTGGCAGGCGGCAACGTCGCGGTGGCCCTGCTGGGCAACACGATCCCCACTGGCGCGATCCTGGTTGTTTTGATCACGGTGTTCGGGCCCATCTCAGGCGCGCATTTCAATCCTGCCGTGACGCTGTCCTTCGCCTTGCGACGCGAAATCGCACCAAGAGAAGCAGGTCTCTACGTCATCGCGCAGATCTTTGGCGGCATCATTGGTGTGCTCGCGGCGCATGTCATGTTCGAACATTCGTTGATTGATCCCTCTACGACGGCGCGGACCGGAATTGGCCAATGGGCCGGTGAATTCGTCGCAACCTTTGGTCTGATCGGCACGATCTTTGCCTGCCTTAACGCGCGGCCTCAGGCGGTGCCGATGGCCGTGGGGCTCTATATAACGGCGGCTTATTGGTTCACGTCTTCTACCTCTTTCGCTAACCCTGCTGTCACCATCGCGCGCGGGTTCTCGAACACTTTTGCTGGAATTGCGCCCGGAGACGTCGCGGCTTTCATTGCGATACAGCTGGTCGCGGCTGTCCTCGCGACATGGTTCTTCCGCTGGATGCTTGAGGACGCGTCCGATGTCTGAGTTCGACTTTGACGAAGTGATCGACCGGCGCGAGGTTCCCGCCCTGAAGCACCACACAATTGTGCTGGGTGAGGACGGCATGGACCTGTTTCCGGCAGGTGTCGCGGACATGGATTTCCGTGTCGCTCGCTGCATCACAGACGCCATCGAACAGCGGGCGGCGCACAGCGTTTTCGGATATGAGACCGTGCCGGATGGCTTGATGCCTGCGTTGACCGGCTGGCTGGAGAACCGACATGGCTGGGCAGTCGATCCCGCCCATATCCTGCGCTCGCCGAATGTGCTCAATGCGCTCGCCATGGCCGCCAATCTGTTCACCGAAGCGGGTGACGGGATTATTGTGCAACCGCCCGTCTTCTTCGATTTTGCTGATATCATCGCCGAGAATGGCCGCGTGCTGGTTGAGAACCCTCTAACCCTGGAAACCGGTCGCTACTATATGGATTTCGCTGGGCTGGAGCGTGCCACAAGCGATCCACGGACGCGCATGCTCTTTTTGTGCAACCCACACAATCCGGTGGGCCGCGTTTGGTCCCAGGGTGAGCTGGCGCAGTTGGGAGAGATTTGTCGCCGCAACGATGTACTTGTCGTCTCGGACGAAATACATGGCGACATCACGTTTCCCGGCCACGCCTACACACCTTTCGCCAGCCTGTCACAGACGCACGCCCTGAACTCAATCACCTGCCTCTCGCCTGCCAAGAGCTTTAACATTGCGGCCTGTTGTTCTGCATTCACGATGGTTCCGGATGAGGAGCTCCGTAAGGCCTTCCAGGCGGAGAACAGCCGCTTGACGGTCAACAAGAACAACGCCTTTGCATCCGCCGCCATGCAGGCGGCATATACGCAGGGTGGCCCGTGGTTGGACGCCGTGATCCAGTACATATTTGGAAATCTCGATCTCTTGCGCAGTCGACTTGCGGAAATTCCTGAAGTCGCCCTGATCGAACCAGAGGGCACGTTCCTGGTTTGGCTCGACTTCCGGGCGCTTGGCCTCGCGCCTGATGAGCTAACAGCCTTCCTACGCCAAAAGGCAGGATTGGCGATAACGCGGGGTATTGCTTTCGGGCCGCAAGGTGTTGGCTTCGGGCGGCTGAACATTGCTTGCCCACGGTCGCGCCTGTCTTCCGCCCTCGACCAACTATCCCACGCTGTATCGAAGCATTCATGAGTATCGTCATTCACCACAACCCCGATTGTGGCACATCGCGTAATGTTCTGGCGATCATTCGCGCGTCCGGAACAGAGGCGGTTGTGAACGACTACCTCACGGCAGGTTGGGCGCGCCCTCAACTTCTGGCTCTGTTTGCCGCCGCGGATCTGACCTCGAGCACTGCGCTTCGAGCCACGAAATCGCCGGCTGTCGAGTTGGGCCTCACAGAAAACTGGGCGTATACGATGAGTCGCTGCTGGACGCGATGCTGGAGCATCCTGTGCTGGTGAATCGTCCGATTGTCTGCAGCGCCAAGGGCGTTCGATTGTGCCGCCCATCGGAAACCGTGTTGGACTTGCTGGACCAAACACCGCCCGGACCGCTCTTCAAAGAAGACGGTGCAATGATCCGAAAACAAAAGGGGGAGCGTGTTGACTGATACGCCGCATATGTCCGAGGAGCATCTACAGAAAATCGACAAGCGCAGCCTGTTCGAACCGATCCGTAGCGAACATGCGCCACGCATTCTACTGCTTCATGGCTCGCTGCGCTCCAGATCCTTCAGTCGATTGATGACGGAAGAAGCCGCACGCGTTCTTGAATGGCTTGGTGCTGAGACTCGAAGTTTTGATCCGTCCGGACTTCCGTTGCCGGATGATGCCGAAGCCTGCCACCCGAAAGTGCAGGAACTGCGAGATCTCGTTATCTGGAGCGAGGGGATGGTCTGGTGCTCTCCCGAACGCCACGGTGCCATGACCGGCATTATGAAGTCACAGATTGACTGGATACCGCTGTCCGTCGGCGCGGTCCGCCCGACACAAGGCAAGACGCTGGCGGTAATGCAGGTCTGCGGCGGTTCGCAAAGCTTCAATGCCGTCAACCAGCTTCGCATCTTGGGGCGTTGGATGCGGTGCATAACCATTCCGAACCAGTCCTCAGTGCCAAAGGCGTTTCAGCAATTTGGCGATGACGACAGAATGAAGCCGTCCTCCTATTACGATCGCATGGTCGATGTGATGGAAGAACTGGTGAAATTCACGCTTCTGACCCGGGACGTCTCTCCCTACCTTGTGGATCGCTACAGCGAACGAAAGGAAACAGGCGAGGCGCTAATCGCCCGGGTCAACAGAACTGCAAGTTAAGGCGCTATCAGAGACAGTAACCAACGTTGGCTTTGGTGAAGCTGCGTCGTGGCATTAGCCGGTCCGCTCAAGGTCCGGTTTGGGTCGTTCGTGTCGACTTAGTCTGCCCGCGCTCGCCGCTTGTTGTTCCTGCATCGGTTCTTGGTTGGTTGTGAACCTGCCATTTTCGCTGATTTGACAGAACGTGCTACGGGCAGCCATCATTGCAGTATACAGATGCTAGGAGGACCACATGCGCCCATCCCTTTTCGTGACCAGCATAGGCCTCGTCGTTTCGATGTTTGCCCCTGCGCAAGCAGCGTCACCGCTCACACCTGCAACTGTCACCGTCACGCGTCATGACAGTTTCAAGAACTTCGATCCGGATGTTGGACTCACTTGTTGCGCCGGACAGGTCTTTTTAAGTGGACCAGCGGTGGATTTCGTCTATCTCGATATCGACTTTGATATCGCCTGGAGCGACGATCTCGCCTCGATATCCTATTCATCCCGCGACATTGTTTTGGTCCTGCCGGGCGTCGAAGAACCGGTCCAAGCTTGGGGACGCGTGTCCTTTATGCCAGTTGTCGAGGTCTCTGGCGCAGGGATGCGGGCACGTCGACCTAGTGGGTGGCCAGACGAGACAGCTGGCGCGTACCTCAACACAGTCTTTGCAATCCCGCAGGGCTTAACGACGGCGACGTTGATCATTGGTGAAGGCGACGATCAGCTGTCTCTTTCCATTGAGGTTCCCGCCGAGGCCACCGAAATGCCTCCCGTTTCAGATTACATGTCCCTAACCGCCACAGAGCTTGCACGGGTCGATGGGATAGAGACCAGCCAACGCCAGGGCAACTTTACCTTAAATGGACGGTTTGAGACGTCTGTCGGGCACATCCTCGGCCTAGATATTTCGATGACCCCGATTGCGAATGCCGACACAGATATTGGGCCGGACAAGAGTGCGGTTGTCTTCTACAACACCTCCGTAGCGCTTATCGGGCCGGACGGGCTGCCACTTGTCCCGATAGGGCAAGAGATCAGAGGTGGTATCAACAACAACCTGTCCAACTCGTCGCGCTGGGAGGACGAGCCACGCAGCAGCAACAGCCGCCTCTACTTCCTTGGGTCGGGTACCGTTGGCGCGTATGAAGTCATGTTTTTCGACCAGCAGGTGGGAACGGTGAGCCTTCCATAGGCTCGTACAGGCGCGATCTTTTGCGTTTTTGGTGTTCCGGGGCTCTGATGATGTAACCGCCCCTTTTCGCTCGCTACATTTAGTGAGGGCTCCACCGGGCATGTGGGGCATCGCCTAATTATTCAGTCCCACTTCCCCCAAACCTTGCATGTTTTCCCAAAGCACTACCTTGCCTACTAAGGCGGGGAGTACACTATGAACATATTGAGAGCTCTATTGATTGCCGCATCGGTCTTGATGCCTTCGGCTGCCTTTGCCCAAGGGCGAGCCGCAGGCGTTGGTGTGCAGGTGGTGGAAGAGCGTACTTTGTCTGAAACCGTACCGGTCTTTGCCGAGGTTATCACCGCGCGGGACGGCGCTGTGGCTGGTCGCGTGGCGGGCACTGTCGAGCGGCTTGCTGTTCGCGTGGGCGATACTGTCCAAACCGGCGATCTGCTGGTGGAGTTAAACCGCGATCTCCTTGAAATCCGTGTCAGCCAGTCGCGCGCGCAGATTGCCGAGACTCAAGCGGGCTCGGCCACTGCACAAGCCCGCTTGACCCGTAGTGAGTTGGTCTTTGATCGCATCAAAGCTCTGCGCGAGACGTCCACATTCAGCCAAGGGCGCTTTGATGATGTCCAAGCGGATGTTCTAGAAGCGCGCTCGCAATTGGCCGAGGCCCGAGCGCGGGAGAAATCCGCTGAGGTTCGTTTGGAAGAGGCGCAGTATCAACTCGACCGCTCGGAAATTCGCGCGCCATTCTCTGGCGTTGTGTTGGAAACTTCGACCATTCCCGGGGCGTTTATTCAGGCAGGTACGCCCGTCGTGCGGATGATCGACACCAGTGCCTTTGAAGTGCGGGCCAATGTGCCGTCTCGCTATGCCCCGTTCTTGCGCGCGGGAGCGTCCATGAAGGCCCGGACCGACACCGACGCCGAAGTGACGCTGGTCGTGCGTACAGTGCTGCCTGTCGAGGACACATCGACCCGCACCCGCTCTGTGCTGCTGACCAGCGCGACCGACACGGCTGCCAGCCTCGTCGCGGTTGGCCAGTCGCTGACGGTCAATTTCCCTGTGAGCGAGCCGCGCAGCGTCTTGTCGGTGCCCAAAGACGCGCTCGTCCAAGCCCGCGGCGGCTGGACGGTATTTGTCGCCTCGGAAGACCAAGCGCAATTGCGCAACATCGCGCTCGGCGCGCCCCTTGGGGACCGCTACGAGGTGCTCGACGGCTTACAGGCGGGCGATCAGGTCGTCGTGCGCGGCAACGAGCGATTGCGCCCCGGCCAAGCGATCTCGGCCTCACTCGTGGACCCAAACTGATGGATATCATTCGCTACGCCATTGACCGCCCCGTTGCGGTCATCGCTGCGGTCTTAATCGCGATCTTGTTTGGCACACTCGCGTTGACCCAAATTCCGATCCAGCTGGCCCCGGATGTGCGCAAGCCCATTGTCGTGGTGGAAACCTCGTGGCCGGGGGCTGCACCCTCTGAGATCGAACGCGAAATCGTTAACCCGCAAGAAGAGACGCTGCGCGGGCTCGACGGGCTGGAGATCATGACATCGCGGTCGCGCACGGGGCAGGCGTCGGTCACACTCGAATTCGCGGTCGGCACGGATATGAGCCAATCGTTGCTGCTGGTGTCTAATCGCCTCGACCGGGTGGGCAGCTATCCGGACGAAGCCAGCGAGCCGACGCTGAACACCTCTGGATCAGATGACAGCCCGATTGCGTGGGTCTTGCTGACCGCCAAAGAGGGCAACATCCGCCCGATGCCAACCTATGGCGACTTTCTGGAAGACGTCGTCAAAGACAGGGTGGAGCGCATTGAGGGCGTGTCTGCCGTTAACGTATTCGGCGGAACCCAGCGCGAGTTGCAGATCGTAATCGACCCGCAGCGCCTGTCGCGCTTTGGGCTGACCGTGCCGGAGGTTGTGCGCACTTTGCGGGCCGAGAATATCTCGATCTCGGCTGGCGACGTGGACGAAGGTAAACGCCGCTATATCGTGCGCACCGAAAGCAGCCTGAACACCGAAGAGGCTATCCGTAATGTCGTGCTGCGCTCGGGTGTGGCGACGGGTGGTGTGGGCCGTGTGCGGGTGCTTGATGTGGCCGAGGTTGCCTTTGCCTACCGCGAGGCCACCAGCCGCCTGCGCTTTAAGGGCGAGCCGGGGCTGGCCTTCAATGTTGTTCGCGAGTCCGGTGCCAATGTCATCAGCGTCATGGAAGAGCTTCGCCTGGTCATCGACGAATTGCAAACTGGCCCGCTCGACGAGGCCGGATTGGACGCCGAGCAGATTTATGACGAGACGATCTACATTCAGGGAGCCATCGATCTGGTGGTCCAAAACATTTGGATTGGCGCGATACTGGCGGCGATTATCCTGTTGCTGTTCTTGCGAAGCCCGAGGGCCACGCTTGTCGTGTCGTTGGCCATCCCGGTGTCGATTGTTGCGACATTTGTTGTGATGGCGCTGACCGGGCGGACGCTGAATGTGATTTCGCTGGCAGGCATCGCCTTTGCTATCGGCATGATTGTGGATGCGTCGATCGTGGTGTTGGAAAACATCTACCGCTTGCGCGAGGCGGGCCATAGTCGACGCGAAGCCGCCTATCTGGGAGCCAAGCAAGTGTGGGGGGCGATCCTCGTCTCGGCTCTGACCACCGTGCTGGTCTTTATTCCGATCCTGATCATGCAATTGGAAGCGGGTCAGTTGTTCCGAGACATCGCTGTCGCGATCTCTGTCTCGGTGCTGTTGTCGTTGTTGGTCGCAGTGACCGTCATCCCCGCGCTGTCCAGCCGCCTTCTGCGCAAAGACGACCAGAAACCGATGCGCATCTGGGGCGTGGATCATATCGCGTCCGGTTTTCACCGCATGGTGATGGCTTATGTGCGCTTGGCCGTGCGCGTTCGCAGCTTTGGCGTGCTGATGGTGTTGCTGATCGCGGGCGGTGCGGCGGTGGCAAGTTGGGCGTTTCTACCGCGGCTTGAATACCTGCCCGAAGGCAATCGCAACCTGGTGTTTGGCCTGATCATCCCGCCGCCCGGCTATAACCTCGAGACGACCGAGACAATCGCACAGCGTATTGAGCGTGTTGCCCAGCCCTTGTGGGAGGCCGCACCGGAGACGCAAACCGAAGATGGCACGCCCGCAATCGACAGTTTCTTCTTTGTCGCGACGCCGGGAAATTCCTTCGTCGGGGCGGGGGCCGTCGATACGCAGCGCGCAGGCGATTTGATCCCCGTACTCAGCCGCCCGATCTTTGCCGAACCCGGCACATTCGGCTTCATGACCCAGCCCTCGCTATTTGGGCGCGGTGTCGGGGGCGGGCGCACGATTGAGCTGAACGTGTCCGGCCAAGACCTCGATGATATACTCGAGGTCGCAGGCCGCGCAGCAGGCCTCGTCTCGCGCTTGTTGCCACGCTCGGAAGGCCACCAGTTCCGCCCCATTCCGGGACTTGAGTTGGGCGCGCCCGAGGTCCGTTTGATCCCTGATCGCTTGCGTCTTGCCGATGCGGGGCTGGATAGCTCGGCCTTAGCGGCGACCGTCGATGCGTTCAACGATGGCTTGCGCGTGGCCCAGATCACCATCGGGTCCGACCGGGTCGATCTGGTGCTGAAGGGCGATCCATCGGTGACGTCGGCGGCTCGCACTCAAGACATCGGCAACTATCCTGTGGTCACGCCCAGCGGACAAATCCTGCCCGTATCAGCGCTGGCCGAGGTGGTTCTGACCGCAGGCCCTACGGAAATCCGCCACCGCGAACGGTTGCGCACAGTGACGCTAGAGGTCAGGCCATCCAACGACCTGCCCTTGGAACAAGCGGTTGAGTTGCTGGAAACCCAAGTCGTCGCGGTGCTGCAAGAACAAGGCCTGCCGAACGATATTCGCCTCGGCGTCTCAGGCACCGCCGATCAGCTCAGCCAAACGTGGTCGGCGATCCAGATCAACTTGATCGTGGCGCTTATCATCGTGTTCTTGGTCATGGCGATCTTGTTTGAGAGCTTCTTGTTGCCCTTGGTGATCTTGATCGCGGTGCCTGTGGCCGCGGCTGGGGGCGTTGGTGGGCTTGCGCTGCTGAATACCTACCAGACCCAGCCATTGGATATGTTAACCCTGCTGGGGTTCGTGATCCTCGTGGGAATTGTGGTAAACAACGCGATCTTGATTGTGCACCAAACGCTCTACCACCTGCGCGAAGAGGGCATGAACCCGATAGATGCCATCGAGGAGGCCACACGAAACCGCATTCGCCCGATCTTCATGTCAACGCTGACCAGCGTGATGGGCATGATGCCCCTGATCGTGTTTCCGGGCGAAGGGTCCGAGCTCTATCGCGGGCTCGGTGCGGTGGTGGTCGGAGGCCTGTCCATGTCGGCGTTCTTGACGCTGCTGACCGTGCCGCCGCTCCTGCGTTTGGCGTTGCGCAAGCCTCAGGACGTGGTGGACGATGGAGCATTGGTGAGAACTGCATAAGGAGGCAGGTCCGGGTGTTGTGAGAGTGTCCGTTCAATCGTCTGATCTCAGCAGCCTGTTCCTCCCCCTCTGACCTGACACGTGGCGACTTCGCAAACTGCGCTTTCCACGTGTACAGCGACTTGGTGCTGATCCCCAATCGCTCAGCCACTTCGCTGACCGCATATCTATGCTCAACAACCTGCGCTACAGCGTCCTGTTTGAACTCGTCTGTAAACCTTATTCCCTTACTCATATCCGTCTCTCCTTCCTTCTCAACGATGCAAGCATCGTCTGCCAGGCAGCGGGTTCCAAAACTACCAAGCAAACCGTCTACAAAGCTAGGGGCACCTCAGCTGGACCCAGTGATGCGCTCGCGCGTCCAAAGCCAGGGCAGCCCGCGCAGAGCTGGTTTCACGCTGCGGAATACGCGCAGCGGTGGCGTGCGCGTTCGGGCAAGGCTGCGCCATAGTCTTTACGCAAGCCGTGTTGACCTGCGCACAGAGGTGCAGGGGTCCTAAGGGAAGGGAGCCGCAATGATAGATCCGCTTTATCTGCGAGATTGGCCCGCTGATCTAGGCCAGATTGCGGACGACATGAACGACAAGCCGCTCAACATCCACGGCGTGATGGCGCACCATCCCAAGCTTCTGAACGCTTGGTGGCCGCTGCGCCAGCATGCGGTGTCTGGCGGATCGCTCGGTCCTCGCGCGGCAGAGCTGGTCATCCTGCGCGTCGCTGTGCATCTGCGGTCTTGGTATGAATGGGCGTCTCATGTGGATCGCGCGCGGCGTGTCGGGCTTGAGGCCAGCGAAATCGCCCGGGTAATGAGCGGTCCCGATGCCGACGGCTGGAGTGTTCAGGACACGATCTTGCTTCAGGCCGTCGATGAGGCGATGCAGGCGCGCAAGATAACGCCCGAAACGTTGATGCTCCTCAAGCGCCATTACGACGATCAGCAATGCCTCGACCTGATCGCGATCTGCGGGATGTATATGACCCTTGGCATTATGCTGAACAGCTTTGACACCGACTTAGACGCTGATGTCGATGATTCGGGCACGCAGTCGAAGGAGGATTGGCTGGCCGCGTTACCCCTGCTTTGAGCTATGGATCAAGTCGGCGGTGATGGGTGGATCAAGGGCCAAGGCGGCGTATCGGAATCGCGCTTGGCCATCACCTCGATCACGGCGGGGCGCTCTTCTGCAAGGGCTGTCTCTAGGGCTTCGGCTAACTCTGCCGGGGAGGTGACGCGCTTTGCCCAAGCCCCAAAGCTGTGGGCGAGCGTCACAAAATCCGGGTTCTCCAAAGTCGACCCGATCAACCGATTGCCATACCGGTTCTTTTGATCGCGCCGCACATTGCCATAGGATCCATTGTTGAACACGATGGCGACGACATTGATCTGATGCTGCACCGCCGTCGCCAGTTCCTGGACGCCAAACATGAACCCGCCATCGCCGGACACGGACACGACGGCCTTGTCCGGGTTGGCGACTTTCACTCCCAGCGCGGTATTGAACCCGAAGCCCAGATTGTCCTGATAGCCGCAAGTCACGTATTGCCGGGGCGCATAGACCGGGAAGGCCATGCGCGCGGTGAAGCCAACCTGACTGATCTCTTCAACAAAGAACCCGTCGCGGGGCAGGGCGGCGCGAATGACGCCGAGATAGTCCACCTGTGGCTGGATCGCCGCGACATCGCCCGCGACCGGGCACGGAGCGCGGTCAAATCCCGGCTCTCACGCGCCGTACTTGGCAGGCCGTCGATCAGCGCTTGGACTCCCAAAGCGGCATCGGACAAGACGCTGCAATCGGCGGGCAGTCGCACGAACTCGGTCGGATCAATGTCGATCCGCAGGGTCTTCACACCGGGTGGCAGCCACTTCCAGCGCATATATTGCAGTTCAAGCCGCGAGCCGATCCCGATCAGCAAGTCGCAGTCTTTCCAGTATTTCCAAGCCGCAGGGGGCAGCAAGGCCAGCGGGTCATCTTCCGGCATCACGCCCTTGCCAGAGCGGTGCGCGGTGACTGGTGCTTGCAAGCGACGGGCAAGGGCTTGCACCTGCACCGAGGCATCCAGCGCGCCGCCGCCGACCATAATCAGCGGATTTTTGGCAGCGGCGATTGCTTCCAATGCGGCCTCGATCTCGTCGGGGTCCGGGGCCAGGGCGGGGGCGCTGTCCGGACGCGCTGTCAGGGCGGCCTCGGTCGATTTGCCAAATACATCCCAAGGCGCCTCGATCCCCACCGGGCGCGGTCGACCCGACAGCATTTCCCCGAACGCTTGGTCCATTGTCGCGGCGGCATCAGTGGGATGGTCGATCCGATCCGCCCATTTCGTCAGGCCGCGCAGGATCGCCAGTTGGTCCGGTAACTCGTGCAACTGTCCCCGCCCTTGGCCGATCATATGGGACATGATGTTGCCGGTGATGCACATGACAGGCGCGTTGGCCCCGTATGCGGTGCACAAAGCGGCCCCCGCATTCAACAGCCCCGGACCGGGCACGACCGTAAACACGCCGGGCCGTCCGCTGGAGCGCGCATAGCCATACGCCATATAACCCGCGCCCTGTTCATGCCGGGTGTGGATGAAGCGAAGGTTGTCCTGGCGCGCCAGCGCATCACTGAAGTCATAGGTATGCGCGCCCGGAATGCCGAAGACCGTGTCGGTCCCGTGCTGGACCAGTTTGGTCGCAATGATGTCACCGGTGGTAAGGCGGGGCATGGCTTCTCCTTGGCGTTTTCGGGAACTTGCGGGAGGGCGGCCTAGTCTGCATCTTGGGCTGTTTGTTATTTCATTTGATGAAATTGATTTGCCATACGCGCTCTACATCTATCGAGGTTTCGTTAGAGTGATGCCAGACCGCACCTACAGGATCCCAGACCCAAATGCTGACACAAGAGCTCATCGATGCCCACCGTTTTTCAAAGGTGCCGGACCCGCTCAACCTGATTGACGGGGCGCGGGTGCCAAGTGCGTCGGGCGAGACGCTGGAGACGCTGTCGCCGATCAATGGCAAGGTTCTGGCAAAACTGCCCGCAAGCACGACCGAGGATGTGGACCGCGCCGTGGCCTCTGCCCGTCAAGCGTTCGACGATGGACGTTGGTCCAGGCGCTCACCTGCCGAGCGCAAAGCCGTGCTGCACAAATGGGCCGATCTGATCGAAGCCCATGCGCTGGAAATCGCCGTGCTGGGGGCGCGCGAAAACGGCACCGAAATCCGCATGGCCTATAATGCCGAACCGCGCGGGGCCGCTGCCACGATACGCTACTATGCCGAGACGACCGATAAGGTGTATGGCGAGATCGCTCCGACCCAAGCGGACGTGCTGGGCCTGATCCACCGGGTGCCCGTGGGTGTGGTGGGCGCGATTGTGCCCTGGAACTTTCCCTTGATGATTGGCGCGTGGAAGTTGGGTCCGGCGTTGGCGGCGGGCAA